>NZ_ATWY01000014.1 GCF_000421405.1 Butyrivibrio sp. NC2007
ATATAGGCCCGCCGCCATGGGATTGTAGCTCACATAAATACCGGACCCAAGGGCTGCCCGGGCGCCAAAGGGCGGCGCCCAGCGTACTGTCCCTTGACTCCGGTATTTATATGAGCGGTCGGTCACTAAGGCGGGCCGATAAAGTGGGCACGGGTTATGCAGAGACTATGGCGATTGTCTTGAATTGTCGAGGAATGCATCACAAAGAATCTGTGGTCTGCTGGTTGTGATGCTGAAGAAATTTTATTCATCTAATTTTCTACATATATGAGAAAAAGTGCCTGATGGGTATAGAAAAAATTCGTGTTGAAAAGGATGATTGAGCTATTTTTCTATATATATGCACAAAAGTGAGGTGTGGGCGTAGAAATTGGTGAGACCTGATTTTAAATTTTCTATATATATGACAAAAACTTGGCTGTGGGCGTAGAAAATTTGGCACCCAAAAACTTTGGAGGCAAAATCTTTCTATATATAGCCGAAAAAGTGCCTGATGGGTATAGAAAATGTGAAGATATGTTGGAAGAGAACCGTCCCCCCATTGACTCAACGTTTGCTCCGATGACTCTCAGCTCTGCGCATCAGCTGCTCAAAGATCTGGAGCCTGAGGTAATAAACCAGCCACCCTGCCGTGGCAGGGCTTGTCCTTGATACGCATAAATCAGAATGCTAAGCTGAGAAAGCCGATGGTGATGCTAATCAGCTGCTCATGAGTCTATCGCCGTCGGTGATGAAAAGCCAGCATTCTGATTTATGGGTGTCAAGGATGGCGTGCTAAACCAAAATGTAAGGAGTCAAAGAGAACCGTCCCCAATGACTCAAAGTGAGACAAAGTGAAACGTCCCCAGTGACTCAAAATGAGTCAAAGTGAAACGTCCCCAGTGACTCATGGATTTTACCTGGTGTGCATATTTGGTTATAATGTGGTAGAGGAGGAAAGTGTATTATGAAAAGACGTGTACTTTCGATGCTATTATCTATGACCATGCTGTGCACTGCATGCGGAGCAGCAGGAAACAGCACTAATGAGCAGTCCGGGGGGCAGGATCAGACGGCGCAGGAAGCAAGTGAGGATGCGGACGGCGCAGCACAGGCTGATACATCTGCTGATACCCAGCAGAGCGATGCTTCAAGCACTGTAGCAATCGGCAAACTCCCATCCCTTCTTGGAGATGAGGAGGAGATATATTACGATGAGGCTCTGGTTCCAAGCGTGGAGCCATATACAATCGCACCGGATTTTTCAAATGTAACTTATCATCCGGACTATGCATATCTGTTTGAACCTCAGTACAAATCTGAGTGGAATGATCCGACGCTCCTTAGGGATGCGCTTGTAAAGAACGGCTTTGCCATAAAAAATCAGAGCGAAGCTGATGAATTCTACGAGATTTATGAGGACAATCGTTATTTCTTTTTCCCAAACTTTGTAACTGTAGATTCTCTGATGCACACTTATCACCTGTACTTTGCACATCTGATGAAGAACACGGAGAAAGACTATCTTGCTGACAAGCTCAAAGAGCTCAGCGCCCAGATGCTTTCAAAGAGTACAGAGCAGTACAATGCCCTAAAGGGCACAAAGTGGGAGAGCGCAGCCCTTAGGAACTTAGAGCTCTTTTACGTAGGAGCATACCTTCAGGATGAGACTGTAGCTGCTCCTGTAGATGATGCTGATTTCGCAGCCGCAGTCAAAGCTGAGATCGACAAGATAAATGGCGCCGAGGCTATTGATGACTGCGTTGTTTCTGGCCTTAAGGAGGACTATACCCAGTACAAGCCAAGAGGCTACTACGAAGGCGATGAGCAGCTTGAGAAATACTTTAAGGCTATGATGTGGTACGGTCGCATTCCTATGGCGCTTGATGACGAGGATATGGTCAGAAGCGCATGCCTTATAAGCAGCGCCCTTGCAAGCGATGATGAAGCCTGGAAGAGCATTTATTCAGTTACATCCTTCTTCGCCGGCGCGTCAGACGATCCCGGATACGACCAGTTCTGCGCTGTGATCGAGCAGTGCTACGGCTCAGTGCCTGATGCTGCGACCCTTTCATCGGACGATACGGCCTTTGCAAAGGTCTTTTTGGCAGCAAAAGAGCTTAATCCTCCGGCAGTGAATTCCGTTCCCGTCATGGAAGGTGATGATCCCGTGATCCCATCCTTCCGTTTCATGGGCCAGAGATTTACTGTGGATGCAGCAATCATGCAAAAGCTCATTTTCAGCGCGGTAAAAGAAAACTCAAACGGCGATAGAAGATATCTGCCCGATACCCTGGATACCGCTGCAGCTCTCGGCTCCGATCAGGCTGTAGCAATCCTGAAAGAGCAGGGTGCATATGAATTTGAGAATTACGAGAAGAATATGAACACTGCCACAGAGCACTTTAACAACGAAAATCCCAAGATCTGGAACAACAGCCTGTACGCTGGCTGGCTCAATACCTTAAGACCTCTGTTTGAGTCCAAGGGCGAGGGCTATCCTATGTTCATGCAGAGTGCAGAGTGGGATAAAAGAAATCTCGAGTGCTTTGCAGGTTCATTTGCAGAGCTCAAGCACGACACCATCCTCTATTCAAAGTCAGTAATGGCTGAGATGGGCGGCGGATACGACACTCCACCGGATGACAGAGGATATGTTGATCCTGAGCCCAAGATCTACAGCAGATTCATCTTCCTTTCAAATAACACCTTGAAAGGTCTTGCTAACCTTGGAATGCTAAGCGAGAGAGATGAGGATAACCTTAACCGTCTCTCAGAGATCGCCCATAGGCTCCTTGAGATTTCAGAAAAAGAGCTGAAGGCTGAGTCCCTGACAGATGATGACTACGAGTGGATTAGAAACTACGGCGGATACATCGAGCATTTCTGGAATGAGGTAAATAACCCTGATGATACGCAGGAGCAGGTTTACCCCGAGAACGTGCCATGTCCTGTTATTGCTGATATCGCAACTGACCCCAACGGAAGCATCCTTGAAGTTGGAACAGGCTATGCTCAGACCATGTACGTGGTATTCCCTATCGACGGCGAACTTCACGTTGGAAGCGGAAGTGTCTACAGCTTCTACCAGTTTGAAGCACCTATGTCCGACAGAATGACCGACACTGAGTGGCGTCAGATCCTAAAGGGCGGATATGTCGATGACAACTGGGAATGGATTGAAACAGAGCCTGCACCGGACCAGCCTGAGTGGACTCAGAGCTACAGAGTAGGGTAATAATGGAGAGGCCGGCATCTGCTAAAAACCGGAAAAAGATATTGTGGCTGCTACTGCTCGTTGGAGCAGTGGCGGCCTTTTGCTGTTTATTTGCTCTAAATTATATCCCGGGCGGTTTTACCTGGCAGGAGAAGCGAATAGAGCTTAATGACGGACAGAGCCTTCTGCTCTCAGGAAAAGAGCTGACTCTGACCGCAGCAAATGGAGAAATGCTCTATAAGTCTGATGATGGCTACAAAGTTCAGGACGCCTTTGTAACTGACCTTGACGGAGACGGTGATGAGGAGCTGATAGCTCTTTTGTGGAAAAGAGGCAGGTTCGGCCCGGCAAGACCTTACTGGATCACATCCGATAAAAAGAGCTACAGCCAGCACATCTTCATCTATGATATAAATAAAGATGGCAGCGTGACCCAGAAGTGGTGCGCATCTGACATTGGTCCTGTGGTTGTCAGGATGAAGGTCATGGAGAAGAACAGCGCTTTTCTCCTGACGGAGGATGTTAACGACAAAGCCTGCCTTTGGAGGTGGCAGTCCTTTGGCCTTAAGAACATGGATAACACAGTGAGCTTTGCATGCTTTGGTGATAATATAATCCATGAGGATATATATCTTTACGGCGAGAGCGTAGCAGGCGGCAATTACGACTTTTTGTACAAGCCCTTTGAAAAAGACATCAAGGAAGCTGATGTATCTGTGATCCAGCTGGAGACTATGCTGGTTGACAAGGCATCTGCTGTGGGAGGATACCCCTCCTTCGGGACTCCTATTGGTGTCGGAAGAGCCATAGCCGATGCGGGTTTTGATGTGGCAACCTGTGCAAACAACCACAGCATGGACCGTGGGCTGTATGGTATAGATGTGACGATAGGTTTTTTGCAGCAAAATAACATTACCTGCGTTGGGCTGCACAGCGCCTATGATTCAGACAATAGGGCCTATAAGATAATTACCAGAAACGGCATGAATATTGCACTGTTCGGATATACTTATGGTATCAACGAGCAGGGGAATGAGAATGATTTCTCTTTCCTACTCAATAACTTTCCGGAGGGAGAGGAGCAGGAAAAAGAGTTTGTAGAAGAGCTTAAGAGTGCAAAGGACGAAGCGGACTTCGTCATTGTATTTGCCCATTGGGGACAGGAGTATGAGAAGGAGCCTAATGACTATCAGAAGCATATGGCACAGCTCATGGCTGAGGGCGGCGTCGATGTGGTGGTGGGTTCCCACCCTCACGTGGTGCAGCCTGTGGATATGGTGAAAAGACCTGACGGCGGAAACATGCTTGTTTACTACAGCCTTGGCAATTTCAGGTCAGGCCAGGCATTTAGCGAGGACACTAAAACCGGTGCAGAAGCTCTTTTTACAATCGAGCATTGTTATAATGGGGTGAGGCTTTCCGGTTATGAGATAAAAGAGATTGACGCATATTGGAAGGATGCTTTGAATAATTAGAGTTAAGTGGAGGAGTTTGAGATGTCTTTTAACAAAAAAGTGATATCCCTGGGGATTGCCGTAGTTATGACAGCTGCGGTTGTAGCTGCCGGAATGATGGGCGGAAATATCGGTTTGAAAGGCGCCGAGGAACAGGCAGATGTTCAGAGCGCTGAGAGTGTGGCGCAGAGTGCAGAGGGAACTGCGAATGTGCTGCCTGTGAATGTAATTGACGATAAGTACAGGACCACTTATGAGGTCTTTGTGTATTCCTTTAGCGACAGCGACGGGGATGGCGTCGGAGATATCAGGGGGCTTATCGACAAGCTTGACTATATCGGAGATGGGAACCCGGAAACCAATACGGACCTTGGTTGCAACGAGATATGGCTCATGCCCATTTCGCCATCGCCCACATATCATAAATATGATGTGACTGATTATAAGGATATCGATCCGGAGTATGGCACCATGGAGGACTTTGATGAGCTTATAAAGGCCTGCCACGACAGGGGAATCCGGGTTATCATCGATCAGGTTTATAACCATTCATCGGTTGAGCATCCCTGGTTTAAAGATGCAGCGGAGTTTTTGAAAGATCACCCCGGAATTACATTTGAGAATGGCGATTACAGTGCTTCGTTTTACATAGACTGCCCAAAGCTGTCCTACTACAACTTTGCAAACGAGCAGCTTGCAGGTTATGAGCCTCTTCCGGGAACGGAGTATTATTATGAGGCCAGATTCTGGTCGGGAATGCCGGATCTTAATCTTGATAGTGATGCTGTTAGAAGAGAAATCGCAGATATCACGAGCTTCTGGCTGGAGCACGGTGTAGATGGCTTCAGGCTTGATGCTGTGACCTACTACTACACGGGAAATGATTCTGCAAATATAGATTTTATGACATGGCTCAATGATACGGTGAAGTCTGTAAATCCCGATGCTTACATCGTTGCAGAGGCATGGACAAACTCTGCAACTTATCACAAGTATTATGCCAGCGGAATCGACAGCTTCTTTGACTTTGACTATGCGGGAAGTGAGGGCGTGATCGCAGGTGTGGCAAGGGGGACAGCTCCGGCGTCGAGGTATGGAGAAGCTCTTGAGAGCACCCAGAAAGCACTTGAAGCAAACGGCCCGGGAACAGCCATTGATGCACCTTTCTTTGTAAATCATGATATGGCAAGAAGTGCAGGTTACTTCACGGGAAAAGGCTCCGAGGACAAGCTAAAGCTCTCCTGGGGACTTAACCTTCTGATGCCAGGAAATGCGTTCATATACTATGGCGAGGAGCTTGGAATGAAGGGCTCCGGCAAGGATGAGAATAAGAGAGCACCCATGTACTGGACTGAAGACTCCGGTGCAGAGGGTATGTGCAAGGGTCCCAAGGCCATGGACTACTTTAAGATGAAATATCCGGCAGCAGATGAGCAGTACGACGATCCTGCTTCTATCTATAACTACGTTAAGGCAGCCATCAAGGCGCGCAACACCTTCCCGGCAATCGCAAGGGGAGAGACTTTTGTTGTTAAGGAACTCTCCGACGCGGACATTTGCGCCTTTGTCAGAGCCTGCAAGGCAGATGATGGCGGAAACTACGATGCTGAGAGATTGTTTGTTGTCATCAATTCATCAGATGAGGCAAAGATAGTAGATTTGTCAGCTGTTACCGATGCTATTGAAGCTTCAGATATGCCTGTATCCGGCGCTGACATCGCTTCAAACGGAATCGCATATCAGCTAAACACGGGCGAAGAGTGGAGCTCACTTGAGAACACCACCCTGACCATGGCACCTTACGGCATAATCATAATTAGATTCTAATGTAGAAAGATTTTGGTCTCCACAGTCTAAAAGTCATGTTATTAGCAACTTTTATCTTTTCGCATGACTTTTAAAGTACAAAAAGTCATGCCCTACAGAAAAACATTGAAAAAACATGACTTTGGAGTCATGTGTATAGGGAAAATGACCTTTTCGCATGACTTTTTATTGAGTTTTTGTCATGTTTATAATGAAAATCACTCTTGCGCATGACTGGACTAAATTGGTGAGTCATGTGTATTTGAATTTTCAATTAATAGCATGACTGAGGCGTACATAATTGCATATATTTACAAACGGCGATAACTTTGTCTGCAGTCTGAGGCACCACCAAAATTTTTTAGTGGTGCCAGTTTATTTATGCAACATTTTTCTATTGCTATGTGTTATAAAGATGAAGAGAAATTTTGAATACTGAAAGGTATGGATAATGGACAAAGAGATAGTCAAGGAGATGCGAGCAGCCATTAAGGCAGCCGATCTGGATCATATCAGAGAAATGATAGATAAGCATGAAGGGATACTGGATGAGGTAACAATCTTCGGTACTTTTTTAGCTGATGCAGCGAGTACCGGCCCAATAGAGTCTGTCAGGTTTTTGGTAGAAGCAGGAGCTGATATAAATAAAATAGGAGGCTATCACGAAAGTGGGCCTTTGACTGTTGCGGCGTTTGATGGGCGCCTTAATGTCGTCAGATATTTATTTGAACATGGTGCAATATTGGATGTCAGCTCTTTTTCCGCAAATCCTCTGTTCGGAGCAATATATAATGGACACACCGAGGTTGCTAAATTCCTGGTGGAAAATGGAATCGACCTTACAGCAACATATCCAATTGCAAACATAGACGAGTGTGATGCCTACGAATATGCCAGAATGTATGGCAAAACAGAAATAGCAGAGTATTTAAAAGATATTATGGGTAAGCCTGACATTATAAAAGAGCCTGATCCGGATAAAGAGGAGAGCCCGTACGCA
This sequence comes from Butyrivibrio sp. NC2007, assembly GCF_000421405.1. GTDB lineage: Bacteria > Bacillota > Clostridia > Lachnospirales > Lachnospiraceae > Butyrivibrio. The sequence continues at coordinate 7,457 of NZ_ATWY01000014.1, forward strand.
GACGGAGCAGAGCCGATATTTCCATATGATTCTTTTGAAAAAGATCTGTATGATGAGGTTTGCAAAAGCCTTAAGAATCATGGCGATAATAAGGATATTTATGCTGTCTCTATCAGCTATTGGCCTGAATTTACCACGTTTATCGGTGTCGCATTAAATACGAATTCGAATCTTAAGAGCATGCCTTCGAAGGATGAGTCCGAATACATGTATTACAAATACTGCGAGGAAGAATGGGCAATAGGCGAAGAGTTCGAAGGTCTGTCAAAAGAGCTTGTTGATTATTACAATGCTTTGAAGCAGTGGACATTGGATGATGATGATCTGTGGGAAAAGACATATGATGATCATGTAAAAGGAATCATCGAGATATGCAAAAGAGTTTTGCTGAAAGTTAAGCAGTCTCCGGAATATGCTTTATATCCGTCTTTGAATCTTAATGTGTATGTCAGGGAATTCTTCTCAGAAGAGGAGGAGATAGCAATATTCAAAGAGCTTAACACTGAGCAGGCTGTACACGAATATGAAAGGTTTTTATTCGGGTAACAAAAATGATAAACAACGATAGAACTAAAATATTATGCTGGACATCTCTAATCTGCTGGATATTAGGGCATATCACTTTATTTTTGGTAGACAGGTTTGAAGCAACATTGCAAAGCCCCTATTCTGATTATGTAGTACCGGTGATGGGAATGCTTCTCGTTGCAGGTATCATTCTTTTCTTGGTAGCGTGCGAACTCTCATTTAGATCCTGCGAGAGTAATTTTATCGGATGTCTTGAGATGGGGTAAATATATGTATGCCGCAATGATTGGTTTATCTATAGTGCTTGGGCTCGGGGTATATGCTCTGTCTCTTAAGAAAAAGAGTGTTCCTGCAAACATTATTTTTTATTCTGTAATTCTGGAACTGGTCATTTCCATTTATTTGGCGCTTATGACAACTTATGTTTTATCCGGTGCAAACGGTTATGGACTGACAAGCTCCGGTGGCGCTGCAGGAATGCTGATTGGTGTATTTATAATGTCCAAAATAACCCCACAGTATGGGAAAAGCTTTTTTGACTCTTGTGTCCTTTCTCTTCCGCTTATGTATGGTATTGGAAAGATAGGATGCGCATTTGCCGGATGCTGTGGTGGAATCGGCTATACCGGGCCACTTCATATAGGGTCGGAAAGAGGAGATGTTTTTCCGATTCAGGCATTGGAAGCTATCATGTTTTTGAGCATATATGCTATTTCTTTATTCTTGTATTTGAAAGATCGTTTTAACTCACTGTATGCTGCAATAGCATATAGCTTTGTGAAGATTCTTTTGGATTTTCTCAGAGAGGCGCATGAGACTAAGCTTATCACTGCTAATCAGATAATATGCTTAGGGATTGTACTGGCATTGGTACTGGTAAGTGGATTTGAAAAGGAGTAGAAATGATAACAGATAATTACATCTTTGACCTATATGGCACGCTGATAGATATACACACCGACGAACAGGCACCAAAGCTCTGGGAGGCAGTGTGTGATCATATTGCAAAAGAGCTTTCGCAGTACATAACAGCATCAAACAAAGCTATACTCACAGTTCCTGCAAAACTCAAAGAGGTCTTTTTCAAAATGGACAGACAGGAGCGTGTGGCACTGGGTAAGCGCCTTGGCACAGAGCACCCTGAGATCCGTATCGAGTGGGTGTGGGAGAGACTGCTTTCAGACAAACCTGAAGATAGGACAAGACCAAAGGCAGAGCATGTGCCGCTTCCCATCTACGACTTTGAAGATGCGGATGAAACCGTAGCTCCGTTGCATCTGGTAAGACTTGGCAATTTCTTTCGCCGCACATCCAGAGATGTCTTCAGACTCTACCCTGACACCCTGAAGATGTTGCAATCCCTAAAGCGCAAAGGCAAGAAGATCTTCCTTCTCTCCAACGCGCAGCGCACTTTCACCAGGGAGGAAATCCTTGAGCTGGGCATAGCGGAATACTTTGACGACCTGTTTATGTCCTCGGACAAACTCATCATGAAGCCCGATACAAAATACATGCAGATGCTCCTTGATAAACACAACCTCGATAAGGCAAAATGTGTTATGATAGGTAACGAAATCGGCAGTGATATAAAGATTGCCGACGATATGGGAATGGAGAGTATCCTGGTAACAGACGGGGATTTCAGTAAGATATTATGAAGTACTTTTTGATGTATATTAAGCAGACCCTGAGGTTTGTTTTAAAGCCGCTGTCCTTTGTGCCTGCCATCATCATGATGCTGGTGATATACAGCTTTTCGGCGCAGGAAGGGGACCAGAGCTCGCAGCTCAGTTACGAAGTGGGGGTGAGGGTCCTTACGATTGCCAATGAGACTCTGGACAGGGGCTGGAGCGAGGAGCGTATCGAGCAGCTGTCTGAAAAGGGACAGTTCTATATAAGAAAAACAGCGCACTTTACGGAGTATTTTCTCCTGGCAGTGTCGGTTGCATTTCCCCTTTATGTATATGGGGTCAGGGGATTGTGGCTGGTATTTTCTGCAGGAATTTTCTGCGTAGGATATGCCTGTCTTGATGAATATCACCAGTCCTTTGTGGCCGGGAGAAGCCCGGGTAAGCGCGATATTGTCATCGACAGCGTTGGCGTTTTCTTTGGGATAATAGTTACGAGAATAATCGGTTGGACCGGCAGGATGACCATATTCAGGCCGCTTTCAAACCATAAAAATGAAAAAGGGTGATACGGGGTTATGTTAAAGGTATTTTTGGCGGAGGACGAGTTTGTTGTCCGCGAGGGGATTAAAAACAATGTGGACTGGAAGGCCCACGGTTACGAATTCTGCGGAGAAGCAGGCGATGGGGAGCTTGCTTATTCCATGATCCAGACTCTAAAGCCTGATATTCTCATCACGGATATCAAGATGCCATTCATGGACGGCCTCACACTCAGCAAGATGGTCAGGGCCGCTTTCCCAAACATAGAAATAGTACTGCTCACAGGCTATGAGGATTTTGAGTACGCCAAGGAAGCCATCAAGATCGGCGTCTGCTCTTATCTCTCCAAGCCTATTAGTGGTGAGAATCTGTTAAAAGAGATTGATGCAGTAGCGGCTAAGATAGAAGAAAAAACAAAAGAGCGCGAGATCGCAAAGCGCTACGAAGAAGACATGAAGGAACGCACAGAGCTCGATAAGCATGAGTTTTTCGAAAACCTTGTAACGGGAGAGAAAGATCTTCCATATCTTCTTAACAGGGCAAAAGAGCTATCGCTGAACATCACAGCTCTCAGGTACAATGTACTCATCTTAAGAATCCGTTCCATCAAGCACGGGACAGATGAGTATTCAGGTAGCGTAGTTGGCGTATCCGACAAGCTGGTTGATATAGTATCAGCCAACAAGGCCCTTTTATTTGATCTTAACCTTGATGGCAAGGCAATCCTATTTAAAGGTGATTCCGACGAAGAGATTACTCAGAACATCGACAACGCCATTGCGCAGATGAAAGAGCTCTTTTCCTCATATCCGCACATCAGATATTTCGGAGGTGTAGGTCAGGTGGCCTGTAGAATTTCGGACATCCCAAGCTCTTTTACCTGGGCAAACAGAGCCTACGCTCACCAGTACCTGACAAGCGAAAGCGACTTCCTCTTCGGCTCGGAAGAAGGACTTCACTCCCAGAGAGACGATGTCATCCTCTCGGAGATCGACCCAAGACACATCGACAGAAGACTTGTTAAGGAGTTCCTCAGAATGGGAGATGAGTCCGAGACTGAGTTCTTCTTGGATGAGTTTTTCAAGGGCATGGGCAAGAACGCAATTCGCTCAACCATGCTAAGACAATACATTTCCATGGACATCTATTTCACGGTGTCTGACTTTGTCATGAACGAACTGGGAATTTCCAAGGAGGAAGTGGATGCCCAGGTTCCGCAGTCAGACATGCTTTCCGATGAAAAGACAACCTACGATTACCTTGTCGGTATCCTCAAAAAGGCCATCGCTCTTAGAAAGCGCAGCTCGCAGAGTCACTACCGCGAGGTCATTGGCGAGGTTATTTCTTATATTGACCAGCACTACAGCGACGAGGAGCTTTCTCTTAATACGCTGGCTGCACACGTTAATTTCTCGCCCAATCATTTGAGCGCGGTATTCAGGCAGGAGATGGGCCAGACCTTCATCAAGTACCTCACGGATTTCCGTCTTGATAAGGCAAAAGAGCTGCTTCTTTCCACTTCAAGAAAGAGCAACGAGATAGGGGCTATGGTGGGTTACAAGGATCCGCATTATTTCTCCTATCTGTTCAAAAAGACTACGGGCATGACCACAACCCAGTACAGGGGAAAAGGACGCATGGAGGATGAGGAATGAGTACTTCTGCAAAGGAAGGCCGTACCAGGAATAAATCCCGTCTGGCCACTCAGATCCGAATATCATATCTGCTACTTCTTTTGCCCAATATCGTGTTCATGGTCTTTGCTTTCTACAACCTCTGGAAGCTGAGCGTGCGCTACGACGACATGCTCAATTCCGTTGTGGTGGCATCGGAGTTTTCCCTGGATTTCAAAAATGACTTCGACTATGAGACATATCTTTTGATAGTGGGTAACGTTGCCCCTGCGGATTCCAAGATTCCGCAGCTTCTTTCTGATGCCCGCGGAGTTGTTGACAGCCTGAAGGATGTTACGGATACGCCGGATAACAGAAAGAGGCTTCAGAGTGCGGACAAGTATCTCAACAACCTTCAGGGCTACATTGACAACATCACAGAGAACCTAAATTATGACGACCGGTATGAGGCAAACATGCTGATCTGGGAGAACGACGTTCAGATAGTAACAGCTCTTTTACAGGAGACTATCAATGAGTACATCTACTACGAGAACCGTCAGATTCAGATCGCGCAGGCCCAGAACCGTCAGTTCTACTTAAATACCATCAAGGTTTCCATGGGCATATTTGCCTTTATCGCAGTGGCTATCATCGTCGTTTCCATCGTAGGACCACTGTGGATCACACGCCCCATCGAGGAGCAGGTTACAAGAGAGCAGAAGCAGCTTCGTAAGGCTGAGTTTGAACTTCTTCAGGCCCAGATTAATCCTCACTTTTTGTACAACACATTGGATGCCATTGTATGGTCTGCTGAGGCCGGAAATCAGAAGCAGGTTGTTAAGATGGTCGGCTCTCTTTCCGAGTTCTTCAGGTCTTCTCTTAATAAGGGAAAAGAGCTTGTAAGAGTGCGTGAGGAATTATCCCACGCCAGAAGTTATCTTGAGATCCAGCAGATAAGGTATCAGGATATCTTAAGCTATGAGATTGAGGTTCCTGAGGAGCTTTTTGAGTATGAAATCCCCAAGATTACCGTTCAGCCCATTGTTGAGAATGCTCTTTATCACGGCATCAAGAACAGAAGGGGCGGAGGTAAGATCACCATAACCGGAGAGGAAGGCGATAATGATTACAGGATCATTGTCACCGATGACGGAATCGGCATGGATAGCGAGCGCCTTGCTCAGATAACAGAAGGCCTGTCCGGCAAGAATCCCGGGGATGTCAAAATTTACGGACTGTATAACGTAAATGAGCGCATAAAGCTCTTTTACGGGGAAGAATACGGTATCAGTATCGAGTCGGAGTATGACAAGGGCACCAGAGTTGTGATCCGTCTGCCGAAAAAATCAACCGAAATCGTAGAAAATTGAAACTGAATAAAAAATAAATAAAATATTCAACTCTTTTTCTTTGTTTATTTAATGGGAATTTTATGGTTTTTCTCTAGAATTGTAGTTAGTAAGGAATGGTCCTTACACATACATCCATTCTAGGAGGAAAAATTATGATGAAGAAAGTATTGGCAGTTCTTATGGCATCTGCAATGACCTTAGGTCTTGTAGCATGTGGCGGCGCAGCACCTGCAAGCTCAGGCTCAGCTCCTGCAGCATCAGGCGGAAAGATCAAAGTTGGTATCATCAACAACGATCCTAACGAGTCAGGTTATCGTACAGCTAACGACGCTGACCTTAAGGCTAAATTTACAGAGGCTAACGGCTACGAAGCATCATTTGCTTACAGCTTAAAGAACGACGAGCAGATCCAGTACGCTCAGAACTTTATCCAGGACGAAGTTGATTACCTTCTTCTTTCAGCAGCTGATACAGCAGGCTGGGATTCAGTTCTTAAAGATGCACAGGCAGCAGGCGTAAAGGTTATCCTTTTCGACCGTACAATCGATGCTGATCCTTCACTCTATGAGGCTTCTATCGTTTCCGATATGGCTAAAGAGGGACAGACAGCTGTTGACTGGCTCGCCGGACAGAACCTTTCAGAGTACAACGTAATCCACATTCAGGGTGTTATGGGATCAGCTGCTCAGCAGGGAAGATCAGGCGCTCTTGATGCTAAGGTTGCTGCAGAGTCCAATTGGAACATCGTTAAGCAGCAGACAGCTGAGTGGAACGCAGAGAAGGCTCAGCAGATCGTTCAGTCAGTTATCGACGCAGGAACACCTTTCAACGTAATCTATGCAGAGAACGACGATATGGCTAAGGGCGCTGTTGCAGCTCTTGACGCAGCAGGTATCTCTCACGGTGTTGGCAAGGACGTAGTAGTTATGGGATTTGACTGCAACAAGTGGGCACTTGAAGAGCTCCTTGCTCAGAACTGGAACTACGACGGACAGTGCAATCCTTTCCAGTCAAGCTACATCGATGATATCATCAAGAAGCTTGAGGCAGGTGAGACACTTTCACAGAAGACCATCATCATGGACGAGAAGGGCTTCGATGCTTCAACAATTACACAGGATGACGTAGACAACTACGGAATTTAATGAATTAGTAATGAAAGGCGCAGCGGCGTTGTCTGCTGCGTCTTTTTTAAAGAAATGAGGAGCAGCCAATGAATGAAACCACATTACTAAAAATGCGTGGCATTGTTAAATCATTCCCTGGCGTCCGTGCGCTTCAGAATGTGGATTTCACCCTTAACAAGGGAGAGATACATGCGCTGATGGGGGAAAACGGTGCAGGAAAATCAACGCTTATAAAAGTACTTACAGGTGTTTATCCCAAGGATGCGGGGAATATAGAACTTGAGGGGAAGGCAGTTGCGATCCATTCGCCTCAGGATGCACAGAATCTTGGAATAAGCACGGTTTATCAGGAAATCACTCTTTGTCCTAATCTCACTGTTGCTGAGAATATGTTCATCGGAAGAGGCGAGGGAGTTCTTACAAACTGGAAGCAGATAAATGCTGATGCGGATAAACTCCTTCAGTCACTGGACATTCCGGCCAGGGCAACTCAGCAGCTCTCCAATTGTTCCATCGCAGTTCAGCAGATGGTAGCGATTGCAAGAGCGGTGGATATGGATTGTAAAGTTCTTATATTGGATGAGCCCACATCATCTCTTGATGAGCAGGAGGTTGAAAAGCTCTTTGGCCTCATGAGAGATCTTAAGGAGATGGGAGTAGGAATCATCTTCGTAACACACTTCCTTGACCAGGTATATGAGGTGTGTGACAAGATCACTGTCCTTAGAGACGGACAGCTTGTAGGTGAATATGAGATCAAGGATCTTCCGAGAGTTCAGCTTGTTGCCAAGATGCTTGGTAAAGAAATGGATGATCTTTCAGATATAAAAGGAGAGACGAATGAATACAAAGGAAAAGATGCTGGAGAGATCGTGTTCGAAGCTAAGGACCTTCAGTCCGATGCCGGAATAAAGCCTTTTGATTTCTTTATCAAAAAGGGTGAAGTAAACGGCTTTACAGGACTTCTGGGTTCAGGCCGAAGCGAGTGCGTAAGAGCAATCTTCGGAGCTGACAGGATCCTTGGAGGTAAGGTCAAGGTTCATGGCAAGGATGTCAAGATAAATAAGCCTATTGATGCCATGAGAAACGGTATAGCTTACCTGCCTGAAGACAGAAAGATAGATGGAATAATAGGAGATCTTTCCGTAAGGGAGAACATAATCCTTGCGCTTCAGGTTTTGACAGGATTCTTTAAGCCGTTTTCAAAAGCTCAGGCCAATGCCTTTGCAGATGAATTCATAGAGAAGCTCAACATCAAGACACCATCAGCTGATAAGCCAATCAAGGCACTTTCAGGAGGAAATCAGCAGAAGGTTATTCTTGCAAGATGGCTTCTTATGCATCCTGAGTACCTGATCCTCGACGAGCCTACAAGAGGTATCGACGTAGGAACCAAGGTTGCAATCCAGAAGCTGGTGCTGGAGCTTGCATCTGAAGGTATGAGCGTGACCTTCATTTCATCTGAGACTGACGAGATGCTCAGAACATGCTCAAGACTAGTAGTAATGCGCGATAGAAAAGTAGTCGGAGAACTCACCGGTGATGATCTTACACAGAACAAGATCATGGCTACTATCGCAGGAGGGGAATAAGGTATGACAAACGATAAAAAAGGAAATGCTTTGGGCGTGATAAAGACGATAGCGTCCAATCAGCTGTTTATACCGCTTCTTGCACTTGTTCTTCTGGCGGTGGTAAACCTGATAAACGACCCGACATTTTTCGAGATAAAAAACGTAACTAACAACGCAGGCTATATCGTTAAGTCCGGAGCTCTTATCACAATTCTGGACTACGGCTCAGAGCTTGCAATCCTTGCCATCGGTATGACGCTGGTAACTGCAGCTTCAGGCGGACAGGATATTTCCGTAGGTGCAACCATTGCAATCGCAGGTTCAGCAATGCTGAGAGTCCTCTGCGGAGGCAATTCAAGACCTGATACCATTCAGGCACCAATCATTGTTGCTTTCCTGGTGGCTTGTATCGTAGGAATGCTCTGTGGAGCTTTCAACGGAATGCTGGTTTCAATCTTTAAGATTCAGCCCATGATCGCAACACTGATCCTGTTTACCGCAGGAAGATCAATTGCAGCATGGATCAACAACAACGAGCTTCCTATCGTTCCGGATCCCAAGTTTGCTTACTTCGGCGGATTTATCCCCGGAATACCGATCCCGACCACGGTTTTCATAGCAGCGATCTGTATCGTGATCATCGCTCTTGTGCTTAAGTTTACAAACCTTGGTCTTTACACACAGGCAGTTGGTATCAACGAGAGTTCATCAAGACTCAACGGTATCAACCCCACATTTATCAAGTTCCTTTCATTTGTAATTTTGGGACTCTGCGTAGCAGTAGCAGCTCTCATCAAGGTTAGTCGTCTTTCAACCATCAACTACTCGGTTATTGCAAAAGACATTGAGATGGATGCCATCCTTGCCGTTGCCCTTGGAGGTAATGCCCTTTCAGGCGGTAAGTTCAACATCTGGGCTTCAATCCTTGGAGCATACGTAATCCAGTTCCTTACAACAACTCTTTACAAGTTCAACGTTCCTTCCGATGCGCTTGCTGCATACAAGGCCGTTGTAGTTATCATCCTTGTTGTATTCTCAGCTCCTAAGGCAAGAGAGTACATGGAGATGCTTGTGAAAAAGCTGAATCCTGCAAGAAAGGAGGCGGCTTGATATGAAAGAGAAAAACAAAGTAAGTATCTTTAACAAGATGAATGATACGAGCCTGCTTCTTACCATCACCATTGTTATATTCTTCCTGATGTATATCGGAGCAGTGCTGTTTCAGGGAGGCGGATTCTCAAAGCCTCAGATGTTCTTTAACATCTTGAATGCCAATGCGGCACTTATCATTACAGCCTGTGGTATGAGTATTGTAATGATCTCAGGCGGAATCGATATTTCCGTGGGCGGTGTTGTAGCTCTTGTATCAATGTGCTGCGCAGTATATCTGGATAAAACAGATTCGCCAAGCCTTCTGGTTTCAGTGCTTATAGCCATCGGTATCGGAGTTGCTTATGGACTTGTACAGGGCTTTTTGGTTGCTGTACTTGATATTCAGCCGTTCATCGTATCTCTCGCCGGAATGTTTTTTGCAAGAGGTATGACAACCATAGTTAATACAGCACCTTTCAATGTAGAGAATCAGGCTTTCATAGCCCTTAAGGACACACGTGTAAACGTACCTTTCCTTGGTTCCTACAACAAAAAAGGCATATATGTTCCCGCATATATTGAAATTGGTGTTATTGTGGCCCTTGTACTTGTGATATTATTATTTGTAGTGCTCAGATGGACCAAGCTTGGAAGGAGCTTTTATGCAGTTGGCGGAAACAAGCAGAGCGCTCTAATGATGGGTATAAACGTAAGAAGGACCAAGTTCCTGTCACACCTTATCTGCTCTACACTGGCAGGCATCGGAGGATATGTATATTTCCTTCATGTAGGATCAGGATCTGCAAGCCATGCCATGGGTATGGAGATGAACGCAATTGCTTCCTCCATCATCGGCGGAACACTCTTAACCGGTGGTGTCGGCAACATTATCGGAACGTTCTTTGGTGTTCTTTCACTTAGCACCATTCAGAACATCGTTGCCTCTGCAGGACTTGACGAAGCATGGTGGACAGGTATCACCATTGCAGCAATGCTCTGCATCTTCCTTCTTATCCAGAGCGTAGTTATGGCTCAGAAAAAGAAAGCTATCAAGGCCTGAGGATAATTAAGGGAACATGAAAAGATTTTTTAAACTGATACCTTTGCTGCTCCTGATACCGGCTATTCTGGCCGGTTGCGGGAGTAGCATTCCTTCCGAAAATGCGGAAGAAATATTAGAAACCCCAAAAGCCGACGATCTCGTTACCGTCGGCTTCTCTCAGTTGGGGGCAGAATCGGACTGGCGAAGTGCAAACACAGACTCCATGTTAAGTGCCTTTACGGAAGAAGCCGGCTACAATCTGATCTACAAAAACGGTCAGCAGAAACAGGCAAACCAGATCACTGCCATCAGGATGTTTATCCAGCAGGAGGTGGACTACATAGTTCTTGCACCTTCTACGGAGGACGGTTGGGAGACCGTGCTGGGAGAAGCCAGAGAAGCCGGCATTCCCGTTATTCTTGTTGACAGAAGAGTAAACACAGCAGATAAAAATCTCTATTCCTGCTGGGTCGGTTCCGACTTTGAGCTTGAGGGAAAAAAGATGGCAGCCTGGATCAAGGCTTATACCGAGAGCAAGGGAATCGCACCTGAGGATCTCCACATAGTTAACATTCAGGGTAACATCGGTTCAACGGCTCAGATAGGCAGAACCAGGGGCCTTGCAAACGCAGCAAGAGACAACGGCTGGGACCTCATGGCAGAGGTGAGCGGAGACTTTACCGAGAACAGAGGAAGAGAAGTTATGGGAGCTCTTCTAAAGAGGTTCGATAACATAAACGTGGTCTACTGCGAGAATGACAACATGGCCATCGGCGCCATTGATGCCATCGAGAGCGCCGGAAGAAAAGCCGGCCCCAACATTCAAAATGGCGAGATCATGGTTGTATCCTTTGACGGTGTCAACGAGACGGCCCTTGACTACGCAAGACAGGGCAAGATCTCCTGCATCGCTGAGTGTAACCCACTTCACGGACCAAGAGTTAGAGCCCTTATCGAAGTTCTCAAGATAGGCGAGACTCCCGAGAAATTCAACTACGTTGACGAGATGCTCTTTAGCTCAGTTCCGGGTGTCGACGCCATCGTAGTAGACGACAAGACCTACAAAGTTGAAAGAGAATACTAATGTGAGTCACCGGGGACGTTTCAGTTTGACTCACTTTGAGACACTGGGGACGTTTCAGATTGACTCATTGCGCGCAATGAGTCAGGGGGGACGGTTCTTTTGACTTATAATTGCAGAAGATGTGGTAAAAGAGTGCTTTTGCCACATCTTTTTTGTTTTATCAGCCCGCCGCCACGAGATTGTAGTTCACATATATACCGGAGTCAATGGCTGCCCGAGCGCCAAAGGGCGGCGCCCAGCGTACTGTCCCTTGACTCCGGTATCTATGTGAACGATCGGTCACTAAGGCGGGCCGATTAAAAGGGGCTGGATAGAAGATGCATCCAGGCGCAACCGGTGTTTTCATGTCCCGGATGCGATAGAGTGCACATTTGCCACAGATATAGGCTGGATGAAGCCTCTTGTGCTAGCTTTTCTCATGCCCCGGAGACAATAGAGTACGCTTTTGCCACAGATTTAGGCCAGATGAAACATCTTGTGCAAGCTTTTCTCATGTCCCGGATGCGATAGAGTACACATTTGCCACAAATATAGGCCAGATGAAACATCTTGTGCAAGCTTTTCTCATGTCCCGGATGCGATAGAGTATACATTTGCCACAGATATAGGCCAGATGAAACGTCTTGTGCAAGCTTTTCTCATGTCCCGGAGGCGATAGAGTGCACATTTGCCACAAATATAGGCCAGATGAAACATCTTGTGCAAGCTTTTCTCATGTCCCTGAGGAGATAGAGTACGCTTTTGCCACAGATTTAGGCAAGTAGACACTTTAGCCAAACCTCTGCTTTGGATTGTGGCAGAGAGGTGCTTTTTAGGTGGATTGACAGGTAAAAAGTAGGCATAAGATCTTTTTCCAAGCCTGAATTTATGGCAGGAAGGAACTTTCTTGGTAGATTGACAGGTAAAAAGCTTGTACAAGATCTTTTTCCAAGCCTGAATTTATGGCAGGGAGTAACTTTCTTGGTAGATTGACAGGTAAAAAGCTTGCACAAGCTCTTTTTCCAAGCCATAGTTTATGGCAGGATGGTACATTCTTGGCGAATTGACAGGTAAAAAACTCATGAAGAAAAATGCTCCTCTGATCCGATTCCGGAGGACGTAAAAAATGAGTCAAAGTGAAACGTCCCCACTGACTCAAAATGAGTCAAAGTGAAACGTCCCCGGTGACTCCCCGGTGACTCATAGAATCCCACAGTGGAACATGGTATAATTATTCAAAACCATGGAGGACGGGATATATGAGGAAAGCAGCGGTGGTGCTATTGGCAGCCACACTTTCATTTTGCATAATATCAGGATGCGGAAAGAGCGAACAGCCATCAATAGATCAGCAGACGGCAGATACTCGGAATGTGGAGATTCAGGCTACTGAGCAGACCACGGAGATTATTTCTCCCGAGGATGGCCTTGTAAACTACACAGTCAAAGATCTGGATCTCAATGATGTGGCGCTTGCAGATTACGTAAAGGGTAACAAGCTCACCATGATCAATATCTGGGGAACCTTCTGCGGACCATGTATTTCAGAGATGCCGGCCTTGGGTGAGATTGAGCGAAGGTACAAGGATAAAGGCTTTGAGATTGTGGGTCTAACCTGTGATGTATACGATATGTACGGGAACTATGACGAGAGAATAATAGATGACGCCAGGTCAATTATAGAAGATACGGGAGTTACCTACCCTGTTCTTGTGGCTCCGTCGCAGCTCATGATGGAAATAGGGCTCCAGTATGTTCCGACAACATATTTCCTCGACTCAGAGGGCAATGTACTGGGAAACGCTGAGATAGGAAGCAAGACCAGCGTTGAATGGGAAGATGTTATCAACATGTATCTTTCACAGGAATAATAAGAGAGGTCATTATGAAAAAGACTCTGCCGACTTACGTGACGCTGATCCTCCTCTTACTTGCCATTGTTTCCTGCATATTTGGCATCAGCAGGGGAGAAGCAAGTACCGTGGGTAAAAAAGCAACCAGCATATGCATGGAGTGTATTGGAATTGGCTGATAATGGCTTGAAGAAACACAAAATAATAAGAAAAAGCATCCAGGCCGGCTGGGGAATCCTTACAAATGGCTATTTCAAAGGTTTCCTTACTGCCTCAATCTATAAAGGCCCCCTTAAGAACTTCTGCATTCCGGGAATGAACTGCTATTCCTGTCCGGGGGCTTTGGGAGCATGCCCCATCGGAGCCATGCAGTCCATCTTCGATGGCAGGAAAAGAAAATTTGCCTTTTATGTAGTTGGTTATCTCGCTGCAATAGGACTACTGGTCGGACGTCTCATCTGCGGATGGCTCTGTCTCTTTGGCCTGATAGAGGAGCTTCTCTACATGATCCCTACACCGAAGATCAGAATTCCGGAGAAAGTAGACAGACCCTTAAGATATCTTAAATATGTGTTCCTCTTCCTGTTTGTATTTGCACTTCCGTTCTTTTACAGGACAAGTCTTGGTACAGGAGATCCGTTCTTCTGCAAATATATATGCCCTGTAGGAACGCTGGAAGCAGGTCTTCCCCTTGTGCTTCTGGACAAATCCATAAGATCTGCACTGGGAGCACTCTTTAACTGGAAGCTGACTATACTTATTGCCTGCATACTGGCTTCAATCTTTATTTACAGGCCTTTCTGCAAGTATATGTGTCCTCTCGGAGCATTCTATTCCCTGTTCCAGAAGGTGAGCCTTCTCAAGATGTCTTTTGACGAAAATGCGTGTGTAAATTGCGGAACATGTTCCAGAACCTGCAAGATGAATGTGAATCCCATAAAGAGCCCAAACAGCGCGGAATGTATCAGGTGTGGCGAGTGTGTTAAAGCCTGCCCAAAGAGTGCGCTGAAGTTTAATGTAATCGAAAAAAAGAAAAAAGTGTTGACATAGCCTGACGGTTATGTTAAATTATATCAGTGTTTGAAAACAAAGCAGAGTATCCACTCTCACCCTGCGGCTTGGCCAGTAGCGGTTAATATCTTTTCAAATCTAAGCCTGGGGCGAGGATTCTGTAATTGATCATCAGTGGATACATTTGCGAATGTATCCATTTTTTATTCATTTTTGGAGGGTAAAGCCATTAGCGAGTTATTTATTAACGAACAGATCAGAGCTAAAGAGGTCCGTGTAATTGGTATTGAGGGAGATCAGCTTGGAGTTATGCCTATTGCAGACGCCAGGAAGATCGCAGAAGACGAGGGTGTTGACCTTGTCATGATAGCTCCAACTGCTAAGCCACCTGTTTGCAGAGTAGTTGACTATGGTAAGTTCAAGTATGAGCAGCTTCGTAAAGAGAAGGAAGCTCGTAAGAAACAGAAGACTGTTGAGATCAAGGAGATCAGACTTTCTCCCAACATTGATACCAACGATCTGAACACTAAAGTTAATGCAGCCAAGAAGTTCCTTGAGAAAGGAAACAGAGTTAAGATCACACTTCGTTTCCGCGGACGTGAGATGGCACACATGGGAGCCAGCGTTCACATTCTCACAGATTTTGCAGAGGCACTTTCGGATGTTGCGGTTGTAGAGAAGCAGCCTAAGGTTGAGGGACGTTCAATGACCATGTTCCTTGCCGAGAAAAAGAACTGATCATTAGCCAGAAATATTTGGTTAAAGATAAATATGATATAGGTTAATACAGAGAAATCCGTATATCATAACTAAGCGTAGAGTATAGGAGGAAATAGCAATGCTGAAGATGAAGACAAAGAGAGCAGCTGCCAAGAGATTCAAAGTTACAGGCACAGGAAAGCTCATGAGAAACAAAGCGTATAAGCGCCACATCTTAACAAAGAAGTCCACAAAGAGAAAGAGAAATCTTAGACATGCCGGACTTGTTGACGCTACAAATGTAAAGACAATGAAGCAGATTCTTCCTTACGCATAATCTTTGCAGGAAGAAACTTAAGTCAGGTATATTTTTGATTATTTATAGGAGGATTTAAAGATGGCAAGAGTTAAAGGCGCATTAAATGCCAAGAAGAAGCACAATAGAGTACTTAAGCTCGCTAAGGGCTATAGAGGAGCAAGATCAAAGCAGTACAGAGTTGCTAAGCAGTCTGTTATGAGAGCACTTACTTCAGCATTCGCTGGACGTAAGCAGAAGAAGAGAGATATGAGATCTCTTTGGATCACACGTATCAACGCTGCAGCAAGAATCAACGGCCTTTCATACAGCAACATGATGCACGGCCTCAAGCTTGCAGGTGTTGACATCAACAGAAAGATGCTTGCTGAGCTTGCAGTTAACGATCCTGATGGATTCAAGACACTTGCAGAGCTTGCAAAAGAGAAGATCGCATAATATTATTGGAAACTTTTATTGAATAAATAGTTTTTTAATAGTAAAATTAAGGAGTCTGAAGATATAAATTCAGATTCCTTTTTTATTTGATCAAATGTTAAACGGAGGCGATACTATGGCACTTGAGAATTTACAGCCAAAGGAAGTATTTACATTTTTTGAGAAGCTGTGCAGCATTCCACACGGCTCATATAACGTACAGAAGATCAGCGACTATCTCGTATCTTTTGCAAAGGAGAGAAATCTTGAAGTTATTCAGGATAAAGAGCTTAACGTAATAATCAAGGCTCCCGGCAGCGTAGGATACGAGGATAAAGAACCTGTAATCCTTCAGGGTCACATGGATATGGTGGCAGTTAAGGATGACAAAGCAAATATTGATATGAAGACAGAGGGCCTTAGAGTCACAACAGACGGAGAATATGTCTGGGCAGAGGGCACCAGTCTTGGAGGAGATGACGGCATCGCAGTTGCATACTGCCTTGCTCTCCTTGATTCAAAGACCATTCCTCATCCACCACTTGAGGTTGTTATAACAACCAATGAAGAGACAGGAATGGAAGGCGCTAATGCAATTGACCTCTCAGGTCTTAAGGGCAGAAAGATGATCAACATCGACAATGAGGTTGAGGGACAGTTCATCACCAGCTGCGCAGGTGGAGCAAGATTCTACTCATACCTTCCTGTTAAGAGGGAGGCTTTCAAGGGTATAAAGCTCAAGGTAACGATTGATGGCCTTAAGGGCGGTCACTCAGGAGAGATGATAAAGTGCGGAAGAGGAAACGCCAACGTGATCCTTGCAAGAACTCTTTTGGAGGCAAGTGACGTATCTAAATTTTCAATTATCGACATGCACGGTGGTGTTGCCGATAACGCAATCCCTGCATCAGCAGTAGCAGACATCGTTGTAGCAGCAGAAGATGCATCAGCATTTGTAAAGAGCCTTGCAGGAACTCTTAATGACCTCAAGGGAGAGCTCGAGATCAAGGATCCTGATGTCATGATCAGCGTTCAGAATAAGAAGGCAGAAGATGCAGCTGCCGTCGATGAAATCGTAAGCCTTCCTGAAACCGAAGAGATGGCAATAACTGTAGAAGATTCCTTAAAGGTGGTCTCACTCATTGCCGTAATGCCTGATGGAGTACAGGCCATGAGCGCTTCCGTAGAGGGACTTGTTGAGACATCTCTTAACCTTGGCGTTCTGAGTACAGAAGAAAACCGTGTAATACTGGAGCAGTCAGTAAGAAGTAGCGTTGAGACTTCCAAGGAAAATCTTCTTAGAAAGCTTGAACTCATATCCGGCGGCTACGGAGCAGAGACTGTTATCAACAGCCGTTATCCCGGATGGAAGTATAACCCAAATTCTGACCTCAGAGAGCATATGGTTTCTGTGTACAAAAAGATGTATGGCACTGAGCCCAGGATTGAAGCAATCCACGCAGGCCTTGAGTGCGGAATCTTAAGTGACAAGATCAGTGGCCTTGACTGCATCTCAATCGGACCTGACATGGATGATATCCATTCACCAAAGGAGAGACTCTCAGTTAAATCTACAGCCAATGTCTGGGAATTCTTAAAAGAAGTTTTGAAGTGATAAACAGGACAGTCGAAAAGGAGGCGTTACATGAATACCATCAGAAAAAGCATAATGGATGCTGTTGTTGATCTTTTCAACGAAAAGGGAATGAAGTTCACCATGGATGACATATCCAAGAAGCTCCACATCAGCAAAAAGACCATCTACAAGGAGTTTGATGATAAGGACGAGCTCTTTTACGCAACTGTTGACTATGGCTTTGCTGCCATCAAGCAGAAGGAAGCAGAGATCATTGCAGACGATTCCTTAGACCTTATTGATAAGATATCCAAGGTCATTGTATGTCTTCCCGACAACTACAGAAATATCGACTTCAGGCAGGTTTATCAGCTCAGGGAGAAATACCCTGTTGTCTACAGCAGGATTGCCGGCAAGATCGAGACTGACTGGGAAGAGACCGAGAAGCTCCTGGCAGAAGCCATGGAGAAGGGCTACATCAAGAAAGTGCCTATTCCCGTTATCAAGCTTACTATCGAGGGCGCCATCGAGAAGTTCCTCAGCACACAGGAACTTGCAGGAACTCAGGTTACTTACGAGCAGTCCCTCAACAGCATGATTGATATTATTATGAACGGACTTCGCGCCTAAGCGCCATTTGGAGGATAACAATGATATACGCTGATGGACAGATATTTCTTTTACAGACCAAAAACACATCCTACATCTTCAGAAAGACTGAGACCGGTCATCTTGAGCACATTCACTTTGGAGGCTCCATCTTTTCTTCGGAGACCTATGCCCGCCTCAAGACGGAGATAGAGCTTGAGAGTAGAGATAAAGAGCTCCTTGAAAAGACAGTTCAGGCCATGGCTCCCAAGCATTTTAACGGCGGTGGCAACATGAACTACTATGATGATGAGCATGAAAAGCTCTGCCTTGAAATGCTGGGCCTTGAGTTTTCATCCTTTGGAAAGGGTGACATCAGAGAGCCTATGATAGAACTATACTATCCCGATGGAAATACCACGGTAGATATGCTCTTTGACGACTATGAGATCAGAAAGGGTAAAAGAGCTTTAGAGACCCTTCCATCTTCCTACGATGATACAGACAGCGCACAGCAGCTTATAGTAAAGCTCTCCGACAAAGGATATGGTGCAAAGCTTGACCTTATCTATACCGTATTTCCCGACTGTGATGTGATCACAAGAAGTGCAGTCCTTACAAACGACGGAGAAGGCGATATAAGGGTTGAGAGACTTCTTAGCACCTCTGTTGATTTCTATGAGACAGGACTTAAATTTACTTCTTTCCACGGCAGATGGGCCTATGAAATGGGTAAATCAGAGTCTTTATGCAAGGCAGGCAAGGTGGTTTCGGAAGAACTTGCTGCCGGAGAATCCGGTTCAAGATCCAATCCCTTTGTTATTGTCAGCAGTCCTGATGCAGATGAAAACAAGGGAGAGTGCTACGGCTTTAACCTTATTTACAGCGGAAATCACTACGAGGCCCTCTCATCAAACGGCTGCAGCATAAGCAGGTTTGTTACGGGTATTCAGCCAACAGGATTTTCCTGGATTCTTTCAAAGGGAGAAAAGCTCGAGTCTCCCGAAGCTGTTATGGCTTATTCCGGCAAGGGATTTAACGGAATGAGCATGGGTATGCATGAGTTTGTAAGAAAGCATGTGGTAAGGGGCTCATGGCGCGACAAGGAGCGCCCAATCCTCATCAACAGCTGGGAAGCCAACTACTTTAACTTCAACCAGGGCTCTCTTTTGAATCTTGCAAAAGAAGCAAAGAAGTGCGGAATTGAGCTCTTTGTAATGGACGATGGCTGGTTTGGCGAAAGAAACGATGATCACAGGTCACTGGGCGACTGGGAAGAGAATAAGAAAAAGCTGCCCGGCGGCGTAAAAGAGCTGGCAGATAAGATATCGGATCTTGGAATGCTCTTTGGAATCTGGGTTGAGCCGGAGATGGTAAACGAGGATTCTGAACTTTACAAGGCACATCCCGACTGGGCTGTAATGGTTCCGGGGCATGCCCACACCAAGGGAAGATTCCAGTTAAACCTTGACCTTACAAAAACCGAAGTTCAGGACTACATCATAGATTCCATGAAAAAGGTCTTTTCCTCAGGGAAGATCTCTTACGTCAAGTGGGATATGAACAGGATATTCTCAGACCGCTTCTCAACAGGACTTGCTGCGGACAGACAGGGCGAGTTCCAGCACAGATATTACATCGGACTGTACAGGGTCATGAAAGAACTGACAGAGAGCTTCCCTGATATTCTCTTTGAAGGGTGTTCTGCCGGCGGAAACAGGTTTGATCTTGGTATCCTTTCTTACTTCCCGCAGACCTGGGGAAGCGATGATACAGATGCCTTTTGCAGGCTGGATATCCAGAGAGGCTACAGCTACGGATATCCTGCAAGTACTGTGGGAGCGCATGTTTCAGCCTGCCCTAACCATCAGACTCTTGGAAATGCCACTCTTGAGACAAGGTTTGAGATCGCTGCAGCAGGATGCTTTGGCTATGAGCTCAATCTCTGCGACATGAATGACTCTGATAAAAAGATAATTTCAGATCAGGTGGAGTTCTACAAGAAGTGGAGAAAACTCTTCCAGTTCGGTGATTACTACAGACTCCCTGACGATGGCTACATGATCGTTTCAAGGGATAAGAAAAAGGCC
This sequence comes from Butyrivibrio sp. NC2007, assembly GCF_000421405.1. Lineage (GTDB taxonomy): Bacteria > Bacillota > Clostridia > Lachnospirales > Lachnospiraceae > Butyrivibrio. The sequence continues at coordinate 27,572 of NZ_ATWY01000014.1, forward strand.
ATTGCCTTTGCGGTGGAGAAAAAAGCTACTCCTAACTGTGATTACAGGTGCATAAGGACTCTTGGCCTTGATGATTCAAAGATTTATAATATTTCCAACAGAGTGGTGCCTCTTAGCGTAATGGACTTCGGAAGCCTTGTAAATACCATGGCTCCCGTACATGTTAAGCAGGATGGAATCATTCACCACCTTATTGATAAGTTTACGAATTTCACAGGAGAAGAGCAGAAGGAAACAGCTACCGGAGCTTCGCTTAAAAGCCGCGGCCTTTCACTGAACGGATCCTTTGCAGGAACCGGCTACGGTCCTGAGACCAGGATCATGAGGACCGGTGATACAAGGCTCTATCTCTTTGAAGAAGCTTAATCGCTGTAGCTTACGTCCATGTTTGCGATGACTTCGAAGTCGGGATAAGCTTCTTTTACAGCATTTATAGCGTTTTTAAACACATCCGTTTTGTTTGGTACGAAATCAACTACCAGATCAAAGCGGATGTTCTTTTTTTCAAAATCAACAAAGAATCCGTGCATCTGAAGGACGTTGTCAAAGGAGGAGACGATCTTTCTTACGTTGTTTCTTACTTCGGTAATCTTGTCATCTTTGGTATTTACGGAGTAGATACCGATGGAAATAATGGATACGTTGTGCTCCACATAGACTCTGTCCTGGATTTCTCTTGTTATCTCATCAATCTTGTCAGCAGTGAAGGTGTCGGGAATCTCGATGTGAACGGATGCCATTACACGGTCGGGACCATAGTCTGAAAATATCAGATCGTAGGCGCCCTGAACTCCGTCGACATCGACGATTGTCTTCTTGACTGCTGTTGATACCGCTGAATCAATACGCTCTCCGAGGATCTCGCTTATGGTGTCTCTTAACATTTCAAGAGCTGACTTTATCATGATGATAGCGATGATGGCTCCGAGGTATGCCTCAACGGAGAGGTGTGTAAATATAAAGATGAAAGCAGCCAGCAGTGTGGCTGCGGAAATGATGGAGTCAAATCTTGCATCGGTGCCTGATGCGACCAGGGATTCTGAGGATACCTTCTTACCTGTGTTTATGAAGAACTGACCAAGAAGGAGTTTGACCACAACGGCCACAGCTACGATGATAAGAGTAACAGTGCCGTACTGGGCAGGCTCTGGATGAAGGATTGATTTGCAGGACTCAACCAGTGATGTGATGCCGGCATAGAGCACGATGATTGAGATGATCATGGCGCTTAAATACTCAATCCTGCCATATCCGTAAGGGTGCTTTTTGTCGGGAGCCTTGCCTGCAAGAGCAGTTCCTATTATTGTGATGACCGATGAGAGGGCATCACTTAAGTTGTTGACTGCATCAAGAACGATGGCGATGGAGCCGGATATCATGCCTACTATCATTTTAAAACCGGCCAGAAGTATGTTTACCACGATGCCGATGATGCTGGTTCTGATGATGACTTTGCCTCTTGTAACTATCTTCGAATCTGCCATTTTCTATTACCTCACAATTGACTTTCTGTTTATGAATTGTACCATAGATTTGGATGGGTCATACCACAATAATACAAAAATATGATAAAATTAATAGAGTATGGGCGTATTTTTCTTATTTTGAGGGGCGAAAATGAAAAAGAGCATCACAGCAGGTCTTATAACCTTTATTGCAGCGCTGGCCATCACAACCGTGATCGCAATTGTATATATTACAACTGCAGCAGGCAACAGAAGGGAAAGGGCTGAGTTTATTGCGGAATCTGTTGCAGACAGAATAGAAGCTGAGATCCAGAGGCGTGATTATATAACCCGAATGCTGGAGATTGAAGTTTCAAGCAGTAAGGACGGTATCACCCCTGAGAAGTTTGCTATTACCGCCGATGAAGTGTTCAACGACTACATGGATATAGTTGACATCACTTTGGCACCGGGTGGGATAGTCAGCTACAAGTATCCGCTGGACAACGGCATTGCGGAGAGGGAAGATCTCTTTTCCGACGGTGTTGACGGCATCTATGCGGATTACAGCAAGATGAGCGGACTTGGAATAATCATGGCGCCTGTAACATTATCCGACGGAAGCTACGGCATCATACTCAGAAGACCTATCTATATGGGCGAAGTATCAGAAGAAAACTTCTGGGGATTTGCTTCAGTTAAACTCAATCTCTCAAGCTTTTTGTCCGATGTAAATATAAGAGCCCTGGTTGACGGAGGCTACGAATACAAGCTCCTCGGTGATAACCCTATCACCGGTGAGAACCGTATGATCATGGAGTATTCAGAAAAAGAGCTGGCATCTCCCGTATCGTCAATGATAAATACGGTAGGTGGCAGTTACTGGACACTTCTTATTTCTCCGACCAGCAGCTGGATGAATCTCTATGAGATAATAGGTGCTCTGGCAATCGCAGTTGTTATCAGTGTCCTTGCGGCTCTGGCAGCAGCAGCTTACGTTTCGATGAAGGCATATTCCAAGGAACTTGAAGTTCTCTCTTACAGAGATGCTCTGACTAACATCAACAACAACAGAAGTTATCAGGAGCACATGGAAGAGCTCAGCAAAAAGAAGCTTCCATACGGCCTTATATTTATGGACCTCAATGACTTTAAACAGGTCAATGATACCTATGGTCATGAAGCCGGAGATACGCTCCTTAACATCGTTGCCAAGAGGCTTCAGAACAGTATAAGAGAGAAGGATAAGGCTTTCCGTATCGGCGGTGATGAGTTCGTTGTAGTTATCCATGGAACTCATGACAAGCAGTTCTATGAGGGCGTTATAGAAAGAATGCGTCATAATGTGGCAAGGGATGTAACCCTTAACAACGGTATCATCCTTAAGGTGTCCATTAGTGCCGGATTTGCACGTTGTCCTGAGGACGGAGCCAAGTTCGAGGACGTTGTAAAGAAGGCGGATGACGCAATGTACCACAACAAGAGAGCCTTCAAGGCTCAGAGAAACGGTGGCAGCAGAGCGGGGAATGCGCCATCGGGAAGATAATTAAGCGGAGAAAGGTAAAATGGCGGGAGGAAATTTTGACACAATCAACAGAATCTTTGACACCTTTGCGGTAACTTCAAGAAGCCGCTATGTCTATGTATATGACATGGAAAAGAATGTGTCCAGGTGGTCAGCAAATGCTGTTGATTATTTCGGTTTAACCGGGGAGTATGTATACAATGCAAGTTCGGTATGGGAGATCCGTATCCATCCCGACGATATAGACAAGTACAAGGAGTACATTAATGCCGCTTTTTCCGGACAGAAAGTTGATCCCAACTTTGAGTACAGAGCCAGGAACAAGAACGGCGAATATGTAATTTGCTCTGCAAGGGGCGTTGTGATAAAAGACTATGTCGGAAGACCTGTCTTTTACGCATGCTCTATCATAAATAAAGGTATCGTTGATAACAGCGATCCGATAACTCTTTTGCCAAATCAGTATGAGATGCTCAACTACATGAGGCAGCTTAAGGCTCAGATGAAAGAGTACTCAATCCTCATGATCAATTACATTGACTTTGGTGGCATCAACAGAAGATATGGCTATACCATGGGTAATACCATTTTAAGAGCAACAGCCCAAAGGCTGGTTGACGAGGGCAAGAACCTCGGAAGGGCCTTCAGGGGCGATGGAACTACCCTTGCTTTCATTTCGGATTCCATGAACATAGAAGAGATCAAGAAATTCTACGGGCGCATGAGAATCTACGCCAGAGAATCTCTTATGGTGGATGAAAAGAAAGTAGGAGCAGAGCTTGCAGGTGGCGTTATCGTCTCGACAGATCATAACGTAGATGAGCATTCAATCTACACCAGCGCCAAGTACGCTCTTGATTATTCCAAGACCCAGAAGCACGGAAATCTCATTATTTTCCACAACGATGCACTGGATAACAATAAGAGCAGTATTGAGCTTGTAGACGCAGTCAGAAACAGCGTTTTAAATAACTTTGAAGGGTTCCACCTTGAGTATCAGCCAAGAGTATCCTCTGTGGGCGGTAAACTTGTAGGAATGGAAGTCTTTGTAAGATGGAGCAAGGAACCATATGGAGAGGTGCTTCCTTCTGAATTTGTGCCCTGGCTTGAACAGGATCCGGTGTTCTATTCGCTGGGTAATTGGATTTTAGAGAAGGCACTCACGGATGCCCTTGAGATCAGAAAGAACAACAAGGATTTCTATGTAAGTGTAAACCTTGCATTCATGCAGCTTGAGAGATCCGAGTTCAGAACAACTCTCCTTGATATCCTTAGAAAGACAGGTTACCCTGCAACAGGTATCTGCCTTGAGATGAGCCAGTCCAGCAGCAGACAGCTCTCCATGGAGCACTTAAAGAGTCAGATCGAGTTCATGAAGTCCTGTGGCATCAAGATTGGAGTTGATTGTTCGAGCTTCTCGGCTCTTGATATGGTTAAGAGTCTTCCGGTTGATATCGTGAACCTCTCGCCGGCTCTTACAGGAGTGGTTGCAGATAACCTCACCGTCAAATACATGATCGAATCCATCACCTCTTTTACCCACAGACTGGGTATTAGAACGTGCTTTTCCGGCATAGAGGATCAGGCGACAGATGCAATTGCAAGGCAGTATCCTGTATCTGAGCTTATGGGTTACTACTATGGTAGACCTTGCAGAATAGAAGATTTTAAGAAACTTGAGCTGCTTGGACAGTAAGTAAGTCCTGCAGCCGGAGGAATAGATGAGCAGGTTGTTTCGTTTCGTACAAGATAATGATGTGCTTAAGTCTTTTGAGGAGTTCAAGAATTCCGTACTCCTTGAAAGGCCTGTTGTTATTGCGCGCAACGGGGACTATACGCTCTTCCTTCGCAGAGTATCCGATGATGAACTGGAACTTACAACCGAGAATACCAAGAAGAGCCAGGTTACTGCCAGCAGGACCTATGTAGTCTCTGATACGACAAAAGAGCTTGTGGCAAGAGGCACAAGACATGCCTGCCAGAAGATGTCGGAACTTTCTGATGATGATGTAAACAGAAAGAGGCTTCAGATCTGGAAATGGTACATCATGGACTGGCAGCTGGAATATAAATCCAATACAAAAGAGCTTGTTGAAAAAGAGCTTCACTGGCAGGAGGATGTAAATGATAACAGGCAGGAAATCCTGGATATGGAGTCCTTCCTCCACGGGGATTACCTAAACCTTGGAAATACTCTTTCTCTCATAGACAAATATCTGGCTGATGATGAGAAACACAAGGAGGAATTTCGAAAGTTTGCCATCGAAGATATCATGGAGATGACAAGTGAAGATACCAGGGACAGGTCTCTTGCCGAAGCGGAGCAAAAGAGGCAGGAGGACGGTGTTAAGAAACACACCTACAGATTCACCGTCAGCGTGGAAGCAAGCGACAAAGAACACGCAAGAGCAGCACTGCTGCGGTATCTGGCGGGAGACGACAGGATCAAGGTGCAGAAATAATAAAAAAAGTCTAAACCACTTTATAAACTTTTAATGGTTTAACGTAAAAAAGTGTGGCTTATTCTCTATCTTTTAGGGGGTATAAGAGATATAATGTACCCATTAAATGAAATTTTATTGTGAAAAGTTAAGGGTTGAGGGGCCTTTTTATTTCACCGGTCATTTCATTTAAAATCATATTTCTTATGAGATGGAGGAATTGAATATGAGACGTTCCGCAAAGAGCAGACACAAAGTTAGCCAGAGCAGCATCGCAATCATGGCAGACGCAATCAAGGCAAAGGAGCAGAACCTTTCATACGGCAAGTTCAAGGCGCTAGACCTTCTTGGAGCCGGAAGTATGGTGGATGAAGACGAGACATCAGAGTATGCAGTACACAGCTCAACACTGGTTCGCAAAACTGTACACGCTGAGGAAAAGAAAGCAGTTGCTTACGTTAAGGTAAGAGCAGTATAAACCTTAAGAGCACAACTGAATACAGAATAAAAAATGGGAAGGACCTTTAAAAGGTACCTTCCCTTATTTTTGCTTATTTACTTGGAGAGCTTGCTCTCTCTGTAGATGATATCTGTTCTTGCAGGGCCGTTACTTACCATTGTGATAGGATAGCCGATGTGATCTTCGATGAACTCGATGTACTTTCTGCAGTTCTCAGGGAGATCTTCGTAGTTCTTGATTCCTCTGATGTCGCATTTCCATCCGGGAAGAGTTTCAAACACGGGCTTTGCCTTGTCAAGGAGGTGAGTTACAGGGAACTCTGTTGTAACCTCTCCGTCAATGTCGTAGCCAACGCATACAGGAATCTCATCAAGGTATCCTAAAACGTCAAGTACTGTGAAGGCAACATCTGTTGTGCCCTGAAGTCTGCAGCCGTACTTACTTGCTACGCAGTCATACCAGCCAACTCTTCTGGGACGTCCGGTTGTTGCGCCGTACTCGCCGCCGTCACCACCGCGTCTTCTGAGTTCTTCAGCTTCATCACCAAAGAGCTCTGATACGAAAGCACCTGCTCCTACAGCTGATGAATAAGCCTTGGATACAGTAACGATCTGCTTGATCTCGTAAGGTGGAATACCTGCACCAATCGCACCATATGCTGCAAGAGGTGAAGAACTTGTAACCATAGGATAGATTCCGTGGTCGGGATCCTTCATGGTTCCGAGCTGACCCTCAAGGAGAATTGTCTTTCCTTCCTTGATTGCCTCATCAAGATAAAGAGATACATTTCCAACATACTCTTTAACCTGATCTCTCCATTCAACGATCTGATTAAAGAGAGCTTCCTGATCGATAGGATCTGAGTGATAGAGATTAACAAGAAGAACATCCTTGATCTCTGCGATCCTTGCGATCTTCTCTTTGATAACATCATCATCCTGGAAGAACTCGTTTATCTGCCAGCCGATCTTAGCAAACTTATCTGAATAGAAGGGAGCGATACCTGACTTGGTTGAGCCAAAGCTCTTACCTGCAAGTCTTGCCTCCTCAAGTGTATCGAAGAGTACGTGATAGGGCATCATGACCTGTACTCTGTCAGAGATCATGATCTGTGGCATCGGAACGCCCTTTGATGTGATCTCATTAAGCTCTTTCATGAACTTTGTGATATCAAAGGCAACACCGTTACCGATGATATTCATAATGTGCTGGTGGAAAACGCCTGAGGGCATTGTGTGAAGTGCAAATTTGCCATAGTCGTTTACAATTGTGTGTCCAGCATTGGCACCGCCTTGGAAACGGATAACTACGTCCGCCTTGTCCGCGAGGGTATCTGTGATCTTACCTTTTCCCTCGTCTCCCCAGTTGGCACCTACAACAGCTTTTACCATAATAGAAAGCCTCCTCATTACTTATATAGAAACTATGTTTCAAACCACATATAAATATATCCTATTAACGCGAAGAAGTAAAACGAAAGTTGCAAAAGTGACTGAAATGTTTATGTTTTTTCTTTATTTTATAAATATTTATACAATATTAAGATTCATTTGACGTAATATCGTTTAAAATATAAAGTACAGATTGTTGACAATTTCTTTTCCCCGATATATCAGGAGGACCCTTATGGCAAAGACAGGTGCTAAGTCAAGTGAGTTTGGCGGCGAAGGTTTCAAAAGACTTTCTGTCGCAGATAAGTTCAAAAAAGTATTCAACAATTTCCGAAACAATTTAATAGTTATCTTTGTGGTAATTTTTATAATTGACCTTGTGGCCGTTAGCAATCTCGGAAATATATACAAGGTTTATTATGAGCAGAACAGTCAGCAGGGCGAAATAAGGATCACGATCCAGGCTCTTGCCAAGTACTATCTCTGGGCTATGAACGCTGTTGATGCTGCGGACAGAGACGAGCAGCTTGCAGGTGCTCAGGAGAAGATCGATGAAATGAATGATGGTCTTGATACACTTGCAAAAGTGTATAAGGGAGATCTTTCTACAGCCCGTGCTCATGTTGCAGACATTGATAGCGCAGATGAGAAGTTAAAAGAGCTGATGAACTCCGGAGCTCCCAGGGAAGAGATTTATGCATACTATGTTGGCACCGTAAATGAAGCCATCAAAGTAGTTGTAAAGGATTTTAAAGAGATAGGACTCTCAGCCAAGGCTGAAGCCAAGAAAGCATATATGCTATCCCTTGTAATGGTCAGCGTAATGACACTCATTGCACTTGGAATTGTTATCTATGCTCTTATGTATTCAAGGAATGCAAGAGGAGCTCTTACCAAGGGCATCCTTGGACCTATAAGTGCCATCACAGCCGCAGCTGATGATATGGCTAAGGGTAAACTGGAGGTCAATATCCAGACAGACTCAGAGGATGAGCTCGGCAAGCTGGCAGGTGATCTTCAGGAATCCACAACGGTTATCGAGAGTATTGTAAAAGACATTGATGAAACCCTGAGGAGAATGTCCGGAGGTGATTTCTCCACCGGCTCACAGAACGAAGAACTGTACATCGGAGACTACGAAGCAATAAAAAATGCCTTCGCTGATATTTCAGAGAATCTCTCAAGCACACTTCTTGAGGTTAAGAATTCTTCAAGCCAGGTATCCCAGGGAGCAAGCAACATGTCCCAGGGTGCATCGGACCTTGCAGAGGGTGCCACAGATCAGGCAGCTGCAGTAGAAGAACTTACAGCTTCAGTAAATTCAATTACAGAACAGACCAAGCAGCTTGCTGAAGTTGCCGAAAAGAGTAAGAGCATGGCAACGGAAGTAATGGATAATGCAGACATGAGTGCCCGTAAGATGCATCTTGTAACGGATGCCATGACCAGGATCACAGAAGCTTCTGCAGAGATCGAGCAGGTAACCAATTCCATCGAAGCAATTGCCAAGCAGACATCACTCCTTGCCCTCAATGCTTCCATCGAGGCAGCAAGAGCGGGTGAGACAGGAAAAGGCTTTGCGGTTGTTGCGGATCAGATCGGAAAGCTTGCTGATCAGAGTAGTGAAGCAGCTAAGAATACACATCAGCTCATCGCTGATACCATGGATGAGATCAGTAACGGAAATTCAGTAGTGGCTGAGACCACAGAGGCTCTTGATGCAATGAGAAACAGTGTCGAGGAGATCACTCAGATGATCGTAGAGACCGGAGATCTTGCAGAGCAGCAGGCTCAGAGCATGGACGAGATCGACAGAGGAATCGAGATGATATCCAATGTAGTTCAGAGCAATTCTGCTACAGCAGAGGAGTCCAGTGCAGTATCCTTAGAGCTTTCTGAGCAGTCAGAGTCACTGAATAATCTGATCGGACAATTCACAATAAACGGCTGATAAGATCAGCCTTTATAAGACACTAAAAGGCCCTTTGCGTATGGCCCTGCTCCTGCGCGAGGGGTTTTGTCTTATCATTGTTTACCTCCGAGTGTATAATTAAGCTTGGAGGAGACAATGATATGAATATAAGACGAGCAGAAAATAAAGATATAAAAAGAATCCTTGAGCTATTGGGGCAGGTACTTGAGATTCATGCAAACATCAGACCTGACATATTCGTTTCGGGTACGACCAAGTACAGCGAAAATGATCTGAAAGAAATGATGCTTGATGACGAGAAAACTATTTTCGTGGCAACAGATGAGAGAGATACGGTTCTGGGCTATGCGTTTTGTCAGCTGAAGAACCCCGCTTTTACCAGCACCATGGTTCCACATAAATCTCTTTTCATAGACGATCTGTGCGTTGATGAAAACGCCCGCGGACAGCATATTGGGGAAAAGATATTTGAATATGTCAAAGACGAGGCCAAAAGGCTTGGCTGCTATGAAGTCACCCTAAATGTATGGAAAGGCAATGAGTCTGCAGAACATTTCTATGAAAAGATGGGAATGACCACGAAAGAAAGAATGATGGAGATTATTCTTGATGAGAGAAAGATTTAAAGACTATCTTAAAAAGCAGATTGAATCCTACCAGGGAATAGCATTTCCCATAAAGGCAAGCCCTTTGGAGCGCTTTTTTACGACCAAGGCAGACGTGATGAAGCTTCATCCCAATCCCGATGATGAGTTCACAAAACCTGAGGTAGGACCCAGCGATCGTATCATTTCGGAGTATGAGCAGTTCTTTAGAAGAAATGTTGATCTTTATAAGGAAGAACCTCTTATTATCGAGAAGATGCATCCCGACGGATATATGCTTATAAACGGCCATCACAGATGGGCTGCCTACTACACTGTGGGCAGGAGGAGAGCACCGGTTAAGCTGGTAAACCTTACTCATGATGCCGATATCAAGGAAATGCTTAATGGCGCAGTCCATGACAAGATAGTTTCTTTTGACCTGGACGAAGTTGTATTTACGACAGGGTACGATGGCAAACTTGAGAAAAAGCTGATGTTTCCTTTTAATCGTTTCTTTAAGGAAGACATAAGGCTTGGTATTCCGGCTCTTTTCCATTATCTGTCCAAGTATGGCTATGATATTTGGGTATTTACTGCCAAGTACTATTCCATGGACTACATCCGTAATTACTTTAAGCGCTACCATGTGAAGGTCAACGGTATTGTGACCGGTACTGAGAGGCAGAAATCCATCAGCTCGATGAGTAAGACCGATCTTGATAAGATGATCGCCGAGAAGTACAAATATACCATGCACATCGACAATGATTCTGTTGTCAGGATCAATACAGTCACAAAGGAATTCGAAGATTTTGAGATAGACAAAGAAAAGGGGAACTGGGCCGATCAGGTCATGAAGATCGTCGGAGGATTCGATGAAAAAAAGCAGGAATAATGAAGAAAAGATGAGGGTATCCTTTGATCTTGATGAAGTTCTTTTTGTGTACCCCAAGACCCATAAGACTGAGCCGGAGCTTAAGTTTCCGTTCAATAAATACTACAAGGAAAGACTGCGCCTGGGAACGCCGGAGCTTATCAATACCCTGCAGGAGCTTGGGTATGAAGTGTGGGTATACACATCATCTTTTCGAAGTGAGAAATATATCAAGGGGCTCTTTAAGCACTATGGTGTCAAATTTGATGGTATAATCAACGGAAACAGGCATCTTAGGGAAGTGCAGAAAAACAGCTCGCAGCTTCTTCCGCAGAAAGTACCCAGCAGATACAGGATATCCCTTCACATCGATGATGAAGCCATCATCTGCACGCAGGGCAGAACATTTGGGTATGAAGCCTATCAGCTGGATGGCCCTGATGATGACTGGAAGGAAAAGATAATAAAATTTGCCGGAGAGGTAAGACACAGAAAAGAGCTCCGGGAGGGGATAAACGATGAAGACCAGGTGGACGGTAACTAAAAAGAGTGTACTCAGTATCAGTATATTTGCGCTGATACTCAGTGCTCTTATGTGCCTCAGCGGATCTTATATATTTAATCGCGCAATACAAAAAGAGTATAACGACAAGGGATATGTTATAGCGAATATAATTCTGGATGAGATAGATCACGATAAGATAGCCGAATATACCACTACCTGGAGAGGTGATGACTATTATAAAGAAATGTCGTCTTACCTAAGAGGTATGCAGCAGCACACGGGCGCAGCTTATATTTACATTATGGTTCCCTATGAAGATGGAACCATGCGCTATATCTACGATCCTGACACCTTTATGGGGGATACGGATCCCATAGCTGCTTCCTTTGATGAGATATGGACAGCTTATAAAGAGGGAGTAAGGCCCCAGAGTTATCTTGTCAGAAAGTCCAAGAAATACGGATATTTAACTTCCAGCTGTATGCCGGTTAAGGACAGCAGCGGAAATGTGGTGGCTCTTTTATTTGTTGACACATACATGGAAGTTATTCTTTCAACACTATACAGCTATATCTTTTACATGATAATAATAGCTCTGATACTTCTGGCTTTGTATGTTGTCTTTAGCTATATTGCTCTGAAACAGAATCTGATAGGGCCTCTGCTCACCATAAAGAATAACGTCAGCAGCTTTGCCAGGAACAATGCGCAGCCCGACGATACTCTGGATACCATTAAGACCAGGGATGAGATGCAGGATCTTGCCGAAGAGATCAGCAGCATGGAAAAAGATATTGTGAATTATATTGACAGTATCAAGACCATCACAGCTGAGAAGGAGAGGATCAGCGCAGAGCTGGACGTTGCAGCCAAGATCCAGTCGGATATGCTGCCAAGTGATTTTCCTCCTTTCCCGGACAGAAAAGAGTTTGATATCTATGCGACCATGGACCCTGCCAAGATAGTAGGTGGAGACTTCTACGATTTCTTTTTCCTGGATGATGACCATCTTGCTATAGTAATGGCAGATGTATCAGGTAAGGGAATTCCGGCAGCTCTTTTCATGGTAAATGCCAAGACCAGTATCAAGAACAGGACCCTGAACGGAGGCAAGCTCTCTCCATCACAGGTGCTCTATGATGTCAACAATCAGCTGTGCGAGGGCAATGATGCAGAGTTGTTTGTAACAGTATGGCTGGGAATTCTGGAGATCTCGACAGGAAAAGTTGTGGAAGCAAATGCAGGTCACGAGCACCCGGCTGTAAGAAAGGCCGGAGGAGAGTTCGAACTTGTAAAATACAAGCATTCACCTGCGGTTGCTACGCTTCCGGGCCTTAAGTTCAGAGAAAACGAGTTTACCTTAGACCCCGGAGACAGCCTCTTTATTTACACAGATGGTGTCACTGAAGCTACCAATTCCGAGGATAAGCTCTTTAAAACTGACGGACTTCTTAGGGTTCTCAACAGTGAACCCGATGCGGATGCAAGGCGCATGTGCGAGATCGTTGCCAAAGGAATCGATGAATTTGTGGGCGATGCTCCGCAGTTTGATGACATCACAATGCTTGGTTTTAAATATCTTGGCAATAAATAATTTATAGTGTATTATATTCCCTGGCATTAACGGTTTTAATATTTATGCGAGGAATATGTACTATATGAATGAGAAAAAGGAAACAAAAACATATAAGAGGGTGCTTGCCTGGGTTGGAATCGTTCTGCTCGTAGGCATGTACCTTCTTCTTTTATATGAAGCACTTACAGGTTCACCGGATACCTACAATGTATTTATTGGCTGCGTTGCAGCGACCATCGCTGTGCCGATACTTCTGTGGCTCCTTATCTGGGCTATCGGAGTATTTACCGGAAGACATACCGTGGCCTCTCTCGATGCCATGACCAGCAACAAGAAGCATGACAAGTACGGAAATGTAGTGCCGGATAGTGAGATCGATACTGTTGTATTTGATATAGGAAACGTGCTCACAACCTTTGCTTGGGATAAGTTCCTTGAGAACAAGGGATATGATAAAGAGATGGTCGAGAGAATGGGCAAGGCATCTGTAAACAGTGATGACTGGGTTCAGTTTGATATAGGAAACCTTACTACGCAGGAGATTGCCCAGAGATTTGCGGACAATGATCCTGAGATAGGTGATGAGCTTAAGAGTGCTTTTTCGGATATCAAAGATATCGTTATAAAGAGAGAAGAGACTATACCATGGATAAAGGCACTTAAGGCAGCAGGCTACAGGGTACTGGTTTTATCCAATTTCAGCAAGCAGGCTCTTGAGGGCTGCAAGGATGCCATGGCTTTCCTTGATTATGTTGACGGAGGAATCCTTAGCTACAGAGATCATGTGGTTAAGCCCGACCAGGCTATATATAAGCTCCTTATGGAGAGATATGATCTTGTTCCTGAGAAAACAGTGTTTATCGATGATACGCCGGCCAATATTAAGACTGCAAGAGAGCTTGGATGGCACGGTATTGACTATAAGACTTATGACCAGGTGGTGGAAGAACTCCATGGCCTTGGTGTCAGATATTGATTTAGATTAAGGAGTTTATGAATGACCAACTGTAATTCATGCGGAGTACCTCTTTCAGATGAGGACGCTTTTTGCCCTAACTGCGGAGCAGCTACGGGTAAGCCCAGGATACAGGCACCCAAGACTGTGATGGACATGGAGCCTGCTCCTGTATTTTTTCAGCCTGAAACTGTTCAGCAACCTGTTGTTCAGCAGCCTATAGTGCAGCAGCCAATGGTTCAGCAGCCAATGGTTCAGCCTGTAGCGCAGCCTGTTCTTACACAGGAATCAATGGATGAGTGGCAGCGCCAGGCGGCCATGAAGACAAGGAACCAGAACAGAGGATATGTCACAGCTATCAAGGTCATGCTTATAATTGCATGCATAGCAGGTGCAACAGCTTACCTGATACCTCTTTTATGGATGGTACCCATGACCGTTGTTGCATGGAAAAAGCTTGACAGAGCAGAGCCTCTTGGGCTTGCATTTAAGATTTTTACCTGTATTTTTGTAAGTAAGCTCGCCGGATTTTTCATGTTCATGCTAAAGGATGACTATCCGGGTTACGTATAATATTCGGGGAAAATCATCTGTACTTTTTTTGTGGTAATTGATATAATGATTTCTGACGGATTTAGTTGGAAAAATGGCGCAAAGCCAGAAGGGGAGCGGTGTTCAATGGGTTTCGAAAATGACGGAAGTGTCAATGAGAACAGCGTAGAGGATATAGTTTTAAGATATCGCCCGGAGCTTGATAAGATAGTTCCGTATCTGAATTGGCTTAAGGACAATGCAAGCAATGAAGTGGCTCAGAGCTATAACAACTCTGAACTTAAGTCCATGCCATTTCCGATATATGATTCTTCACTGCTTTCATTTGTAAAGGCGGCGCAGAATACAAACCTTATGGATCGCAACTATGTCTATGTATATTCAAGACATCGCTTAAATTCGGCCAAGGATGAGCTTTCATTCATTCAGGATGCGCAGATCACTGATATCGATGATCTTGCAGGTATCCTGTCCAAGTACATCCTTACCGGTATGACCAAGGGTACCGTTTGGGCAGAGGGAGTCCGTAACGGTGTTCTGTACAATGTGGTCAAGAAAATGGACGAGCTCGTGAAGTTTTGGGCTGTGAAAACTTGCTGAGGTTTTTGGAGGAGAGATGGGAGAGAAGTCAGTCCAGAAGAAAAAGTACATTCTTGAGAAGGCCAGAACGGTCTTTTCCGAAAAAGGTTTCAAGAATGTAACTATGAAGGATATTGTAGACGCCTGTGAAATCAGTCGTGGGGGTCTTTATCTCTATTTCTCCAGCACAGAAGAAATATTCCTTGCAGTTCTTGCAGACGATTCCTCAGAGGATGATGAAGAGGCAGTGGCCCTCGCACTTTCCGGTGATGCATCCGCCGGCGATATGCTCGCTCTTTTCCTCAAGGAACAGAAAAAAGAAATCCTTAGAAAAAAGAATAATCTCACTGTTGCCACTTATGAGTTTTTCTCTCTTCATAAGGCACAGTCTAAAGATAATCCGCTGAAGAACCAGTTCGATACAGCGGTGCGTATTGTTGAAAAGCTCATAGAAAATGGCGTTGATAGCGGCGAATTCTATTGCGAGAACCCTGTTGGCTGTGCTCGCAATCTTATGTACGTGGTGGAAGGCCTCAAGATCGCCTCCAAGACCATCGGCGTTACAGAAGAAGCCATTGACAGAGAGCTGATGTATGTATTAGAGGGGTTAGTGCCCGATGAATTAAATAATTAATTTGGTTTAAAAAGTGCTTAGATGATTCTAAAGCACTTTTTTAATAAATAAGTAGTCAGGAAAGAGGAGATTTTATGAGCGCAGTAAGACGAATTTATGTGGAAAAGAAAGCCCCCTTCGCCGGAAAGGCCAAGGAACTGAAGTCTGAGATCAAAGGCTACCTGGGAATACGAAGTGTAGAACAGGTAAGGATCTTTATCAGATATGATGTTGAGAACATATCTGATGAAGTCTTTGAAAAGGCCTGCAGAACCGTATTTTCAGAGCCCCCTGTAGACATCCTTTACAGAGAGGAGATCGAGATCCCGGATAATGCCAAAGTGTTCAGCATTGAGGCACTTCCCGGACAGTTCGACCAGAGAGCTGATTCCGCAGAGCAGTGCGTGCGCTTTATTAAGGGCGACGAGAAGCCTGTTATAAAGACAGCTGTAACCTACATGCTGATCGGCAATGTATCTGATGAAGAGCTTAAGAAGATCCAGGATTACACCATGAACCCTGTTGATTCAAGGATCGCAGCAGATACTAAGCCCGAGACTCTTGTTGAGAATTATGACGAGCCCGAGGATGTAAAGATCCTTGACGGCTTTAAGGATATGCCGGAAAAAGAGCTTGAGGAACTCTATAAGTCTCTCGGCCTTGCCATGACCTTCAACGACTTTAAGTGGATACAGCAGTATTTCGTATCTGACGAGCACAGGGATCCTACAATGACAGAGATCAGGGTTCTTGATACATACTGGTCAGACCACTGCCGTCACACCACTTTCGGAACAGAGCTTGTTGATGTGGAGTTCGGCGATGGATTCTACAAAGAGCCGATCGAAGGCGCTTACAAAGACTACCTTGCAGCAAGAGATGAGCTCTATAAATCAGATGACAAGAAGAAAGAGAAATTCATTTCCCTTATGGATATTGCGCTCATGGGAATGAAGAAATTAAAGGCAGACGGAAAGCTCACAGATATGGAAGTATCTGAGGAGAACAACGCCTGCACAGTTGTTGTACCTGTTGAAGTTGACTACGGACAGGGACCAAAGACAGAGAACTGGCTTGTATTCTTTAAGAATGAGACACACAACCATCCTACAGAGATCGAGCCTTTCGGTGGCGCTGCCACATGTCTTGGCGGTGCTATAAGAGATCCTCTCTCAGGAAGAGGTTATGTATATCAGGCTATGCGTGTAACAGGTGCTGCAGATCCTACAGTTCCCGTTGCTGAGACCATGAAGGGCAAGCTCTCACAGAAGAAGCTCGTAAGAGGCGCTGCATCCGGCTACTCATCCTACGGTAACCAGATCGGTCTTGCAACCGGCTATGTTAAGGAAGTTTACCATCCCGGCTATGTTGCAAAGCGTATGGAGATCGGTGCTGTAATGGGCGCTGCTCCTCAGGAGCACGTTATCAGAGAGAGCGCAGATCCCGGTGATATCATCATCCTCCTTGGCGGACGCACAGGAAGAGACGGCTGCGGCGGAGCAACAGGTTCTTCCAAGGCTCATGATTCTAAATCACTTACCAGCTGCGGAGCTGAGGTTCAAAAGGGTAACGCTCCTACAGAGAGAAAGCTTCAGAGGCTCTTCAGACGCCCTGAAGTAAGTGAGCTTATCAAGAAATGTAACGACTTTGGTGCCGGCGGAGTTTCAGTTGCCATTGGTGAGCTGGCTCCGGGTCTTGATATCAACCTTGACCTTGTACCCAAGAAGTATGCAGGTCTTGACGGAACAGAGCTTGCTATCTCAGAGTCACAGGAGAGAATGGCAGTAGTTGTTGCCAAGAAAGATACAGAACAGTTCCTTGCATATGCTGCAGAGGAGAACCTCGAGGCAGTAGAAGTTGCGGTTGTTACCAAGGAGCCAAGACTTGTTCTTAACTGGAGAGGCAAGAAGATCGTAGATATAAAGAGAGAGTTCCTTGATACAAATGGAGCTCACCAGGAGACCAAGGTCAAGGTAGAGATTCCTTCCAAGGAAGATAACTACTTTGAGACTATAGCAAGTGAGGGTGCCAAGGCTGCCCTTGCGGAAGGCGATGTTAAAAAGGCATGGCTCTCTGAGATGAAGGACCTCAATGTATGCTCACAGAAAGGTCTTGTTGAGATGTTCGACTCCTCCATCGGAGCCGGCTCAGTTCTTATGCCTTACGGTGGTAAGTACCAGCTCACAGAGACACAGACCATGATCGCTAAACTCCCTGTTCTTGCAGGTAAGACAGATACAGTAACCATGATGAGCTACGGCTTTGATCCATATCTTTCAAGCTGGAGCCCATACCACGGCGCAGCCTTTGCTGTAACAGAGTCCGTGGCAAGGATCGTTGCAAGCGGCGGTGACTACAGAAACCTTCACTTCACATTCCAGGAGTACTTCAAGAGAATGACAGAGGATCCCACAAGATGGAGCCAGCCTTTCACAGCACTTCTTGGTGCATTTGAGGCTCAGCTGAAGTTCGGCATCGCATCCATAGGTGGTAAGGACTCAATGTCAGGTTCCTTTAACGAGATAAACGTTCCGCCCACCTTGGTTTCTTTTGCAGTAGACGTTGCAAGCCTTAAGGATGTCATCACACCTGAACTTAAAAAGAGCGGCAATAAGCTTGTTCAGTTCGTTCTTCCTAAGGACAGCTTCGATCTTCCTGATTACGACAAGGTTTGTGCACTCTTTGGTCAGGTAAAAGAGCTTATGGCAGCCGGCAAGATCGTTTCAGCTTACGCAGAGGATGCCTACGGTATCGCAGCAGCAGTAAGTAAGATGGCCTTCGGTAACGGTCTTGGAGTTAAGATTTCAGATAATATTTCTGCAAAAGAGCTTTTTGCCAACGATATGGGTAACATTATTGCCGAAGTTCCTGCAGAGTTTGCAGCTGATGCCCTTGCAGTAAGCGGAGCAAGAGAGATTGGTGAAGTAACAGATAACGCTAAGTTTGAGGCATGCGGAGCTGTTATCGAGCTCTCAGAAGCTCTTTCAAACTGGAAAGAGAAGCTTGAGAAGGTATTCCCTTCTACAGTTTCAGAGGATAAGAGCGAGGTTAAGTCAGACCTCTTTAAGGCAGATAGCATCTATGTTTGCAAGAATAAGGTAGCTAAGCCTACAGTATTTATCCCTGTATTCCCTGGAAGCAACTGCGAGTACGATTCTGCAGAGGCCTTCAGAAGAGCAGGAGCTGAGACAAACGTTAAGATCTTCAGAAACAGGGATGCACAGGACATCAGAGAGTCTGTTGCAGAGTTTAAGAATGCAATAAACAATGCTCAGATCATCATGTTCCCCGGCGGATTCTCAGCAGGTGATGAGCCTGACGGAAGTGCCAAGTTCTTTGCAACAGCCTTCCAGAACGAGGAGATCAAGGCAGCAGTCGAGGACCTTCTTGATAACAGAGACGGACTTGCACTTGGTATCTGTAACGGATTCCAGGCTATGATCAAGCTTGGTCTTGTACCTTACGGACATGTAACAGGACAGACTGAGAATTCACCTACACTTACATTCAACACCATCGGAAGACACATCTCCAAGATGGCATACATAAAGGTTGTTTCCAACAATTCACCATGGCTCTCAGGAGCAGAGCTCGGCGGAGTTTACACAAACCCTGCTTCTCACGGTGAAGGAAGATTTGTTGCACCTGATGATGTCCTTAAGGATCTCTTTGCTAAGGGACAGATCGCAACACAGTACTGCGACCTCGACGGCAACGTAACAATGGACGACGAGTGGAACATCAACGGATCTTATATGGCTGTTGAAGGTATCCTTTCACCCGACGGCCGCTGCCTCGGCAAGATGGCTCATTCCGAACGCCGCGGCGATGGAGTAGCCATTAACATCTTCGGCGAGCAGGATCTGAAGATATTCGAATCAGGCGTAAGGTATTTCAAATAATACGCAACGGCCGGGCCCACATAATTTATATGTGAGTCTCGGCATGCCGGGCACTGCACTGAGCCCAGGGCATCAATCGCTGCGTGCATAGGCACTTACGATTGATTGGTCTCAGCTCCGTGGCATGAAATCGCCTCACATATAAATTATGTGGGCCCGGCATCTGCTTACGTATTGGAAGTATTAAGTGTCTGATTCATAAGTCAGATGTTTGCTCAGAATGAAGTATATAGATGGCTTCATTTGTGCTTGTAATGAGTTAGTTTGTTTATTTTTGGAGGTTTTAATGAAAGCTTTTTTGATCTTAGAGGATGGGACAGTCTTCGAGGGAAAACATATTGGAGCTGATAAGGATGTTGTCAGTGAGATTGTGTTTAATACTTCGATGACCGGTTATACGGAAGTGTTTACTGACCCGTCATATGCCGGACAGGCGGTTTGCATGACTTATCCGCTGATCGGTAATTATGGTGTATGTCTGGAGGACATGGAGTCCGAGAAGATTTGGCCGGATGCAGTTATTGTAAGGGAAATGGCCAGGGTTCCTTCCAACTTCAGATGTGATATGAGCCTGCAGGAGTTTTTGGAGAAGTATGAGACTCCCGGTATTGAGGGGATTGATACCAGAAAGCTGGTAAGGATCCTCAGGGAAAAGGGTACCATGAACGGGTACATCACAACCAATGAGAATGTGACCTACGACAGCATCAAGGACAAGCTCCATGCATATACAACAGGAGACGTGGTATCCAAGGTTTCCTGCAAGGAAAAGGTAAGACTCACAGCACCTAATCCAAGAGGCGAGAAGATCCCGAAGATTGCCAAGGAAGAGAACGGCAAGGGACTTAAGGTTGCCCTTCTTGATGTTGGCGCCAAGAGGAATATTTCAGATGCGCTTCTTGCAAGAGGGTGCGAGGTTACAATCTATCCTTACAACACCACAGCAGAGGAGATCCTCGCTGATAAGCCCGATGGAATCATGCTTTCAAACGGCCCCGGAGATCCCAAGGAGTGCACCGGAGTCATTGAAGAGATCAAAAAGCTTTACAATTCAGATGTTCCGATCTTTGCCATCTGCCTTGGACATCAGCTCATGGCGCTGGCAACAGGAAGCGATACCTACAAGCTGCACTATGGCCACAGAGGCGGCAACCATCCGGTAAAAGACCTCTCAACAGGCCGTGTTTATATCTCATCACAGAACCACGGCTACGTAGTGGATACGGACAAACTGGATAAAACAGTGGCAGAGCCAGCCTTTATGAATGTCAACGACGGCACCAATGAGGGTCTTAAATATGTGGGCAAGAACATCTTCACGGTTCAGTTCCATCCGGAAGCATGCCCCGGACCTCAGGATACCGGTTATTTGTTCGACAGATTCATCGGAATGATGCGCGCTTAAGCTTTAGTAGGAAGGATATTTTAGTTATGCCAAAGAATAAAGACGTTAAGAAGGTCCTTGTAATCGGTTCGGGACCCATTGTAATAGGACAGGCTGCGGAGTTTGACTACGCCGGAACACAGGCCTGCAGATCCTTAAAGGAAGAGGGAGTTGAGGTTGTCCTTGTAAATTCAAACCCCGCTACCATCATGACAGATAAGGACATTGCGGATGAGGTTTACATTGAGCCTCTCACCGTCAAGGTTCTTGAACAGATCATTGAAAAAGAAAAGCCGGATTCAATCCTGCCTACTCTCGGAGGCCAAGCAGGACTTAACCTTGGTATGGAGCTGGACGAGTCAGGTTTCTTAAAGAGTCATAATGTAAAGCTCCTTGGAACCACAGCCGAGACCATCAGAAAGGCTGAGGACAGACAGGAATTTAAGGATACCATGGAGAAGATCGGAGAGCCCTGCGCAGCTTCTACCGTTGTTCACAACGTTGAGGACGGTGTTGCTTTTGCTAGAGAGATTGGATACCCGGTAGTTCTTCGTCCCGCCTTCACACTTGGCGGATCAGGCGGTGGTATTGCCCACAACCAGGCAGAGTGTGAAGAGATTCTTAAGAACGGATTAAGGCTTTCAAGAGCCAATGAAGTTCTTGTTGAGCGCTGTATCGCAGGCTGGAAGGAGATCGAGTATGAGGTAATGCGTGACGGAGCAGGAAACTGCATCACCGTCTGCAACATGGAAAACATCGACCCTGTCGGCGTCCATACCGGTGATTCAATTGTTGTGGCACCTTCACAGACCCTTACCGACAAGGAATATCAGATGCTCAGAAGCTCTGCTCTTAATATCATCAATGAGCTGGGAATAACAGGAGGCTGTAACGTACAGTTCGCCCTTCATCCCACAAGCTTTGAGTACTGCGTAATCGAGGTTAACCCTCGTGTAAGCCGTTCATCGGCCCTTGCAAGTAAGGCAACAGGTTATCCTATCGCCAAGGTTGCAGCCAAGATCGCCCTTGGATATACCCTGGACGAGATCAAGAACGCAATCACAGGAAAGACCTATGCAAGCTTTGAGCCTGCCCTTGACTACTGCGTAGTTAAGTTCCCGCGTCTTCCTTTTGATAAATTCATTACCGCCAAGAGAACCCTTACAACACAAATGAAGGCCACCGGCGAAGTAATGAGTATATGCACCAACTTTGAGGGTGCAATGATGAAGGCAATCCGCTCTCTTGAGCAGCATGTTGACTGCCTTACAAGCTATGACTTCTCAGATCTTGATGATGATGATCTTAAGAAGCGCCTTACTGTAGTTGACGATCAGAGAATATGGGTTATCGCAGAGGCTCTTCGCCGCGGATTCAGCCATGAGGTGATACATGAGATAACCATGATCGACCTCTGGTTTATTGATAAGCTCCACACCCTTGTTAAGATGGAACTCAGGCTCCTTCGTGCAGGTGAGAGAAATACAGCAGGAAAGACCGGCACTCTCGAAGATGCCAAGAAGGCAATAAGCTATGACCTTCTCCTTGAGGCAAAGCGCCTTGAGTATCCTGACAGCGTAATTTCCCGCTTCACAAGATTTGATGTTTCCGTGTTAAAAGAGCTGAGGGACTTCTATAACATTATGGCTTCCTACAAGCTTGTTGATACCTGTGCAGCAGAGTTTGCTGCTCAGACGCCTTACTACTACTCGGTTTACAACGGCCCTGATTCAGAGGATGAAGCTCTTTTAAAGACCTCTGACAAAAAGAAAATTCTGGTTCTGGGTTCAGGCCCTATCAGGATCGGTCAGGGTATCGAGTTCGACTATTGCTCAGTACATGCAACCTGGGCGTTTAAGAAGGCAGGTTATGAGACCATAATCATCAACAACAACCCTGAGACAGTAAGTACAGACTTTGATATAGCAGACAAGCTCTACTTTGAACCCCTTACACCTGAGGATGTTGAGAATATCGTAAGACTTGAAAAGCCCGACGGAGCAGTAGTTCAGTTTGGTGGTCAGACTGCGATAAAGCTCACTCAGGACCTCATGAAGATGGGTGTTAAGATCTACGGAACCGATGCAGCAGATGTTGATGCAGCTGAAGACAGAGAGATCTTTGACCGCATCCTTGAGGAGACCCAGATAAAGCGTGCTGAAGGAGCTACCGTTTACACAGCAGAAGAGGCCAAAGAGGTTGCAAACCGTCTGGGCTATCCTGTACTGGTGCGTCCTTCCTACGTCCTTGGTGGACAGGGTATGCAGATTGCTCTTTCAGATCAGGAGATCGAGGAGTTCATGGGCATCATCAACAGATATGCTCAGGACCATCCTATACTTGTAGATAAGTACCTTCAGGGTGTTGAGACAGAAGTTGATGCCGTATGCGACGGCGAAGACATTGTAATTCCGGGTATCATGGAGCATATCGAGCGAAGCGGAATCCACTCCGGCGACTCAATCTCTGTATATCCTGCACAGTCTCTTTCACAGAAGGTAAAAGACACTATTGCGGAATACACAAGAAGACTTGCAAAGGCACTTCATGTAATAGGCCTTATCAACATTCAGTTCATCGCAGTAGGAGATGAGGTATATATCATCGAGGCTAACCCGAGATCATCACGTACCGTTCCTTACATCAGTAAGGTCACTGGTATTCCGATCGTTGATCTTGCAACTCAGGTCATGCTTGGTAAGAAACTAAAAGACCTTGGCTATGAGCCGGGACTTCAGAAGGAAGCAGACCACATCGCCATCAAGATGCCTGTATTCTCCTTTGAAAAGATCAGAGGAGCTGAGATCAGCCTTGGACCTGAGATGAAGAGTACCGGTGAGTGCCTTGGAATTAGTAAGAGCTTCAACGAGGCTCTCTATAAGGCATTCCTTGGAGCCGGAGTAAACCTTCCTAAGCACAAACAGATGATCATCACCGTCAAGGATGCTGACAAGGGTGAAGTCATTGAGATCGCAAGGCGCTATGAGAAGCTGGGTTACATCATTTATGCAACGAGATCCACAGCCCAGACCCTCAACGAAAACGGCGTCAAGGCGAGAAAGATAAATCGTATCAGCCAGGAATCTCCTACAGTCATCGACCTTATCCTGGGACACAAGATCGACCTTGTAATCGACACTCCTACCCAGGGAAGAGACAAGACAAGAGACGGCTTCATGATCAGAAGAACAGCCATTGAGACAGGTGTTAATGTTATCACTGCCCTTGATACTGCAAGAGCCCTGGTTACAAGCCTTGAGTGCGCAGTGGGTGAAGAAGGTCTTGAACTGGTTGATATAAGTAAGATATGATTTAATAGACTTATAAAAATCTGATTGGAGATACAAATCTTTATGCCTAGAGTTATTTATGAGAATGCTCTAAGTAGTGAATCGGATATAAAGGATTTAGTACTTGAAGGGGACGCCGATATTTCTTTTTCCAAAGACGCAATGTGCATCAGCTCTTTGGGAGAAGCAGTACTTTGGTATACCAAGCCCCTTCCTGCGGACGTGAGAATAGATTTTGAGTTCAAGCCTCTTTCGGATGCCGGAAGAGCACAGCTTCACTTTGCTGCCAAGAATGCAGGGGACAGGATCTCGGAGTTTTTGCTCTCTTACTACAACAGAGAGTCGGAGAGGGAGAGGTCTTTTCACACCTGTGCACTGTACAAGAACGGATACGAAAACCTGGTTTATAGAGGTGCAGACCCCATGGCAGGCGCCGGAGAGGATGAGTGGTATCATCTCTCTACAGTAAAGCGCGGAAAAGACGTGTTCTACGGAATAGACAATCTTGAACTCTTACATTATCACGACGACGGAATTACTCTCGGTGACATCCTGACAGGAGGCAACATGGGCCTTGGCCAGCTTCCGGGGACAGTTGCTCTATACAAAAACTTAAAGGTGAGCTGGATATGAAGATACTTGTGATCA
This sequence comes from Butyrivibrio sp. NC2007, assembly GCF_000421405.1. Taxonomy (GTDB): domain Bacteria; phylum Bacillota; class Clostridia; order Lachnospirales; family Lachnospiraceae; genus Butyrivibrio. Next base: position 52,232 of record NZ_ATWY01000014.1, read on the forward strand.
ACGGACCAAACCTCAATTTCCTGGGGATCAGGGAAAAGGCAGTCTACGGTAATCAGGACTACAATTACCTGTGCAACATGATAAAAGACAAGGCAGCAGCCGACGGAGATGAGGTGGAGTGCTATCAGTCAAACCATGAGGGAGCCATTATCGACAGGCTTCAGGAGGCTTACAGCGATGGCACAGTAGGGATTGTCATAAATCCCGGAGCATATACCCATTACAGTTATGCTATCCATGATGCACTTAAGAGCCTTGAAGATATCATCAAGGTTGAGATCCACATCTCGGATATCCAGTCCAGGGAGGAGTTTCGTAAGGTTTCCGTAACAGCTCCTGCCTGCGATAAACAGATTTACGGACATGGCCTTAACGGCTATCTTGAGGCTATGGACTACATACACGAAGCGCTAAAATAAACCACCAAAGGACTACTTACATGGCAAAGACAGTTAAGATGGCAGATATAGCCAAAAAAGTTGGAGTGAGTGTTGTCACAGTATCCAAAGCCCTCACAGGACAGAAGGGTGTCAGTGAGAGTACCCGTCAGCAGATCTTAAGGCTTGCGGATGAGATGGGATACGTTCAGCCCTCCGCTGCTATCCGCAGTGAAACAAAGGGCCATAACATAGGTATCATCATTCACGACAAGTACTTTAGTAAATACAATTCATTCTATCTGCAGATGTATCAGATGCTCACAAGCCGGCTTGGTGCTCAGGGAGATTTCACTATCTTAGAGCTTATAACCCATGACATGGAAAAAGAGCTGACGGCTCCGAATCTTCTTAAGGAAAACAAGATAGATGCTCTTGTGATGCAGGGTGAGTTTTCAAGGCAGTACTGCGAGTTCATAAAGAGCGTAGCAGGAGATATTCCTTTGGTGTATCTGGATTTCTGCGACGAATCCAGAGATGAAGTGTCTGTTATATCAGACAGCTTCTATGGCTCCTACTATATGACCAATTATCTGTTTGACAAAGGGCACAGAGATATAGCCTTTGTCGGATCTCTTTTGCAGACAACATCCATCACCGACAGATATCTGGGATATGTAAAGTCCATGATGGAGCATGGAATTCAGGTAAGACCTGACTGGCAGATTGAGGACAGAGATAAGAATACGGGAATCATCTTTGAACCGGATAAGCTCCCGCTTCCGCTGGAACTTCCGACAGCTTTTGTATGTAACTGCGATCTTACAGCAGGAGTACTTATTAAAAGGCTGGAGAAAGAGGGGTACAAGGTCCCCGATGATTTCTCGGTTGTAGGATATGATAACTTTATCTTCCCGGGAGTCTGCGACGTGGAGATAACCACTTATGAAGTAGATATGCCTGTTATGGTGCAGAAGGCAGTTTCCTATCTGACATCTCTTTTAAAGGGAGAGGAAGTGAAAATGGGAACGCACATTATAACGGGACATCTTATAGAAAAAGACAGTGTAAAAGCTCTTAGCTGATGCTAAGAGCTTTTGTTTTTTCTGTATTCTGCAGGTGTCTGCGAGGTTTCTCTCTTAAAGAGTTTGATAAAATGACTGGTGTTGGCGATGCCAACGTCGTACCCGACAGCATTTACCGTTATATCTGTCTGCTCAAGAAGTGTCTTGGCCTGCTGGATCCTGACATTGTTGAGATATTGAAGTGGTGAGTGGCCGTAGTAGTTTTTAAACTCACGACAGAGCCTGTATTTACTTATTAGGAGCCTCTGCTCAAGGTTATCTAAAGTAATAAAGGTGTTATATTCCTGATCAAGTATTGACTTCATCTCCTGGATATAGCCGGGAATACCGGGAGTAGCTGAGGGGGCAAGGGCCTTTGAACCTGCAAGATACCCTTCCGTGAGGATATCGGTCAGGATTCTGGCTCTTAGAAGCTCTGAGTCCGCTCCCTGCCTTAGCAGCAGCCTTTGCAGGTAGGAGAGCTGCGTTCCAATATGCTTTTCTTTAAATTCTATAACCTTGGATGAATGCTCTGTATATAATCTTAAGGATTCCCCTGATAACAAAAACAAATGGAAATAGCAGGGAGTACTCTTGGTGTCGAAGCGGAAATTCTCGTAAGGCCTAAGAAGTATCATGCTTCTCTCCGGCATCGTTATGCTGTCTTTTGTCTTTATCAAGGCATCCCCTTTTTCGATATATAATAATAAATAGAATGGATTATCGATACATTCAAAGGTGGTTGGGATACCGTAGGTAATGGCTCCGCCAAATACTGCTCTGAGGATAAGAGGATCCAATGACTCGCAGCCACAGGCCATGAATCTCTTGGTGTCAAGGACATCGGTAAAAGACGTGCCACTACCGAAGAGTCTGTGGAAACGGAAGATATTATTCAGTTCATCAATCGTGGTGTATTTTGCCGGTGTCATGATATTACTCCTGTTTATGGGACCATTATAGTAAGTAAAATAGGAAATATCAACCTAAAATTAACTAAAACGTTTAAGTTAATTAGGTAAAATAAGCTAAATAGATGAGTAAAAAGCTAAAAAATTAAAAGATAAATCCATTAACGCAAGAATGAGCTATAAAACGCAAGAATAATAGATGATTAAAAAAAGTAAATAATGTATTCTTCAATCAGTAAATGAAACAGAGCTCGTTTAAAGGAGGATGAATATGAAATTGAAAAGAGCTTTAGCGGTTACACTTATTACAATCATGGCAGCAGGTGCGGTTGCCTGCGGGGAGACAACCGTATCTGAAAGCGGTCAGGAGACAGGCACAGATACAGGTGCAGTAGCACAGGCAGAAGACGAGCAGGTAGCTACAGCAGATGCTCCTGTATCTGAAGCAGAGGGCATTAAGTCTTATGCTGATCTTGTTCTTGGTGAAGACTTTACTGATCTTAATACAGAGATCTCTTTCTTCAGCAACAGAACAGACCTTGATTCAGAGGATTATGGCGGAGTTACATGGAAGGAATACATTGAGGCCTTCAATGAAGTTTATCCTGATATCACAGTAAACGTGATCACAGATACAAACTACGCAGAGGATGCCAAGACACACCTTCAGTCAGGAGATTATGAGACAGTAATCCTCATCCCTGCAATTGACAAGGCTGACCTTTCTTCATACTTTGAGTCATTCGGAACTCTTGATGTTATGAACGGACAGATCAACTACGCAGATCACTGGGAGTACCAGGGTGAGGTTTACGGAGTACCTTCAACAGCAACAGCGCAGGGTATCGTGTACAACAAGAGAGTGTTTGAGGAGGCAGGCGTAACAGAACTTCCCAAGACTCCTGAGGATTTTCTGGCTGCTCTTAAGAAGATCAAGGAGCACGATGCTTCAATCATCCCTCTCTACACCAACTACGCAGCAGGATGGACAATGGGAAGCTGGGATGATTACACAGGAATCAGTGCAACAGGTGATGTTAACTACACCAACGGAACACTTCTTCATGAGAAGGATCCTTTCAGAGATTATGGCGATTCAACCCACCCTTACGCTGTATACAAGATTCTCTATGATGCAGTTGCGCAGGGACTTACAGAGGATGATTACTCAACAACCGACTGGGAAGGCTGCAAGGGTATGATCAACAGAGGTGAGATCGGATGCATGGTCCTTGGATCATGGGCTTATCCTCAGATGGAAGCTGCCGGAGAGAACGCAGCAGATATCGGATACATGCCATTCCCTGTAACAGTAAATGGCAAGCAGTACGCTCTTGCAGGTCCTGACTACTGCTATGGTATCAATAAGAATGCTCCCGATGATGAAAAGCAGGCAGGAATCATCTTTGTAAAGTGGATGACTGAGCAGTCAGGCTTCGTATACAACGAAGATGGTCTTCCAATCAAGGCAGGAAGCACTGAGACAAAGCTTTCATTTGACAATGTTGAATTCCTTCAGGAAGCACCTGCAGCAGAGGGAGAAGAGGATCTTCTCAATGAACTCAACTCCGAGTCAGAGCTCAACTACAGAGCAGGCGGTGACAGAAGAATCCAGCTCATCATCGAGCATGCGTCAATGGGCGATATGGAATTCGATGACATCATGAACGAGTGGAACGAGAAGTGGACACAGGCTCAGGAAGTTCTCGGCGTATCAGTAAATGAGTAACTGTTAAAACCAAGGAGGATGGGGCAATGAAATGGCTTAAAAGTAGAAAGGGACAACAGACTGTAATAATAATCAGCTTTATCACTGTCCCATTACTTCTTCTTGCTATCTTTACCTACCTGCCCTTTGCGCAGATGGTACAGTTTAGCTTTTACAAAATGAAATATCTTACACCACCGGACAAAAGAGTCTTTGTGGGATGGAAAAACTATATTGATGTGTTTACCAGAGACGATTGTTTCAAGGCATTAAAGCTCAGTTTCTATTACTGCGCCGGTGCACTGTTTCAGCTGGCACTGGCACTGTTTCTGGCAACGATCTTAAGCTTTGGGGTAAAGGGCGGAAACATCTTTAAAGGAATGATGTTCTTTCCTTATCTCATAAGCGGAATTGCTATCGGTTTTATCTTCAAGTTCTTTTACACAAGAGGATTCGTCCTTGATTCAATATTGGGGATCATTGGAGTGAACAAGGACATTCTTCCCTACTGGCTAAAAGATCAGAGTGTAAATAACTGGTCCCTGGTGGCGACATCTGTATGGCGCTACTTCGGACAGAACATGGTCCTTTTTATCGGAGCGATCATGTCGGTGGATGCTGAGCTATATGAGGCAGCTTCCCTGGACGGAGCAAATCGCTTCCAGCAGTTCTTTCACATAATTCTTCCGAGTATCAAGACCATTGTCACCTTAAACGTGATCCTGTCAATAACCGGATCCTTAAGTGCTTTTGAACCTCCGTTTGTAATAACGGGAGGTGCTAACGGAACAGGAACCTACTTCGTTATCATGAACGAGATTGCACATGTCACGCAGAAAGTAGGACTTGCAAGTGCCATGGCTGTGGTACTTCTGGTGATCATATTCATAGTCACCATATTGCAGAAACTGTTCTTTAAATATGTTTTCAGAGAGGCAGACGCATGAAGATAAGAAAGTTATTAATAAACATAATTAAATATCTGATCCTTGTATTCTTTGCGTTTGCAGCTGTGGTACCTGTAGTATCCTGCATATTTACGGCATTCAAGACATCGGAGGAGTATCAGACAACAAATGTAATTACACCCCCCTCAAACTGGTTATACTTCAATAACTTCGTCAAGGCCTTTCAGACAGCAAACATGGGCAGGGCATTTATGAACTCTCTCATAGTAATGGTGGTTGTTCTCGTGGTCTCTGTTGTAGTCGGAACACAGCTTGCTTATGTACTGAACCGCTTTGAGTTTTTAGGAAATACCCTCATAAGAAATCTGTTTTTGTTTGCATCACTCCTTCCGTCAATTGCCATGCAGGTTACAGTGTACAAGATCATGAGTACCCTGGGATTTGTAAATCACCTCTACGGCTATATCATCATGATGTGCGGAACTGATGTCATCTCCATATATATCTTCATTCAGTTTATGGAGAATATATCAAATTCAGTGGATGAGTCAGCAATCATAGACGGTGCTTCCTACTGGACGGTTTACTGGAAAATAATCCTTCCGCTTCTTAAGCCGGCGGTTGTTACAGCGTGCATATTAAAAGGAGTATCGGTCTACAACGAGTACTACTGCGCCAATCTTTATCTTATGGACAAGGAGATACGAACCATGTCCACTTCCCTTTATACCTTTGTTGGTCCCATGGGAAGCCAGTACAACCTGATCTGCGCAGGTGTCCTTATTTCGATCTTCCCGGCGTTTTTGGTATTTATCCTTTGCCAGAAGCAGATTTACAGCGGAATAACGCAGGGTGCAGTTAAGGGATAAAAGAGTTTTTGAGGTTTTGAAATGTTACAGGAAATACAAAAAGAGTTAACGGAACATATCATACCCTTCTGGAAAGGGCTTAGAGATGATGAATACGGCGGCTACTACGGCCTTATGGATTTTGATCTTAAGTTGGATAAAAAAGCCGAGAAAGGCGCCATACTAAACAGCCGCATTCTCTGGTTCTTTTCAAGGGCATTTAACGAGTTAAAAGACATATCGCTTCTTGAAGAAGCAGACCACGCCTACAGGTTTTTAAAAGACAAACTTGCAGGTGATGGAACAAAAGGAATCTGCTGGTCTGTTACCTACGACGGCAAGGTTCTCGATAGCACAAGACATACGTACAATCAGGCATTTGCCATATATGCTTTATCGGAATACTACAGAGCAACAGCTGAACCGGAGGCGCTTAATCTGGCGCACAAGCTCTTTTTCCTGATAGAGGAGATGTGCAGGGACAATGACGGTTATCTTGAGGCTTTTGATGAAGACTTTAACCTTCTTCCCAACGACAAGCTCTCCGAGAACGGAGTTATGGCTGAAAGAACCATGAATACAGCGCTTCACGTGCTTGAAGCCTACACGCTCTTATATGATGTGACAGATGATCCTGCCATCAAAAAGTGTATAGGAAAGAAACTCTCAGACTTGCTCCTTATCTTTAAGGACAGAATCTACAACAAAAAGAAACACAGGCAGGAGGTCTTCTTTGACATAAACTACAACTCTCTGATAGACCTTCACAGCTTCGGCCATGATATTGAAAGCTCCTGGCTTATCGACCTTGCGCTCGATACTCTTGGCGGTGAGTACCTAAGAGCAAAAGATGCAGAGGAGATTCGGAGTATGACCCTTGATATGTTGGAGAACACCTATAAAAAAGCCATGGTTGATGGATCTTTTGTAAATGAATGCGAAGCCGGAGTAAGGGATGATACCAGAATCTGGTGGGTGCAGTCGGAGGCCATGGTAGGGTTTGTAAATGGCTACCTAAGAAGCGGAAAGCCTGAGTATTTGCAGGCTGCAAAGAGCATATGGCAGTACACAAAGAGCCATATCATCGACAAGAGAGAGGGCTCGGAGTGGTTCTGGCAGGTTGATGAAAATGGAAATCCGGGCAAAAGACCTATAGTAGAGCCCTGGAAGTGTCCCTACCACAACGGCAGAATGTGCTTTGAAATGATAAACAGACTTAAAAAAGGAGCAGCAGATGATTCACGAAAAGTATTACGAGGAGCTTGAAAAGCAGGAGAGGCTTATCACAAGGAAGAATGAGCCGTCTGATTTTTATAACGGTCTGTATAACAGATATAAATATCCTGTTCTCACAAGAGAACATATTCCGCTTACCTGGAGATACGATCTTGATAAAGACGAAAATCCCTACTTCATGGAGAGACTTGGCGTAAATGCAGTCATGAATTCAGGAGCTATCTATCTGAACGGGAAGTATTACCTTGTTGCACGAATTGAGGGAAATGACAGGAAGTCATTCTTTGGAGTTGCAGAGAGTGAGAATGGAATAGACGGTTTTAGATTTTGGGATCATCCGGTTCTGTTGGAGGATACCTGCAAGGAAGAGACAAATGTTTATGACATGAGACTTACCCAGCATGAAGACGGATATATCTACGGAGTTTTCTGCTCGGAGAGTAAGGATACATCTGTAAGTGACCTCTCTGCAGCAGTGGCTTCGGCAGGAATTGTGAGAACAAAGGATCTAAAGAACTGGGAGAGACTTCCGAATCTTGTCACCTTGAGAAGCCCCCAGCAGAGAAACGTTGTTCTTCATCCTGAATTTGTAGATGGCAAGTATGCCTTCTATACAAGACCGATGGATGATTTTATTGAGACAGGAAGCGGAAGCGGAATCGGATTTGGGCTTTGCAGCGATATCACTCAGGCAGTGATTGACGAGGAGAAGATGACGAGCCTTCGTAAGTATCACACCATCACCGAGGCTAAGAATGGAGCCGGTGCTGTGCCTATAAAGACAGCAAGAGGATGGATACATATAGCTCACGGAGTAAGAAATACGGCAGCAGGGCTCAGATACGTTCTCTACTGCTTTGTGACAGATCTTAAGGACCCGTCCAAAGTTATCGCTGAGCCGTCAGGTCTTTTAATTGGACCCAGAGGTGATGAGAGAGTAGGAGATGTCTCCAATGTTGTGTTTACAAACGGAGCGATAGTTAATGAGAAAGAAGAGGTGTTTATTTATTATGCATCATCAGATACAAGAATGCATGTTGCAACAACCACAGTGGACAAGCTACTTGACTACTGTTTCAAAACCCCGCAGGATCCCGGCAGGTCGGTCCTGTGTGTAAGACAAAGAGACGATTTGATAAACAGAAACCTTGAACTATTGGGTAGTATAAACCAATCGTGAAGACAGTAGACCGTCCTAAGGAATCCACCGCAAGCGGTACCCCCTTAGGACCAAAAAGGAGAGAAAACTAATGAAGTACGAGATTTTCGGACCCGGAACAGAGCGCATGCCCTGGCAGGATAAGCCTGAGGGACTTAAGGGAGCTCCTATCTGGAGATACAATGCCAATCCCATAATTGACAGAAATCCTGTGGAGGGAGTTGCAAGAATATTTAACAGCGCAGTAATGCCCTATGAGGACGGATTCATAGGAGTTTTCAGAGGAGAGCAGACAAACGGTATTCCTACGATCTACATGGGCAGAAGCGCAGATGGAATTAAGTGGGATATTGATAGTGAGAAGATTCCTTTTACGGATGAAGATGGAAATCCCTTTATGCCTCAGTACGCTTATGATCCGCGTCTTGTAAAGGTTGAGGATGATTACTATATCATCTGGTGCCAGGATTTTTACGGAGCATCCATAGGAATAGCAAAGACAAGAGACTTTAAGAAGTTTGTGAGAATTGAGAATCCTTTTATTCCCTTTAACAGGAATGCAGTTCTTTTCCCAAGAAAAATAAACGGAAATTATATGCTGCTCTCAAGGCCGTCAGACTCAGGCCACACTCCTTTCGGAGATATCTTTATAAGCGAGAGCCCCGATATGACTTACTGGGGTAAGCACAGACATGTCATGGGCCCCAACGAGAACTGGTGGGAATCGCTTAAGATAGGCGGAGGAGCAACTCCGATTGAGACAAGCGAAGGCTGGCTTTTGTTCTACCACGGTGTTACCGGAACCTGCAACGGATATGTGTATTCCATAGGAGGTGCAATCCTGGATATAGACAACCCTTCTGTTGTTAAGTACAGGTGTGAGACATTTCTTTTGACTCCGCAGGAGTGGTATGAGGAGAGAGGCTTTGTGCCCAATGTCTGCTTCCCATGTGCAACGGTACAGAACAGGGAAACCGGACAGATCGCCATCTATTACGGAGCTGCCGACAGCTATGTTGGACTGGCATTTGGATATACCGATGAGATCATCGACTATATTAAGGAGCACAGTAAAACTTCCGAGACGGACCGTGAGATTGGAAGGCGGTGATTTGAGCGATGAGAGAAAAACCAATCATCACTTATTCAAAAGAGCCTGTGCTGGAGCCAAAAGAGGGTTGTGCCTGGGCGGATACGATGGTGCTGAATCCTGCGCTGGTTCTTGATGAAGACGGAAAGACCATTCACATGCTCTTTCGGGCAACAGGCCCCTGGCCGGAGGCTAATCTTAAAGGAAAGTCAGATCCATATCCGATATTCCTTGGATATGCAAAGAGTACCGATATGGGAGAGAGCTTTACAGCTGACTTTGAAAGACCTGCTCTTGCCCCGAAGCTTGCCTATGATGAGCAGGATATGTACGTGATAAATGATAAGGGAGAGAAAGTCATTAACTATGCCAACGGGTGCATAGAAGATCCAAGGCTCTTTTACATAGGAGCGCAGCTCTATCTGACCGTTGCCTGCAGACTCTTTCCTCCGGGACCTTACTGGGAAGGGGATAAGAGAAAAGACAACCTGCCTGACTGGGTTATGAATCCGGACTCTCCGGTGGGAGTTCTTGCCAGGAGAAATGATACTGTCACGGTTCTTTATAAAGTCAATCTTAATAAGCTGAAAAAAGGAAAATACGAAGAAGCATTCTCTTATGTAGGACCGCTTACGGACGGGAATCTTAGTGATAACAGGGACGTTTTCTTTTTCCCAAAGAGAATGAATATCGGTGGAACAAAGAAACTTGTTATGCTCCACAGGCCTGAGAGAAGCTATGAGTTTCCGACAGGTGAAGGTGTAGAAACTCCTGCTATCTTCCTGGCAGCAGCGGATGAGTTTGAAGACTTTGTCACGGCGGATGCTACCCACAAGCTGCTGGCAAAAAGTGAGTTTGACTGGGAAGAGGAGAGAGTCGGAGCAAGCTTTCCTCCACTGGATTTAGGAGATGGAGAGTGGCTCGTATCTTATCACGGAAAAGAGCTTCCGACTTACGGCTACACACAGTCATTCATGATACTTAAGGAAAGAGACGGTGACTTTCCCGAAATAAAACACCGTATGTCTGAAAGACTGATTTATGCAAGACAGAAATGGGAACTTCCCGATAAATTCCCATGCCCCTGTATCTTTACAACCGGAGCGGTGGTGGCAGGTGATGAACTGATCATGGGCTATGGAGCAGCTGATCAGAAGATCGGGATAGCTAAGGTAAATCTAAAAAATCTGACGGACTATGTTCGCGGATTTGACGCATGCGGAAACAGGACGGATTGACCAAGTAAACAGCGATTGAATTTGCGGTTTTGCAATCGCTGTTTTTTTGTTGCCCAAAATTGGAGGAGAGAATGAAAGAAAACAATCTTGAGATACTATTTTTGGAGCCTGTCTGCAAGCACACCATCTGGGGCGGAACAAGGCTGAAGGACGAGTTTGGATGCAATGAAGAAGGAAATGATATAGGAGAGCTGTGGGGAATATCGGCTCATCCAAGCGGTGATGTAACGGTGAAAAATGGAAAGTATAAGGGCATGCATTTGTCTGAACTGTGGGAGAAGCACAGAGAGCTCTTTGGAGATGAAGAAAGTGATGTGTTCCCGCTTCTGGTTAAGATCATTGATGCCAGAGACGATCTTAGCATACAGGTTCATCCCGATGACAGGTACGCTGCAGAACATGAAAACGGGGCTCTTGGAAAGACTGAGTGCTGGTATGTCCTTGATTGTCCGCCGGAAGCAAGTCTTGTCATCGGGCACAGCGCCAGAGACAAAAGTGAACTGGATGAGCTTATAGATCAGGGCAGATGGGGACAGCTTATAAATAGAGTTCCCGTAAAGAAAGGGGATTTTTTGCAGATAGATCCCGGAACGGTGCATGCGCTTACGAAGGGCTGCCTTATTCTGGAGACTCAGGAAAACAGTGACATCACCTATCGCGTCTATGATTACGACAGACTTGAAGGCGGAAAAAAGAGAGAACTTCACCTTGAGCAGAGTAAGGATGTGATCATGACTCCGGCAAGACCCATAGAAGAATGCCTGGTTCCTGCATGCAAAAGGGACAGAAGAGCAAACACCCTTCACAGTATTTACGGATGTGAGTATTACCACGTCTATGAGATGAAGGTTGAAGGACGGGCACAGATTTTAGGTGTGTCTGAATTCATGCTGGTAAGTGTTGTGGAAGGATACGGAGAAGTGGATGGATGCGCCATCTCAAAGGGAGATAGTTTTATCATACCAAAGGGATATGAGAAGGCGGGCTTTATAGGCAGCATGAAGATCATAGCATCAACACCGGGACAGAAGCAGCAGAGGAGAATAGGATGAAAAGAGATTACAGAGATGAGTTTGGAAAATGGAAAGAGGCAAGTCTTCTTGATGATGATCTTGTAGCTGAACTTTATGTTATGGAAGAGAATGAAGCAGAAATGGAGGATGCCTTTTATAAGGATCTTTCCTTTGGGACGGGAGGCTTAAGGGGCGTTATAGGCGCCGGTACAAACCGTATGAATGTCCATACTGTCATAAAGGCCAGCAAGGGAATAGCGGATTATTTAAATGACGAATTTGGTGATGAGAAAAAGAGCATCGCTATCTCTTTTGACTCAAGGATAAAGTCGGAACTCTTTGCAAATACAGCTGCAAAAGTCTTTGCCGGATGCGGGATCGATGTGTACATATATAAAGAGCTTATGCCAACTCCCTGTTTGTCTTTTGCAGTGAGAAAACTTGGGTGCAAAGCCGGAGTCATGATCACAGCCTCCCACAACCCTGCCAAATACAACGGTTACAAAGTATACGGTCAGGATGGATGCCAGATAACCACCGAGGCTGCAGCAAAAATCCAGGGGTATATCGATAAAGCAGATGCACTTGATGTGAGAATGGTCAGTGAGAGTGATGAAAGGATTTCTTTTGTGCCTGATGAAGTCTATGAATCTTTTATCAATGAGGTGTTAGGACTCTCGTTGATCGGCGAAGAAGATGGCGATAAAAGTGCGAAGATAGTCTATACTCCTCTAAACGGAACCGGAAGAAAGCCTGTTACAGATGTCCTTAAAAGAGCCGGATTTGTGGATGTCCATATTGTAAAAGAGCAGGAGAATCCCAATGGTAATTTCCCGACATGCCCTTATCCCAATCCTGAGATTCCCGAAGCGATGAGGTTAGGAATGAACTATGCGGAGGAAATAGGTGCAGACCTTCTTCTGGCGACTGATCCCGACTGCGACAGAGTTGGAGTTGCGGTAAGAGATAAAGAAGATTTTGTCTTGCTCACCGGAAATCAGGTGGGATGTCTTTTGCTAAACTACGTATGTGAACGCAGGATCAGCATGGGAACTATGCCAAAGAACCCTGTTATGGTCAAGACCATTGTCACCAGTGATCTCGGTGAAAAGATTGCTGATCACTACGGCGTAAAGACCGTCAATGTCCTCACGGGATTCAAGTTCATCGGAGAGCAGATAGGCCTTTTAGAATCACAGGGCAGAAAAGATGATTATGTCTTTGGATTTGAGGAGAGCTGCGGATATCTTTCGGGCACTCATGCAAGGGACAAGGACGGAGTTAACGCGTCTCTCCTTATTTGCGAGATGTTTGCATATTATAGAAAGATGGGTAAAAGCTTGGTCCGTGTACTTAATGAGCTCTATGAAAGATACGGTTACTATCTGAATACACTCTATAGCTTTGAGTTTGAAGGCCCCAAAGGGCAGGAGAAAATGAAGAACATCATGGAGAGATTCAGAAACCTTAAAGGAGAGCTGTGCGATCAAAAAGTTGCCCTGACCCTTGATTATCTTGATGGAGTAGATGATCTTCCAAAGTCAGATGTCCTTAAGTTCTCTCTTGAAACAGGTGCAGGCATAGTTGTAAGACCCTCAGGCACAGAGCCCAAGATCAAGATATACCTCTCGGTTCCGGGAGATGATAAGGCCGGTGCACAGAAAGCGGAAAAAGAATTGTCTGTTCTGATTGAGGAAAACATGACTACTGTGGTATAAAAGTATTATGAATACTTATATGGTTGAAAAATACAGACATCTTAACAGAGGCGCCAGGAAAGGCCAGATTTTGTTTGTGGGGTCATCTCTCATGGAGCACTTTCCTATAAATGAAATTCTTGTAAACAGAGGGCTTGACCTGGCAATCTACAACAGAGGCATAAGCGGATACACAATCCCTGAGCTTCTTGAGTCCATGAATGAGCAGATCTTTGACCTTGATCCTTCTGTCATCTTCATTAATATCGGTACCAATGATATCAGCAGACCTGAGGAGACCAAGGAGGATCTGTACAGGGATTATAAGGAAGTCCTGCAGCAGATAAAAGAAAAGCTTCCTTTGACGAAGGTCTATATGATGGCATATTATCCGGTAAATCCGGCTCTTGCCAAGGAAATACAAGCCTGGCCCGAGGCAGCAGAGGCAGCAAGGCTTCGTAAAGAGCGCCTTCCCGGGGCCAATGATGTTGTAAAAAAGCTCGCAGCAGAATTTTGCTATGAGTATATAGATGTAAATGAAGGTCTTTATGATGACGCAGGAGAGCTAAAACGCGAACTCTCAACAGATGGAATTCACATGTGGCCTGAGGCTTACGAGTTAATTTTTGACAACATGAAGGATTACTTGTCAAAAACAGTTGAAAAATGATTAAGGATAGTTTATACTATCTTAGTTGTTTGAGTTATGTATTTTAGGAGGAATATTTATGATTTCTGCAAGTGATTTCAGAAATGGTGTAACCATCGAAATCGATGGCAACGTATGTCAGATTATTGAATTTCAGCATGTTAAGCCTGGTAAGGGCGCTGCTTTCGTAAGAACCAAGCTCAAGGATATCATCAATGGCGGTGTTAAGGAGACAACCTTCCGTCCTACTGAGAAGTTCCCTGCAGCTCGTATTGATAAGAAGGATATGCAGTATCTCTATCAGGATGGCGACATCTTCAATTTCATGGATTCAGAGACTTATGAGCAGATTGGTCTTACTAAAGATCAGATCGGCGATTCTCTCAAGTTTGTTAAGGAGAACGAGACCTGCAAGGTTATGTCTTACAACGGCAACGTATTCGCAGTTGAGCCACCTATGTTTGTAGAGCTTACAATCACAGAGACAGAGCCCGGATTTAAGGGTGATACAGCTACAGGTGCTACTAAGCCTGCTACTGTTGAGACAGGTGCTAACGTATCAGTTCCTCTTTTCGTTAACGAGGGAGACGTTATCAAGATCGACACAAGAACCGGTGAGTACCTCTCCAGAGTTTGATAATACGTAACCATATCTGACGCAGTAAAGGTCATATTTTAATAGAAACTAATTAAGACAATAGGATTTTCGGCATTAAGCGCCGAGGGACTATTGTCTTTTCTTTTGCAAAAAATTTGATTTTAAAGGAGATTATTCAGATATGGAAATTAAGGAATTTAGCCGTGTAATGGCAAGAGAAGTAAGCGATAAATTAGGTGAGGGTGTTCAGATTGAGTGCACTGAGGTTTTAAAGAATAACGGAGTTGTGTACCACGCTCTTACCATCAGAAAGCAGGGGCAGAACGTTGCTCCCACGATCTACATCGATCATATGCTTGAGAAGTACAACAGAGGAACTATGCTCATGTCGCTGGTTGATGACGTGGTAGGTATGTATAACCAGTGTGCGCCGGCTGCAGATACAAAAGTGGACTTTTTTGATGATTTTTCAGTGGTTTCAAAGCATCTTTTCTTCAAAGCGGTGAATTATAAGAAAAATGAGAAAAAGCTTGAGAATGTGCCTGTAAAGAGAGTATTGGACCTGGCGCTGGTTCCCCTTGCACTGTTTGAACATCCAAGCCTGGGATCGGGCACAATAATAATTGAGAATTCACATCTTGATATATGGGAGATTACAGAAGAGGAGCTATGGGAGAATGTAATTGAAAATGCTCCCGGATTTCAGCAGGTTAAGATAAAGGGAATTATGGATGTACTTGAGAAAATGACAGGGATGCCGGCTCCGATACCGGGCGGAGGGGATGAACTCTGTGGCATATATGTGATATCAAATAAAGAAGAGTGCCTGGGGGCTGCCACTATCTTTTATCCCGACGTACTTAAAGGCCTTTCTGAGGACTTTGAGAGCGATATTTTTGTTATACCCTCATCAATCCATGAGTGTATTGTGATCCCTGATACGTTCCTCGGACTTGATGTGGAATATCTTAGAAGAATAATTCATGAGGTCAATGTAACTACTGTGGCTGATGAGGAAATCCTGAGCGATAACCTCTACAAATACGACAGGGACAGCGACAGACTCTTTATCGTCAAAGAGGCATGAAAAATGCACCCGACTGGACTCGAACCAGCAACAAAGGCGTCGGAGGCCTACGTTTTATCCATTAGACTACGGGTGCAACATAGATTATGATACCACACAAATGGTGACGCGTCACTAGTGCCAATTGGTGTACCAAGGCCTTCAAACTTGACTTGACCTGGGTTTACCATTAAAATCATTTTGGTGGTTTGTGCCAAACCAAAATTTCGAGGTTTTATTTTATGAGAAAAAAGAAGAATAGTGTAACAAATTGGAGAAATGAAAAGAAGGATATATTTGCTATCCTTGGTGATAATAAGAAATTCCTGATGCCGGCTATTTTAGTTATTGCAGTGATCATCACAGTAGTGATCGCAGTAAGTGCCAATCACAGAGCGACAGAGATCGCAGCAAACACTGCTGCTGAGGCAGAATCTACTACCTTTGAAGTAACAGAAGCTGCAATGGAAGAGAATGCTCATCCCGAAGTTAATGCCCTGGTTGAGAAATACTATGAGGCTTCCGCTGCAGGAGATGCAGATGCTCTTAAAGAGATATACAAGGGACTTGATGAGACAGAGATCCTAAAGGCTGTTGCTACTTCAGAGTATATTGAGAAAATCGATAACATAACAGTATATACCAAGCCCGGTCCTGTTGAGGGAAGCTATGTTGCTTACGTATACAATGAGGTTAAGCTCTTTGATTATGAGGGCAAGGTACCCGGTCTTGAGACTTTGTACATCTGCACAGATGAGAGCGGAAATCTCTACATCAACGGTGATATTGCCGATGCAGGTGAACTTGATTACATTAAGCAGATAAGTGTACAGGCAGATGTTATCGACCTTAATAACAAGGTTGCTTCAAGCTATAACGAGATGGTCAGCGGCGATGAGGCTCTTGCAGAGCTTCTTACCAAGATGCGTTCAGGAGTTCAGGTTTCCGTAGGAGAAGCTCTTGCTACATCAGAGGCTACAACTCCCGAGGATAATGCTGCAGAGGAAGCTTCGGAAGAAGAGACAGAACCAGGCAAGACAACCATTACCACAAGGATCATCAAGGCTACAGATGTTATCAATATCAGAAGCTCCGATTCAGAGACTGCGGATATTTTGGATAAGACTACACAGGGCCAGGAGTTTAAAGAGCTGGAAGCTCTTGCGAACGGATGGAGTAAGGTTGAGTATAAGGGCAAGGAAGCTTATGTAAAGACTGAGTTCTTCGAGGTTGTTTCTGAGGAGACGACAGTAGTTGATAATGGCGAAGAGAATACAGAAGAGGCTGACAATGCATCAGCTGCAGCTGCTTCTTCAGCATCAACGGATTCATCAGCTGCTGCTTCTTCATCTGCTTCAACGGAGAGTTCAACCAGTGTTTCATCTGCCAAGACAGGTAAGATGACAGTTACGGATTCTGTTAAGTTCCGTAAGGGACAGAGCACTGACAGTGAGGCTATTACAACAATTTATGCCGGTTCCACTGTAAATGTTATTGAGCAATATGCCAGCGGATGGGCTAAAATAGAGTATAATAATAAGACAGGATACGTTAAATCCGAGTTCCTCAAAGACTGATAAATACATATTCCTTCCAAGGAGGTAACATCTATGTTTGGACGTTTGAAAGTTGCTATCATGGGAACCGGCAAGATTGCCGGAACAATGGCAGAGACACTAAAGGAAACCAAAGGTGTTACGTGTTATGCAGTTGGATCACGAACATTAGAAAATGCCGAGAAATTTGCCAGGGACTATGGCTTTAAAAAGGCCTATGGTTCTTATGCGGAGCTTGTTGCAGATCCAAAAGTCGATCTAATCTATGTTGCAACTCCGCATTCGGAGCATTATGAGAATGTTAAGCTTGCTATTTCCGCAGGCAGAAACGTTATCTGCGAAAAAGCTTTCATGCTCAATGAAAAGCAGGCAAAAAAGATCTTTGAATTTGCTGAGGAGGAAAAGGTTCTTGTCACAGAAGCTATCTGGACAAGATATATGCCCATGAGGACCAAACTCATGGAGATCCTTGCCAGCAATGTCATCGGTGAGCCCACTATGCTCACAGCTAATCTCAGTTACAATATCGCTTATAAAGAGAGGATTCAAAAGCCTGAGCTCGGTGGGGGAGCTCTTTTGGATCTTGGTGTTTATTGCCTTCATTTTGCATCCATGGTATTCGGAAATGATGTAAAAGACATTGCATCAATATGTACCTTTAACAATCTCGGAATGGATATGCAGGACAGCATCACACTCAGATATGCTGATGGAAAGATGGCTGTTTTAAATGCCACAGTTCTTTCAACGGGAGACAGAAACGGTGTCATCTACGGAAGCAAGGGCTTCATCGTAGTTGAGAACATCAACAATCCTGAGGCTATTGCTGTATATGACAACAACTACAACAAGACTGCCTATTACAAGAGACCCAAGCAGAAGACCGGCTATGAGTATGAGATCGAAGCCTGTGTTAAGGCTATCGGAGAAGGATGGCTTGAATGCCCGGATATTCCTCATGCCGAGACTTTGAAGATTCTTAACATGATGGACTTTATCAGGAATAACAATCACATCGTATTCCCGGGTGAAGATGATAATAGTGAAGCTATAGAAACACCCGCAGAGACTACTGATGAATCTGTAGAGGTAATTGAAACTATACCGGAAACAGAGGCTGAGGCTTCTGAAGAAATTTCAGAAGCAGTGGAGCAGGGAGAGTATGAAGAAGAAGTTAATTCTGGGGATGATACTTCTGGCACTGACGTTTAATCAGTTTTCTTTCGTCAGTTTCGCAGATGAAACTGATGATGCTATTTCTGAGATGAGGGAGAGGGAGGCCGAGACACAGGCGGCCATCTCCAATCTTCAGAAACAGACCAAGGAAACAAAGGAAGCAATCAGTGCCCTTGAAGGTCAAAAAGAGCAAACACAGCAAAGCGTAAGCAATCTGGAAAGCCAGAAGAGCTCTCTTCAGAGCACCATAAATGGCTATTCCAGTAAGTTAGAAACGCTTAACAGCGAAATTGACGAGGCTGAGGCGGCAATGGCCGTAGTCTCTGCTGAGATAGTATGCCTGAATAATGAGCTTGCAGAGGCTCAGAAGCAGGAAGCAGACAGATATGCACTTCTCAAAAAACGTCTGCAGTCTACCTACGAGAGTGGAGGCTCATCAGGACTTATCCGTGTTCTACTTGAATCCGGATCTATTGGTGAACTTCTGACCAAGTTTGAGTATCTAAATGCAATTGTCAGATATGATCGCACAAAAATAGCTGAATATCAGGGACTTCAGGCTCAGATCGAGGAGCAGAAAAGAGTTGTTGAGGAAAAGGAAGCAGAGCTGGATGCTTATCAGGAACAGCTTGATGAGAAGCACACAGAACTGTCAAACCTCACTGATGAAGTAAAGGGGCAGCTCTCTTCAACCAAGAATTCGCTTTCGAGTGAGAAGAACAAGCTTTCAAGTTATGAAGATCAGCTAAAAGAGCTTGATAAGAAAATGAAAGATCTCGAAGCTCAGACAGCAGCAGCTCAGGCAAAGCTGGCTCAGCAATTGGCAGAGCGCCTTGCTCTTTCAAAGGAAAACCTGGGTGGTTCCTATGATGCCAGTGAACAGGAGCTTATCTGGCTGGCAGCTACCATACAGGCCGAGTCGGATGGTGAATCCTATACAGGTAAACTCGGCGTAGGCTCAGTTATCATGAACAGGGTAAAGAGTTCGGCTTTCCCAAATACAGTCATAGGCGTTATTACGCAGCCTATGCAGTTTGCACCCTACAGATCGGGAAAGGTTGAGTTCATCATTGCAAATGGCCCAAATTCCACCTGTATAAGGGCAGCACAGGAAGTTTTGGCCGGTGCCCGTATCGGAGACTACCTTTTCTTTATGACTCAATATTGGGCCGATTATTACAGAATAAAGAACTATACAATGATAGGTCACCATGCCTTCTTTTATCGCTGGGAGACCTACGATCCGCCTGCAGAGGAAACTCCACAGGAAGACCCTGCACCACCTGAGGAAAATCAAGACAATGGCGGCGGTGAAAATACAGAAAATACAGAAAACCAGGAAGAAAATTCCGAGTCCTCAGAAGGTGGCGACGATAGCGGTGAGAGCAGTGAAAACAGTGAGGATGGCGGAGAAAACAGTGAAGAAAGTTCCGGAGACGGAGGATAAATTAAGCCCCATTACAGCATAAAAACTGTAATGGGGTATATTTATAAAAAACTCTTGCGCTTTAAACTATCAAAGTGTATAATTGTATACAATTATTGATGCTAACGAAATATAGGAGGAAGTAAAGCTATGTCATACGTAGATGAAGTCTACAACTACGTTGTAGAGAAAAACCCGGCTCAGCCTGAGTTCCATCAGGCAGTTAAGGAAGTGCTTGAGTCACTTCGTGTTGTTATTGAGGCTAATGAAGAGGAGTATCGTAAGGACGCTCTCCTTGAGAGACTTGTAACTCCTGAGAGACAGATTCTTTTCAGAGTACCTTGGGTTGATGACAAGGGACAGGTACAGGTTAACAACGGTTTCCGTATCCAGTTCAATTCAGCAATCGGACCTTACAAGGGAGGACTTCGTTTCCATCCTTCAGTAAACCTTGGTATCATCAAGTTCCTTGGCTTTGAGCAGATTTTCAAGAACTCACTTACAAGCCTTCCAATCGGCGGTGGTAAGGGTGGATCTGACTTCGATCCTAAGGGCAAGTCTGACAGAGAAGTAATGGCATTCTGCCAGAGCTTTATGACAGAGCTTTTCAGACATATCGGTGCTGACACAGACGTACCTGCCGGAGATATCGGTGTAGGCGGACGTGAGATCGGCTTTATGTACGGACAGTACAAGAGAATCAGAGATACATACGAGGGTGTTCTTACAGGTAAGGGACTTACATACGGCGGATCACTTGCTCGTACACAGGCTACAGGATACGGCCTTCTTTACCTTACAGAGGAGCTTCTTAAGTGCAACGGCTCTGACATCAAGGGCAAGACAGTAGTTGTATCAGGTGCAGGAAATGTTGCTATCTACGCTATCGAGAAGGCTCAGCAGCTCGGTGCTAAGGTTGTTACATGTTCAGATTCAACAGGCTGGATCTATGATCCTGAAGGAATCGATGTAGCTCTTCTTAAGGAAGTTAAGGAAGTTAAGAGAGCAAGACTTACAGAGTATGCAGCTGCAAGAAGCTCAGCAGAGTACCACGAGGGCAAGGGTGTTTGGTCAGTTAAGTGTGACGTTGCTCTTCCTTGCGCAACTCAGAACGAGCTCCTTCTTGACGATGCTAAGCAGCTGGTTGCTAACGGCGTTCAGGCTGTATGTGAGGGTGCTAACATGCCTACATCTATCGAGGCTACAGAGTACCTCCAGAGCAACAAGGTTCTCTTTGTTTGTGGTAAGGCTTCAAATGCCGGTGGTGTTGCAACATCAGCTCTTGAGATGAGCCAGAACAGCGAGAGACTTTCATGGACCTTCGAAGAGGTTGATGCTAAGCTTAAGCAGATCATGGTTAACATCTATCACAACATTGATGACGCTGCAAGAAAGTATGGCATGGAAGGCAACTACGTTGCAGGTGCTAACATTGCAGGCTTCCTTAAGGTTGCTGAAGCTATGAAGGCTCAGGGTATTGTTTAATAAATAACCCTCCAATTTGATTTAACCGACAATAATAAATCCTCCGGTAATTGCTTACCGGAGGATTTTTTATTTATTGCTTTATTATTCTTTAGCAGATTCTTTTAATAACTTTTGTATCTCACCTTCTGTATCAAGAGCCATAACCTTGGCTGCAAGATCGTCAGCTTCCTGCTTGGTCCACTTGGAGATGATACATCTCGCTGTAAGAACAAGAACAGGATTTACTGAAAACTCAGTAAGACCAAAGGAGATGAGAAGAGGTATCATAAGCGGATCTGCAGCTGCTTCTCCGCACATTCCAACAGGTATTCCCGCTTCAACACCGCACTCTATTATGTGCTTGATGGAGCGAAGAACCGATGGCTGGAAGGTTGAGTAGAGATATGCAACATCTGCATTTCCTCTGTCAACGCTCATGGTGTACTGTGTCAAGTCATTGGTACCGATTGAGAAGAAGTCCGACTCTTTTGCAAGAAGGTCAGCAATAAGAGAAGCAGAAGCAGTCTCTACCATGCAGCCTACTTCAATATCCTTGTCATAGGCTATACCGTTTGCATCGAAGTCTTTCTTGATCTCGGCAACCATCTCTTTTACTGCACGGATTTCTTCTACGCAGGTTACGAGAGGAACCATGATCTTAACCTTACCGAAAGCGCTGGCTCTCACAATAGCACGAAGCTGGATCATGTAGTTGTCTCTGTTTCCGAGACAGTACCTAACAGCTCTGTATCCGAGGAAAGGATTCTCTTCCTTCTTGATGTTGAGGTAAGGAATATCCTTGTCTCCTCCAACGTCGAGAGTTCTGATTATCACAGGCTTGCCACCAAGAGTCTCAGCTGCTTCTTTATAAGCTGCAAACTGCTCGTCCTCTGTGGGCATCTTGGTGTTGTCCATGAACAGGAACTCTGAGCGGAAAAGACCTACACCTTCACCGTCACATTCAACAGCCTTCTTGGCATCTTTTGGAGTTCCGATGTTGCAGAAAAGTTCGAGATTTATTCCGTCTGCAGTCACAGTCTCTTTTCCAAGGAAGCCCTTGAGCTCAGCCTGTTTCTTGATGTAATCCTCTCGCTTAATGATGTACTGTGAAAGAATGTCTCCCTCGGGATTGATGTAAACATTTCCTTCTGTTCCGTCTACAATAGCAGTGTCCTTGTCTTTTACAAGGGTTGTAATGTCAGGGACGGAGAGTACTGCGGGAATTTCCAGAGCCCTTGCAAGGATAGCGGAGTGGGAGGTCTTGCCTCCAACCTCTGTTATGATACCTGCTACGTTTTCCTTGACTATCTGTGAAGTCATGGAAGGAGTCAGGTCTCTTGCAACCAGGATAGTTCCCGGTGCAACCTTGCTGATATCAATGTCTTCAATCCCAAGAAGGATCTTGAGAAGGCTGACCTTGATATCGCTGATATCTGAAGCTCTCTGACGCATCATGTCATCATCCATTTTGGAGAACATTCCGATGAACATGTCGCAGACAGCTTCTACAGCAGACTCTGCGCACTGACCTGCGGCGATCATCTTACCCATTTCTCCGGACATGGAGGGGTCAGACATCATTACAAGGTGTCCCTCAAGGATCTCAGCCTCTTTGGGACCGATGCGCTTTCTGATATCCTCAGCCATTTCAGCGGTTTCTTTTTTGAACTGCTCAACAGCTTTGTCAAAGCGCGCTTTTTCGCTTTCTGTGTCTTCTACTTTGACAGCATCATACTTGAGCTCGTGCTCAGTAATAACACAGATGCTGCCGATTCCGATTCCGCGGGATGCGGCGATTCCGTTGTACATATCAGTCTCCTAATCCACTCTCAACAAGTTCAATAGCTTTCTTAAGTGCATCCTGTTCGTCAGCGCCGTCGCACTGGATCTCGATCTCAGCGCCGCACTTGATGCAAGCGCTCATAAGCATCATAACGCTCTTTGCATCATAAGCTGTTCCGTTAAAGACAACCTTTACATCACTTGCAAAGGGAGTCATAGCCTGTGAAAAGACACTTGCCGGACGCATGTGCATTCCCTGTTCGTTTGTTACTGTGATTTTCTGTGATACCATAATCTGTTTTTTCCTTTCTGTTAATCAGACAATAATAAAGCTGTTAGTTTATTTTATGCTTCCTGAGCATTCTTTTTAAGAATACCAAGAAGAAGACATCCAACTGCAGATCCTACTAAAAGAGCTACCAGGTACATTGCAACGTTTCCTACTACAGGGAATACGAAGATTCCGCCGTGAGGTGCCATAAGTGTGCACTTGAAGGCCATTGAGAGAGCACCTGCAACTCCTGATCCAACAAGAAGTGAAGGAATTACATGGAGAGGATCAGCTGCTGCGTAAGGGATAGCACCCTCTGTGATGAATGAGAGACCCATAATGAAGTTAACAGGGCCGGACTTTCTCTCAGCTGCAGTAAATTTCTTCTTAAAGAAGATGGTTGCAAGAGCGATGGCAATAGGAGGAACCATTCCGCCTACCATGATTGCTGCCATGATCATGTAACCTGTCTCGTTCTGGTTAGCAAGTGAAGCAAGACCGAATGCGTAAGCAGCCTTGTTGAGAGGGCCACCCATGTCTGTTGCCATCATTGCTCCAAGGAGTGCACCAAGGATGATGATTGATCCGTTTGACATTCCTGTAAGAACACCTGAGATCCAAGCGTTAAGTGCACCAACAACAGGATTGATGAGGCACATAACAAGACCGATAAGAAGTGTTCCGATGAGCGGATAGATAAGTACAGGCTTGATTCCCTCAAGAGCAGGAGGAAGAACCTCACATACCTTGCGAAGACCAAGAACAATGTAACCACCTACAAAACCTGCTACAAGAGCACCAAGGAAAGCTGAAGGAACGTCGCCTCCGGGAGAAGCGAATGTAGCACCGGTTGATGCAAGATAACCACCTACGAAACCAACTGCAAGACCTGGACGGTCAGCAATACTCTGTGCAATAAAGCCTGCAAGAATAGGAAGCATGAATCCGAATGCAGCGCCGCCGATTGACTTAAACCATGCAGCTACAGGTGTGTTTGAACCAAAGTTACTTGGATCGATTGAGTAGTCATCCAAAAGGAATGCGATAGCAATAAGGATACCGCCACCGATAACGAATGGAAGCATATGTGATACACCGTTCATAAGGTGTTTGTATGCTTTTCTTCCTGCACTCTCATTTGATGTTGTCTCTGACTTTGTAACTGCGCCTGTGTGATGGTAAACAGCTACGTCACCTGTCTGAGCCTTCTTGATGAGATCTTCAGGACCGTGGATAGCTTCTTTGGTAGAAGCGATGATAACCTTCTTACCATCGAATCTTCCCATTTCGATGTTCTTGTCAGCTGCTACGATAACAGCATCAGCATCAGCGATTTCTGCTGCTGTAAGGACATCCTTTGCTCCGCCTGAACCGTCTTTTTCTACCTTGATGTCAATGCCCATCTCTTTAGCCTTGAGCTCAAGAGCCTCAGCTGCCATGAAGGTGTGAGCGATTCCAGTAGGACATGCTGTAACACCGACGAGCTTTCTAATTGAAGGAGCAGCAGGAGCAGCAGGAGCAGCAGCGGCTGCTTTCTTCTGAGCTTCTTCAGCATCCTTTGCAGCTTCCTTACTATCAATTATAGCAAGGAATTCATCAGCTGTTTTAGCATCGATGAGCTTTTGTGAAAAACTCTGATCCATGAGAAGTGTCATCAGCTTTGAGAGCACTTCAAGATGTGTGTCTGCTGCTGTATCAGGTGCAGCTATCATAAAGAAGAGCTTACTTGGGTTTCCGTCAAGTGACTTGTAATCAATTCCAGCAGGAATTGTCATGGCAGTAACGCCTGCTGTTGCTACAGCTGCTGACTTTCCGTGAGGAACTGCGATTCCCATGCCAACTGCTGTTGAACCCTTTTCTTCTCTTGCGAGGATTGCTTTCTTAAACTCCTCCGCATCCTTTAAGTTACCAACCTTTGAATGGAGCTCGATGAGCTTGTCGATTGCTGCATTCTGGTCAGCGGCATCTACGCCGAGCGCAATGCCATCCTTTCTTAGTAAATCTGTGATTTTCATAGACCCTCCTTTTGGCTTTTTGCCGTCATAGTATCCCCTTTACAAAATCTATTCCTCTTTAAAGATTTTTATAAAGCTCGAGAATTGCTTCTCCTGTGGCGAGATCGTCTGAGAAAGCAGTAGCTGATCCTGCTGCAGTACCCATCTTAAGAGCTTCTTCATAACTCTTATTCTTAAAGTATCCTGCGATGAAGCCTGCTACCATTGAATCTCCTGCGCCAACGGAATTTTTAACCTTGCCCTTTGGAACTCCGATGCGGAACTTTTCTCCGGTCTCGGCTATGAGCATTGCTCCGTCGCCTGCCATTGAGATAAGTACGTTCCTTGCACCAAGCTCCTGGAGCTTTTTGGCATAGAATTCAATCTCGTCATCAGTCTTAAGCACTGTGCCAAACATCTCACCAAGCTCGTGATTATTTGGCTTTATTAAGAATGGATGATATTTAAGGACATTCTTTAAAAGATCCTTTGTCGCATCCACAACGACATCAACTTTTTTATCTGCAACCAGAGCGATGAGCTTTTCATAGACATCGTTTGGAAGAGAATTCGGAATGCTGCCGGCCAGAATGATCATGTCGCCGTCTTTAAGAGCAGCGACCTTGTCAAAGAGCTTTTTCCTGGCATCTTCAGGAATCTTGGGCCCCTGAGCATTTATCTCTGTTTCGGCTTCGCCCTTGATCTTTACATTGATCCTGGAGATTCCTTCATCCAGCTGGATGAAATCTGCGATGATACCTTTTCCGATAACGCTTTCCTCAATAGCCTTACCGGTAAAGCCTGCAGTGAATCCAAGAGCAGTGCTCTCAAGACCGAGGTTTTTAAGAATTGTTGAGACATTAATGCCTTTGCCACCAAAGTAACAGTCTTCGGAATCTGAACGATTGGTCATCCCCGGAAGGAGTTTGTCGCTCATTCTTACGATGTAATCAATGGCAGGATTAAATGTAACCGTATAAATCATTTGTGCCTCCCTTTTTATTCAACTACCTTGATAATGGTCTTACTGTGGTAGTTCTTGCCGACTTCTTTGTCGGTGATAATGCAGCAACTGGAAATGTCTGCAAAAGTAACTGAACTTATCTGTCCAAACTTGCTGTGATCAGCAAGGATGTAGGAGATATAAGCGTGCTTTACCGCTTCCTCTTTTACAAGAGCTTCATCCACGTCCGGGGTGGTGTAGCCTGCATTTATGGAGATTCCGTTGGTTCCCATGAAGGCTTTTGTGAAGTGATACTTCCTGATGCCTTCGATACAGTCTGGGCCGATGATAGCCTCAGTGGCTGCCTTGCATCTTCCGCCGATTATCATGGTGTTCAGGTTCTTCTCAAGGAGCTTTTTGGCATGGACAATACCGTTGGTGATGTATTTTGCCTTGGTGTTGTCTATATACTTGATCATCTCCAGGGTGGTGGTACCTGAGTCAATGTAAACGAAGTCGTCATCATTTATCAGCGAAGCTGCATACTTACTTATGAGGTCTTTCTCCTCGACATTTAATGTGGCCTTGGCTGATACTGTGGGCTCGAGTGTGATTACATCACTTGCTGAAAGAGATGTGGCACCACCGAAGACCTTTAAGATCTTTCGCTCATCGTGAAGGACGGATAAGTCTCTTCTGATGGTGGCTGCCGAAGCATCAAACTCTTCCATGAGCTCGTTTACCGTGACGGCGTTTTTTTCGTTTATATATGAAACAATCAGATCTCTGCGTTCCTGAGTGAGCATATAACCCTCCAAACAAAAGTCAGCTATCTTATAGATTGAGGATAGCACTTTAAAAAATCAAATTCAATCAAAATAAATCACAAATAATCAATGAGCTTTTTATTAAATAATCACAAATTAATATAAAATGATAAAAATCAATCAACAAAAAAGCATCAAATGATCACTCCCGAAAGCACAGTATATTCTAAAAAAAGCATAAAGCTTTTCTTATAACCGTATATCTGCCTTTACAAAAGCTCCCCAAATAAACTAAAATAGAAGAGGATTCTGTACAAAAGACATATTGGAGGTGACTGACTTTGGAAGATTTTATGCTGAACAATGAACAGATTGATATTCTCGGTGAGATTGCAAATATCAGTATGGGTAACTCAGCAACAACCCTTAGTATGATGGTCAATAGAAAGGTAGACATCACTACTCCCAATGTTAAGGTCATTAAGAGGAGCGAAGCTCTCGATGACTATGAAAAGACATGCATTTTTGTTCAGATTCATTATGTAAAGGGACTTCAGGGCAACAATGTGCTTGTCCTTAAGGAGCATGATGTAAAGGTTATGACCGACCTTATGATGGGCGGAGACGGCACAAATACATCAGGTGATATTACAGACCTTCATCTTTCCGCAGCGTCTGAAGCTATGAACCAGATGATGGGAACCTCTGCAACCAGCCTTTCATCTATGCTGGGAGTTGCTACTGATATCAGTACACCTATTGTTAATCAGATAGATGTAGAGAGTATTAAAGTTTTTGAAAAAATGTTTGATACTACTTACGATAAATTTGTTAAAATAGCATTTAGGATGACCATAGGAAATCTTATCGATTCCATTATGGTCCAGCTTTATCCAGTGGATTTCGCAGTGGATATGTGCAACAAATTTATGAGTAAAGGAAAATAAAGTATCAAATGAATAAGGCAGAAACACTAGAGATCAAGAAACAGTTTACACAGGAGAGATGTACTATAGACCACATTTGCGGATGCTATGTGGACCATGAAAAGAATAAAAAGCTTACCTTCAGGAAGGCCTTTGGCCAGCTGCCTGAGGAGGAGACTTTCAAGTATCTGGATATATTCCAGCACACTCTGACAGGAACCTTTGGCAAAAATCTAATAAGTCTTGAGTTTCCGCTTGACCAGGAGATGCCTGGAGGTACTCAAGACTTTCTTTTGACCTTAAGAAACTCAAAGCTTGAGGATGACGAACTGGTTGATGAGTGCTATGACAAGATCATCGCCAACTATGTCAACGGTGAGAATTACTACATTATCCTCGTTCATGCAGCCTATGATGTTCCGGGTATTACAAGGGACGGCATAGAGATGGAAGATGCCTCGGACAATGTTTATGACTACATCCTTTGCAGTATCTGTCCCGTTAAGCGCTCAAAGGCAGGTCTTGGCTATAACGAATCCGAAAACGTGATAGAGGAAAGATACAGAGACTGGGTCGTTGAAGGTCCGGTGAAAGGATTCCTTTTCCCGGCATTTATAGAGAGAAACACAGATATTCACAATATGCTTTACTTCACCAAAAAGCCTGAGGATCTTCAGCCTGAATTTGTTGAGGCGATGTTTGGCGGAAGAGCTCCGATATCAGCTCCCGAGCAGAAGGATATCTTTGATGCAGTCGTGCAGGAAACCATAGGTGAAGATGCCGACTATGACATAATGAAGAATGTCCATGATAACCTCAATCAGATGATCGAGGATCACGCAGAGGATGCTGAGCCTTTAGAGCTTACCAAAAATGATGTGAAGCAGCTCCTTTCAGACAGTGGTGTATCTCAGGAGCGCCTGGGATATTTTGACGAGAACTATATAAAGTGTGCAGGAGATGAGGACTATCCTCTGCTTGCAAGCAATATAGCTCATACAAAGAAATTCGACATTGAAACCCCCGATGTTGTCATCAAGGTTAAACCCGACAGAACAGACCTTGTTGAGTCAAGAATTGTTGACGGAAGACAGTGTCTTGTTATTGAAGTGGATGATCATATTGAGGTCAATGGTATCAATGTCAGAACATTTATGAACAAGTGATATGATCCATACCCTCTTTAACTTTATACAAGTTAATAATGCTGAAATTTGCGAGATCAGAGAGTATTTCGATATTTGCAGCGATGAGATAGACAAACGTAATCTGTTCATGTTACGCAGAGTGTGTATGTACACTTCTCTGGTATACCTGGGCATGATTGCTTTGGCCTTTATGATTGTGCCCGGATTTAAAATGAATCCCGGGCACATTGCGATTATTCCGGTGCTTGTTGTGTATATGTTCATCAATTCATATACAAGGAAAAGGAATGATATCGTTGGCCCTATGGCAAGCGCTATATGCCTTTGTTATTATGCTCTGATGCTGATCTGTCTGATAGCTGTAGATCTGTCCTATACTACAAGGCCGGCTTTATGGCTGCCCTTGTGTCTAATGGTCTATTCGGTCATCTACATTGACAGGCTCTTTATGTATGGTATCGAAGAAACTATCGCAGTTGTTATATATGCTGTCATTTCATACCAAAAAAAAGCATACCCGCAGTTTATAAATGAACTGTACATGATCATAGCTGCCTATGTCCTTTCTTTGATAATCGGGAGAATCATCCTTGGTGTAAGAAGTAAGGAAGGACTTGCCATGGCTGAAGTCAGAAGATTCAGCAAGGTGGACAAGCTTACCAATGTTCTCAACAAGGGAGCGTTGGTGTCTGAGATAGACAATTACTTCAATCACAGAAGAGAAAACATTCCCTGTGCAATGTGCATCTTTGATGTGGATGATTTTAAGCAGGTCAATGACGGAATAGGACACGGAGGCGGAGATATACTCCTTGAGCATGTGGGAGGCCTTCTTTTAAAGAGCTTTAGACCCTCTGATATCATCGGAAGATTCGGCGGAGATGAGTTCGTTGTATTTATGCCTAACATGAAAGAGATTTCTCTTGTTGAATTCAGGTGCAAATCTCTTCAGATGATGCTCCATGAATTTACCATCGACGATAAGGGCCCATTTACCTTAAGTATCGGAGCTATCGTAGATAAAGGCGGACACAGCCGTGACGAAGTATTCAGAATGGCGGATGATGCCCTCTATAAGTCCAAGATAGGCGGCAAAAACAAATGTAGTTCCTGGGTTGTGGATAAGGATACTAAGTTTACAAGGCCGGTAATGGTTTTCCTTACATCACTGGATGAAGAAAATGCACTGATTCTTTTTAAGGAAGAGTCAGACAGATTCGATATTCTTCCCTGCAATGACAACGATGAAGCCATAGGATATATCAGCCAGTACCATAACAATATTAAGATAGTTGTGGTTGAAGTAAATGATGAGAGCCTCATGGGAGGCCTTGCGATCAGATATATAAAGGAGAGGGAGTTCTTCAGATCAATTCCTGTCCTTGCTGTTGTAAGTAACGATGACACCATTTCGCTGGCAAAAGAGTTCGGTGCAGATGCCGTTTTAAAGACAGATGATCCTAATGAAACATTTGCTCTTACAATAAAAGAACTTTCGGGTGTATGATAATATAGTTATTTACTTATAGAAGGGAAGACATAAATGTTAAAGACACTATTATCGCAGGTTAAGCAGTACAAACTTGCATCCATTCTCACTCCGCTGTGTATGATCGGCGAAGTAATCTGTGAGATGATCATTCCTGTTCTCATGGCGGGAATAGTGGATAAGGGTATCTACGGTAACAACATGGGATATATCTTTTCCACCGGAGGAAAGATGATCGTCATTGCTGTTTTGGGACTTCTGGCAGGACTTTTAGGAGCTTACTATGGTTCCATGGCATCCACCGGATTTGCCAAAAACTTAAGAAAGGCCATGTTTGATAACATCCAGACCTTTTCTTTTTCCAACATCGACAAATTCTCAACTTCAGGTCTTGTAACAAGACTTACCACCGATGTTTCCAACATTCAAAATGCATATATGGTTACACTCAGAATGGCTATGAGAGCACCGGCATCTATGATAGTTGCCCTGGTCATGAGCTTTATCATCAGCCCTGAGCTTGCAAGAATATATCTGGGAGCAGTAATATTCCTGGCTGTTGTTGCAGTTCTTCTTATGAGAAGAGCTACCAGATACTTTAAGCAGGTGTTTGAAAAGTACGATGAACTCAATGAGAGCGTACAGGAAAATGTATCAGCCATCAGAGTTGTTAAGGCTTATGTAAGGGAAGACTATGAGAACGCCAAATTTAAGAAAGCTGCCCTTAATATCTACAACATGTTCGTTAAGGCAGAAGGAAATGTTGTATACGTATCTCCTTTAATGACAGGAACCGTTTACGTATGCATTCTTCTTATCAGCTGGTTCGGTGCACACATGATAGTGGCCGGAAACCTCTCGACAGGAAGCCTTATGAGCCTTCTTACCTACTGCATGAGTATCCTTATGAGCCTTATGATGCTGGCTATCATATTTGTAATGATGACCATGGCTGAGGCAAGCGGAAAGCGTATTGCAGAGGTTATCGAGGAGAAAGCCGATCTAACAAATCCCGAGAATCCTGTAATGGAAGTTGCGGACGGAAGCATCTCTTTTGACCATGTATATTTCTCATACAATAAGAGCTCGGATGAACCTGTGTTAAAAGACATTACTCTTGATATAAAGTCCGGTGAAACGATAGGTATCATCGGAGGAACAGGTTCAGCCAAGTCATCTCTTATAAACCTTATCAGCAGACTCTATGATGTTACGGATGGCTCTGTAAAGGTCGGCGGAGTGGACGTAAGGGACTACGATATGGAGGTCCTCAGAGACCAGGTATCTGTGGTTCTGCAAAAGAATGTCCTGTTCTCCGGAACTATTCTTGATAACCTCAGGTGGGGCGATAAGAATGCTACTGAAGAAGATGCAAAAAGAGCTTGTGAAATGGCCTGTGCAGATGAGTTTATTGAGAAGATGCCCGATGGCTATAACACAGTTATAGAGCAGGGCGGAACCAACGTATCAGGCGGACAGAGACAGAGACTCTGTATTGCAAGAGCTCTTTTAAAGAAGCCTCGCATACTTATTCTGGACGATTCAACAAGTGCCGTAGATACTGCTACGGATGCCAAGATCAGAAAAGCATTTGCTACGATGATCCCCGGTACTACCAAGCTTATAATTGCTCAGCGTATCAGTTCAGTTCAGGATTGTGACCGTATAATCGTTATGGATGACGGTAAGATCAACGGCTTTGCAAGCCATGATGAACTTCTTAAGACTAACGAGATCTACAGAGAAGTTTACGAGTCACAGACCGGAGTAAGCGGAGATGCTGATTTTGATTCAGCTTCAGGGCAGTAATTGGAGGTAAAACATGGCAGAGACAAAAGAAATTAAAGGAGGCCCGGGCGGCGGAGCAAGACGCGGAATGCCAAGGCCCAATATAGATAATCCCGGTAAGCTCTTCGGAAGGCTTATGGGATACGTATTTAAATTTTATCCGATACATATGCTGGCGATTGTGGTCTGCATAGTGCTTACAGTATTTTCATCGGTTCAGGGAACTCTTTTTACAAGGACTCTGATCGATTCCTACATTCAGCCGATGCTGGATAATCACAGCACAGACTATGGCCCTTTACTTGGAGCCATGGGAAGAGTTGCGATATTCTACGCAGTTGGTGTCCTGGCAGCCTTTGTTCAGGCAAAGGTAATGATCTATATAAACCAGGGAACACTTAGAAGGCTCAGAGAAGAGCTGTTCGTTCATATGGAATCTCTTCCTATCAAGTATTTTGATACACATGCCCACGGCGATATCATGTCGATCTATACAAACGATATTGATGCCTTAAGGCAGATGATAAGCCAGAGTATTCCTCAGCTCCTCAGCAGTGCCATCACCATTGTTTCAGTGCTGGCATCCATGATCGTTCTCAGCATTCCGCTTACCATTGTTACGCTTCTTATGGTAGCAGTCATGCTGTTTTGCTCAGCTAAGGCGACAGCTTCTTCGGGTAAGAACTTCGTTGCTCAGCAGAAGAATATAGGTGAGCTTAACGGTTTCATTGAAGAGATGATGACAGGACAGAAGGTCGTTAAGGTCTTCAACCACGAGTCAGAAGCAATCGAAAAGTTTGATGAATTAAACGAGAAGCTCTGTGAGAGTGCATTTAAGGCAAATGCATATTCCGGAGCCCTTGGACCTATTAACGCACAGCTCGGTAATACCAGCTACGTGCTCTGCGCCATGATAGGTGCTGCAATTGCCCTTTCAGACAGCGTGGCGGTAGGGTTTACCGTTGGTATGCTGGCGAGCTTCCTTACCTTTAACAAGAGCTTTTCAATGCCCATCAACCAGGTCAGCATGCAGTTTAACTCAATCATCATGGCTCTGGCAGGTGCAGACAGAATCTTTAAGCTCCTTGATGAGCCGGGAGAGACTGACGACGGCTATGTAATGCTGGTTAATTCTGAAGAAAAAGACGGAGAGATCGTAGAGGCCGATCACCACACAGGACACTGGGCCTGGAAGCATTATCATAAAGCTGATAACACAACAACCTATCAGCCCATGGAAGGTGATGTTACCTTTAACGATGTTGACTTTGGATATACAGATGAGAAGATGGTTCTGCACAACATAGTTCTTCATGCAAAGCCCGGACAGAAGATTGCCTTTGTAGGTTCAACCGGTGCCGGCAAGACCACCATCACCAATCTTATCAACAGATTCTATGACATTCAGGACGGTAAGATAAGATACGATAACATCAATATCAACAAGATCAAGAAGGCAGACCTTAGAAGGTCTCTTGGAATAGTTCTTCAGGATACGCACCTCTTTACGGGTACTGTTATGGAGAACATAAGATACGGCAAACTCGATGCCACAGACGAAGAGGTTAAGGCAGCAGCCAAGCTCGCCAATGCCCACAGCTTCATTAAAAGGCTCCCTGACGGGTACAACACAATGCTCACAGGAGACGGTGCAAACCTCTCCCAGGGCCAAAGACAGCTCCTTGCAATTGCAAGAGCAGCTATCGCAGATCCTCCGGTTCTTATCCTGGATGAAGCTACTTCCTCCATCGATACAAGAACAGAGAAGATTGTACAGGATGGTATGGACAAGCTTATGAGCGGAAGAACAACCTTTGTTATTGCTCACAGGCTCTCCACAGTCAAGAACTCAGACTGTATCATAGTTCTTGAACACGGCCGCATAATAGAGCAGGGAACACATGATGAACTTATTGCTAAGAAGCAGAAATATTACCAGCTCTATACCGGAATGAAATCCGAGACAGCATAAGTTAGTGGGGACGGTTATGTTGACTCCTCGCAGAGGTTATTTATGCCCCGCTGCCTGGGATTGTAGCACATAATAAAACCGGAGCCAAAGGCTGCCCGGGCGCCAAAAAGCGGCACCCAGCGTACTGTCCTTTGACTCCGGTTTTCTTATGTGCATCATGGTCACTAAGCGGGGCTTGCATAAGGGGTGCATGGTCTGCCATAATCTGTGGCGGATAGCCAGCTTATAACTGCCGGGATATGAAAAAAGAGTACATGGTCGAGGATCAAAAAGTTTTTCTACCTATACGGTCATAAGTAGCTCATGGGCGTAGAAAGCCGAGGGGAGAGAATTTGCATAAGGGGTATTTTTCTACCTATACGTACAAAAGTACCCTGTGGGCGTAGAATGCCCTGAGGTTATTTCTACTTATATCCAAAAAAGTTGTCCTTGGGCGTAGAAAAAAAGAGGTGTTTAATTTTTTACAGGAAATTCCTTCTACCTATATTGTGAAAAGTACGTTCTGGGCGTAGAAAATCTTTGAATCTGAGATTTTCTATATATGTGAATCTAACTTGGATTGGGGTATGGAAAATGCAGAGAATCGAAAAGCTTGATTCTTGATTTTTCTCTATATAACTTAAAAAGTTGCCTTGGGGTATGGAAAGTCGTTGGCGAGCCAGAGCAGATTTCTATATATATGAGTAAAAGTAAGCATGGGGTATAGAATTAAAGGCATTCAAAGTTTTTGTGCAAATTTATTTTCTATATATATCAGGCAAACTCATCGCAGGGTATAGAAAAATCGGCAGACAAAAAGTTTTGGGACTCGCTTTTCTTCATGACCCGCTTAGTGACAAAAAATGCCTTAGCAAATGAATGTCAATGGCACCGTGGAATACCGCAGCACGCATTTTGCGAGGATATGCCGCGAAAGGCCATTGATATTCATTTGCTAAGGCATACAATTCCTAAGCTGCGAGTCATGAAGGAGGGAGTCAAAAAGAACCGTCCCCGTGACTTTTTTACTTATGCCTGTCGCGCAGCATCTTCAGAATCTCAAATATCGCATCAACCAAAAGAAGCATGCCACAAGATAGCATATACCAACTGTTTTCGATATCCGGAGTTACAAGGATATATCCTCCCAGGAACACCGTCACAATGCCTTCAAACGATGACCTGAAGCGGTCAAAGACCTTGGTCTGGTTCCTGAAATTGATAACGTTCTGATATGCAAGAGTAAGGAGCACAACTCCGATTATCATGCTGGATATTACGAAGAGAGCATCGGGCTTTATCATGATAGCTGATGTCAGAACCAGCAGTATGATACACATGATAACTCGTGGCCGCTCTTTACGAAATTCCAGTCCGGAATCTCTAAGGTGCTTGATGGTAAGGACTACTTCATAGACACAGACTATGAGAAGTGCCAGAAATACCACGGATTCCATGGCGAAATCCGGAAATGCAAAGCACAGAGCGGACAGGAATAAGGAAAGTCCGATCCTGATCAGCTGTTTTCTGTTTATAAGGCCCCATATCCTGACAAAAAGACCCTTGGAGTCATCATCCTCTTTCTTGATGCTTCTGGCTTTGTTTTTGAGGTTTAGAGCGTCATTTCCGGCCATCTTCATGATCAGCTCCTCAAAGGCCGAAGGCCCAAGGGAAGCGAACTCTTTTATGGTGTTTACTCCTGTATCAGACATGGAATCGAAGAGAGTATCAACGAATTTTTCTCTGGCGGACATATCCATCCCCTCAACAAATCTGTCGATAAGATCGTTTAAAAGATGGCTCTCCGGAGCATGGTCGTCACACATGACAGGACCGTTTGAATCAAGGACCCAGGTCTGTATGCTGTGCTGGATCAGCGGATTGGCAGAGCTCTTTATGATGATGCTTTCGCCTGCCGGAGGCTCAAAGATCCTACCGATAATTGAGTATTCGGGAGTGATTTTGGTGATCTTGCTAAGAATCCTGTAGATAAGGGATTTATCCAGAATGTCGGGACAAAAACCGGGACCGTCATTGATATAAACATGAAGGAGCTTATCCTGCTGAGAACCCTCCAGATGGGCAGCGGCGTAGAGGGCGAGATGAGCGCCCTTTGAATGGCCCAGGATTATAACGCTGCCATCAGCTTCGTCTACGTGCTTTGTGGCGTAGGAGAGTGCCAGATCCTGAGAGGGAACGTTTGTGTAACTTATCATGAAGTCTTCCTTCCATCCGATGATGGTGGAGTCTGTTCCTCTGAATGCGATTATCGTAGGACCATTTGGAATCTTATAAGTTACTGCAGCAAATTGTTTGTCCTGGCTGTCATAGATATCCTGAAAATCATAGAGACAAATGTCTTTGTACCTTGCACAAGCAGCACAGTATCTGGCAAAGTCCAGATCTTCTTTTCCCGCGCCTGCTCTTGTACTTTTTAAAAGACCTTTAGAGTCCAGCTCGTTTATCGCCTGCTCGATGGTCATGGAACGGCCGTCCTTTAAAACACTCTTAAAGTCTATATAAATGAGTTCGGAAAATACAAGGTTATCTTCAGTTTTAAATTCTCTTTCGGAAAAGGTAAGGTCACCTCTCCAGAGAATATAATCATTTATATGCGCCATGTCTCTACCTTAAAAATAGATATATTTAGTCATGAAAAGAGGAGCTGCAGCAAATAGTTGCAGCTCCTTTATTTTATCATAGATTATCAGAGCTATGCGGATTTAGCCGATAGCTTTTTTAACTGCCTCGAGAACACGATCAGCCTGGAAAGGCTTAACGATGAAGTCCTTGGCTCCTGCCTGAATAGATTCAATAACCATTGCCTGCTGTCCCATAGCAGAACACATGATACAAACTGCATTAGGATCTGCAGCCTTGATTCCCTTCAAGGCTCCGATACCATCAAGCTCGGGCATTGTGATATCAAGAGTTACAAGGTCGGGTTTTAACTCATTATATTTTTCGATTGCGACTTTTCCGTTCTCTGCTTCGCCGGCAATCTCATATCCGTTCTTTGAGAGGATATCCTTGAGCATCATGCGCATGAAAGCGGCGTCATCTGTAATGAGTATTCTTTTTCCCATATTGAACCTCCAATAAGTATTTTTAGTTGCGTAAGAAAAAATGCAAATTCATTTTGAGAATTATTATTGGTACATAATCTATTGTACCACGTAATTCTGTTTGTGAGCGTTAAATCGTCATGCAAATAATTAAAATTTGATAAAGTCTCTGAGAAAATTGTTTGAAAATCACATTCATTATTTCAGTACCGGAAGAGTGCTGTCATAATTGAAATCGCCGTGATTTACAATTTGCCACTGGATAATAGACAATGTATTGTCTGAATTGGATGAGTTGTTTGTGCTATTTGCATCTATGGCGATATCCAGAGACTGATTATCGGTTATTGGTATACTTTCTTTCATTATACCATCCTCCGAGCCTTTAGAATAGCCTGAATTTACGGCTGCGACAAAGGCATTTCCTTTATGACAGGCTTCGTAGTATAGTTTATGTCTCTCGGTAAGATTATTGCTTAAATTGTAGTCAGCTTTTGAGTTTACAAGTGTCAGAGTGGCAAAAGAGATTATGCTGAGCACGGTAAATATCAGAAGGATGGAAGCGCTGCCAATATGAGAGCCACCGGATGCTTTATTCATATCATCTGCCCTCCTTTCCAAGATAAGTGTCAACACTTACTGACATTATGATCCTCTTAGGATCGACTGAAGCTTCAGGAGTAAGTTCATCTAAACCTCTTATATCAATAACTGTAATTTCGCCTACTGCAGCCTTTCCTATAAGAGAGATGCCATAGTCTGATACATCTGAGTAAACCCTGCTTGCATCTTCCGTGGTGATGCTGAGGTTTGCAACATAAGAGGAATTTGCAAGACCGTTTACCTGATTCCACTTATCATCAAAGAAAAGAACAAGGCTTCCGTCACTCATGGAAGGATCTGATGTTGTATAGCTTATGACAGCATCAGGAAAGAGATCAGCCATATCAGACAGCCGTCCTTTTTTGCCCTCAAAAGCTTCCGCCAGATTCTGGGTCCAAATGGTGGCATTTGACAGATTCTCAGTGGTTTCAGCCATTATATGGGCAGAGGCAAAAAGCCTTACGCAGACTGCTGCAGAAAGGGAGAAAAACATAATTGCCACTATTAGTTCCATCAGGAACAGACTTAAGCGCGAATTACTCCTCTGATCCATTAGTTACCTTCCGTACTTCTTTTTGTGATGTATAAAAAGTCTTCGGTTCCGTCTTCAAGTACTACTTCAATACTAAACATCCTGTCTGATACTTCTTCAATCTCAAGAGATTTTATATCCATGATCTTCTGCCCTGACTGTGGATAGACAACTTCCAGCGAATCTCTTGCCATAAGCTCCATCAGCTGGCCGTCATAATCATAGATATAGGTGGTGTAGAGCTCACCGTTTACTTCCTTACTCATGGCAAGTACATTCTCGCCAAAAAGCTCTTTTACCCGCACGGTTCCGTTTATATCGGACTGCCTTACCTTCTCTGTAATGTAGGCACTGGCAATCCTGTGGGAATTGTTACTTGCCATGGCGGAGACATTCTTTTGGTAAATGCTTGCGCCGATGGCGATAACTGACAA
Source organism: Butyrivibrio sp. NC2007 (assembly GCF_000421405.1). GTDB lineage: Bacteria > Bacillota > Clostridia > Lachnospirales > Lachnospiraceae > Butyrivibrio. Next base: position 91,112 of record NZ_ATWY01000014.1, read on the forward strand.
TGCGCACAGAACAAAGAGCAGCATAAGGCATATGACAAAGACAGAATCTATAACGTGTTTGTCTTTTTTCTTTGGTGTTAATGTCGTTTGTTCCATAAGCTTTTGTTACCTCAGGATAACTGTGTAATCAGGATAAAGATTTGCTGCGATGGGCTGATAGTCTACGAAAAACGTGTTCTTGTCATAGGTAAGACCATAGTGCTGTTCCATATACTCAAGGCTTGGTGGGTACATTCCCTCTATGGCGTAGCACTGGACTATATCCCTTGAAATGGCATTCTCAAGAGACTCCTGCTGCTTTTCAATGGTGCTTCTTCCGGAGTACTCAACAGCCAACAGGAAGAAAGCCACAATAAGTGCAAATATTGCGACTGAGATCACCCTGTAAAATGCAGGAGAAGGTGTGAAAATGTGTTTTTCGTTATCAAATCTGTTAGCCATTTAAGACCTCTTTAACCTATGGTGGTCATTATTCCCATAAGCGGGAGAATTACTGACAAAAGGATCATTCCGACAATGAGAGAAAGAATGATTACCAAAGTGGGTTCAAGTACCGAAATGAGAGAGTAGATCCTGCGCTCGGTATCTTTTTCAATTCTCTCGGAAACCTGCTTCATTGCCTGATCCATGGAACCTGACTTAAATCCGACTGAGACCATCTGTGCATAGAAGGATGTGAAGATTTCAGTCTTTTCAAGGGCTTCAGGGAAGCTGTCTCCGTCGAGAAGGAGCTCTTTACACTGGTCGATCTTGTTCTTCATGTCATCATCGCCGGTAAGTTTTTTAACGAGCCCCAGACCTTCGTAGGTATCCATACCACTGGAGAGAGTGAGCACCATTCCGCTGGCGAATCTCTCGAGCTCGATGTCGTGCATCAGCTTTCTTGTGGGGCCGAATTTCCTCATGAGCTTCTTGAAATTCTCTTTTCCTGCAGAACTTGAGAAGTAGAGGAAGCACGCTGCGAATATTACGAGGATGGCCACAAGGATAATGGAGTATCTGTTGAGGGCACTTCCCAGGGACAAAAGAGACTGTGCAAAGCCACTCATGCTGGTCCCGAGCTGTGAAAATACCTGCTCGAAGATGGGCAGTACCTTTGTGATAAGTACCAGTACAACGATCAGCATCATAAATACCATGATTAGCGGATAGCTCACGGCACTTCTTATGCTTGACTCGATATTTTCTTCCCTCTCGTAGTAGTCCGCCAGGGATTCCATTACGGTGTCCATGTTTCCGGATTCCTCACCGATGGTGACCATGTGGACAACATAGTCGGGAAAGACCTCACTCATACTGAGGGCTACATGGAATTTTTCGCCGCTGTGGAGAACATTACTGATGGCGCTGTATACCTTTTTGGCGGATGCATCCTTGGTGTCCTGCTCAAGGATATCTATACCGTCGGCCGGCGCAATTCCTGCTCTTAGCAGCAGAGACATCTGTCTGCAAAAGCTTGAGATCTCATAACTTTTTAATTTGCCAAGTTTTGCTGTAGTGCCCATAAGTTCCTCCATCATGAACTCTTGTCAATAAATGTATTTTACGGAGTAATTTGAACCGTCTCCGATGAACTCTTTTAAAGCCTTGTCTTTGGTGTTAGAAGCAAAGGTCGGATCCATCAGCGACCATTCGTTTCCGTCGAATTCGATCATACCGTTTACCCAGCCTACGTCTTCGATATAGGTGGATAGCCATGCGTGATACGCGGTTCCGGCGTAGCCGATCTCCATTCTGGTGGGGATTCTCTGGCTTCTTAGCATGGTGGTCATGAGGGCTGCATAGTCGAGACAGATTCCGGTCTTGGTATAAAGAACTTCATCCACATCCGGAAGGTATCCGCTCTGGACGGTTTCAGCCTCCTCGTGGTCGTAGGTGATGTTACTTATTATGTAGTTGTAAACTTCGGATACTACTTCAAGGTCCGAGTTACAGACATAGGCGAGATACTCGCTCTTTGCAACGGCCTCGTTGGAACCGGTGAAATTTACGTACTGATTGGGATATAGGAAAGGTGAAAACTCGTTGGTTATGTTTACATCAAGCATCTGGCTGTAGGCCTGTGAATACTGGGTTCCCTCGATGTTCTCGAAGATGTTTACCATATACTGGCCGTTGCCCTGCTGAAGAGGAAATACTTCTTCTTTGGGAATGCTGGAGATGTTGTAGGTGTAGGTCACTTCTTTCGGACCTGTGATCTGGAGTTTTACCTTTGGTGAATTTCCGTGGTAGGTTACAACAATGTAACCTTCGGAAATATTGGAAGCATCCACCTTGGCGTATTGGTTTTCATATACGACTTCGCCCGGTGCTTCGGGCACAAGACAAACAGGGGTGTTGTCACGGCTTCCCTTTACGCGCTCTGTATCCGGAACTTCCACATCGGGAGTGGGAGCGGGAGCGGCCTGATCGGAAGACTTTGAAAACTCAGCCACCGGATCATCTGCTTCTCCGCATCCGGAAAGGACAGTGACAATACCCAATATTAGGATAAGTGAACAAGATATTAGATTTTTCTTTTTCCTAAGAAAATCTCTTCTCATAAGTTAAGAAAGTGTTAGAGGCATCTCGCGGATCCTCTTGTAGCCCAGGGAAATAAGGTCGGAAATATTATCTGCATGTTCATCGCAGTTAAGGATTCTTGTGTAGATGACTTCGATAGGTGTTCCGACTTTCATTTCGTTGTAGCCGTGGATCCTCTTTGTGAGTTCAAGTAAAAACATATCGGCAGCAGTGCTGTCGCAGTTCTCGATAAGGATGATGAATTCGTTTCCCCCGTTTCTGCCGACGTATCCGAAATTCGCACTTACATCTTCGAGGATGGTTGAGAATTCAGAGATAAGCCAGTTGCCGTTGTCATGTCCGTTTTCATCGTTGGTGGAATCGAGGTTTCCAAGCTTCATCAGCATGAATCCGGCCATTGGAAGGCGCTGAGGGTTATTAAAGCTTTCAATCAAAAGATCACAACTGTATCTGTTGGGAAGGCCGGTCAGATGGTCAAGATACGCCATCTTGTTCAGATGCCTTCCTATAGAAGCAGTCTTAGTCAGAATATAGAAATCAAATAGAATGGAAAAGACATACAGAACAAGGCAGATTCCGCCGACCACAAAAAAAGCAGGGGTCGATTTATCCGAAATCAGATGAAAGATCTCTTTGTCCCTGTGAAACAAAAAAGCCAGGACTATGGTAAGAATACCAAGTATGATCAGAGAAATCATCTTATATACATAAACACTGTTATATACGTTAGTACGTTTACTCTTGTCATAAAATTCAGGCTTCATTTGAATCCTCCATATAGAATAATTGTACTATAAATATGTGCACTCTTAAAGTGCATGAGGAGTCGGAATTCTCTTTTCATAAGTGAAATATTCGTCAAAACCGCACGATTTTGCGATTTCGCACATTTTTTCAAAACCGCAGGCAACTTTTTGTGGCGTGTGTGCATCGGACCCTATGGTTATGATTCTGCCACCCAGTTCTTTATATCTTTTAAGAACCTCGGGAACAGGATTTGGCAAAAGAGATATGTCATTCCCCAGAAGCTTTGAATTAAAATCAAGACCCTTGTCATTCTTTATAAGGTAGAGCAGGATTTCATCGATCTGGTCTGCGAAGCGCTCATAGCTATAAGTGTTATCACCCTTTGGCGCATATCTCGAGACATAGTCAAGGTGGCCCAAAACGTCAAAGTCCGTAAAGAGCTTTATGTTTTCCAAAGTCTGCTCAAAGGTTCTTTTGTAGATGTTCTCGGGAGTATCCCCGTCCCAAAAAGAAGGGTAGTAGGGATCTTTTTTGTCAACAAGGTGGATTGAGGCGATGACAAAATCAAAGCCGCCCTTTTTGACAAAATCGAGGTTCTCTTTTACGACCTGAGTCTGCATTCCGACTTCCACGCCAAAATGCATTTTGATCTTATTCGCATAGAGCTCTTTGTAATGAAGAAACTCATCCCTGTAGGAATCGACGTCAAGGATAAAGGGAAACTCCGGAAGATCGTAGCAGGTAGGGTAGTCCTCGTCCTGGTGCTCTGTGAAGCAAATCTCCTTAAGTCCCTTGTCTATGGCGCTTTTGATCATGTCCTCCATGGGGGCATCGCTGTCGCCTGAATTGTGTGTGTGCATGTGATAATCTGCTAAAATCGGCATTTTGATTCTCCGTAAAATTGAGTGTAAAAGATCCAATTAATTCATATCGTCAGTTTACTAATTTTTTATTATATAATCTAGCATAAATTTAATATTCTCACTTGATTTATGGGCAAAAGTCGGATAGAATTGTAGGTGCTGATAAAAATTTATCAAGATAGATAATTTATGAAACAGCAACTCATATAAAATTCATTTTAGGAGGAACTTAAAATGGCAGTAAAAGTAGCAATTAATGGTTTTGGCCGTATCGGTCGTCTTGCATTCAGACAGATGTTTGGTGCAGAAGGTTACGAAGTTGTAGCTATCAACGATTTAACAAGCCCTAAGATGCTTGCACATCTGTTGAAGTATGACTCATCACAGGGACGTTACGTAGATCTCGGACACGAGGATGACGTAACAGCTGACGACGAGGCTGGAACAATCACAGTTAAGGGTAAGACAATCAAGATCTACAAAGAGCCCGATGCTAACAATTGCCCTTGGGGAGAGCTTGGTGTAGACGTTGTTCTTGAGTGCTCAGGATTCTACACATCTAAGGATAAGGCACAGGCACACATCAATGCCGGCGCTAAGAAGGTAGTTATCTCTGCTCCTGCAGGAAACGATCTTCCTACAATCGTTTACAACGTAAACCACACAACACTTACAAAGGACGACAAGATCATTTCAGCTGCTTCTTGCACAACAAACTGCCTTGCACCTATGGCTAAGGCTCTTAATGATTACGCTCCTATCCAGTCAGGTATCATGTGCACAATCCACGCTTACACAGGTGACCAGATGATCCTCGACGGACCTCAGAGAAAGGGCGACCTCAGAAGATCACGTGCAGGTGCTGTTAACATCGTTCCTAACTCAACAGGTGCTGCAAAGGCTATCGGCCTTGTTATCCCTGAGCTTAACGGCAAGCTTATCGGCGCTGCTCAGCGTGTTCCTACACCTACAGGATCAACAACACTTCTGTTCGCAGTAGTTAAGAAGGCTGACGTTACTAAGGAAGCTGTAAACGCAGCTATGAAGGCAGCAGCTACAGAGTCATTCGGATACAACACAGACGAGATCGTTTCATCTGATATCGTTGGTATGAGATTCGGTTCACTCTTCGATGCAACTCAGACACTTGTTAACAAGGTTGATGATGATACATACGAAGTACAGGTTGTTTCATGGTATGACAACGAGAACTCATACACATCACAGATGGTTAGAACAATCAAGTACTTTGCAGAGCTTGGCTGATTAACCTCAAATACGAAATAGACTTTAACGAGGTCCGGTCCATATGGGCCGGACCTCATTTCTTTTTATCAAACTTCTAAAATAAAAGAATTTCTTTTAAATAAAAATCCAGGAGGAAAAAAATATGTCACTCAACAAAAAGTCCGTAGATGACATCAATGTTAAGGGCCGTCGCGTACTTGTTCGTTGCGATTTCAACGTACCTTTAAAGAACGGTGAGATCACTGACGAGACAAGAATCGTAGCAGCACTTCCTACAATCAAGAAGCTGGTTAAGGATGGCGGTAAGGTTATCCTTTGCTCACATCTTGGTAAGGTTAAGAATGGCCCTAACGAGGGGGAATCTCTTGCACCTGTTGCTAAGAGACTTTCAGAGAAGCTTGGCAAGGATGTTAAGTTTATCAGTGATTACAACGTAACAGGTCCTACAGCAACAGGCGCTGTAGAGGCTATGAATGAGGGAGATGTAATCCTTCTTCAGAATACCCGTTTCAGAGGCAAAGAGGAGACTAAGCCTGAAGAGGCTGGTGAGGCTTTTGCAAAAGAGCTCGCTGACCTTGCTGATGACTATGTATGCGACGCTTTCGGATCAGCTCACAGAGCACACGCTTCTGTAGCAGTTGTTACAAAGTACATCAAGGAAAAGGGTGGAAACAACGCAGTTGGATACCTTATGCAGAAGGAGATCGACTTCCTCGGAAATGCAGTTGAGAACCCTGTAAGACCTTTCGTTGCTATTCTCGGCGGTGCTAAGGTTGCTGATAAGCTCAACGTTATCAACACTCTTCTTGACAAGTGCGACACACTTATCATCGGTGGTGGTATGGCTTACACATTCCTTAAGGCTAAGGGATACGAAGTAGGTAAGTCACTTCTTGACGAGACCAAGATTGACTACTGTAAGGAAATGATGGAGAAGGCAGAGAAGGCCGGCAAGCAGCTCCTTCTTCCTGTTGATACAGTATGTATCGATTCTTTCCCTGATCCTATCGACAACCCTAACATTGCAACAACAGTTGTAGATGCTGACAAGATTCCTTCTGACAAAGAGGGTGCTGATATCGGACCTAAGACAATCGCTCTTTACGCTGAGGCTGTTAAGTCTGCTAAGACTGTAGTTTGGAACGGACCTATGGGCGTATTCGAGAACCCTGTTCTTGCAAACGGAACAGAGGAAGTTGCTAAGGCTCTTTCAGAGACATCAGCAACAACAATCATCGGCGGCGGCGACAGTGCAGCAGCTGTTAACCAGCTTGGCTACGCTGACAAGATGAGCCACATCTCAACAGGTGGCGGAGCTTCTCTTGAGTTCCTTGAGGGCAAGAAGCTTCCTGGCGTATACGCTGCAGACGATAAAGCGTGAACACTTAGTGAGGTTTTGTCGAACTTAGTGTGAACTCTGTTCTGGCGAGGGCCTGCGGCCCGAGAGCAGAACTTCCTTATGAATAAAAACTGGAGGATTACAAAATGGCACGTAGAAGAATAATCGCCGGAAACTGGAAGATGAACAAGACTCCCAGCGAGGCAGTAGCTCTTTGTGCAGAGCTTAAAGATCTTGTAAAGAATGATGACGTAGACGTTGTTTACTGCGTACCTGCTATCGATATCTGTGCAGTAGCAGAGGCAGTTAAGGACACAAACGTACATGTTGGTGCTGAGAACTTCTACATCGTAGACAGCGGTGCATTCACAGGAGAGATTTCAGCTCCTATGCTTAAGGATGCAGGTGTTGAGTATGTTATCATCGGACACTCAGAGAGAAGAGATATCTTCGGCGAGAACGATATCCTTATCAACCAGAAGGTTAAGAAGGCATTCGCATCAGGCCTTACACCAATCCTTTGCTGTGGAGAGTCCCTTGCACTTCGTAAGGCTGACACATACAAGGAGTGGATTGAGAGACAGATCACATGGGATCTCAGCGGAGTAACAGCTGACCAGGTTAAGAAGCTTGTTATCGCTTACGAGCCTATCTGGGCTATCGGAACAGGCGAGACAGCTACAGCTGATCAGGCTGAGGAAGTTTGCGGACTTATCCGTGAACTCATCGCTAAGCTCTATGACCAGGCTACAGCTGATGAAGTTCGTATCCAGTACGGCGGATCAATGAACGCTGGCAACGCTGCTGAGCTTCTTTCAAAGCCTAACATCGACGGTGGTCTCATCGGCGGTGCTTCACTTAAGCCTGACTTCGGCAAGATTGTTAATGCATAATAAGTAATCAAAAAGGTGCCATCCCATAACTGGGATAGCACCTTTTTATTTGCACTATTTTAAGTTCGGGGGGGGGTGACTTTGGTCAACCTTATCAGCCACCAAGTGTTTTGCTTACTAACTCTCTTGAAGCAGCTTCGTCGAGTTCTACTGCATCGTAAACATTGCCTTCGGAATCAACAATGATTCCAGAAACAAGGTCCTCGTTGAAGTAGTATCCGTACTCACCCATGGTTCCGATGAGCTTCTCATAAGTCTTGCCATCGTCTGTCTTGGTCTCTTCTGTTGTGAACATTCCATAGTCGAAAATATCACCGTCATTGTAGATATAGATGATATCGCCCTGCTCGTTTCTGAACATGCAGACATCAATCTTCTTGGCAGCATCATCAGCTGTCTTAAGACCGCCCATGAATACGAGCGAATCCTGTACAGCCTGAAGCTCTTCTTCAGGATTTGGCATTTCATCCTCTACAGCAGTCTCAGCAGTTTCCTCTACTACCTCAGCAACCTCTTCTGTAGTCTCAGCAACTTCCTGCTTAACGTCTTTGTTTCCGCATGCTGCCAGTGAAAGGCACATGGTTGCTGCAACAATACCTACTACAATTCTTCTGATCACGTTGTTTTTCATAATATCTCCTCCTCACAAGAAATAATCAGTTACAACAGTTTTGAATTCTAGCAGCATATTTTGTATGTGTATAGACAATAAGCGGAATATTTAGAAAAAGTTTATTTTTTGCAACTTTTGCAATGTAAAACTTATTAGTACATGTTAAAATGTAAAATATATGAAAGCACTTACATATGGTCAAGATTTGCAACTTTTTGATGAAATAATGAAGTGAAAATGAATATCGTTTACATTATGATGATATAAGGATTCAAAGTCCAATGATTCTGTGCTTGCACATAGAATTATTTGACCTTGAAGACTGAACAAACATGAGGAAGTAGTGCGAATGCACGGATTCCGAATGTTTGAAGGAATGCGAAAGTATTCCTTATATCATCATATATCATAGATTCAATGTAACGGGAGGGTTATATGGAACTTAGAACAGCATGTTCACCCAAGGATGAGAAGTACTACGACACAGCCAGACTTCGCAGCGAGTTCCTGATCGACGATCTGTTTCAGCCTGATGACATCAAGCTTGTTTACAGTCATATAGACAGGATCATTACAGGTTCAGCAGTACCGGTTAACAAAGAGCTGAAGCTTACAGCAGGAGATGAGCTCAGAGCTGAGTATTTCCTTCAGAGACGTGAGATGGGTGTCATCAATATCGGTGGCGCAGGAGTGATCACCATTGATGGCAAGAAGTACGAGGTTGATTATAAGCAGGGCATGTACATCGGAATGGGAGCAAAAGACATCTCTTTTGCCAGCAAGGATTCTGCAAAGCCTGCCAAGTTCTACATCAACAGCGCACCTGCTCATAAGACATATCCCACAGTTCTCATTAAGAGAGAGGGAACACCTGAAGAAGGCGTTGTTATCATCAAGGATGAAAACAAGAAAGAGCTTGGAAGCCTCGAGCAGGCCAATCACAGAGTTATCAACAAGTACATTCTTCCCGGTCAGGTTGAGACCTGCCAGCTTGAAATGGGCATGACAGAGCTTAAGCCCGGATCGGTATGGAACACAATGCCATGCCATACACATGACAGAAGAATGGAAGTTTATCTCTACTTCGATATCCCTGAGGATGCACTTGTTATGCACTTCATGGGCGAGCCTACAGAGACAAGACACATCATCATGAGAAACGAGCAGGCTGTTATCAGCCCCAGCTGGTCAATCCACTCAGGATGCGGAACACAGGCCTACACATTTATTTGGGGAATGGTAGGAGAGAACCAGGATTTCGACGATATGGATGACTGCGCAATGCAGGATCTGAAGTGATATAGGAATCCAGAAGCAACTACAAATATTCATTTAGGAGGGTATATATAATGTCAGACTTTTTAAAGAACTTTTCACTTGAGGGTAAGGTAGCATGGATCACAGGCGCATCATACGGCCTCGGACTTGCATATGCAGTAGCTTATGCAGAGAGCGGAGCTAAGATCGTATTCAACGATATCAACCAGGAACTTGTTGACAAGGGACTTGCTGAGTACGAGAAGAGAGGAATCAAGGCTTTCGGTAAGGTTTGTGATGTAACCAAGGAAGATCAGGTTCAGGCATTTGTTGCAGCTGTAGAGAAGGAAGTTGGAACAATCGACATTCTCGTTAACAATGCAGGTATCATCAAGAGAATCCCTATGCATGAGATGAGCGTTGAGCAGTGGAACCAGGTTATCGACGTAGACCTTACAGGTCCGTTCATCTGCTCAAAGGCAGTTCTTCCTGCAATGATGGAGAAGAAATCAGGTAAGATCATCAACGCCTGCTCAATGATGTCTGAGTTCGGACGTGAGACAGTATCTGCTTATGCAGCTGCCAAGGGCGGACTTAAGATGCTCACAAGAAACATCTGCTCTGAGTATGGTCAGTACAATATCCAGTGCAACGCTATTGGACCAGGCTACATCGCAACACCTCAGACAGCTCCTCTTCGTGAGAAACAGCCTGATGGATCAATGCATCCATTCGACAGATTCATTCGTTCAAAGACACCTGCTCAGAGATGGGGCAGAACAGAAGACCTTATGGGACTTGCAGTATTCCTTGCTTCTCCTGCTTCTGATTTCATCAACGGCCAGGTTGTTTATATCGACGGCGGTATCTCAGCTTACATCGGACAGGATCCAGGAAACCTTGATCCTTCCAAGTTCACAGATATCGACGAGAGCACAGCACAGTAATTATTTTTTATAAAAGAAAGGCATAAGAACATGGATAAGATTTGTGAAGAACTTTATAAGATCGGTATTGTTCCTGTAATCGCAATTGACGATGCTAAGGACGCTGAGCCTCTTGCTCAGGCACTTATTAACGGAGGACTTCCTGCAGCAGAGGTTACATTCCGTACAGCAGCAGCTGAGGAAGCAATTAAGATCATTTCAACCAAATTCCCTGAGATGATTGTTGGTGCAGGTACAGTGCTCAATGCTGAGCAGGCTGACAGAGCTAAGGCTGCAGGCGCTAAGTTCATCGTAAGCCCCGGCTTTAACAGAGCAAACGTTGAATATATTCAGTCAATCGGTGTACCGGTTGTTCCGGGAACAGCTACACCCGGTGAGGTTGAGCAGGCTATCGAGCTTGGCCTTGACTGCGTAAAATTCTTCCCTGCTGAGCAGAATGGTGGAATTGCCAAGATCAAAGCTATGGCAGCACCTTATACCAAAATGCACTTCATGCCTACAGGTGGTGTAAATAAGAACAACTTAAATGACTACCTCAGCTTTGGCAAGGTATTCTGCTGCGGCGGAAGCTGGATGGTTAAAAAAGACCTTATCTCAGCCGGCAAGTTCGATGAGATCGAGGCAATGACAAGAGATGCTGTAAATGCAATGCTTGGCTTTAAGCTTAAGCATATCGGTATCAACCAGGATAGCGCAGAGGCAGCTGAGTCTGTTGCAGATAAGTTTGATGCACTCTTTGGCCTTACCAAGAAGGTTGGCAATTCCTCTGTATTTGCAGGTTCAGCAGTAGAGGTTATGAAGTCAAAGGGCCGCGGAACATGCGGACATATCGCAATCGGCTGCAATAACATCGACAGAGCAGTATATCACCTTGGAAGACAGGGCGTTAAGTTTGATGAGACATCTTTCTCATATGATGCAGATAATCATCTTAAGGTTGCATATCTTGCTGATGACTTTGGCGGATTTGCTGTTCACCTTGCTAAGAACGACTGATTTAAGTGAACAATATAAAAATTTATTTACACAGTTATATATGAAAGGAATAAGCTATGGCAAAGAAAGTTGTTACATTTGGTGAGATCATGCTGCGTCTGCAGCCCGATAACTACTTAAGATTCGTTCAGGTTGATCACCTGGAGGCTACATTCGGAGGCGGAGAGGCAAACGTATCTGTTTCTCTTGCAAACTATGGACTTGATTCAGTTTATGTTACAAAGCTTCCTACACATGAGATAGGACAGGCAGCTGTTAACTCTCTCAGAAAGTACGGCGTTGATACATCCAAGATCACAAGAGGCGGCGACAGAGTAGGTATCTACTTCAATGAGAAGGGTGCTTCTCAGAGAGGTTCAAAGTGCATCTATGACAGAGCACATTCAGCAATCGCTGAGGCTGTACCTTCAGACTTCAACTGGGATGAGATCTTTGACGGAGCAGAGTGGTTCCACTTCACAGGTATCACTCCCGCTGTAAGTGACAGCCTTGCAGCTATCACACTTGAGGCTTGTAAGAAGGCTAAAGAGCACGGCCTTACAGTATCCTGCGACCTTAACTACAGAGGTAAGCTCTGGAGCAAAGAGAAGGCAGGCAAGGTTATGGGCGAGCTCTGCAAGTATGTAGATGTTTGCATCGCTAACGAAGAGGATGCTAACGATGTATTCGGTATCGCTGCTTCTTCAACAGATGTTACAACAGGTAAGCTCAACAGAGAGGGCTATATCGAGGTTGCTCAGAAGCTCACAGAGAGATTCGGCTTCAAGAAGGTTGCTATCACACTTCGTGAGTCTATCTCAGCTAACGACAACAACTGGAGCGCAATGCTCTATACAGACGGAGAGGCTTACTTCTCCAAGAAGTATGCACTTCACATTGTTGACCGTGTAGGTGGCGGAGATTCCTTCGGCGGCGGACTTATCTACAGCTGCGTAAACGGATTCGGACCTCAGGAGACAATCGAGTTTGCTGTAGCTGCTTCAGCTCTTAAGCACTCCATCGAGGGCGACTTCAACCTTGTAACAGTTGATGAGGTTAAGAAGCTTGCAGGCGGAGACGGCTCAGGACGTATCCAGAGATAATCAAAATAAAAATTAAAAAAACATTAAAAAGCGTCATCTGTATTTCACACAGAGGCGCTTTTTTTGTATAATTTAATATGCAGAAGAATGCGAGGTTTTTATGAAACTGGACAAGACTACAGAAACACTGCTGGTATTTCTTGCAGCGTTTGTCACGCTGATAACTGCATATTTGGTTGAACAGGTATGTGCAGACAATAATGTATCTTCAGAGTACGCCATCGATATGAGCCTTACGGGAGCAAGGCTTTCTGATGGTGTCTATGCTTCTGTGGCCAAATCCGAGGAAAATGTAACCAGAAACCGATATATCGCTAAGTATGAGTTTGAGATTCATAACGATAGCAATGTCAATATCAGCAACTGGGCTGCATACATAACAGTTCCAAAGGACACCGAGATAACCAATTTCTGGGGAGTTGAGGCCAACATAGAAAAAGGAAGGCTCATATGTGCTCCTGAGTTTTATAATCTCTCTTTTTCCAAAGGGGACAGCTTAAGCTTTGGAGTAGTACTAAACACCCAGAAGAGCTTTTATCCGGAACAGATCAGCTTCAGGGGCTACAAGAGCGGAAATTCAGGAGGCGTATTTACCAAGATACTTTATGGTGCTTTCATTATCTGGGCAGCTCTTTTTGTAGGCTTCTTTGTATCAAACTTCAATCTTAAGAACTACCGCGAGAAGCAGAAGAATGACGTGCGTATCATCCTTCAGTCCATGAATACCTTCATCAGTTTCATTGATGCAAAAGACCCTTACACCAGGGGTCATTCCAGAAGAGTGGCCATGTATGCTGCAGAGATCGCAAAGAGAATGCGCCTGTCTGAAGATGAAGTGCAGAATATTTACTATGCAGGACTCCTCCACGATGCAGGAAAGCTTAGCGTTCCCGATGCTGTGCTGAATAAGCCCGGAAAGCTTACAGACGAAGAGAGAAAGCTTATCCAGGACCACACTGTGGCCGGTGGAAAGATGCTTAAGCAGATGTCATCTCTTCGAGGCATCAGAGAGACAGCTCTTTATCATCACGAGAGATATGACGGAACCGGATATCCTGAGGGCTTAAAAGGCGATACAATTCCGCTTTATGCCAGGATTGTCGGCGTTGCAGACTCATATGACGCCATGTCCAGTAACAGAGTATATAGAAGACACCTTAACAAGGATGAAATTATAGAGGAAATCCAGCAGGGATCCGGAACCCAGTTTGATCCAAATATTGTTCCGTTCATGGTGGATATGATCAACGACGGATATGTAAACGTAGTTAAGATGGAAACTGCAGACAATGACGCCGGCAGAAGCGACTTCCATCTGACGGAAGACGACATCCCCGGCGTCTATATGGGATTCTGATTTTAGCAGCCGTAGAGGTGGCCATCGAATTCTTTGAAATAGGTTTCCTCAACTTTTTTCATAAAGACAGTGAGGTCGTCATCTCCAAAGTATAGTTCAATACGGACAGAGCCTACAGATTCTCCGATGAGGTGGAACCTGATATACAGGACATTTCTTCTAAACCATACGGCTCCGGCTGTGTATTTGCAGTCGTAGATGGGGAAAATACCATCTGCCATATCATTTATACCAAAGTAGAGCTTAAGGGCATTCTCGGGAAGCGAGGATGCCTTATTTTTATCCTTGTAAGTAAAAGTCAGGGACGAAGGACCATCCGAATTTAAGCTGACCTCAAGGGTATTAAATCCTTGAGGATTTTCTGCAAGTTTGTACACCCTGTTGAAATCGCTATAATTATCAGAAATATCTTCTCCTGTACGAGTGAGACCGTAATTTTCGGGAAGTCTTGGCGGTGCAATTCTAAGGCTTTCTGCGTAGGCTGACAGGTCTTCATAAGCTCTTTTATCATCGCCGGTTGCGGCGCTATTTCCAAGGAGATTCTCATAAAGCGCATCGTAGATAACCTGATTACCACCGGCCATTCCCTGAGTGTCGGCAGTGGTTACGATCAGCATATTTTCCGAAGGAAGACTGATACCAAGCTGACCACCCATTCCGTAGAGTACAAATCCGCCCTTTTCATTCTGCCAGATCTGCATGCCATAGCCTTGTGCCTCACTGGGAAGAGGCGCGGTGGGAAGAGAATCGCTGATGTTTGATGTGGCTTCCTCTACAAACTCTTTTGGCAAAAGAGATCTCGTTACGCCATCGCCACATACAACAGTTCCACCTTTGTGAAGCAGATACAGAATCTTAAGAAGGTCCATAGGAGTTGCCATAAGGCCGCTTCCGCCCATGGATACTCCAAAAGGGTCTTTTACCATATAAGAATCCTTGGAAAAATCAAGATAGTTAAAGGCCTTTTCCTTCAGATAATCAAGCATGGGCATTCTAGTGAGCTTCTCTGCAAGAGCGCACAGAGTGTGAGCTGCAGAGGTATCATAGTGGAAAATGGTCCCGGGCTTATGCGTCGGTGCTACCTTAAAAAAGCTCTCCACCCAGTCGGATTTCATATCGACCTTGTAGGTAGTGGAAGCGTGGCAGGTGCGCATCTGGAGCATGTTCCTTATTGTGGTCTGTCTGATCCAGGGATGAGTGTTCTCGTCCGTATATTCAGGGAAATAATCTGTTATTGAGGCGTCAAAGGAAAGCTTGCCCTCCTCCTGCAAAAGCGCTATCGCCATGGCTGTGATACTCTTACTTACGGAAAAGAGCCTGTGAAGAGTATCAGCTGTATATGGAGCATAGTATTTTTCAAAAATCAGCTTATCGTCCTTCATGATAAGGAGGCTGTGAATCGGAACGTCCTTTTTATCCAGTCTTTCAAGAACATTTTTTATGGCTTTAGAGGATATCCCGACATTTTCGGGAAGTGTTTTTTCAAAAGTGAACATAAGGTTTTCTCCATGTTTTTGATAAAATAAGTATAGCATAAACTGCTTGTGTTTCTTGAAAGAATGCGTCTTCTGGGTTATAATCTAATATTAGTTAGAAAATAAAGTGAGGTTTATATGTCTTCTATTATCCAGAACAATCAGGTCTTTAATAATGAAGTACCCTTCTGCAGGGTATATAGCGTAGAGAGCAAGAAGCAGCTCGAAGAGAGGTTTTTGGCACACCGTATCTCATACTTCATCGAGTGGCAGGACAAGTCAATCCTTCAGAGGCTCTTCGACAGAAAGGGTAGCAAGATAGTCTGCACCTTCAGGATCAATAAGGGTGACCTTGTGAGGGCAAAAGAGCTTTCTCAGGGAATCGAGGGTATCAAATACAAGGACTACGGTGAACTCAAGAATACAGAGCGTATCCGCAGAAGAAGCGAAGCAGTTAAGGAAGAGGGTACAGGCCTTGAAATGCCGGAGCTTAGATTTGAGAACAAGATCGGCGATACTGAAGATAACGAGAAATTTTAAAATAGAGCAGGGGATTTATTTCTCCTGCTTATTCTTTGCGTAAAGGAGACAACATGGCAGAGAAAAAAACAACTAAGAGCAGATGCCCTGTATTCAAGAAGTGCGGAGCATGTCAGATGATCGACACTCCTTATGAGACACAGCTTCGTAAAAAGCATGCACATGTTGCGGAGCTTTTAAAGCCATACTGCAAGGTGGAGTCCTTCATAGGCATGGAGAGTCCGGAGCACTACAGGTGCAAGGTTCATGCGGTCTTTGACCATGACAGAAAGGGCAATCCTATAACCGGAATATACAGAGAAGGCTCCCACGAGGTTGTGCCTGTTGATAGCTGCCTTTTGGAAGACCAGAAAGCCGATGCGATCATTGCAACTATACGAGGAATGCTTAAGTCTTTCAAGATCAAGACTTTTGACGAGGACAACGGATACGGTCTTCTTCGCCATGTGCTGATAAGGATAGGTAAGAACACGGGAGAGATCATGGTTGTACTGGTTACCGTGTCACCTGTATTCCCGTCCAAGAATAACTTCGTTAAGGCGCTTAGAAAAGATCATCCGGAGATCACCACAATTGTTCTTAATGTTAACGACAAGCAGACCAGCATGATCCTTGGAGATAAGGAAAAGCCTATCTATGGACCGGGATTCATCTATGACATTTGCTGTGGTATGAAGTTTAAGATTTCACCAAAGTCTTTTTACCAGGTAAATCCTATTCAGCAGGAAGTGCTGTATAAGACTGCAATCGAAATGGCGGATCTATCAGGTGATGAAGTTGCCATGGACTGCTACAGTGGTGTTGGTACAATCGGTCTTATTGCAAGTCCTCATGTGAAAGAGGTCATCAGTGTTGAACTTAACAAAGATGCGGTAAAAGATGCAATCCTTAATGCCAAGATCAATGAAGTAAAGAACATTACATTCTATCAGAATGACGCCACTGTATTTATGCAGCAGATGGCAGAATCCGGAGATAAGGTCGACCTCGTGTTCATGGATCCTCCAAGATCAGGATCGACGCCGGAGTTTATCAGGTCGCTGATAGCTCTTTCTCCCAAGAAGGTAGTGTACATATCCTGCAGCCCGGATTCACTGGCCAATGATCTTAAGCTCATTACCAAGGGCGGCTACAAGGTTAAAAGAGCTGTTCCCGTGGACATGTTCCCGTTCACAAGAGGCTCGGAAGTAGTATGTCTTTTAACAAAAGAAAAATGAACTAAATAACATTTTGTATAATTGTATACCTTGATTCTTTTTCAAGTCTGCGTTATATTTTATTGAAGAAATCAGCGATTTAACGTGGTGAATTTGAGAGGAGAAAAAGATGTCCCAGGTTCAAGGCAGTACAAAGAAGTATGTTGAGATGAGCAAGCAGGAACTTGAGCAGGAAATTGTTAAGCTCAAGGCCGAGTACAAGAAGTATCAGGAGATGGATCTGAATCTGAACATGGCAAGAGGTAAGCCATGCAGAGAACAGCTTGATCTTTCTATGGGTATGATGGATGCCCTCAATTCAGAGGCGGATCTTTCATGCGAGGATGGTACAGATTGCCGTAATTACGGCGTTTTGGATGGTATTCATGAGGCCAAGGTACTTATCGGTGCAATGATGGAGAACAAGCCGGAGAATATCATTATATATGGAAACTCTTCACTTAACGTAATGTATGATACCGTATCAAGAGCCTATACACATGGTGTTATGGGAAACACTCCATGGTGCAAGCTTGATAAGGTTAAATTCCTTTGCCCTGTTCCCGGTTACGACAGACACTTTGCAATTACAGAATACTTCGGAATCGAGATGATCCCTGTACAGATGACACCTACAGGTCCTGATATGGATGAGGTAGAGAGGCTCGTTGCTTCTGATGAGTCCATCAAGGGAATCTGGTGCACACCTAAGTATTCAAATCCTCAGGGCTATTCCTATTCAGATGAGACAGTAAGACGTTTTGCACGCCTTCGTCCCGCAGCAAGAGACTTCCGTATCTTCTGGGACAATGCATACGGAGTTCACCACCTTTATGATGACGATCAGGATTACCTTATAGAGATCTTAGAGGAGTGTAAGAGAGCAGGAAGCCCGGATATGGTCTACAAGTTCTCATCAACTTCCAAGATCACATTCCCCGGTAGCGGAATTGCTGCCATTGCCACATCTCTTAACAACTTAGAGGAGATCAAGGCTCAGCTTACATATCAGACCATCGGACATGACAAGGTTAATCAGCTCCGTCATGTAAGATTCTTTAACGGAGATATCAACAATCTCAAAGAGCACATGAGAAAGCATGCAGCCATCATAAGACCTAAGTTCGAGGCTGTTTTGGAAATTCTTGACACCGAACTTGCTCCATACGGAGTAGGAAGCTGGACAAGGCCAAAGGGCGGATATTTCATCAGCTTTGATGCACCTGAAGGATGCGCCAAGGCTGCTGTTGACAGGGCTAAGAAGGCCGGTGTAACCATGACCGGAGCCGGTGCAACATATCCATATCACAAGGATCCTCATGATTCCAATATCCGTATTGCCCCGACACTTCCAAGCCTGCCGGATCTTAAGCTTGCTATGCTCATCTTCACAGTTTGCGTAAAACTCACAGCAGCTGAGAGACTTCTTAAGGAGATGGATTAATAATGAATTTAAAAGAACTGAAGATTGGTCAGTCGGCGGTCATTAAGGCCGTCGGCGGAGAAGGCGCACTTAGACAGCACTTTTTGGACATGGGAGTTATTCCCGGAACAGAGGTGACTGTTATTAAGTATGCGCCTCTTGGCGACCCTGTAGAACTTCAGATACACGGTTATGAGCTTACGCTCCGTCTTGCTGATGCAGAGAAGATCGAGATTGAGCCGATAAAAGAGCGCACCAACAAGCATGAGAGAATAAAAGAGATAGTAAGTTCAGAGCACCCCGGACTTGGTGAGGACGGCAAATATCACGTAGAGGGCGATAAGGACAAGCTTCCGGACGGAACTCTTTTGACCTTTGCTCTTGTGGGAAATCAGAACTGTGGCAAGACCACTCTTTTCAACCAGCTTACAGGTGCCAATCAGCACGTTGGAAATTTCCCGGGCGTTACCGTAGATCGCAAGGACGGACCCATCAGAGACTTCCCGAATACTCTGGTTACGGATCTTCCCGGAATCTATTCCATGTCTCCTTATAGTGCAGAGGAGCTGGTATCCAGAAACTTTGTAATTGAAGAAAAGCCAAAGGCCATCATCAACATCGTGGATGCCATGAACATCGAGAGAAACATGTATCTTACCATGCAGCTTCTCGAGATGGGAGTACCCATGGTAGTTGCTCTTAACATGATGGATGAGGTGAAAGGCAACAACGGCTCCATTGATATCAACAAAATGGAGGAGCTTCTTGGCGTACCTGTTGTTCCTATTTCCGCTTCCAAAAATGAGGGTGTGGCAGAGCTTGTACGTCATGCTGTGCATCTTGCGCAGTATCAGGAAAAACCTGTAGAGCAGGACTTTTGCTCCAAGACCGATCACGGCGGAGCAATCCACAGAGCGATCCATGCAGTGGAGGCTATTTTGGAGGATCATGCAGAGAAGGCAGGACTTCCCTTAAGGTTTGCCACCACCAAGGTCATCGAGGGCGATGAAATCGTAATGGAGAAGCTCTCTGTCGATGAGAATGAAAAAGAAATGATCCGTCAGATCATAAAGAAGATGGAAGATGAGAGCGGAATGGACAGAAGCTCTGCCATCGCCGATATGAGATATGACTTTATTGAGCGTGTCTGCGAGCAGACTGTGGTTAAGCCCATGGAGAGCAAGGAGAGAATACGCTCAGAGAAGATAGATAAGATACTTACGGGAAAATGGACGGCAATTCCCTGCTTCATCCTGATAATGCTCCTGGTATGCCATCTGACTTTCAATGTTATAGGCGCTTTTTTACAGGACGTTTTGGAGATGGGAGTCGACTACCTTAAGGGTCTTGCTGAAGCCGGAATGAGCGCAGCCCATGTCAATGCAACCATACAGGGGCTTGTGCTTGACGGAATATTCGACGGTGTCGGAAGTGTCCTTAGCTTCATGCCTATTGTGGTTACACTGTTCTTCTTCCTATCGCTTATGGAGGACAGCGGATATATCGCAAGAGTAGCCTTCTTTATGGACAAGCTCCTTAGGAGAATCGGACTTTCGGGAAGAAGTATCGTGCCTCTTCTTATCGGCTTTGGATGTACGGTTCCTGCCGTAATGGCAACGAGAACTCTTCCTTCAAGAAGGGATAGAAGGATGACCATACTCCTTACTCCGTTTATGAGCTGCTCAGCCAAGGTGCCCATCTATGCATTCTTTGTAGCTGCTTTCTTCCCAGATAAAGCTGCACTTGTAATGGTGCTCTTATACCTTCTCGGAATAGCAGTCGGAATCCTGGCTTCTCTTGCTTACAAGAACACAATCTTCAGAGGCGAAGCAGTTCCCTTTGTAATGGAGCTTCCGAATTACCGTATGCCGGGAGCAAGGAATGTAGCAAGGCTTCTATGGGATAAGGCAAAAGACTTCTTCACAAGGGCCTTCAGCGTTATCCTGGTTGCAACTATTGTAGTATGGTTTTTACAGAGCTTTGACCTTCGCTTTAATCTGGTGGAAGACTCTTCAACCAGCATAATGGCTGCGCTTTCAAGCGTGCTTGTTCCTCTGTTCACTCCACTTGGTCTTGGTGACTGGAGAGTTGTAACATCCCTTATCACGGGATTTATCGCCAAGGAGAGTGTTGTTTCAACCATGAGCATTCTCTTTGACGGCGGTGTGGAAAATGCGCTTACAGCTGTTACTGCCGCAACGATGCTTGTGTTCTCACTTCTTTACACACCTTGCGTTGCAGCCATTGCAGCCATAAAAAGAGAACTTGGCGGACTGTATGCTCTTGCAGTAGTTTTGTGGCAGAGCGCCATCGCCTGGCTTGTTGCATTTATCCTTAGGTTTGTCTTTATAGCGATGGGAATGTAATATGACTGATCTTGAAAAGAATGTGCGGGAGAAATTCCGCTATATAACGAATACTTTAATTAAGGAGCAGCTCACCATAACGACAATGGAGAGCTGCACTTCTGGTCTTGTGGCATCTCTTTTGACAGACACCGAAGGTGCATCTGCGATATTAAAAGGTGCCTTCATAACCTATTCAAATGAGGCCAAGATAAAGCAGAATGTACCTGCGGATGTGATAGAGAGATTCGGGGTGTACTCAAAGGAGACTGCCCGGGAGATGGCACTTGCAGCCAAAAGAGCTTATGGCGCAGATATAGCGATCGGAGTTACCGGGACCATGGGCAACGTAGACCCTGCAAACAACGACTCGACTCCGGGCGAAGTGTTTTTTGCCATAGCTCATAAAGAGGGCACTGAGAGCTTTCATATTTCCGTGCCTGTTCAGGATAGCAGATACGAATACAAGCTCTTTGTAGCGGGCGCTATTGCAGAAGAAATCACACGTGTTATCTAAACAAAAGACCTTTTGGTGTTTTGTATTCTATGCTATACTATACCTTGGTTACATATTAGTAAGAAAGAGATGGAATAATGGAGTCTAAGCAGTACAGTAAAAGAATCCGATATTTGCGCAGACTCATCATTACTACAGTGGCAGCTGCCTGCCTTATTCCCACTTGTATATGCGTTATTCTGGCCATCAGATACGACCGTCTTCACACAGAATATGAGAAGAGCATGGCGGATCTGGAGTGGTACAGAGAGCAGTTCGGCAGCGAGAGAGATATTCTGGCTACAGAAGCTGAGCCGGATGGGGAAGATTCGAATATTGTAGAGACTACTTCGGAAGGGATGGATGTTGACTACGCCACGGTGGATGTCAGTGGCGCTCAGAATCCTGAGGATATAGAGGGCACCAGATATGTTTATCTGACCTTCGACGACGGACCAAGTACGTACACAGACGAGATACTCGATATATTAGAGCAGCACAATGTAAAGGCTACCTTCTTTGTCTGTGGCAAACCAAATGCCAAGTATACAGATCTTTACAAGAGAATAGTTAATGATGGGCATACTCTTGGGATGCACTCGTACAGTCACAAGTACAGCGAATTATATGCTTCTCTTGATTCGTTCAAGGAAGATACGGATAAATTAAGAATTTTCTTATACGAGACAACAGGCGTGTGGGCTAGTTTTTACCGGTTCCCCGGTGGAAGCTCCAATACGGTCAGCAAGGTGGACATGCATGAGCTGACTGATTATCTGGAGAGCAGCAATGTCACCTTCTTTGACTGGAACGTTTCAGCAGGTGATGACAAGGCCGGTGCCAACAAGGACACGATCTACGCCAACATAGTTAACAACGTACCCAGATTTAAACACTGCGTAGTACTTATGCACGACGCAGCTGATAAAAAGAGTACGGTAGAAGCACTGCCTGAGATAATCGAAGCGATCCAGGCAATGGATGACACAGTGATAGTACCGATAACCGAGGATACGTTACCGGTTCAACATATCAATTAAACGAAAAAAGATTGAATGGAGGATATCTAGATGGGATTTTTTTCTGAGCTGAAAAGCGACCTCTCACAGGCTGTAAACACTCTTATGCCTGAGGACAAGCCGGAAGCTGAAAGCAAGGGCAGCAATGGACCTGTAGAAGCTCCTAAGCCTGTAGACCTTGACAGCATGCTTAATCGTCTCGACGACATTAAGCTTGATGAGGCAGCAGAGAGAAAAGAGGATGCTGTGGAAGAGACTGCAGCAGCTGAGGATGTAGCAGAGACTTTAGACGAGGTTGCAGAAGATGCAGTCGAGACTATAGATGAGTTAAAAGAGGAGATCGAAGAAGTTTCTGAGACCGTTGATGAAGTTCGTGAGCTTGAAGAGAAGATTGAAGAGCAGACTCAGGAAGAGATCAAGGTCGAGGAGCCCAAGAACGCACTTGAGGCTATAAATCCTGCACATATTGGCAAGTATGTTGCAGATAAAAATGCAGAAACAGAAATGATAACAAGAAACGGGGGAATTGAAACTATGGATTTCGAACAGCAGACACCTACAGATGAAGTTGCCAGCATTACCGAAGGTATGATCGTCAAGGGCGACATTGCCACAACAGGTTCACTTGAGCTCATCGGTAAGATCACAGGTAATATCAAGTGTCTCGGCAAGCTTAACATAACAGGCGAGATCAACGGAGATTCAGACGCAGCAGAAGTTTATGCAGAGTCAGCAAGGATCACCGGTGAGATCAAGAGTAAGGGCAGCGTTAAGGTTGGCCAGAGCACAGTTATCGTAGGTAACATCTATGGATCAAGCGCAGTTATCGCAGGCGCTGTAAAGGGTGACATCGATGTTCACGGTCCTGTAGTTCTTGATACAACAGCTATCGTAATGGGCAATATCAAGTCTCAGTCAGTACAGATCAACAATGGTGCTGTTATCGAGGGTATGTGCTCACAGGCATACGCTGATGTTAATCCTTCAGAGTTCTTCGAGGGACTTAAGAATAAATAATTTGATAATGGAGAAGATATGAGAATTTTATTAAAGCTCAGTGGTGAGGCACTTGCAGGTGATAAGAAGACAGGCTTCGATGAGGAGACCGTCAGAAAGGTTGCACTTCAGGTTAAGCAGCTTGTAGATAACGGAACTCAGGTAGGTATCGTTATCGGCGGAGGCAATTTCTGGAGAGGACGAAGCAGCGAGAACATTGATCGCACCAAGGCTGACCAGATCGGAATGCTTGCCACAATCATGAACTGCATCTATGTATCCGAGATATTCAGAAGTGTAGGCATGATGACCAATATACTTACTCCATTCGAGTGCGGATCCTTCACAAAGCTCTTTTCCAAGGATAGAGCAAACAAGTACTTTGCAAGGAATATGGTAGTGTTCTTTGCAGGCGGTACAGGTCATCCGTATTTCTCAACAGATACAGGAGTTGTTTTAAGGGCCATCGAGGTTGAGGCTGACTATATACTTCTTGCCAAGGCTATTGACGGAGTATATGATTCAGATCCTGCCAAGAACCCTGATGCAAAGAGATATGACACTATCTCAATCGATGAGGTTATAGAGCAGAACCTTCAGGTTGTAGATATGACAGCATCAATACTCGCCAGGGACAATCACATGCCTATGAGAGTATTCGCTCTCCAGGAGGAGAACAGCATAGTTAAGGCATCAACAGGCGATTTTAACGGAACAACCGTTACAACAAATTAACCAGGGGAGGTTATGTGTATGAACGAGAGACTTAAGACCTTTAACGACAAAATGCAGAAGTCATTTGATTATCTCAAGGATGATCTTGCATCAATAAGAGCAGGTAGAGCTAATCCACATGTTCTCGATAAGATTAAGGTTGATTACTACGGAACACCTACTCCTATTCAGCAGGTTGGAAACGTATCTATTCCTGAGGCCAGGATCATTCAGATTGCTCCTTGGGACAAGACACTTATCAAGGATATTGAGAAGGCTCTTATGGCATCAGACCTTGGTATCACACCAAGCAACGACGGCGCTGTAATAAGACTTGTTTTCCCTGAGCTCACAGAGGAGCGCAGAAAACAGCTCACCAAGGATATCCGCAAGAAGGGTGAAGATGCTAAGGTTGCAGTTAGAAACGTAAGACGTGACGGCAACGACGCCCTCAAGAAGCTCAAAGGAACCGAGGTTTCAGAGGATGAGATTGAGGATCTTAACGACGAGCTCCAGAAGATAACCGACAAGTTCATCAAGGATATCGATGCAGCTGTAGAAGAGAAGAATAAGGAAATCATGACGGTATAATCTATGGAAGCAAATACAAATATTCCTGCACATGTAGCCATCATCCTCGATGGCAACGGAAGATGGGCCAAGGCTAAGGGCATGCCCAGAAACTACGGCCATATGCAGGGAGCAAAAGCTGTTGAAGACATTCTCGTAGTCGCAAGAGACATGGGAATCAAATATCTTACAGTCTACGCATTCTCAACTGAGAATTGGAGTCGTCCTGAGGCAGAGGTATCTGCCCTCATGACGATTTTGCGTAATTATTTAAAAACCAGTATAAAGAAATCCATGAAGAACAATGTGCGCTGCCGTGTTATCGGTGAGCGCTCTCTGCTTTCAGAGGATATCCAGAAGGCTATAAAAGAGCTTGAGGATACCACTGCAGGCAACACCGGACTGACCTTTACCATTGCCATCAATTATGGCAGCAGGGATGAGATCACAAGGGCAGTCAGAAAGGTTGCTGCGAAAGTAGAGGCCGGAGAGCTGCGTGCTGAGGATATAACAGAGAAGGATATTGCAGATAATTTAGATACCAACTTCCTTCCGGATCCGGACCTTCTTATCAGGACCTGCAATGAGCAGAGAATTTCCAATTACCTGCTCTGGCAGTGTGCGTATACGGAGTTCTACTTTACTCCCGTAGCATGGCCTGATTTTGATAAGGCTGAGCTTGAAAAGGCGGTAGAAGCCTATGCCGGCAGAAACCGTAAGTTTGGAGGACTGAAGGAATCTTGAAGACTAGAGTTATCAGTGGAATTGTAATTGGTATTGTGCTGGCGGCAGTACTTATCCCGGGAGGGTACGTACTCTCGGCAGCACTTTTGATAGTGTCACTTATAGCATTTTTTGAGCTCACAAGAGCCCTTGGAGTTCATAAGGACGGACAGAAGATCAATATGCTTGAAGCCTGCGGATACGCATCAATCCTGGTTCACTACATCCAGATGATGCTGGTTAAGGACTACAGGTATTACATTTTCTCGATAATGTTTGCCTTTTTCCTGATCATGGTCTGCTATGTGGTGTCATTCCCGAAATATAGTGCTTCTCAGGCAATCTTTTGTTTCTTCTGCTTTATCTATGCACCGGTCAATATGTCTTTTGTCTACCTCTTAAGGATAAGGCATCTGGGCGTATACTTTGCCTGGGTTCCGTTTATTGCCTGGGTTTGTGATACCTGTGCATACTTTGCCGGAAGAGCCTTTGGAAAGCACAAGATGGCGCCGGTATTATCACCTAAGAAGACCATCGAGGGCGCTATCGGAGGAATCCTGGGTTCTGTGATCGTCGGAGGCATCATAGGATATATCCTCTATGTGAATGAAACTCACAGTCCATCTACCGTTTGGGGACTCATGATCATCTGCTTTGCAGGAAGCATCATCTCCCAGATCGGAGACCTTCTTGCATCCGGTATTAAGCGTGATCACAATATCAAGGACTACGGAACGCTTATTCCGGGACATGGCGGAATAATGGACAGGTTTGACAGTGTTATTTTTGTCATTCCATGTATTTATTTTTTGGCGGCAGTTATGCTGCCTGTACTGGGGTAACTTAAGATTAAGGAAGAAGATATGAGAAAGATAGTTTTACTGGGATCAACAGGATCCATTGGAACACAGACTCTGGATGTTGTAAGAAACAACCCTTCAGAACTTGAAGTTGTTGGAATTGCAGCAAACAGAAGCGTTGCCGAAGTAGAGAAACAGGTCCGCGAGTTTAAGCCGAAGTACGTCTGCATGTTTGATGAAACAGCAGCTAAAGAGCTTCAGGACAAGATCTCGGATACCGGCATCAAAGTAATGGCCGGTATGGACGGACTTCTTGATATAGTTTCTGTTCCCGAGGCAGATACCGTGCTTACAGCAGTAGTAGGTATGATCGGAATCAGACCTACCATTAAGGCAATTGAGTGCGGAAAAGATATTGCTCTTGCCAACAAGGAGACCCTTGTATGCGCAGGACACATCATCATGCCACTTGCCAGGGAGAAGAATGTACAGATACTGCCTGTGGATTCAGAGCACAGTGCAATTTTCCAGTCCTTAAACGGCGAGCCAAGGGACAAGGTTGAAAAGATTCTTTTGACGGCCAGCGGCGGACCATTCAGGGGTAAGAAAAGGCAGGAGCTTGAGAACATGACAGCAGCGGATGCCCTTAAGCACCCTAACTGGGACATGGGACCAAAGGTTACCATCGACTCTTCATCCCTTGTAAATAAGGGCCTTGAAGTTATGGAAGCAAAGTGGCTCTTTGGAGTATCACTTGATGATATTCAGGTAGTTGTTCATCCGCAGAGCATTGTTCACAGCGCAGTTCAGTTTGTGGACGGTGCAGTTATAGCACAGCTTGGTGTTCCGGATATGAAGCTGCCTATTCAGTATGCTCTTTTCTACCCGGATAGAAGACCTATGCAGGAAAAGAGATTAGACCTCTTTGAACTCTATTCCCTGACCTTTGAAAAGCCTGATACAGACACATTCAGAGGACTTAAGCTTGCCTATGATTCGGCCCGTATCGGCGGAAGCATGCCCACAGTTTTCAACGCTGCCAACGAGATGGCGGTTAAGAGATTCTTAAAGGGCGATATTAAATATCTTGAGATCTACAGCATGATAGAGGAGGCCATGAGCCACCACAATAAGGTGGACAACCCTGACGTTGCTGCTATTCTTGCAGCTGAGCAGGAGACCTACGACTTCCTCGGAAAGAAGTACAACATCTGATGTTAGTAAGTGTTTTAATTTTCTTTATCATATTCGGAGTACTGGTAACATCCCATGAATTCGGCCACTTTATCATCGCCAAGTCAGGCGGTATAAGGGTCAACGAGTTCTTTGTGGGAATGGGACCGACTATCTGGAAAAAGCAAAAAGGAGAGACTCTTTACAGTATCAAGCTCCTTCCGATCGGAGGTGCATGCGTATTTGACGGCATGGATCCCGTGGCTGAGGAGAAGGAAGGGTATGACGAGCATTCCTTTTTGAATGCGCCTGTGTGGAGGAGGATAGCTACCCTTTTTGCAGGACCTTTTGCAAACTTTATAATCGCATATATCCTGGCGGTGGTTCTTGTAAGCTTTTCAGCCTGGAACTTCCCTGTTATCAACAAGATGACTGATGAGTCCGCTGCAGCTGAGGCAGGAATGCTTCCGGGAGATAAGATCATCAGCGTGGATGGCGAGAAGGTTTACATGTCAGGTGAAGTGACCATGATCTCACAGTTCGCTGAAGGAAGTCCGATGGACATCGTGTATGAGAGAGACGGTCAGAGATACGAGACCACTCTTTTACCCAAGTACAGTGAAGATGAGGGCCGCTACTACATGGGAATCTATCTTGGTGAGTATGGCAAGATAGAGGGACCGGCTGCTCTTAAGTACGCCTGGTACGAGGTAAGATACTACTTCAAGACCACCTACAGGAGCCTGGCGCTTCTCGTAAAGGGCAAGCTTTCCAAGGACGATGTTTCGGGACCTGTGGGCATGGTGAAGATGGTGGATGATACCTACGAGGAGGTTAAGCCCTACGGTATTTCTGCAGTCATCCTTACAATGCTGTCCCTGACGGTTCTTTTGTCAGTGAACCTGGGAGTTATGAATCTTTTGCCGATTCCGGCTCTTGACGGAGGAAGACTGGTATTCCAGTTCATCGAAGTCATTGTGGGTAAGCCTGTACCTCCGGAGAAGGAAGGCTTCGTTCACATGATAGGAATGGTGGCGCTCCTGGCACTTATGGTATTTGTACTGTTCAATGACATTACAAAGTTTACGAGGTAATTTTCATGGCATATAGAGATAATACTAAGGTTATTCATATTGGCGACAGAGTGATAGGCGGTGGTAATCCCATCCTCATCCAGTCCATGACCAACACAAGGACTGAGGACGTGGAGGCGACAGTCGCTCAGATAAAGAGACTCGAGGAGGCAGGATGCGAGATAATAAGAAGCACCGTGCCTACAATGGAGGCTGCCAAGGCTCTTTCGGAGATCAAGAAGCAGATCCATATTCCTATTGTTGCAGACATTCATTTTGACTATAAGATGGCCATTGCTGCCATGGAGAACGGTGCTGACAAGATCAGGATCAACCCCGGTAACATCGGAAGCAGAGACAGGATCGCTTCAGTTGTATCCTGTGCCAAGGAGAGAAATATTCCGATCAGAGTAGGCGTTAACAGCGGCTCTTTGGAAAAAGACCTTGTGGAGAAATACGGCGGTGTTACAGCAGAGGGCCTTGTTGAATCAGCCCTTGATAAGATCGGCATCATCGAGGACCTTGGATATGACAACATGGTAGTCAGCATCAAGTCTTCAAACGTTATGCTCTGTGTTAAGGCTCATGAGCTTCTGGCCAAGAAGTGTCAGTATCCGCTTCATGTGGGCATCACTGAGGCAGGAACAGTCTATGGCGGAAACATCAAGTCATCCATCGGACTTGGCATCATCTTAAATGAGGGCATCGGTGATACCATAAGAGTTTCACTCTCAGGTGACCCTGTGGAGGAGATCAAGACAGCCAAGATGATCCTTAAGACACTCGGAATGAGAAGCGGAGGAATCGAGGTTGTATCATGTCCTACCTGTGGCAGAACCAAGATCGACCTCATCGGCCTTGCCAATGCAGTTGAGACCATGGTTCAGAAGTATGACCTTGATATCAAGGTTGCAGTTATGGGCTGTGCAGTAAACGGCCCCGGAGAAGCCAAGGAGGCAGACATCGGAATAGCAGGCGGCGTGGGAGAAGGCCTGCTTATCAAGAACGGAGAAGTAGTTAAGAAGGTTAAGGAAGACCAGCTATTGGCTACCCTTAAAGAGGAGCTAGATCGTTGGCCTAGGTAAAGGTTTTTATGGGGAAGAGTTTTTTTGAAGTATTTCCTGCCCTTAAGCTGGATGAACACACCGGCGATATCATGGGGCAGACTGAAGTTGTAAAGGTTTCCACCACCAGGAAACAGGATTTTATCAGGATTTATATAGCCAGCAACAAGCTCATTGACAAGGCAGACATCATAAAGACCGAGAACAGCATCAAGAAGCAGTTGTTTGGTAATCAGGATATAACCATCAAGATCTACGAGAAGTTTTCTCTTTCGGCACAGTACACGCCTGAGAATCTTCTTGATATATACAGAGAGAGCATTGAGCTCGAGCTTAAAGACTATGACCATATGGAGTATAGTCTGTTTCGCTCGGCTTCTTTTTTGTACCCCGATCAGGACAATGTCATAATGCAGCTTGAGGACAGCGTTGTCGGCAAGAAAAAGGCTCCTGACCTGATCCGTGTACTGTCCAAGATATTCAACGAAAGGTGTGGCCTTTCTGTAGTTCTTTCACCCGAATTTGTAGAAGTTGAAAAAGACGATAAAGAGCCCGATTACTCCGAAGAGTCAGCCAAGATGGTCAAAAAGCTTGAGGCTATGGAGGAGAAGGAGGCAGAGAAGGAAGCTGCCAAAGAAGCGGCCAAGGAAGCAAAAGCTTCTGAAACAGCCAAGCAAAGTAGCCCTTCCAAGGTCGAGGGCAAGGCATCCTCATTTGCACCCAAAGATGGCGAGAAGAAATCCTTTGGCAAAAGAGATTTCGGCGGAAGCTACAAGAGGTCCGATAATCCTGATGTTCTCTTTGGAAGAGATTTCGATGATGAAGCCATGAAGCTTGTTGATCTTATGGGCGAGCTGGGTGAAGTCACCATTCACGGCAAGATCATCGAGTGGGATCAGAGAGACATCAGAAATGACAAGACCATTCTCATCTTTGCTGTGACTGACTTTACAGATTCCATCGCAGTCAAGATGTTCGTAAATACTGCAGATGTGCCTGATATAACAAAGAGCATCAAGATGGGTGCTTTTGTTAAGATCAAGGGAATTGCAGCAATTGACAGATTTGACCACGAGCTCTCTATTCAGTCCGTTGTCGGCGTCAAGAAGATCCCTGACTTTACAGTCAAGAGAGTTGACAACGCAGATGTCAAGAGAGTGGAGCTCCACTGCCATACCAAGATGAGTGATATGGATGGAGTTTCCGAGGTAAAAGACATTGTAAAGCAGGCCTACAAGTGGGGAATGCCGGGTATTGCCATCACAGATCACGGCGTTGTTCAGGCTCTTACCGATGCCAACCACGTGTGGGAGGATCTTTATAAGGATGAGAAGTCCCGCAGAAAAGAGGCAGGAGAGCCCCCTATCGACAGGCAGGATTTCTTTAAACTCATTCTGGGCGTTGAGGCTTATGTTGTTGATGACCTTAAGGAGATAGTTGTCAATGACAAGGGTCAGAAGCTTGACGATACCACCTTTGTTGTATTTGATATCGAGACAACGGGTTTTTCACCCATCAAGAACAAGATCATCGAGATCGGCGCCGTTAAGATCAGAAACGGAGAGATTGTAGACAGATTCTCGGAGTTTATCAATCCACAGGTTCCTATTCCTTACAGGATCGAGAAACTCACCAGCATCACCGACGATATGGTTATCGGTGCGCCAACAAGGGAAGTTATCATCCCGAAGTTCGTAGAGTTCTGCGAGGGAGCGGTACTGGTGGGACACAATGTCTCTTTTGACATAAGCTTTATAAATCAGAACTGCGAGGAGCTTGGTATTGATGCGGATTACACAACCGTTGATACGCTGTGGCTCTCAAGATATTTCTTCCCGCTGCAGGCCAAGCATACGCTGGATGCGGTTGCCAAGACCTTGAACATTGTACTTGGGCATCACCACAGAGCTGTAGATGATGCTGAGTGTACTGCGCTTATTTTCAATAAGTTTGTACCAATGCTAAAAGAGCAGGGAGCTGAGGACCTTACTCAGGTCAATATCCTTGGAAAGCCAACACCTGAGATGATCAGGCACCTTCGCCCCAATCACTGCATTATTCTTGCCAAGAATACGCTGGGCAGGGTTAATCTCTATACCCTTGTCAGCAAATCACATGTAGATTATTTCAGAAGATTCCCGCTCATCCCAAAGAGCGAGCTTATCAAGTACAGAGAGGGACTTATTATCGGTAGTGCCTGCTGTGCGGGAGAACTCTACGGCGCTGTTGTGGAGGGAAGACCTCCTGAGGAGATCGCAAGGCTTGTCAGCTTCTACGATTATCTGGAGATTCAGCCTGTGGGCAACAATCATTTCATGGTTGAGTCCGAAAGGTATGAGGATATCAACAGTGACGATGATATCAGGGAGATAAACAAGGAGATTGTAAGGCTGGGAGAGCAGTGGAATAAGCCTGTTGTCGCAACCTGTGATGCGCACTTCTTAAATCCTGAGGATGAGATTTACAGGACCATCATCATGTCCGGAAAGGGTATGAATGATGAGGAGCCGGCACCTCTTTTCCTAAGGACCACAGATGAGATGATGGCGGAGTTTGACTATCTCGGTGGTGAGAAGGCAAAAGAGATCGTCATCGACAACACCAGAAAGATCCTGGATATGTGTGATTCAATATCACCGGTCCGTCCCGATAAGTGTGCGCCTGTCATCGCAAACAGTGATGAGATCCTGACCAAGATTTGTTACGACAAGGCCCATGAGATCTACGGAGAAGAGCTTCCGGAGATCGTTAAAGAGAGACTTGAAAGGGAGCTTAATTCCATCATCAAAAACGGTTTCGCGGTTATGTATATCATCGCTCAGAAGCTGGTTTGGAAGTCAAACGAGGACGGATATCTGGTAGGTTCAAGAGGATCCGTCGGATCGTCCTTCGTTGCCTTTACTTCGGGAATCACGGAGGTTAACTCGCTTAGCCCTCACTATGTATGTCCTAACTGTAAGTACTCCGACTTTGATTCAGAGGAGGTTAAGGCTTACGGCGGAAACTCGGGCTGTGATATGCCTGACAAGATGTGCCCCAAGTGTGGCACCAAGATGAACAAGGACGGCTTTGATATTCCTTTCGAGACCTTCCTTGGATTTAAGGGTGACAAGGAGCCTGATATCGACCTTAACTTCTCGGGAGAGTATCAGTCCAAGGCCCACAAATATACAGAGGTTATCTTTGGTTACGGACAGACCTTCAGAGCCGGAACCATAGCTTCTCTTGCGGATAAGACGGCTTACGGTTTTGTTAAGAAGTACTATGACGGAATCGGAGTAAGTAAGAGAAAGAGTGAGATAAACAGAATCGTTCAGGGCTGCACCGGCATAAGACGTGGTACCGGTCAGCATCCGGGAGGAATCATAGTTCTTCCGGTTGGAGAGGACATCAATTCATTCTGTCCTGTTCAGCACCCTGCTAACGATATGACCACAGCTACAATTACAACACATTACGATTACCACTCCATCGACCACAACCTTCTAAAGCTCGATATTCTGGGACACGATGATCCTACCATGATAAGGTTCTTGCAGGACTGCACGGGTATGGATCCCAAGACTGTGCCACTGGATGACAAGAAGGTAATGAGTCTTTTCATGAATACAACTGCCCTTGGTATTGAACCGGAGCAGATTGGCGGAACCAAGCTCGGATGCCTTGGACTTCCCGAGTTTGGTACGGACTTTGCCATGCAGATGGTTATCGATGCTCAGCCCAAGTCTTTGTCCCACCTTATTAGGATTTCAGGTCTATCCCACGGTACCGACGTTTGGCTCGGTAACGCCCAGACCCTTATCCAGGAGGGCAAGGCAACCATCGATACCTGTATCTGTTGTCGTGACGATATCATGATCTACCTTATCCAGAAGGGACTTGATAAGTCCGAATCCTTCAAGATCATGGAGGCTGTTCGTAAAGGTAAGGTAGCCGGCGGCAAGGAGAAGAACTGGCCTGATTGGAAAAAAGACATGATAGATCACGGAGTTCCTGACTGGTATATCTGGTCCTGCGAGAAGATCAAGTACATGTTCCCTAAGGCCCATGCGGCGGCTTACGTTATGATGGCCTGGAGAATCGCGTACTTCAAGGTTTATATGCCACAGGCCTTCTATGCAGCGTGGTTCTCAATAAGAGCCAAGGCCTTTAACTATGAGCACATGTGCCAGGGCGAGAATCATCTTCACAGTATTATGAAGGATTACCTGAGCCGTAAGGATGAACTTACAAACGCTCAGCAGGCTGAGTACGGAGATATGAGACTTGTGGAGGAGATGTACGAAAGAGGCATCGAGTTTATGCCAATTGACATCTTCAAGGTTAAGTCCAGGGAATTCCAGGTTATTGGCGATAAGATCATGCCGGCTCTCACCAGTATCGACGGTATGGGTGAGAAGGCTGCCGATCAGATCGTTGAGGCAGCCAAGGACGGTCCGTTCCTCTCCAAGGACGACTTCCGCCAGAGGACCAAGTGCCCTCAGACTGTAATCGACAAGATGTCAGACATGGGACTTCTCGGTGATATCCCGGATTCCAACCAGATAAGCCTCTTCGACCTGATGAAAGGATTCTAAAGGGATTAACAAATTATTGAGATTATGAATGGCCGGGCCTTATGGGCCAATGTCATTAAGATAAGATGACGGAATAAGATCTCTATATCAGAAATGGTATAGAGGTCTTTTTTTATTAAAAAATAGTTGACAGATGACTGAAAAAGTGCGGCCGCTTTCGCTACGAATTGTATTTAGAAGTAGCGAAAGCGGCCCTTGAAATTAAAGACAAATCTTTTTTCAAGGAGGCACTAAATGAACTATTCTAAAACTGTTAAAAACAAGCTGCTGTCAATTATTGATCAAATGGACCGAGTTCATTGGCTATTTACCCGGAACCCAAATACGGATTTTT
>NZ_ATWY01000015.1 GCF_000421405.1 Butyrivibrio sp. NC2007
GATTCATACAGATTCCCCCTTTGCTCATTATATCAGCAAAGACAGCCTAATCTGTGTCCACATATCGGAAATGTAATAGATATTTCCAGGAAAGTATATTTTTTTACTGCCCATTTCGTGTCCACGTCTTGAATCTGCTGCAAAAATACTGCCTAAACTGTTTAATGACGTGTCCACTTTCTAGGGTCCATTTTACATTTTTCATTACGGTATAAATTCAATTTTTTCATCAGGACAGTAAGACTTCTCGCAACAACCTGTTTTTCATTACGGTATTTTTGAAGTTTTTGCTCTGGGACAGTAGTACTTCATTGATCAGCCTGATTTTCATTACGGTATATATTCAATTTTTCCTCCAGGACAGTAGCATTTCCCAATCACCCCATTTTTCATTACGGTATAATTTCAATTCTTCCGCCAGGACAGTAACATCTCCCGTAATCAGCGCTCTCCCCTGCCTACACCTCGCCGGATACCTCCACGCCGAGCTAAATTTGCACAAGAATTACTCAGACCGGAACGCATTCTAAATGCGATACCGTAGCTCCTGCCTCTGCGCCTGGTAAAGACAATCCCCTTCGCCTTCACTCCTCCTGCCTTCCCCCTTAGTGACCTAAATGCATAAAACGCCGGGCGGTCAAGGATGCGCTGCTTTTTAGCGCACTTTAGCTTGTCCTTGACGGCCCGGCGTTTTATGCTACAATCCCCTTGGCAGGGGAAGGCAGCTGCTATTAAATTCATCGCAAGTTTTCCCAACCTCTTACGATTATTCCTCTTCCTCATCTATATCATCCATCTCATCAAATGCGATAATGGAATCAATGATATCCTCGAAGTCCTCCTGAAGTTCCTCCAGAGTATCACCTTCATAGGTGTATATACGATCGTCTATCTTCACCTCTCCTGTATAATAGTCACACTTTTCATCATAATTGACAGTTCCGACATAGCCTTCATATTCCAGTTTATCCATCACTTTATCTTCCTTGTTGATTCACCTATTATCAGCTCACCCGGGAACACGATGTGCTTGTGTCCGGATTCCTTGTCGATGATACTGAACAGAAGCTTCATCGCTTCCTTGGAAATATCTACCATGGGCTGCCTGAGTGTGGTAAGTCTCGGTACGCAGTACTCTGCGATCTCCTGTCCGTCGTATCCGACAACGCTTACATCCTCGGGAACCTTGATCCCTGAATCTGCCAGGGCTCTGAGAGCTCCTACTGCCAGCACATCTGAAATGCAGTACAGTGCAGTAAACTTCTCTCCCGATTCAATAAGTGCCTTGGTAGTATCGTATCCGTTACTGAATGTATAAATTCTTCGGTCAACGTATCTGATGAGCTTCTCGTCAGGCTTAATCCCGTGCTTTTCAAGAGCGCCGAGATATCCCTTAAGACGGAGCTTAACGATTGAAGGTGTATCGCTTCCCTCGGTCAGGATCGCAATCTTCTTGTGTCCAAGACCGATGAGATATTCAACGACCTTAAAGCTCTCTTTCTCATCATCAACAGAGACTGTTGAGTACTCGTTTCTGCTGAGGTCATCTGCGATATCGGAGCCGATGGTTGCAAACACAACAGGGACGCTGAGCTGCTTGATCTTCTCAGCTGAGTGCTTGGCTGCTCCGCCCATAAAGATGATTCCGCGAAGACGCTTTTCTTTCTCAAGCTCAAGCGCCACGTCAACTTCGTCCTCGTGAGATTCAACGTGTCTCATTACCAGAGCATACTTTCTCTCCTCAACTTCCTTCTCAACTACCTCGATCATAGGAGCAAAGAAAGGATTGGTGATTCCCCTTACAAGAACTGCGATACACTTGGCATCCGTTCTCTTAAGGTTCCTGGCACTGTTGTTGGGGATGTATCCGGTTTCCCTGATAACCTCCATTATTCTCTTTTTGGTTTCGGGATTGATATCCGAATGATTATTTATAGCCCTTGATACGGTGCTGACACCAACACCGCATCTTCTGGCTATTTCTACAATTGTAATTTCTGACATTAAACATTAACCTGCCAATTTATTATTTGGAAAGTCTTCTGTAAATCCTTGCAAAGTCATGCATCTTAGCGCAAAGCTCAGGTGAGAGTGCATCCTTCTTCATTCTCCAAACCCAGTTTCCACCGAGGGTTGAAGGAGTATTGATTCTTGCATAACCAGGAAGTTCAAGATAATCCTGCATAGGAATTATAACAGTATCCGACACACTTGCAAAGCTTGCTCTTATTGTAGCCCAAACAGCATCCTTGCCTGTCTTGATTCCAAGATATTCCTTGGCAAATTTCTTGTCATCTCTCGGAAGCTTGTCAAACCAGCTTCTGGTGGTGTCGTTGTCGTGAGTTCCGGTATAAACGATGCAGTTATTGGTATAGTTGTGAGGAAGATAATCGCTCTCTTCCCTTGAATCAAAAGCAAACTGCAGAATCTTCATTCCGGGATAGCCTGTCTTTTTAACAAGCTTGATAACAGAAGGTGTAAGGAATCCAAGATCCTCAGCAATTACCTTCTTATCTCCGAGCTCTTTCTTCATGGTTTCAAAGAGCTTGTAGCCCGGGCCCTTTCTCCACTCACCGAACTCAGCTGTAGGATCACCGTAAGGAATTGCATAATACTCATCAAATCCGCGGAAGTGGTCGATTCTTACAACATCGTAAAGCTTGTAGCAGTGAGCAATTCTCTTCATCCACCACTTGTAGCCTGTCTTCTCATGGTAGTCCCACTTATAAAGAGGATTTCCCCAGAGCTGGCCTGTAGCAGAAAATGCATCGGGGGGACAACCGGCAACATCAATGGGAGTATTCTTTTTATCCAGCTGGAAAAGCTCCGGATTAGCCCAGGTATCAGCACTGTCAAAAGCAACATAGATCGGGATATCTCCAATGATCTCAATTCCGTTGTCGTTGGCATACTTCTTAAGAGCCAGCCACTGCTCAGAAAACAGGAACTGAAGGAAGCAGTAGAAGTCAATCTCCCCTGCATACTTCTCCTTGGCCTGTTTCATAGCTGCAGGCTTCCTGAGGCGTATTCCCTCCTCCCAGGTATTCCATGCTCTTCCGTCATAGTCATTCTTGAGCGCCATGAAAAGAGAATAGTCAGCAAGCCAGTCATTGTCGCGTTTTTTCTTGAATGTCTCAAAGTCTTTTTTGAGTTTGTCTGCATTTTTAGCCTTACCCATGTTCTCGTAGGCTTTCTTAAGCAGCACAAACCTTGATTTGTACATCTTCTCATAGTCGATGTACTCCTCAGATCCACCGAAGTCGCACTTGTCAGCATCTTTTTTTGTCAAAAGACCTTGTTCAATAAGTGTAGTTATATCGATAAAATAAGGATTTCCCGCAAATGTTGAAAAAGACTGATACGGCGAATCGCCATAGCTTGTGGGACCTAAAGGAAGGATCTGCCAGTAGCTCTGTCCGGCCTCCTTAAGGAAATCCACAAATTCATAAGCCTCCTTAGAAAAAGTTCCGATTCCGTACTCGGAAGACAGCGAGAAAATAGGAAGTAATACTCCGCATTTTCTGCCTGATTTACTGTTTGCCTTTGCCATATCTACCCTCTCCTTTTGCGTAAAACCTGTAATTAGTTTAAATGAGCTACGGAAATTTTACCGTTACCGGTAACGTTTCCATAGCTCTACTTTACCACATTTTTTGAAACTTTATCAAGAAAATTTCTATTAATTCTGATTCTCTTCAAAAGCACTTTTCTTGATGCCCCAAATGAGGTTCCTCCACTGATCAAGCTGATCCGGTGTCATGAATCCGTTTGAGGTTCCCATGTATCCGATCTTGTAGGATGCAAAAAGAAGTGCATTTTTGATGGCATTTACACTGTCACCTGTCTCCATATAGTAGTGAAGGAAGCATGCAAACAGCGCATTTCCTGCACCTATGGTATTTACAACCTCATTGGTCTTAACTGTGTTGTAGTGAACCCTTAGGTCTTTTGTCTTGTCAAAGAGAATAAGTCCCTCACTGCCCTGTCCGAGAATGATGATCTCTGTTCCGTAGGTCCCGGAAATACGGTCGATGAACTCGTACGGATCCTCGGTCAGCGTATCATCACTAAAGTACAGAATCTTCGCGGGTTTTAGGAAGTCGGTGTTGTACTTCTCCTTCTCGGGATTATAGTTTCTGATATTAACTGCAACCGGCTTATTGTGCTCTGAAGCCACCTTGGCAAACGGTCTGCAGAAATTGGCATTGGCAAGCACCATCATATCGCATTCCTCTGCAATAGGTGGCACCATGGACATATCATAAACATTGTCTCTAAGGTCCTTGATATCCTCAAAGATCTGCTGTTTTCTGTCCTTGTCATAGAGAACAACCTCAGTAGGTGTAGCCTTCATCTGAGGGATTATGTACTGGGTTGAAAGAGTGATCTTGCGATCGTGCGGATTTATCAGGCTAAGGTCCTGATTTCTTCCCACAATGGACATGAAGCAAACGTCGTCTCCGAGCCACTTCAGCGCCAGAGACTCGTTGTATGCATCGCCGCCCATGGCTGTAAAAATGGAGTCGGTGGCACTGGTAAGAGGAGCATAGCTCACAGGAATCTTATCAACTCTTACGATGGTCTCAATCTGTGTAACACCTGCTACTAAGAACTTGCTCATATAACCCTCCTTGTTCTTATGATGTCATAGTCTGCATCATATCAACATATTCTGTGGCCTCCTCCAAAAAGAAGTCAGCCCTGAAGTTCTCTGATAGTACGGATTTCTGTATAAGCCCGTCTATTGTGTAATCAAGTATCACCCCAACTTTTTCGAAATCGATCCCCGGTATAAAGGTGGTAATATCCGCCCTCTCCCTCAGGGCGTGCATTATCCTCTGATATTTCTCACGTCTCTCACTAATAACCGAGACAGCTTCAATATCAGTTTCTTCATCTGCTTTGTTCAGGAAAAGAAATATGAAAGGATACTGGGACATTGAATTTGCCTTGGCAGAGAGGATCTGTTTGTAGAGTTCGAAATATCTGTTCTCACTCTTTTCCACATTGGCTGTTAGCTCCAGTGTCACAAACCTTGTTGCATAGTCATACAAAAAGGCATAGAGTCCTATCTTGCTCTCAAAGTAGTGGAACAAAAGCCCCTTGCTGATCCCCGCTCCTTTTACGATCTCATCCGTGCTGGCATGTTTGTAGCCATACTGGGAAAAGACCTTTAGAGCTGAATTTATCATTCTGTCCTGCTTTTCTTTTTTTAACTCCCAAAACCTGTCGTTCATGGAATATCCTCATTCCGAGCGAATTGACTAAATCAGTCTAAAACTAGTTTACCATTTATAAAAAATCACATCAAACGATTTTTCGTTATTTATCAAATTTTAATACTCAGGTCTTTTATTTAAAAACAAATTGTATTAAAATTTAAATAACCGTTTGAAATAGGAGGGGAGCTAAAAATGTCCAAGAACAACGCATTCGGTAAGTTCGTTTTATTCTGTGCCGCTGCCGGAGCTGCTGCAGCCGGAGCATATTACTATCTCAGCAAG
The DNA here is from genome assembly GCF_000421405.1 of Butyrivibrio sp. NC2007. Taxonomy (GTDB): domain Bacteria; phylum Bacillota; class Clostridia; order Lachnospirales; family Lachnospiraceae; genus Butyrivibrio. The sequence goes on from NZ_ATWY01000015.1 coordinate 5,505, forward strand.
AGAGAAGAGGAAATCGCAGACAGTTTTGATGACGATGATTTCGACGATTTCGACGACTTTGATGATGACGAGGATACAAGCTCAGACTCAAAGTTCGGTTCACGTAAATATGTTGATATCACAAAGTCCGCATCAGATTCCGATTCTGAAGAGGCTCCTGCAGAGCCTGAGAAAGAGCCAGAAGCTGAGGCTGAGGCTAAAGAGGATCCTGAAGAGTCAGAAGAATTCTTCGACGACGAGGATAAATAATTATTATGAACATGAATAAATCCCTTACAGAGTGATCTGTAAGGGATTTTTATTTTGCTTATATTTATTCTTTTTCCATCAGCATTTCCTTGAGTACTCTTGCCTTGTCCTTAATCCTGCTGTTGGCAACCCTTGATGTGAGAATCTCGCCTATCATCTTGGATGCCATATCTCTCTGGCCCGTCTCAACAGCCAGGGCAGCCATCAAATAGTCAAGTGTTGTGGCATCCATTCCTGCAATGGGGAATTCCTCTGTCTGTCTGGCCATTGCAAAACCGTTAAGGGCATTTACCAGAAGCTCTTTTTCCTGAGCATCATTCTCTGCCTTCCTGGTCTCGTAATCGTCATCGTTAGGGTCAAGTCTCTGGGTCTCTCCTCTGATAACCCAGGCTGATTTCAAGCAGATATATGCCTTTTCACTGTTCTTGGCCTTCTTGACCACAGCGTTTGCCAGGCATAGCTGGTAGAGCCTCTTGGCATACTCATAGGTGTAGACAGGATCTTTGCAGGGCTCGTGCTTATAGTTCATACAGATCTTAACTCTGATGTCATCAATCTGGTACTTGGTGAGGTTCGGGAAGTATCTGCCAAGAGCAGCATATCCGCAAGCAGGGCAGGCAATTACATCATATTTGTTCTGATCAAGCTCCTCATAGTCAGGTCTAAGATCTATATCCACGTTCTTAATTTTGACCTTACCTGTTCTTACGGTCCTTGCTTCAAAATCAGAATCACAGACCGGGCATTTATATTTTTTATCAAAGAGATAATCCTCTTCGTTCACCAGCTGAAGTTTTTTCTTGGGTTCTTCCTTTTTGACTACCGTCTCCTTTTTTCTGGGATCCTCAAAAAGTGCTTCTCCTTCGATATTGCCAAGCCCAAGTTTTTCAAATCCGGAAAATATGCCCATACCTACACCTCTCCTTAAAAGTTAGTTTTTAGGTAGCACGAATGAACTCTTAAGTGAAACTATTCTGTTAAATACCGGTGCTCCCTCTTTTGAGTCCTTGCAATCCACACAGAAAAATCCGTTTCTGACAAACTGGAATTTCTCAAAAGCCTTGGCGTTTGCAAGCTCCGGCTCAAGTTTAGCATTCTTAATGACCTTGATGGAATTGGGGTTAAGATTAAGAGATCCGTCTTCCTCGTTGTAAACACCCTTCTCCTCATCAATGATGTTCTCGTAAAGTCTTACCTCTGCGGTAAGTGCCTCCTTGGCAGCTACCCAGTGGATTGTTCCCTTTACCTTTCTGCCGTCCGGGCTGTCTCCGCCCTTGGTTGCAGGATCATATGTACAGTGAATTTCTGTGATATTGCCATTCTCATCCTTCTCAAAGCCTGTACATGTAACAAAGTAAGCGTTCATAAGTCTTACTTCGTTGCCCGGGAACAGTCTGAAGTACTTCTTTGGAGGCTCCTCCATGAAGTCTTCTCTCTCTATCCAAAGCTCTTTTCCGAATGGGATCTTACGGCTTCCCATCTCAGGAACTTCCTTGTTGTTCTCGATATCAAGGTACTCTGTCTCGCCCTCAGGATAGTTGTCGATGATGAGCTTAACAGGATCAAGAACTGCCTGCATTCTCTTTGCCTTGAGCTTTAAGTCCTCTCTGATGCAGTACTCGAGCATTGCATACTCTGCTGTCGCCTGTGCCTTACTGATTCCGCACATATCAACGAACATCTTGATTGACTCGGGTGTAAAGCCTCTTCTGCGGAGTGATGCGATGGTAACAAGTCTTGGATCATCCCATCCGTCAACAATTCCGTCCTCTACAAGCTTCTTGATATATCTCTTTCCTGTAACCACGTTGTTGAGGTACATCTTGGCGAACTCAATCTGACGTGGAGGATTCTTGTATTCGCACTCTGTCTTAACCCAGTCGTAAAGAGGTCTGTGGTCCTCAAACTCCAGTGTGCAGAGTGAATGTGTGATACCCTCGATGGCATCCTCGATAGGATGAGCAAAGTCGTACATAGGATAGATGCACCACTTATCTCCGCATCTTGCGTGTGACATGTGAGCAACACGGTAGATGATAGGATCTCTCATGTTGATGTTAGGTGATGCCATATCGATCTTGGCACGAAGAGTCATAGCTCCGTCAGCAACCTTGCCACTCTTCATCTCTTCAAAGAGGCGAAGGTTCTCCTCTACGCTTCTGTCTCTTCCGGGATCGTTCTTGCCGGGCTCTGTGAGTGTTCCTCTGTATTCTCTGATCTCATCTGCTGTGAGCTCTGAGATATAAGCCTTACCCTTCTTGATGAGCTTGACAGCATCTTCATACATCTCATCAAAATAATCGGATGCATAAAAAAGTCTGTCCTCGTAATCTGCACCAAGCCACTTAACATCCTCGATGATGGCATCCATGAACTCGGATTTCTCCTTGGTAGGATTGGTATCATCGAATCTCATGTTGAACTTGCCGTTATACTCCTTGGCCATTCCGTAGTTGAGAAGTATACTCTTGGCGTGACCGATGTGCAAAAAGCCATTGGGTTCGGGCGGGAAACGGGTTACTACGTGATCGTACACGCCTTCCGCGAGATCCTTGTCGATGGCTCTTTCTATAAAGTTCCTGCCTGAGCCGCTTTCTTCCTCAGGATTTTCGTTTACTTTTGTAATTACTTCATCTGCCATTTACTTTATTAAACCAACTTTCTATAAAAATGTTTACATTCTATTGTAGCATAAACCTACCGGTTATACACATACTTTTCCTCAAAGGCTGCACGGCGCAGTGGCTTATCATAGTAATAGCCCTGAATGTAAGTAACGCCCATGCTCTCAAGGATCTCCATCTGCTCTTTGGTCTCAACACCTTCGATGCAGATATCTGCGCCGATGGATTTTCCCATATCAACCATTGAACGGACAAATGCCTTAGAGTATTCATCCTTCTCTAAATTTTTTACAAACTCTCTGTCAACCTTGATTATGTCAAAAGGCAGAGCTCTTATGCTGGAAAGAGCAGAATAGCCTGTTCCGAAATCATCAAGGGCAAGTCTTATTCCCATATCCTTTATATCAAGGATGGTCTGCTTGGTCCTTGCAAGGTCGTTTATTGCGAGCCTTTCTGTGATCTCAAGGATCAGGTTCTCAGGCTTTAGATTGTTTTCCTCAAGGCAGTTCTTTATGATATCCAGGATATCGTTCTGCATGATCTGCACAACAGAGACATTTACGCTAATGGCAAAGTCACCGTTTCCTGTTTCGTTCCACTGCCTGCAGCACTCGCAAGCTTTTTTGAGCACGTGGTTGCCAATCGGAGTGATAAGTCCAAGATACTCAGCAAGAGGTACGAATTCATCGGGGCTTAAGAAGCCAAGCGACTCGCTGTTCCATCTGACAAGAGCCTCCGCTCCGAGGTGCTTTATCTTGCTCTTCTTTCCTTTGCCCTTTGCCTTGTCATTATAAAAGACAGGTTGGAAGAAAACTTCAAACTCATCAACCTTCTTGGAGATGGCTTTGTGCATGTTCTTCTCAAGATCTATTCTGTGGATGCTGGAGGAATCGATGTTGTCTGAGTACTCCGCGATCCTGTTCTTGCCGGACTTCTTGGCCTCGTACATGGCAACATCTGATTTTCTGATAAGCTCGGATACATTGTCGCCGTGCTCCGGGAACTTAACAACACCCATACTCATGGTGCAGTAGTAGTCGCTGTCCTTGAGATACCATGGCGTTGCGAAGGCATTCTTTATCTCCTCAACGATCTTGTCCATCCTGTGATAGCTCTCAGGTGGAACTATGATTACAAACTCATCTCCGCCCATACGATAGCAGGAATTCGTGATTCCTTCTATCCTACTGATGGCTTTCGAGATATCCTGAAGAAGGGTATCACCGTACTGGTGGCCCAAACTGTCGTTTATATGCTTAAAGTCGTCAAGGTCAAGGTACATAAGAGCACCGGTCTTGCCGGTAGTTCTTGCCTCATCCACATATTTTGCAAGGTCCTTTTCGCAGCACATTCTGTTGAAAAGACCTGTCAAAAAGTCTGTATATGCCTGCTGCTCCATACGTTTCTGGTACAGCTTCTTTTCAGTGATATCGTAAATAGCGCAGAGTGAAACAGGTCTTCCGTCCACCCACTTGATCCTTGTGTAGTAGACGTCGTACCACTTCTCTCTGTCTCTGTGATGTACTTCGTAGTTTCCGCTGTGGCTTCTTGAGGGAATATTTCCTTCAAAGAGTTCAACCAGTCTGTTCTCTGTAAGTTCCTTGCTAAAGTTCTTTTTAAAACTCCTGTTGGCAAAGAGCAGGATTCCCGTACCTATATCCCTTACGTAGATTGAACTTCCCACGTTATCAAGGACCGCTTCCAAAGAGGCAAAAGAGCTTGCCAGCGAATTGGTCTGCAGTCTCTTGGTTATGATACTCTGCAGGATCCTTATGGAGTCATTTATAAACTTAATGTCATCAATGGACCAGACTCTGTTCTCCCTGTTCTCGGTAAGACACGCGTAGAAGGCAGGGTTTCCGCCAATCATGATGGGCATTGCCACAAGAGCCTTGATGCCGAGGTTGTCAATCTGTTCTCTTTCTCCGGCGTTCATCTGAGTGTCGCTGGATATAGCTATCGCCTTGGAACTTCCAAGGAACCAGCAGACCTCCTGATCAGTGGTATTGGAAAAGAGCTTTGGAACTCCGGGCTGTGTCCACTGAACGATGATGTCCATGAGAGTTCCGTGATGGATCTTGCAGGTAAAGGCATTACTAATCTGGAGATAACTGCAAAGCCTTGAAAGGACCTGAGCCATTACCTCCTCTATACCCTCGTCGCTGTCAAGGAGAGATACGATCTCTGTCATGATCTCTGCTCTGTGGAAGGAGCTTGTCATCTCCTTTTCCTGAGCCTTGCTCTCCTCACTTATTGCAACAGCTTTAGACCTTGATGCCTCAACTTTGATGAGGATGTCCAAGGTCTCTCTTAACAGATTGAGTGTCTTATAAAATTTGCTCTCGGAAATCTGATACTGGAAATTGTCAATAGGTGGATAGTGATAGAAGCTCTGATCATACTGGGCATCTGTAAAGAGTCCGCAGACTATCCAGACAGCTTCAATCCTGTCAGCACCACCAACCGCTACCGCAGCGAGCCTGAGATTGGGGATCTCTGTGATCTCCACAGCCTGATCCTCAAGGTCGCTCTCGGAAACCCTCATACAGATGTTGTGGATCCTTATGGGGGTTACATATTTCTGAATTATATCAATCTCGTGTGAATTGCCGGAGAACTCTGTAATAGGAACGCCATCCCCGTCAAGACACTGTACATAGACACCTGCCATCTCACAGAACATATCCTGCCAGGTCTGCAGTTCCTGCCTGTTTTTTGGCGCAAGTTGACCAAGAGCTCCCATCTCCTTAGAGCCAGAGCCCTTGCTTTGTGCCTGCATAAGTTCTGCTGGTGCTTTTGTGTCGCGCATGCAAGCTCTCCTTGCACTTAGATTTTTAACATAAGGTAGTTCTGCTCTCGCGCCGGTGATTACTTGTCGTCAACGCTATAGTTAGGAGCCTCTTTTGTGATCTGAATATCATGTGGATGTGACTCACGAAGAGCTGCGGAGGTCATCTTGATAAATCTTCCGTTCTCTTTAAGTTCCTCGATTGTACCGCATCCGCAATATCCCATACCTGAACGAAGTCCGCCCATGAGCTGGAATACTGTATCTTCAACTGTTCCCTTGTAGGCAACACGTCCTTCAACGCCCTCAGGAACAAGCTTTTTAGCATCTTCCTGGAAATAACGATCCTTTGATCCGTTCTCCATGGCTGCGATGGATCCCATTCCACGGTAAACCTTGTATTTTCTTCCCTGGAACAGTTCGAAGTCTCCGGGAGCCTCGTCACAGCCTGCAAACATTGAACCCATCATTACGATGTTAGCTCCTGCTGCAATAGCCTTGGTAATATCGCCAGAGTACTTGATACCACCATCAGCGATGATCGGAATACCATACTGCTTAGCCATTTCGTAGCAGTCCATAACTGCAGTGATCTGAGGAACACCGATACCTGCAACCACACGTGTTGTGCAGATAGATCCGGGTCCGATACCTACCTTGACAGCATCTGCTCCTGCTTCGATAAGGTCTTTTGTTGCAGCTGCTGTAGCGCAGTTTCCTGCGATAACCTGAAGATCAGGGAATTTCTCTTTTATCATGCGAAGACATTTAAGAACGTTCTCTGAATGTCCGTGTGCTGAATCAAGAACAATAACGTCAACCTTGGCATCAACAAGAGCTGCTACTCTGTCGAGGCAGTTTGCTGAGATACCAACACCTGCTCCGCAGAGAAGACGGCCGTGGTCGTCCTTGGCTGAAAGAGGATATTTGATGGTCTTTTCAATATCCTTGATCGTGATGAGTCCTACAAGATTGTAGTCATCATCTACGATAGGAAGCTTCTCCTTCTTGCTCTTTGCAAGAATGCTCTTTGCTTCCTCAAGTGTAATGCCTTCCTTGGCTGTAACAAGGTTTTCGCTGGTCATTACATCTTTTATCTTCTGTGAGAAGTCTTTTTCAAACTTGAGGTCACGGTTTGTGATGATACCTACAAGCTTTTTGCCCTCTGTGATAGGCACACCTGAAATTCTGAACTTAGCCATGAGAGAATCGGCATCTGCCAGTGTGTGCTCCGGAGAAAGTGAAAATGGATCTGTGATTACGCCGTTCTCTGATCTCTTAACCTTGTCTACCTCCTCAGCCTGAGCCTCGATAGACATGTTCTTGTGAATGATACCGATACCGCCCTGTCTAGCCATGGCGATGGCCATTCTGTGCTCTGTAACTGTGTCCATTCCTGCACTCATCATAGGAATGTTGAGTTTGATCTTCTTGGTAAGATATGTGCTAACATCTACCTGATTAGGTATAACCTGTGAATATGCCGGTACTAAAAGTACGTCATCAAAAGTAATTCCTTCGCCGATAATCTGTCCCATTGTCTCGCTCTCCCTTATTCTTTTCAGTCAGTAAACACCTTGCGAGGTGCTACGTTTTTAACAGCTGTTACAAATTCTGCATTTGGTTCGAATATAACCTTTTCTTTTCCATCATATATAAAGGTATATGTAGGATCAGGCTGGCGGTCCTTCTGTCTTGCAGAGAAATCAACCACCTTCAGGGTTTTATTCTTAAACTCATCGAGATGATAGGAACGAGACGGAGCCATAGCTTCAATCTTGTTGACGTCGTACTTGGCTACATTCTTACGTCTGCTCTTATTGAGGATCTTGTCAACTGTAATCTCCCTCTCACAGTACTGATACTCAAACTCGATATTTGCATTCAAAGTAAGGAAATAATACAAAACTCCTGCACCGATGCACAGGATAAGACCTATGATTCCTAACGGACTGATGACTGATAAAAGAAAGAAAATAATTGCCACAGCAAGAGATAAAAAGCTGAGAATCTTCACCATTGGTGACGCTTTGCTCTCTACCAGGCACTCAACATAATTGTTATCGATACCCATTACAGAACTCATCCTCCTTAAAAAATATCAATTTTAACGATTATGTTACTTTACTTTTCCCAATCTTTCAAGCGTTTTTCACCGTTCTTACCTATCATTTCTATTATATCTGTTTTATCGTAAAAAATGTATTATTTATTTGTAAACTATTGTTTATAGCTAACTTGACAGTTTTCTTTATTAAACGTAAAATTCTCGAATGAGTCCTAAGAAATTCAGGAGGATATTTACATGTCAGTACGTGATGAAATAAAAGAACAACAGAAAAAGCTTAAAGGTCAGGGCTTTAAAGCCCACTGGGATTACTTTTGGGAATACTATAAGATACACACCATTGTGGCGATCGTAGTTCTGATCTTTGTGATCATTACCATAAGAGATGTTACGGACAACAAGCCTTACGCAGTATATTCTATGTTTATCAACAACCGTGGCATGGACACTCAAAACATACTTCAGGATGGTTTTGCAGAATATGCAGGTATTGATACAGAAGAATACGCAGTTATAGTTGATACATCATCAAACTTCATGTCTTCTATAGTAGATACTACTTCTGTTGCCACCAGCGAGAAGCTCATGGCAATGCTTGCAGCACATGAACTTGACACAATAGTTGCAGACGAAAACACCTTCGGTCGCTACGCTTCACAGGATACATTTATTGATCTTAGAACTTTATACAGCGAGAGTGAACTTGAGAGTTTTGGCGATAAAGTTTTCTACGTAGATCAGGGATACATTGATTACCTGAACTCAGATGAGTACACAACTTACATCACTTCAGGTGAATATGACAAGAACAACAAATACGCAGTGATGGCTGCAAAATACGAAGAGGATTTCACCTACCAGAAGGTTGCTAAAGAGGATATGGATGATCCGATTCCTGTTGGAATCATTCTTGATAACTCTGCAGCACTTAAGAGCTGCGAGGCTTTTCCTGATGAAGCTCCGATTGTTGGTATTGCAGTAAACTCTCAGAGAATTGATAACGCTAAGTTATTTCTTGAATATCTTATGAAGTAAAAAAGTGAGTCAGTGGGGACGTTTCAGTTTGACTCATTTTGCCTGGCAAAATGAGTCAAACTGAAACGTCCCCACTGACTCACTTTTATTATCAAAGAGCTGTTGAAACAAATATATCGTAAATAGCTTCAATCGCCTTCTCAAAATCCCTATTCTCAACACCAATAATAATGTTAAGCTCTGAAGATCCCTGATCGATCATGCGGACATTGACGCTGGCGTGAGCAAGTGCAGAGAAGATTCTTCCTGCAGTTCCACGTGTTGACTTCATGCCACGTCCCACAACTGCGATAAGAGCAAGATCTGACTCGATCTCAAGCATGTCGGGATGAGCGAGCTTGTGTATCTCTGATACAACTGCCTGCTCCTTCTCGATGAATTCGTCCTGCTGTACGAATACAGTCATGGTGTCGATTCCAGAAGGAACATGCTCGATGGAAATGTTCTGATCTTCAAAAGCCTGAAGGACTTTTCTTACGAATCCGATCTCTGAGTTCATCTGATCCTTAAGAACGTTTACACAGCAGAAGCCCTTCTTACCGGCAATTCCGGTGATGACATACTTGGACTTTTTAGCTGTTGACTCAACGATCCATGTACCCGGATCATCAGGCTGGTTGGTATTTCTGATATTGATCGGGATACCCTCTTTTCTTACTGGGAAGATCGCATCCTCATGAAGAACGCCGGCGCCCATGTATGCAAGCTCTCTGAGCTCTGTGTATGTGATGGTCTCAATGTACGGAGGCTTATCGATGATCCTGGGATCTGCAACAAGGAATCCTGAAACGTCTGTCCAGTTCTCATATACATCTGCCTTGGTTGCTCTTGATACGATGGATCCTGTGATATCGGATCCGCCTCTTGAAAAGGTCTTTATGCTTCCGTCAGGATATGCGCCGTAAAATCCGGGAACAACGGCCTTTGGAGTCTTCTCCAGTTTCTTGGCCATCAGCTTATTGGTTTTCTCTGCATCGAATTCTCCGTTTTTGTCAAAAGAAATAACGGTAGCAGCGTCAACGAACTCATAGCCAAGGTATGCTGCCATAATGATTCCGTTAAGGTACTCACCTCTGCTGGCTGCATAGTCACTGCCTGCTTGTGCCTTAAAGTTCTTTTCAATGGTCTTAAACTCACCTGAAAGATCCAGCTTTAATTTAAGTCCCTTGATGATCTCATCGTAGCGGGCCTTGATATCTGAAAGCTGCTTACTAAAGTCCTTGCCCGCCTCTGCCAGGGCGTAGGTCTTGTAAAGCATATCTGTTACCTTAGTGTCCTTTGAATTTCTTTTGCCGGGTGCTGAAGGTACTACGTACACTCTGTCCGGATCGGACTTAATGATGTCACCTACCTTCTTGAACTGCTCTGCACTGGCCAGTGAACTTCCGCCAAATTTTACAACCTTTTTCATTGCTCCATCTTCCTTCTATGTTATTTATTCATCAGTAAAGTCTGATGTAACCCTTAACGCTGTCAAACTTCCAAAGCTTCTCATCAAAGTCTTTTTCTGAAATATCATCTGTAATGAAGGCAAACTCGTTATATACGTTATCGCCTGTAACTTCCTCGATACCGTGTCCGAAGATCTCAAAGGCCTGTTCCTTGTACTCAGCTGCAACTCTTACGAAGAACTTTCTTACTGCATTGTCCTTAGGAGAAAGAACTGCCTTCTCTGCATTTAAGTTTACGTCGATGTGCTTGCCCTTGTGTTTGATTATATCGATAACATCAGCTACTACTGCACTTGCTGTAGCGTTCTTACCCGCGCCTCTGCCGTAGAACATAACGTCGCCAACCATGTTCCCGTGAACGTTGATGGCATTGAATACACCGTTTACGTTCGCAAGAGGATTCTCATAAGGGATGAGGAACGGTGCAACTATTGTAAAGAAGCCGTTCTCGTTCTTCTTGCACATTCCAAGGAGCTTAATGGCCATTCCAAGGGTTCTTGCATAGGCGAAGTCCTCGATGCTTATCTTGGAAATTCCCTCTGTGTAAATATCTTCATAATTAACGTGTTTTCCACTCATAAGGCTTGAGAGGATAGCTATCTTACGGCATGCATCGTAACCTTCCACATCGGCCTCAGGATTCTTTTCTGCATAGCCCTTATCCTGTGCTGCCTTAAGGACTGTTGCAAATCCTGCACCCTCTTTGTCCATCTTGGTGAGGATGTAGTTGGTTGTTCCGTTTAAGATACCTGTGATGGAATCGATCTTCTCATGCTTAAGAGAATCATTGATGGTTCTAAGAAGAGGAATTCCGCCGCCTACGCTTGCCTCAAACAGATAGCTTGCTCCGTTCTTCTTGGCAAGCTCAACAAGCTCAGGTCCGCGTGCTGCAACCAGCTCCTTGTTGGAGGTGCAGACACTCTTTCCTCTCTCGAGAGCACTCTTTTCAAAAGAGAATGCCGGCTCAATTCCGCCCATTGTCTCACAGATAACTTCTATCTCAGGATCGTCAAGAATGATGTTGATGTCGTGAACGACCTGTGTCTCATGCTTATCACCGGGGAAGTCTCTAAGATCAAGAATGTACTTAAGTTCAAGCTTTTCCCCTGCGCTTTTTTCGATTTCGGCTGCGTTGTTGTCAAGAACATCAACTACTCCGCTTCCTACTGTACCGTACCCTAATACTGCTACCTTTGCCATATCTTCCTCCTTATGTAAGCGTAGCACTTCGACCGGTAATATGTACCTTGTGCACGCCTTCAGTCTTTTCCATGATGGAGATCATCTCCATGATATCTCTTGTTTCAGGTAAAACCTGGATGGTGATTGAAATAGATGCCACACCGTTTAGTGGTATGGACTGATGTATGGTAAGAATGTTTGCTCCAAACTCAGCTATGAGGTTGAGCACATATGACAGAAGTCCCACCTCATCATTCATCTGGAATGTCAGGGTAAGTGTTGTACCCTGAAGGCTGTCGTGGAACTCATATATATCTTCTTTATATTTGTAAAAAGAGCTGCGGCTGATTCCAAGTTGCTGGGCTGCCTCACTGGCTGTCTTGACCTTCCCGGATTCGAGGAGTTTCTTGGCCTCGACCACCTTGAGCAAAACCTCAGGTACCGCCTGCTTTCTGATTACATAATATCCTGTATCCTGCTGCACTGCTATGTCTCCATAAGTGTTTTTGTATCGCGGACATTTGTCTGCATGAGAAAGATTTTATCACAGTGAAGTTTTAAAGGCAAGCAGAAATGTTTATAAATATTCAAAGTTTATACATTTTTCTTTGTACATTATGACAAAAATAGGACCACAGCCTTTGCCATGGTCCCAAAACATCATATTCGCTATATCTTATTTATTGAGCATCCGTGCTTTCCATATTCTCTTCTGTGCTTGTTACAGCCTCTTCTGAAGCAGTTTCTTTTGCTCCCTCATCTGCTACCGGCTCCTCCATTGTCAGGCCGTATTTACCACCAAGGAAAAGAAATCCTGCATATCCGTTCTTATCAAGAAGAGATATAGTATCCTCTCCCGCAGGAATCACAAAGCTAACACGATTGCCCTTGTATTCCCCGTCAAGAAAACTTACATAGAGCGAAACGTCAGGTCTTTCTTCAAGTGCCTGCATTACCTGTTTGTTGAAATTTATAAACACAGATGTCTTAACCTTAACTGTTGCATTCTCAGGAGCAGTCTCAATTCGTCTTGCAACATCCCCCTGGAAAGCATAGTATGCAGATATAGGTCTGAAGTACCATATCTTACCGCATTCAGGACACATGTAATTGATAGTACCCTCAGCAGATTCACTCTCATTCATGATTGCAACCCACTTAAAATGATGTATATGAGTAGGGTCATTCTGAAGCGCTTTCCTCTTTGCTTCAGCCTCTTTTGCCGCCTGCTCTTCTTCAGTTAACTCCGGCTCATCTTCCTTATTTTCTTCCTGAGCATCTGCAGCACTCTCTATAGTCGTAGCCTCCTCAGCTCTTACAACCTGTGCATTAGGCGCAGGTAAAAGAACTGTGGAAAGAACAATAAACGCAGATGAAAATACGATGGTCAAAACTCTGTTAGCTTTCATTTATCTAAACCTCACAGTACTTGCTATTTACAGTTCCAAATATAGTTTATCACTCTTTTTTATCTCTATCCATCATATTTCAATTGGTTGTTCCAAGCTTATTAGCGAAATATGAGAATCTTGAACAACCATCTTCTGTCGCCGATCCTACATCTTCTCATACATAGTTATGTGCATTGGATCTTTCTACTGAATTTCTCATGATTAGATGTTTCTATATATATGGACAGGAACAACTTCAGGGTATAGAAAACCTTTGTAGGAAAAAATTACATTTGCGATATTTCTATATATAGACGCAGATATGGCATTGAGGTATAGAAATTCAAAGGAATTGAAATCTTTCTCAATCGCATATTTCTATATATGCGTCTAAAAGTCGCTTTAGGATATAGAAAATCATGGAATCAAAGATTTTCACAAGACGATTTTTCTATATATTGAAGCTAAAAGTGGCCTTAGGCTATAGAAAATCCAGAAATCAAAAATTCCGTCCGCTGTGGAAAATACTCTCGCCGGAGGTCCTGTGGGCTGCCACAGCTAAATAGCTAGACCCGCAGCGTAGTATTTTTTCGTGAATTCATGAGTCTTCAGAGGGCGCTTTGCAGCTTCTGCCCATGGATCATCCATAGAAGATGCAAAGCGTTCTATGAAGGCCATGAATTCCGACAAAAATAGTCCGCGAGGAGGATAGCCATTTAGCTGTGGCAGCCCACAGGACCTCCGGCGAGAGTATCCCCTACACAAAGCGAAAAGCCATGACGTCGGGGAACGCCATGGCTTTTCAAAAACGCTTATAAAAGGAAAGAGTAAAATAGGAGGATAGCTAATTTATCATCCCTTTACTGCACCGGCTGATACGCCACCTACGATGTACCTTGAAAGAAGGAGGTAGATAACGATAACCGGGAAGATGGATGCAGCTATCATGATGTAGATCTGACCCATATCGAAACGGAGCCAGTCAGCACCACGGAGCTGTGCAATCATAACAGGAAGTGTCTTCTTAGTATCAGTGTGAAGAATCAGGGCCGGTGTGAAGTAGTTATTCCAGCTTCCTACGAAAGCAAAGATCATCTGTACACTGATAGCCGGCTTAATAAGCGGCATTATGATTGTATTGAATGTTCTGAACTCTCCCGAACCATCAATTCTTGCAGCCTCAACCAGTGACAGAGGCAGGTTACTCTCCATGTACTGCTTCAGATAGAAGTAAGTAACAGGTGATGCAATTGCAGGAATGATAAGAGGTACGATTGAGTCGTCCATTCCAAGTCTTACGATCAAACGCAGGAAACCAAGGGCGGTAACCTGTCCGGGAATCATCATGATTGCCAGAATAAATGTTGCAATAGCAGCTCTTCCCTTGAACTGATATGTATTGATAGCATATGCAGTCATAGCTGAGAAGTATGTACAAAGCACTGCTGTGCAAACTGAAACGATAATACTGTTTAAAAAGCCTCTTGCAATAGGAATAGTTCCGTTTATAAGGCTTGACCAGTTATCAAGAAGATGTGTGCTGGGAAGTACTGTGAATCCCAGTGTCATCTCTGAATGTGATCTGGTTGAGTTAATAAGCAAAATGTAGAACCAAATGAGGCAGAGGAACGAAAAGAATATAAGTGTTATGTAAGCGATAGTTCTTCTTACTCCAATTGGGACTCCATGGGGTTTCATTGTTGTTTCGTTATTCATCCCTATTTCCTCCTTAATTCTTTTCTTTTGAACTGTTAATTCTGAATACTACAAGGCTCAGAATACCGGTTACAACAAACAAGAATACTGACAAAGCACCACCACGGCCTACGTCCTTACTTGTAAGATATCTGTTAAGGAGCATGATTACTGTGGTAAGGGCATCCATAGGATTACCACGACCGTTTGTCAAGATCTGAGGAACATCGAACATCTGCAGACCACCGATAAGAGATGTGATCAGCACGTAGATGAATATAGGACGGAGAATAGGCATTGTGATCTTGAAGAATACCTGTGAAGCTGTAGCTCCGTCAACCTGAGCAGCTTCATAAAGTGATGAGTCGATACCAAGCATACCTGCCATAAGGAGGATGGTTGTATTACCGAACCACATCAGGAAGTTCATGAGCATAACAAGAATTCTTGAAGCACCCACAAACTGGAAGAACTTGAAAGGCTCTTTTATAGCACCGAGACTCAAAAGAATCTGGTTTACAGGGCCGCTGTCTGAGAACAATGCAAAGAACAGCATTGAAAACGCTGATGCCATGATCAGGTTAGGCATGTAGATAACTGTCTTAAAGAATCTCTGACCTTTAAGTCTGAGTGAAGGATCTGAGAACCAGTAAGCCAGTAAAAGAGCTATAACGATCTGTGGGATGAAACCACCAACCCACATGATGAGTGTGTTACCTAAGTATTTCCAAATCTCCGGTGTGGTAAGCAGGTTAACATAGTTGGCACCACCAACAAAGTTAGGTCCGATCTGCTTAAGTCCGGAACGATAGTTCTCAAAGAAACTGTTATATATAGTTGAAAACAGTGGAATAAGGCTGAAGATGATATATGTAACAAAGAATGGTATAAGGAAAATATATCCCCAGCGGTTAAACTTAACCACGTTATGATTGGCTTTAGTGGACTTATTTTTGTCCATACCCTTACCTCCGCAAATATTTTACTCTTTACCCTTGGATTTTTAAGAAATTGCCTGCCGGATAACCCGGCAGGCAACTTATTTTTGAAATACTGACACTTATGCAGAAATTATCTTGTAAGCTCAGGATATCTCTGAAGTGCAAGTGTGTAGAACTGCTCAAGAGCCTCATCATATGTAGCATAGTTGCCGTTGATGTAGTCGCCCATAGCTGTCTGGAAGTCACCAAGAAGTCCCTGGTCATAAGCTGTAAGGTTAGCCATGTCGATGTTGTCAGCGCCTGCACAGAACATCTTAAGAGGGTTCTGTCCACCAAGAACTGCGTTCTGGTAAGAAGGATCGTTTGCAAGCTCTTCCATAACAGGTCTGTTGTTTACGAAGTCATTGTCCTTAAGAACGATGTCCTTCATAACTGCAGGATCCATTGTCATCTTTCTCATGATATCAGCAACGAGTGATGGGTTATCTGTTCCAGCTGCTGCACAGATCCATGTTCCGCCCCAGTAGAAGCCCTGAGGTCCCTCTGTAGCTGCCCAGCCACCATCGTGAGCTACTGAGCCATCTACGTCAGCTGCCATACAGAAGTCGATCAGCCAAGCTGGTCCAAAGTAAGCGAATACCTTTCCTTCAGGATAGAATCCCTTGTTCCAGTCCTCACCCCACTGGCCCCATGTGTTGCAGTAGCCAGCATCTGCAAGCTTCTTAGAATCCTCAACCCACTTCTTAAGGTTGTCATCAACCTGGATCTGTGTTCCGTTAACCCAAGGAAGCTTAGCGTTGTTCTGATATACACGGAATGTATCAGCTGTTGAAGAGATTACATCGTAACCAGCCTTGTCAAGCTCACCGGCTGACTCGAAGAACTTATCCCAATCTGAGAACTTAGCCTGGATCTCTGCAGGCTCATCTGTTCCGAATACTTCCTTAGCGATCTCTCTGTTGTAGATCATAACACCAGGGCAGCCCTGCCATGATGTTCCCTTAAGAACGCCGTTAGAATCTGTAACAACATCCTGTGTGTATGTGTACTGATCCTTGAGCTCATCATCTGTGATTCCAAGATCCTTAATAGGCATTGTGTAATCTGTGTCTGTGTACTTAACTGCATAGTCAGCCTCTACAAGGAAAAGGTCAACCTTGTCATCTGCTGCAGCGCTATCCTGTGCAAGAAGAAGCTCATCAAGTCTGTTCTGGTAAGCGTTCTCCTCGTTAGGAGTGATCAGCCAGTTAACTGTTACATCACCGATCTTACCTGTTGTTCCATCAACTACCTCATATCCAGGATAGTGATCTGTAAGACGGCTCTTGAACTCCTCGTTCCAAGCTGAAATGTTGAGAACCTTGCCCTCATCAGCTGCAGGTGTCTCTGCTGCTGCATCAGCTGCAGGTGCTTCTGCTGCTGCATCTGCTGCAGGTGCCTCAGCTGCAGGTGCCTCTGTTGCTGCAGGTGTCTCAGTAGCTGCAGGAGCTTCTGCTGCAGATCCGCAAGCTGAAAGCATACCAGCTACCATTGTTGTTGAAAGTAATACGCCAAGTATTTTCTTTCTCATAACTACTTTTACCTCCCTTTTCTCTTAAAAGAATTTTGAGTTATATTTAAAACGGCTATGGCCATTTTAAACCGGGTTAATATTGGCGACTGACTCGCCCTTTTCCAAGGTTCCTTCTACCACTATCTGTTCGATAAGTGTTCCCTTTGGATTATTGATAAGATCTATGAGTTTGCTTGCTGCAACTCTTCCTATCCTGTCTGTGTCCTGAACTATTGTTGTCATAAGAGGACTTATTCTTCTTGCAAGCTCTATTCCATCGTATCCTGCAACGGATATATCCTCCGGAATCTTAAGTCCCTTTTGTCTTATGGCATTCATTCCGCCGAAGGCTGCAAAATCATCTGAATACATAATGCATGTTGGCGGATCAGGCAGTTCCAAAAGTTTGGTAGTAGCTTCAAAAGCTTTCTCTGTATTTCTGTACGGGCTTGATACCATGTACTCATCTCTTACCGGTACTCCCAGATCCTGGAGAGTATTGTAAAAACTTGTGAGTCGTGACTGAGTAACTGCTGTGTTCTCGAGTCCGTGTACGTATGCTATCTTACGATGTCCCTGTTCATATATATAAGTAACAAGATCTCTTATTCCCTTAATATTGTCAGAGACAATTGCTATTCTGTTGTAGAAAGTGTGGTCTATTGTGACCACCGGGATGTTACTCTTAATAAGTTCATCCACTTCCGGGTCCGAAAACTCTACACAGGCAATGACCACTCCGTCGAAGCCTCTGTAAATTGCATGGGACAGATAACTCATCTTGTTGGTTCTGGATCTGTCTCCATTAATAAAGGTAATATCGAAACCTTCCTGCTCAGCCTTTTTCTTAAAGCTGTCGAGCACATGTGAGAAGTAGTCGTGGGTAAGTCCACTGTTGGCTTCGTCTACAAAGAGCACTCCGATATTATTTGACCTGTTTGTCTTAAGTGCCTGAGCAGCTGCATTGGGGTGATACCCAAGCTTATCAGCTATCTCCCTTACTCTTTCCTTCGTTTCCTTACTAATATCGCTGTGATCGTTAAGCGCTTTGGAAACAGTTGCTATTGACACTCCACAGGCCTTCGATATGTCTTTCAATGAAACAATACGTCTAGCCATCTGTTTATCTCACGTTTCTCACTTAATCGTTTTCGTAGTTTCAATATACAACGAAATTACTCTAAAATCAAGTTGAGTTTTTTAGTTTTTGTGCAATTTTGATATTTTTGTGAGTCTTTTACAAATTTGTAAGCGTCATTTCATATATTTTTCTAAGTTTGTCCATAATTTGTTCATATTTCTTTTAAACGTTTTCGAAACAAATGCACTATCCATGCGGCTTTGTAAAAACTTACACGCATAAGTAAACGTAAACCTAGTATTTATGCGCTTTGCACCAGATTAAAAAAAGTTGAAATTTGTATTGAAATCATGTACATTTACATATATAATACACCTAGAATTTTATCGAAAACGTTTAAGTTAACAGGAGGTTACCAATGAAGTACGGTTATTTTGACGACAATGCTCTCGAATACGTAATAACTACGCCCAAGACTCCACTTCCATGGATCAACTATCTGGGCAACAAAGAGTTCTTTTCACTCATCTCCAATACCTGCGGAGGATATACATTCTATAAGGATGCCAAGCTCCTTCGTCTTACAAGGTATCGTTACAACAACGTTCCTTATGATAACAACGGTAAGTACTTCTTTATTAAAGACGGCGATACCATTTGGAATCCCGGATGGCAGCCTGTAAAGACCACTCTGGACAGCTATGAGTGCAGACACGGTCTTGGCTACAGCACATGGGTTTCAACCAAGAACGATATCGAGGCTAAGGTTCTCACCTTTGTTCCGATGGACGATAACTGCGAGGTTTCAAAGGTAACTCTTACTAATAAGAAGAGCAGCGATGCCAACATAACCCTCTTTTCATATGTAGAGTGGTGTCTGTGGAACGCAGATGATGATATGAAGAACTTCCAGAGAAACCTTTCAACCGGTGAAGTTGAGGTCACAGACGGTGGAAGTGTTATCTATCACAAGACAGAGTACAGAGAGCGTCGTAATCACTACGCAATCTACGGCGTAAACACCAAGGTTGACGGATTTGACACAAGCCGTGACGACTTCCTTGGAGCATACAACGGACCTGACAGTCCTGATGCTGTTGCAGCCGGCAAGTGCACAAACTCCATGGCAAGCGGATGGTCTCCTATCGCAGCTCATCAGATCAACGTATCTCTTAAGCCCGGCGAGTCCAAGACCTTCGTATTCACTCTCGGATACATTGAGAATCCTGAGGATGACAAGTGGGAAGCTCCTTCTGTTGTCAACAAGAAGCCGGCAGTTGCAATGCTTGCCAAGTACAACAACGAGGCAGCTGTAGATGCAGCTCTTGCAGAACTTAAGAAATACTGGAGCGAACTCCTTTCAATCTACCATGTATCTTCCAACAATGAGAAGGTTGACCGCATGGTTAATATCTGGAATCAGTATCAGTGCATGGTTACATTCAACATGTCAAGATCTGCTTCCTACTATGAGTCAGGTATCGGCCGTGGAATGGGATTCAGAGATTCCTGCCAGGATCTTCTCGGATTCGTTCACCTTATTCCCGACAGAGCAAGACAGCGTATCATTGATATCGCTTCTACTCAGTTCCAGGATGGTAGCGCATACCACCAGTATCAGCCACTTACCAAGAAGGGTAACTCAGATATCGGATCAGGCTTCAATGACGATCCTCTGTGGCTCATTGCCGGAACAAGCGCATATATAAGAGAGACAGGCGACCTTTCAATCCTTGATGAAATGGTTCCTTTCGATAATGATATGAGCGTAGCCAAGACCCTTATGGGACACCTTAAGTGCTCATTCGATTTCACAGCAACACACAAGGGACCTCATGGTCTTCCACTTATCGGACGTGCTGACTGGAACGACTGTCTGAACCTCAACTGCTTCTCAGAGCATCCGGGTGAGTCTTTCCAGACCTTCGGACCTTCTGAGGGACCTGTTGCAGAGTCAGTATTCATCGCCGGAATGTTTGTTAAGTACGGTGAAGAGTATGCAGAGCTTGCAGAGCTCAAGGGCGATACAGCCGAGGCTGAGCGCGCAAGAGCTGAGATCAAGAAAGTTTACGATGCAGCAACAACAGCCGGCTGGGACGGCGAGTGGTTCGTTCGTGCTTACGATGCAAACTCCAACAAGGTTGGATCAAAAGAGTGCGAAGAGGGCCAGATCTACATCGAGCCTCAGGGCTTCTGCGTTCTTGCAGGAATCGGTGTTAAGGAAGGTCTTGCTGAAAAGGCACTTAAGAGCGTTGAGGAGAGACTTGATACCAAGTACGGAATCATGATCCTTCAGCCTGCATATACCAAGTACCACTTAGAGCTCGGAGAAGTCAGCTCATATCCACCGGGATACAAGGAGAACGCCGGAATCTTCTGCCACAACAATCCTTGGGTTTCAATCGCTGAGACCGTTCTCGGACACGGAAACAGAGCTTTCGATATCTACAAGAAGACATGTCCTGCATACGTTGAGGAGATCAGCGATATCCACTGCACAGAGCCTTATGTATATTCACAGATGGTTGCAGGAAGAGACGCTAAGTTCCACGGACAGGGCAAGAACAGCTGGCTTACAGGTACAGCTGCATGGACCTTTGTAAACATCTCACAGTACATCCTTGGTGTTTACCCTACTCACAAGGGACTTTCCATCAATCCTTGTGTACCCGAGGACTTCGGTGACTTTACTCTCACCAGAAAGTTCCGCGGAGCAACCTACAACATTTCTGTTAAGCAGAACGGTGCTCAGAAGGGCATCTCCAAGCTCACTGTAAATGGCAAGGAAGTTGAGGGCAACATCATTCCTTACGAGGAAGGTGTTAAGGAATACACTGTAGAAGCTATTCTCGGTTAAAAACCTTCTTAAATACAACTAAAAATCAAAACCGGAGAGCCTGAGCGCGTTTGACGCGCTCGGGCTTTTTGGTTGCGCAAAACCTATCATACGTGTTAAAATAAAGTGTTAAGTCGGAGGTTTATATGAGCACAGAAAAAAAGCCCAGAAAACACAGACATAAGAGACACTATACCTTCATGGTCATATCCGGTGACTCTGATGGCAGTACCAAGAGACTCCATCTGAACCACTTCAGGACACAGCTGCTGGCTTACACAGCCTTTGGTATAGCGCTGGTTATTATCTGTTATATAATCTACTCTGCCATCACCATAAACCATCTTCGTTCCATTGAACTTGAACAGAAGGCACAGATTGATGAGCTGACAACTGAGAGCGCAACCCTGGAGGCCTCAAACGGAGAACTCGAGACCAAGGTTCAGCAGCTTTCGGCAGCCCTCAACCAAAGGCTTGAGGATGAGCAGATTTCAGCGGAAGAAGCAGAGACACTGGCAATTCCTACAGGATTCCCTTTAACAGGAACTGCATCTATGACTCCCGCTGTGGATGATCCAAACGAGACCAAGGTCACCAAGATCACCGAGGACAACAAGGACACAGCCACAGGCAATCCGCTGGTACTATTTGATTCCGCTGCCGGTAACAGCGTCATCGCAGCAGGCTCCGGAACAGTACAGACCGTTACCACAGATGTAAAGTTCGGTAACATGGTCACCATCGACCACGGCAACGGTTATATCTCAATTTACAGAAATATGGGCGATCCTCTTGTCACAGAAGGATCTGCCATAGATAAGGGTGATATTATCTTCGTTATATCTGAAGACAACACAACACTCGGCTATCAGATACAGCAGAATGAACAATATATCAACCCGGAAGAACTAACAGAAATCAACGGGTAATGGCCCGAATATCAAACGGAGGAAATATCATGTTTGGAAGCAAAAAAGACAACAGTGTAGATCCTGCTTTAGAACAGGTGGGAACCATCATTGGTCCCGGAGCAATCCTTGACGGTCCGCTTACAACCAAAGATTCAACCAGAATCGACGGTACAGTAAACGGCAACGTGACCATTAGTGGTGCTCTCATCGTGGGTCAGGAAGGCAAGATCACCGGAACGGTTTCAGCAATGAATGCCTATGTTGCAGGCGAGATCACAGGTAATGTATCCGCTCCTCAGGGCAAGGTTGAGATCAGCGATACCGGTAAGGTTATCGGCGATGTTACCTGCAAGGGAATCATCATTGATGAGAACGCAGTATTCCATGGAAATTGCGAGATGACATCCATCGACAAGAGCTCTGCAGCAATTGCAAAAGAGCGCGCGGTTGCCGACAAGTCTTCTGAAGAAACCACAGAAGAAAAGAAAGACGAAAACAAAGAAGAGAATAAAGAAGAAAACAAAGAAGAAAACAAATAAGAGAAAAGAGGAACCTTAAGGCTCCTCTTTCTTAATTTTGTTCAGTCTTTCATTAACCATATAGATCAGATCATCCGGGAACATCTTGGATATATGATTCCAAATACTGTGGAAGCTCATAGCCCCTCCTGTCTTCATGCGATCTGCCATGGAAGGATTTATAAGCGACATGGGCTTTGCCACCAGTTCCCGAATTGTGTCAAAGCCCTCCGGATATCTGTAAACCTCTTCCAGAGGATCATATACAGAAAGATATCCTTCATTGACCACCAATTCTTTTACAGCAGTCTCCTGTGCACCGTTTGTCACTGAAGCAAACCACTGCGTAACTGCCTCCGAAAGGTTCTTTTCCTCCTTGTAAACATACTCTGAAGGAATGCTCTCCACCTTCTCAAATATCACACTATCTTCAAGACCATTTCCACTTACCAAAACAGTGTTTGCTCCGCCAGACAGCTCAACAGGCTCAAATACAAAGCATGTCTCCCCCCTCAATGTCTGCATGCATTCTCCGTTCACAAAAAGAGAAAGCTCCTTGAGGTTACTGTATGCCTTGACACTCACCTTCTCTTCATAGCGTTTTGTAAACCTCTTTCCACATACATAGATGAAAGGTTCCTTAGTCCAAAGCGCCTTGTAAAGATAGAATGCCTGCTTTTTTACCTTCCTGTCATAGGTTACAAGGCCCTTGTTATTTCTGCCCTTGCATCCGCCTTCATCCCTGTTGTCCGCAGCAAAGTCAAACATATTCCAGAGCCATGTGCCCCAAAGATAATCTCTTTTTCCAAAAGCTTCAATAGCCTTTTCATGCACCAGGGCCTGGTATTCCTCAGTGTAATCCTTGACCTTGGGTTCTGCACTGTGCCAGCTCATCACTGCTTCTGCTCCATATTCACTGATGCCAAGAGCAATATCTTTCAGTTCACCATGCTTTTCATCGGCAAAGATGCCGTGATCATCAGGGCCACCTTCGTACCATCCCTTGTACTCGTTATATGTCGCAATATCCGTATTGTGGAAAAGAGGACTTGAAGTGCTTGTCATTCCTACATTGGCGATGGTGGTAAGTCGTGTAGGATCCATCTCTTTTGCAATAGCATTAAGCTCAGCCAGGATCCTATACATCTCCTCGTTTTCTCCGCCGATTCCGATCTCATTGGCAACGCCCCAGAAACAGATAGATGGGTGATTAAAATTCTGCACGATAAGCTCTTTTAGCTGGCTCCTAAGATTCTCATCAGCTTCTTTTCTGCTATCATATCCGCTTATGAACGGAATCTCAGCCCATACCACCAGTCCCTCTTTATCGCAGAGATCATAAAAATACGGAGCCTGCTGATAATGCGCAAGTCTTACGGTATTTGCTCCGATTTCCCTGATGAGCCCCATATCCTCGTCATGTTCTTTGGAAGTGATGGCCCATCCCATATCTTCTCTGTCCTGATGTCTGCACACACCTCTCAGGGGATATGAATTTCCATTGAGGAAAAAACCTTTCTCAACATCAACATTAAAGCTCCTGAAGCCAAAATCAGAAGAGATTTCATCAAAGTCCATTGTGACAACTGCTTTATAAAGATGAGGATCACAAAGACCATTCCACAGATGCGGAGAAGGAACAGTAAGTTCTACCTCTGTCGGTTGTCCGCTCTCATTGCAGCTAACGGTCTTTTCTGCCACTTTCTGAGTATTCTCACCGTTCACATCATAAATTGCAACAGTACATGTCTTCTCTTTGGCAAGGGCTATGAATCTGACCTTAACGGTATCCTCAGAAGGAGTGATCATAAGAGCATCTGTGCCGTATTCATCCACTTTGAAGTGCTCGCCGTTGTCAAAGCAGATTATCTGAACACCCCTGTAGAGTCCGCCAAAGAAAGTAAAATCCGCAAACATGGGATATATCGGAAGATCCTTACTGTTATCGACCATTACAAGAATCTCGTTATCTCCATCCTTAATCTTACCTGACATATCTAATGTAAATGCAGAAAATCCTCCGTCATGGCTTCCGATAAGAGAGCCGTTTAAATACACATCAGCTCTTTTGCTTGCTGCGCCAAACCTGATATAAATATTTTCTCCAAATCCCTGAGGTATATCGTCTGAAGCAAACTTTCTTCTGTACCATGCTCTTCCCTGATAATAATCATTGCCGCCATCCTGTCCGTCAAATGCATTATAGGTATGAGGAAGGCTTACCTTTTCAAAGGAGTCATTCTCTGATCCGATTGGCTCCATATCTCCTTTATAAAATTCCCAGTTTTCATTAAATTCTATTATCCTTCTCAATTTCCACCTCACTCAAATTTCTTTACAAAACCGTCTGCTTCTTCATAACAGTTCCAAAGTGCCTCCCTGCCTGAGGCATTGGGATCTCCTGACTTAATAAAGTCGGTCCAGTACGTGATCATCTCCCGGGATAGGGCATAGTCTTTTTCTTCCAGAGGTCTCCAGCAGTATTCAAGGCTTCCGAACACATACCAAAGCTCTGCAGAGTGAAAAGAGCCTGCATCATCCCCGGGCATCTTACGGTCAAAATAGTATACATAAGCTTTTCCGCCATTGTCCGAAACTTTGCCTGCATAGGATATATTGGCAAGATGCATGGGATTGTTATCAGCTCTTTTCTCCGCATTCCCCTCAGTTGTAATGTCATCACCGTTGCACCCAAGGATATATGGGATTTTTAGGTAATGCCCCTCATCCGTAAGCTTATCAAGACTGTCTGTCAAAAGTTCTCCGTCCAAAACAGGCACAACGGGCATTCCCTTCTTTTCCTGAAAACTCCTGCCTATGGTAGCACCTATCTTCTCGATCAAAACATCAGAGGGAGTGTTTATGAGCTTATCAAGCACATCCCTTTTGTCAGAGACATCTGCTCCAAGCTCTTCAAAGAGCATCTCAGCGATCTCTGCTGCCTTATCAGGGGTCCTAAGCTCCCCGAGAGGATTTTTATAACCTCCTCCACTCTGCAGTATCATTCCACTGACAAGTCCTTCAAGCCGTCCCGAAAGAGCCAGCGCTTGAAGGCTCATCGCACCTGCCGACTGTCCAAAAGCTGTTATTTTATCCGGATTCCCTCCGAAAGATGCGATATTCTCTTTTACCCATTTGAAAGCCATGAGCTGATCCCAAAGTCCATAATTTCCGCCGGCTTCATTTTCTCCATTAACAGCAAGATATGGGTGACACAAAAAGCCCAGAGCTCCAAGTCTGTAGTTTAAAGTTACTATGATAACATTTTCCTGCACAAGTTTATCACAGACAAATGGAAGATTACTGCCTGCACCTGAAAGAAAAGCGCCTCCGTGAACATATACAGCTACAGGAAGTTTTGAATCTGCATCTGCATTCTGTGGTACCCATATATTCAAATACAGGCTGTCTTCACTCTGCGGAACATCAAACTCAGGATTTGAGTAAAACTCCTTATAATAAAAACCACCTCTCTGAGGTCCCTGCAACGACCTGTCGCGGAAGTGGTCTGCCTTGTATACGCCCTGCCATTTATCAGGCTCTATAGGCTTTTTAAATCTTAAATCTCCGATGGGAGCCTTGGCATAAGGAACTCCCTTATAAACTATGCATCCTCTCTCACGGATGCCCTCAATTTCTCCATATTTAGTCTTAACAAGCATATATATTTCCCCATTTATCAGATTTTGTTCTGCTGCCTGAATTCCTGTGGTGTCATTCCGGTATGTTCCTTGAAGGTCTTGGTAAAATATGACGAGTAGGTAAATCCGACTCTGTTGGACACATCAGTAACCGAAAGCGAAGTTTTTGAAAGAAGCTACTTGGCAACGGCAATTCTCTTTTTAACTATGTAGTCACTGATAGCCAGACCGGTTTCTTTCTTAAATATTCTTCCTAGATATCCGCTGCTGACATGCACCATGGCAGCAAGTTCATCCCTCTGTAGATTTCCCACAGAGAGATTTTCAGCTATCAGCTTTTTAACGGTATCAACAATGCTCTCAGGTGATTCAACCGCGCTATCCTCGGCAAGTTCCGAGAAATCCACAGATTTCTCCTCAAGAATGATCTTTTTCTCAATGCGGGAAATTATCTCCTCAAGCTCATCGTAGGGAATAGGTTTTAAAAGATAATCTTCTACCCCGAGGCGCAGAGCCTCCTGAGCATACGCAAATTCCGCATGCCCTGTATAAAACACAGCCTTTACTCCGGGCTTATTTTCCCTAAGCCACCTGATCAGCTCAATGCCGTTTCCGTTTGGCATTTCAATATCGGTTATCAGGATATCAATCGGATACGTCTTAAGCATTCTTACTGCTGTATCCTTGCTGTGGCACTTATAAATTTTTTCAACGTCCAGTTTCTCCCAGTTGACGCCCTCTTCAAGGCCAAGTAGTGCCGGTTCCTCGTCATCTGTCAACAGGATGTTAAATTTCTTCATAGGTCATCATCCCCAAAACTATCATTCATTGTAATGCACGGAATTCTGATGGTGGTAAATGCACCATCTTCGTTCTTAAGTTCAATTTGTGCCTTATCGGCATATATCAGTCTAAGCCTTCTGATGATATTGGTAAGGCCCACATGTCCCTCATCGCTTACATCCTCAAGGTCCGCATTAAGGACATGATCAGGATATCCTGCTCCATTATCATGGACTGTGATCATCATGTATTCCTTATCATCATCTGCTTTGGCTCTTACTTCTATAACAGAATTTTTCTGAGATGAAAATGCGTATTTGACGGCATTTTCAACGAAGGTCAGGATAATAAAAGGAGGCACCAACGCACTTAAAAGTTCATCAGGAATATCAATATCCATCCTGATTTGCTTCATATACCTTATTTCCTGGATCTCCATGTAGTATCCAAGCTGCTCCAGCTCTCTGCTGAGCTCAACCAGTTCTCTTGTATCCTGGAACATATACCTTGAGTAACTGACTATAGCCTTTGATAATCTCTGTATTGTCTCAAAGTCCTTGCGCTCTGCAAGCGAATAAATAATGTTTAAAACATTGGCAAAAAAGTGTGGCTTAAGTTGCTGCTGAAGATACTGCATTGTAGCCTTCTGTGCTTCAAGCTCCATCTCATACTTCTCAATCTTAAGCTGCCCCAGCCTGCTGCTCATGTGGTTAAAAGCCCTCACCAGAACATCAAGCTCTTTTATAAAGAATTCCTCATCTACCGTGGCATCAAGATCTCCCTCTGATATCTCGTTCATTTTATCCGAGATGGTCTCGATGGGCTTTTCAATGTTTTTCCGCAAAAGAACTATGGACAGAGGGAAGAGAAGCATTATTAAGATTGAAACTATAAGGAACACCATATCAAAGGTGAACGTGTCTTTTAATATATCCGCCCTTAACGTAAGCGAGCCAAAATAGTAATTTCCCTGCCCCGAAACGTATCCGGTCTGAAGATATCTTTTCCCGTTAACGGTTATATATCTTCCCTCATTCTCCGAATTTATTGTGCAGTCCAAAGGCGCCGACGAGAATATAATATTCCCGTTTTCATCTGCAGCAAAAGAGATGCTCTCCTCATCGAAAGAAGCCCTCCCCAGCGTGTTTAGTATCTCTCTTTGAGAAACTCCGACCACCAGGTAACTTCCGTTTACCTTAAGGACTCTGAGCATCTGATTGCCATAATCACTGGGCCAGATCATATATCTTTTTATCCCGGACATATTTCCGTCTTCAAGATAGTCTGACAGAGTCTGCTTGATCTGGTTTCTGACCTTTATGTCTTGATCTCCTCCGACCTCAAGCCATTTAAATTCATCTTCCCTGTCGGTATAAAGCATAATGTAATCTATCATTGCCGACCAGGTCCAGATACTTTGAAGTGACTTAAGGACCGCTGATCTTGCGCTTAAGAGCGAGAGCGGATCTTTTTCGTTTTTCAGGGAGTAGTATAGCTGCGAAGTGGATTGTGTCGAATCGCTGTATAGCGCTTCATTTACAAAGCCGTCAACCATCTGAAGAGAGTTCTCTATACCAACCGCCGAGATGGTTATACTGTTTCTGATCCCGTTCTCTGTCCGAAGTGTAATATTCCTTACAAGAACAGTGTGCAGGATCAAAAACATCGACACAAAAAGGATCGTCGTAACAAGCCAGTATTTTCTTAACCATCTCTGCAGTGATGTCTTTCTCACCGTAGTCTCCTCTTAAATCAGCCTTTTACCGCTCCAACTGTAAGTCCCTTCATATAGTACTTCTGGAAGAACGGATAGAGAACAGCCATAGGTATCATACCTACAACCGCAACTGCCATACGAATTCCAAGTGTGGGGATATTGCTCTCCATTGCTACGCTTGATGCATCTGCTGACTGGGAAAGGTACTGCACGTTTGTGAGCATGTTGTTGAGCAGCGCCTGAATACCGACAAATTCTTTATCTGTTATGAAATAAAGGCTGTTCTTCCAGTCATTCCAGTACATAAGAGCCTTCATAAATCCGATTGTTGCAATGATGGGTGTACTAAGGGGCAGTACAATCTTAAAGAATATCCCAAACTCAGTCATTCCGTCAATTCTTGCGCTCTCAAGAATCTCTTTTGGAATATTGTTGGCAAAATAAGTTCTTGTGATCATGATGTGGAATGCATTACAGAGCATAAAAGGAACGATCAGTGCAACAATTGTGTTTTTAACATGGAACATACTGGTCCACATCATATAACTTGGAACAAGTCCTCCGGAAAAGAGCATTGTGAAAAGGACGTAAAAACTCAGCAGTCCTTTTCCCGGAAGGCCGGGTACTGTAAGTGTGTATGAGATCATGGTTGTAATAACAACACTGATCAAAGTACCGATAAGCGTAACAATTATAGTTATAAAATATGAGTGGAAAATACTTCCCTCACCAAATATATATTTGTACGATGTAAAATCAAAATTTTTGGGGAATATCGAATACCCATACTTCATTATATCAGCTTCTGCAGTGATTGAGGACATAACAAGAAGGGCAAGCGGAAATACCACCAGTATTCCCATGATGATCATTACCACATGGGCTAAAATCTGAAAACCTGTATCTTTCTTAACCATTTCGTGCCTCCAATCAGAACATTGCGTTTTCTTTGCTCAGCTTTTTAACCAGAGCATTAGTTATAAGAACAAGGGCAAATCCCACAACCGACTGATAGAAGCACGCTGCTGCACTCATTCCCATATTCGCTGTGTTCATAAGTCCTCTGTAAACATAAGTATCGATAGTCTGTGTAACATCTACGATAGCGCCTGAGTTAAGGGGTACCTGATAGAACAGACCAAAATCCGAGTTGAATATCTTGCCTACTGCAAGAATTGTAAGTGTAATGATAGTCGGTATCAGGCAGGGAATCGTGATCTTTGTAAAGCAGTGCCATCTGCCTGCACCATCAAGGCTTGCAGCCTCGTAAAGTCCGGGATCAATAGCCGACATATTCGCGAGGTACAAAATACAGTTAGTTCCTGTAATCTGCCACAAATGCACAAAAGTCAGAAAGAACGGCCACCATTTCTTTTCACTGTAAAAGGCTATCGGCTCAAGCCCCATAGGCTTTAATATATGCATGTTGATGTAGCCTGTGTCTCCCGCGAGGATCGCATTTACCAAGTAAGATACGATAATTATGGACAGAAGACTTGGGAAAAGAATGAGCGTCTGATAGACCTTTCTGGACATATTGCTCTTAAGTTCATGGAGAAGGTAGGCTACTACAATCGCAAGAACCGTCCCCAGAATTATGAACACCAGGTTATAAAGAAGGGTATTTCTCGTCATGATCCAGGCATCAGAACTCTTAAACAGGAATTTGAAATTATCAAATCCCACTTTTTTGCTGCCAAATATTCCGCCTTTGACAGTGTATTTCTCAAAGGCCAGTATCAGCCCTCCCATCGGAATGTAGTTGTTGATAAAAAAGTACACAACTGCCGGCAGTGCCATTATATAGAATGGAAGATATTTTCTAATTTGTTTCCATATATTTTTCTGTTTCATTTTCAAACCTCATCTGTACTATCTAAAAAGCACCTGTTTTTGGGTAAAAAAAGGGCACAGCACAGCTTTCACTGTAATCTGCGCCCTTAAATCTCAGTTTATTCTGTTCAGCTGTTTCTTACTGTGCAAGGAAAGCGTCGAGCTGTGCCTGCTTCTCTGCAATCACTGTGTCGAGTCCTGCACTCTTAAGTTCATCAATGAACTTGGGAAGGTCAGTCTCCGGATCAAGTGCTCCGCACTCAAGTCCGATCTGGTATTTGCTGCATACGTTGTCGAGCTGTGTGATCTCGTTTGTTACGTTCTCTGTGTTGAAAGAGAATCCAAGTGCTACTGACTTGGGAGAATTGTTGTTGCTCTCTAAAAGAAGCTCAGAATAATCAGGGTTCTCTCCGGTCCAGCGGATCGCGTTTGTATTGTTGATCGCGCTTCCGAGGTGATATGTGCAGGATGAAGGATTCTGTCCCTCAAGGTAACATCCCATACCGTTTTCATCGAGCTGATAGTGAACTCCCTCAATACCGTACTTGATAAGTGTTCCGAGCTCGGGATCTGTGAACCAGAGGTTCAGGAACTTAACTGCAGCCTCAGGGTGCTCAGAGTTGGACATAACCGTATATGTTACGTTGTTGTATGTTCTTGATACCGGATCACCGAGCATTACTACATCAATGTCCTTCTGGCAGGTAGTTGACTGATAGAACGGTGTGTTGAAATCTGTCTGACCAAGAGTTGAAAATGCTGCATCGTTCTTGGTAAGAGCTGTGAAGGAATCTGTCTGTGTCTGGATATCCTTGTTGGTGTAGCCGTTTACATACCAGCTGTGCATCACATTGCAGAGCCCTGCATACTCATCTGTCTCAAAGAGGTCTACTACATCTTTGGTCTTGCCGCCATCCATAAGGACTCCGTATACATTGCCGAGAGTGTCCCATGTTCCATAGTTGAAGTTTGCTGCCTGGTTGCCGTTGTTTGTTACAAAAGGTGTCATGTCAGGCTTTGCTTCCTTTACAGCTGCAAGCACTTCGCCCCAGTCCTCAAGGGTCTTAACATTTGCAACCATATCCTGAAGTCCGAGTTCCTCCACCACATCCTTGCGGTAGATGATACCCATGTTCCATGCATAAGAAGCATAGATCGGAATCGCATACTGAACGCCTTCAACCTGGCCGCCCTTAAGGAATTCTCCCTCCGCAGCGATGATGTCCTGTCCGTACTCGGGAAGAAGATCTGTCAGATCATATGCAGCTCCCTGGGAAACAGCGTTGAGATATCCGCCGTAGTTGACGAGGACATCCACATCCTCTGTTCCGCTGAGGAAAAGTGAGTACTGCTGGAACCACTGACCCATCTCATAGGTCTTGATGTCAAGCTCAACACCGATCTTCTCGGTAGTGATCTCATTGACCTTCTCAAGGACAGTTGCGATATCATCGGTCTTTCCTGATGTGGGAAGATACATTGTGATCTTTTCAATCTCCTTACTCTCTGACTCCCCTGCGCCACTCTCTGTGGCAGCATTTGTTGCTGCTGGTGTGGAATCTGATGTAACCCCCTCATCAGAACCGCAACCGGCGAGAATTGTTCCCGCCATAACTGTGGATAACAATAGGCTTAAAAATTTCTTTTTCATTTCCTTTTCCCTCCTGTTGATAGTCTCAATTCTACTCAACCGGAAATTAAAAAAATATCAAAATCGAAACCTCAATTTATAATTTGAGAACCTGTTATTATAAATTTAAAAGAGGCTGTGAAAATGATTTCTCATTCTGCACAGCCTCTGTATATCAGTGTTTTTCTCAGTCCTGCATTCTGGTAAATACCAGCTCGTAACCGTCATCTCCGTAGTTAAGAGATCTGTTTACTCTACTGATTGTCGCTGTAGAAGCTCCGGTCTTCTCAGCTATCTCAAGGTATGTCTTCTTATCTCTGAGCATTGAAGCAACTTCAAATCTCTGTGAGAGCGATAAAAGCTCATTTACTGTACACAGATCCTCGAAGAAGCTGTAGCACTCCTCTTTATTTTGCAGGCAGAGTATTGCATCAAACAAGTGATCAACAGCATCTGTTCTGATTTTTTTGTTCATTTCTGTCCCTCCAACTGATCTGATTTGCTATTAACTATATTCCGTTAATAATGCTTTCATGCTTAAATATTTTATCACGCTAAAACTTTAAAGTAAAGCCCGACTCATATATGCTTTTTCCATGTCATTATTTGTTATATAATAAGATTAATATTTTGCGTTATTATGTTTATTTGATTGTTGTATATAGTTAGCGCCTACATTTCTTGATGAGGAAGACATATGAAGGACGTTAGTTTTTACGATATAGTCATTTCAAAAAAAGACCAGAAAATAGTGTCGGCAGATGCCTGGATCTACGACCAGTTCGGTAACTACGCAGTTAAGCCCATGAACGAAATGATAGCCCCGGAGGATATGGAAATCTATCAGAATAACATCAAAAACTGCGATGGTAACTGGTACCCCAGTAAGATAATCTGCCCTCATACCATGTATTACACCTACATGAAGGCGGCAAAAGAAAACGAAAACTTCATAAGGCTTACTATTGTGAATGCTGCAGATCTTTTAAATGCTCACAGCTCCCTCATGAGAGTCATAAATATATTCCAGGCTCAGCTGGATATGTACGAGGATGTTTACTTTGTATATACCCCGGGCGAGGACAATATCAGTGTTTTCAATACAGAAGTTTCTGATTTCCAATCAAGGCTCTATTCTCCGGAAGAATTCGAACAGATACTGCTCTCCAGAGCAGAGGGTGAACAGATTGACAGCGTAAAAGGCTTTATCACTAAGGTTAAATCAGGTGTTGGCAGAAGTACTACCACCGTAAAAGGAAATCTTTTAAATGATGATCCCGATGTTACACATACCGTCCTGGATGAATCCTTTGTTTTCTATGACAAGGATACCAAGGGCGTAGTTGGTCATATTCAGCTTTTAAGAAGCAGCGGAGCTGTAAAGATAAACAGCATCAAGCACGATTCAATGACCGGGCTTCTTGATAAAAGTGATATCCTGAGGATCGCCAAAGAAAGGATTGACGACAGAAGGCTTGAAGGCACTGCCCTTGCGATCATTGATATTGACTTTTTCAAATCAGTAAACGACACCTTTGGCCATCAGTTTGGTGATGAAGTCATCAAAAGAACTGCCAGCATCATATCAAACGAGATCGACACCGATGGTATTTCAGGGCGATTCGGAGGCGATGAGTTCCTTGTTGTTCTATACGATATCTCTTCAGAAAAAGAGCTAAGGGCTAAACTCAGGGCTATTAAAAACAAAGTCACCTCCACATTCCCGGATAAGGGAATCGACAAAGACAATCCTCTTTCTGTTTCTATAGGTGCAGCAGTTTTCCCTAATGACGCAGATAACTACGATGATCTGTTTGAACTCACCGATCACTGTCTGTATCTTGCCAAGGAAAAAGGCCGAAACAGATATATCATATACACGCCTGAGAAACACGGAACTCTGGAAGAAATAAGACAAAAGCAACAAAATACCCGAAAGATCAACGAAAGAGATAACTCCTATGGCGATGTCATCGTCAAGATGTTCAACATGGCTCTTCATGACAAGGATAGCACCGTAGAACAATACATGTCAGAATTTGCCGAGGCCTTTGATCTTCAAAACGTCATGTTGTTTGTTGGAGAACCTTTTAAATACAGATGTTCCGCAGGAAGCGACGCTATAACTGACCAAGTTGCAACAGATTTCGTTGTACAAATATTAGATAGTCCTGAACTTGAACAATACTTTGCGCTGGACGATTTCGTTGTTATAAACCGCCTTGAAATGCTTCCGCCTTTTGCCCATAACATCAAGGAATTCCTGACTAAAAGAGAGACTTACTCCATAATTTACACCAGGTTTTTCGACAAAGATAACAGAAAATGCATATTCATCATTTCCACAGTCGGAAAAAGAATTTTGTGGAACCAGACACACTTTAGATATTACAGGGCTTTCACTGACCTGCTTTCGCTCCATTCTCTCGGCTGAAATTGCTTTACTTTTGACCACTTATGTGATATCGTAAATATGTTGTCATAGACAACATAACATTTTATTTTTTTATTTTTATTGGAGGTATTACGATGAACAAAGGTACTGTTAAGTGGTTCAACAACCAGAAGGGTTACGGCTTCATTTCTGACGAGGCTGGAAATGATGTATTCGTACATTATTCAGGACTCAACATGGAAGGTTTCAAGTCTCTCGAAGAGGGCGCTTCTGTAGAGTATGATGTAATCCAGGGCGAAAAGGGACCTCAGGCCGTAAACGTAAACAAGCTTTAATTCAGAGTAACTAAAGCATTTAATCAGACTACAAGGTGCCTTATTCTAAAATAGATTTATTTTGAATTTGCAATATTGTAACAATGATTAATCATAAGAACCATCTGGTGTAGACCAGATGGTTCTTTTGAGTTTTCTTATTATTTTTATTTACACGCTTCTATTACATCTTTCATCTTAAGGCTTCCGCCAAAGATATCAAGCGCACTTCCCACGGTGGCGTCGACCTTTCCGTTTCCAAGTCTTTTCAAAAGCTCTATATCACTGCAGCTCTTTATACCACCCGCGTAGGTCACTGGTTTTTTAGCCCATTGTCCAAGGATTGTGGCTACATTTTCTTCTATGCCTTCCTGTTTACCTTCCACATCAGCTGCATGTATAAGAAATTCATCGCAGTAGTCCGAAAGATCATCCATAGTATCTGCATCAAGTTTAACATCAGTAAGCTTCTGCCATCTGTCAGTGACTACAAAGTAATCATCTTCAACTTTCTTACAGGAGAGATCCAAAACCAGTCTCTCTTTTCCTACTGCCTTTACCAGCTTTTTAAGATTAGTCTTATTGATACGGCCATTCTTAAATACAAAAGAAGTGACTATTACATGCGAAGCCCCGGCTTCTATAAACTCTAAGGCATTTTCATCCGTAATGCCTCCGCCGATCTGTAATAGCCCGGGAGTTGCTGTAAGTGCCGATATTCCTTGCTTTTTAGTCATCTCATAGAAAGGACTTCCCTTGGGATTAAGCAGAATGATATGGCCTCCGAACAGTCCCAGTTCCTTGTACATTCTGGCGTAGTAATCAGCGCCTCTTGCAGACACGAAGTTCTCAGAAGCACTATCTCCTTCATCTTGTAGGCTCGATCCGACTATCTGTTTAACTTTGCCGTTGTGAATATCAATACAGGGCCTGAATCTCATGTATCACAAACCTCACTGAAGTACATCGCTCATATCGTACATTCCTGCGCTCTTTCCTGCCAGGAACTTGGCTGCCTGAATGGCACCCTTTCCAAAGATAGCTCTTGAATATGCTCTGTGAGAAAGCGTTACGACCTCGTCGTGACCGGCAAAGATAACATCATGATCACCAACGATGGTTCCGCCACGGACTGCAGAGATTCCAATCTCTTTTACAGGGCGTTTTTCTCTTCTTGTGCTTCTATCGTTAACATATTCATACTCATTGTTCAAAGACTCATTGATCGAATCAGCCAGAGCAATAGCTGTTCCCGAAGGAGCATCAAGCTTCTGGTTGTGGTGTTTCTCTACGATCTCAATATCAAAGCCTGCTGCTGCAAAGAGAGGAGAAACCTCCTTGAGCACTTTGATAAGTGCATTTACACCTACAGACATGTTGGCTGACTTAAGAACTGCAACCTTGGATGAAGCCTCTTTTACCTTATCAAGCTGCTGCGCTGAAAGGCCTGTTGAACAGAGAACTACAGGAATGCCCTTATCTGTGCAGTAGTCAAGAAGTCCGTCCACTGCTGATGCATTTGAGAAATCAACGATTACATCTGCATCTATGTTGCACTCGGAAAGGCTCTTAAATACAGGAAAATCGTAAGTGTTCTCGCCAAAAGCATCTACACCTGCAACTACCTGAATATCCTGATCTTCCTTGCAGAGATCTATAATCACATGACCCATACGGCCGTTACAGCCGTGCATTATCATTTTTACCATCACTTAACCTCCAGGCCGAACTTTATCATCTCTTCTTTAAGCTTCTCCTGATTCTGTGGTTCCATCTCTGTGAGAGGAAGGCGAAGCGGTCCTGCGTTAAATCCGATCATCTTAAGCGCTGACTTAACGGGGATAGGATTAACTTCTGAGAAAAGAGCTTTTACAAGAGGATAAGCCTTGAACTGAAGCTCACGTGCTGCAGCAAAATCGCCGTCTAAACACTTCTGGCAGATCTCGTGTGTCTGTCTTGGTGCAACGTTTGAAAGAACTGAGATTACGCCAAGTCCACCAACTGACATGATTGGAACGATCTGGTCGTCATCACCTGAATAGAGGTCGATTGCGCCCTCTGCAAGCTGCATCATCTTGATGGTCTGGGAAATATTTCCTGTTGCATCCTTGATGCCGACGATGTTCTTGTGCTCTTTTGCAAGCTTGACAGCTGTCTCGGGAAGGATGTTGCATCCTGTTCTGCTGGGTACGTTGTAAAGAATGATCGGAATATTTATAGCATCTGCAATGGCTGAGAAGTGAGCAATAAGTCCGCCCTGAGTAGCCTTGTTGTAATATGGAGTTACCTGAAGAACACCATCTGCTCCGTACTCCTCTGCAAGCTTTGAAAGCTCGATTGCTGTCTCTGTGCAGTTAGAACCTGTTCCGGCGATGACAGGGATTCTCTTTGCCACCTTGTCGATACAGAACTTAACTACTTCCATGTGCTCTTTTTCTGACATGGTTGCTGCCTCGCCTGTTGTTCCGCAGACGATGATGGCATCTGTTCCGTTTGCGATCTGGAATTCGATCAGTCTCTCGAACTCCTCGTAATTAACCTCTCCATTTTCTTTGAACGGAGTCGCGATGGCAACTCCAGCGCCCTTAAATATAGCCATATTTTCCTCCTTCTGTGAACAAATTAGATAAAGAAAGGCTCATCAGATATTCTGATGAGCCGCCAAAAGCCTAACAAAAAATAGCCATAATGATTAAGCTTATTGATAGCGCCCCATCTTGCGATGACAGTCATACAGCTCTTAACTGTATGCCCAAGCATTCAGCTTACAGGTCACTGAACCTTTCGGCATATTTACCTTCCACTTCGTTTCACCTGCTCCTGTAGCATCCGCGAAGTTACTCATTAAATATGCAACCTCTATCTAATGTCTTATGTGTTTTTTAAATAGTACAACGCAGGTCAATAACCTGTCAATACATAGGCATTTTTTACCATAAAGTCAGCATTAAATGATCGGCCTTAAGCTCCTGTAACAGTGACGTTTTCTATCTTTACGGCACTTGGAATAAGAGTTGTGTCATACTGCTTAAGCTCTTTTGAGAGTCTTACATTCTTTATAAGGTCTGAGAGAGTTCCGGAAACAGAGCCTCCGCTTACAGGTGTTACCTTATCTCCCTCATGCCAGTAAGCAAGCCTTATCTCTCCTGCGATGTCTCCTGTTATTGGGTCCACACTGAAGTCTGAGAACTCAACGGGCTCAAGGTAGTTGCCACACCTGAGTTCGCTCTCTGAAAGTGATCCGCCTTCAGCAGCGAAGTTACTTGCTATAAAGGAATCCGTAACGCCGAGGTAGTATCTGAACTGAGCATCTCCCCAGAAGTTCTCCGGAACGTTTTCCTTTAAGATATACATGTCACGTATCTCAGCGCCCTGAGAATCTACAGGTGCATTATATGAGGAATTGGGAAGGTCTTTTACTGCCTTGATGGTGAAAGTATCACCTTCTACATTTTCGCAGATGGCCTTACCCTTCTCCCAGTCTGAGTATCCGCGGTACTTAAAGGCTGCGTGCATCTTCATGGCAAACCACTTGAAGATTTCTACCGCATCAGCTGTTGTAAAAAGAACTGTCGCCTTATCCAGTGCTGGTGTCGGAACCGTTACAAGTCTGTCCTTACCAAAGCTTAGGGTCTTCGAGATCTCTTTTACCAGGTTGTCCTTGTCGCAGGTTCCTGAAGTATACATACGATAAAGCTCAATCTCGTGCTCATCGTTTCTTGCGTTTACAACGACTTCCACCGTTGAGCTGGGGTAGCTGACAGTAACATCAACGCCCTCTGAGTTTACGTATCTTCTTGTGTTGCTCTCTGCAAAAATCTCGTAGGAGTTGATATCCTCACCTGAAGTTTCGGGAATCTGCTGCATAGCTTCGATGAAGTCCCTGGCCATCTGCGCGGGATCAAACTTCTCTCCGCCGCCCTCCACCTTCTTTTTGTTGAGCTCGTAGTATGGGTTCTTTACATATTGGGCTCTCTCGTAGAGATCGGCTATTATCTTCTTAGCTTCCTCTTCTGATGCTGTGGGTGATATCTCCTGAGTTGCGCTTCCAAGGAATTTCCCATCCTCATGCTTTCTGTAAACTGTGACACCGATATGCTCGACATCACGGACTCTGTTCTGGTCCAGCTCGTGCTTTATAAAGTAAAACTCCCAGGCGCTTGTGCATTTATCTGTAACTTCAAAGCCGTCAACACCCTGAGCTTTTAAAAGTTCAATTATTCTATCTGTCATTATCTGTTTCCCCTTTTATCCAAGTTTCGCTACGGCTTTAAGATATGGGCCTCCGTCAACGGTCTTGACCCATTCCTTGTGTCCTTTACCGCAGGCGCCGTTTCCATAGGATTCGTAGTCTGTGCTGGCCATGGAAATTGAGCCCAGAAGATCGGGCACATATCCGGTCATGATAACAGGTGAAACAACCTTGCCTGTGAGCTTACCGTCAATGATCTCGTATCCTCTTGCCACGATGCACTGAATTCCCCAGTGCTTGGGATCCTCCATACCTGAATCCATTCCGTCAAGAAGATAGCCCTTCTTAACGCTCTTTATCATCTCTTCCTTGGTGGAAGTTCCGGGATCAAACATAGTATTGGTCATTCTGGTGTAAACCTTGTGCTCGAAGTTCTCTCTCTTGCCGTTTCCTGTGGGCTTTGTTCCGAGCCTTAAGGCTGCGAGAGCATCGCAGACACCGGTCTTAAGGATTCCCTTGTCGATCTCTACAACATCGCCTGCAGGAGTTCCTTCATCATCAAAGGCATAGCTGGTAACGTCTCTTACGCACTTTGCTCCCTCATGCATGGTAACGATGTCTGAGCCGACTCTTCTTTCGATATACTCTGCTCCGAGAGCTCTCTTTTTAACAAACATATCCATCTCAACGCCATGGCCAAAAGCCTCATGGGCAATGAGTCCGGAGATCTCGGGAGTTGTGATGATCTCATACTCGCCGGGGATAACGTGGTCGGCACCGAGAGTATCGTTAAGTCCTCTAAAGCTCTCTTTTACCACCTCTCCCATTCCGTCAAAGATCTCAGGTCCCAGCCTGTCAGAGATTCCGCTGAAGGACTGGTCGCTCTTGCCATCCCTTGCGCCGATCATGAATACAGCTCCCTCTGAATAAACATAGCTCTGACGAAGATCCTTATTAGCTGTAAGGAACATCTTGCAGATATGAGTTGACTGAGCCACGCAGTTGCAGTCGATGACTTCATCGGAGAGAGAAACGCCCTCATCGCTGAATTTCTGGAGCTTGTCAACCAGGGCTGAAAGATCTGTCTCCTCAGGAAGCGAGCCTGTCTCCATCTCCACAAAGAGCTCCTGCTTCTCATCATCAAGCTTGGGAGTGTTGTAGATTTCAGACTTAGTTGCCGCAAGGACGGACATCTGGGCATCAAGAACGCCCCTCACTTCAGCCGCCATGTCTTTTGCCCTCTCAGGATCAAATCTGTTAAAAGAGTATTCGCTGTAAAGGCCATCCTTGTAGACCCTGATGACGTTTCCTCTCTCAGTGGTAAGTGTCGATCCGCTCACGGACTTAACGCGCTGTG
Source organism: Butyrivibrio sp. NC2007 (assembly GCF_000421405.1). GTDB lineage: Bacteria > Bacillota > Clostridia > Lachnospirales > Lachnospiraceae > Butyrivibrio. The sequence continues at coordinate 45,689 of NZ_ATWY01000015.1, forward strand.
AAACCCTGACATTAAAGCCAACGGAATCCGTTGAAAGAACGCTTACATAGTCATAACTCTTTGCAAGTTCTGCTATAAGGTCTTTCAAACCAGGCGCGATATCATTTAAATATGTTGAAAATTTCGCCTTCATTTTTTCCCCTTTTCTTTCACAAATTGGTTACTTTTTGCGCAACCATGCTTAATTTTATCATAAAAGGCCCTTGTTTTCTGTGAAATTTTTATGTTGAACAAGTAATATACGCGTGCTATAATTCCTTAGTTTGAAATGAATGTGTTTTTTCTATATTAAGGAGACAAAAGATTTATGAAGCAGACTAGAAATGATGTAAGGAACGTAGCGATCATTGCCCATGTAGACCATGGTAAGACTACTCTTGTAGACGGACTTCTTCGTCAGAGCGGAATATTCCGTGAAGGTCAGGAGGTTGTTGAGCGTGTTATGGATTCCGGCGATATTGAAAAAGAGCGTGGAATCACCATCATGTCTAAGAATACAGCTATCACATACAAAGATATCAAGATCAACATCATCGACACCCCCGGCCATGCTGATTTCGGCGGAGAGGTTGAGCGTGTACTTAAGATGGTTAACGGCGTTATCCTTGTAGTTGACGCTTTCGAAGGTCCTATGCCCCAGACCAAGTTCGTTCTTGGAAAGGCTATGGAACTGGGACTTCCCGTTATCGTATGTATCAACAAGATCGACAGACCCGAGGCAAGACCTAATGATGTTATCGATGAGGTTCTTGAACTTCTCATGGACCTTGGCGCTGATGACAAGCAGCTCGACTGCCCATTCGTATTTGCATCAGCCAAGGCAGGTACATCTTCACTTAGCCTTGATGAGGCAGGCACAGATATGAAGCCTCTTCTCGATACTATCATCAATTACATTCCTGCTCCTGTAGGCGATCCTGAGGCCAGCACACAGGTACTTATCAGCACCATCGACTACAACGAGTACGTTGGACGTATCGGTGTAGGTAAGGTAGACAACGGCGTTGTTAAGGTTAACCAGGAAGTCGTTGTTGTAAACCACCACGACCCTGAGCGCCGCGTTAAGACCAAGATCGGTAAGCTCTATGAGTACGACGGACTTGGAAGAGTTGAGGTTCAGGAAGCCAAGATCGGTTCCATCGTTGCCATCTCAGGTATCGAGGACCTTAAAATCGGTGATACACTTTGCTCAGTTGATAATCAGGTTGCAATTCCTTTCCAGAAGATCTCAGAGCCTACAATTTCAATGAACTTCATTGTTAACGACTCTCCTCTTGCAGGACAGGAAGGTAAGTACGTAACCAGCCGTCACCTTCGTGACAGACTCTACAAGGAGCTCAACACAGACGTATCCTTAAGAGTTGAAGATACAGATACAACAGAGACCTTCAAGGTTTCAGGAAGAGGTGAGCTTCACCTTTCAGTTCTTATCGAGACCATGCGTCGTGAAGGCTTTGAGTTTGCAGTAAGTAAGGCCGAGGTTATCTACCACACAGACGAGCAGGGCCACAAGCTTGAACCTATGGAGAAGTGCTACATCGACGTTCCCGACGAGTTCTCAGGAAGCGTTATCCAGAAACTCGGCGAGAGAAAGGGTGAGCTTGTAAACATGGGTGCCGGAAACGGTGGCTACACAAGAATCGAGTTCAACATTCCTTCCCGCGGACTTATCGGATATCGTGGTGAGTTCATGACAGATACAAAGGGTAACGGAATCATCAATACAATCTTCGACGGATATGCACCTTACAAGGGAGATATGAACTATCGTAAGACAGGATCCCTTATCGCATTCGAGAACGGTGAAGCAACTGCATACGGTCTTTTCAATGCTCAGGACCGTGGACAGCTCTTTATCAAGACAGGTGACAAGGTATATTCAGGAATGGTCATCGGAACCAGCGGAAAGAGCGAGGATGTTGAGGTTAACGTATGCAAGACCAAGCACCTCACAAACACAAGAACATCTGCATCCGATGAAGCACTTCGTCTCGTTCCACCTCGTGTAATGAGCCTTGAGCAGTGCATCGAGTTCATCGACAACGACGAGCTCCTTGAGGTAACACCTACAAGTCTCAGAATCCGTAAGAGAATTCTTGATCCTACACTTCGTAAGAGAGCAGGCTTCAAGAAGAACAACTGATAATAATAAAAGCAAGGACCGGTTAATTCGGTTCTTGCTTTTTTCTTTTATAATATGTAGTAGCCCTTGTCACCTTCGGTGATGTTTATCTGGCCTTCGCACTTTTGCGTCAGGCCATTTTTTATGGTCTCAAGGTCCGACTCTTTTACGCAGATATCAAAGCTTACATCCGCTTCATATCTTGAATCTGCGATAGCTATGTTATTCTGTCCAAGGTAATACTGGACATTATTTATCATGTTATAGCCAACGGTCAGTGTGAGCTTTTGGGAAAAGACCTTTTCCCCCACCTCAGCATCTGCAAGAGCCGCCTGTGCTGCCTGAGTGTAGGCCCTGACAAGGCCTCCCGTGCCAAGGAGCACTCCTCCGAAATACCTTGTGACAATTATCAGGGCATTGGTGATCCCTGCTCCGTTTATGACTTCAAGTATAGGCTTTCCTGCTGTTCCCGAAGGTTCGCCGTTATCGCTGCACTTTGAGATCTCGCTGTTCTCTCCTATTACATAGGCGTAGCAATTGTGCCTCGCATCCCAGTACTTCTTGGATATTTCCGCGATCTTTGCCTCGGCCTCGTCAGTGCTCTCGACGTTGTAAACAGCGCCGATGAATCGAGACTTTTTCTCGACGATCTCGCCGACTCCGTCTTTAGTTATGACTTTGTAAGATTCTCTGCTCATAAAGTGAGTATACCATAATTTTGCTCAAAACGAGGGATGTGGTATAATAGATTGGTTTAATAGTTTTAAAAATATGCGAGGAAAGTATATGAACTATGGTAAAAGAGGTATCGTGCAGCAGGCAAGAGCGCTGAACTCCGGTACCGACAAATGGGGAAAGAAATTCAGTCTTTTCGGTTTTTATATTATGCTGGCGCTGATCCTTGGAGTAGTAATTATCGGATCAAGTGCGGGAATCGGTGTTTTCAACGGAATAAGAGACAATGCTCCGGATATTTCAAATATTGATGTTACGCCGAGAGGTTTTTCAACCTTCGTCTATGACACCGACGGCAATCAGATTGCCAAGCTCGTATCAACAGATTCAAACCGTATCCCGGTTACAGGGGACATGATTCCCGAGCTCCTCTCAAAGGCCTTTGTTGCCATTGAGGACGAGAGATTCTATGAGCACAACGGTATTGATATCCAGGGTATCATCCGTGCAGGTTATGTAGGTATCACAACCCGTGATTTCTCACAGGGTGCTTCTACCATTACCCAGCAGCTCTTAAAGAACAGCGTATTCTCCGGATGGACAGACGAGACATTTCTGCAGAGTGTAAAGCGTAAGATTCAGGAGCAGTACCTGGCCGTTCAGCTTGAGAAGAGAATGTCCAAGGAGGATATCCTTCTCAACTACATGAACACCATCAACCTTGGCCAGAACACACTGGGTGTACAGGCTGCATCACTTAGATATTTCAACAAGCCTGTTTCAGACCTTAACCTTTCAGAGTGCGCAGTAATTGCTGCCATCACTCAGAATCCGAGCAGGTTTAACCCCATCACCCATCCCGAAAAGAACGCCGAGCGTCGTACCAAGGTCCTTAACAACATGCTCAAGCACAAGTTCATCACCCAGATTGAGTATGACACTGCTCTTGCAGATGATGTATATTCAAGGATCCAGAACGTCAACCAGGAGACCGGCGGAGATTCCACCATCAACTCCTACTTTGTAGATGCTCTTACCAACGACGTTATCGATGATCTTATTGCAGCAGGTTACAACGAGACTCAGGCCTACACCCTTCTCTACAGTGGCGGTCTTAAGATTTATTCGACACAGGATCCGGACATCCAGAGAATCTGTGATTCCGTATTCCAGGATGAGAGTAATTACCCCGAAGGCACCAAGTACCTTCTTGCTTACGAGCTTTCAGTACAGGCTCCTGACGGAACCGTGACCAATCACAGCAGTGAGATGTTCCAGTCATACTTTAAGCAGCAAAAGAGCTCTTTTAACATGATCTATGACTCCCATGAGTCAGCAGAAGCTGCTATTGAGGAATACAAGTCCGTAGTCATGAACGAAGGCGACGAGGTTCTGGGCGAGAAGATCACCCTGACTCCTCAGCCACAGGTTTCAATCACTGTTGAGGAACAGTCCACAGGTTATATCGTAGCCATGGTAGGCGGACGTGGTCAAAAGACTGCCAGCCGTACCCTCAACCGTGCTACCGACTCCTACCGTCAGCCGGGTTCAACCTACAAGGTTCTTTCAACCTATGCTCCCGGTATCGACAGCGCAGGACTTACTCTTGCTACAGTATTTAATGATGCTCCGTTTGCCTACGCCAACGGAACGCTTGTTAGAAACTGGTGGGGTTCATCCTACAGAGGCCTTAACACAGTAAGATCAGCCATCAGGGATTCCATGAACGTAATCGCAGTTGAAGCCCTTACGCTCATTACTCCTCAGCTTGGTTTTGATTACCTTAAGAACTTCGGATTCACGACCCTTGTAGAAAAAGAAGAGATCAACGGACAGATCTTCTCCGATATCCAGCAGTCAACGGCTCTGGGCGGACTTACCAAGGGTGTTAAGAACTTTGAGCTGAATGCAGCTTATGCTTCTATCGCCAACGGCGGTGTATACATCAAGCCCAAGCTCTACACCAAGATTGTTGATCACGACGGAAATGTTATTTTAGATAATACCTTGCCTGAATCAAAGCGTGTTTTAAAAGAGACAACCGCTTTCCTTCTGACAAGTGCAATGCAGGACGTTGTCACCAGTGGTACCGGTGGTTCTGTAAACTTCGGAACCACAGCCATTGCAGGTAAGACAGGTACAACCTCAGACTACAACGACGTTTGGTTTGCTGGTTACACTAACTACTACACAGCAACAACCTGGGCAGGTTATGACAACAACGCCAAGATGACTGTTTCAGCAGAGAAGAACCTTGCAAAGACCATGTGGAGAAAGGTTATGGAGCAGGTTCACAAGGACCTTCCTTATTCCTCATTCACCACTCCAAGCGGAATCGTATCCGCCACAGTTTGTGCAAGATCTGGAAAACAGCCTATAGCAGGCCTTTGCGACGGAACTCTCATCTCCGAGTACTTTGAGGAAGGTACAGTTCCAACAGAGAGCTGCGATGTACACTACGGCGGAACAATATGTGCTCTCGACGGACTTCCTGCTACAGAGCAGTGTCCTTTCAAGGCACAGGGCGTATTTGAACTTACACCTGAAGTTCCACCGGCACTTCAGTCAGGCTTTGTAAACTACACGCCGGGTAATTCGGCATATACAACTACTACCAATGAAAACGGAGAAACCGTTATGGTGCTAAACCAGTGTCGTCACACTCCCGAATACATGCAGCAGGAGGGCATCGAAGGCATCATCCAGGGCGAGAGGCAACTTCTCCAGGACGCAGCTGCCGCAGCAGCTGCTGCAGCAGGCGAAGGTGCTCCGGCGGAACAGCCGGCTCAGGAGACCGTGGTTGACCAGGTTCCGGAGAACGTAGCAGCAGGCAATTAAAATAAAGACCAAGGGAAACAATTCCCTTGGTCTTTTTATGAAATCAGAGAAGTGAGTCACTGGGGATGGTTCAGTTTGGCGTGAGTCAGCGGGGACGTTTCAGTTTGACTCATTTTGCGAATCAAAATGAGTCAAACTGAAACGTCCCCGCTGACTCACGCCAAACCGAACCGTCCCCCTGACTTACTTTTCTTAGATAATCTTATGTTTCCGAATAAAAATATTGTAGTACACCAAATACAGCATCGATGTCACAGCCCACGTAATGGGGTAGCTCATCTCCACCATCTCCAGTGTTCTGTTCATCGGGAACGCAAACAGTATCCACAAAACCCTGAGGACACATACACCACTCATGGTAATGATCATCGGGAAAAGAGCATCTCCCATGCCCCTTAGAACTCCCGAGAAAATCTCAACACCGATGTATATCACGTAAAACGGAGCCAGAAATCTTATCATCTGGAACCCGATCCTGATAACCTCTTCATTCTTAACAAATATCCTTAATATAAACTCCCCAAACACGCACAGGAAAGTACTCAGCGGAATCGTCAATATCAATGCTATAAGAGCGCCTTCTCTTGCAGATCTTCTGACTCTGTCATAGCGTCCTACACCGTAGTTTTGTCCAGCAAAGGTTGTCACGGCAGTTCCCAGAGAATTCATGGTCATCCAGAAGAGCACGTCGATCTTGCCATACGCTGCCCAGGCGCTGGTTGCGTCTTTTCCAAAGCCGTTTATGGCCGCCTGGATAAGAATGTTTGAAAGGGTGTACATGGTCGACTGAAGCCCTGCAGGAATTCCTATACGGACTATCTTTCCAAGGAGCTGTCCGTCAAACCTGATCTTTGTAAGGGTAAGCCTGTAGGAATCCTCACTCCTTGCGAGCATCGCCATAACCAGAACAGCGCTGATGAGCTGACTTAGGATCGTAGCGACAGCCACACCCGTAACGCCGTATACATCACCTCTTTTACCAAATCCAAGTCCTATAACAAACAAAAGGTCCAGAATGATATTAAAGAAACTACTGATAACCAGGATGATAAGTGGTCTCTTGGAGTCTCCCACCGCCCTTAATATTCCGGCGCCCATGTTATAAACAAGGTTCGGGATCATTCCAAGGAAGTATATGCGCAGATAGATGATAGAAGCCGCTTCCTGCTCGATGGGCGTGTTCATGGTCCTGATTATCCAGGGCGATGCCAAAACGCCGATCAGGGTGATCACAAGCCCTCCTGCCATAGCCAGCGCGATTGAAGTATGAACCGCCTTCTCTACCTCTTCTTTTCTGGCAGCGCCGTAGTACTGTGAAATTACTACCGCCGCGCCGGAGGAAAGTCCCATAAAAAAGCCGACGAACAGATTGACTATCATGGCCGCCGATCCGCCTACAGCTCCCAGAGCATCGCTGCTTACTGCCCTTGAGACAATGACCGCGTCTATTGTATTGTAAAACTGTTGAAAAAAGGCCCCCAGAAGAAGTGCAAAGAAATACGAGAGCATGTTCTTCCAAATGGGTCCTTCGATAATGTTGTTATTCTTCATGTTTTTTTCTATTTCTAACTCCTCGCTAACCTATTATACGAAAATACCTATAAAAGTAAATAACATTTTGTTGTATAATAATTTTATATTGTGATACCAAGGAGGAAATTGTATGAGGAAATTCACTGTTAAAACAATTGTTGCAATTGCCATTGGCGCAGCTCTCTTCTTTGTTCTCGGAAGATTTGTTGCAATTCCAAGCCCGGTGCCGAACACTAACATTTCAATCCAGTACGGACTTCTGGCATTCATCGCCGCTGTATTCGGACCTCTTGCAGGTGCTCTTGCGGGACTTATCGGACACTTCTTTATCGACTTCAGCTTTGGCTGGGGCGTATGGTGGAGCTGGGTTATCGCTTCCGCAGCATTTGGCTGCCTCATGGGAATCTTCAGTAGCAAGCTCAAAGTTGACGAAGGCGAGTTCGGTGTAAAGGGAATCATCACCTTCAACGTAGCGCAGGCTATTTCTCATGCGCTTGCCTGGATCGGCATTGCTCCATGTCTTGATATTCTCATGTTCCAGGAGCCTGTAAACAAGGTATTCCTTCAGGGTGTTACAGGTGCTATCATCAACATCATCACAACAGCTATCGTAGGCACACTTCTTTGCATCGCTTATTCCAAGACCATTCCTAAGAAGGGTAGCTTAAAGGAAGAAAATTGAGTAAGACTATCATTGAATTTAAAGAACTGGGATTTCAGTATAGAGCGCAGGCAAACCCTACGCTCTATAATATTAATCTGAAGATTGAAAAAGGCGAAAAGGTTCTCATCGCAGGTCCTTCCGGTTGCGGAAAGTCCACCATGGCAAACCTGATAAACGGCCTTATTCCCTTCTCCTACAAAGGCGAGATCACAGGATCTCTTCTTATCGACGGCAAAGAGTCAAGGGATATGTCACTGTTTGATATCTCCCACATCGTGGGCACGGTACTTCAGGACAGCGACGCACAGTTTGTAGGCATGACCGTTGCCGAGGATCTGGCTTTTGCCCTTGAGAACGACTGTATCGAACAGGGCGCCATGAAGGACAGGGTAAAAGAGATTGCGGATATCCTAAACCTTAAGGCAGTCCTAAGGCATGCTCCCTTCGAGCTCTCCGGCGGACAAAAGCAGCGCGTATCTGTAGGCGGTGTAATGGTAAGTGACGTGGATCTGTTTCTCTTTGATGAGCCACTTGCAAACCTTGACCCCAAGACCGGCAAACAGGCCATTGAACTCATCGACGATCTCCAAAAGAGAACCGGAGCAGCCGTCATCATCATCGAGCACCGTATAGAAGATGTCCTCCACAGGCCCATCGACAGAGTCGTTCTGATGAATGAGGGGCGCATTGTCTCCGACACTTCTCCCGATGAGCTTCTGTCCAGCAAACGCCTTGCAGACTGCGGAGTCAGGGAGCCTCTGTATCTTACCGCGCTTAAATATGCAGGAATAGAGATATCCCCTGATATTCATCCTTCATCTCTGACAGGACTCACTCTGTCAGACGATCACAAGGAAAAGGTAAGAGATTTCTTCAATCAGAATCAGGCAAAAGAGAAGTCTTCCACCTCTGATAAACTGCTGGAGGTAGCCGACTTGTCTTTTACCTATGAAAAGACAAATAAGCGGACCCTGAATGATATATCCGTCAGCATAAATAAAGGGGAAATGGTAGCCATCGTAGGCACCAACGGCGCCGGAAAGTCCACCTTCTCCAAGGTCATCTGCGGTATGGAAACCCAGGACCACGGAACCATAATGTTTGACGGCCTGGATTTTGCCACTCTTTCCATTAAAGAGCGCGCCGAGCATGTGGGCTATGTAATGCAAAATCCCAATCAGATGATCTCCAACGTCATGATCTTCGATGAAGTTGCCATGGGTCTTAGGCTCAGAGGCGTTCCGGAAGACGAAGTTAAGACAAGAGTAGAAAAGGCTCTTGATATCTGCGGACTTTATAAGATGCGCAACTGGCCGATTTCAGCGCTCAGCTACGGCCAGAAAAAGAGAGTTACCATCTGCTCCATTCTTGTCCTTGAACCCGACATGATGATCCTGGACGAGCCAACAGCCGGACAGGATTACAGAAATTACACCAAGATCATGGAGTTCTTAAAGGGACTAAACGAAAGAGGCATCACCATTGTCATGATCACTCACGACATGCACCTTATGTTGGAATATGCGGACAGGAGCATTGTCTTTTCAGATGGACGTATAATTGCCGATATGAGCTGCGCCGAGGTCCTGACAAACAAAGATATTGTAGACAGAGCAAGCCTTAAAGAGACAAGCCTTTATCATCTTGCAGGAAGCTGTGATATCAGTGACGGAACCGGCTTTGTCCAGAGTTTTATTTATTACGAGAGAAAGAACGTAAGAAAGCATGAATAATCTCTTTAACTATATTGAAAAAGAATCTCCGATACATAACCTAACGGGCGCAACGAAGCTTGTGTGTCTGCTGCTCTGGAGCCTTGCTGCCATGACGACTTACGACACCAGGCTACTTGTGGTGCTGGCAGTTCTTGGAATAGCTCTTTTCCCTGTCGGTAAGATCGGGATAAAAGACGTATCCTTCATGCTGTGGTTTACTCTTGTATTTCTGGTACTGAACACCGTTTTGGTATATGTGTTCTCACCTCAGCATGGCACAACTGTTTACGGCACCTGTACTTATTTATTCGGGCTCACCGGACACTTTGCACCGACAGCCGAACAGCTCTTTTTCCAGTTCAACTATATACTTAAATACTTTGCGACGATCCCCTTCGTGCTTCTATTCGTCTGCACAACAAACCCAAGCGAATTCGCCGCTTCCCTGAATAAGATCGGAGTCAGCTACTCCGTGTCCTACTCAGTTGCACTGGCTCTTCGCTACATACCTGACATTCAGAAGCAGTATCACGAGATCAGTCAGGCTTCGCAGGCAAGGGGCGTTGAGCTCAGCAAAAAGGCATCTCTGGTTAAACGCCTTAAATCAGCTTCCGCCATCCTTATTCCTCTTATTCTGAGCAGTATGGACAGGATCGAGATCATATCAAATGCCATGGAGCTGAGGTGCTTTGGTAAAAATAAGAAAAGAACCTGGTATATGGCCCAGAAATTTAAGCCGCTGGATTATCTCTGCATCATCGTGTGCGCGCTCCTATTTGCGACTTCTATCGCTCTTACGGCCATAAACGGAAGCAGGTTCTATAATCCCTTTATTTGAATCATTTTAGGAAATAAAAAAGGCGCTTCATGATAATTCATGAAACGCCTTTTTCGTGCGGATAACAGGACTTGAACCTGCACGGTCGCCCACTGGAACCTAAATCCAGCGCGTCTGCCAATTCCGCCATATCCGCATAAACAACAAAATCCCTACTCTCTAAAGAATAGGGATCGAATGAGACACGGGGGATTCGAACCCCCGACAACTTGATTAAAAGTCAAGTGCTCTACCACCTGAGCTAGTATCCCATATAAACAAAAATGCGGCTCAAAAAAGCTAGGAAACTGGGCCAGCCGGATTCGAACCGTCGTATGCAGCAGTCAAAGTGCTGTGCCTTACCGCTTGGCGATGGCCCATTATCAGCAGTAACTACTGTGAACTGAGGGTGGCTAGAGGGACTCGAACCCTCGGTCTCCAGAACCACAATCTGGCGCGTTAACCAACTACGCTATAGCCACCATATAAAAATGTGCCCGAAGGGATTCGAACCCCCGACCCACGGCTTAGAAGGCCGTTGCTCTATCCAGCTGAGCTACGGACACATGTGCTGTCACCTTTCGGTGAGAGCGGGTGATGGGAATCGAACCCACGTATCCAGCTTGGAAGGCTGGTGTTCTACCATTGAACTACACCCGCGTGTGTATTCAGTTGACGGCTTGATGGATTAAATCGGGGTGACAGGATTCGAACCTGCGACCCCCTGCTCCCAAAGCAGGTGCTCTAGCCAAGCTGAGCCACACCCCGTTCTGCAAGCTTAACATCTTAAGCCGTAACGCAATAGCTATTATATAACGGTACGGAATTAGTTGTCAACACAATTTTTAAATTAAAGATATTTTATTTCGAAAGCCACGTCCCCACTGTCTTTTAAGGTGATCACAAGGTAGCTCGGACGCCTTCCTTCCTGTCTTGGATAGGATAAACTTCCGGGATTAAAGAGGTAAACACCGTCCACATATTTTGCAACGGGTTTATGTGTGTGGCCAAAAAATATCATGTCAGCCCCTCTGGAAATCCCCTCGGATTTAATGTTCTCCAGATCCATGGAAACCAGATAGTGATGGCCGTGAGTAGCAAAGCAGTGATGCCCGCCAAGGTCGAACTCTATCTCCCTCTTGAGGTCGGCAAAAAAGTCATTGTTTCCGGCAACGAAGTACACAGGGCAGTTTGCTGCAAGAGCAAATTTCCCCTCCGAGCCCTCAAAATCACCACAATGAATAATGCCATCCACCGGCTCTTCTATATCCAGCACATCATAAAAATTGTTGTCATGTCCGTGAGTATCACTCACCACCAAAATCTTCTGCATTAATTACCACCGCAACTTATTTCTCAAGCTCTTTTCTAAGAAGAGCCTCTATCTCCCTGAGCGCCTTACCCCTGTGGCTTATGGCGTTCTTTTCCTCACCTGATATCTCTGCGCTTGTCTTGCCATATTCCGGCAAAAAGAAAATAGGATCATAGCCAAAGCCGTTCTCTCCGGCGATGCTGTAAGCAATTCTTCCTTCCATCTTGCCAAGGGCATCGAGCTTTTTGCCCTCCGGAAGCGTTGCTGCTATTGCGCACACGAATCTTGCGCTCCTGTCCTCATCCTTTACTCCTTCGAGCCTTTCAAGGATTATCCTGTTCTTTTCGCTGTACGGAGTATCTTTTCCCAGATATCTTGCAGAGTAAATTCCGGGTTCACCGTTTAAATAATCTATCTCAAGTCCGGAATCATCGGCCAGTACCACAGTCTGCATAGCCTGCTCCGGCTCTTTTTCCTGAAGGAGCTTATAAATGGCATCTGCCTTGATCCTGGCGTTTTCGGAAAAGGTCTTGCCATCTTCCACAACGTCCTCGAAAACTCCCGCCTCCTTCATGGAGAGTACCTCTGCATCTATACCCCCTAAAATCTGGCGAATCTCCCTCATTTTGTCCTTATTTCCTGTTGCAAATACAATTCTCATTCCATCACCTCAAAAGCCTCTAAAACGGCGTTATAAACGCCTTCAGCCACCTTATTCATATCAGTCTTGCCGGCAGGATCTTGTGCCTCATCACCAGTGGCAGCAATGCCGATCTTAAGCCTTGCCGACGGTATACTTGAAGCAGAAAGCAGATCATCTTCCACGGCCGGCATAACTCCAAACGCCTGCGCGCCGCTTGCCACTGCACAGTTTCTCTCTACCATATCTGCGAACTGGGCGTTGGTAAGTCTTCTTAAGAAAAACCTGTCATTATAATAACAGGTAAGTCCTTCATCCTTCCCCGAATCATCAGCAGAAAGTCCAACGAGAAGGTCCGCCTGGCAATCCTTGACCAGCGCTTTCCTCTGATCCATACTCACATCCTCGTCAGCCTGACTTGTGAAGTAGAACTTGATGTCATTGCTCTGATCCCGGGACGCAATGTTTTTCAGCAAAAGAGCTGTCTCCGAGAGCACTGCGTCCGTATCCACCGCGACTATCCTGTCATACTTCTCAGCGGGCCTTAAAAACTTAACCTCAATGGTACTTGATTCTGTCAATGTACTCTCATTGGCATACAGATTATCAAGATCAAAATCCAGACACACGCTGCCCGTGTCATTCTGCGCAACACATACAGCGTTCTCAATGATATCAAGGTCTGTAACGATGGCATTATCCTTATAAAAGCCCTCTTCTCTGCTGTCGATATAGATCCTCAGCTGATGGTCCAAATATCTGTCTTCCAGCACGATGTTGTCGGAGCTGACGCTCTTTGGAAGAGGAATTATCAGGACATCGCTTTTGCCCTGCGGAACATTTTTATCAACCAAAAGTGTATATGCATTTTCAGAACTGCCCCTCTCAAGCTGTACTCCGGCGGCATCTGTGATCATGATGTGCTTGGTCGCCGATCTGTAGAGCATCAGAGAAATGGAGACAATTGCAAAAACCGATGCCTTGATGGCAACTTTTTTCATTTCCTTGTTAGTCATGCCTCTGTATTTCTCCTGGGAGGTTTGGGACCCATATACTGATAAAAATAGGTCTTTAGCATTCCGTTGTATATCTTTCTGTTCTTATCCGCTTTTCTGCCGATGTACTTCTCAGCAGTTTCAAACCCTGTGATCAGGTACATGGACCAGGAATCAAGAGCTCTGTATCTCTCTCCTATGGTCTTGTACAGCTCAGGAAGCAGCTTGTTGTCACCGATTCTCTCACCGTAGGGCGGATTAGTGATGATAAAGCCGTATTTCTTCCTGTGGCTAAGATCTGCTATGTCCCTGGCCTGGAAGTGGATCATATTCTCCACGCCGGCCTTTTTTGCATTTATTCTGGCAATCTCGATCATCTCAGGATCGATATCGTAGCCCTGAATGTCCGTCTCTACATCTGTCAGGATTTCATCCCTTGCTTCGTCTCTGACATCAATCCAATTCTGCTTGTCTATGATGTGTGTCCAGCTCTCTGCTGTGAAATTCCTGTTCATGCCCGGAGCGATATTGGCAGCCATCATGGCAGCCTCGATCGGAATGGTTCCACTTCCGCAAAAAGGATCCACCAGTATCCTGTCTCCTCTCCAAGGCGTAAGCATAATAAGCGCCGCAGCCAGATTCTCAGCGATAGGCGCCTTGGATTCAAGCTTTCTGTAGCCGCGCTTATGAAGAGAATCTCCGGTGGTATCAAGCGCCACGGTAACCTCATCCTTCATAAGGAATACCCTTACCGGGAAGTCGTCTCCGTTTTCATCAAACCAGTCTGTGTGATAGCTCCCCTTCATCCTCTCCACCATAGCTTTCTTCATGATGGACTGTATATCTGATGGGGAAAAGAGCTTGCTCTTCACACTACTTGCCTTCTTAACCCAGAATCTTCCGTTCTTTGGAATAAACTCTTCCCATGGAAGTGCCTTGGTGCCCTGGAACAGCTCCTCAAAGCTCTCAGCATGAAAACTTCCAACCTTGATAAGGATCCTCTCTGCTGTCCTAAGACCGATATTGGCACGACAAACAGCGTCCGGATCTCCTGCAAAGGTAACTCGGCCGTCTGCAACCTCTGTGATATCGTATCCCAGATCAATTATTTCTTTTTTAAGTACTGCCTCCAGGCCAAAATGGCATGGGGCTATCAGTTCAAATTTCATCATAATAACTGATTATAGCATACCTTTTGTGTATAGCGAAACAGCCCCGGACGGGTTATTCCGAGGCTGTTTCTGAAAGTATTATGAAAGGTGTGCAGTAAATGCAAAACCGCATTACTTAATGATATGAAGGATTGCAAGGAGCTTTGCTAAAAATCCTGTCTTGATGGCAATAGCAACTGCTGCAATTACAAGAACTGCTGCCCCTGCGATTGGAAGTACAGGTGATACAGGTTTATTCTGTGAATCAGGTGTATCTGTTGTAGGAGTCTGTTCATCAGTAATTGTCTGCTGACCATCAGTACCGCCTGTGGTGTTATCTACAGTCTGGTTGTCTCCGCTACCGGTATTTCCGGTATTGTCTGTATTTCCGGCATTTCCGGTGTTGTCGCCGGTTGTTGTCTCTGTAGATGTTCCTGTACCGGTTTCTGATGAATCGCCGGTTGTTGTTCCTGTACCTGTTCCTGTTGAACCACCGGTTGTTGTTCCTGTGTCTGTTCCTGTTGAGCCACTGGTTGTTGTTCCTGTTTCTGTACCTGTTGCAGAACCTGTAGTTGATCCGGATGTTGAGCCGCTTCCCGAAGTGCTGCCGGTGCTGCTTGATCCGCTTGTGCTGCTTGAGCTTCCTGTGCTGCTTGAATCACTGCTGCCGGACTCACTTGAAGAGCTTCCTGAGCCACTTGAAGATCCGCTTCCTGAGCTTGATCCGCTGCCTGATCCTGAGCTTGAGCTTCCGGGCTCTTCGTCTTCCTGATTCTCTTTATCCTTCTCTGCAGCTTCAGATGAGCCATTGATATCTCTCTCATACTGAATTGCTTCGTAGTTACCGCCAAGGTCAGCTGCGATGTCTTTTGCATCAAGGCCTGCATTTGCAAGAGCTGCAAGTCCTGTCTCGGAGAGCTTCATGAAATCGCCAAGATCTATTGAACCGTCTGCATTTCTAAGTCTCTCAGCTACTGCGATAGGATTCTGCGCATCAGCCTTAGGTGCTGAAAGTGATACGAACCAGTCATCTGTTACAGTAAGGCCGTCCTTATTTGAGGACTTTCCATCCTGCCAGAAGAAGTTCAGTGTTCCATAGATGTTGTTTGTATCCTGTGTTCCCTTAGGCTTGATGTTCTCGCTTGTTCCGGTGTTCTCTGTCCTATAGGACATTACTCCGTCTACATAGTAGTTGGTATTAGCTGTGTCATTTGTATAAAGAGCTACGTTGTTTGATCCGTTGTTGAAGGATGTTGAGTTGTAAACCTGAATATCAGGACCTGAGTTGGAATCAATACCCTTGGCCTTGTTGCACCATGCAACAGAGTTAATGAGCTTGTGGTTGCCGGCAATGCTTGAACCACCCATCTTGAATCCGTTACCGTTTCCTTCATTTGTTCCGTCAACGCCATATCCGTTATCAAATGCCACGCAGTTCTGGATTGTAACCTGACCGATTGAGCCTGTCTCTACCTTTGCAAAGAGATCCCAACCATCATCAGCGTTGTTGTAGGCAATACATCCATCAAATACGATACCTTCGCCACATGTAAGCTTGGCAGCAAATCCGTCTGCATCCTCATAGCCTGCATCTGCATTGCTGTAAGATGTGCAGTTGAGGATCAGGTCGTATGAAGGCCAGAGGTCTCTGCTATCTGATGAGAGATATCTGCTTACCTGGATACCTGTGTTTCCGTTCTCGTATGTACGGATATTGTTAAGAGTAATATGACTTCCGGATACCTGAATACCTTTTTGTCCATTGGCTGACTTGGTGCAATCAATTCCACTAATGTACCAGTAATTACCTGCAAGAATGAATCCTGCACATTTTGTTCCAAAGTCGAAGATTGCTCTTCCGCCATCAGTAACCATATTGATCGGCTTATCAGGTGTTCCGTCAATTCCTCTGTCAATTGTAACTGTCTTTGTCAGATTATAAGTTCCGCTTGCAAGGACAATTGTCTGACCGGGCTGTACATACTTAACAGCTGTATAGATATCTACAGGGTCAGCCTGTGTTCCTCTTGCATCTGACTTACCGTTTTGTGATACATAAACCTTTTCATCGCTATTGATGGTTGCATATCTTACAGTGTGTGTGAACTCAGCCATCTCATAAGATGAAAGTTTCTTGTACTCATCGTTTTCAGGGTTAAAGAACTCGTCAGGAATGAACTTTATTGTAAATTTGTTATCGCCCTTAACAAGCTTTGTTGTAACGCTTACAACTTCGCTCTCCTTAACTTCCTTGGCACTTACAAGCTCTTTTCCTGATGCATCGGTAATTGTAAGTACGCCGTCAGCGTTTCCTGTGTACTGAAGCTCATATTTAGCTGTATTTGAATATGTAGCTGAGATTATCTTGTAGCTCGGTACTACATATTCAATTTCTCTCTCCTCTGCAGGAGCATCGTCTGCAGGATCTGTAAGCACAAGTTCAATATCACTGAAGGTTGCCTTCGCTGCTCTTGATGCAAATACTCCGATATATACATTGTTCTCATCAAGATTTGAAAGAGCCTCTGTATCATAGAACTTCTTTGTAGCAATAACATTGTCATTGCCATCAAGGTAGCTTACAAAGTATCCTGTATTGTTCTTCTGAATACGAAGCCTTACTGTTGTAAGAGGATTCTCAACTGTTCCGGGAACTGCTGCAGTAGCATTTCCAAAGAGGTTATATGTTCCGGCTCCGTTTGCACCGCATGAGCTCTCGAGAGGATACATCTTGGATGAGAATTCTCCGGTAACAGTTGCCGTATCGTTCGCCTCTAAGCGAGCGAGGTTTTCTTTTGTAACACCTACTTTCTGCTGAGCGCCAAGTCCATCTTTCATTGTGATCTTAGCTTTTGTGTCATCTTCAGTAGCTTCGCCCTTTTCAGTGTCATAGAAATACTCAACCTTTGTTCCGGATGCCATGTAGGAGTTATTCCAGAACACGCTGCTATCTCCGTTTACACCGACTCTGTCTGCAGCCATGATACCGAAGCCTTCCTGTCCGTTTGTAAATGTCCAGGAATCAATGGTTGCTGTTGCAGTAAAGGTAAAGTTCATATCAGAAGGAACTGATGTATAGTAGTAGCAAAGTCCGTCTGTACTTGCAGGAACCAGCTTGCCCTTATTTCCTGTATTCCAAACAGTTATTGTTCCGTCTTCATTTTCTGTGTATCCACAATTGCTTCCTGTAGAAACGCCCTGTCCGAATGCTGAGAATACCCACTCACGCTCAGATTCTGCAGTAACAACTTTCTCTACTGTTGTTGTCTTGGATGTATCTGTAACTGTCTTTCCGTCTTCTTCTCTGTCTCTTGTTGCAGTGAGTGAAATCTCATAGGTATCACCAACATCAAGTCCAACAAAAGTATATGAATACTCTGTCTTAACATTGTCTACAACTTCGCTTGGCTTGTATGTATCTCTTGAAGATTTGCCATCTGCGTTTGTCTTATTTGTTGCAACGATTGTGTAACCTGTTGCCTCTGCTACAGAGTAGAACTTAACCTGCAGAGTGCCATTACCTTTATTAACAACGCTCTTGAATGCAGGAGCTGTCAGCGGAAGAACAAAGCTGATCTTCTCGTCATTGCTTGTCTTCTTGGTCTCTTCATCATCTCTTATAAGAGCTGCAACAAAATGGTAATCTCCTGATTTTGTAGGAGCAAACGCAAATTCAAACTCATCCTTTTCAGCTGAAGATCTCTGTGTTGTAACTATCTGATCGTCTGTACCAATGCAGTCAAGTTCAAGCCTGTCTCCACCATCTGTGCCAATAACCGCCTTAATGGTAATAACTATCTTGCCATTATCTTCTGCATCAAGGGCAACGTTCTCGATAACAGGAGCTGCAACGCTGCTCCAGTCAGCTCTTACAACTTCTGTAGGAGCTCCGTCCGTAACCTTAACCTTGAAAATGTAGTTGTTGTTTGTAGCGCCGCCAAGGTAATAAGTTCCGGCGTCAGAGAGCTTAAATGATGAATAGTAAGGAGAGTTCTTGATATATGTTCCATCTGTTATAGCAACCGCTTCTCCTGATGAATTCAGAATTGTCATCTGACGGTTGTCATCTCCGCCTTCTACCCACCAAACTTCTACTGTAGACTCTGAAGATGTAGTGAACTTTATAGAGTTCATATCTGTGGTAGCCTTGCCACCAAGATTAAATCTCACACCTGAAGCATAGCCATCTTCCCAGGTCTTTGAGCTTGTATCAACCTTTGACTTTGCGCTGAAGATAACTGAGAAGTAATCGTCTGTTCCACCCTTTACTTCCTCACCATCAGCCTTTGCACCTGCTGCAAAAGTATCAAATGAAGATGCTTCAATTACATATTCTACAGGCTCTGCGGCTTTATCTTCTTCTACTTCAATCTTGAAGATGTAGTTGTTTCCGGCAGATCCGCCGAGGTAATAGGTTCCGGCTGCATCAACCTTAAGTGTTGAAATATATACTGAATTCTTAACGGCTGCATCTTCCGTAGTAGCAACTGCTTCTCCGGATCCGTTAAGTATTGTCATCTGACGGCCGTCACCTCCGCAAGCCCACCAAACCTTAACAGTTGCCGAATTGGACGTTGTAAACTTAACTGCATTCTTCTCAGTGGAAGCTGCTCCACCAAAGTTAACCCTCTGCTCCGAATAATAATCGTCTTCGAAAGTCTTCTTGCTTCCGTCAACCTTACTCTTTGCGCTGTAGATAAGAGTGAAGTAATCCTCTGTTCCGGCTTTTTCTGTATCTCCATCAGCCTTTGCATTCTCACCAAAAGCAGTAAGAGCAGATGACTCAAACACAAACTTTGAAGTTGTGGAAGCAACCGGCTCATCCTCTGCTACAGGAACCTCTCCTGTTGACCCGTCAGGGAAGGTGATCGTCATGTCTTTTCCTTCAAATGGATTGAAATCTCCAAGGAAAGCTTCTGTGCTGATCACAGTGCCATCTGCGCAAACAGCTTCTTTAGGCTGCTGCGCCCATGTAACACGCTGGTCTGCATTGTTCTCAGCTGATACTTCAAAGGTGCCATACTCAACATTTCTTGCTGACTCTCCGGTAAGAGATGCATTCCATCCTGCCGGCTGGATCAGTGAAACTGTAGAGTCTGCATCGTATGTATATGTCTTGCCATCTGAACCAAGTTTCCAGTTTGTAGCCTCAACAACAGTATCAAAGAATACTACTTCTGATGTGTTTGCTGCCCAAGGTCTTCCGAAGAATCCGGGCTTTGAAGTGTACTTGGATGCTGTGTTAACACCGGGCTCTGTGCTCTTAACAGTACAGTTGTACATCAGGTATCCACGAGCTGATGCTGATCCCTGCTGTGCTGCAGTTATGTAAGAAACATCATTCTTGTCTTCACTGGTGTTCATGACAAGGTCGCACTTAGCAAATACTGCTGTCATACCACCAAAGATAAAATCTGTTCCGCCGTATACATCGCAGTCATAGAAACCTGCTGTTGTGCCTACTGCGCCGTAAAGTGTATCCTGGCGTCCGATGAATGCACAGTTATCAAAGAAAGCTTCTTTTGCAGAACTTGTCATAGCCAGTGCTGCTGCTCTCTCAACGTACTTCTTATCCTGAACGGTCACGTCACCTGCTGCCATAGTTGAACGGGCAACAGATCCCTCTTTTGCACCGCTCTGAGGAACGATAACGTCCTCTGCTGCCTTCTCAGACATATACTGGTTAAAAGAGTTCTCGAAGATAATGCCTTCTGCTTCAAACCCTTCGGCACTTACTACAACAGAAGCGTTCCAGTAGCTTCCTGCTGTTGTGCCCGATCCGGGATTTTCGAATGAAGCATATCCGTTAGCCTTGTTAACTGCCAGCAGTTCCTCATCGTACTTGCAGTCACTACCCATACTGTAATATGTGTATCCATGTCCGTAGTACCAAGTAATACGAACTGCGTTAGGATCAATGCCAACACCCTGATCTGTAAGAGCAATGCTGGGTGCAGAGCTTGCATTCTTAAGAGTTACATTAGGAACATCAACTACCAGCATCTCCTCGTAGTTGCCGGGTTCAATGCTGATGGTAACTCTCTTGCCATCTCTGTCCATGAGCCTTACAGCTTCAAGAGCTTCGCCGATGGTTGCAAAGTCAGCATCATCCGATGAACCAACCTTAAGATCCGACTTATACTCTGTCTGATATACCGTAGCAATCTTGGTTATATAAGAAGTTCCAAGAACTGTTATGTCAAAAGAGCCTTCGCCACCCTTATAGTCATACTCAAATGTATCATTTTGACTTGTGGATCCGGTTTTAACATTGACAGAACTCTCATTTTCATTTTCAAAGTAATAAGAATACTGATAATTGCCGGTAACCTGGATCTTGCAATCTCCCTTTACAGGAACAGAAATTGTTCCCGCGCCTGAATAGAGGTAAGTCGCATTGTGAGATTTTCCGTTTGTCCAGGAAAGGCCGTTGTATGTGCCTGATGTAGCGTTTGCAAACTTGGCTGCAAAGGCTGCATCACTGAAGTTCCATTCAGTAATGTCTGAGGCAAAAGAAATCTCTTTTACCACATCAGAGCCGTTAACTACAAGGTCACTTGTACGCTTCTGGACAAAAGCTCCTGCGCCTGTTACTTCAACAACGTACTGTCCGTCTCTGAGTGCAATATTGTCAGTTCCTGTAAACTCATATACATAGCCGTCAGGCTCAAATCCGTTTTCTGTATCAAGTCTTGTGAATGTAAAAGTTGCATCCGCAAGATCAGCAAGTGTAGCTCCCTTAGGAGAAATTGTAACCTTGTAAACAGGCTTTGCTTCAAACTCGATATTCAGGTTGCTGTTATCCTTTGAAACAGTAAGCTCTTTTGTTACGAGGTCATAATCGTCTACAGCTGCATAGTTCTCTGTAGTTGTATCCTCCCTATCAGCAACAGTAACATCGTAAGTTACGCCGCTCTGAAGCTTAAGGTCATAGTAAATGTCTGAACCCTCAGACTGAAGGCTGATCTTAGGTACATATACAGAATCTTCATCCTGCGGCTTAAAAGTAAACTCTGCAGCAGCCACGAAATCCTCGGCATCATCAGCCGCAATTCCTGTAAGTTTACCCGAAACATTTACAAGTTCTACGCCAACAAGATCAAGATCAATGCTCTCATCACCACTGATTGATACAGTCTTGGGAGAAACGATCGCGTAATCATCTGCACCCTCGAGAGAGAGTTCATATTCAAAGCCTTCCGCAAGTGTTGCAGCAAATGCTCCGTCTGAAACTTCTGCCTTAGCAACATTTCCGTTAGCCTTGTTTGTAAATACAACTTCTAAAGTGTCTTTTCCGTTATATCCGTTTACAGTACCTGTAAGTGTGCTGTACTGTGCATGCTCGCGGATAACCCTTGCAAGTACGAGCTTTTCTGTTGCGGAAAAGAGCTTGTACTTACCGTCACTTGATGGATAAAATACCATCTTTGAAGCAGTGCCGCTTCCAAGAGTGTGAACATAAGAAGCGTCATCAGAAGCATCATTAACATTTCTGAAATGTACTTCGGAATCTGTTCCGTTACTTGCAACAAAAGCTGTGATTGTATCATCAGCTTCGCATTCAAGAGCAACATACACGCCATCTGTGCTGCCCTTATTTGAATAAATGTAACCGCCATATACATTACCATCCTCATCCTTGAGGCTCTTAGCATCATATCTGGTCAGCTCGGTATTAGTTGTCCTGAGTCTGTGGGTTGTAGGATAACCACCATCATTAAACTCAAAATCGCCGTCATCAACAGAAAATGAAGCAATATTTACTCCAGTTGAACCTGCAGCCACATCACCATAAAATCCATTTATAGTGTCAACATCAAGTCTGTTGTTATAATCATCGCCAAGATCTTCTGCGCCGAAATCCCATACATCAGCCTTGTCAGCATCAAAGTTCCTGTCATTTTTAGTTGTATCTTCAGGCACTTCGTCACCTGTATTCTCAGTTGCAACAGCATCGAAACTAAGAACAACAGGATCCTGATCATCTGCAACATTCATCTGTTCAAAGTTAAGCGTAAGAAGTTTGTAATTATCCACTCCTTTAAGTTCAAGTGCATACGTCACAAATTTCTTAACCTTAACAGAATAGCTTCCGTCATCATTGAATGAAACTGTCTTTGTCTCAGAACCATCCTCAGGTATGCAGCTTATCACAGCATCCTTCTTAAAGCTCTCAAGATCCTCATCGCTGATTCCCTGAAGCTCAAATTTCACTTCCACAAGTTCCTCAGTTTCATCAGCGACTACAGATCCCCCGTTTGCAGAATCTGTCAGTGCTTCGCTCTCAGAAACTTCGGCATCTGCCTTCTTAACTTCGACTTCCGAAGCCTCAGTAGTCGCAGAATCTGAAGAAGCTGCCTGGACTTCAGCATCTTTTGTCACAGATTCAGTGTCAACTTCCTCTTTAATCTCACTGAAAGTCTGCGCCTGCAAAAGAGTCTCCTCCTCCGCCAGTGTCATTCCTCCGGGCAGAGCCATCGAAACATTGGAAAACGTCAGTGCAGCAGTAAGAACTGCAGCAAAAAACTTCGCTCCGATTCCGCCCTTTCTTCTCTTTTTTGACATATTGTTCCTCCCGTTTGTTCCCCATAAAACTCTGTTTATAGTTTTTTAATAATGTAAACGCTTACATTATTTTCAGAACGTGACCTTATCTTATCATAGTCACTTTGACTAAAACAAGGGGAAAACGAAAGATTTTTTCACCATATTGACTAATTATTAAACAAAATTTCAAGATAATAATTGTGCATTTTTTAGTGTTAGCGTTTTCATGAGGGTGCCGGAAAGTTAAAACTATTTTAGATTGTTTTAATAAATTCCAGTTTCCATGGCTTTTTCGGGGAATAAAAAGCGGACAACAAAAAAGCGATCACATCAAATGATGTAATCGCTTTATGAGTGTGCGTGACAGGATTCGAACCCACGACCTTCTGGTCCGTAGCCAGACGCTCTATCCAGCTGAGCTACACGCACATGAGCCATATCGGCAACAAATAATATTATATTCATGCCGACAGGCTTTGTCAAGAAAATTTACATATTCTTATCTGCTGCCTCTGCAGCCTTGGTCTCAAGGACCAGTTTTTCCATATCCGGCCTTGCAAATTCAAAGCAGGCCAGGAGCTTTTCATTGAATACTCCACACTCTCCGTCCTTGATCATCTCATAGGCTTTATCCATAGGGAACGCTGCCTTGTAAACACGGTCACTGACCAGCGCGTCATATACATCCGCCAGCGCTGTAAGCTGAGCTCCAATAGAATTTTCTTCACCTTTAAGTCCGTCAGGATAACCTCTTCCATCGTATCTCTCATGGTGGTGTCTGCAGATATCCAGACTCATTTCATAGTACTCTTTGTCCTGAACGTCTTTTAAGAGCTCAATGATCTCACTTCCACGGGTGGTATGAGATTTCATCAGATCAAATTCCTCATTGGTGAGCTTGCCGGGCTTAAGAAGGATTGAGTCCGGAACGGATATCTTACCGATATCATGCATAGCCGAAGCTTGAGTAATAACATCTACAAGGTGAGGTGTCAGTCCCAATTCCGGATAGTTATTCATTGCTGAGAGGGCAAGGATTCTGACAAATCCCTTTATCCTCTTTAAATGATAACTTGACTCCATGCTTCTGAATTCTACTATGGTCGCAATGGTGTCTATGACTTTTTCGTTGCTGTTTTTAAGCTTCTCTTCCTGCTTTTTCAGGTAGATGAACTGCTTCTTTAAGACTCTGGTCTGATCATCAATCTGGCTCTCTAAGTTATTCTTGTGGTCATAGAGCTCAATATTTCTTGAGACACGCCTGTCAACGATGATAGGATCAAAGGGTTTGTGAATAACATCCGCTGCACCCTTCTGGTAGCTTGCACGTTCTGCCTCTGTAGAGGTGTCGGCTGTGATCATCAGAACAGGAATAACATCATTTAAGTTATCCCTTTTGCCCATCTCCTCAAGGACCTGATAACCGTCCATCTCAGGCATGACAATATCAAGGAGAACTGCTGCGAGCTTTCCTTCATTCTCCTCCATTATCTTAAGAGCCTCGAGGCCGTCGCCGGCCTCAAGGATATTATATTTGTCTTTAAAGATCTCTCCGAGAATTCCTCTGTTGATCTCGTTATCATCAACTACAAGAATTGAACGATCTGCCATAGGGCCTCCATCAACGTTCTACTATAGCTGCGCATCCCATTCCGCCGCCGACACAAAGAGTAGCAAGTCCCTTGTGAACATCGCGTCTTTGCATCTCGTAAAGAAGTGTTACCAGGATTCTGTTTCCTGAGCATCCAACGGGATGACCAAGAGCAATAGCTCCTCCGTTTACGTTAAGGACGTCTTTTGAGAATCCAAGGTCATGCTGTACAGCTACTGACTGAGCTGCAAAAGCTTCGTTTGCTTCTATAAGATCGAAATCACCGATTGAATATCCGGCTTTCTTCATAACTTTCTGTGTTGCTGCCACAGGTCCGATACCCATGATTCTGGGCTCAACGCCTGCAAGCTCTCCGGCGATCCAGGTACCAAGAGGCTTAACTCCAAGCTCTTTTGCCTTCTCCTCACTCATAACGATGATTGCTGAAGCAGCGTCGTTGATGCCTGACGAATTGGCTGCTGTAACAACTCCGCCGTCCTTCTTGAAAGCAGGTTTAAGATGGGAAATGCCCTCTACTGTAACGCCCTTTCTTGGTCCCTCATCTGTATCAAAGATGATGGTCTCTTTCTTTTTCTTGATCTCTACAGGAACGATCTCTTCCTTGAATTTGCCCTCTGCAATGGCCTTCTCTGCCTTGTTCTGTGACCATGCTGCAAACTCATCGAGCTGCTCCCTTGTAAGATGCCACTGCTCTGCGATGTTCTCAGCTGTGATACCCATGTGATATCCGCCGAAGGCATCTGTAAGTGCATCCTTGATCATCGCATCCTGAAGTTCTCCGGAACCCATACGGTATCCGTAACGTCCCTGCTGCATAAGATAAGGAGCCATTGACATGTTCTCCATACCACCGGCTACGATAATGTCCGCATCACCCATTCCGATGAGCTTGGCTGCGAGGTTTACGCAGTGCAGACCTGATCCGCAAAGAACGTTTATTGTTGTTGCAGGAACTTCAACGGGAATTCCTGCATTTACAGCTGCCTGTCTGGCCGGGTTCTGTCCAAGTCCTGCCTGGATAACGCAGCCCATATATACTTCATCAACCTGTTCCGGCTTTACACCGGCTCTTTTAAGTGCTTCCTTGATTACAATTGTTCCAAGTGCCGGAGCAGGTGTTGTTGAAAGTGCTCCACCCATGGTTCCGATCGCTGTTCTGCATGCTCCCGCTAAAACTACCTTTCTTGCCATTATAATTTTCCTCCATGATATTTGTACATTTGTTTTAATTGGTGCTGCTAGCGCCACTCATACATATACATTTTAACACCTGAAAGTATGCCCCTCAACGTATTTTAGATAATTTTCAGAAAAGAAAAAGGCGCCGGCTTACGTGCCTGCGCCCAATATCTCTATCTGTTTGTCAAACTCAGCGGAAGTTCCAAACCATGTTCTTCAAGCAGCTTTTTATCCGTAAGAATCTCTTCTACACTTCCGTCTGCGATAATTCGTCCTTCATCCAGTAAAAGAGCTCTCGAACAGGTATCCATTATAAAATCAAGGTCATGGGATGTGATTATCTTAAGTGCCTTGATCTCATTTAATATCCCTATAAGATTTCGCCTGTTCCTGGGGTCCAATGCAATCGACGGTTCATCCATTATGATGATATCCGGCTCCATGGAAAGGATTGTAGCTATGGCTGCAAGCTTTTTCTCACCGCCCGAGAGCTTGTAATTGTGCTTATTCCTAAGATGAGAAATGTGGACCTTATCAAGCGCCTCATCGACACGTCTTTTCACCTCTTCGTCAGAAAGCCCGTAGTTCTGAGGTCCGAAGGCAACATCCTCTCCCACAGTTGAGAGAAACAGCTGACTGTCAGAGTCCTGGAAAACATATCCGACATGTTCTCTGATATGGCTCAGATTCTTTTTGTTTACGGGATGTCCTGCCACTTCCAGCTCGCCCTCATAATTAAGGTATAGCCCCACAAGCAGCTTCATCAGAGTGGATTTCCCGATTCCGTTAGCCCCGACGATTCCTATGCTCTCGCCATCGTGAGCTGTGAGATTAAGACCATCCAAAACCTTATTCCCATCCTCATAGGTAAAACTCAAATCTTTTATTTTCAGCAGTTCTCCGCTAATTCCGGTATGCATCTCTTTTTCCTTCCAGATCAAACAATAAATCTTATAACAATAAACGCAGCTATCCAAACCAGGGGGTAGATGTGATCAAAGGCTTTTGGAGATCTCTTTTGCACATTAAAATCACCCTTGAAGCCTCTGAGCACCATGCTCTCATAGACATTTCCTGCCCTGTCCATGCTGCGAAGAAGCCACTGTCCCACCAGCGTTCCCCAGGCTTTGTAGTTAATACCCTTCTGCCTCGGAGCCCTGAGCATATATGCCGTTGTTATCCTGTCCGCTTCATTGCCCATAAGGCCGAAGTATCTGTAGATAAGCAGAATAACGATGACTATTATCTTTGGAATATGCAAAAGGCGCAGCGCATAGCAGATCTGCTCAATCGACGTTGTCGCAATTAGAATATATGCGGAGAGTATGCTGTAGAATCCCTTAAGCATCAGCGTCACCATGGAAATCATTCCGCCGGTAACTTTAAATCCGGGGAAAAGAGGTATCTGCGCCACCACCTGTCTGTCGAAGAAGGGGTTAAATATTCCCACAAATAACACAAGCGGAAGGATTAGCCTCATCCTGTAGAGTCCATCCTTAAGGGACAGCTCTCCGGCGATAAATCCAAAGGCCGGGAACACTGCCATCATTATCATTCCTGATAAGTCATACTTGTTAAAGGATGCTACAAACAAAATGTATGTAACGCAAACAAGCAGCTTTCCCAATGGATGAATCCTGTTCATCCAATGAGAACGCTGCTGCAGATTCTGAAGTTTATTCATTTCATGTAGCTGTTTTTCAATAGACTCCATAAAACCTCTGCCATATCAAGCACTGGCAGAATCAGGCTCCTCTTTCTTCTTAAATAATCTAAATGCGTAGCTTGCACCAACCATAACGCCAACTACAACCAATGATCCCACAATACCCGAGAAGCTTGTACCGGCTGCTGATTCGCTGTCCTTAAATGCATAATCTGGTAAAAGAGATGTGGCATCCTGAATTCCTGCTGCTGTGTCATAAACACCGCCGTCTGCCTCAAGCTCTGTTGTTCCTGCAACCTGCTCCATTGACCACTCAAGGCCGTCAGGGAATGCAGATGCGAATAAAGATACGATTCCGCCTGCAAGGGCTGCCAAAATTGCTATTACGATGATTGTATTTTTAAAGCTGAGCTTTCCTTCTTTAACTTCTGTGCTCTCACCAACACCCCATAAAAGCTCAGGTCTTGCTTCATGTACAAATATAAGTACAGCTGCTGTTATAAGGCCTTCAACAAATCCGATCGCAAGATGTATAGGCTGCATTGTTGCAAGAAATACAGAGAATGGAAGCTCTGTAACTCCCGAAGCAAGAGTCTCCAGCGTAACAGAGAATGCACCAAGCTGCAAGGTAAGAACGCATCCAAGGATAGATGCGAGCGCAATCTTAGCTCTGCTTGCTCCTTTCTTCATTATTGGCTTCCATATCAGGAGAGCCCCTATAAAGCACCCGTAAAAGGCCATATTCCATATATTACAGCCCAGGGCAAGCAGTCCTCCGTCAGCAAATAACAGGCACTGAACCAGAAGTACTCCTATCATGGTAAGGAAACCTGCGTAAGGTCCCAAAAGTGCAGAAAGCATCATACCACCGCACAGATGTCCAGATGAACCTGTACCCGGAATAGTGAAGTTGAGCATCTGGGTTGCAAATACAAATGCACCCATAACTCCCATTACAGGAATCTTCTTTGGATCGTTTTCTTCTCTTACTTTTTTAACTGATACTGTTGCTGCAGATGCTGATAAAACATACATTGTTCCCGCAACTGCCGGTGCCACTAAGGCGTCTGCCATATGCATATGATTGTCCCCCTCGGTACTAATAATTATTCATATCACTAGTACAGTATATTGGGCTGTGCATAGGCGTACAAGCCCCCCGGGGGGATGAAATTTTATTTATTAATCCGGGATATCTGTAATAATAACAGGCTCGTCAAATTCTGCCAGCAGGTTATCCAGATATTCATCCTTAATGTCTTTTTCCAAAAGCTCAAGAATATAGATTCCTCCGAGCCTGTGTGGATTGTTGACATATTCAGGTCCTTCATCGAGCTTCTTTGCTGCAAGACCCTTTATCCTGTAGGCTTTATCTTTTTCAAAGAGGCCAAATACTGTCTTTCTGTCATATTCTTTTTCAGCTACAACATAGCTAAGAGAAGCTCTGGTATCGCTGCGCTTACCTGTAGTCAGATCGATATATCCCAAAATAGGAACACCTATAAGTCCCATGTTCTAACCCACCTGTAATTATTTTTTGATTTCGGAAAAGAGCTTTCGTATAGCCTCATCGTATGGAGCATGAAGTATACCGTACTCAGTTACGATACCTGCGATAAGCTCGTTGTCTGTTACATCAAATGCAGGATTGTAAACGTTAATGCCTTCAGGCGCCATGCGTTCTTTGTACCACATCTCGGTGACTTCTTCAGGCTTTCTCTGCTCGATGTTGATATCAGCTCCGGTGGGAGTGTTGATATCGATGGTCGATGTAGGTGCGCAGATATAGAAAGGAACACCGTATCGCTTTGCAGCAAGAGCAACCATGCTGGTTCCGATCTTATTGGCTGCATCGCCGTTGGCAGCAACCCTGTCACAGCCTGTGAATATCACGTTTACAGCACCGCTCTTCATAAGTGATGCAGACATGTTGTCGCACAAAAGAGTTGTATCAATGCCTGCAGAATGTAGCTCAAAAGCAGTAAGTCTTGCTCCCTGTAAAAGAGGCCTTGTCTCATCACAGTACACCTTGATGTTGTAGCCTTTTTCATGAGCAAGATACATAGGCGCTGTAGCTGTTCCATACTTGCAGGCGCAAAGCTGACCTGCGTTGCAGTGTGTGAGAATGCCGTCTCCGTCCTTTACAAGCGTTACGCCATATTCACCGATCCTGCGGCAAACATCAATATCCTCCTGCTTGATACGCTGGCACTCATCACGCATCTCGTCTATCAGCTTAGGACGAACAGCATCTGAAAATGAGCCACTGACTCCGTCCCTAGGGCTCATTTTGGCGTAGACTTTTTCAACGTGAGCTTTCATGCGCTTAAGTGCCCAGGACAGATTGACTGCTGTGGGACGGGATGAATTCAAGTAATCGCTCTTTTCATCAAGCTCCTTCATGAACTCATCATAGCTTTGAGCCTTGGAATGCTTCATCAAAAGATAAAGTCCCATACCGGCACTTACTCCGATAGCCGGTGCGCCTCTTACCTGCAACAGGTAGATTGCATCCCAGATCTCTTTTGCCGTATGAAGTCTTATGATCTCAATCTTGCCGGGAAGCAGCGTCTGGTCAATGATCTCTAGGGCGTCGTCCTCATCGATAAGTGATACTGTTTCGTAATCTAAAATACTCTTCATCTAACAATTCCTTTCACGTCTGTGTTTTTATTGCATGTTTTCACATTTATTTCAGGTATCGATTTACCAATAGATCAAGATATCTGGCATCAAAAATACTTCCGTTAGTTTCAAATGTAGCAAGGAGCCCATCTCCTAAGGTATATCCACTCAGAGCGTATTCTTCAATCTTCCGGATATTCCTTCTGCAATATCTAAGCTCATCCATCTTGCCAAAATGCTCCAAAAAGAATTCTTTTCTTGTTCTGACATTGAGAGTCGCAAAGTCCGGATAAACCCTTTCACCATCAGTCAATATCACCTCGGGCTCATAAACATAAGGAATCCCCTCAGCATATAGCTTATCTGCAATTATTTTTTCAGACTTGGATCTTACCTGCTCACCTCGCTCGGTGAGAATAATCTCCTTTTTGTCGTAAGTATTTCCTCCGCAATGCCACTTATTGAGCCAGTTATCTAGAAAAACATCATCCGGAACATAGTATGGTTCAACCAAATCGCGTTTGATGTCACTCAGATTATTATATATTATTTCAGGCGTATTGTGTTCGTAACAATCGATCAGGTTTTGAATCCTATATTCCGCTTTTTGCGCCCACGCCAGCATTTTCGAGTCATATCCCTTTTGTGCAAGCTTTTTTGCCACATCGTATTTATCTTTCCCCAAATATATTCCACCCGCATTCTTTTCACGATTCTCTGAAATATACTGATAAAACTGAGTTTTCCTGCCTGTTGTACCATTTACTCTAAGACTTCCCTCCGGCGCATTCTCAAGATTTTCTGTCAGTTTACCCTTAAGATATGTTATTTGTCTTTCTTCTCTTTTCAATTCATTTAATATGTCGCTGTTCAGCAATTCTACTCCTTCCTTTTTCGCTTGTTTTTCTGATGACTCCTATATCACACGAGCTTTTGCTCATGTTTTCACACATATATGGCGTCTGCTTACTTTCAAGCGATAGTTTATATGTCTTTTTGCACGTGTTATTAAAGTTGTATTAAATACAAGCGAAATACACCAATTTTCTTCGCATATATTCCGCATCATTTACCAAATGTGTGACTTTTCCTCCCAATGATCTTTAAACACTTGGCAAGAACCTATTTACACACTTCATTTCAGTGAAATAGCGATATCAGAACCGATATCTCTTTTGACAGGAACCAGGTTGATTCCCATAAGAACAATAAAAATAATAACAGAATCACTAGAACTTGTAAACAGCGTAGAATTATCACCTATGCAAAAAAGAGACATCGGATTACTCCGATGCCTCTCCTTAAATCTCATGTCAACTATCAGCCCTTTGCTGCAAGCTCTTCCTTAAGTCTCTTTGTAAGAGCAGGAACTACCTTGTTGAGGTCGCCTACGATACCGTAGTCAGCAACGTCAAAGATAGGTGCGTTCTCATCTTTGTTGATAGCAATGATGATATCTGACTCTTCCATACCTGCTACGTGCTGGATGGCTCCGGAGATACCGATTGCGAAGTAAAGCTGAGGACGAACTGTCTTACCTGTCTGTCCAACCTGAAGATCCTTGGGCTTCCAGCCTGAATCTACAACTGCACGAGAGCAGGAAACTGTTCCGTGAACAACCTCTGCGAGCTCTTCAAGAATCTTGAAGTTCTCAGGTGATCCAACACCACGGCCGCCTGATACAAGGATCTTAGCTGCCTGGATATCAGCAACTGCTGATGTCTCTTTAACGATCTTAACGATCTCTGTGTAGCAGTCGTTCTTCTCAAATCCGGGATTGTAATCAACGATCTCTGCCTTAGCACCCTTGATAGGATCGATCTTCTGCATAACGCCCGGACGTACAGTAGCCATCTGAGGTCTGAAATCAGGGCAAGCGATGGTAGCGATTGTGTTTCCACCGAATGCAGGACGTGTCATAAGGAGCTGTTTGTGCTTCTGCTCTCTGCCTTCTACTGGCTCAAGAGGGAAGTCTCCGATATCAAGCTGTGTACAGTCAGCTGTAAGTCCTGTGTGTACTCTTGAAGATACTCTTGGGCCAAGGTCACGACCGATGGCTGTAGCACCAACAAGGAGGATCTCAGGCTTGAACTCCTTGATAACAGATGCAAGAGCGTGTGTGTAAGGCTCTGTTCTGTAATCCTTAAGTTCAGGATTGTCTACTACGATAACTCTGTCAGCACCGTACTCTGCAAGCTTGTCAGTAAGTCCCTTAACATCGCTTCCAAGAAGTACTGCTGTAACTTTTTTCTCATCAAGGTCTTCTGCAAGACTCTTTGCTTTGCCCAGAAGCTCAAGTGCGATGCCTGAAAGCTCGCCGTCTACCTGCTGAGCAAAGATAAATACACCTTTATATTCTTCTAAAGACATGACTCTTCTCCTTTTCAATCAAAAATTATAAGATTACGTGTTTCTCCTTAAGCTTGCCTACGATGTAGTCAACTGCTTCCTCAGCTGAATCAGGAGCAACCTTCTCGCCCTGACCCTTCTTAACCTTATCGGAAGCCTTTGCAATCTGTGTAGGTGAACCCTTAAGTCCAAGGTTAGAATCGTCTACATCCTTAAGATCAGCTCTGCCCCATACGGTAACTTCCTGATCAAATGCATCGAATATTCCACCCGGTGTCATGTATCTTGGCTCGTTGAGCTCTGAAAGAGCTGTTACAAGACAAGGCATGTTAGCCTTAACGATGTGGTATCTGTCTTCGAACTGTCTCTTAACTTCAACAGTCTTAGCAGCCTCGTCAACCTTGATCTCCTCAGCATAAGAAATTACAGGAATTCCAAGATGCTCAGAAATCTGAGGTCCAACCTGAGCTGTATCTCCATCGATAGCCTGACGGCCTGTGATGATGAGATCATACTCAAGGTTTCTGAGTGCGCCTGCGATAGTTGAAGATGTTGCCCATGTATCAGCGCCGCCGAGTACTCTGTCAGTTACAAGAACTGCCTTATCTGCGCCCATAGCAAGAGCTTCTCTAAGTACAGCGTCAGCCTTTGGAAGTCCCATTGTAAGAACTGTAACCTCTGCGCCATACTGATCTTTTAATCTAAGTGCTGCCTCAAGTCCTGCTTTGTCATCAGGATTCATGATTGCAAGCATTGCACCTCTATCCAATGTTCCATCGGGTTTGAACTTAACGCCGCCCTTTGTATCAGGGACCTGCTTAATGCAAACTACAACTTTCATTTTATAATCTCCTTTTCGTTATCATCTGGCTTACTTTAAAAGAGCTCCTGAAATAACCATTCTCTGAACCTCAGATGTACCCTCGTAGATCTCTGTGATCTTAGCATCACGCATCATTCTCTCTACTTCGTACTCTCTGATGTAGCCGTATCCACCGTGAAGTTGTACAGCCTTTGTGGTTACATCCATTGCTACCTCTGCTGCGAAAAGCTTAGCCTTAGCAGCTTCTACTGAGTAAACATCCTTATTCTTCTTTGCATCAGCAGCCTGATAAACAAGGAGTCTTGCTGCTTCACACTGTGTAGCCATGTTAGCAAGCTGGAACTGTGTGTTCTGGAACTGGCCAATAGCACGACCAAACTGCTTTCTTTCCTTTACATACTCAACTGTTCTGTCGAGTGCGCCCTCTGCAATACCAAGAGCCTGAGCAGCGATACCGATACGTCCGCCATCAAGTGTGTGCATTGCGATAGGGAAGCCCTTTCCGCGAGCACCAAGAAGGTTCTCTGCAGGAATGTGGCAATCCTGGAAAATAAGCTCGTAAGTAGAAGATCCGCGGATACCCATCTTGTTCTCCTTTGTACCAAAGGTGAATCCGGGTGTTCCCTTCTCAACGATGAATGCTGAGAACTTCTTCTGCTTTCTGCCTCTCTTATCCTCAACGATATCTGTGTAAGCGATGATGATGTAGATATCTGCAACCTCACCGTTTGTGATGAAGCACTTAGATCCGTTAAGAACCCACTCTTTTCCGTCTTCTGTAAGAACAGCCTTAGTCTGAACGCCCTGAGCGTCTGTTCCTGCCATAGGCTCTGTAAGACCGAATGCGCCGAGCTTCTCGCCCTTTGCAAGAGGAACGAGGTATTTCTGCTTCTGCTCCTCTGTTCCGTATGTCATGATAGGATCGCAGCAAAGTGATGTGTGAGCAGATACGATAACTGCTGTAGTTCCACAAACCTTTGCAAGCTCCTCTACGCACATGATGTATGTGAGAGGATCACATCCCTGTCCGCCGTACTGCTTAGGAATCGGGATACCCATGAATCCGTATTTCTGCATCTTCTTAACGGTCTCCATAGGGAAAACTTCTGTCTCATCAACCTCTATTGCGTTTGGCTTTACTTCTTTTTCTGCAAACTCTTTAAAAAGAGCTCTCGCCATTTCATGTTGCTGATCAAGCTGAAAATCCATGATTTAAACCTCCAAATTTATTATTTATGAGTTATTACTTATCTGTTGGAACCTTGTTTCCATCTGCATAGTTGTAGAAGCCGATTCCTGTCTTAACGCCGAGCTTCTTACCACGAACCATCTTACGAAGAAGAGGGCAAGCACGATACTTGGAATCACCTGTCTCTGAGTAGAGAACATCCATAATAGCAAGAACGATATCAAGACCGATGTAATCGCCCAGCTCAAGGGGTCCCATAGGATGGTTGCATCCAAGCTTCATAGCTGTGTCGATACCTGCGATATCTGAAACGCCTTCTGAATAAACAAAGATACCCTCGTTGATCATAGGAACAAGGATTCTGTTTACAACAAAGCCTGCTGCTTCGTTAACCTGTACAGGAGTCTTTCCAAGATCCTCTGAAATCTTCTTGATCTTATCAACCATGTCATCAGGAGTGTTAGCACCCTGGATAACCTCAACCAGCTTCATAACAGGAGCAGGATTGAAGAAGTGCATTCCGATGATAGGCTTTGCAAGGCCTGATCCAATCTCTGTGATTGAAAGTGAAGATGTGTTTGAAGCAAAGATGCAATCAGGGTTCTTTACGATGTTGTCCTGAAGCTCCTTGAAAAGATTCTTCTTAATATCCATAACCTCAAGAGCTGCCTCAACTACGAGATCAGCATCTGCACAGATGTCGTTAAGACCTGTCTGGATCTTAGCTGTGATAGCATCTGCCTCTTCCTGAGTCTTCTTTCCCTTAGCAACCTGCTTATCAAGACCCTTCTTGATCTTAGCAAATCCGCCCTCAGCAAACTCAGTCTTGATGTCGCAAAGATAAACCTTCTCTACGCTCTGAGCCTGAGCAAATGTCTGAGCAATACCTGAGCCCATTGTTCCTGCGCCAATTACTGCAACTTTCATTTCTAATTCCTCCTAATTTGATTTTTCTATTTTGATTGAAGTTATTTATTCTGGAAATCTACAACCTTAACCTTAGCCGGGTCGTCTTTCTTACGAAGGAAGTTAGCCATTCCCTCTCTCTGATCGTATGACTCGAAGCATGAACCAAAGAGCTTCTCCTCGATTACAAGAGCATCGTCGATGTTAACCTGAAGACCATCGTTGATTGCTTTCTTGCATGCTCTTACAGCGATAGGAGCGTTAGCAGCGATCTTGCTTGCCATCTTCTCAGCCTCTGCAAGGAGCTCTTCCTGAGGATATACAGCGTTTACAAGACCGATTCTGTAAGCCTCGTCAGCCTTGATGTTCTTAGCTGTGTAGATAAGCTGCTTAGCCATTCCTGCGCCGATAAGACGAGCAAGTCTCTGTGTTCCACCAAATCCCGGTGTAATTCCAAGACCAACCTCAGGCTGACCAAACATAGCATTCTCTGAGCAGATACGGATATCGCAGCTCATTGAGATCTCACATCCACCGCCAAGTGCAAAACCGTTGATAGCAGCAATTACAGGAACAGGGAACTGCTCGATCTTGCGGAAGATGTCGTTACCCTTCTTACCAAAAGCTTCTCCCTCTGCCTTTGAAAGAGTGCTCATCTCTCCGATATCAGCACCTGCAACAAATGACTTCTCGCCGGCACCTGTAAGAACAACAGCTCTTACTACCTCGAGATCAAGACCGTCAAAAGCTGCCTCGAGGTCATCAAGAACCTGTGAGTTCAGGGCGTTGAGTGCCTCAGGTCTGTTGATTGTAATTACAGCAATTTTGTCTTTTACTTCGCAATTTACAAAACCCATTCTATTTGCCTCCTTTTAAACGTGATAATAGTCTGCAGGGTTTTTTGGCCCCGCAGACCATGCTCACAATTATTTATGATTAGCCTTCGTACTTCTCAACGATTGTAGCGCATCCCATTCCGCCACCGATGCAAAGTGTAGCAAGACCCTTCTTAGCCTCAGGTCTCTTAGCCATTGCATAGAGAAGTGTTACAAGGATACGGCAGCCTGATGCTCCAACAGGGTGTCCCAGAGCAATAGCTCCACCGTTTACGTTAACCTTGCTCATATCAAATCCAAGGTCCTTGGCAACTGCAACTGACTGAGCTGCGAATGCCTCGTTAGCCTCGATAAGATCGATGTCATCAAGTGTAAGCTCTGTCTTCTTAAGAGCCTTTCTTGTAGCTGCAACAGGTCCGATACCCATGATCTCAGGCTCAACACCTGCAAGAGCTCCGCCTACCCATGTAGCCATAGGCTTGATTCCAAGTTCCTTAGCCTTCTCTTCGCTCATAACAACAACTGCAGCAGCACCATCGTTGATACCTGATGCGTTACCTGCTGTTACAAGTCCGCCTTCCTTGCCTGAGCAGCATTTAAGCTTTGCAAGAGTCTCAACAGTTGTTCCGGCACGAGGTCCCTCGTCTACCTTGAACTCAACCATTTCCTTCTTAACCTTAACGGGAACAGGAACGATCTCATCGTCGAATGCGCCTGTAGCCTGAGCCTTCTCGCACTTCTGCTGAGAATTAGCTGAGAACTCATCGAGCTCTTCTCTTGTAAGGTTCCATCTGTCGCAGATATTCTCTGCTGTGATCATCATGTGATAGTGATTGAAAGCATCTGTAAGAGCATCGTTTACCATGGTATCAACAAGTGTTCCATTGTTCATACGATATCCGAAACGTGCATTTGGAAGTGCGTAAGGAGCCATTGACATGTTCTCCATACCACCTGCTACTACGATATCAGCCTCGCCTGCCTTGATCAGGTCAGCTGCCATATTTACACAGTTAAGACCAGAGCCGCATACTACGTTAAGTGTTACTGCAGGAGTCTCAATAGGAAGACCAGCCTTGATTGATGCCTGTCTTGCTACGTTCTGTCCAAGGCCTGCCTGGATAACGCATCCCATAAGTACTTCATCAACCATCTCAGGCTTAACACCTGCGCGATTAAGTGCCTCCTTGATTACGATTGAACCAAGTTCTGCTGCTGGAGTATTGCTGAGGGCTCCACCCATTTTGCCGATGGCAGTTCTGACTGCACCAGCTATAACTACTTTCTGTGCCATAACGTATTACCTCCATTTTGGGGACTCTCTGATCCCAGTTTTTATTAAGTTTCTTCTGCAAAAACCTGCGTTAAAATCGATTGACAAATTTTTATCAGAACAGATTCATTGTAACATAGCACTTAGTCAAATGCAACAAAAATAGCTCCCGGGTGGGAGCTATTTTATTAAAAATCTATGAATTGATATTTAATTAACGGAATCCTATGTGCAATATATCAAGCTTCAGGCTCTATAAGTCCGTAGGTATTTCCTTTTCTCTTATACACTACGTTAACCTGATCTGTCTCGGCATTTACAAATACAAAGAAATTGTGTCCGAGAAGCTCCATCTGTACACAGGCATCCTCAGCATACATAGGCTTGGGATCGAACTTCTTCATACGCTCAATGCGGATATCCTCGTCATCCATGTAGTCTGACTCGATATACTCTTTCTTGAAGTTGCTGGCCTCAGCCTGCTGCTTGTCAACCAGTTTGCTCTTATACTTTTTAAGTTGTCTTTCGATTACCTCCTCTACAAGATCGATGGATACATACATGTCATTGCTGACCTGCTCAGCACGGATGATCTTGCCCTTAACAGGGATTGTTACTTCGATCTTATGTCTCTCTTTGTCCACATTAAGTGTGACATTCGCATTAGTATCGGGAGTGAAATACTTCTCAAGTTTTCCAATCTTTTCCTCAACTGCTGCCTTTAATCCGGGTGTTACATCAATGTTCTTTCCAACGATAGTAAATTTCATGCAATCATCCCCTTTACTTCGCCCAATCGGGACATATTTGTGTTAAAAACATTATAACATTGATACACATACATAAGCAAATTAAAGAAGTCGCATTTGTACAAAATGCACAAAAAATATCTACTGCTTTCTATTGTGCAAAATTAGCTTTTAGATAACGATTTCTGTGGACAATGTGGATAACTTCGTGTATAAGTCGAAAAAACGCGCTTTTTTATCCCGGGATTGTGGATAACTTTTAAAAATTTTATAAAGAAAAAGTTATCTTTCTATGTTGACATTTATATTTATGTGCAAAAGAGAGAAATGCAGAAATCAAAAAATAAGACTAAGTCCAATTCATTGAGACTTAGTCTTATTCTTTGATTTGTATATGGCGAACGACATTCAACGAGGAATGCTCGCATTCCGAGTCTGCATTTCGCTCTTTTGCACTAAATATTTAGAAGATTCTTCTTACAGCAAGTATTGTTCTGTAATCTGCATTAGAGATCTTAATACCTGTCTTGGCTGTAGAAGCATGTACGATCTGGCCGTTACCAATGTAGATAGCAACGTGACCTGAGTAACATACGATATCACCGGGCTGTGCATTTGCAAGTCCATCAACCGCTGCACCAACGCTTCTGTCGGCACCGGAAGAATGAGGAAGACTTACACCGAAGTTCTGGTATACGCTCATTACAAATCCTGAGCAGTCAGCACCATTTGTAAGTGATGTTCCACCGTATACATAAGGATTACCTACGAACTGCTGTGCAAACTGAGCAACTGCAGAACCGATGGAACTTGTAGCTGTTGTATATGATCCTGCGGAATTATAACTCTTAGATCCGCTTGACTCGCTTGAACTCTTTGTGTTCGCCTTAGCTGCCTTGGTAGCTGCTTCTCTTGCTGCTCTTTCCTTGGCAAGACGAGCTTCCTCTTCTGCCTTGGACTCGGCCTTAACGAACTCTGTGGAAAGTGTTACGTAATCCATTGATACGTAACCGTCACCTTCCTCGATACTAACCTTAACCCATCCGTCGAGCTCTTCCTCAACTACGAGCTGATCCTCGATAGGAACAAGGCCAAGCACCTCGGCATCAAGGCTTGCTCCGCCTCTAACCTTAAGTGTTGTGGTTGTTACAGTAGCGATTCTGGTTCCGACTTCCTTGGCAAAATCTACAGCATCATCACCGGTTACACAGTACTCTGCCTTAACGTAACCTTCAACTGATCCTGACTTGATCTTGTACCAGCCGTTGTCCTCCTCGATGAAGGTACCAACTGACTTGTCATAGAGCTTACCGATGATCTCGCCGTCCTCTTCTGAAGGAAGATCACGAACATTGACATAATCGTGAACCTTGGCGATAACGAGAGTCTTGAAGAGCTCATCCTCGGAATTCTCATCTGTGGTCTCTTCTTCTGTTCCTGCACTCTTAACAACTGCGCCGGTAGCGCTCTGAATATCTGAAAGAATCCTGTCTGATAATGTTGATGCAAGAGGTGTTACATTGGTTACAGTATCACTGGAATTGATTGCTTCTGTTGTGGCAGCTGACTTGCTGGTACTTGATGCAGCCTCTGCCTCTGCCTTCTCTGTCTCTACTGTTTCCTGAAGATTTGAAAGTGATACCTGATTGCTTCCAAGAGCATATGTAATACCTGCCTGTGGCAGTACACTTGTTACTTTATTAGATGAAGCGTATGCTGTGATGTTTAAGTTTGTAAATGTCATTGCAGCTACCATAGATAAAGCAGTAAGCTGCACAAATGGCTTTCTCAAAACTAACCTCCAAAATTGTTACGAATTTGTTACATCTTTTAAAAATATACGCCACATCTTCTGATTTGTCAAGGAAACTATCACTTTTCCTTACCTACCATGAAGTCCTGAACGGAAGTTACAGCATTTGCGCCGTCTGCAACAGCAGTGACGATTTGTCTTAAGCGCTTCTTCCTTGAATCACCTGCAACAAATATGCCGGGTGCGGAAGTTGCACCATCTTCACCTGCAATTACATATCCCTGTTCGTCGCACTCTACAACGTTTAAGAAAAGGTCTGTGGATGGATGTATTCCTATTGCGACAAATATTCCATCAATTGTAATATCTGACTGTGAATGATCCTTAACATTCTCTATATTAAGTCCTGTTACTGTATCCTGACCCTTGATCTCTTTTACAACGCTGTCCCAGATAACCTCAACGTTAGGAAGTGCGAAGAGCTCATCCTGAAGGATCTTGGTTGCTCTGAGCTCATTTCTTCTATGAATAAGGTAAACCTTCTTGCAGAATCTTGAGAGGAAGATAGCATCCTCAACAGCAACATCACCGCCGCCGTTAACTGCAGTGATCTTATCCTTATAAAATGCACCGTCACAGGTTGCACAGTACGAAACGCCCTTTCCGATGAACTCCTCTTCGCCGGGAATTCCAAGCTTGGAGTGGTGTGCTCCGGTTGCAAGAATGATTGTGTGTGTCTCAAACTCTCCGTTGTCTGTTACAACCTTATAGACAGGTGCCTTTGTATCTGATCCCTTATCTACGGTTTCAATAGCTGTTACAGAAGCATCTGCAAACTCAGCGCCGAGCTTATCCGCATGCTCTCTGAACTTCATGGCAAGATCAAAGCCGTTTACTCCGGGAATTCCAAGATAATTGTCAACCTCGTAGGTGTCGATTATCTGTCCGCCGCTGACAGGGTTCTTCTCAATGATAAGCATGTTAAGTCCTGCTCTCTTGGCATATACTGCTGCTGAAAGACCTGCAGGGCCTGAACCGATAATTATAAGATCATACATAGTGTATTACCTCCTTTTGGGAAACTTGTTATATAGTTAATAGTTGTATTTCGATTGTGAGCAATTGAATTGTATCACATAATTTTGTTTTGTAAAGTATTTTTTATAACCATCCACCGTCAATTGTAATTATCTGCCCCGTCATGTAGCTTGGAGCCTGGCTTACCATGAGAACAAGCTGTGCAACTTCTTTTGCTTCTCCCATTCTTCCCTCAGGAATTTCTTCGCATAACGCATCAAGGTCTTCCTCAGTAAGGTGGTTTCTGTTCATATCCGTATCGATCACTCCGCAGGCTACTGCGTTCACCGACACTCCGCTGGGCGCAAGCTCTTTTGCCAGAGCCTTGGTAAATGCATTTACTCCGCCCTTACTTGCTGAATAGGCGACTTCACAGGATGCTCCTGCCTCACCCCAGACCGACGAGATATTTATTATCCTTCCGCTTCCGGCTCGCACCATTCCCGGCGCAAAGAGCTTTGTCGTGTAAAAGAGACTGTCCAGATTTGTACCTGTAACCTTTTTCCAGTCCTCTATGTCCATATCTGTCAAAAGACCTATATGCGCCACTCCTGCGTTGTTAACAATAACGTCAACATCCCCCGCCTCGTCATAGAGCTCTTTTACCGCATTATAATCAGACACGTCGCAGGCCACAGCCTTGCACATGATTCCATATGTATCCGTCAGCTCCACAGCGAGAGCCTTTAAATCTTCTATATTATTCTTACAGCACAGCACCAGGTTATCTTTGTTTTTGGCAAAAGAGATTGCGATCTCCCTTCCGATTCCTCTGGATGCTCCGGTTATCAAAACCTTTCTGCTCATATTGCCTTCTTTCATACTATAAAATTAGCCGAGAGCATAGCCCTCGGCTTATATTCTCATGTTTACGCCTTACATCTCGCAGTGCGCCAAAGCTTCTATTACGGTTTCCTCAACAAAAGGCTTAGAAACGAACTCTGTTGCGCCAAGCTTAACAGCTTCCATCATCTTGTCCTTCTGACCTGCGGCTGTTATCATGACAACCTTGGAATCGGGAAAATCCTTCTTGATCTGCCGAAGCGCCTCGATGCCGTCCATCTCCGGCATTGTGATATCCATAGTTACGATATCGGGCAGGAGCTTGGCATAAAATTCGACACCTTCCTTGCCGTTTATAGCTTCACCTACAATATTATATCCGGCTCTCTCCAAAATGTCTTTAAGTATCCTTCTGGAAGTTCTTGAATCATCTACTATAAGTACGTTCTTCATCTACGTGCCTCCTGTATTTCATCCAACCAAAATATCTTTAGACACTGCAATAATGTATTTGATTTCTCCTCCCGCAATATAGACAGGCATCACGATCATCTCATCGCTGGTGGCCTGTGCAAAGTTCACAGAGAAATTAGGTGGTTCAAGCTCTATCTTGGAGTCGTTCCTGCTCTGTTCCGACGCATAAAGACCATTGATACAGTTAATAAGCTCGCACACTGCATCAAGGGCATCTTCCTTGGTCTCGATAAATTCTTCCTTGGTGTACGCGATAGCCATCTTCCTGACATCTTCGTACTTACCGGAAATTGCAACTGCTGCCTGCTGGTCCCCATGGAACTTCTGGTAGCCCATAACCTCATCGTTTATGACTCTGGCAGTATAGGCTTTACCTACATATAAATGGTTGTCCACCAGTCTGTACATGTTTTTCAGGCCCATTGCGAACATTCCGTTATAGACAGGATCATCATTGTCGAGGAATATGGAAACTGCTTTATCAACCTCTCCGCTCTTTAGAACTGCCATATCAGTCTCAGTAAAGCCGTTGGCTCTCTGATAGTCAGCCTCGACCTTCTCAAGCTGTTCCATTGTCAGGATGCCCATATCCACTACAGACTGAAGGAAGGTCAGATATGTATTGCCCTGGAGTCCTAAAAGCCTCTGAACCTGAGTTTCCGTAAGATATCCCTTCTCAACAGCGATATCACCAAAGCGCTTATCCATGGTTGCCTGAAGCATGTTGACCTGCTCAGCCTGAGCTATGGTCATCATCCTCTCAGACACCGCGATAACACCGAGCTTGGCTCTGTCAGATTCCTGTTTTTTGTAAACCTGCATAAGCTGGCTCTTGGTGATCATTCCCTGTTCAACAAGGCTTGTTCCGATTAAACGATCTAGCATTTATGCCGCTCCTTCTTGAAATGTAAATTTCAAATCAACAGATGACGGAACTATACTACAATTTTAATCTAATATACGCACACAAACAAGCATATTATTGATTGTCTTCCTTGCGCATTTCGGCCATCGCCTGGCTTACTGCAGCTGATACAGCATCAGTTGTTGATGCAGCTGCCACCTGTCCTGCCTGATTTTTGGCTCTCATCATTTCAGCCTGTTTACCTGCTACCTCAAGCGCCATGATCCTGTCCTTGGTAAGAACTACGCTCTGGCCAAGAGGATTGATAACAAGACCCTCTCTGTCCTGGATAAAGCGGATAACATCCTGGTATCTGAACACGCCGGCGTTCCAGTCCTTGGTAACACCCTGTTTTGCAAACTCAAAAGGATCTGTATATACAGGAAGGAACTGCTTATCATCCTTGGTCTTGACTACCATGAACTTGAGCTTGGTGTCCTTGCCGATCTTGATCCTTCCATTCTCATCAACTTCCGTAGGTCCCTCATGCTGTGTGGGAACAAGGAGCTGTGCGCCTCTGATAAGAGAGAGCATCCTCATCTCCTTGGCCTTTAAGATGTCGTCTCTCTTTTCATACTTAACAGGCCATCTTACTTCCTCAAGAAAATCGATCATGGCAAAGTTGAGGGCTGAGTTTACAGGCTCAGGCCTTCTCTCTGCTCCGCTCCACTCGCCGGGCGCAGCCACGATCTCATTTCTCTTAAATCTTGCTCTGTAACCGCCGTTATCCACCAGCAGATTCTCAATTCCGATATAGTAGAGATAATCAAAGAAACCGAATTTACCGCCGCCCTTGTAATTGGGATCCTCTATCTGGCACTTTCTTGCTGCAACCTTTCTGAACTGTTTGTTAAAGATCTCAGCTGCCTTTTCCGCAAGCTCCTGCTCAAAATAAACATTTGCAAATCCCTGTTCAATGAAAGGATAGCCGGTGCTCTGATCGTAGAGAACGAAGAGATACTCAGCATCTCTTACTCTCCTGAGCACTTCGTTATAGATGAGCCTGTGATTCTTCTCAAATCCCGGCAGAGCAGCCTTCTTATTAAATACTTCAAGTGCAGTCAAAAGAAATAACAGCTCCTGCCCAGATAATCCCTTAACATACTCGGGGTCTATCTCTTCCTCGTAGATCATGGCGCCGATCTCATCTTTTTTCTCAGAAGGAACGGTCTCCTCTGCCTTTTCACCCTCAGACTCCTTGGTGTTGATAGGATTGATGCGACCGATAACAGGCCACTCCAGACCCTCGTGGGCCTTGATGGCTTCCTCTTTGGCATTTGCCTTCTTTTGGCTCTGTGCCTGCTCAGCTTCCTGCTCAGCAGTCTCCCCGTTTTTCTTGTTTCCGAAAATACTAAAAATTCCCATTTAAAACTCCCTTAAATTACTTGTTGTAAAAGACCTTTGAAACTGCCGCAAGGTACTCAGGATCCCTGCTACCTGCAGATTCATAGGGTGAATGCATAGCCAGCTGTGCAAGACCGATATCCACGGTATTTACTGAAACCTGCGCTGTTGAAATGTTGCCCAGTGTAGAGCCTCCCGGCATATCAGACCTGTTTGTGAAAGTCTGGTAAGGCACATCAGCCTCTTTGCACAAAAGTTTGAACTCTGCTGCAGAAACCGCGTC
Source organism: Butyrivibrio sp. NC2007 (assembly GCF_000421405.1). Taxonomy (GTDB): domain Bacteria; phylum Bacillota; class Clostridia; order Lachnospirales; family Lachnospiraceae; genus Butyrivibrio. The sequence continues at coordinate 90,523 of NZ_ATWY01000015.1, forward strand.
AGTAGTGTACTTCTGGTTTGCGTTGTACTTGATAACAATACCCTCGTTCATGACAGGCCTGTTAACCGGATCTGCCTTGTCCATATAGTTAGGATGAACTGCATGGGCGTTATCTGCTGATATCATGAAGCTGTTTGCAACAGCCATGTGATACTGCTCTCTTGTCTTGCCAAGTCCGTCGCAGATTCTCTCAAGAGTATCCTTAAGGAAGGTAGAATCCGCTCCCTGCTTGGTTCCGCTGCCAACCTCTTCGTTGTCGAATACGCAGTGCATAGCCACATAGTCTTTTGCCTTGGAATTAACAAAGCCTTCATAGCTGCAGAATACGCACTCCTGATCATCGAGCCTTGAGCCCCCGATGAACTCCTCATTGGCTCCCCAGAAGGTAGGCTTTACTCTGTTGTACAAAAACAGATCGTGCCCCAGTATATCCTCTTTCTTCTTAACCCCTGCTTCCATGGCGATCAGGGCAAAAAAGCTCTCGGCTGCCTTGTCGTCACCGAAGATAGGCAGCATGTCGTTCTGGGCATTGTACTTCATTCCGTCGTTGGCTTCTCTGTTCATGTGGATAGCAAGCGCCGGAAGCATCAGAAGGTCTCTGTCTATGTTGACGAGTCTGGTCTCTGCCTTACCCTTGTTATTAACTACCACTCTTCCGGCAACGGAAAGTGGTCTGTCAAACCACTCAGCACATAGCATTCCGCCGTACTTTTCGACGTTGAGCTTAATGTATGCTCCTGCCTTCATCTCGGGATTCTCCTTGATCTTGAAGGAAGGTGAGTCAGAGTGGCTTGCGATCATGTGGAAGCCTTTAAAGCTCTTTTTCGGAATTCTGAAGGAGATTATTGCTGAATCTCCGCGGCGGACAAAATAGTCACCTGCTGAGAGTTTCCATGCATCGCCCTCAAAAAGCTCTGTAAATCCTCTTTTTAAAAGATCTCTGCTGATATTATCCACAACATGATAAGCTGTCGGTGCGCTGTAGATAAAGTCCAGCATTCTCTTTGTCAGATCATTTTTCTTATTCATAAGCACCTCTATACCGAATAAAATCGTAGAAAATAGTATATCATATTTTTCCTTAATGTGATAAAATGTAAGCACTTACATTTTTGATAGCAAAAGACAAATTTATTGGGAGAAAACTATGACAAGGGAAGAAGCTTTTAAGATGCTGGATGAGTACGTGGACTACCTCCTTGAGAAGTCCGACGCCGAGCATCCCTTTTGGAACATTGAAAAGATCGTCAGTGGCAAGCCAAACAAGTGGAACTACATCGACGGCTGCATGATCACTGCTGTTCTGTCCCTCTACGAGATGACAGGGGACAAGAAGTATCTCGATTTTGCAGACAACTTCATCGGCTGGTTTGTCCAGGAGGATGGCACAGTTAAGACCTACTCCACCGAAGAATACAATCTGGACAATATCAATCCTTTCAAGAATCTCTTTAAACTCTATGATCTTACGGGAAAAGAGAAATACAGAAAGGCCATGGATATCGCAAGAAGTCAGCTGGATACCATGCCAAGGACCAAGGCAGGTAACTTCTGGCACAAGAATATCTATCCTTATCAGGTGTGGCTCGATGGCATGTACATGGCACAGCCCTTCTATATGGAATATGAGAGGCGCTACAACAAGATGCAGGGCTGTCTTGATTCCTTCAAGCAGTTTAAGAATGTAGAAGCTCTTATGAAGGATCCAAAGACTGGTCTTTACTATCATGGATACGACGAGAGCCGTGAAATGTACTGGGCCGACAAGGAGACAGGGCTTAGCCCCAACTTCTGGCTAAGAGCCCTTGGATGGTTCACGGTAGCTTTGGTTGATACAACTGATGCGATGGACGAGTCCATGTACTACGAGAAGCGTTATCTTCAGTCCATGTTAAAAGACCTTGCTGATTCCCTCATCCCTTTCCAGGACGAGAGTGGAATGTTCTATCAGATTGTTGATAAAAAGGGAGACGCTCGAAACTACCTTGAGACCTCAGGAACAGCGCTTATAGCTTATGGACTTTTAAAAGGTGTCAGACTTGGATATCTTCCTAAGAGATTTGAAGAGATTGCCATGAAGGCATTTGACGGCATTACAAACACCTACCTCTCAAGAAATGAGGACGGAACTCCAAAGCTTGGAGGCATCTGCCTGGTGGCAGGCCTTGGCGGTCCTCAGCACAGAGACGGATCTCTTGAATACTACTTCTCAGAGCCCGTTGTGGAGAACGACGCCAAGGGCGTTGCACCTCTTATTCTGCTTTACACAGAGATTTTAAGAATTAACAAGTAATAACTTTTTCATAGACAGGCATGTCTTCTAAAGGAGCATCTGCAGTGATAAACTGACCGCCATCGATGGCCGTGTCAGTACCAATGCGTTTCCAGCTGCAGCCCTTTGGAAGATATACCTGTCTTTTTCTTGCTCCGGCTTCAAATACGGGTGCTACCAGGTATTTATCTCCGAACATGTACTCATCTTCTACATTCCATGCAGTTTCATCCTCAGGGAATTCATAGAAGAGAGTTCTCATGATCGGGCTACCCTTTTCATGGGACTCCTGCATGATTCCTCTGATGTATTCCCTCATGGACTCACGCAGCGCAATATACTTTTTGCAGATCTCAAAGATTTCCTCACCATAGCTCCAGATTTCGTTGGGAGCCCCGGATCTGCATGCTGCTCCGCCCGTCTGCCCATACTGAGGCTGGCGGGGTTCTCTGTCACCATGAAGTCGCATAACGGGAAGAAATGCTCCCCACTCAAACCATCTGGTAAAGAGCTCTCTGAACTCAGGATCGTCGGGATTTCCTCCATGGAAGCCTCCTATATCTGTTGTCCACCAGGGTATTCCTGCGATTCCCATGTTAAGACCTGCTGAGAGCTGGTTTCTCATGGTATCAAAGCTTGAAGCGATATCTCCTGACCATACTAAAGCGCCGTATTTCTGGCTTCCTGCCCAGGCACAGCGAAGCAGGTTTACGATATTCTCCTGTCCTTCTTTCTCCATTCCCTCATAGAAGGTTCTTGCGTATTCTACAGGATAGATATTTCCAACCTCCAGGTCGGTTCCTAAAAAATATCTGTAGTTATCGAAGTCATAAACCGTGTATTCAGGCTCGGCTTCATCAAGCCAGAAGGTCTTTATTCCGAGGTCGTAATAGTTCTTTTTGACCTTATCCCAAAGATATTTCCTGGCCTCGGGATTGGTTGCATCATAATGAATGGTGGCACCCATGAAATTGAGACCTGTCCTGAAGCCTCTCTCGGTACGGATCAGGTATCCCTTCTCCAGCATTTCATCGAAGTTCTCACTCTCCCTGTCCACAGTAGGCCAGATGGATACCATGAGTTCTGTGCCCATGTCCTTTAGCTCTTTTACCATGGCCTCAGGCTCCGGCCAGTAGGTCTTATCAAACTTCCACTCCCCCTGCTTTGGCCAGTGGAAGAAATCACACACGATCATATCAAGAGGAATTCCAAGCTCGTGATACTTTCTTGCAACACCAAGAAGCTCTTCCTGAGTCTGGTACCTTAACTTGCACTGCCAAAAGCCAAGTCCGTACTCGGGCATCACAGGCACAGTTCCCGTAACCTTCGCATAGGCATTAACGATCTCGGCAGGGGTATCTCCAACTACAAACCAGTAATCTATATACTTGGTGGCATAAGCCTCAAAGCTCATGATGTTCTTGCCAAAAACAGCTCGTCCCACAGCAGGGTTATTCCACAATATTCCGTATCCCAATGATGAAAGTGCAAAGGGAACACTTGCCTGAGAATTCCTGTGAGCAAGCTCTAGGTCGCACCCCTTGAGTTCCATTTCCCTCTGCTGATACTGACCCATTCCGTAGATTTTTTCATTACTGTCAAGGGATTCAAAGCGCATTGTCACATGGTAATCCCCCGCCACATTAGGCTGAAACTCTCTGCCCTCAACCTCAATGGAGCTGCACTTCGGATCCGTTATATCTCTTCTGTTTCTCCAGTATTCCTCGAATACTCTGGTGCCATCTTCCTTGCAGATGACTATTTTGCCACCGTTTGAAATCGTGAGGTTGAGCGCTCCGTTTTTCAGCGCCGCTCCATTCTCAAGCAGCTTTATCTCTCCGCATTCCTTTTGCGGTATCGAAAGAGCCCAGTCGCTATCCGGCATCTCTTTATACTTGGTTGCGCGGACTCTGACAGCATTCTCCCCCCAGCTCTCGATCCACAGTTCCTCTGCATCATAGTGATATATAAGTCTGTTGCCATCTACCCTCAGCATATACTCTTACTCCTTCTCGTTTAGCCAAACACGCATTTCGTTGCGACCCCTGTTTGCCCAGGCGTAATACGGTATCATCTTTATCTTTGCAGGCTCAGATGTTTCAGCCTTGGTTGTTCTATAAAGTCCGCCTTCTCTTGCAGCTACAGTTCTAAGGCCGTCAGCTTCTATAACTTCTACACCCTCAAGAAGTTCATCCTGCCAGCTGCACTTAAGCGCAGCGTATTTAGGAAGCATAAGAAGATGCAGGTTATCTCCGTTGTCCACGCCCTCTGCACAGAACACCTGAGGTCCTCTTGCGATGCTCACCTTATTTACATCCTCGGAAACAAGAGGACTTGCATACCATCTCCTGGGAGTCATATCCAGTTCCAGTTCAATGTCAGTTGCACCGGTGCTGCACTCTGTGTACCAGAAGCCTTTTTCTGCAACAACTGCGCAGTCTTCTATCGTGCTCTCGCCATTTCCGGCAACTATCTTACCCCCGGCCTTATCACACCAGCCCGGAACCCTTACGCCAATCCTTACAGCCTCTTTAGTGCTGTTATCAACATGGATCTGCACTTTTCCGCTTCTTGGATAATCTGCATCAATTCTTACAGTAACCTCGCCGTCCTCATATTCTCTGACCATCTCAGACTTTATAAAGAGGTTTACCAAAATGTCTTTTCCTGATTCTGAATACACATAGTCCTCAACGGAAGCGATAAGCCTTGCAAGATTGGGAGGACAGCATGCACATCCAAGCCAGTCCGGGCGAACCACTTTCACATGGCTCTTTGTCGGGTCTTTTTCCGACTTCTCTGGAACAACCTCAAGCGGATTAACATAGAAGAAATGCTTTCCATCCAACGCCATTCCGGCAAGAGCTGTGTTATAAAGAGCTCTTTCCATCACATCACCGAACTCACCGTCTGCACTAAGTCTTAGCATCTGTCTTGCAAAGAAGATGAGTCCTATTGATGCGCAGGTCTCGCAGTACATGGTATCGTTGGGAAGGTCATAGTCCAGGGTAAAAGACTCTCCGTTTACCGTTGAGCCTATTCCTCCCGTGATAAACATTCTCTTATCTACTATATTTCTCCAGATCTTTCTGCAGACTGCTTCGAGGTCTTTATTGCCTGTTGAAGCTGCAACATCTGCAAGAGCCGTGCACATATAGACAAGTCTTACAGCATGTCCCTCGGCGCTGTCCTGTTCAAGGATTGGTGCGTGGATCTGGAAGTATGTCAGAGGTGCATTATAAAGACCTCCGATTGCAGGCTTACCTGTATCTTCTCTGAACTGTCTTTTGAAAAAGTCGGGGTCCTGTCCCCTTTGAAGCAGGAAGTACTCTGAGAGCTTCAAATATCTCTTTTCCCCGGTGAGATGATAGAGTCTCATGAGTCCGATCTCAACTTCCTCATGTCCGTCACATCCATGGATCTTGCCATCTTCCGGTCCGAAGGATGCGTCTATGTGATCGGCGAGCTTAATTGCAATATCCAGTGCTTTCTTACTTCCTGTTGCCTGATGATAGGCTACTGCTGCCTCGATAAAATGTCCTGCGCAGTAGAGCTCATGGCTCTCTCCAAGACGCTTGTACTTGTGGTCCGGCTCCATGATGGTAAAGTAGGTGTTCAGATACCCGCTCTTTTCCTGGGCATCTGCGATAAGGTCCACCACTTCGTCGGTTATCTTTTTAAGATCATCATCCCAGTGATTCTTAAGTGTGTAGGCTGCTGCCTCGAGCCATTTATATACGTCGCTGTCCTGGAACACCCAACCGTAGTGCTCCCCCTTTGTTCTTCCTGCAGCTATCTTAAAGTTCTCGATGGCATGGCTCTTCTCACTTGGGATCGATGCATCGTTTCTTTCTTTTTCAATCTTGATATCAATATCGTCGTTTAATACCTTCCACTGATACGGTATCATTCCGGTCCTTACAAGCTCTTTATACCTGTTCCAGAATGTATCGTTTACAACGGTCTTCATTTATTCTTCCCCCTTCGCATGAAGCGTTTTTGTTTAATTGTACTATATTAAGTACGGGCAGAGATAGCTCTCTGCCCGCATAAAATATAGCATTTTCATCCATTTAAATTACGGTTTGGATAGGTTTAGTTGCCCAGAATTCCATCAATGGTTGCTTGTGCTTCTGCTGCTGCTGCATCAGGTGCACTCTCACCTGTGATGACCTTATTGAATGCAAGGGATATAGCATCTGAAATGTCAGGCCACTCAGGAAGAGGTCCTCTTGCATTTGCGTACTTCATCTCATCTACAAATACCTGATAAACTGCATCGCCCTTGAACTGTGTCTCTGCGATCTTGGAATCTGATGAGATGTATCCCATGTGATCCATCATGTAAAGACATGTATCTCCGCTGGTTGCATACTGAAGGAATGCGATAGCTGCTTCTTCGTTGCCGCCTGCAATTACTGCGTAGTTCTCTCCGCCAAGTCCTGATGCCTGCTGCTTATCCTGAGGGATAGGTGCAACGTTCCAGTTAAGGTCAGGCACTTCCTGACGCATTGTAGGGATCTGCCATGTTCCGTTGATCATCATAGCAAGGTTTCCTGAAATAAACTGGTTCATGGTATCGCCCTGTGTCCAGTTGATTGCTTCCTTAGGGAATGCGCCTGATTCAACAAGACTCTTTTCAAACTCAAGTGCCTTGATTCCGCCCTCGGAATTGATTTCATAAGATGTCTGGCCTGTTGACCATACCCAAGGAAGGAAGTTGAAGGTTCCCTCTTCGTTCTGAAGTGCGCAGTGTGCAAATCCGTAAACATTGCCCTTTGTTGTCTTCTTAGCTACATCAAGGAGCTCATCCCAGGTCTTGGGAACTTCACATCCTGCGTCCTTAAGCATATCTTCGTTGTAGAAAAGAACAAGGTCGTTACTTCCGAATGGAACACCGTAGAGCTTTCCGTCAAGTGTGCAGGAATTAACAGGTCCCGGATAGTAGCTGCTTACATCAAATCTGTCTGTGATATCTGCAAAGATTCCCATTGCAGCGTAGGATGCGTGATCCGGATTATCAAGAATTACGATATCAGGAAGTTCTCCTGCTGAAGCTCCGATGGAGAGCTGTTTCTTGAAATCTGCAAAAGGTACATATTTAGCCTGAACCTTGATGTTTGACTGCTGGTTGTTGAACTCCTGAATGATGTGATCAAGAGCTTCCTGATGTCCTGCTGTCTCCCAGTAGTACCATATTGTTACATCGCCTGAAGCTTCATCGGATGCAGGTATTGGATCTGCTTCTTTTGCTGTTGTTTCTGTCTTGGTCTCTGTTTCTCTTGATGCACCCTGAACCCCCGACTGCTCTGCCTGTGCTGCTCCGCAGCCTGCCATCATGGAAATAACCATTACGGCGCTAAGTACTGTAGCCAATATCTTCTTTTTCATGTGTCCCTCCTTATTGTTTGGTACATTATAAGTTTTGCTTACAATGGAATTATCTCCCATAAATAAGGAGTAAAAAACTCAACAAAACTTAAAAAGGATGAATTTTCTAATCTGTTTTTTTCTTAAGGGGAATTTCGATAATTATAAGGCTTCCTTTTTCCCTGCCGGGCTCTGCTCTCATCTTCCCCTCATTGCCGTAGTACATCTCAAGCCTTGTAACCACGTTACTAATGCCGATGTTTGTATTGCCCTTCAGAGTCTCAAAGTCGCGGCTGTTTATCTTCTCTATGATATCCGGAGCCATTCCTTTTCCGTTATCCTCAATGGTTATCTGAAGGAAATTATCTTTGCAGCCCACATAGACGCCAAGCCTTGCATCTTCCTGATCCGGAGTAAAACCATGCTTGATCGCATTCTCGATAAAGGGCTGCAAAAGGAGCTTGTGCACAATGGCCGTCTGGGCATCAGGCTCCACAAAAGCGTTGTAGGAAAAACTGTTCTTAACCCTGTACTGCTGAAGATAAATGTATTTCCTTAGCCATTCCATCTCATCTCTTATGGTAACTTCCCCGTTGCTGTTCACAATGGCGTATCGCAGAATATTGGCCAGCGCACTTATAGCATTACTTATGTCATACTCATCCTTATCGATAGCCATCCAGTTAATGGTATCCAGGGTGTTATAAAGAAAGTGCGGATTTATCTGGGCTTCCAGCGCTGCAATTTGAGCTTCCTGCTGTTTTGTAAGAGCCACGTTCAGTTTTTTCATCATGTCGTTAAAGGCATCTGCTATGGTCTCAATCTCCGCCGGCATCGCTTTGTCTTTTTCCGCACGGACCGAAAGATCTCCGTTTCTTGCCTGCTTCATTCTTCCTGTCACGTAGTTGACGGACTTAACAAGATTAGCAGAAAGACCTGTGGACATAAGCACAACCAGAGTCATCGCCAGAACTCCGATGATAGCAACCAAAACCAGCTGCCTTCTCTGAAGACGGGTGAGCTCAGAGAGGCTTGTTACATTCACAACGTCCCAGGAGAGCTTCTCATCATGCATCACAAACACCGCCGCTTCTCTTGCCAGCTGAGGGTAATTCTTCTTTAAAAAGAGATCGTAGTCGGAGACTCTTTGTTCCTCAGACCCGGACATGTCCGTCACAGACTTTCCAATAATTTCCGACTCATCTCCGAAGGTGACAATCTGTCCCTTATCATCAACGATAAAGTTAAATATCCTGGTATCATCGCTGGAATTAAGGCAGATATCCTTAAGGAAATCCTCATCCACACTTACGATAACGACTCCGCAGTCCTTGGTCAGGGACTTGTAATCAATGATCCTGTGAGCCATGTGAAACAGGTAGTAATCTTTTTTGGCAAAGTTGGTTCCAAACTCCGTGGGATATAAGTGAACTCCGTTGTCCTGTTCAATATCCTTATAGAGTTCCTCCTGAGTCTTGCTGAAATTATCAAGCCAGGAACTTTTATAGGTGGCAGGCGTCATCTGCTCGTAGGTAACCAGCTCTCCTCCGGGAGTTATCACCGAAACCGCCCTGATGTAGTCCTTGGTGTAAAGGAGCGAACTCATAAAACGGCGCATCTGGTTTACCGCCACAGCTTCATTGGTACCCTCGTCAATCTCGAACACCCACTTGACCATGTTGTCATCGGTGTAGAGCTGGTAGAGCACATCCTCATAGGCTTCAAGGGAAATATTAAGATTGTTATCCAGCTGCTTTAAGCTGCTCTTGGACATCATCTCGGTGTTCCGTGAAAGAGTCACCGACATGCTTATATAGGAAAAGACTCCCAGAATGATGATAGGGAGCATGCTCGTCAAGATAAAGACCCTGATCAGTCTGTTGCGCAAGCTCGTTTTTTTCATACTCTTCTCCACCCCAAAAATGAAAAATCAGAGGATAATATCTCCTCTGATTATCATATATTCCGCGGGCTAACCTTTCAAGAATTATCCCTTAACGGCACCGTTTGTCATTCCGCTTATTATATAGTTCTGCATGAAGACAAAGATCAGCGTGACCGGTATGATGGCCACGATCGCAAAGGCAGTCAGATAACTCCACTTGGTTCCGTACTGGCCCATGAAATTAAAGATACCGGCGGTGATAGGTCTTTTCTCCTGATCCAGTATGAATGTCATTCCGTATGCCAGATCTCCCCAGGCGTAAAGGAATGAGAATATCGCGCACACGATAACACCTGGCTTAGCAACCGGAACAAGTATCTTCATAAACGCCATCATCCTGGTGCAGCCATCGATGTAAGCAGCTTCCTCCAGGGCCTTTGGTATCGATGCAAAATAGTTTTTAAGTATCAAGACGGAGAAAGGGATTCCGATGGTTGCATCTGCCAGGACAGGTGCCCACCAGGTATTGTAGATCTTCATATTCCTAAACATTATGAACATAGGAGTTAAAAGAACTGATACCGGCAGCATCTGTGTTACCAAAAAGCCCAGGAGCATAGCTTTCCTTCCGACAAACTTATATCTTGCGATGGCATAGGATGCCGGAACTGCAAGGACTACAGCTATCAACATCGCGCCTGTTGAAATAACAAAACTGTTAAAGAATGACTTGAACATGTTGAAGTCGCCATTCTCAATCTGAGCTGCGTAGGACTTGGTGTTGAGCTCATGCGGATACCATGTTGGCGGTATCATGAATATCTCTTTTTCTGTCTTAAATGATGTTATCAGTGTCCAGAACAATGGGAAAAGAAGCAGCACCAGTATCACAACGGATACGATACATAAGACCACATTGTTTTTTCCTGTTATTTTCTTCTCGTCCATCAGTCTTCCTCCCCCTGCATAGTGATCTTCAGATATAAGAGTCCCACAAGAAACAGTATCAGGAACAATACATTTGCAACCGTTGATCCTTTGCTGTACTGGAACAGATCAAAGGAAAGCTTGTAGGAATAGGTGGAAAGAAGGTGTGTCGAATTGACCGGTCCTCCTTCTGTCATTACGTATACAAGATCATATACCTTGAAGGTGTAGATAAATCCAAGAACCAGCACCGACTCAATGGTTGGGCGAAGGAGCGGCAGAGTTATCTTTATCAGCTGCTGCCAGCTGTTTGCGCCGTCAACCGAGGCGCTCTCGTACAGCTCCTGAGGAATCGTGGTAAGACCCGTCGCAAGGAGGATTGTGTTAAAAGGAATACCTATCCATACATTTGCAGCAACAACCGCGATCATTGCTGTCCTTGGAGTTGTCAGCCACTCTACATTGTTCTGTATCAGGTGAAGGCATTTTAAGATATAGTTGATGATTCCAACGTCTGTGGAGAACATGAACTTGAACATCAGCGCAGTTACCGTCATTGGCATCATCCAGGGTATCATGGTGAGTCCTCTGACTGTCTTTGCGAATGTGAAGTTCTTATTGAACAAAAGAGCCAGTAAGAATCCTATAAGGAACTGGAAGATAAGGCAGTAAATGGTGAACTTTAAGGTGTTCCCCATTGCCTTTCTGAATACTTCATCCCCGAATATCTGAAGGTAATTGGCAAAGCCCACAAAATGCTTCTGGCCATGCACAAGGTTTTTTACCGATACGTCCTGAAAACTTAAAACGAGGTTACTGAGTATCGGATACCCAACAAAGATCAGCATATATAAAAATGCAGGAAGAATGAACAACAATCCTGCATTTTCATATCTGAAAAATTCCTTTACTTTTTTCATCTTCTTCCCCTTTTCAATATCTCTTTTTCTAAATAATACCTTGGCAAAAGAAATATCAAAACACGATAAATCTGAAAAAGGTGGAATATTCTAATGTGGTTTTATTATCACTTAAGGGACTTTCTGTACTCGGCAGGGAGCTTGCCCGTAACGTCTCTGAAGACCTTGCTGAAGTACTTGGGATCGGAGTAGCCGACTCTTTCCGATATCTCCTTGAGCTTCATTGAAGTGCCCACCAAAAGCTCTTTTGCCTTGCTGATCCTATAGTTTCTGATGTAGGTGCTGAAGGTCTCGCCCGTTTCCTTGTGGAACTGGGTTCCTAAGTACTCCGGAGTTATACCGAGCCTGTCAGCAATTTCATCAAGCGTGATTCCTGTGTGGTAGAACTCATGGATCATGCTCTTAGCACGACGCACAGTAAGCGTCTCCGTATCGGAAGCCTCCTCACTGTCTTTCAGCATATTCAAAATACCCGCGCATACAGATGAAAGTTCGGATCGGAGCTTGGCGTTCATGATACCGTCCAGGAGCTTTTGCTGCTGAAGATCGGCTACTTTTTTGTTTCCGATGTCCTTGGCAATCTCAATGACAGACCAGATAAATCTTACAAAGCACTCCTTGATCTCTCTCGGGTCATAAACCTTTCCGTCATGGAAACCTTCTTCGAATTCATCCATGAGCTTTTTCTGCTGAGGAAAATCCGATGCGCATATTGCTGTCTTCATCCTTGCTTCAAGGTCCTGCGGATAGACGCACAGTGATGTCTGCACCTGGGTTATCTTGGGGTAGGATATCAGAACGTCTTTTTCAAAAGAGATATTCCAGTCCATGTATGGGTATAGATCGTTTATCCCCTGGCTGATGCCACCAATGGAGGTGCATTCGGTAAAGCCCATGGCAGAGCTTCCCTCTAACTTGTGCAGCAGCTGGTACTGGATCCATCTCTCAAAATCAGCGGCGCTTTCATATTTATAGACTATTACAATCAGGGATTTCCTGTATTCAACGTCAAGGATCAGGTACTTAATGCCCTCATAAAATGAAAGAGAATTCGAGAGCTCTTTTTGCTCTCTCTTTGCACTGTTTTCATACTGATTCCCAAGGTAGTCACACAGGATTATGAACTTCTGATCTGCGGTTATTCCGTAATTTTTCTTTAGATAGTTAAAAGCCTCATCGTCAGCGGACATTCGCCCTCCGATTATATCGCGCATAACCTGATCGAGCGTTCCGACCGTAGCAGGCTTTTTTCTCTTATCCTCTTCCATCTGATGTCTGATGTTCTCGAGGGCTGTTGAAAAGTCAGATATATTAAGGGGTTTTAAAAGATACTCCGTAACCCCCAGTTTCATTGCAGTTCTTGCGTATTCAAATTCCGAGTAGGCGCTGAGTACGATGGCTTTAATGTCAAGGCCCTCATCACTGATGGCCTGTAGCATTTGAAGGCCGTCCATCTCCGGCATCTGCACGTCGGTAATGACAAGGTCGGGCTTTTTGGCCCTACAGATCTCAAGCCCTGCCCTTCCGTTTTCAGCTTCTCCCACTATTTCATATTCGTCTCCAAGTTTTCCAAGGAGTTTAAAAAATCCCTCCCTGATGCGGACTTCGTCCTCTACTATAACTATCCTCATTGCTTCTCCCCCACATGCTGCATAAAATGCAGCCATCTTTTTTATATTAACATGACTGCAATAAAAAAGGAGCAGACATTTAAATGTCTGCCCCTGTATTAGTTTTAAAGTATTATGCCTCGTCAGAAGGAAGCTCAACCTTGAAGTATTTAACGTTAGCTGTAAGCTCTTCAGCGATCTTCTGAAGGTCACGTGCCTGCTCAACAACAGATTCCATGTTGGTATCAAGCTGCATAAGGGATGCGCTTGTCTCCTGAGTTGATGCTGCGTTCTCCTCTGAAATACTTGAGAGGGATTCTACGGAATTCATGATGTTCTCCTTGTCGGAGTTCATGGTGTTAACCAGCTCTACGATCTGCTTGTTGCCTTCCTCGGTTTCCTGAAGGAGTGCAAGCATCTGATCGAAGGACTCACTCATCTCCTCAAGAGCTGTTGTCTCATTGGTTATGGCACCCTTGATAGCCTCTGTGAGCTCTTTATTCTTATTGGAGTAATCCGTAATTGTCGAAAGCATGTTGGTGATCTCGCCGGCAAGGTTATTGGTATCTCCCGCCAGATCCTTGATGTTATCTGCAACTACCGCAAAGCCCTTACCTGCTTCGCCTGCTCTTGCAGCCTCAATTGAAGCATTGAGAGCAAGGAGGTTTGTCTGGCTTGCGATGGAGATGATGGACTCAGCAGCTTGTGTGATCTGAGCAACTACGTTAGCTGTCTCATTTACAGAGTCTGCAACCTGAGTAGCCATCTCGTCGTTCTTCTGATCCTGCTCTTTGATCTGCTCGAGCTGTTCCTTAACCTTGGTTGATTCTTCGTAAACCTGACGGCCTCTTTCCATGTTGGAATTAGCGGAATCAAGAACGTTGTCTACGGAAGATCCCATGTTAACTGTGATAGAAGATGTGCTCTGAACATCTTCTGCCATAGCTGTTGCACCTGTAGCCAGATCGTTAACTGCAGAGCTGATATCTGTAGTTGTCTTCTGTGAACTTGTGATGCTGTCCTTGGCAAGTTCTGCCTTGGAATTGACGGTATCAGCATGGTCAATGACTTTAACAAGAGCATTTCTGAGCTCATGTCTCATGGACTCCAGGCCCTTGAGGATTTCCTCGAACTCAATGATCATACTGTCGGTCTTTATCTTCGTTACGAAATCACCGCTGGAAATTCTCCTAACATCCTCGCCCATCTTCTTGAAAGTTTTCAGTATGGCCATAATAATGAGAACAGTTATTATAAGGAGAATAACGGCAATAGCCATAAAGATGCCGGCATTTACATATATGCTTTTTGAAGTTGCTGCTTCTGCCTCTTCTTTCTCGTGAGTAGCCCAGTCCTCTGTGATATCAGTCATATCGCTGATATAATCTCTTGTTGTAAGGAACTGATTGGCAAAAGCTTCAATGTCGCCCTCATTGGCGTCAACGTTATAGGTGGTCTTCCAGGAATTAAACTGTGACTCGAAAGCAGGATAAACCTGTGAGAATGTCCTTCCATCGGAAGTAGTATGCTCCGTCCACAGATCATCATTGGTCTGGGCAAGAGCGACAGCCTGTTTAACCCTGTCAAAGGCCTGATCACAGTTCTCATAGTAATCACTTACATTCTGCTTTATCTGCTCCGGAGGCAAATACTGCGCGTAAGCATTAATATTCAGCACAGCAGTCTCAGCCTGATACAGATCCCTGTCCGCATTGATCAGGTTTGTACTTATGGTATAAAGCATGTCATAGTAAAGCTCTTTATCAGCTTGCTCAATTGATTTCATCTTAGTTGCATTGAGAATGATGCTGATGACAAGCGTTAATACCAGTACTGTTGAAATACCGATAAGCAAGAGTCCAAGTGGTGCCTTAAAGCCTGATTTCTGATTCATGTGTTTACCTCCTTATTCGAATCCCATACCACTATTATATTGCTTTTCGGATTAAAGAATGTGCTTTTTGGCTAAAATTTATACTTTTTTTAGGCAATTTGTTTATATTTAATCATCCGTTTATTTGCCTATTTTTTCCCTTATCAGATCCCCTGTTCTTCTGATCTCTTCCCAGAAGTCCCTGGCGGATAACCTGATCGCCCCGCTTCCCATGACAATTACCTGTTCTATGGCATCAGAAGTGGCCACGGTTACCCTGTATTTCCTGCTTATCTCATGTGCAGCTTTCTCGATATACTGATCTGCAGTCTCTGCCTCTTTTGTATAAATAATCATCAGTCCGCTCTTTTCTTCCACATGTTCCCTTCCGCCGGGAACCTTGTATGCGTCGAAAACAAGCAGCACTTTCTCTCTCCTGAAGCCCTGGAAATTCACCAACGTGTCGATGAGGGTATCTCTTGCAGCCTTTAGGTCATCCCTGGCAAGAGAAGCCATTTCAGGCGATGCATAAATAATATTGTATCCGTCAACCAGGAGATATTCCTTGTATTCATCGGGGTTTTCACCCTTTACATTTTCATATTTCTCACGCTTTTGTCTCTCGACTTCAAGGTCTCTTCTGGCTTCTTTTTCTTCGGCTGTCAGTGCAGTAACTTCTGTCCTGGTCTCTACGTACCTCGGTTTGACCGCTCCGTAGGTCCGCTCAAATATTACCTTTAACTCCTTGTCTTCCATGCGGAGCTGCTGTTCTATTTCGTCAAAAGACCTCGGGGCGTTATCTTGTCTTCTAAGACGCGCCTGAAGCTTTTCAAGGGCTTCCATATCTATGCTGTCAGACAGATCGGTCTTTTTATTGCTGTCGTCAGGGCTCCATCCTGAATCCACATGCATGTAATTTCTGACTTCACTCCAGGGTATAACGGTTCCGGCTCCGTGCATGCAAAATACTGAGTCAGCGGAGTTGTCGATATCAAGCTCGGGATCGTAACCAAGCTGCTCAAGGACTTCTTCCGTGTTATGGCAAGGGGCATAACCACTTAAGGTAGTAAATATCCTGCCCTCGCCTCTTGTGTAGGAGGAAAGCGTGGTGCTGTAATCCCCCAGGCATGCTGCCGGAACAGTTCCTGTAAGGACTGATTTCCCTCCCTCGATGTCCGGGGAAGATACCGTACCGTTCATGCGCTGCATATCACTGAGTGCCCTTCCCACAAACTCCTGCGGAAGTTCAATGCGATAGTCAAACACCGGCTCAAGAAGGATGCTGTTTGCCTGCATCAGTCCCTGTCTTATCGCACGATAAGTGGCTTGCCTGAAGTCTCCGCCCTCGGTGTGCTTTTCATGAGCTCTTCCGGCAAGCAGGGTTATCTTTATATCTGTGACCTCAGACCCTGTAAGGACTCCGAGATGTTTTTTCTCTAAGATATGTGTCTGAATGAGCCTCTGCCAGTTAAGGGCAAGGTCATCGGTACTGCATACGCTGTCAATTGCAATTCCGCTTCCGGGCTCTCCGGGTTCAAGCAGAAGGTGGACCTCCGCATAATGTCTTAGGGGTTCGTAGTGTCCTACACCTTCAACAGGTCCTGCGATTGTTTCCTTATATACTATGTGTCCGGGGCCAAAGCCAACATCAAGGTCAAAGCGGCTCTTTATCAGATGCTTTAAAATTTCCTTCTGAACTTCGCCCATGGTCTGAACCACGATGCTCTTTGTAGCTTCAACATAATTAAGAAGAAGCATGGGTTCCTCTTCTTCCAGGGCTTTTAGTTTGCCGTAAACCTGTATGGCATCAGCCTCCTCGGGAAGAATGAGAGTTGATGAAAGAATGGGCTGAAGAACCTCTGATACCGTCTCGCCTTCCAGGATTCCAAGACCTTCACCGGCTCTTGTATCCAATAAGCCGGTAACGGCACAGATCATTCCTGCCTCTGCCTCGGCTACCGCGGTAAACTTATCTCCGGAGTAAAGCCTTATCTGGTCTATCTTGTCATTACCGATCTGATCTCTTACCTTAAGTCTTCCGCTCATTATCTTCATATGAGTTAATCTGTTGTTGTTTTCATCGCGGCTTATCTTGAATACGCGGGCGCCAAAGGCTTTGTCTGACAGATCTTTTAAAGAGTCTTCTTCTGATTCCTGAAGGTAATCTGACACAAGGTCCAAAAGTTCTTTTACCCCTTCCATCTTAAGGGCAGAGCCAAACCTGCAGGGGAAACACTTACGGGTTCTGATAAGACGGGCGATGTCGCTCTTATCTACTGCTCTGCCTTCAAGAAAACCTTCTAAAAGCTCGTCATCACATACTGCGATCTCTTCCTGAGTTTCTGCATCGGTCATGGGATTTGTGAAGTCAACGACATGGCTGCCAAGGTCAGTCTTTAGCGCCGACATTATGTCCTGCCGGCTGATTCCCTGGGCATCTGCCTGGTCCATCTTATTTACAAATATGATCGTTGGAACGTTATAGTGAGAAAGAAGCTTAAAAAGCACCTTGCCCTGACTTGTGACCTTGTCCGGGGCGCTGATGATAAGAACCGCCACGTCAAGAACCTGCAGAGTTCTCTCCATCTCAGGAGAAAAATCCGCATGGCCCGGCGTATCAAGAAGTGTGAAATTTATTCCTTCATATTCAAAGATAGCCTGCTTGGAAAATATAGTAATCCCGCGGCTTCTTTCAAGTTCGTAGGTATCAAGGAAGGTGTCCCTGTGGTCCACTCTTCCCATGTTTCTGATAGCTCCGCCGAGGTATAAAAGTCCCTCTGAGAGCGTTGTCTTTCCGGCATCAACATGCGCAAGAATGCCGATGGTTAAATTTTTATGCATACTCTTTTACTCTCTGACAGGTTCTACTCCAAGCTCTGCAAGGATCTTGTTCGCGCCCTGGATCTTTTCTGTAAACTTGGTCAAAAACGCGTTGCGGATCAGAACACTCTTTTCCTCAAAGCCAAATCTCTTGGGGATATCATGAGTGATTTCAAGTATATCCTGCGCAAGTCTTGTGGCAGCACCTGCTTCGCTCATTGACATTATTCCGAACACTGCAGTTGAATATGCCTTCGAGGAAAGACAGGAATCAATGAAGTAGTCGGCAAAATCCAGGAGCTTTGCATTTACGTCTCCTGTAATTCCCGGCGATAAAAGAACATCAAGATGATCTTCCATTTCTCTCCTTAGCTTTTTGGAATTAAAGATATTTATGCTGGTTCTTCCGATGACCTGGATCATGAGCCAGGCTTTCATTTCCTCTGCATATTTATTCTCTGCTTCGTTATTAATCATAGAAACCTCTCTAAATGTTGTTGCTTTAAAAACTATTATACAATATCTATTATCGATTCTTAAAATAATATAAACTATAACGAAATATGGTAAATTCTTATTCGCTCAATGCTATAATTATTTATACTAGCTTTACTTATTTTATTATACCTTTTTGAACAGGAGATGAAAAAAATGAGTGAAAATGAGGCAAAAACATCTGCAAATGCTTCTGTGAAGAAAAAGAACAAGAAGATCAGTACCAAGCTCCTTACGTACATACTTCCTGTTGTCATCATCACAGTAGTGGCACTGGTTGTTATCGCAGCAACTGTTTCCAAAAACAGAATGTCTGAGATGGCCACAGAGACACTTGAGTCTTCTATCTCAAACCAGGCGGACAACATCGACGCGTGGCTGAGCGAAAACCTCCAGTATTTCACAACCGTAAAACATACCATAGAAAGTCAGAATCCTACAGAGGCGGAATTTGTTCCTATTCTGGATACTTACTATGGCTATAACGAGAACTCTCCTGAGGGCTTCTATATCGGAACCAGTGACGGACAGTTCTACAAAGCCACCGAGTCCGGCATGGCTGCCGGAAATGTCACCGGAACCACCTGGTTTAAGCAGGGTCTTAGCAGGATCAGAATGGCATACGGTACCGCATACACAAATGAAGCCGGCGATACTGTTATCAGTGCCACCGGTATTCTAAACGACGGCTCCGATAATATCAAAGTCATCGGTGCAGACGTTTCCCTCAATAAGATAATGATCATCGTAAACTCCGGTGTAAAAATGGAGGATGCAAGTTCCTTCCTTGTAGATACCAATGACTACAAGATCCTTGCACACAGAGATAATACCATAATGGGTACGACTCTTGCAGAGTCAAACTCAAACCCTCTCCTTGCAGGTGCTGCTAAATCCATTATCAGTGGAGATCTCACCAGTAAAGAGATTGCAGACAACATGGTTGCTTTCAAAGAAATCCCGGGAACAGACTGGGTTCTTGTATCATACATTCCTACAAGTATCATTCTTAAGTCTGTTTCACAGATGGGAACTCTTCTGTTTATAGTTGGTGGAATAGCAATTGTCCTCATTATTTTACTTATCCTCTTCGTTGTCAGAAGAGTTATTGCACCTCTTGGACATATTTCCAACAACATCACATCAATGTCAGAGGGTGACTTCACTATCGATATCGATGCTTCAAGTAACGATGAGATCGGTGTCATGGGAAGCAGGGTTTCAGAGTTCGTTGCTTCCATGAGAAGCATGCTCTCACATATCAGTCAGGAATCTGACAAGCTGCAGGAAGAATCAGATAACTCAGACAGAGTTTCAAAGACCATGTACGAAGCTTCCCAGTCACAGGCCGAAGCTATGCAGCAGCTCAATGAAACCGTTGATCAGCTGGCTACAGCTGTTAACGATATTGCTCAGAATGCCACAACTCTTGCACAGGTTGTTGCCGATACAAGAGATAACAGTGACAAAGCAAACGAGAGTATGAAAGAAACAGTCGGCATCTCCCAGAAGGGCCGTGAGGATATGGAAAAACTCAGCGTTGCCATGGAAGGTATTTCCGATGCCAACGAAAGACTTGTTGAATC
The DNA here is from genome assembly GCF_000421405.1 of Butyrivibrio sp. NC2007. Classification (GTDB taxonomy): domain Bacteria; phylum Bacillota; class Clostridia; order Lachnospirales; family Lachnospiraceae; genus Butyrivibrio. The sequence goes on from NZ_ATWY01000015.1 coordinate 110,281, forward strand.
CATCAACAAGGTTGGTTCCGCATCTGAAGAGATCACCAACATTGTCGGCATGATCGGTGAGATCGCCGAGGAGACAAACCTCCTTTCACTGAATGCTTCCATCGAGGCTGCAAGAGCAGGCGAAGCAGGAAAGGGATTTGCAGTTGTTGCTACACAGATTGCAAAGCTGGCCCAGACTTCTGCCGAGAGTGCAAACAATATTTCAAATCTTATCGACGAGGTTCACAAGCTTATCGGAGATGCAGTAGGCCAGGCACATGCAAGTGCTGATAGCATAAAAGAAAATTCCGAACTCATTCATGTTGCGGTTGGAACCTTCGATCAGATCTATACAAATATTCAGGAATCTAACGGACTTATCGAGGCAATGATCGAAGATATCGAGAAGGTTGATGACGTTGCCACCAACGTAGCTGCTATCTCAGAAGAGCAGGCAGCCAGCGCCGATGAGATTCTTGCAACCAGTGAGAACATGGTTGAGATGGCAAACAATATCACAAAGAGCAGCCAGGATGTTGCGGACAATTCACACGAGCTTGCTAATACATCGCAGACTCTTACATCCTATGTTCAGAAGTTTAAGATTTAAGGAGGCATGGAATATAATGAAGAATACAAAATTTAAAAAAATATTTGCATGTCTTTTGACAAGTATTGTTTTGGCAGTTTCTGTTATGGGCTGCGGAAGCTCATCATCAGGCGGAGGCGGCTCAACCAATGGCTCCGGAGTAAAGGTTTATTTCTCAACCATTACTCTTGATAACTTCAAAACACTGGTTATGAACGGCGTAATTGATGCCGGTGCCAAAACCGGAGTTACAGTAGATTGCGGAGAACCCTGTGCTACTGTAGATGCTCAGGTGGCTCAGATCTCCCAGGCAGCCAAATCCGGCTACGACTGCATCATCTGTAATCCTGTAAATGCTGATACAGCCCTTCAGCTGGAAGTTGCAGCAGGCGGTATTCCTATCCTGTTCACAAATACAGAACCTGATGCTGCATATCTAAAGCCCAATAAATACATGTATGTAGGAAGTTATGAAGTTGATGCGGGCATGATGCAGGCTGAATATGTGTGGAACAAGCTTGGTAAGCCTTCAAGCATTAACATCTGTCTCTTCTCAGGTCAGCCCGGACATCCGGCAGCACTCGGAAGAACCAAAGCCGTTAAGAAATATTTCAAACAGCAGGGTGTAAATGCGAACTTTGCATTTAACGATACAGCTTACTGGAATACTCAGAAAGCTTGTGATGAATTTAAGCTCTTCTTAAAAACAAACCAGCCTTATGACTGTGTCATCTGCAATAATGACGATATGGCACTTGGCGTAGTTCAGGCAATGCAGGAACTTGGTATGGATCCTCAGGCAGTTCCGGTTGTCGGAGTAGATGCAACTGTTGCCGGCTGTGAGTCAATCCTCTCTGGTGGAATGCAGTTCACCGTACTTCAGGATGCAGGCGCTCAGGGCGCTGCCTGTGTAGAAACAGCCATCGCCATCGCCAAGAAAGGCACAGCTGCTGATGTTACCGGTGTTACCGAGGACGGTCTCTATGTATGGGTTCCTTTCTCACCTGTAGATAAGTCCAACGCATCACAGTACAAATAATTAACACTCAGACCTCAAATAACTTCATCCCCTTGTGGCGTCTTTCCAGATATTGCGGAACGTAGTATACGGAGAGGCGCCACTTTTTCGCGCCGTCGGATTCTCCCAGGCCGTACGACTTTTCCATTCTTCTACTGTTTCCCGGTAACCATTACTGTCTTGTGCAAGTTTTTCTTCTCAGACAGTAGCTCTCCTGTCCCTGTCCCGATTCCATTACTGTCTTTTAGACGTTTTTACTCTGGGACAGTAACGTTCCAAGTACCTATCCGCACTTTGTTACGGTTTTTTAGGAGTTTTTGCTCTAGGACAGTAACGCTCAGAGCACCTGTTTGCACTTTGTTACGGTATTTTAAGAGTTTTTGTTCTAGGACAGTAGTCCTTCTTTGATCAACCTGATTTCCATTACGGTATATTTCAAGTTTTTCCTCTAGGACAGTAGTCCTTCATCAATCACCCCATTTCCTATTACGGTATTTTTGAAGTTTTTGTTCCAGGACAGTAGTACTTCATGAATCGCATCATTTTGCATTACGGTATTTTTGAAGTTTTTGCTCTAGGACAGTAGTCCTCCACGAATCGTTCAAATTTCCTTACGGTATTTTTTAAGTTTTTCCTCTAGGACAGTAGTCCTCCACGTAAAATGGACCCTAGAAAGTGGACACGTCATTAAACAGTTTAGGCAGTATTTTTGCAGCAGATTCAAGACGTGGACACGAAATGGGCAGTAAAAAAATATACTTTCCTGGAAATATCTATTACATTTCCGATATGTGGACACAGATTAGGCTGTCTTTGCTGATATAATGAGCAAAGGGGGAATCTGTATGAATCCAAAAAGAAAACCAAGCTACACAAACGAGCAAATCGAAGTGATTGCTCAGAATCCGTATACGCATTCTATCACGCCGCATAGGATGACGTTTACTCTCGAATTCAAAGAGTTCTTTGTTGATCAGGTAAAAAACC
>NZ_ATWY01000016.1 GCF_000421405.1 Butyrivibrio sp. NC2007
CTTTTGTGCATATATATAGAAAAATAGCTCAATCATCCTTTTCAACACGAATTTTTTCTATACCCATCAGGCACTTTTTCTCATATATGTAGAAAATTAGATGAATAAAATTTCTTCAGCATCACAACCAGCAGACCACAGATTCTTTGTGATGCATTCCTCGACAATTCAAGACAATCGCCATAGTCTCTGCATAACCCGTGCCCACTTTATCGGCCCGCCTTAGTGACCGACCGCTCATATAAATACCGGAGTCAAGGGACAGTACGCTGGGCGCCGCCCTTTGGCGCCCGGGCAGCCCTTGGGTCCGGTATTTATGTGAGCTACAATCCCATGGCGGCGGGCCTATATCCCCTAACGCCTGCCCCACTCGCTTAGCGAGTCAACAGAACCCTCCCCTTGACTCCCCTTGACTCGCGAGAGTCAAAGAGAACCGTCCCCATTGACTCTCCCTTGACTCATTTTTGTGAGTCAAAGTGAAACGTCCCCGGTGACTCAAAATGAGTCAATCTGAAACGTCCCCTGTGACTCAAAATGAGTCAATCTGAAACGTCCCCTGTGACTCAAAAAAACTCCCCGGCGTATACCGGGGAGTTCTGGAATAATTATCTTTGTTTTATACCTCAGCGCTTACACTCTCTGAAGCCATCTCTTTCTTCTTGGCAAGGTACTTCTTGATTGCCTTGTACTCAAGGAATGCAATCAGAGCAAGAAGAAGTGCATCTACAGCATAGAGGATCTTAACCCATGTAGGAAGTCCTGTGCTGATGTTCTTGTCATAAGCGCGGCTGTTAACAACAGTGTAGAGAATGTTCTTTGAAGCCTGTCTCATGGCAATAACTGATGTAGCAGAAGTCTGATCTGTAACTGTTGACTGAGGTGTCTCATATGTAGCAAGCATCAGGTCACAGCCGTTTCTGATCATTCTGTCTGAATCCTGGTAACCGTAGCCACCGAAGTAGTCAGTCTCTGCAAGACCTCTGAAGCCCCACTCGCCACGAAGTACTGTGTTAAGGAGCTCTGAGCAAGCCTCAGCGGGAACTGTTCCGATGTTGTTGAAAGCTACCATGGTTGCTGCAGGGTTTGCCTTCTTGAATGCGATCTCGAAGGACTTAAGGTAAACTTCACGAAGTGACTGCTCGTTGAGCCATGTGCAAAGGAAGCCTGTTCTGTTGGTCTCCTGATCGTTGGTTGCAAAGTGCTTAACGTATGAGTAAACACCGTGAGCTCTTGCTCCGTCTACTGCCTTTGCGCACATCCAGCCTGCGAGAACGCCGTCCTCTGAGTAGTACTCGAAGTTACGTCCTGCAAAAGCGCTTCTGTGTGTGTTTGTTGCAGGTGCATACCAACCTGAAACATCCATTTCGTCAGCCATCTGTCCGATTGAATCGCCGAATGCATAAGCAAGATCCTTGTTCCATGTGCAAGCGATCATTACTGCTGCAGGGAATCCGATTGAACCCTGGCCTGTGAAGTTGTTGTTGATGGAAGCAGGTCCATCACAGTCATAAGTCATGACTTTGTCTATAGAATCAACTGCTGATGTCTCATATCCGCCGAGTGCGATAAGGGTGTTCATCTCTGAAACTGTGAGCTCATCAAGCAGTGAATCCCACTTAGCATCATCGTAATCTACGCCGCGAAGATCTGCGAGTTTAACTCCGTTCTTAGCGCCTGTTGTAGGCATTACATCTGCATCGTTGTTGTATGTAGTAGGATCATAGTTTGTCTCGTTAAAGTATGTAGCCTTGTAAGCATCTGACATCTCAGTAGTTGCAGGTGCTGCAGTAGCCTCATCATAGTTTGCAAATCCGTCTGCTCTTGAGAGATATGTAAATGAATCTCCCTCAGCAAATCCGAACTGGTTTGTTGCTGCAACAAAGTCAGACTCACGCTTGTTTGACTCGTCGTAAACAACCTTTGTATCTACTGTTACGTTCTCACTTGCGATCTTGTTGTGAGCATCTGTGTTGATTGAGATCTCGTAGTCTCCTGCCTCAAGTACGTAGCATCCCTCGCCGTATGTGTCGTATGAAGCCATATCTTCAAGGGCAAAAGAGATATTAAGTGTCTGAGATGCACCAGCCTCAAGAAGGTCTGTCTTTTCAAACGCGATAAGGTTTGCAGCTGACTTCTCAATTCCGCCGTTTGTATAAGGAGGATTGTAGTAAACTTCAACTACGTCCTTACCTGCAACGCTACCTGTGTTTGTAACTGTTACGTCAAAAGAAACTGTCTTACCGTCGTTGTTTACAGGACCCATCTCCTGAGTGAAGGTTGTGTATGAAAGGCCGTATCCGAAAGGATATACAACAGCGCTGTCATAATCAAACTCCATGTTGCCTGCCTCTGCTTCAGCAAAAGCTGTCTCGTAGAATCTGTATCCAACATAGATACCCTCTACATAGTTAACGAATGTAGGATAAGCCATTCCGCCCTCAGCGAACATGTTCTCATATCCGAATTCTGTCATGTTTGTGTAATCAAAGTCGCCAAAGTTGTTGGCTGTAGGTGTTGCATGAAGGTCAGCAACGAATGTATCTGCTGTCTTACCTGAAGGATTAACCTGACCTGCAAGGATCTCGCCAAGTCCGTCAAAACCTGTCTGACCTGTTCCGGGACAGTAGATAACTGACTTGATCTGTGAGTAGTCATTTACAAAGCCAAGCTCCATAGCGTTAGCTGAGTTTACAATAACGATAACCTTGCTGTAGTCAGATGTAACCTTGTCAAGAAGAGCCTTCTCTCTGTTTGAGAGCTCAAGGTATGACTTGTTTGCATCAAGGTCATCAGCCTGCTCTGAGTAACGTGTTCCTGTTCCACCGAACCAGCTGTTTGGATCATAGTTATATGTGTCAACGCCGTCGTAGTTTACAGGAAGATCGGCGCCCTCACCACCTGAACGGGCAATGAAGAAGATTGCTGTGTCAGAATAGTCTTTTGCTGATGTAAAGAGGTCCCCGTACTCATCAATTGTAGGCTCCGGAATTGTCCAGTCCTGACCCATCATTCCAACTGAAGGTCTTGAATCTCTCCATCCCTTGTAGAAGTCTACGAGTTCCTGGTTGTACTCGATTCCTGCATCTGTAAGTCCCTGAAGGAAATCAACTGTAGGATATGCTGCTGAGAGCGCTCCTGAACCTGTTCCGCCGTAGATAGGATTGGTTGATGACCATCCGAATACGTTTACCTTTGTGCCTGCTGCAAGAGGAAGTGCTGCGGAATCATTCTTTAAAAGAACTATTCCCTCCTCTGCGATCTGTGTGCAGAGCTCTTTTGCCTGCTCAGAGGACTCCTCGGAAATCTTTCCGCCGCCCATTGCCATGTTTACCATGGAATACATAGGTACCAGTAAGATATTGGTAACAACAAGTACCAGTGTCAAAAGAAATACAAGCCATGCCTGCTTTCTTACAAAGCCCTTTAAAGGCTTCTTGATTTTGATTGCTGCGATCGTGCAGATGATAGCTGCGACAAGTACCACCCCAATGATAACCAGCTGTGGGATCATTGTGCCAAGTACTGCAATGACGTCCGCAATGTTGATTTGTAACATATTCTTTTTCTCCTTCCCATTAAAAAAAGCTTGTTATTTTACTCGGCGCTTTTTGGTGTCTCGGGGAATATTATCTTGTTAACAAAGAAGAATACCACCATTGACACTCCGCCGTTTAAAACCGTAGTTCCGATATTGTAAACCCATGCAGGAACGAACTTTCCTGCAACAGCTACCCAGATGCAGTTGATGGAATTTACTATGCAGGTGATAACAATAAATGCCAGCACATACCATGCAATCTGCTTTCCCGGCTTGTCGTGATTTCTAAACACGAAGAGCTTCTGGATTGGAAAATTTATACACTCGCCGATGATCATTGCGATCATGTAAGCTGTGAAGTAAGCAAGTCCGCCATGAGCCTGATCATATCCCAGGATGTTCCACTGGAAAGTCTCTCCAAAGAGTGTCAGCGGAATTCCCGGCCAGCCAAAGCTGCGATCTCCAAGAAAGGCAAATGCAGCCGGCAGAAATGTGAGCAGCAGGTACTTAAATACTGTGATGGCGTTACTTACGATAACGAAGAGTCCGCCTTCCCTGACCCACTTTGCTATGGCAGGATGCTTTGTAGCAAAATCATTCCAAAATTTCATTTCTCTTATCCCCTTACTTTTTCATCTTTGCCTCATAGGCTTTGTTCTTCTTGCTGTTTCTAAAGTAGCCGCCTATTACGGCTCCGATTCCTTTAAAGAAGTGTCCGTTTACAAGATTTACGATTCCGTCCACCATTTCCATGCTCACGGCTCCGCCTGTCATCTTGGCCATAGCCCTGAATGGCATGTTATAAATGAAAAGAGTGTTCAGATCCGGGATACCTTTTTCGTCAGCCTTTTTCTTCATGGCTGTCAGCCTGCCGTACGCAAATCTCGCAAGTCCGCTCTTTGCGTAATACATCTGGCACATAGCATCGTTTCTTGTGAGCTCTCCGCTCCACTTTCCATCAGGTATTGGTCTTCCGAGGAGTTCCTCGAATTCGGAGTCCTTAACATTCTCAATCTTGCCTGTATAGTAGGAAGCCATCTTCTCTTTGTCATAAGGGAAATCAAATGTAGTTCCCTCAATCTCAACATCAGCGCATGCTCTGATATCTGCGCTGCTGCTTCCTATCATCACCCTGTACTTTCCACCTTCAACTTCCCATTTACCGGTCTTTACGTTGTAATAGCGGAATGCTTTATCGTCAAAAGAGATTGTGACCTTCTGACTTTCACCGGCTTTCAAATAAACTTTCTTAAAGCCCTTTAACTCTTTTGCAGGTCTGAAGACATTTCCATCCGTAAGGGATACATAGAGCTGAGCAACTTCTGCTCCGTCCTTATCACCTGTGTTTGTTAAGGTAAAAGACACTCCGCTTTCATCTGCTGTAATGTCTGTATATAAAAAGCTCGTGTATGAGAGTCCGAAACCGAAAGGATAAAGCACAGGAACATCAGCTGTGTCATAGTATCTGTAGCCTACGTAAAGGCTCTCTCTGTACTCTGAGTTCCTCTCCTGGCTTGGATAGTAGCGGTAAGCAGGTGTATCCTCATGTCTTCTCGGTATTGTCTCTGAGAGCTTTCCGGAGGGATTGACCGCTCCTGTAAGGATATCCAGAGTAGCTCCCGCTCCTGCCTGTCCGTTGAGGTAACAGTGGAGAAGCGCCTTGAAGTAGTGGTGCCAGGGCATCTCGATTGCTGAGCCTGCGCTGATAACACCTACCAGGTTTGAATTAACCTGTCCAAGTTCCTGAAGCAGATTTATCTGATTCTGGGGAATTCTCATATGAGTTCTGTCCATTCCCTCAGACTCTGAATTCTCATTAAGTCCAAAGAAGAAAAGAACTATATCAGCCCTTGAAGCAAGATCCAGTGCTTCCTTCTTTGTCTGTGCATCCTCTTCTCCGCTCCTTGAATATCCGCGGCTCATGCCCACAACCTGGAGGTCATAGCCTTTTACCATCTCTGAAATGGTCTCAACCCTGGTTGGATTAACAAGGGAAGATCCTGCTCCCTGGTATCTTGGAACAAAGGCGAAGTCACCGATTATTGCAACCTTGGCTCCCTTCTTAAGAGGAAGAATACTGTCTTCGTTCTTTAACAGGATTGCGCTCTCAGCTGCTGCCCTTCTGGCAATGCCGTGGTGTGCATTCTTATCAAAATCCTCTTTTCTGCCCTTTGCATTTGCAGATAGAGTTATAACTGCATCTAAGAGTTCATCCACTCTCTCATCAAGGTCTTTTTCCGAAATCTTGCCGGAACTTACTGCTTCAACAAGCTCTCTTGCTGAATCCAGACCAGGATTTGGCATCTCAAGGTTTGAACCTGCTGCAACTCCGAGTGCGTGATCATTACTTGCACCCCAGTCGGTAATTACGATTCCGTCAAATCCCCACTCATCTCTGAGGATCTCTTTTAACAGATGTTTATTCTCATTGGCGTAGGTGCCGTTGACCTCGTTGTAGGCCGACATGATCGCCTTAGCACCGCCCTCTTTAACTGCTATTTCAAAGCCTGTAAGGTATATCTCTCTTAAGGTTCTTTCATCCACAACGGAGTTCATGGCCATTCGGCGAAGCTCCTGTGAATTTACCGCAAAGTGCTTGGGGCAGGCATATACGCCCTGTGACTGGATTCCTCTAACATAGGAAGCTGCCATCTTGCCTGCAAGGTACGGATCCTCTGAGAAATATTCGAAGTTCCTTCCGCAGAGAGGACTTCTCTTTATATTAAGACCGGGTCCCAAAAGGACGTTCACGCCCAGCGCCATAGCCTCTTCTCCCAGTGCATCACCAAGGGTTTCGCCCAGGTCCTCGTCCCAGCTGTTTGCAATTGTGGCTGCTGTAGGGAAGCATGTGGCAGGAAGTGACTCGTTAAGTCCAAGATGGTCTCCCGCTCCGGCCTGCTTTCTGATACCGTGAGGTCCGTCTGAACAAAAGATTGAAGGAATTCCTACTCTTTCAAAATCTCTTGTCTCCCACTCGCCCTTTCCGCTAAGGAAAGCTGCCTTCTCTTCTATTGTCATTTTTGAGATAATGTCCTGATGTTTCACGATCTTACTCCTTTCTCATGACTTTATCCTAGCACGCAAAAAAAATCGTGCCGTTTTTGTCACAAACGGTACGATTTTTGTCATGAACGGTAATTAAATTATCTGGAATGCTTTTCCTTCTTTTCCTCATACATGGCGTCATCCATGCGCTTTAGGAAGTTATCGATGGAGTCATGAGCCGGCTGGTAAATGCTGTATCCTAGAGATAGGGAAAGCTTATATCTTCTCTCTTCTGTATCGTTAAAGAGCTTAAGCTCATCCCTGATGCTGTTAACGATGTTCTGGAGCTGTTTCTCCGAGACACCCTTAACAAGGATTATGAATTCGTCTCCGGCAAATCTGATGGCTACTGCCTTGTCCGGCTTACCAAAAGTAAGGATCCTTGCCACGTCTATAAGGGCCTCATCACCATAGGAATGTCCGAAGGTATCATTGATCTGCTTAAAGTAGTCAACATCAATCATGATTCCGCCAAGATTGTTTTTTTCTCTTGTGCTGGTCTCAAGTAGATAGTCAAGATAGGCTCTGTTGTATAGTCCTGTCAGCTTATCGAGGTATGAAAACTCGTTCTGTATGGACATATAGATTGCTGTAAGTCCAACAGCTGTCGATATCCACATCAGTGATACTCCGTAAATAACCACCTGAATGGCACAGCCCAAAACTATTGGACCGATCATAAGATAAAGAGGGAAAAACCTGATCTTTCCGTATCTTCTCTCATAGCCCTTGTAAATAAATATACTGAAAAGAACATATCCGATATCTACAATATAGTACACATAACTAAAGGGAAGCCTGCTGTAAACATTCTGCTCATCAATCCTGAAGATGATGGGCACAAACATATTGACAAGCGCTATAATAACCATTATTACTGCCGGTATAAAGGCATAGGTATAAATTCTTTTTACCCTGGTCATGGAACGGTATAGCTTAAGATCCTCATAAAGACACCAGGAAGCAACAAAAAGAGGATTCGCCGCAAAACAAAACGTATTGGTCAGAATATTGACCAGCCTCATGCCGGGTTTATTTATCCCATCCACATAAAATGAAATAAAGTCAACGACACAGGCCACCATGGTAAGAATAGCTATTACGGTATATATCTTGAATTCCGGGTGTTTGTCATCGGTCCTTCTGATCTTGCTGCTGATAAGCAGGGCAACAAGCAGAATAAATCCCATAAAATCCGATGTGCCTACAGCTCCTATATTCATAAAGTGCCTCCGCGAGGTATTAGTATTTTAAGCTCAAACCAATTCTTGTTTACGTCAAAAGTTACAGTTCCATGATATTTATCGACAGTATAACGTATACTCTTTAACCCAAAACCGTGACTTGTTTTATCGGCTTTTGTTGTCACAGGGTAACCATTCTTGATCTTTATCTGATTTTCGCAATAGTTATTTATCTGTATTATAACAAAATTCTTCTTCGTAGACACTGACAAATGAATGAGTCTCTTTTCCGGATCCTCTATGAGCGATACGCTCTCAATGGCGTTATCAAGGGCATTTCCGAATATCGTACATATATCTGCCACGTGCATGAAATCCAGGATATTGCCATCCGCAACACAGGTCACCTTGATGTTGTTAGCCCTGCAGTTCATCATCTTACCTGCAATCAGCGTATCCAGAACGCTGTTTCCTGTCTCAAGCTCAGGGCTGTAGGACTCAAGCTCCTGCTCCATGTCATCAATCCACTTCTGTCGCTGTTCATCGCTCATCTCCGCACGCAGTCCCGCGATCTGGTGCTTAAGGTCGTGATACTTGACGTTGATCATGTCAAAGGTAGTCTGGTAGTTTCTGTACTTATCGTACTGGGCTTTCAACATTGAGTGGATGTTACTCAACTCTTTTTCCGCAAGGAGCTCACAGATACGGCTCTGGTAAACGTATAGGATCATGATTCCCGCAACGTCAACAAGAGTCCTTATATAGAACACATCCGCAGCAACACCTGCAGAAAAGGGAGTGTTTGAGAAAATGAAGCTAAGGTTACTGAAAGCAAAGATAGCTGCAGCAATGATCACCGCAGCAAATAGTTCGTGGGTGTTTATCTCCAGCTGGAAGATTCCCCTCGTAATGCTCTTTTCCATATGGAGCGCCCAGATAAATACAAAGGCATACACAGCAACGAGGATGATGATCTGAAGTATCTGCGAGTCATTGAGCCTTGCAAAAAAGCATGCCAGCTGCCATTCAAGGGACGCAGCAAGCTCTGCCAGAAGGAAAGCCCTTGCGCAGTAATAGCCGACGACATTTACCGTGTCCTCACAGACACTGTACATGAATACGAACATAAAAAACACAGCCATCAGCATGCAGGGAACCCACATGAACAGCGGAAGGTCTTTTGTAAACACGAGAAAAAGAGACTGCACAATGAGTGCAGTTACTGAGATCAATATAAATTTGTTCCTGCTCACCTTGCGCTTAAGGACAAGGCAATATATAAAACAGGCCAGCCACTCTGCTATGGCTGTGTATAGTCTTGGTATATCCTGATAATAATTTTCCATATTATGATCCTGCCATGTAATCCGTCAGTGCCGCCATGAAGTCGTTTTTCCTGGCGCGGCTGATAAGGAGCTGCTTGCCTGCTATGATGCACGCACCCTTCTCAACACCGTCCACATACTTTAGGTTCACCAGATACCCCTTGTTGCTCCTGAAGAAATTGTAGGGTGCAAGCTGCTGCTCGAAGTCCGAGAGCTTGGCTCTTATGGTAAACTCACCGGCTCCGGTGTAGAAATTCAAGTTGTGCCCCTGGCTCTCTATATAAAAGATATTGTCGATATCAAGCTTTTTAACGCCGGAGGACATCTCTATGGAAATGATGTTGGAATCCTCTTTTTTGACCCTGCCAAGCGCTCTGTCGAGCTTCTGCGAAAAGGCAAAGTAACTCACTGGCTTAAGGACATAGTCAAGGGCGTCAACCTGATACCCTCTTATGGCATAGTTGGTCATGTTGGTGATAAACATAATGACCACGTTCTGATCAAGCTTTCTGATCTCCTCCGCCGCCGTCATGCCGTCCATGAGCTTCATCTCTATGTCCATGAGAATGATATCAAACTGACTCTTATAGCCGTTTGTTATCTCATCTCCATCCTTAAACCTGGTGATCTTGAAATAATTACCGCTCTCCTGCTGATACTTATTCACAAATTCCACAAGCTGGTCCGCGTATGAATCTTCATCCTCTACGATTGCAAGATTTATCATCCGTAATCTCTCCTGTCTCTGTTACGAATTATTATACACTATTTTTGCATTCTTCATTTCTATTGCTATAATGTGTGTATTATGAAGATAGAAAACACATTATACGTTATGAATATAGATATACTTGAGGATCAGGTGCAGTTTGATCTCTGGTATGATAAGATGCCTGAATTCAGGAAGAGAAAAGTCGACGCCCTGAAGCCTCATCGCTCTAAGCTGTTATCTCTCGGAGCAGGAATGCTTTTGGACAAAGCTATGAAAGATTGTGGTTTTGATGATTATGAGATAGAGCTCTCAGAGAATGGAAAGCCACGCATTAAGGGGCGTGGAGATGTCTTTTTCAACATATCCCACTCAGGCGAAATGGTTGTTCTTGGCATTTCGGATAAAGAAATCGGCGTGGATATTGAGAAGGTCAAGCACTTTAAGGAAAGCCTTGTCAATTACGTATTTATGCCACAGGATCAGGATCTGGCAAAAGAGCTGATGATGAGCGAAAGTGACATGGACAAAGTCTACACGAGGCTCTGGACTGTAAAAGAGAGCATCATGAAACACTGCGGAAAGGGAATCTCCCTAAGTCCAAAGAACATTCTTTTGAGGCTTGAAAACGGCAAAATAAAGGCCTCATCAGCCGCGTGCGACTGTGAGGCGCTAAATCTGATACCTTATGAAATCGATGATTATCAGATAACTATCTGTTCAGAGTGCGAAGATTTCACTCTCCTGAAGCCATTTTGAGTTCTTCTTCGTGAAGCTCCTGAATCTCATCTACAGCGGAAAGCATGGGTTTAACGTGCTTTCCTTTTATTTTTCTGTCAACATAATTCTGTGTTATCTTCATTACTGTTCCCGAAAGTGCAAGAACACCTATAAGGTTTGGAATAGCCATCATTCCGTTGAAGGTATCCGAAAGATCCCAGGCAAGTGTAAGGTCCATAGTTGCACCAACCATGATGAAGATTACGAATATCAGCTGATAGATCTTGGCTGACCTGGTACCAAAGAGATACTCAAAAGCCTTGCTTCCATACTGGCTCCAGCCAAGTACAGTTGAGAAAGCAAAGAACAGGATCGCAATGGCGATAAATGCTGCTCCGGCACGACCGTATACTGTTGAGAACGCTTCTGCAACAAGAGCTGTTGATACTGCATCAGAAATAACTTCACCTGTATCGAGATTAACAAGTCCGCTGGAAAGAACGGCGAAAGCTGTAAGTGAGCATACGATGATGGTGTCTGCAAATACCTCGAAGATTCCCCACATTCCCTGAACTACAGGTTCTCTTACGTTTGAAGATGAGTGAACCATAACGGAAGATCCAAGACCTGCTTCGTTTGAGAATACGCCACGCTTCATTCCCCACTGCATAGCATAAGCAACTCCGCTACCTACGATTCCGCCGCCAACTGCTCTCATACCGAAGGCTCCCTTGATTATTGATGCAAATACAGCACCTGCCTTATCAAAGTTGAGAACAATGATAACGATTGTGCAGACCAGATAGATAACAGCCATGAAAGGCACCAGTCTCTCGGTTACGGATGCGATTCTTTTAAGACCGCCTACGATAACGAGGCCTGCCAGTGCCATAAGGAGTGCTCCTGTAAATACGTGAGGAATTCCAAAGGCAGAATTCATGTTGACAGCAATTGAGTTGATCTGGCTCATGTTGCCGATACCAAAGGAAGCTATTACGCAGAACAAGCTGAACATTACTGCAAGAGCTGCACCGATATGGCCAAAGCCCTTCTTGGAGCCAAGGCCGTACTTAAGGTAGTACATGGCGCCTCCGCACCACTCATTGCGTTCGTTCCTTCTTCTATAGTAAATACCAAGGACATTTTCAGAGAAGTTGGTCATCATTCCGAAGAATGCAACGATCCACATCCAGAAGATCGCTCCGGGACCACCTGAAAGAATAGCCGCTGCAACACCCGCGATATTACCTGTTCCGATGGTTGCTGCAAGCGCGGTACAAAGACTCTGGAACTGAGAGATCTGCGTGTCATCCTTACCTGTGTGCGCTGTGACATGCTTATCCTTAAAGATTCCACCGATAGTACTCCTGATCCAGTGCTTAAAATGTGAAATCTGGAATACCTTTGTAAGAATTGTCATAAGAATGCCGGTTCCCACAAGCAGAATCAGCATGGGAAGTCCCCAGACAAAACCGTTTACAGCATTGTTGACGTTCTCAACGTTACTTAGTAAATTGCCCATATACATCTCCTCCTAAAACCACGATAAAGCAAAAAGGCGCACGAAATGAATCGAAACGCCTTTGTTTTGAGATAGTATATCATACTGCACTGCATTAAAGCAATAAAGATTTTTAATTAATCATCAAATAGTGGTGTAGAGAAATATCTTTCTGCCGTATCCGGAAGAACTGTAACCACAGTCTTGCCCGGGCCAAGCTTTTTAGCCAGCTTCAGGGCTGCTGCCACATTGGTTCCGCTGGATATTCCGCACATAAATCCCTCAAACCTTGCCAGGTCCTTGGATGTATTGATGGCTTCATCATCAGTCACAACACAGATGTGATCGATAATGGACTGGTTTAAGATATCAGGAATGATTCCGTCGCCGATGCCCATCTGCATATGGGTTCCAATGTTTCCGCCTGCAAGGATTGCAGCGTTTTCAGGCTCGGCAGCCCAGATCTCGATATCCGGGTATTTATCTTTTAACACTTCACCGATACCTGTAAGGGTTCCACCGGTGCCGATTCCTGAGCAGAAGCCGTGGATTGGTCTGTCTGCCTGCTTAAGGATCTCAAGGGCTGTTCCGTTCTTGTGAGCCATGGTATTGTTGGGGTTCTCAAACTGCTGAGGTACAAAGACCTTTGGATTCTCATCGCGCATCTTAAGAGCAGTCCTTAGGCACTCGTCTATGCATTTGCCTATATCGCCGTCGTCGTGGATAAGAACAACCTCAGCGCCGTAATGCTTAATGAGTTTTCTTCTCTCCTCGCTGACAGAATCAGGCATGATGATTATGGTCTTATAGCCTCTGACTGCACCAACCAGCGCAAGGCCGATTCCCTGATTGCCACTGGTAGGCTCAACAATTATCGTATCCTCATGTATAAGGCCCTGTTTCTCAGCCTCTAATATCATGTTAAGAGCAGTTCTGGTCTTGATGGATCCGCCGATATTGACCCCTTCAAACTTAACCAGTATCTCAGCGCTGTCCTCTCCTGCCATTCTTCCAAGCTTAACCAGCGGAGTATTCCCGACTGCATCAAGTACATTCTCATAAACCATGTGAGCGCTTCTCCTTCCAACAAATACCTATGCAAAGAATAATACAACAAAAGGCTGAAACCATCTAGATTTCAGCCTTTTATAAAGAGCAGGGGAAGCAGGATTCGAACCCGCATGAACGGTTTTGGAGACCGTGATACTAGCCATTGTATGATTCCCCTATTCAGCTTATGTGGCTTTCTTAACGCGAACCACGAAAGCTATTGTAGCATCTATATTGAATCCTGGCAAGAGCAAATATTAAGTTTTTTAATTTATTTTTATGTCTACAAAAAATCTTAAGAATACTTGCATATCTGTGTCGAGAGTTTGACAACCTGGATCATGGCGATGATTACGATAATGTACAACCCACATATCAGGTTGGGTTTCTTGGTTTTTCTCTCTTTGAGGACCACCCTGAATTCTGTGCAAGGTACCAGATGCGCAATGAAAAAGATGGATACCTATATACTGACAGATTCAATCTGATTGTGATAGAATTAATGCATGAAGGACTCGCAACAAAGGAAGACATCGCCTGCGGTATCGATAAGTGGGTACGTCTTTTCAAAGCAAAGACATGGGAGGATCTTAAGATGGTAGCACAAGATAACCCTTATATGACTTCTACTGTTGAATCAATGTATCTATCAAACACAGACAGAAATATCCTGAAAGTTGCAAGGGAACGTGAAGATTTTCTTCGCAGCCAGGCTTATAAGGATAAGAAGCTTAAAACCCAAGAAGCAGAAATTAAATCTCTGACTTCTGAAGTTGACCGCCTTCGCAAGTTATTAGAGGATAATGGTATAACTCCATAACAAATTGATCAAAAATAAACACCAGCTCATCACGAGCTGGTGTTTATTTTTTGATTGCCTTAAAGACTCTTTATGCTGTCAGTCTTGAAGATGAACTTAACGCTGCTGTTCTCCTCTTCGCTTGATCCGCCGAAGCTGTTGTAATTGCTGCCGGCTTCCTGGATAGCGCTCATTCTGTCAGCGAAATCTGAAAGGTCACCGTCGAATGCCTCGTAAAGTCTCTTGATTCCTTCTTCATCAAGCTTGATCACACCATCAAGGAGCTGCTGCATACCATCCTCAAGTGTTACAACGCCGTCATCAAGCTGCTTAGCACCGTCATTAAGCTCTTTTGCACCATCATTGAGGTCGCCTGCGCCCTTTAAAAGCTCCTTAGCTCCGCTGTCAAGCTGACCTGCGCCATCCTTGAGTTCTGCTGTTCCATCGCTGAGCTTGTTTGCTCCGTCAGCAAGCTTGTTTGCACCATCATTAAGTTCGCCGTTCTTTGAAACAAGAGTACCTGTTCCTGCTGCAAGCTTATCAGCACCTGCGCTGATCTCCTGAAGGCCACCATCAAGCTGAGCTACTCCGCCATATACCTGCTTTGCACCGCTTTCAAGAGCTGCTGTGCCATTCATAAGATCACCGGCCTTAGTCTCTACTGTTGTAATGATGCCTGCCAGTTCCTGAGGATCAAGACCGATATTTCCAAGACTTGCAAGTGTCTCATCAATTGCCTTAATTGCAGCATCTGTAGCTCCTACAAGCTGCTCATACTGTGAAACTGCTCCAACGCCAGCCTTAAGGGTAACAATACGATCTCTGTACTGCTTAGCTGCATCATAATATGACTGCATTCCATCTGCTGCTGCCTTAGCCTTAGCTCCGTACTCCTCAGCCGCTGCCTGTGCTGTCTGAGCAGCCTGTACTGCCTGATCAAGCTGTCCCTGAAGTTCAGCAATAAGTGCCTCATATTGAGCTGCACTCATTTCTCCATCTGACTCTGAATCCAGAGAAGTTGTAACTACTGTATCATCACCTGTAGGCTCTACATTAGTAAGATCAAGTGTAGTTGTAACAGGCTCTGCTGCCTTAGGTGTCTCCTCATCATCGATAGTCACAGGTGTTGTCTCGGTAGGCTCTGTTACAACCGGCTCTGTAACCTCAGGCTCTTTATCATCCTCAGTAATTGTATCTGTCTCAACTTCCTGTACAAGTTCATCGAAGTTATCCGGTGTATCTACACTGCCTGTTTCAGTAGTCTCAGTAGTATCTGTGCTTGCCCCTGTCTGAGCAGTATTTCCACCCTGGCTTGTCTGACCAGCCTGATCTGTTGCAGATTCATCCTGAGTAGGCGGAGCAGGAAGCTCCGGTGTCTTCTCAGCAGCTGCTGCCAGAGTTGCCTGTGCACCAAGTACGAGCTCTTTAGCCTCTGCTTCAGATACCTCATGCTTTGCCATCAGAGCCATCATCTCAGCAACGTCTGCATCCCAACCCTCTCCTGTTGCAAGGAAGTTCTGAGTCTTAACAAGCTTAGCTCTCTTTGCTGTAAGAGCTGTAACATTAGCATTCATTGCCTGTGTAAGTCCGTTGATCTTGGTCTTGTAAGCAGGAAGAAGCTGTCCAATACCGCCTACCTTTTCATTCATCTTTGTAGCGCCTTCTGCAAGCGCTCCTGCTCCGGCCTTAAGTGCCTCTGATCCCTGTTTTGCTGTATTAACCCCCTTTGAAAGAGCTACAGCACCGTCATTAACCTGTGAAACACCGTTTGTATAAGCAGAGATACCATCTCTGAGTGTAGCTGTTCCGCTTGCAAGTGTGCCTGCTCCGTCGCGAAGTGTTACTGTTCCTTCGTAGAGCTTACCTGTTCCGTCAGAGAGTGTTCCTGCTCCGTCATAGAGCTTGCCTGTTCCATCATAGAGCTGCGTTGTTCCATCATAGAACTTACCTGTTCCATCCTTAAGCTCTACTGCGCCGTCCATAAGAGCCTGTGCTCCGTCAACCAGCTTGTTTCCACCGTCATTAAGGTCTCCCATATCGCTCTTTAAATCAGCGATCTTATCAGAACCTGTAATATCAGTGAGTCCGAAATCCGAGAGAATATCTGAGCTTGCCATAGTAATGGTCATACCAAGCTCGAAATCAGATGTATCTGCTGTGATCTCGAAGGAGTTTGAAAGCTTCTCTTTTATCTCATCTGCATCATCAAGCTTGTCCCACTTATCTTCAGAGATATCAAGACTCTCCTTAAGTCCGGGGAGTGCAACACCCATAACAACGTAGTTGCCACCTTCTGAAATAACCTTACCATTTGAGATCTCAACATTTGTGAACTTGTCGGCATCAAGCATCATTCCGGATACCATTGCAAATGGTGTGTAGACCTCGATGTCTTTTCCGTCAACATTTACTGTCTGTTTGGCGTTGTTTTCATACTCGAAACGGATTGTTACTCTTCCGCTCTTTCCGGCAAGTTCCTCGGGAGAAATCTCTTTTCCGTCAAGTGTATATGTGATCTTCATGTTTACAGGAAGCTCTTTGTCTGTTGTTCCCTGATAGAAAATGTCTGACCCTTCTGCATCCCAGGTAAGTGTTCCGTCGCCGTTATCCTTGAAGGTCTCATCACCCTTAACATTGACGATATTCTTAAGTTCTGTTGAATCAGCAATCTCTGAAGAAGCTGTAGCGTTCTTGAGCCACTCGCTTACGATGACATCATTTACAGCGCCGTTGGCATCTGCTGTTACGTAGACTGTCTCAACCTTGCCTGCATCTGACTCAGTTCCTGTAACCACTGAGTTCTTTACAATGCTATCTTCAAGAGCAGCTTCCTCAGCGCTCTCTTCTACTGCTGCCACTGTCTGTGTATCTGTGGTAGCCTGGCCACAAGCCACTGTCATAACAGCCAGCATTGTTGCCATAACTACTGATAATGATTTGATTAAATTCTTTCTGATCATGGTTATTCTCCTCCTAAATCAAGCTACTTTATGTCTGTGGAACATTTCTGTAATGTGATGATGTTCTTTATCATCTGTTCCAAGTCCGAATGTTGTCTTCATGATGAGTCCGTCGAATAACATGTACATAGCCGGCAGAACCAGAAGTACGGTAAACATACTGATAATGGCGCCTCTTGCCATAAGCATGCACAGAGATCCGATCATATCGATACTGGAGATAAGTCCAACACCGAAGGTTGCTGCAAAGAAGCTCAGTGCACTTACTATGACTGACTTCATGCTGGTTGAAAGAGCTATCAGAGTAGCTTCCTTCTTATCATGGCCCGAGTTTCTCTCATTTAAGTACCTTGTTGTCATCAGGATCGCGTAGTCAACAGTTGCACCAAGCTGAATGGTTCCGATAACTACTGAAGAGATGAAAGGTATCGTTGTATTTGTGTAGTATGGAAGACCCATATTTACAAAGATTGCAAACTCAATAACTGCTACCAGGATAAACGGCAGTGATACTGACTTAAGCACGAAGGCGATGATCAGGAACACAAGACCGATGGAAACGATGTTTACAACCTGGAAGTCGTGGTCTGTTATGTTGATCAGATCCTTGGTACAAGGCGCTTCACCAACTACCATGGCCTTTGGATCATAGCTCTTTACAATCTGGTCTACTTTTGCGATCTGAGCATTGATCTCATCGGAAGCGATCTTGTAATCAGTTGTTAAAAGAATCATCTTCCACTCTTCACTCTGAAGATCATCCAAAAGATCCTCAGGAATGAACTCTCTTGGGAAAGCAGGTCCCACAACGGAATCTTCACCGAGAACGGAAAGAATTCCGTCTGTATTTTCAAGCTCGGATATCATCTCGTTCATGGATGCTGTATCCAAGTTCTTATCAACAAGGAGCATATATGCGGAGTTCATATCAAAGTTCTCATCGACCTTGTTTGCTCCCTGAACACTCTCAAGGCTGTCAGGAAGTGTCTGAGTCAGGTCGTAGTAAACCTTTGTATGGTTGTTTCCGTAAAGTGCCGGGAAGATCAGTGCCAGGAAGATTGCAAAGAATGCAAGATAATGCTTTGCAATAAACTTGGGCAGCTTTTCAAACTCAGGCATCAAAGGCTTATGTTTTGTCTTCTCAATAAGGCCGTCAAATATAAGGATCATACTAGGAAGGATTGTTACACATCCGATTACACCAAAGATAACGCCCTTAGCCATTACAACGCCCAGGTCAATTCCCAGTGTGAAGCTCATAAAGCAAAGAGCAACAAAGCCTGCGACTGTTGTTATTGAACTTCCGATAACTGACTGGAAGGTGGCTGAAATTGCTGCTGCCATGGCTTCGTTCTTGTCAGATGTCTTTTCCAGTTCTTCCTGATAGCTGTGCCAGAGGAAGATTGAATAATCAAGGGTAACTCCCAGCTGAAGTACTGCACTAAGTGACTGGGTAATAAAAGAAATCTCTCCCTTAAATATATTCGTTCCCATGTTGTAGACGATTGCCATTCCTATACTAAGAAGGAAGAACAGCGGAATCAGGTAGGAATCCATTGTCAGTGAAAGAACTATGACTGCCAGAAGAACTGCGATACCCACATAAATAGGTGTTTCCTTCATGGCCAGGTTCTTGGTATCTGTAACGATGGCGCTCATTCCGCTCATGAAGCACTGCTTGTTGGAAATCCTTCTGATCTCCTCAATGGCATCCATGGTGCAGTCCTCAGATGTTCCGGAATCAAATATTACAAACATCATCGTTGCTGTGTCTGAGTTGAAGGCTTCATAGACCTTACTTGGAAGCATCTCCATTGGTACGCTCAGATCCATGAAGGAATCGTACCAGAGTACATTGGCTACATGGTCCACATTCTCTATTTTAGTTTTCAGAGCTGCAACATCTTTCTCTTCCATGCCCTCAGCTACATATAAGACAAAAGAGCCTGTCCCGAACTGGTCAAGAAGAATATCCTGGCCCTTCATGGTCTCAATATCCTTGGGCAGATATGTCAGGATATCGTAATTGACTCTTGTGTTAAAGTAACCGATTGCTGATGGAATCAGAAGTGCTACAGCTGCGATCAGGATTACATATCTCAGCTTTACAATCAGTTTTGAAAGCTTATTCATAACACTCACTCCTCTTTTATTAAAAATAATTATTGACCGATGGTCACTTTCTGTATTATGGTATATCACATAAATGACCACTGGTCAATAATATTTTTGACCATTAGTCATAATTTTATTTCATTTTAATAATTTTCATTTGAAATAAATGGAAACGAGCGCTTTGACGCTATGCTATAATATGTTTAAAAGGGAAGTGAACAAATGGGAAAAGCAGATCTAAACAAGAAACTGAAGATGGAAAACCTTCTAAATGCCTCCTTTGAGCTCTTTACATCTCAGGGCATCAACAAGACTTCTATCTCCGACATAGTGAATAAGGCAGAGGTTGCCAAGGGAACCTTCTATCTTTATTTTAAAGACAAATATGATATAAGGAACAGGCTCATCGCCCACAAGTCCTCGCAGCTCTTTATGCAGGCCTACAATGCCCTTCAGGAATCGGGCATAACAGACTTTGAAGAGCGTATCATCTTTATAATGGACCATGTCCTTGATGAACTTGCTGCCAACAAGGGACTTTTATCCTTCATCTACAAGGATTTGTCCTGGGCAGTGTTTAAAAGAGCTCTCATCACCCCTATGAGTGATGAAGACGTGGACTTTACCAAAGTTTATGAGAATATGATCGCAGAGTCGGGACTAAACCTTAAGGACCCGGAGGTCATGCTCTTTATGATAATTGAACTTGTTGGTTCAACCGGCTACAGCTCCATAATGTACAGCGATCCCGTAAGCCTTGAAGAGCTTAAGCCCCACCTTGCAGAAACCGTTAGGGGCATAATAAGAGCCCACACAGACAAGCCCAAAAAGAATAAGACTAAATAAAAAAGCCCTACAGACTATCATGAGTCTGTAGGGTTTTATTATATGCCTGATATTTAATTACTGAAGAACGAATCCACCGTTAGGTGAGATAACCTGTCCTGTTACGTAAGGTGCTGTAAGGAGATATCCAAGAGCGCCTGCGATATCTGAAACGTCACCGATGAATCCTTCCGGAATAGTTGCTGCAAGAGCATTGAGCTCATCCTGGTTAACGCCGCGGAGCATATCCGTCATGATCATTCCGGGAGCGATAGCATTTACTCTAACGCCTCTTCCTGCGAACTCAAGAGCAAGAGCTCTTGTAAGACCGATGATACCTGACTTGGATGCGCAGTAGTCTGCCTGATTGATAACACCTGTAAGTCCTCCGACTGAAGATGTGTTAACGATGCAGCACTGGTTGTCCTTGCTTGAGTGGTTGATCATGTGAGGAAGAACAAGGTGTGTCATGTGAAGGAAGCTCATAAGGTTTGTATTGATAACGTTCTCATACTGCTCTCTCTTGATGTCGATCCAGTTACAGTTATTTGTGATGCCTGCGTTGTTTACAAGAACGTCGATATTCTCACCGAACTTATCTACTGCAGCCTTTACAAGTGCTTCGCAATCCTCATACTTACTAACGTCAGCTCTAACTACTAAAGTCTCTACTCCATACTGCTCAGAAATCTTAGCTGCAAGATTGTCTGAAAGAGTCTTTGAAGACTCACTTCTGTAGTTGATAACTACGTTGTACCCAAGCTCTCCAAGCTTAAGTGCCATTCCTTCTCCAATACCCCTGGAGCCGCCTGTGATAATTGCTGTTTTTGCCATTTTTACATACCCTCCTGAAAATATTTTGTAATCCCCCGTGCCCGTTTACGGACACTAGTATATGATAACATATTGATATTTTTTTGTCAATTTAGTGAACACAAAAAGCCATGCAAAATTGCATGGCTTATACATCATCTTGTGGATAGGAATATATTTTCTCTTATGGCTTCCTGATCATCAGGGTACTTGGCAAGATAGGTCTCCATCATGCTCTGCGCCACATCAAAATCACCGCTGTATTCATAGGCAGTGATCTCATTGAGCATAAGCGCCTGATTGAGATTCTTGTCATCAAGGGCAAGTCCGGCTTCAAAGGAAGAAACAGCAGACGAATAATCCCCCTGCCTGATCTGACACATACCCAGCTGATTGTAAACAAGAGCGCTGTCAGGCTCTTCGCTTAAGTAGTTCCTGTAAACACTGATGGCATAGTTATAGTCGCCCTGTTTTTCTCCGGTCTGACCAAGAAGAATGACAACAGGCTCTTTTTCCTGGTTTCTCTCGTTGTTGGCAGCCTCCAAATAGCTCTGGGCCTCTGCATTGTTCCCCAGGTAGTAGGAAATCTGTCCCTTTTCAAAATTGGACATAAACTCCCTGCCGTTGTCGATGGCAGTCTGAAGAATAGCTGTAGCCTCATCGGTATAGCCATACTCATCAAGTGCCTTATAAATCATTATGATCATTGAATAATCTCGGGAATTAAGTGCTATAGCCTTGGTAAAATCCGAGTATCCGGCATCATGGTTGCCTGAAGCCAGTTCTGCTGTGCCTCTTAGGTAATAGGCGTTGCTGTCATTACTTCTAAGAGACAAAATGGCGTCATACACCTCTTTTGCCTTGTTATAGTCCTTGGTGTTTAAATAGGCTTCTGCCAGGTAATAGTTGGTATCAAAGTCCATATCATCAACTATTCCCTCATCTGCAGCAAGAGAAGCAAGAAGATTCTCAATAGCTTTGTCGTACTCTCCCCTGTTAAGGTATGCAATGCCTCTTCCCCTGTAAATAAGGCATTTATCCTCCTCACCCTTCTCAGCCGCATCAAAGCTCTCCAGAGCGCTCTGATACTCATGGCTCTCGATATAGCTAAATCCCGAATCAATATTGTGTCTGCCGTTTAGGCTTCCGCATCCGGTCAAAAGTACCGCTGCAAGCGCCGTGCAGGCAATAATATGATATCTCAAATTGATTCCCCCATGTATATCGCCAGGTAATTACTTAAGGTACGCTACAACCTCAACTTCGCAAAGAACGTTTCTCGGAAGCTGTTTAACTGCTACGCAGCTTCTTGCAGGCTTTCCTGTAAAGTATCTCTCGTAAACAGCGTTGAATGCTGCAAAATCGCTCATCTCAGCAAGGAAGCAGGTTGTCTTTACAACGTGCTCATAGTCTGTGCCTGCTGCGTGAAGGATCTCACCAATATTTCTGCAGACTCTGTCAGCCTGATCAGCAATAGTTGTTGTATCGATCTCTCCATCCTCAGGATTGATCGGAATCTGTCCTGATGCATAGAGAAAATCTCCTGCCTTGATGGCCTGTGAATAAGGGCCGATTGCCTGTGGTGCCTTGTCTGTTGAAATGTATTCCATGATTTCTCCTCCTTTTATTTATGTGCTCTGCTCTGGGATTCTCACCAGGCTCGAAAATACCTCGCCAGGTGTTCACCCATGGCTCGCACTAAGCTCGAAAACACCTCGCTAAGTGCTCTGCTCACCAAAAACAGCTGTAACATAGAATCCTCTGGCGTTTTCTTCTACCTTGGTCACTACACCTTCTCTCTCGAGCATCCTCTCACGGAACGGGAAATTACCGCTCATTGCAAGGGATGGATCGATGGTATAGTAATAGTTACTTGGAAGCACTCCCTCCGTTACCGTTACATGATCTCCCTCGTTTAACAGTCCCGGTCGCTCCATTTTAAAAACCATCTCTCTAGCCATTTTATCACCTCACTATAGCATTATGAAGTAAAAACTCATGCCATCTTTCATAAGCTGAAGCTTTTAAGTGAACATCATCTGAAGAAAGCGTTGAATCAAGGTTTCCTTCCTCATCATCCACCGACTCGTTCATATCTATGAAAAAGATGGTCTTATTGTCTGCAAGCTCCGCAAGTGATGCGTTTCTTGAATTGATCTTTTCATTGTTGAAGTTCTTGTCGACCCTACTCTTTGCAGCAGCAACGTGCATAATGCCCTGAATGTAGATTATTGCATCCGGCTGAAGTTCTCTGATCTTATTTATTACCTCAGCATAGGCATTCTTGAAATACTCGTTGTCACCGGTTCCGATCTCGTTAAGTCCCAGCATGATATAGACCTTGCCGTACTGATTCTCTGTAAGGGCCTGTTCGAGTCCAATCTTGCCGTCATCAGTCTTGATGTACTCCTTCTTGAACACATCATAGATGGTCAGGGATACCTTGGCATAGAAGGTTGCACGTGTATCCAGTGGCTCACAGTACTCTGAAAGTCCAACGGTCCTGGAATCGCCTATAAATACTGCATCTGTAAAGTAATCATCGTCAACCTCTGTAAACTCATAGGTAATATCCTCAGAATTTCCCGAAACATCGTTACCTGAAATATCATTTCCTGAGATGTCATTTCCGGAGATATCAACAACCTCTAAAGGTTCTTCGCTTCCTTCCGGTTCACTCTCCTCTTCAGTAAGCTCTTTTCCCTCATCAGGACCTTGTGTATCCTCAGGTAAAAGAGCTTCCTCCTCAGTGCTGCTCCATGGAAAAATCTCATCTGTCGCACCCTTAAGTGCCAGAGCCATAAGAGGTATATCACCGGACTCATACTTATCGGCATATCCGGCATATACAGTGTCCTTGAAAATCAGCGACACTATCGATAATGCAATTGTAATGACCACAATTCCCACAAGGATCGGGCATTTCTTTAGGATCTTCAAATCATTTGCCTTTCATCAGAACTTAAAATACATAAATGGATTGCCTGCTGCTCCTGCAAGGCTGTAGATACATGCCCAAAACAGGATCAACCATAGGATGTTAAATATCCATCTGTTCCTGCGATTTACCCAAAAGTCATAGACTTTCGGAATCAAGAGAATTAGCGATGGAAGCAGAACAGTCCAGTAAATACCGATATTTTTCAAAAAGTCGCCCTGATTTACCGCTATTCCCGAACCTGTAAAGGGAAACAGCCTTGAAAAGTATGTTCCAAGCATGTCGAAATCAGATATAGCGAATACTACCCAGGTAAGCGGAATGAGAATAAGTACATTCACTTTGCCAACAAATTTTGAAAGAGGCGCAGGAAATCTCTTAAGCACAAAGAGCCTCTCGCAGATGATAAGAAAGCACAGTGAAAGTCCCCAGATGATAAAGTTTAAGGTTATTCCATGCCAGAAGCCGGTAACGAGCCAGACAACCAGGAGGTTAAAGACTGTCCTTGCTTCTCCCTTTCTGCTGCCGCCCAGAGGAATGTAGATATAATCCCTGAACCAGGATCCAAGGGTTGCATGCCATCTTCTGTAGAATTCTGATACACTGCCACTTCCGTAAGGGTGGTCAAAGTTTGTGATAAAGGGAAATCCGATCATTACGCCGATTCCTGCTGCCATAAGCGAATATCCCCAGAAATCAAAGTAGAGCTCAAGTGAATAGGTAACGGCTCCAAGCCAGGCAAGAGGCGTTGAAATACTCTCATAGCCTATGGTTCCGATATCCTTCCAGAGCATGGCCAGGTGGTCGGCCAGAAGAACCTTCATTGCAAGACCTGCCACAAAGAAGCGAAGTCCGTCCTCTATGGACTCTGCTATCTGACTTAAGGATGTCTTTTCCCTAAGGGCGGTATTCTCAAGGTACTTGTCAAACCTCATGATAGGTCCTGATACCACCTGCGGGAACATGCAAAAATAAGCCGCAACATCAACAAATGATGCGTCTTTTTCTACTTTGCCCCTATATACATCCATCTGATAGCTGATCATTTTGAAGATGTAGAAACTGATGCCAATCGGCAAAAGAGACTTGTCCACATACTGACCAAGGATCTTGAATTCTATGAGCATTCCTGCGTCTATTGCAAGAACGAAGAATAAAAGAGACTTACTCTTTTCTCCAAACTGTGCCTTGGCAAAGAGGAAGTTTACTATAACTGCCGCTAAAAGGGCAGGGAACATCCTAAGGTCTCCCACCGCATAAAACAAAAGACTCCCAAAAAGAAGAGTCCATGTTCTAAATCTAACCGGTGTAAGATAAAAAGCCACCAAAAATACAGGTAAAAACCTGAATATAAAATTAAGGTCAGAAAAATTAACCATTTGAGTTGTTTATCTCCGCAAGCTTAGTTTCAGCTGCTGCAGCGCTCTTTGTGTCCGGGAAATTTGTAACCACAGCATCAAAGACCTCTTTGGCCTTATCAATATCACCACTGTCATTGTAAGCATTTCCCAGATAATACAATGTGTTGACGTTGGTGTTGTCGTACTGATAAGCCTTCGAGAGGTTGGCAATTGCTGTCTCGTAGTCCTCACTCTTATATGCTTCATAACCTGTATTGTAATAGGACTTGGCAAGCTGAGGTCCAACCTGGGACATCAGATAATCGTAGAGTGAAGTAAATTCCGAAGACACATCTGAACTGATGACATCAAGGTCTATGCTGGCAAGAGCTTCTGCCATACCCTCGTAGTCCTGTGAGTCCTCCATGTAGATGTTAACTGCCTTCATAAGTGAATTCATGGCTGCAGATGTTGAATCCACGCCTTCATATTCTGTAACGGTAGCTCCGAGCTTGTCGATCTCTTCCTGAAGAGATGCAATCTGCTGCTCATAAGCTACTATCTGTGCTGACTTTGAATCTGACTCCTCGCTGATCTGAGCAATCTTTTCCTGATTCTTGGTATTGATGCTCTGAATGCGCTGAGGAAGTATAAGGAAGCACGCTACTGCCACTCCCAGTACTATTCCAAGAAGGATTCCCCAGATGGAATTACTTCTTGCGATAGCAGATTTCTTGACAGGCTGAATGATCATCTCATTGCCACTGTTGTATCTGATCACATCATCGCTCTCGGAGGAAGCAACGTCAGATACGAGCTTGCCACTCTCACCCGGAAGCAGCATTGAATCGGCTTCCTTGAGGTAGCGCTTGGCCATAAGATTGCCTGTATCGAGCTTAAGTGCCTTCTGAGCCTCGATCTTGGCTCTGTCAAAGTTTCCGTTCTTCAAGTATAAAAGCGCAAGCAAAAGATGCGCTTTTATAAATCCGGGATTTAAAGAAAGCACCTTCTTAAGCTGGATCACTGCAAGATCAAGGCTGTCCTGATTGCAGTAATTGAGCGCTATATTGAATTTCTTAATGGTCTGATTGATATTATCGAACTGACCGGGATTACTTCTGACCATATCCATGTAGCTGTCGGCCAGGTTATCCTCAGGCTGAAGGTTCTTGCTGATTACCCACTCGGAAAGGGCAGGTACAGCCTCACCGGTCTCATAGTAGACAAGACCTAAAAGGTTTCTTGCATCAATGTTGTTCTTGTTGAGCTTAAGACTCTGGCGAAGTGACTCCACAGCTCCTGTCATATCTCTTACTGTGGCCTTTTCAAGTCCTTCGTTGTAATATCGGTTAGACAAACTTTCGAGCTTTTTCTTGGTGGTTGCCATTATTACTTAGACCTCTTTGCAGTATCTGCTTCTACTTTTGCATCTTTCAGGAGCTTGACCAAAACATCGGACATATCATCGATATCCTGGTTGTAGATTATCTCCTCTGCATCCTCGATCTCGAGGCTGGGTCTGAACTTTTTAAGCTCTTCGTCAAAATTTAGCATTACTTTTCCCTCTAAAAATACACAATCAGATGACTGACTTTATCTGTCCTGCCAGGTAAAGCGAACCTGCGGCAAATACATAGTCACCGGATTTTCTCATAGCTATTACATCTGTTACAGCATCCCTCACGTTGCTGTAATACTTAATGGGCAGGCCGATAATGCCCAGCTCATCCTTGCAGTCCTCAAACGCGATCTTAAGGTCTGATGTGGATACCGTCCTGCTTGTTTCAAGAGTCGCCACATATATGGAATCAAAAAGACCTCTCTTAAGGATCTCGTATACGATATCCTTGTACTGCTTGTCGCCTACGATGCCAAAAAGCAGCATCTTGCGGCCATCACAGCCTATGTCCTCCACGCTGTCGAGGAAAGCCTCGATTCCGTCAAGGTTGTGAGCCCCATCCACATATATGCCGGGTCTCATCTCTTCCATCCTGCAATCCCACTTAGACGTAAGAAGTCCCTCCCTGATATCCAGTTCGGAAATATTAGCTCCTTTATCTCTGAGCACCTCTAAGCAGGTAACAGCCACAGCTGCGTTCTGAGTCTGATATTTAGCCTCTGTTGAGAGCTTTAAATCAGCATATTTATCATAAAGGGAATTATATGAAAAAGCAATGTATTTGTTGCCGCTCTCATCCCTTGTGATCTCTACGTTTTCTATGCTTTTTGCTTCTACAGCAATGGCTCTTGAATCAAGTTCCAGAGCTTTACTTTTAATAACGCCGGTGCTCTCAGGTCTTTTGTCAAAAAAGACTACGGGAACTCCGCGCTTTATGATGCCTGCCTTCTCAGCAGCGATCTCCTCGATGGTTGTTCCAAGATACTGCATGTGATCGAATCCAATCTCGGTTATGACTGTAAGAATAGGATTATCCACCGCATTTGTGGCATCGAGTCTTCCCCCAAGTCCCGTCTCAAGTATGAGATAGTCCACGGGATAAACATCATAAAGTATCATTGCCATAAAGAACAGGAATTCAAAGTAGGTGGGGAAATACCCTTCCTTATCATACTCCATGACTCTTCGCAGGGTCTCAATAAAGACTTCCACAAAGACTCCCTCTGAAATGGGCTTACCATCAATGGCAAAACGCTCATTGACAGCCACCAGATGTGGAGAAGTAAACATTCCGACGGTATAATCCGCTTTGGCCAGCACGGAAGAGAGGTAATTGCATACCGATCCCTTTCCGTTAGTTCCCGCAACGTGAATAATCTGAATGTTCTTCTCCGGATTTCCCAAATACTCAAGGAAACTCCTGGTGTCTTCTATGGTGTGCTTATCGCTAAAGCTCGGAATCTGATTTAAAAACCTGTCACACTCTGAAATTGTAATCTTGGCGTTGTTATCGGCTCTCTCAAGGAGCTCTCCGATCTGCGCCAGTAGCAAATCGTCCATATGTAACCTACTTGCCGCCAATCACTTTGAAAGCTGAGCAAGTCTTTCTGTTATCTGATCATATGTCTGCTGATATTTCTGCTGTTTCTCTTTCTCCTCAGCGATCTTCTCAGCAGGAGCCTTAGAGAGGAACTTCTCATTGCTGAGCATGTTCTGGGATCTCTTAAGCTCACCCTCTAGCTTTTTCTGCTCCTTGGTAAGACGCTCTATTTCTGCAGAGATATCTACAAGATCTGAGAAAGGAATATATACAGTAGCATCTGCAAGTACTACAGATACTGCGTCATCAGCAATTCCGTCCTTGCCGGACTGGCAAACAGACTCTGATGCATAGGCAAGTGCCTCGAAGAAGAGCTTACCTGTTGTAAAGATATCAAGAACTTCCTTGTTATCACTTACAACAAATACCTTGGCCTTTCTTGAAGGAGCTACGTTCATCTGTGTACGTACGTTACGGATTCCGCGAACTGCCTCCTTGATGGTCTCGATAGCCTTCTCATCGGCTGCAAAATTCCACTCATCCTTATATACAGGCCAGTCTGAAACCATGATGGATTCTTCCTCATCCTGAAGAGTGCAGAAGATCTCCTCTGTAACGAATGGCATGTATGGGTGAAGGAGCTTAAGTGCATTTATAAGTACGGTCTGAAGTGTCCAAAGAGCTGCCTCATGAGATGCCTCGTTGTCTGAGTTGTAAAGACGAGGCTTAACCATCTCAATGTACCAGTCGCAGAACTCATCCCAGATGAAGTCATAAACCTTCTGAACCGCGATACCCAGCTCAAACTTCTCCATGTTCTCTGTAACCTCTTTTACAGCCTTGTTGAGCTTAGAGAGGATCCAGTGATCAACAGGCTCAAGACCTGCAGGCATTGGCTGGTGAATTGCAGAAGGAGCATCTTCCTTCATGTTCATCATGATAAATCTGGAAGCATTCCAAACCTTATTAGCAAAGTTACGGCTGTTCTCTACTCTCTCGTTGTAGAAACGCATGTCGTTACCCGGCGCATTACCTGTAACGATGGTAAGACGAAGTGCATCTGCGCCGTAGTTATCAATAACCTCAAGAGGATCAATACCGTTTCCAAGGGATTTACTCATCTTTCTTCCCTGGGAATCCCTGATAAGACCGTGGAAAAGAACTGTCTTAAATGGGTAGGTTCCCATATGCTCGTAGCTTGAGAAGATCATTCTGATAACCCAGAAGAAGATGATATCATAGCCTGTTACAAGTACGTCTGTAGGGAAGAAGTACTTAAGGTCCTCAGTCTCATGTGGCCATCCAAGAGTCTCGAAAGGCCAGAGTGCTGATGAGAACCATGTATCAAGAGTATCGGGATCCTGAGTAAAGTGCTCGCATCCGCACTTAGGGCAAACCTTAGGTGCCTCTTTGGATACAATAACTTCTCCGCACTTATCGCAGTAGTATGCAGGGATTCTGTGTCCCCACCAGAGCTGTCTTGAAATACACCAGTCTCTGATATTATCTGTCCAATTGTAGTAGATCTTGTCCATTCTCGGAGGAATAAGCTTGATCTCGCCCTCTTTAACTGCCTTTACAGCAGGCTTAATAAGCTCATCCATCTTTACGAACCACTGAGCCTTGATCATAGGCTCTACTGTGGTGTGGCAACGATCGTGAGTTCCAACGTTGTGAGAGTAGTCCTCGATCTTAACAAGAAGACCCATCTCATCAAGTTCTTTTACAATTGCATCTCTGCACTCATAACGGTCCATACCCTCAAACTTGCCACCGTTTGCATTGATTGTGGCATCGTCGTTAAGGACGTTGATCTCAGGAAGGTTATGGCGCTTTCCAACCTCAAAGTCGTTAGGGTCGTGAGCAGGAGTGATCTTAACTACACCTGTTCCGAACTCCATATCTACATAAGAGTCCTCAACAATAGGAAGCTCTCTGTTAACTATAGGAAGAAGAACCTTCTTGCCTTTGAAATCTTTATATCTGTCATCCTCGGGATTAACTGCTACAGCAGTATCACCAAGCATTGTCTCAGGTCTTGTGGTTGCAAACTCGATAAATTTGGTTGTAGAAGCTGATCCGTCATCCTCGATAAGAGGGTACTTGATGTGCCAGAGATGTCCGGCCTGCTCTTCGTACTCAACCTCTGCATCGGAAATAGAAGTCTTACATATAGGACACCAGTTTACGATTCTGCTTCCTTTATATATGTAGCCTTTCTCATGCATCTTAACAAAGACTTCAGTAACTGCCTCATTGCAGCCCTCGTCCATGGTAAAGCGCTCTCTGTCCCAGTCGCAGGAAGAGCCGAGCTTTTTAAGCTGTGATACGATGGTTCCGCCGTACTCTTTCTTCCACTCCCATGCCTTCTCAAGGAATTTCTCTCTGCCGAGCTCTCTCTTGTCGATGCCCTGCTTCTTGAGCTCGTTAGTGATACGAACCTCAGTAGCAATGCTGGCATGGTCTGTTCCGGGCTGCCAGAGTGCGTTGTAGCCCTGCATTCTCTTCCATCTGATAAGAATGTCCTGCAGAGTCTGGTCAAAGGCGTGACCCATGTGGAGCTTACCTGTGATATTTGGCGGTGGAATTACGATGGTAAAAGGCTTTTTAGTCTTATCTACCTCAGCGTGGAAATATTTCTTTTCCTCCCATTTCTGATAGAGGCGATCCTCTATTTCCCTGGGATTATAGGTTTTTTCGAGTTCTTTCTTCATTATATTCTCCTCATCTATGGTAAAAAATAATAATAATCAGCTGTGCTGTGCTTCGTCAAGTGACTTCTGAGAAATTATTGCCTTATGGAGCAGGACAACCTCTCCCTTTTTGTGCTCCTTGACATCATACAGCGCGTTGTCGGCAGCATACATGTAATCCCAAAGCTTGTTGGTCTCGCCCGGTACCGAGTTCCTTATGCCTTGGGAGATGGTGACGACAGGTCCCGACGGATAGCGTCTGTTGTCAAACTTAAGGGATGCCACCTGATCACGAAGGGATGTGGCACATTCCATTATCTCTTCGTCATTCATATTTTCATATATCAAAACAAACTCATCACCGCCGTATCTGTAAGCATGTACAGACTTTCTCACGGTGCAGAGGTTGCTTATGATCTCAGATATCTTCTTAAGACACAGATCGCCCACCTGATGACCATAGGTATCATTGTATAGCTTGAAGTTGTCCACGTCCAGAATTTCAACTGCAAGTGAATACTGACCTGCGTAGGCTTCCTCAAACGCCTTATCAGCGTACTTATTAAGACCGTATCTGTTGCCAAGTCCTGTAAGCGGATCGGTCTCAGCCTGCTTTATCAGCATGATATTTTCTTTTTCTATGGAAGAGAGTCTGTTCCTTATATTCATAAAGAACTTGTAGTTGACGATACTCTCTTTTTCCTGCTCGAGGGATGCGTTGTAATAATCCAAAAGAGCCTGATTCTTCTCTTTAGTCTCTTTCATCTTCTCGTAAAACTCTATTCTGAGCTTGGCATGCCCTTTTGCAAGGTTTGGAATATTGAGCTCTTTAAGGCTTCGCTCCGAGTTCTTGATTATCCTCTTGACCTCTCCGTATCTGCCCACTTTCATAAAGAATCTGCAGACCACGTAAATGTCTTCCATACTGTCAAGCGGGAACTTGTTGTTCTGGAGCTGGTAAGAGAGCATATCTGAATACTTCTCGTAGAGTTCCATCTCACCGAGATAGTGATATCCACGCATCTTGATATCAAGTACCGGAAGATCCTGAAACAGATCAAGGTTAACACCGTCGGCCTGTTCAAGCTGCTCTATGCCCTGAAGGCACTTCTCGACTGAATCTTTTTTGTCCAGAATGATGTAACAGTCTGCCTGGAAGCAGTAACAGTAAAGAAGGTTTCTGTAATAGAGACTGTCCTTCTTGTTCTTGCGAATATCTCTGTAAGCAGAGCGGATATAACCAAGCGCCTGCTTGATCTCTCCGTTGTCGTAATAGATCTGTCCGATGTTGAACTTAAGAAATCCCGGAATACTGCTGTTCTTGTCAATATCCTCACAGTATTTTAGACCGCTTAAAAAGAAATCAAGAGCAAGCTCGGGATTGCCGTGATTGAGCGCATCAATACCAAGGAGGTTGTAGCATCTTGCCAGATGCTCATTGTCTCCGCATGTCTGAAGGTATTCGATTGCCTTGAGAAGATTGGTATTGAACTTACGATAGTCAGTACTTAAAAGATAATAAGCATCAGCCACATAATAGTAGCTGTAGCCCAGAAGATTTATATTATCAATTTCCTTGGCACGTTTGAGAAGCTTGTTGCATGCACCTATAAGGTTACCAGACATTTTGGCTCTTTCGGAAAGCATCTCTTCATTAAGAAGAACTACATCCTGACCATAGTCCTGTATCTTCATACTCTGCTCCTCCTTCTTACGACATATTAGAATTTATTTTACAACAACTCTTTAGCACTATCAAGAAAGTTATTTTCATTGCTGAAGCGCCCATAAATACTGGGCTGTAGCGTTTTTATTGACACTCATGTCATTATTTTTGTTGGTTTACATATATGTATTGACTATTCTGGTCATACACCTGATTTATACCCCGGGCTGGGGTTATTTTATCAGCCGATTTAGAATGCCTATTTATGCGGTATTTTGAAAACCATTTTCACAATAATCCCCAATTTCCACAGAGTTATCCACATGACTCTGGTGTCATTTATCTATGTCTTTTGTATCATTTATCTGATAATTTAGTGTATTTTTTCACATCTTGGGACAAAAGGGCTAAAATTATGGTTTACATAAATTTATTGATTTCTGATTTATGTAAACTTAATTTCCGATTTTTTATGATTTTGGAGTTTTTTGAGGGTCTAAATCTGCTTCAAATCCTCTCCAGAAGCGGGAAATCTCGCTATTGACCGAAGTGGTCGAAACCGTCTTATATCCTCTCCATTCTCTCGGGAAAAGAGCCTTATAAGTAGCCTGAAGGAACCTGTCATCAAGGAGCGCAACAACGCCAACGTCCTCGCTGGTCCTTATTACTCTTCCGGCTGCCTGAAGGACCTTATTCATTCCCGGATACTTGTAGGCGTAGTCAAAGCCATCAAGGCCCTTTTGATCAAAGTAATTTCTTATGACTTCTCTCTCATTGCATACCATGGGGATTCCCGTTCCAACAACTATAACGCCTATGAGGCTGTCATACTTAAGATCGATACCCTCACTGAAGATTCCGCCCATCACACAAAAGCCAAGGACATTTTTGTCCTCCACAACTTCCATGTCCATGTGGATAATCTCCGACAGATCAAGACTGTTCCCCTCAGAAAACCTTCCCAGGAAGTCTTCTCTGGCTTCCTCGGTCATATAGCTCTTTTGCACAAGGATATCTGTCGTATCGGGATCGTAGAAATTATCCTCGTATGCGATGCAAACCTCCTCAAGGAACTGATGCGAGGGGAAGAATATCAGATAATTTCCGCTTCTGGCACTGACAACGCTGTGGATGTAATTAGCAACTTTATAATACATATCATCGCTTCTCTTGGAATATCTGCTGGTCACATCAGAGCCGATGAATATTCCGAGTCTTGCAGGGTCAAAGATGGACTTGGCATAAATCTCGAAGTCCTTGTCATCTCCGCCAAGAAGCCCCTTGTAATACTGAATGGGCAGAAGTGTTGCGGAAAAGAGTATCGAAGATACGCCTCTGCTCATACAGGCAGAGAGATTCCTGGACGGATCTATGCACGCAAGTCTAAGCAGAAAACTTCCGTCCTCTGTGTATTCTCCGTAGATTGTATAGTGGTCATCCAAGAGGTCATATATAGTAAGAAATCTTGATATATCAAAGTAAAACTGCAGTATTTCATCCCTAAATGGCCCTTCTGAGTGATCTTCAAGGTATTCGTTCATGACCGCGGAGAGTCTGTCCAAAGGCTGAATAAATCTTTCGATAGAGCCATATACCTTCATCTCATCGCACTCTCTTTTCAGTTCCAAAAGAGCACTGTTGCACTTGGTCAGGGCCGATACGATTCTCGGGTGATAGTCTTTGATTTTGTTCTTGAGGTCCAAAAAGCTCTCTTTCCGAAGGACGGCACTGTACATCTCCCTTCCTCTCTCAAGAAGGTTGTGGGTCTCATCCACCAAAAAGGCATAGTCGTGCCTTATTCCGTCAGCAAAGAAGCGCCTTAAATATACAAAAGGATCGAAGACATAGTTGTAGTCGCAGATTATGGCATCGCTCCAAAGGCTCATGTCCAGAGACATCTCAAAGGGGCATACTTCGTGCTTTTTGGCATACTCTGTGATGGTGTCCCTGTCAAAGTTATCCTCATGGGTAAGCATATCAAATATGGCATCGTTGATGCGGTCATAGTGCCCCTTGGCGTAGGGACATGCCACGGGATTACAGTTCCTTGTGGCTTCATCGATAAAGCAGATCTTATCTCTTGCTGTTATGGTCACGGTCTTGAACTTAAGATCCTGAGATGATCGCATGATGTTAAAGGCCTCTTCGGCCACAGTTCTTGTTATGGTCTTGGCTGTCAGGTAGAAGATCTTGGAGACCTTCCCCTCTCCCATGGCCTTTACCGTGGGAAATACGGTGGAGATGGTCTTACCCGTGCCTGTAGGCGCCTCCAAAAACAGCTTTTTCTTGTGTACAATGGTTCTGTAAACCGCAGCTGCAAGGTCTTTTTGTCCTTCTCTGTAGGTGAATGGGAAGTTTACGGCCTTTATGGACATGGTGCGCTCAAGCCCCCAGTCGCACTCAAAATCCGCCCATTTCCTGTACATCTCGATAAGGCCTGAGAACCACTGTGTTATCTCGGCATATGTAAAGGTGAAGTCGAAGAACTTTTTCTCCTCTGTGTCCAGGTTGCAATAAGTCATCCTGACGTCAACTTCCGGATAGTGACGGTCAAGAAGATACATTGCTGCATAGCACTTGGCCTGAGCCAGATGCACTGATACAGGCTCCTTCATCTTGGCAAGTTCCCTGTAGGTGCCCTTTATCTCGTCGATCATCGGCGCATAGCGCTCTGTTGGCAGGAAAGAACTCTGCCCCTTCTCCAGTGCGCTGACAGGCTGATCCATATACTTATCCAGGATTCCGTCTGCCCGGCCTTCCACGATCAGATCATACTTTTCATAGCTCTTTTTATATAAAAGAGGCTCCTCGGCATGGTAATCAGGCCCCATGCTCTTCTGGATCATACGGTGGATCCTTCCGCCTTCCTGCATGGCATCTGCACTTGCCTGATGTATTCTATTGTCTATGTCACCGGATCTTAGGATAAACTCCACAAGGCCCCTGACTGATATTCTGATTTCCATAAAAAAGCTCCCTATGGTATTTCACTCAAAGATTATACCATAGAGAGCCTCCTCCTATTTCCCTATTTAACTAATGCAAGCCTTATCAAACAGCCATGGCGTTAAGAAATGTCTCGAAGTTCTTGTTGTAACCTCTGTACTCCACTGTAAGAGGCTGTGTAAGATCAAGACCAAATACGCCCAGGATTGACTTAGCGTCAACAACATATCTGTTGTAGTAGATGTCCACATCAAAATCACACTTCGTTGCAGCATCCACAAAATCCTTAACCTGAGCAGGCTTAAGCATAATGTGCTTTTTAATCAATTCTCCTAACATAAAACATCACTCCTTACTACCATAAAACATAATACAAACTTTAAGTTTCGAAATCGTTTTCGAACTTCAAAATATATTATATTTTTAAGATTGGTTTGTAAATAGAAGTCTGTGACCATTTTGTGAATTGTTTTTGAAAAAATGTTGTTGAAAAACAGAACCCGGATAACAACTTTTTCTTGCATTAATACGCTAAAAGTTATTAAATTGTAGGAAGAAATTAAAATTTGAAGAGGAATAAATAAGATGGAAAACCTTAAGATCCCAAAGAACTACAAATCAGCTCTTGATCTTCACGACACACAGGTTGGAATCAAGACCGTCAAGGACTTTTTTCAGGGAATGCTCGCAACAAGGCTCAATCTTCAGCGTGTAACAGCGCCCCTGTTCGTAACTCCCGAGTCAGGACTTAACGACAATCTTAATGGCGTTGAGCGCCCTGTAGCCTTTGATATTCTCAATGAGAATGAGCGTCCGGCTGAGATCGTGCACTCTCTTGCTAAATGGAAGAGATATGCCCTTAAGAAGTACGGATTCAATGTTGGCGAAGGTCTCTACACAGATATGAACGCTGTAAGACGTGATGAGATCCCTGACAATATCCACTCAATCTTCGTTGACCAGTGGGACTGGGAAAAGGTTATAAATAAAGAGGACAGAAACCTTGATTTCCTCAAGGAAACCGTTAAGAACGTTTACAAGGTTCTTAGAAAGACTGAGAAGTTCATGTCCATTCAGTATGACTACATTGAAGAGATCCTTCCCGAGGATATCTTCTTTATCACAACCCAGGAACTTGAGGACATGTTCCCGGACAACACTCCTAAGGAGCGTGAGTACTTCATTTCCAAAGCCAAGGGTGCTGTATGCATAATGCAAATCGGTGATGAGCTTGCTTCAGGTGATAAGCATGACGGAAGAGCTCCGGACTATGACGACTGGGCACTTAATGCCGACATCATCGTTTACTACCCTGTTCTTGACATTGCTCTTGAGCTTTCAAGTATGGGCATCAGAGTTGATGAAGAGTCACTTAAGAGCCAGCTTGAGAAGGCTGGATGCACCGAACGAGCAGAGCTTCCTTTCCAGAAAGCAATTTTGGACAAAGAGCTGCCTTACACCATCGGCGGTGGAATCGGTCAGTCAAGAATTTGTATGTTCTTCTTAAGAAAAGCTCATATTGGAGAGGTTCAGTGCTCTATCTGGCCTGAGGATATGGTTGAAGAAGCTACCAGGAACGGAATTCAGATACTGTAAGATAATAAAAGCCCGGCACTTTCGATGTGCCGGGCTTTTTTTGACTTATTTATACTGCCTGAGCAGTTTTTACTACGCCCTTTTCAAGAGCCTCATTTTTAATTCTGTTGAGAGCAACTCTTACTGCAGGAATGCAGAGAACTACAATAGTAAGAACCGCCTCAGCTGCAAGGTAGCTTCCATTGTAAGCTACTGAATAGCCAATCGGTGACATTCCCTCAGGTGTATAGTCTGCAAAGAATACAACTCCGGAGAGCACTGCAAATACAAATCTTCCGAATACACCAACCAGGTATCCCTTGTACATTCCAAACTTAGTGTTGTGGAAGAATCCTGCAAGACCGAGAGCTGTGAAAGCAAGCACATAGTCGCACAGAAGCTGAGGAACACTGATGATATAAGGATCAACGATCATCTGAAGAAGTCCGTAAGCAAATGCTGATGCAAGGCTTACTCTGGGTCCGTAGAGATATCCGATATAAGTGATAAAGAACATGCTGAATACTGTAACTGATCCGCCCATAGGAAGCTTAAAGAGCTTAACGTTTGACAAAACAAATGCAAGAGCAAGGCAAAGAGCTGATACTGTGAGCTGCTTAACGCTGAGCTTTCCTTTGCCATCAGCATTTACAAAGTAGCTGATACCCAAAAATGCAAGGATTGCAAGAACAACCACCAGGATATATCCACCTGTTGTGATGTTGTAAGATGTGTAGCCGTCTTCAACGACCTTTTCAAGAAATAAACTCATAAAAAAATCCTCCCTTTATATGACCGTTATCTTGGGAGGTTTCCTGACGTTGATATTCCATAAACATTAAAAGCACAGTATAATGTACTCTGACGTCTATGAGTTATCGTTGCTTCCCTACGCCGGTATTATCCGGGTCAGGTGATAAGGGTTAGTCGTGCATTGCACGAGCACTCTCAGCATAGCTCCCCTAGCGGTTTATTTTTAATTCAAGTCAATTAAACTATTATGCCCAAGGATTGTCAATAGCTTTTTATGAATAACAGAGCATTTACCTTAAATCAAATAAAACTCCATGCCATATGGGCCCTTATCGGCGCTCTGTCAGCCCTTGCACTGACTCTTATATTTAATGCCACAGGCCTTACAAGCCTTGAGTCCTTTCAGGAGCCGGAGAGCCGCCTCTTAAGCATATCAAGCGAGACTGCCATACTGATCATGGTGTACTGCTTTGCCACTCCATTGGTGGAAGAGATACTGTTCAGGTTCTTTCTCTTTAACTTCCTGAACAGACACATAAAAAGAGCTGCCATCGCAATTATCCTGACAGCAGCCCTGTTTGGCATTTATCATCTTCACCCCGTACAGGCCCTATACGGCTTTTTGATGGGGCTTATCATCACCTACAGCTATTACAGGCATAGGACCCTGAGCATCCCTCTGGTGGTGCACATAGCAGCCAATGCAGTGGCTCTTGGCTATACTCTGCTTTAATCCAGCCTTATGACGCTTTCAAGGGTAAAGGAGTAGATATATACTTCCTTTACCTTTTTTCTTGTGGCGGCTTCCAGAGCCCTCTTATAAAGCTCAAGCTGAACAGCATATCTGTCCACCAGTGCCTTGCCATCCCTGACCTTATCGGTCTTGTAGTCAAGAAGCACTATCTCGCCGTCCTCTATAAACCAGGCATCCACAATTCCCTGAACCAGCACCATCTCATCTTCCGGAAATCCCGGATCAAGCTCTTTTGCCGAAATCCCCATCATGAAAGGTTTCTCACGCATGAGCTCGCCTCTGCCAAATGCTGCTCCCATGCGAGTTCCAAGGTCCGTTAAAAGATATGTCCTTATATCCTCCGGTTTTACCACCTCACAGTACTCATCAGGTATCAGGCCTTTCTGCGCCGCTTTCGCAATCCAGTCTCCAAGGCCCTCTGCAGATGTATCCGCAAATGCATCACTATCCAAAAGCTCCATAACCCTGTGGTAGGCACTTCCGCGCTCTGCGCCGGTAAGAGTGCCCTTAGGCTCCTCATCTGCAGCATATGGAGCAGGAACCACCCCAAACTCATCCTCATCCACCATGGCCTTCTTTTTGAGCTCAGATACAGTGGTCTTGGTGAAAAGACCTTTCAGATAAGCGTGAGGGTACTTTGCAAAGAATTTCGCCTTAAGGCTCTCAAGAAGCTCTTCATCAATGTTTCCGCCATTTTCCAAAGCCTGTCTGCGCATAGTTGCCTTAAAAGCTCCGGCTCTGATACCGTCAAGAAGATCCTTATCTCCCACGGAGCTAATCTTAAGCACCGGCGCTTCACCCACGCCTTCCAAAAGCGCGTCATAGTCCTGTCTTGGCAGCTCATACTTATCAAGAAGTCCTCCCATTGAGGGATGAAGCATGAGTGATGGAAGTACCATGGAGAGATAATTACCCGCGCCTACTCTCATGGAATATGGAAGCGCCTCATCTGCAGCTCCCAGCACTGATAAGTCTTTTAGCTGTGATTCCAGAGTTCCTGCAAGATTCTTGACGTAGGAGGTCATTATGAGCTTCTCCTTGGCTCTTGTAAGGGCAACGTAGAGCACTCTTATCTCCTCACCAAGGTTATCTGTTCCTATCTTGCCGGCTATGATCCTGCGCTTTAATGTGTCGTACTTAACACGAAGGTCAGTATTTATGCTCTTTACACCTATGCCCAGATCCATGTCGATTATGAGATCGCCATAGGTATCTCTTTTGTCAAAGTCCTTACTAAGGCCTGCCACAAAGACAACCGGGAACTCTAATCCCTTACTCTTATGTATGCTCATGATGCGCACAACATCCGAGTTCTCGTCAATGGTTCCAGCCTCGCCGTAGTCCACCTGAACAACCTTGATGTGCTCTATGTATCGTACAAAGTGGAAAAGTCCTCTAAAGCTGGTCTTCTCAAAGTCTGCTGCCTTGTTAAGAAGCATCTCAACATTGGCTCTTCTCTGGGTTCCGCCGGGCATTGCCGTCACTATCTGTTCATAATCCGTATCATCAATTATGATCTGCAAAAGCTCATGAACAGGCGTGTAAGTGGACATGCGCCTGTACTGCTCAAGTGTATCCGTAAACGCCTTAATCTTGGCCGCAAGGTCATCTGAAAGCTCAAGGTCACTGATAAGTCCGTCATAGAGCGTCTCTCCCCTTAATAGCTCTTCACCTTTATTCATCGCTATGCGGATAAGAGCAAGCTCCTCATCACTAAAACCGCCAATGGATGAGTGCATGACAGCTGTCAGTGGCACATCCTGCCTGGGGTTATCGATAACGCTGAGGAAGTCCAGCAAAATAGCCACTTCCGAGGCATCCAGATATCCGCTCTTGGAATCGATATATGTGGGAATCCCCTGGCTTTCCAGGACATCTTTAAAGGTTTCATCCCAACCTGAAGGAGCTCTTAAAAGGATTACTATGTCCTTAAACATAAGAGCAGTGTTCTCTTCCCTTAGCTTATTTATTCTCTCGGCTATTAAAAGAGCTTCCTTCTCCTTGGAAGACATATCCCTGATGCCCTCTTCGTCCGGCGAATCTTCATCAAGGGTATCTGCTCCGTCGATAAATATCATCTCAGGTGTTACGTCAAAACAAGGCTCCTCGAAATCTCTTCCGCGAACCAGTCTGGCATCTTCATCATATTCAACGCCGCCGAGGTCTTCTGCCATCAGCCTCTTAAAGATATAGTTAGTTATATCCAGAACTTCGCTTCTGCTTCTGAAGTTCTTGTGAAGGTCGATCCTTCTGTCAGAGGCTTTTTCATCGCGGTCGTAACTTCTGAATTTCTCCATGAAGATCTCAGGTCTTGCAAGTCTGAACTTGTAGATGCTCTGCTTGACATCTCCAACCATGAACCTCTCGCTACCAGCTGCCTCTTCTCCGGAAATTGCCTTAAGGATCATCTCCTGGACATTGTTTGAGTCCTGGTACTCATCGATAAGAACCTCTTTGTAGTAGTCCCTGTACTCAAGTGCAACTAAAGTGGGCTCTTTGGTATCCGGATCCACCAAAATCTGCAGGGCAAAGTGCTCCATGTCGGAGAAATCTATGATCTGTCTCTCTCTTTTGAGTTCATCAAATCTG
Source organism: Butyrivibrio sp. NC2007 (assembly GCF_000421405.1). Classification (GTDB taxonomy): domain Bacteria; phylum Bacillota; class Clostridia; order Lachnospirales; family Lachnospiraceae; genus Butyrivibrio. The sequence goes on from NZ_ATWY01000016.1 coordinate 40,778, forward strand.
GATTTAAATTCCAATGTAAGCCTGCACAGTTCCTTGACTGCCCTGTCACACAGCTGCATGTTTGCAAGAACCGCCTCGGAAGGAAGAGCAAAGTAATCTGTGATGAGCTTCCCTATTCTGTCTTTAACATCTCCGCGAAGGTCCTTAGCTAACTCCCTCTTATCGGCATTCACCGAAGGGTCCCTTTTTGTCGACAATCTATCGAATGTAATCCCGCGAAGGCCGTCAAACAGGGCATCGTAGGTATCATATCGCAAAGCTGCATAAATACTGTCTTTTTCAGCTTCAAGCTGATCTCCGTACATGTATGGCCCGTCGGGCTCAAGGCAAATCCTGTCGGCTCTGTCTATCTTATCAGCACACTCCTTAAGGGTATTCTTTGCATAACGCATGCACTCTTTTACCCAGGGAAGTTCGTCGAAGGCTTCGTCTGAAAGTTCGTAATCAGACGCCCTCTCCCTGATCCATTCCTCAGGCCATGCGCAACTGACAGAAAACTTAAAGAGATCATTAATAAACTCCACGGCCCTTTCATCTCTGCTGCCCTGACTGAAATAATCCATGAAAAATATGAAGTCGCTGTCCGAGGCCTGTTTGGCAGCCTCATATTCCTCCTCTATCATGCTGCTCATGACTTCTTCCTGTAAGAGCTTAAGCTCTCCCTCATCCGCAACTCTAAAAGACGGATCAAGCCCAATGGTGTTAAAGTTGTTCCTTATAACGTATTGGCAGAAAGAGTCAATTGTTGTTATCTGAGCGTTATGTATCAGTGTCTCCTGCTTCTGAAGATGCTCGTTGTCAGGGTCTTGTGCCAGCTTCTCCTGTATGGCTGCGGTGATCTTCTCCTTCATCTGGGCAGCTGCTGCCTTGGTGAAGGTAACCACCAGAAGATGATCGACATCAAGGCCTGCCAGAACCATGCCGATAATGCGCTCAACAAGTACAGCCGTCTTACCCGATCCGGCTGCTGCTGATACCAGTATGTTGCAGTCTCTTGCGTCTATGACTGCCTGTTGTTCTTTTGTAAATTCCACTCCCATAAATCTTAATTCCCATTCATTATGCGCATCATTGCTTCGTCTGAAGTTATATCAAGCTTTCTCTTCCTATAACCGCTTATGCGCTCATCAAATCCACAGATATGCTTGTAATCGCAGTAAGTACAGGACTGCATTTTGGTATCTCCATAAGGATTGACGGAAATATCACCGTTTAAGATATTCCTTCCAAACTCCTTGACCTTCTCGTTAACAAAGCCCGAGATAGCTTCATACTCATCTGAACTTGCTGTCTGAGATCTTGCACTTGGAGTTCCGTCCTTCTTAAGTTCCACCGGAATGATGTCAGACTTAGTTGCAAAGCCGGTATCCAGCTTCCTGATAATGTCCGTATTATCATTAACCAGTCCGGTCATTTTCAGCTCTGAAATTATCTCTTTATTGATATCATCTGTTACTGTATCCGCTTTTCCCTCAATCATGGGATCTTCCACGTGATAGTACAAGATCGCTGCAGGAATAACATCTTTGTCCGGATGTTTTTTCTTCTCACTTGCGACTGCAACATTCATATACATAACAAGCTGAAGCTGAAGGCCGTAGTAGAGGTAAGCCAGGTTAAACTTGTGCTCGCTGGACTTAAAGTCCATTACCTTCACATAGATTTGATCACCTTCACTGCATAGATCAACTCGGTCAATCTTTCCCTTAAGTTTCATTTTCTCTGTTATGTTTTTCTTTTCATCTTCTGAGAGAGCCACATTAATTTCATCAAGGCTTCCTGCCTCCTGAAAACTCATCTCAACATATGCAGGATTGAACAAACTGCTTGCAATCTGGTATTTAAGCGTATCTACGGTTCTTGTAAGGATCTTCCTGATGCGCTCTATCATATGCTGATTCTTGGCGCTGCTCCTTAAAATGGTATCGCCGTACGCATCTACGCATTCTGTTAAAGCACGATTTAATATTTCGTCAGATTTTTCCTTGGAGAGCTCTCTCCAATCAATACCTTTTGTTATTATTTCTCCGGTATACTTCTCAAGTACCTGATGGTACACGTTTCCAAGGTCAGAAGCCTCGAAACTGTACTCCTGCCTGTCATTTAAAGTAAGTCCGTACTGCAAAAAGTGTGCATAGGCGCAGCTTGCATACTTCTCAAGCCTGCTGACACTGTTCTCCAGAGTTGCTCCATAGAGAGCCAGAGCCACAGCCTTGGCAATAGGTACAGACTCATAGTGAATAAACGCAGCCTCAGTCAGCTTCTCAACGAGTTTGTTGTCCTTGTTCTCAGACAGCACCTTCCTCAGGGTAAACATCTCCCTCTCCTGCAGACTTGATAGCCTTCCTGAAGCATATTCCCTGACAAGCTCTGAATAAGCATCCATTCCGTCATCTATGCTGACCATCTGAGCTTCAAAACCATTCTCCATGGGCCTTTCTATTTCAAGGTTCTCAAACATCTGTCTGAGCTTAGGAATAAGATATGCCTGTCTTAAGCTCTTTCCGTCATTACCAAGCTCTGAAAAGGACAAGAACAACTTATCCGTAGGCTTAGTCAGGTTCATATACAAATAGAGCCTTTGAATATACATCTGTTGCCTTGGCGATGGTGCAAACTCAATATCCGTGCCAAGATCCTGCAAGAACTGCCTGTCTATGTCAGACAGAATTCCACCGCTTCCTGCGTTTGACGGGATATTGCCGTCGTTGACTCCCACGAAGAACAGGATGCGAACCTCTTTAAGTCTTGTCCTCTCAATATCTCCGACAATGATCCTGTCAACGTCCTGTGGTATCGTACCAACTGATATCTCACCAAAGCCTGCGCTTAGCACATCCTTGTACTCAGCCATATCAAGCTTCTCATCACCTATAAGAGCATTCATCTGCTCCAGAAGCAGCATTACCCTTGTATATATCTGATCGTATTCTTTGGCCTTTTTCAGGTCTCCATTTTCCTCAAAGGTATTTCTGTACTCCTCAAGCTTTTCTTTTAAATTTCCGGCCTCTACGACACTTATAAGGGCATCAGTGATCTCCTTTACCGTTCCGCCCTTAGCATCGAATAACGGCTTTAAGTCGCTGCTTATCTTCTCCCTCATTAAATCGAGCTTCTCAAGGAGCATCTGGTCCTTCTGCTCAAGGTCCTGCTTTCTTGATTTAAACTTCCTTGGCATTCTGCGAAGGAACCTGTCTTCCCACTGCTTCCTGCCCTTAATTCCAAGGGCTCTTACATAGTTCTCCAAAAGATCCGTATCCCCGGCATCAAATCCGGTCATACCACTTCTCATGTAATGGAAAACGTCCTCGTACCTGTATCCTGAAATGACGATATTCAGGGCACTGGTTATATATTCAATAAAGGGATTGAGCATCAGCGAGACGTTTGTATCCACATAAACCGGAATTCCAAACTTCTGAGCCTGCCTAGTGATAATATCCCCGTAAGTATCAAGCGATCCGCACACAAGCGCAATATCCCTGTACGCATAGCCCTCATCCCTCACAAGATCGGCAATCTTGATCATGGTCTGGCGTATTTCTTCAGAAGGAGTCGTGGTCTGATAGAGGAATATCGAATCATTCTCCCCGGTAAATTTCTCGGGATTATAGCGGAAAAGAGCTTTCTCAAGAAATGCCAGTGGTGCATTATTCTTAAGCCTTGCTACAGGCTCCTCGCGGTAAAAGATATCTGTCACTTCACTGTGTCTAAGTTTCCTATATGTCTCAAAATCAGGTATATTTGAGCCTTTCTCCTTCTGTACCTCAAATTCAAGCCTCTCGAGGTCTCGAACGGTCTTTTTGCTCAGCATAAAGAGCTCCTGCTCCTTATAATCATCTGCATAAGGGTCCTCATCCGGACTTATGGTCACGGAAAAGACCACTTCCCTGCACAGGGACAAAAGCTCTTTGATGACCCTGTACTGAATAGGTGTAAAGCCTGTAAAGCCGTCAAAGACAATTACGCTGTCTCTTATAAGAGCAGACTCAGGAAGTGCCTTGCACAGGATATCAAGGGTTTCTTCTGCAGTGATAAACCTTCCGTCTATGTACTCAAGAAAGCTCTTATAGAGGAGCCTGAGGTCCTTCAGCTTAGCATTTAATGCGCCTTTTTTAAGGCTCTTTTCCTCAAGGACGGAAAGTGCCTTATCATCGATTCCGTACATCATGAACTCGGAAATCGTGGATTTGACCTCATCCAGATATCCGCTCTTATGCATGTTTCTGCCGATAACCAGGAGCTTGTCTCCGAGCATGTCCGAAACGTGCCTCAGTACCAGGCTCTTACCCACATCATCGAGCACAGAAAAAGAGCCATGGCCCGTCTCCTCGAAAACTCTGTGGGAGAGTCTGCCAAAGCTCAGTACATCTATGTTCATGATGGCCCTCTCGGGATGCAGTTTAACTACATCCTTCTGGGTCTGCATCGTGAACTGGTCCGGCACAATGATAAGAAAATCAGTGCCCGGCTCCTTATTGCTTCTTTCTATTATTTCTCTGTATAAACCGGTGCTCTTCCCCGCGCCGGAAGCCCCAAAACAAAACCTCAACATAAACTATCATCCAATCATTTTAAATCATCATCCCTAATCTCATCTGCATATCTGCAGAGAGAAATAAACTTCCATTTGCCATTATAATAAAACGGAAGTATCATATACATCTGCATTCTTCCGTTATCTCCCGGTGTTGCAGAGCGATAATAATCAACAACATATGCACTTTTTGTGTTTTCTATCCTGTCTCGGACTGTAGTAATATCATAGAATTTCTTGAAACGTTCCTTATCCTCAGGATATATATACATTTCAGAGTACAGTCTTACTGCCTCTTTAGCATCTCTTGTATAATCAGAAACCGACTTCTGATCTGCGTTCAGGAAGATATTGTCAACAGTGCCGTCCTCATCAAAAAAGTCAACTCTGAAGTACTGGTTAAATACGTGTGCCATGGCAACACGAAGACTCTCTGCCGTGTCACTTTCCTCATGAATAGAGGTGTTTCTTGACACAACTGCAAAAGCCTGACGATTTCCGCTGTCGAACAGGAATCTAATCTTGTGATTGACGGTGTTGCCATTAGTTACTATATCAGCATATGCCCTGTGGTCCGGGCTTACCTGTGCACGCTTTAAGCATGCTGTAAACTCAACAATATCCGGGTGATTTGTAGTTCCGTATATGCTGTTGGCTTCTGATAAAGACGCAAAGCCGAGTGAACTCAGGTAATCAAGATACGCTCTGTTGGCATAGATACACTGCGCTATATCATCCTGAAGCTCAATAATAGCAAGAGGCAGGTTATTAAATATCTCAAAGCTCTTGTCTCTAAGTGGCGTATTTCCAAGGAAATTGACCTCTCCGATCCTGTCATAGTAGGACGCAAGAGAAAAGTCCTCACACACATCAAAGCTGCAATCCACCGCTCTGTTAAAATCATCTACAGGCGTAGGCTTACCGAATAAGTACCCCTGGAGCTTCTCACAGCCTATTCTGCGAAGGAACTCGTACTGCTCCTTAGTCTCAACTCCCTCAGCCAGAGTGTGGATTCCAAGCTCCTTAGCCATATTTACGATCATGGCAAGGATAACCGGTGTCTTTTTATTGGTATCAAAGGTGCGCAGAAAATCCATATCGATCTTGAGCACATCTATATCAAAGGTCTTAAGGTTGTTCAAAGAACTGTAGCCGGAGCCAAAGTCGTCCATCCAGATCTCATATCCGGCCTGCCTGAACTTCTTGATCTGCTGATCAAGGAAATCTGCTCCGGTGGTAAGGGCACTCTCAGTAACCTCGATATGCAGAAGTTCAACCGGAATGTCATACCTGTCCCTGCACTTATCAATCTCTGCCATGATGTCACACAGCTCAAAGTCAAGCTGGGAGAGGTTTACAGAAACAGGTTCAACGGCATATCCGCTGTTGATATCATCTCTTAAATCCTTACAAACCATGTCAATTATGCACAGATCAAGCTTGTGTATCAGATGAACATCCTCTAAAACCTCTATAAAAACCAGAGGTGAAATAATTCCTATAACCGGGTCCTGCCATCTGGCAAGAGCCTCATACCCGCATACCTTGCCGGTCAGAGCTCTGACTTCCTTCTGGTAGTAAACCTTGAAATATCTGTTCTTAAACGCACTCTCAAAATTATCAATAACATATTGCCTTAGCTCATTCTTCTTGCTAAGAGCTTCGTCATAGAAGTTTATGCTCTTGTCATAGACCCTGATGATATCATCACAGGCAATCTTGGCTCTGTCGACCATGATAACAGGGTCTGTCTCATCTCCTGTCTGCTGATAGATTCCGGCCTTGATATGAAGGCGAAGCCCCTTGTCATGCCTTGCAGAAGCTTCTGAAAGCATGGTAAGCCTGTCCGTTATTTCTTTTTCATCAAGGGAATTTGCAAGAATAATAAACTGATCACCTGCCGTTCTGGCAATCAGTTCCTCGGGGAAAAGACCTTTTATCTCCCCTGCAAGACCTCTTAGGAATTCATTACCTCCAACAAATCCGTATCTCTGGTTGAAGGATTTGAAATTCATAACATTCAAATAAATGATAACAATGCTGCCTTCAGCAGCTCTTGTTTCATGGCCCTGCAAGTGACTTAAGATTCCGTTCAGATTATAGAGCCCGGTGAGCTCATCGATATTATCGTACTTTTCCATTGATCACCTTCGGCATGTGTATGCGACTTGTTATTCAATTATAGCATATTTCTGTACTTCAAATCATTTATTACGGTTATATCTCCTCACTTTGTTAATGTGTCTTTCAAAGTCTCCGCTGTCGATAAGGCTGGCAATGACAAGCTGGTCAAGTGTCGGCACAGGGCACTCGTAAAACCCGGTCTTATCAGCAAACTCGCCGATCAGATTCTCCGGTAGCACCATATATGCACACCTTGCATAGCTCCCAATAGTCCTGGTAAAGGTGTTGACGTAAATAACTCGCCCCTCCTCATCCAGGGAAAATATGGTTTCTTCAGGCTTACGGCTGGGAGTAAACTCTGACTCAAAGTCATCTTCTATGATGTATCCGCCGTTCTTCCTGCTCCATCTGAGGTACTCCCTCTTCTTGGAAGCAGATGCCGTAACTCCACTGGGGAAGCTCCTGTAAGGGGTTATGTGAAGTATCTGTACATTGCTGTTCCAGAGCTCATCGCTCTCTATTCCGTCGTTTCCAAGCCGCAGCATCTTAAGCCTTGCTCCGCCTGCAGAATATACCTTGGCAATCTTCTGATAGGACGGACTCTCAACGCCATAGAGCACATCCCTTCCGAAGGTCTGGACAATAAGGCCGTAGAGGTACTCCGCTCCTGCGCCTATTATTATCTGATCAGGAGAGACCTTAAGTCTTCTGGACCGCAGAAGATACCAGGCAATGGCACTTCTTAGCTCAAACATCCCGTTCTTGGGAGATTTCTGCATCAGATACTCCTCAAACTCTGCGAGAACCTTCCTTACTGTTTTAGCATAAATTGAGTACGAAAAAACGGGCTCATTGCTAACACTTTGTTCCGGAGCCGGTTCGCGGCGTCTTGGCGCAATAGGCGCAACACTTTCCACCCCCGTATATATGTCGCTGTCATCAAAAGAGACATAGTATCCGCTCTTCTGCTTTGGAACAATGTACCCTTCATCCGAAAGAAGCTCATAGGCATGCTCAACGGTAATGACGCTCATGCCCATTGCATCAGCCATTACGCGCTTTGAGGGGAGCTTCGTGCCCACAGGATACGTGCCTTTTATTATGTCTTCCTTAACCTGTTCATAGATTCTCAGATAGCGTTTTTCCTTTTCCATAATTTCTCCCAAAATCTGGTTATATAAAATAATCCGTTTTTGATATTTTTAATACTATCAGTTTGATGATATATTGATTGAAGTTTGTTAGTCAAGACGGAAAAATACTACTATTCGGGAGGAAAAATCATCATGGGGAAGACAGTTTCAGAAAAAGTAACGCTAAAAGAGGTGAACAAGGTCAGATGGCTGACCGTGACCGCCATATTTATGGCACTTAACATTGCAATGTCAAGCTTTGGCATCACAGTTCCGGGAGGGCATCTGTATCTGTGCGATCTGATCATATGCACTGCGTCCATCCTTCTTGATCCTCTGGCAGCTTTCATTGTCGGCGGCGTTGGATCGTTTCTTGGGGATATGATCTTCTATCCGCTTCCGATGTTTGTTTCACTGGTTGTACACGGACTTCAGGCAGCTACCATTTCCTATATGGTTCATAAGGGAAAAGAGTCTTTTGCCAAATCCCTTGTTGCCACTCTTGTTGGTGCTGTTATAATGGTAGTTGGGTATACGCTAGGCAAGACCTTTGTCTACAGCACATTTGAATACGCTATGATGAAGCTCCCTTACGAGATCGCTCAGGCCCTCATCGGCGTTATCGGTTCACTTCTTCTGTGCTACAAGGCTGGTCTTCTTAAGATCTTTAAGAAGATGGAACTTGCTTAACTATAGAACATTATCAAAGGCAGGCGATATAAATGAATTATTCAGAAGTAAAGGCCCAGGCAAGGCAGGCAATAACAGAGATTTTGGAGAGTGCCAGGCTACGGGAGGGTTCCATTTTCGTAATCGGCTGTTCCTCCAGCGAGATCCTCGGAGATCAAATCGGCACAGCCACAAACCTCGATTCCGCAAATGCAGTATTTGATGGTATCATCCCTGTTCTCAAGGACAGAGGCATATTTGCAGCAGCTCAGTGCTGTGAGCATTTAAACAGAGCCCTTGTAGTAGAAAGAGCCTGTATGGACAAATACGGATTTGAGCAGGTAAATGCAATACCACAGCCCAATCACGCAGGCGGAGCCTTCGGGACCGTATGCTATGAGAGATTCGATGATCCGGTACTTGTAGAAGATATCGGTGGCAGAGCCGATGCAGGAATAGACATAGGCGGAACCATGATAGGAATGCACATGCACGCAGTTGCAGTTCCCATGAGAATATCACTTCGCAAGATTGGTGAAGCCCCCATTATTTGCGCACGTCACAGGCCCAAATACGTAGGCGGACAAAGAGCCATCTACGACCAGAACTTAATATAAACAAATAAAAAGCTCCCATCGGAATCACTCCAATGAGAGCTTTTATGTTTCTTCTGCAGGTTAAAGCGTTACGAATTTCTGCGTAGTATCGCTAAGCTGCTCTGTAACCTCATTATTCTTATCAATAGCTTCTGTAATCTTCTTGATACCACCTACAATTTCCTGAGAGCTCTCAGCCGACTGCGAAATTGCTTGCGAACTCTCCACAACGGAAGTACTGATGAGCTGAACAGACTCAACCATCTCAGTCATTATATCATTAAGGTTTTCAGCTTTGTTATTGAAGCTTCCAAGCATTTCTTCCATAATATCCGCTGTATGCTCGTACTTTTCTCCTGTAGCAACAAACTCATCATAGTCACTTATAACCTGACCGTTGATGTAATCAAGTACTGCCTGAGCATTCTTGGCCAGATTATTAACCGCTTCGGTAACTTCGTTACTGATAACCTGGATATTTCCGGCTGTCTGCCTGCTGTTATCGGCAAGAGCACTGATTTCGGTTGCAACAACCGAGAATCCCTTTCCTGCTTCTCCGGCTCTTGCAGCCTCAATTGAAGCATTGAGTGCAAGTAGATTTGTCTGGCCTGCAATATCAAGGATAACCTTTGTAAGCTCATTGATCTGCGCAACCTTTTCGGACTCATGCACCGATTCCATAAGCGTTGCGGAGAGGTTTTCCACCTGTTCTCCTGCTTCTGCCTTTTTCTTGATCACTCTGGCCTTAAGTTCATCGGCCTCAGCCTTGATATCTCCCGCTGTCCTGGTACCTTCCGTTGCCTGATCAGCAATTTCCTGTGCAGCATTCTTAACGCTCTCAACTGATTCATTGATATGCGAAACGTTTCCTGATACGGTTTCCATGCTTGCGGAAAGCTCTTCAAGAGCAGCTGAAGTATTGGTCACGTTATCATCTGCGACACGAAGCTGTGACACCACTTCCTCCGAAGATTCTGTCAGAACTATCGATCCGTCCTTTACATCTTTCATGATTCCCTGGAGAGTCTCTATAAAGTGGTTGACACCCGTAGTTATATACAAAAGCTCTGATCTGGCTTTAGTCCTTATCCTGGCTGTAAGATCACCTCTGCCTTCTTCAATGTTTGAAATAATGACATTAACTTCATCCGAGATGCTTCTGATCTTCTTAACAATATTCTTGTAGCTGATAAGGAAGCTGAAAATGATCAGCGCTATAATTACAATAATGCCGATGGCAGCCGTCACCTGTCCGGAATTAAACAGTGCCTGCATCTTCTGAGTCGTAGCTGATGCAGACTCATTTATTGCCTCATCAAGAATATTTGTGGAGTGGAAAATAGCAACCTTTTGAATCTCGGCTTTATCAAAAAGAATGGAATAAGCAGAATCCTTGTCTCCCGAATCACACTTAGTCATGGAAGAATCTATAAACTTACTCATTCTCTGATATTGCCCTCTGATCTCACTCATCTGGGCAATTGCCTTTTCATTCCCAATTGTCTGGAAGTCATTTTCCAGTGCAGATATATCTTCTTCAATGGTAGCCTTAACAGCATTTATCTGCGGCAGTAATGCCTGTTTGGTCTCATCAGCAGAGGCAGCCACATAACCGGTTGTCTGGTCATACAAAGACATGACGTCGTTCTTAAGCATAGCTTCATGCTGTGTAAGTGTCATCATGGTTTTAAACATTGAGATACTGCTGCTTGTAGAGGTATCCATCGATGACATGACAAAGGACATTACAATGACAAAAGCGATCAAAATGGCCACATTTGCAACTGCTATCTGGAACATAATAGAATTGATTTTTTTCACTTTGATTTTTTCTTCTCTCATGCTCCCCTCCTTATAATTTCGAATACCATTCTGTGGCAACTTTCTTGAACTCTTTTACAAAGCCGGATACATCAAGTTCACCCTTTGCAAATTTCTGATACACAAACGACAATCCCTTCTGCCCCAGACCCTCAGTCATTTCCATCCAATGCCAGCTGGAGGTCTTTCCCGATGAAATGTAACTTGAAATTACAGGAGCAAACGGATCGGAAGCCACATATTTACAGTCTACAAAGGGACTTACGAAACCGGCTTGTTCAACCAGTATCTGCTGTGCGCTATCCTCAGAGCACCACTGAAGGAACGCCAAAGCCGCATCAACATTGCCTTCCTTTGGTACCGCCCACCAGTTGGGTGCGCTTGTAAGAATTGTATCCATCCCATCTTCAAATGCATATGGCACCATACCCACTTCAAAGCTTCCTGCCTTAGCATAGTCATCTGAACCTGAAAGAGTTGCTCCTATCCAGGAACCCTGAGTAACAAATGCATATTTACCAGCAGCAAACCCAGCCACCTGATCATCATATGTTCCGCTTACAAGAAGATCCGGATCTGAGTACTCATTGAAAAGACCTATCATCTCTGCGTAGTGCGTAAGACGATTTTCATCCACACCGCCGCCATTAGACATCAGGTCAATATAGGTAGTATCCGATCTTGAAAGGCCCGAATCGATATAAGCTCCTGTCAGGTGGTTACCTGCTGACCATCCAAGATTTTCCGGCTCAGCAGAATAGCCGATCACTGCCTTAAGACCAAGCTGTTCTTTTTTAGCATCGATAGTCTCAAAGGCTTTTTTCATGGCGTCAGGACCTGTTATTGAAGCCGGATCTACACCGGCTTTTGTAAGAATGTCTTTATTATAAGCAAGTCCAATAGCCTCTGTTGTATATGGAAATCCTAAAGTTCCGTATGTCGAATCTTTATAAGCAGCATCGGTTCTTGATGCCCACGCCTGATCGCTCATATCTACGAGAAGGCCTTCCCAGTTTCCAAATCCCGAAGACTCGCAAGCTATAATATCAGGCATCTGATCTGACAAATAATATCCTTTGAGGGTAGCCTGCGCATCAACACCACTCTGCACAGTCATTATATTGACCTTTACCCCCGTATCCTTCTCATATTGCTGAGCAAGGGCCTCCAATTGGCTTGCGACCTCACTCTTGATATTTAATAAAGAGATAGAGCTGACACTTTCAGTGGTATCTGCTTCTATCTCTTTATTTTGTCCGCAGCCTGACAATATGCAAGTTAGCATGATCACCAGCGCCAGCGATAAACTATAAAGTTTTTTCATAGCGCGCATCCTTTCTTTTCACAAAACAAACCAAGGGGTGTACATATAAATTGTACGTTATTGCGCGCATATAATCATGTTTTTTGAGTTTATTTAATCCATTTTTAACACATTTATAAATATTAGTGGTGGAAAAGACGAAGGCCTGTGAATGCCATAACCATGTCGTGGCTGTTAGCAGCTTCTATTACATTGTCGTCTCTTACTGAACCTCCGGGCTGAGCAACATATTTAACACCGCTTCTGAATGCTCTCTCGATGTTATCTCCAAATGGGAAAAACGCATCTGAGCCAAGAGCTACATCTGTATTTTTATTCAGCCAGGCTCTCTTTTCCTCAGCTGTGAATACAGGTGGCTGCTCCTTGAAGATGTTCTGCCACTTGCCGTCTGCAAGTACGTCCATGTAGTCCTCGCCGATGTAGAGATCGATGGAATTGTCTCTGTCAGGGCGCTTGATGGAATCAAGGAAAGGAAGATTCAGAACCTGAGGTGCCTGACGAAGGAACCAGTTATCTGCCTTGTTTCCTGCAAGTCTTGTGCAGTGGATTCTGGACTGCTGTCCTGCTCCGATACCGATGGCCGCTCCGCCCTTTACGTAGCAAACAGAGTTTGACTGTGTGTACTTAAGGGTGATAAGAGCAATCTTGAGGTCGATGAGTGCTGCCTCAGGAAGGTCCTTGTTATCTGTAACGATGTTCTCAAACATCTTGTTGTCTATCTCAATGAAGTTGTGACCCTGCTCGAAGGTGATACCGAAAACCTGCTTCTTCTCGATATCCTCGGGAACATAACTTGGGTCAACCTTGATAACTGCGTAGTTTCCGCCCTTCTTAGCCTTTAAGATCTCAAGAGCCTCGTCTGTATAGCCGGGAGCAATGATACCGTCGGAAACTTCTCTTTTAACAAGACGAGCTGTATCAGCATCGCACTCATCTGAAAGAGAAATGAAATCACCAAAGGATGACATTCTGTCTGCGCCACGTGCTCTTGCGTAAGCGTTTGCAAGAGGGCTGAGTTCTCCAAGATCCTCTACCCAGTAGATCTTCTTCTCGATATCTGTAAGAGGTGTTCCTACTGCTGCGCCGGCAGGTGATACATGCTTGAAAGATGTAGCTGCAGGAAGTCCTGTTGCCTTCTTAAGCTCAGAAACAAGCTGCCAGCCGTTTAATGCATCAAGAAGGTTGATGTATCCGGGACGACCGTTAAGTACCTCAATTGGAAGGTCTGCGCCGTTTTCCATATATACACGTGAAGGCTTCTGGTTAGGGTTGCATCCGTATTTTAACTGAATCTCGTTCATCTTATTTCTCCTCCTTCTTGAAGTTCTTGTTGTAGATCCTTGTCTCTTTTGCTCCTGTTGCGATATCGATATATCTTGTGAAAAGAGATACCTTGTTATCTGCGTTAAGTGCTGTCCAAACATCATCTGTGAACTTGTTGATATCGCCTGAGATATTCACCTGTGTAGGTTCTCCCTCAAAGCTTGGAAGCGGATTGCCATCGCCCTGGTAGGTGTGGATGAAGTATCCCTCTCCGGCCTTGGGATTCTCGTATGTGTAAGTAAATCTCTGGCATGATGACGGATCGCCGTGGTTACTCTTAAGGATTGAAAGAGCAAAGTCATATTTTCCGCCCTTAACGTTCATGATGCCTGAAATTCTGGGTGTGTAGTTAGGAGCATCGGGCTCGAACTCTCTTGTTCTGAGTGACTCCTCAAAGCTCTGTCCAGCCTGCATAAGCTCGTAAATTGTATCTGTCTGATCACCGTTTGTAACAATGGTTGATGTTCCGCGAACACGAACAGGTGCATAGATGATAAGGCTTGGGTCCTCCATCTTGGACTCATCGAAAGCCTGGGTGCGGATTCCGTCTCCATCCTCTACGAATACTCTGTTTCTTGAGTTCTCGCTTCTTCCCATAATGAAGTATGCGCAAACTGCATACTTGCCATCCTCGGATGTGCCAAGGATGATGCCCCTTCCCGGATAGGTAGTGCTGCTAAGTTCTTCTTTGAGATTAAACATTTGTCCTCCTTCTCCTTGTCCCGCTGCACTAAACTCGAAAATACCTCGTTAAGTGCACGTGACTGGTTCGCACTAGGCTCGACAATACCTCACCAAGTGCTCTACACAAAAAACCGCCTGAGCATGCCACTAAAAGCGGTTGCCCAGGCGGTCGACTGTTCAAAATTATTATCTGTACTCCCATGTGGTTACCCACTTATCCGCCAGTTGTACAGACACATATAACATACACTTTTGAGGCCAAAATTTCAAGTCAATTTTTGGGAATTCTGATCTCAATTTTAGTTCCTTTGCCAACTTCAGAGTTTATGAGCATGTCGGCATTTTCCATGATTTTTATCCTGTCTCTGACGTTGCGAAGACCGATGTGTTCACCGGGAAGCTTGTCCATTTTGTTGTATTCGTCTACATCAAAGCCTGCTCCGTTGTCTTCTATGCAAACCCTGAAATAATCTCCGCAGTCATCGGAAGAGATGATAAGGAGTCCTTTTTCTCCGTTCTTCTTTTTGCAAAGTCCGTGCTTTATGGCATTTTCAGCCATGGGCTGGACGGTAAGTGCCGGTATGGTGAAGTTCGTGGCATTTATTCTATATTCCACATCGAATCTTCCATCGAATCTGACCTTTTCGATGTCAAGGTAAACCCTGGTGTGTTCAAGCTCTTTTTCAAAAGGAATAGGCTCTTTGCTCTCGATAGAGCCGATGCTCTGACGGAGGTAATCCGCAAGATTGTTGACCACATACTTGGCCTTATCCTTATCAACATCGCACAGAACATAGATCGAATTCAGCGTATTGTAGAGGAAATGAGGCTTTATCTGAGAAAGCGCTATTCTCTGTCTCATATCTTCCAGCTCGTCATCCTGTCTTTTGATCTTCTCTCTCTGCTCGATCATGGTCAGAACATTGTCCTGCAAAGCCTGCATGAACATGATCAGCACACAGACGCAGATTGCATAGTTTGAAAGAGACATTCCTATAAAAAGATTTACTATGGCCGTAAGTGTCGGAATGGCGGCAAAGATGACTATTACTGTAAACCTTCTTTTGTTGAAAAGATGCCTGTGAGTAATAACGTACACTACGGAAATAAGGACAGGTATAAAAAACAGAACTGACCAGATGGTAAAGCCGGGGCCTCTGGAGTACAGATTTGTCATGGGATCTATCCAATATATAAATTTGTTAAAGTATGAGATAACATGAAACAGGAGCGTTGCTGTTGAAATAGCAACAATCCCGCGCAAAAGTCCCTTGCCTCTTCCCTCATCACTCATGGATTGAACAATATACAGGCAGTACAGGACAGGAAGAATCGCTATCAGAGAAAAAGTCATGAAATTGCTAAAAATATTTAAATAATAAGCACTCTTGCCCGGGGTTCCGTTGAAATACCATGAAACACCATCACAAAGCAGAAGAATACCAACCAAAAGCTCAATGGACCCGAGAGCTCTGTATTGTTTTTTGATGTAAGAACTGGTTAAAAACAGATAAACAGCAGCGACAAAAGAAAGCACTGCGCTAAGGATTTCAGTACTGGCATAGATGTATTTTGCAACCATTGCAGAATCTCCCCGCATTTTCCGGAAACGTTTCCGAATATTCTGGCAAGAAAAACTTTTATGTGTTATTGTTAATAATAATATATCAAAATTTAGAAAATTTGGGGAGGTAATTCCAATGCCCGGTTGGTTAAAAGATGCAATATTTTATGAGATATATCCTCAGTCCTTTAAGGATACAAACGGAGACGGAATCGGAGATTTTAACGGTATCATTGAAAAGCTCGATTATGTAAAAGAGCTTGGCTGCAATGCGCTTTGGATCAACCCCTGTTACGATTCTCCTTTTAAGGATGCCGGCTATGATGTTCGCGACTATAAGAAGGTTGCAGAGAGATACGGCAGCAATGAGGATCTCTACAATCTCTTTAAGATAGCCCACGAAAAGGGCATCCACGTGCTGCTTGACCTTGTTCCCGGACACACCTCCGAGGAGCATGAATGGTTTTTGGAGAGCAAAAAGGCTGAGAGAAATGAATTCTCTGACAGATACATCTGGACAAACGGCTGGATCGAAGGAATCGCAGGACACCCTTATATAGGCGGAGAGGCTGACAGAAACGGCTGCTATATGCTCAACTTCTTTAAGTGCCAGCCTGCCCTTAACTACGGCTTTCTTAAAAGAACTGAAGAGTGGCAGAAGGCTCCCGATGATCCGGCATGTATCGCCACAAGGGAAGCCATGAAGGATGTTATGCGCTTCTGGCTTGATAAGGGATGTGATGGCTTCAGAGTTGACATGGCTGATTCTCTGGTTAAAGACGATGACGAGAACAAGTCCGCAACCGGCGCTATCTGGAAGAACATCAGAGAAATGCTTGATAACGAGTATCCCGAGGCAGCCATCATCTCCGAGTGGAGTAATCCTAAGCAGGCCCTTAAGTACGGCTTTCATGCAGACTTTTACCTTGATCATCGCGGAAACGGCTACAACACTCTTCTTCGCGACTATGAGACCGATGGCGGCGATAAGAGCTTCCTTAAAAAGGATGGCCACGGCGATATCATGAGGTTCTTAAACGACTATCTGCCCAAATACGATGCCACCAGAAAGGACGGCTATATCAGCTTTATCACCTGCAACCATGACACTCCAAGACCGCGCAGGACTCTTAGCATAGACGAGCTTAAGATTGCCTATGCGATGTTCCTGACTCTTCCCGGTGTTCCGTTTATCTACTACGGCGATGAAATTGGTATGAGATATTTTGAGCTTCCAACCAAGGAGGGCGGCTATACCAGGACCGGTACCAGAACTCCCATGCAGTGGAGCGAAGGCAAGAACAAGGGCTTCTCTACTGCCCCTTCCGACAAGCTCTATCTCCCGGTTGACCCATCAGATGATGCTCCGACAGTAGAGTCTCAGGAAAAAGACCCTTCATCGCTCTTAAACACAGTAAAGGCTCTTACAAAGCTCCGCCACGAGTATAAAGACCTTCAGGCGGATTCAGAGTTTGAGATCATTTATGCGGAAGCGGATGAGTTCCCGTTCGTGTATAAGAGAGGTGATCTGATAGTTGCTATAAATCCTTCAGATAAAAAGACCTCAGCCACTCTTCCCAAGAATACAACAAAGGTATTCGAGATCGGAGAAACTGAGATTAAGGATGCTTCGCTGCATATGCAGCCACAGAGTTTTGTTGTGCTGAAGTAGAAAATAAAGCCAAGTGAGTCAGTGGGGACGTTTCAGTTTGACTCATTTTGTCGTGACAAAATGAGTCAAACTGAAACGTCCCCACTGACTCACTTGGCTTATTTTTATTCTACAGTTACACTCTTTGCCAGATTCCTTGGCTTATCAACATCAAGTCCCTTAGCAACGCTGGTGTAGTAACCAAGCAGCTGCAAAGGAATGATTGCCAAACTTCCCACAAAGTGTTCATCAACCTTAGGAATATAAACAGTAAAGTCTACCTGATCCTCAATATTGTATCTTCCGTAGGTTGTAAGTCCCATAAGGTATGCGCCACGGCTCTTGCACTCAGCCATGTTGGAGATTGTCTTCTCAAGAAGTGATGGCTGTGTGAGAACACCGATAACAAGAGTTCCGTCCTCGATAAGAGAGATGGTTCCGTGTTTAAGCTCTCCTGCTGCATATGCCTCTGAATGGATATAGCTGATCTCTTTCATCTTAAGGCTTCCCTCAAGTGATATAGCATAGTCTATACCTCTTCCGATAAAGAAGATATCATGAGCATTTGCGTACTTAGCAGAGAACCACTGGATACGCTCTTTCTCGTCAAGGATCTTCTCGATCTTGGCAGGGATGCTCTGGATCTCTTTTATGTAATATGCAAGCTTATCATCGCCATCCAAAGTCTCTCTTACTTCAGCGAGCTTTAATGTAAGGAGATATCCGCAGATAAGCTGACAGCTGTATGCCTTGGTTGTAGCAACTGAGATCTCAGGGCCTGCAAGGGTGTACATAACATGATCTGCTTCTCTTGCGATGGATGATCCGACTACGTTTACAATTGCAAGAGTCTTAATTCCGCTCTCCTTGGCAAGACGAAGGGCTGCCAGTGAATCAGCTGTCTCTCCTGACTGTGAGATAACAACTGCCAGAGCGTTCTTATCAAGAGGCATCTTACGATATCTGAACTCTGATGCAAGCTCAACTCTTACAGGAATTCCTGCAAGCTCCTCGATGATATACTGCATCTCCATTCCAACATGCCATGCGGATCCGCAGGCAATGACATAGATCTGAGAAATCTCTTTTGCCTCTTCATCGGTAATTCCAACCTCGGAGAGATCGATCTTGCCGTCTGTTACGTACTTACCGATGGTATCAGCAACTGCCTTGGGCTGCTCGTGGATCTCCTTCATCATGAAGTGCTCAAATCCACCTTTTTCAGCAGCTTCTGCAGAGAAGGTTACTGTTGTAACGTCCTTCTCAACCTCATCACCGTCAAGGTTAAAGAATGTAACCTCACCGGCTCTGATACGTGCCATCTCCATGTTGTCGATGTAATAAACATCTCTTGTATACTTAAGGATGGCCGGTACGTCGGAAGCGATAAAGGACTCATCGTCCTTAACACCGATGATCATAGGTGACTGCTGTCTTGCGACATAGATCTCACCCGGATAATCCTTGAACATAACTTCAAGGGCGTAGGAACCACGTACTCTTACCAAAGTCTTAGCGATAGCATCGATGGGGCCTACCTTGTATTTCTTGTAGTAGTAATCCACAAGCTTGATCAGAACCTCTGTGTCAGTATCTGAATAGAACTTGTAATTATGTCTGATGAGCTTTTCCTTGAGTTCCTGGAAATTCTCGATAATACCGTTGTGAACACCTACAACCTCAGATTCTACTTCTCCGGAACCTGAACCTGTGCAGTTTCCGCTCACATGGGGATGTGCATTGATAAGGCTTGGTGCACCGTGGGTAGCCCATCTGGTATGACCGATACCACACTCACCTGAAAGTGCATATCCTCCGTTAGTTTTATTGGAGAGATTCTCCAGTTTACCTACAGCCTTTACGACTACTGCCTGATCTGCACCGTTTCTTACTGCGATACCGGCAGAATCATATCCTCTGTACTCAAGTTTTGAAAGTCCATCAAGCAGAATTGGTCCTGCCTGCTTATGGCCTATATATCCTACTATTCCACACATATAAATTTACTCCAAATGACCTTTCTTCTGGATCACATCAATTACCTGATCCACATATTTTTCGCAGATTTCATCGCTCTCTGCCTCAACCATTACACGAATAACAGGCTCTGTACCTGACTCTCTTACAAGGATACGTCCTGTATCGCCGAGGGCCTTAGCAACTTCATCAACTGCATTCTGTACATCAGGGTCGTTCTGTGCATCAGGCTTACTCTTTACTCTTACATTCTTAAGAACCTGAGGATAGAAAACAACAGGAGCTGCAAGAGCGCTAAGAGGCTTCTCTTTTGCAAGCATAACCTCCATGAGCTTAAGAGATGTTAAAATTCCGTCTCCGGTGGTTGCATACTTGGTGAAGATGATGTGTCCTGACTGCTCTCCACCTACGCGGTGACCATATGTAACCATGTTCTCGTAAACATACTTGTCACCAACCTTGGTCTTCTCGTACTCGATACCAACCTTATCAAGAGCCTTGTAAAGGCCAAAGTTACTCATTACTGTTGTAACAACCTTGTTGTTTGCAAGAGCGCCTCTCTCCTTGAGGTAAAGGCCGTAGATGTAGATGATGTGATCACCTGTGATAACATTACCCTTCTCATCTACTGCAAGGCATCTGTCAGCATCGCCGTCAAAAGCAAATCCGACATCAAGGCCCTTCTCAACAACAAACTTCTGCAGATGCTCGATATGAGTTGATCCGCAATCTGTATTGATATTAAGACCGTCAGGCTCATTGTTTATAACAAAAGTCTTAGCTCCGAGTGCATCAAATACAGCCTTAGCAACCTGCCATGAAGCACCGTTAGCACAGTCAAGTCCGACCTTCTTATCCTTGAAGCTGAACTTGGAATTGGAAATAAGGTATCCTACATAGCGGTTTCTACCTGCAACGTAGTCAACTGTTCTTCCGATATCTGCTCTTTCTGCAACAGGAATCTCAATCTTGCCGTCGATATAATCCTCAACGCGAAGGATTGTCTCCTCGTCCATCTTCTCACCATTGCCGTTAAAGAGCTTGATACCATTGTCATAGAATGGATTGTGAGAAGCACTGATCATGATACCACAGTCAAAATCATCAACTCTTGTGATGTAAGCAACTGAAGGTGTTGTGGTAACGTGCATGATATAAGCATCTGCTCCGCTGGCCATAAGACCTGTACAAAGAGCGTACTCAAACATGTAGCTGCTTCTTCTTGTGTCTTTTCCGATAACAACCTTAGCCTTCTTGCCATGGTTAGCACCATAGTACCAGCCAAGATATCTACCGATCTGTACTGCATGCTCAAAGGTCAGGTTCTTGTTAGCCTCTCCCCTGAAGCCGTCTGTTCCGAAATATTTACCCATTATCTGTCCTCCTTGTGGATGATCTCTCCACTGTTCTTATAAATAGAATTCTCAGGAACAACTCCCCTTACGCAGGAAGTCGGATAAACGTTGGAATTACGGCCGATCACGGTACCGGGGTTGCAGACTGAATTGCAGCCGACCTCAACGTGGTCACCCAGCATAGCACCGAATTTCTTCATGCCTGTCTCGATATTCTCAGTTCCGTTGTGAACTACAACGAGCTTCTTGTCACTCTTTACATTGGAAGTGATGGAGCCTGCGCCCATGTGTGAATAGTATCCGAGGATACTGTCACCTACATAGTTGTAGTGAGGAGTCTGAACGTGATCAAAGAGGATAACGTTCTTTAGCTCAACGCTGTTTCCTACTACGCAGTCAGCACCTACAAGGGCTGATCCTCTGATAAATGCACCGTGTCTGACCTCGGTGTTAGGTCCGATAATACATGGACTTCCAAGGTATGCGCTCTCAAATACTGTAGCGCTCTTGTGCACCCAGACATTCTCCTTAACCTCTGTATACTCATCTCCGAGCTTTGGTCCAAGTTCAAGGATGAAATCCTTGATGCCCTTCAAAGCCTCCCAAGGATAAGTGAACTGACGCAGATAGTCTGCGGCAAGTGTATGATCGAGATCATACAGATCTGTAATAGTGTACATAATTACAGCCTCTCTTTCTTCTCTATATCGAGGAAATACTTGTAAGTATCTACAGTAAGTTCCCCACAAGCCGGCTCATCGCAGGCTATGATAGCACCGTTATGCATCTGAAGTGCACTGCAGGTCCACTTTGAGCTGACAGCACCCTCTACGGTTGCTGCAAGTGCTCTTGCTTTGTTATGACCGTTTATAAGAATAAGAACTTCCTTGGAATCTGTTACTGTTCCAACACCAACAGAGAGAGCCTGTGCAGGTACTGCCTCAGGGTTGTTTCCAAAGAATCTTGAGTTAACAATTCTTGTATCAGATGTAAGATCTCTTACTCCTGTACGTGATGCAAGACTTGTATATGGCTCGTTAAAAGCAATATGACCATCTACACCGATACCACCCATGAACAGATCGATACCGCCGTAGGATGCGATCTTCTTCTCGTACTCTTCACACTCTTTTACCGGATCATCAGTCATGCCGTTAAGAATGTTGATATTCTCAGGCTTCATGTCCACGAGATGATTGAAGAGATTGTCATGCATGAAATACCAGTAGGACTGGTCGTGCTCACGAGGAAGCCCTAAGTACTCATCCATATTAAATGTAACTACGTTGGCAAAAGAGATCTCTCCTGCCTTATTCATTCTTACCAGTTCCTTGTAAACCCCGATTGGGCTGGATCCTGTAGGAAGTCCAAGTACAAACGGACGATCCTTCTCCGGTCCATTGTTGTGTTCCCCCACACGCATCTTGATATAATTTGCTGCCCAAACGCACATCTTTTCGTAATTATCCTGAATTACTACTCTCATAAGTTTCGTTCCTTTCTTAGGTTTTATGTGCATATAGAGTAATTATATGTTTTCGCATTCTGTTAGTCAAATTACAGAAATTTGACATATTTTTAAGGCAGATGTAAAATTTCTACCGATGAAGAACAAACGTATTAATATAAAGAACTTAATATTGCTTTCTGCATTTGCAGCATCTTTTTCAGTACTTGGATGTCTTGCTGCTTTTTCCGACAGAGCACAGATAGACGCAGTTCCTGCTGATATATCAAGCAGTGAACTTACCGCTGCTGTTGCAAGCTCAATCGACGACGCAGCAGAGCAGGTGATCGCATCCGGTACAGATTTATCTACCGAGACTTTTAATGTTACTACTGAAGAGACAAGTGCTACTCTTGAGAGAACAGTTTTTACCGTAACCGAGTATGAAGCTCCGGTCACAATGTACACCAGTGACACTGTTAACGTGCGCAGCGGTGCAGGAACCGACTACGACAAGGTTGGCAAGCTCAGATGGGGTTCTGAGACCCAGGTAACTGGAGAAACCGACAACGGCTGGTACGAAGTTGCCTTTGGCGACACCACCGCATTTATTATTGGCGATTACATGGTCACAGAGCTTCCGAGCACACCACTGGTATTCGTCGGTGATTCAAGAACCGTTCAGATGCAGAAAGCCGTTGGCTCCACAGACAAGGCTTTCATCGCCAAGATCGGTGAAGGTTACAGCTGGTTCAAGAACACAGCACTCTCAGAGATTCCTAGTTATGCAGGAACAGGCACCACAATGATCATTAACTTCGGTGTCAACGACCTGGCAAATGCAAGCAAGTATATACAGCTCGTCAACAGCAACATCGACGCCTGGACAGAAGCAGGTATCACAGTCTACTACGCAGCCGTAACTCCGGTTGGTAACTGCAGCAGCGTTTCAAATGCTCAGATAGAGAACTTCAACGCAAGACTTCAGTCAGAGCTTGACCCTAGAGTTCAGTGGCTTGACGGCTACACATACCTCACCCAGACAGGTTTCTCAACCGCTGATGGCCTGCATTACAACAATGATACATACAGAAGTTTGTACTCCTACTACATGTCAGTAATAACTCAGGCTTAATTTTATTTTGCAATTGACATCGACTTCACATCCCGTTATAATAGTCTTTGCGATTGCCGAAAAGGCAAGCAAGCTGTTGTAGCACAGTCGGTAGTGCGTCGCATTGGTAGTGCGGAGGTCACGAGTTCGATTCTCGTCAGCAGCTTTTTTAAATTAAAAGCTCTCAGTTCCATTCGGAACCGAGAGCTTTTCTTTTTGCCTTCATGAGTCATTGGGGACGTTTCAGTTTGTCTCATTTTGAGTCAAACTGAAACGTCCCCGGTGACTCATGACATAAGCTGTGAAAAGAGATATTGATAGATCTCTGTGTTCTTCTCCTGCCAGTTATCGATCATATGCTGGGCAATTTCTTCCGTGGGAACCGGAACTCTTATATCAATAAGATTCTGTCCGTTTTCCTTGGCAAGGAGCTGCACTGTGTATTCATTCTCCCCTACTTTCCTGTAATCGCCAAGGATTGAGGAATCGTTTCTGAGCTTCATGCTGTTTTCCTTAAGGTAATCATCAATCTGCTCTTTGATGGCAGGATTTATCCTGTTTCCAAAAAACTCCAGGGTCTGGGACCCTTCATCTGTTATCTCGAGATAGGTCCTGTTGGCCATGGTCTTTTCAGTTATGAGGTTTGAAGAAGCCAGTTCACTGAATACTTCCTGCAAAGTAAGGAAGGTCGTATACTCTTTTTCCAGAATAAAATCGTAAATCTGGGACTTGCTAAGGGTGACATCGCACCTCTTTAGCATGTACAGAACTATCATCTTGTATAACGTCAAATACTGCGAACTCAATTTAAAACTCCAATCAATCTACTACATGTGCCTTTACTGCTGCGCTGACAACATCAGCTACTCTTGGATCAAAAGCTGCAGGAAGGATGTTCTCATCGCTAAGTTCATCATCAGGAACAAGTCCTGCGATGGCTGTTGCTGCTGCAAGCTTCATCTCCTCTGTGATCTGCCTAGCTCTTGCTTCCAGCGCTCCCTTAAAGATTCCCGGGAATACAAGAACGTTATTTACCTGGTTAGGGAAGTCGCTTCGTCCTGTACCGATTACGCGAACTCCTGCCTCTTTTGCAAGGTCAGGCATGATCTCGGGAACAGGGTTTGCCATAGCGAACATGATGGCATCCTTGTTCATCTGCTGAGCCATCTCTTTGGTTACAATGCCCGGTGCTGAAACGCCAACAAAGATGTCAGCTCCTACAAGAGCATCAGACAGAGATCCCTTGATCTGATCCGGATTTGTCACATCCATCATCTTCTTCTGCATCCAGTTGAGGTCCTCTGACCCCTTGTGAAGGATTCCGGACTTATCACACATGGTTACATTCTTAAAGCCATATCTGAGAAGGAGCTTAGTTATAGCAATACCTGCGCTTCCTGCGCCGTTTACGATAACCTTGCAGTCTTCCTTTTTCTTGCCGACAACCTTAAGGCCGTTTATGATTCCTGCAAGCACAATGATGGCTGTACCGTGCTGGTCATCGTGAAATACAGGGATATCCAGCATCTCTTTTAACCTCTCCTCGATTTCAAAGCATCTGGGAGCTGAAATATCCTCCAGATTGATTCCACCAAAGCCGGGAGCAAGGTATTTAACTGCCTTTATGATCTCCTCTGTATCCTGAGTGTCCAGGCAGATGGGAACAGCATTAACGCCGCCAAACTCCTTAAAAAGAACCGCTTTGCCTTCCATAACGGGCATTGCAGCGTATGGTCCAATATTACCAAGGCCAAGGACAGCGCTTCCGTCGGAAACAACAGCGATAGTGTTGGCCTTGATCGTATATTTGTAAGCCAGCTCTTTATCCTCAGCAATCAGCTTACATGGCTCAGCAACTCCCGGAGTATAGGCCAGGGCCAGATCCTCCTTGGAATTAACCTTGGACTTGGAGGTTGTCTCCAGTTTTCCCTGCCACTCTTCGTGGAGTTTAAGTGCTTTTTCTGCGTTTGTCATAATAATGCTCCCCTTTCAAAATCATAACTAGAAGGTCGTGCCTACTATATCATAGGCAAAAGAGACGACCTCGTTTCGTTTATCTGTATCAATATATTTAAAGACATTCCAAATCTGCTTCTTGCCTCCGCCTGTAGTCTGAAGACCAAGGGCAAGGCCAAGGGCCGCGATCTCATCGCCGGCATCGGTCTGTCTTGAGAGCATAAGTGCGTCGATGTAACCGTTCTTTTCCATCTTGGTGTAGGCGTAAGCAAAGGCTGCTGCCTGAAGTGCCTGTCCTGAAGTAGATGAATAGCCGATCTCGCTCAGGATGATGCTCCTTACATTGCCTGATGAATCAAGCATCTCCGGCCTCTTCATATAATTGGTAAGAACTTCTATGTTGTCCATGGTTATACATGGTGTGGTGTCTGAATGGTTAACATACTTGGATGAGTTCCAGAAAGCCGTGTTTCCGTTGGGGAAAGAGTACGGATGGGCAGCAAGGCCCCAGTCAATGTTTCCGTAATCAGACAATGACGCAGCGAATATATCAAGAACGTCTTTTGCATCGTAGTCTCCGGTCTTCTCGGTATTGTAGGTCCAACGCTGGTCGATGGGGATGTAGACCTTAGCAGCGCTGTTCTGACTCTTGATGGCGTTGTAGAACACCCTGAAAGCTCTGGTAAAAGCAGCTGTGTAGGTGCCAACGTCAGTATAACTCATGTAATTGTACTCTTTTCTGGCATTGACCTCATTGGCAATGATCCACATGCTGACATTGCCGTGACCTGAGCCTGAGTACCTGTTAGCAAGGAAGCTTCCGATGGCAGCCAGAGCCTTAACTCCACTCTCATTGGTTGCATTGAACATGTAGTAAGGCGCTGAGGATCCGCTCCTCGCGCTGGGATGAGTGATCTCAGGAAACGCTGAAGTGCTGGCATTATTGAGGATAATGGCTGCAACATCAATACCCATGCCATTGAGTCGCTTAAAGAGATTGTCGTAGTCGTTAATGATCTGTGCATTGAAGTGATAAGTCACTCCGCCATATGAATAAGGAATTCCACCCGAAGTAACCAGGATATTCCTAAGCGGAATATTGTAGGCTGCATATTCGCATCCAAGGTCCGCCAGCTCTCCGATCCTCAGAGGGTCGGGAAGAAGTCCCTTGATGGACTTGTGCTGCATTCCGCCGTAGCTGTAGCCTGCACAGGCACCGGGATTGGTGATGTACTTGGCGTGGCTGATGGAGACGAAGCTGTCGTTCATCTTGACCGCAACCTGGAATTTGGAAAAGAGCCTTGAATTAGCCGCACCCTTGTTGAGGTCCACACTAAAGGAAGTGTCATCGCTCTTGTAAACCTTGGCAATAGGCTCACTTCCCTCTACAATTCCGTCTTCATAAGTTGCTTCTTCAAACAAGTAGTAATACTTATCGTCACTCTTAGGGATTCCCTCAGAAGTTACTGATATCTCAACTTTTCCGGAGCTTACAATGTTGCAGCTCTCAATCTTGGCAAACTCCGCAGTGTTTTCCGCAGTCATCTCAACTGTGGCAGGTCTTTGCAAAAGAGCTTCCGACACCGTATGTCCGCCTCTGACAATGGCATCGATTGTTGACTCATTAATAAACTCGTCGTTCTTCTCTTCCTCCATTACCAGGGAAGCCTCGAAAATCTCTTCCTGCTCAGCCTGCTCCTGTTCCGGGGTCTTGCTATCACCGATAAAGAGCCATCCCATCATGGCTCCAACCAGTACAACAGCAAATACTGCAAGCACCCCTGAGAGGATAACGATTATTCTATTTCTTCGGGCCTTCTTGCCCGTTCTTCTTTTGCGCTTCTTGTTTTCCATTAATGCAAAAAATTCCTTGAGTTTTTTGTATTATTTGTTGCTATCTTCGCCTTTATCCCTGTTCTTAAGTCTCTTCATGTGGTCTCTGATCTTCAGCTCATACCCGTTACCTGTAGGGCTATAGAACTCTTTTCCATTAAGCTCATAGGGCTTGTACTGCTGCTCCACATAGTGGTCGGGATAGTCGTGGGCATACTTATATCCGATGCCGTGGCCGAGCTTACCAGCAGACTTATAATGAGCATCCTGAAGATGCGGAGGAATAGGAAGGTTTCCTGTTTCCCTGACGGTCTGCATAGCTTCATCTATCGAAAGATATGCTGCATTGCTCTTGGGAGCAGTAGCAACATAAGTAACTGCCTGTGCAAGAGGGATCCGGCCTTCCGGCATTCCTACTCTCTCAACTGCAAGAGAAGCAGCAACTGCCACCTGAAGTGCCTGTGGGTCTGCATTTCCCACATCCTCTGAGGCGCATATCATAATACGCCTTGCTATAAACTTGGGGTCCTCGCCGGCATTGAGCATACGTGCAAGATAATACACCGCTGCATCCGGGTCCGATCCTCTCATACTCTTTATGAATGCGGAGATGGTGTCATAGTGGTTATCTCCGTCCTTGTCATATCTGGCAACCTTTTTCTGGATGCACTCTGAAGCCACTTCCCTGGTGATATGGATAAGACCGTCCTCACTTCTCTGAGTTGTGAGGATGCCCAGTTCTATGGCATTTAAGGCATGCCTTGCATCGCCGTCAGCTATATCTGCAAGAAACTCTGCAGCATCGGGCTCAAGCACAGCCTTATAAGAGCCCATTCCACG
This sequence comes from Butyrivibrio sp. NC2007, assembly GCF_000421405.1. Classification (GTDB taxonomy): domain Bacteria; phylum Bacillota; class Clostridia; order Lachnospirales; family Lachnospiraceae; genus Butyrivibrio. The sequence continues at coordinate 68,726 of NZ_ATWY01000016.1, forward strand.
CTCTGTATCTGTGACTGCCCTGTTAAGTAGCACCTTGATATCATCGCTGGTAAGAGGCTTAAGCTCAAATATGATTGACCTTGATATAAGAGCCCCGTTGACCTCAAAGTACGGATTCTCCGTGGTTGCGCCGATGAGCACAACGGTTCCGTCCTCAACAAAAGGAAGCAGGTAATCCTGCTGAGACTTATTGAATCTATGGATCTCGTCTATGAAAAGAATCGTCTTCTTCCCATACATTCCCTGGTTATCCTTGGCTTTGTTAATGACATCTTCCATGTCCTTCTTGCCTGCAACCGTGGCGTTTATCTGAGTAAACTCCGCCTTGGTTGAGTTTGCGATAACCTTGGCCAGTGTGGTCTTGCCCGTTCCGGGAGGTCCGTAGAATATTATTGAACTGAGTTTGTCTGCTGAAATTGCACGATAAAGAAGCTTGTCCTTAGCAATGATGTGCTGCTGCCCAACCACCTCATCAAGGGTCCTTGGGCGCATCCTTGCGGCAAGCGGAGATTCTTTTTCCATATTGTTTTCGCGCATATACTGAAACAAGTCCATAACACTACAATTCTACTATTTTTGCTCCGATTTTGCCATACCCATTAAATGACTTTGGCACTATTGTGTTATGGAGATGTTGTCGGGTGACATAGTTATGGTAATATTGCCCTCGCGATTGAGATAAGTGGTTACACCTGCAACCTCAAGGATCTGCATAACTTCCGCATCCTCAGGCTCAATTGTACCGGAGGTAATGATTGCATACTCCGGGGATACCTTTTCAACAAGAGCTGCCATGTTCTTCTCGTATCTGCCGTGGTGCGGAACCTTTAAGATCTCTGCCTGAATATCTTCCATAGCAAGAAGCTCGTTTATACGGTCTTTTTCCGCATCTCCCGCAAAGAGCATGTTGTTATCGCCGCAGCTTACCATTACTACAAGAGAAGAATTGTTGCTTGGATCCTTCTCATAAGCCGTGCTCTGAGGAGGATAGATATCATAAGAGACTCCGTCCATATCAAAAGAGATCTCGTCTGTAACCAAAGTTTCGGTAAGCCCCTTAGAACTGAGGGCAGCGAGATAATTATCGATCTGATCAGAGTCTTTTGACTTATAAGTAGTGTAGATAGTGCCTATATCAAAGGCATTTATCACATGATCTGCTCCGCCTACATGATCCTTGTCGAAGTGGGTGATTATGAGATTATCAACCTTGGAGATACCTTGCTCTTTCATGAAGGAGACAAGTTCCTCTCCATTCTCATCAAGCCCGGCATCTATGACAGTTACGTGATTCTCTCCAACGATGACAAAGGCATCATAAGCTTCGTCAGTCTCTGCCGAAAAACCGGTTATGGTGACAGAAGGTCCGGTTGATATAGACGCAGTCTGATCCGTCTGAGTCTCTACGTTTTCTGTATTTCTGCCGCATCCAGCCAACAGCATAAGAGCCATAAACAGGCCTATCATCTTTCTAATCCGCATGATAATTCTCCTTTGACATCAATTGTTATGCGCATTATTATTGTATAGGCATTACCTAAAAAGAACTTTAAGCATTTATGAAAGGACAATAAATCAATGAAAGCAGCTAAGGCTTTTGGAATAACACTTTTTGTAGTTCTCCTGATCGGAGTGATCTTCCTCGTGGGCAGGAATTCAATCATGAAGGACGTAAAGGCCACTCAGGAACAGGCCACTACCACCAAGACCAGCACAGCCAATCCCATAACCAAGGCAATCGTCAGCGAGGCACTTGATACCTACGCCGAGAACGCAACGGGCAAGACAAAAGAGATCTACGAATCAATGTCAGAAGAGGACAAAGATACCGTTGCAGAGATCATCGCAAACAACGTAAGCATCGACTCCGTATCCGAGGTTCAGTCCTATGTAAACAGCGGAGATGCAAACGGGCTTATGGAATACGCCAAGGACAATCTCTCCGAAGAAGAGGTAAAAGAGCTTACGGAGATCATGTCAAAGTACGTAATGCCCTAATCTTCTTTTACAATGTTTCTCACCCAGATACCACTCTTTACAAGGCAGAATCCAATAATGCACTTAATGATCTCCAGGCTGTTTACGATGATGAATATGTAAATTGCCGGGAGATTTGTATATCTGCTGAGAATAAAGGAAGCCGGTACTGAAACAATCCATGCAAAGCAGCTGTCAAAGATAAAGGTGATCAGCGTCTTACCACCTGACCTCAGCGTGAAGTAAGAAACGTTTGCATAGGAATGTATCGGCATACAGCATGCCAAAACCAGAATAAATCTGGTTGCCAGCGCTTTTGTCTCGGGCGTGGTGTTATACACCTGAGGAATAAAAGGCGCAGCAAGCGCTAGGAGCGAACCCATAACAATAGTACTCATAAAACTAAGAGCCGCCATTCTCCAAGCACTTCTTCTGGCTGAAACCAGCCTGTCAGCACCAAGCTCCTGTCCAACTATGATTCCCGTAGAGTTTCCGATTGATAAAAAGACCTCGTTGAATATCTGAGATATTGTACTGCTGATGGTCATGGCGGATACAACCGCAAGGCCTCTTACCGAATAAGCCTGAAGGAGTCTGGCCTGAGCAAAAGACCACAAGAACTCATTCAAAAACAATGGCAAAGTCCTGGACAGGATGGGCCATATAAGACTTATCGGAATCTTAAAGCCGTTGTAGAGCCCCTTAAAGAAGGTATAAGACGTACCCCTTCTGTGGGCGCCTATCACAACAATGGCAAATTCTACAAATCTTGAAATTACTGTTGCTACAGCAGCACCTCTTACTTCCAGTCTTGGAAATCCCAGATAACCAAATATCAAAACGATATTGCACAGGAAGTTAACCACCATAGCTACCATACTGGCTACCATTGGCAGCGTTGTCTTTCCCGACTCTCTCATGGCGCTGGCATAAACCTGCGTAAGAGAAAAAGGCACAAGGCCTATCAGCATTATGTGGAGATACGAAAGTGCGTATCCAAGAGTCTCAGCTCTGGCTGCATCCGTAGTGTCTTTTGCTATATAATCAAGGATCAAAGCCGGTCCGTTAAAGTACAGGATTGCGATGGCAACGGTAAATATCGTGATGGCAGTAAGGAGCTTGAACCTGATGGCATAGCGAACGCCGTCCATATCTCCTTTGCCAAAAAACTGCGTGCTAAAGATACCTGCGCCGGCAAGCGATCCCCAGATGCACAGGTAAAAGACAAAAAGGAGCTGATTGACTACAGCTACAGACGGAATCTGCAGTGGTCCAAGGCGCCCTACCATTACGTTATCAAGTAGTCCCACGATGTTACTTAAGGTGTTCTGAACAATCATGGGAACTACGACCATTGCTACTCTTCTGTAGAATGCAGCGTCGCCAAAAAAACACTCCTTCAATGTGAATTTATATCTAATTGCTTCTTCTCTGTTTCCGGTTTCAAATGTTGTCATGATTTCTTCTCAAACTTATAGTTGACCAGGAATATTCCCAGCGATACGAGTAACAGCGAGAGTATACTTCCTGCCGAAAACGCTTCATTTCCCTCTCCCAGGAAAAGAGCTGACAGAAGAACTCCCATTATTGGATTGATAAAGCCAAGCACCGATACGCGGCTGACCGGGTTGTACTTAAGAAGTATACCCCAGAGCGTGTATGCACCGGCCGAGATAAATCCCATGTATATCAGATTAAGATAACATCCTGCGCTGTAGAACACAAGACTTCCGCCCATGATAAGTCCCACAAAGAACAGTACAAGGCCACCTATAAAGAACTGATAACCGCTGAGGATAACAGGATTTTCATGCTTGGAAAAGATCTTGATACAGCACCCGGAGATTGCATAAAACAAGGCTGCGCACAGCATAGCACCTTCTCCGGCAAAGGTTATTCCGCCCTCTGTCAGGGATGATATTCCTCCAAAGAACAGGATTATCCCTGCAAATCCCACAGCGCAGCCTATCAGTTTCTTGGCTGCAGGGGCTTCTAAGCGAAGTATGAACATGGCAATGAGAGGTGCCAGGAAATTGCCCGAGGCGTTTATGATGGATCCTCTGACTCCCGATGTGTTGGCCAGGGACATGAAGAAAAAATAGTACTGGCCGATGGTCTGGAACATGGAGAGAATTATTATATACTTCCAGGATGTCTTTTTCGGAATAAGAGCTTCCCTGCTTATGAGGGACCCGAAGATTATGACCATGACACCTGCCAGCACAAATCTTGCTCCCGAGAGCATGAGGCGCGAGGGCGTGTCAGATGCGTCTATCCTGAAGAGTTCGTATGCAATTTTAATAGCCGGTGAAGCACTTCCCCACAGAACACAGCAAAAAACTGCAGAGAGTACCACCACCGGCATATATGTCCATAAACTTGTTCTATTTGATGATTTCAACTTAAGCTCCACCTATCCTTATTTCTTACGAGTGTATAGGAGGGCTGCGATGATCGAAACGCAGGGAACAGCACAAATGATTCCCACGCTTCCGGCAATTGCTCTGATGATCTCAATTGCCACAAAATCCGTATTAAGAAGCTGCCTTAGGCCAACTCCGTAGGAATAGATAAGTACGCACATGTTCAGCGCGCTTCCCACGTATGCCAAAACCAGCGTGTTTGCCATGGTTCCCATGGCATCCCGGCCGATATTCATGCCGGATCTGAATAGCTCTTTTGCATCCCTCTCAGGATTAATATTATGAACCTCCTCGAGAGCTGACGCAATAGACATCGCGATATCCATTACTGCGCCCATGGCCGCGATCAGTATTCCACTGGTGAAAAGACCTCTAAGCTTAATGGCAGTTGTGCTCTTAAGAAGGAGCAGTGCTTCTGCCTCGTCCATCTGGAATGTAGAGATTCCGCCAATGTTTGCTGCCACCTGCGCAAGCAGTGCTGCGATAAGAACTCCCGAAAAGCACCCCAGAGCCGCTGCTATGGTCTTCCTGCTGATTCCTCCGATAAGGTAGAAACATACCACGCTGGTGAAAAAGATGATCGCACAGGTGAGCGGTATTGGTTCTACACCTTTAAGAGTAAGAGGAAGCAGAATACCAAAGATGCAAAGGACTGTGTAAACAAGACCTGCAAATGCCTTTATTCCTTGAAGTCCGCCAATTATAGCAAGGCTCAGGAAAAAGATGACTACAAGGGCAATTACCAAAGGTACCCTGTTGTAGTTATAAATGCTGCAATTGTAAATGCCTTCTCCGGTTGTGTCTATACGAACGCACACGGTATCTCCGGCCTTTACATCAACATTATAAAGAGCACTGAAATAGTTGGTAACAAAGCAGATATCGCCTTTGTACCTACCGGTGAGTATCTCTACCTTTAGCTCAGTGCTCCCTCTAAGGACATCTTCGTTGTCCCGGTCGATCACTGAGTTGTCCTCAGTAACCGCCAGGACCTTGGCATTTTCATACTCAACTCCGGTATCCCTTGTTGTGGTATATTCCGGCTTGTCCTTGTTAGCAAGGACAAGCGCGAAAATAAGTATCAATGAAAAAGCTATGATCACGAAGATATTTTTAATTGTTCTTTTTTTATCCAAATTATTTAATAACATGTAACAGTAATAACAACCTTCTGAGTCCGATTGCAGCAAGTCCAAGTCCTGAAGCAACAACTACTGTTGCTGCTGCAGCCTTGGCTGCCTTTTTAGCCTTTGATTCAGGCTTATCTGTTGTAGGTGTTGCCTCCTCAACAATTGTAGCAGTTTTGTCGTCACCTGTCTCTACTATAGCCTGCTGGCTATCAGTGCTCTGCTCAGGTGTCTCTACTGCTGCCTGCTGATCATTATCTCCGGTAACACTTCCGACTACTTCGCCTTCAGATGTGCCTGTTGTAGTCTCTGTAGTATTGTTCTTGTTACTTCTTCCGAAGATTCTGCCAACAAAGTTGTTGACTCTTTCTGCAACAGTGTTAACTACGGATTCAACAGCCTGCTTAATAGCTCCAAGAACTCTCTGAACAGGTGTCTGGTTAGATGAACCTGAGCTGCTGCCTGATCCTGATCCGCTTCCTGAACCCGACTCGCTGCCTGATCCTGACTCGCTGCCTGATCCTGACTCAGTTTCAGGAGCTGCTTTTACAAGCTCAATGTCATCGCAGTTGCGAACTCTGAATACAGGTACGGATACATCTGAGTCTCCTTCAGGATGCATGTAGAGAACACCTGCTGCTGAAACTTCAGCGCCAACCTTAACGAAGTCGTTAAGTGCTGCCTTACCCTCATCTCCTGTTGTACCTGACTTGATATAACCATCGATGAAGATTGCTGCCTCTACTCCTGTATCATCTGCAAGCCAGAACTCTTCGATGTTGCCGTCTGCTCCGACTGCTACTCTTGTAACCTTACCGGTTGTCTTAAGGAGTGATCCACCAAGAGCTGCATAATCCATAGCTGCCTTGGTATCAACTACCTTAGGCTCCCATACGTAAGGCTCGTCATCAAGGATCTTGGAAGAGATAACCTTGAGCTCCATATCTCCCTGGTATTGTGCAACAAAACCTGTGATACGTACCTTGGTACCAATCTCAAGACCTGCTGTAGCATAAGGGAAGATATCAATACCTGCTGTCTCATCCTGGATGTAGATAGTATCAAAGAAGGTAGTATCAGGATTTGATGTTCCGCTGGTTACATAACCTTCAACTGCGAATACTTCGTTCATCTGACCTGCACGAGCCTGTGCAATTGTTGATGTAGGAAGCTCTACAGTAACACCATCAAGGATGTTGTTGATGATTGTGTAGTTCGTGTAAGGAAGAGAATCTGCATTATCAATCTCTGCCTTTACTTCAAAATCAGAAACAAATACTCCACCGGCTACATAAATATCTCCGCCTGCCTTGGTGTGCTGGGTTGCGAGGAAAGTTACGTTGCCTTCGTTGTCGTTCTTGATACCCTTTACGCCGTTACCAGCATCTCCCGGATTAGAGTTACCTGAAGCATCTTTACAGTCAACGGAGAAGGTTGTATCAAATCCCTTTACAAGCCATTTAGCTGCATCAACAAAATCTGTCTCTGTAGCATTTGAAATATCTACTGAGCAGCCTGAGTACTGGCTGTACTTCTGGCCATCACGAAGACCTGCGAACAATCCTGCTGCCTCGTCTACGTTGTAAGTAGTAGGATACAATCTGTATACCTGTCCACCGTTGTTTGTATTATCACAAACCTCATCTGAGCCCATGCGGATTGTTGCTCCGATAGCTTCGAGAAGCTTGTTCTGTTCTGTAACAGTCTGGCCGTCTGTTGTGTCTGAATAATCTGCAAGACCACATACGATAACCGATCCGCCACCTGCTACGTAATCCTTGACCATTGCAAGGAAGTCATCTTCGTAATGTGAAACTGTGTAGTCTCCTGCACCGGCTGTACCTGTCTTCTTGGCAGGTGCTGCAAGAACAAGCAGTGAGCATGCTTTAAGCATCTCAGGTGTGATCTTGCTTGTTACTACCTGAGCTCTGATATTCTTCTGAGCACAGATCTTGATGAAGGATGACATGTTTCCGCCATAGTAGCCGGTCACGTAGTCATTATAATGTGTGCCGTCGATGAGAACATCTGTAACCATCTCAGGTACTACATAGCTTAAAGTAAGCTTATCTGTATATTTCTTAGGAACACCGTTAAGTGTTGCATTTACTGTAACCTCATAGGTTACCTGTCCCGGAGTATCATATACAAAATCTGTCTTGTATGTTGCTGTACCATTAGGAGCAACGGCTGTGATGCCTGCTTCCTCACCGGTAACATTTACAACGTCTGTCTTCTTAGCATCAACATCACTGAGCTGAATCTCAATGCTGTCGATCACAAGATCTTTTTCTTCGTTGTTGTAAAGCTCTACGTTAACATCAAGAGATTCTCCTGCTACTGCAAGAACCTTACTTGTGTATGTACGGTTAATACCACAAGCCTCAACATTACCAACCCATACAGGAGCTGTTACAGCGATATCACCGTCATTCTCTGTAATCTTCAGATAGTAGTATGAGTAATCAGAAGGAACATTAAATTCAACTGTTGCTTCACTTTCTGCTACTTTCTGCTGAGCGATGGACTGACCACCGTTTACGATAACTTCAACCTTACCGATAGAAGAATCTGTAGGATCAACGATATCTGCCTTAAGGTTAAGTTCATCTCCTACAGCATCCTTTTCAAGGATTGTTCCCATGATATTACCATCAAGTGTGTAATAGATGGAAAGATCGTTATCCTCTGTAGCATAGATACGATAATTTCTCATCGCATCATAGATAGCTGTCTCATCATTTGTATCAGCGAGCATTACAGTACGTGCTGTATTTGCATCTCCCCACTTACCCTTGTGGTTATCCTGGTTGTTTGTAGGAGCTACATGCCATCCCTTATCAAGAGCACGTGTGTAGTACTCGTATGATGGGAAGTACCCGGAAGATCCGATTGTTCCTTCACCGTTACCAACCTCGATCATTGTGATAAGAGCATCGTTCTCTTCTGTGTAGTAAGAGAAATCCTGGAAATCACCAAAGGTTGTTCCCGGGTGGTTGAACTGGCTGATAGAATCAGGAACAGTTCTAAGAGCTGCATAGTAATTCTCAAGTGCTGTTGAGTATGTAGAGTACGCTGTCTGTGTACGGCTCTGGAATCCGGGAGTGTTGTAGGTGTTCATATGTCCAAGACCGTTACTCCAGGTCATCTCATAACCATAAGCACATGTAAACTCATCGGTTGAGTACTGCTTAACAAGGTTGTGAGCGTATGTCCACTCATCATTTTCAGAAGTATCTACGTTCTCTGTAATCTTAGATTTATCTTCATGATCAATTGAGTTACTGTGGTCAGTGATAACAATGTAATCAAGGTTATCTACGTTTGATGCATGCTTAAGTGCATCATCAAGTGTTCCGGCACCGTCTGAAATATTGGTATGTGCATGGATCTGACCAAAGTAGATGTTGTACTTAGCATTTTGTCTCTTAGTAAACTTAAGATTTGTTACCGGGCTTTCCTTATAGCCTTCCAGTACAGCCTTTACCTGCATCTCGCAAGGAAGATTCTCAAGCTTGATGGATCCTGAGTACTCGATCCAGTCATCGTGCTGCTCTTCCTCAACTACCTCTGTAGTAGTTTCTGTTGTTGCCTCTGTTGCTCCTGTTGTAGCCTCTGTTGTTTCTGTAGTTGTCTTATCTGTTCCTGCTGCGTCATCAGTCTTATCTGATTCCTCAGCCTTTTCAGCCTCTGCAACCTCTTCAGCAGTCTTGAATCTGTAAAGAATATGCGCGCCTTCTGTTGCAGTCTTGAATGAAACGAACTGGCCTTCAATTACTGCGCCGCCGTTTGGAGAAGCCTTAACTGTTGCAACCTGTGCCTGAGTATACTGATAATTTACTGTAATACTCTTTGTTAGGCCTTCCTTTGTTGCATAAGCTCTGATTGTTGCAGGAAGCTCACTAAGTACTACCTTATTCTCGTCGTCATACTTAGCAAACTCTTCGCCGTTTACTGAGTAGTAAATCTCTGCTCCCTCAGTATCTGATGAAAGAGTAATCTCCTGTCCTACAGGAACCTCTCCTGATGCAGGATCTGCCTTAACATAAGCTGTTACGGAAGAATCCACTACAGGGTTACCTGTTACCTTAACGCTGTCAACACGGATAACGCCGCCACTTGCAGGAGCTTTGTCACCCTTGGCGCTAAGTCCGCCTGTAGGTACAAGTCTGATCTGAAGATTCTCAGCGTTTGCTGCTGCGTTAGGAATCTCAAAAGTAAATGTTACGTAGTAAGTCGGTGCAAGCGATGTCTTAGCAATTCCGTCTGTGATATCACCTGATCCGCTTACTTCGAAAGGCTCAGTAATAGTCTTTCCGTTCTCGTCCTTTTCACCGGTTGACTTATATGCTGTGTACTTATATGAGTAAGTACCCTTCTTTAAGTTACTGAAATTCTCTCCGTCAGTCGAGTACTGAAGCTGGAATGCTCCGGCTCCGGTATTGGAAGCCCTCATTCTGAACGCCATGCTCATGTTGCCGAAACCAGCTGAAGGGAATGAAAACTCCATGTAGTCAGACTCAGTTGCTACTCCGGTTGATCCCATGTAGTAGTTAGTTGAACCGGTCGTAGTACTCTTAGCTGATGTCCATGGCTTGGAAATGCTTCCGTTTACTACTGCTGTGAACTTAGCGTTAGTATCAAGCATATCGTTGGTAGCATAAAGGTCACCATTGATATACTTATCTGAATTATCAGTTTCATCATAATGAGCATTACCTGCCCACTGAGCTACTGTAAGAGATGTATCCTTGTCGTACTCAAAGCTTACGACCTTCTCGCCCTCTTTAAGAGCATAGAAGCTGAACTCAAAAGCTTTATCCTCTTTAAATCCATACAGTGAAAATCCGCTATAATACTCAAGAGCTTCAATATATGAACCACTCTTGGCAAACGCGTTCTTTAAGTAATACTTTCCGGCTTCGCTGGCAGCCTCTTCGATCCAAAGGCTGTTATCTGTCTTTTCATCTGCAAGTATAAGATTTGCATATGTCTTCTTTTTGCCGTCTACTTCCTTCTCTTCAACTGTACCTGTAAGATACTTACCATCAGCAGTTGTGAAGTAATAGTATCCGTTATCATCAAGTGCAACAGTTAAAACAGCTGCATTTAAGCCTTTTGTCTCAAGTGTTCCATCTTCTGCAGGTTCAGCTGCCACCTCTTTTAACTTGCCATTTGTGGTAGCTTCTGAAGTCATGAGTTTCTTGCCTGCAGGATAGTAAACTACTACCTGATCACCATCGTACAGTTCTCTTGTAAGAAGCTTAGCTACTGTATTTTCGGGTTCTTCTGTCTGAGCCTCTTCAAGTTCAGGATATGTATATGCTGTTAATAAGTACGCATCCTTTTTCCCACCTGCAGTATAGCCATATACTGTAAACAAGCTGTTATAGAACTCAATATACTGCGTTTTTCCGTTATAAACAGCATTTACATTCTTTATCATGAATGAACCATCATCTTCAGGCTCAAAGGTCCAAAGACTATATTCATTCTTCTCAGTCTCAAATGTAAGGCTGCTTCCTGTAGCCCCGGATGTAAGATACTTGGCAGTAACATTGTCTCCTTCTTTTGTTTCATTAACAACGTAATACTGACCTTCTTCATCACCCTTAACAAGCTTAAGTGTAGCAATTGCTGCACTCTCGTCAGTGTATGTAAGGCGTCCTTCTTCATTAAGTTTAACGTCCTCACCCTCTATTTTCTGTCCATTAGCTGTTGTTGAAAGAACTTTTTCATTATTGAAGGTAAGAACAAATTCTTCTCCGTCATAGAGCTTTGTAAGGTCAGTAAACTTTACTCCGCCCTTCTCCTCTACTACAGGCTCACCATCTGTGAATGCATAAGCTGTAAATGTGTAAATGTTCTTATTACTCTCGTTAAAGCCAAATGTTGAGAAGCCGTTATAGAATTCTACAAACTGAGCACTGTTATTATAAGCAGCCTTGACATTCTTGATATAGAGTGCTCCTTCTCCCTGATCCTCAATTGTCCAAAGGCTGTAATCATCTTTAGCATCAGCAAATGAAAGTCCTTTTCCTGTCGCCGGACATGTGAGATATTTTGCATTAGAAACAATGTAGAACTGATTCTCCACATCAGATTTCTCAAGCTTTAATGTAGCGTAATTATCTGCATAGACAAGCTTCTCTTCCGCATTAAATGTCGCATCAACGGCTGCAAGAATTTTACCTGATGCTGTGGAAGAAAGAACTTTTTCATTATTGTATACAAGAGAGAACTCTGCTCCGCCAAAAAGCTTGTTAACATCAGTAACTTTAACTCCAAGCTTCTCTTCTTCTGCAGGAACCTCAGTCTCTTCAAGTTCAGGCATAGTATATGCGCTGAATGTGTATGGAGCCTTATCAGCGCCATCCTTCAAGCTATAAACAGTGAAAAGATCTTTGTAGTACTCGACATACTCAGGAGATGTTTTTCCATCCTTAACGAATTCGCCATTTACGCTCTTTATCTGGAATGTGCCATCTTCAGATACTTCAAAGAACCAGAGACTAAAATCGTTTGGCTGGTCTTCGAATGTGAAAGAATTACCTTCCTTTAAAGTTGTGAGGTACCTGGTTTTTGTTGTATCACCATCTGCAATATCTGTTGTGATGTAGTACTGATCACCCTCATCAGCCTTAACTGCCTTGAGCGCTGCAGGAGCAGCATCTTTGTTTGTGTATACAAGCTGCCCATCATTATTAAACTTAACTTCTACTCCTTCAAGCTTGGTGTTGCCATTCTTGTCAGCAGCAGAAGCTGTTGATGAAAGCGCCTTGATGCTATCAGTTGTATCGCCAAAAACAAGAGCAAACTCTTTTTCATAATCAGTAATGTTTTCAATCTTTGTTCCGGCCTTTATTTCTTCAGAAACTGATGATCCGATAACATAAAAAACTACTGACTGTAATGCTGATCCGCTCCCCTTTGCATATGCCTTGAATACTGAGTGATCATTTTTCTTGAGTCCCAGGCAATAAGGTTTATTCGCATTGGTCTTTGATGTGCTGTTTGCGATTACATTGCCATCAAGCACCCACTTTGCAGTGTCTACGCTCTTTTCTGTCCACAAAAGATCATTAGCACCTGCTTTTGCAGCCAGATATTCACCACCGTTTTCAAACCAAATGTCACTTGTGTCTTCTGTCTTGCTAACGGTAAGTACTAAATCATTTTCACCAATGGTAACTTCATCCTTATCATTTGGTGCAATCTGGATGGCTTTGAATGATCTATCCATTGTATAGCCATCAATGGCAATGATAACCTGGTCACCATCCTTGAGCTCGGTGGAAAGAGTTGCTGTTTTACCGGTAAAAGAAGGAGCTTTCATAAGACTCACTGTAGCCTTGCTATCATCATCTGCCTGAGCAGCCTTGAACTCAAACTTAGCCTTCTCTCCATCATAGGACACTCCGTCCTCAGACTTGTAGCTTGCACGAGCAATGATCACAGTGTCCTTTGAAGTATCAAGCTTGATCTTGTCCGTGTATTCCTTAAAGCCATTAGAACCATCTTCGTTAAATGTGTAAAGGATGGTTGCCCCCTCTACACCACAAGACAAAGTTACATAGCCGTCCTCTTCAGACGCAGTAACTGTGAGGTCAACACTCTCCTGCACGGTTGTTTCCACAACAGTCTCAGTGTTTGCCTCCTCCTTAATTTCCTCTGTCTTCTCGGAAGTATTGCTCTTCTCAGTTACATCCCCGGTAACTGTCTCTTCCTTTGAAGCGCCGACTGTAGCTGCATTTGCATCGCTTATAACTTCTGCGTTGCTATCGACAACTGTCACAGTCTCTTCAATAGCTGTGGGCTCACTGGCCTCTGCAACTAAAAAAGCATTTCCGAATGTAGAGAACACAATCAGAAATGCTGTTGCAAAGGACAAGAATCCCTTGGTCGCGCGTTTCATAACATATCTCTCCCTTCAACAAAATTTCATTTTTATCTGGTCCCCACCAAATAAAGTTGCGAGTAGAGCAATCGTACCAATATAGCACGTGTTATGTCAACCAAAAACCGTTAACAAAAAACCTCTGTTAACCCCAGTGTTTATGCAGGTTTCACGAGAACTCGTTTATCAAACCCACTAACCACGCGACAAAATTTTTTTATAAATTTTTTACATTTTTTTCATAATTTACTGCAATACTTTTTCAAGAAAATTCCCTACATGCTCCCTGTAGGCATCAGGCCCTGCGATTATTGACTCCGCATGTCCTGCCCCGGGAATCATATAGATTTCTGCATATCCAGCAGTTGCCTTCTTCATGTCTTCAGAGTTCTTAGGAAGAATGAAATCATCCTCAGCACCGTGGATAAAGAGAATAGGCAATGTGTTTTCCGGAAGAGAATCGATAGGTCTCATGTCTTTTAATGACAAATGAAATCTCATTCTGGCGCCAAAATCTGCAATTTCGAAGAGCCACGCAGGCAGTTTCCTGTTTACGTACGCACCTCTGATCACATTCTCAATATCAGAGAATCCACAGTCAGCAACAACAAAATTTATTTCAGGCTTATATTTAAGCGCTGTTATGGAAGTCGCAGCTCCCAAAGACTCACCATGAATACCTAGAACAGCTATATCCGCAAAGCGCTCTCTGGTATCCTCTATCACTCTGCACAGATCTTTTGCCTCATAAATACCGTATGTAGTGCAGGTAGGAGTATTCTTCCCATGTCCGCGAAGATCGTAGAGCACGCAGTTAAAGCCATAATCCAGGTACATCTTAACGTACTTAAGATCCCCGTTCCTGTTGTCCGTATAGCCATGGGAAATGATCATGTATTTGTCAGTAGGCTCAGGATTCTTTAAGTAAAGTGCATGAAGAACGTAGCCCTCATGCCCCTCAATAGTATATTCTGTCTTCTCCAGAGGATCGTAAAATGAGGTGTCATAGTGCTCCTTCTGCCAGTCAAAAGCTTCCTCAAGGGTCTGCCTCTGCCCTGTCATCACGTAGCCTGCCATCCACCAGCACAAGCCAAGAAACAGTATGATCAAGACTATAACAATACATACCAATATCATCAGTTTCGTAACCCCCTACCCCTCATTTATTATGTCAAAAGACCTTTTGTCTTGGCCGTAAGCATGTTCAAAACCCGCTTTTTATCAAGGCTCCACAGTGGCTCTACCAGAAGTTTCCTCGGTCCGTCACCGGTCATCCTGTGCACCACAGTCTCTTTCGGCAAAAGAGCTATTGCCTGTGCCACAACATCAGTATACTCCTCCATGGACATAATGTGAAACTCTCCATCTCCTCTTTGTATGCTATCCATGTATTCCCCATACATGTCAGCCCCTTTAAGGATCTGAAGATTCTGTATCTTGATGCCATCAAGCACAGGTTCAAGGCTCGCCAGGAAGCGAATCGTATCCAGCATATCTTCTTTGCTCTCACCGGGAAGCCCGAATATCACGTGCACGATAACCGTTATCCCGGCCTCTTTAAGGCGCCTGTATGCATCCTCAAAAACAGACAGCTCATATCCCCTGCGGATCCTTGTTGCCGTTTTCTCATGGATGGTCTGAAGCCCCAGCTCTATCCATACAGGTTTTATTGCCGAAAGCTCTTTTAACATATCCATAACTTCCGGCCCCAGACAATCCGGCCTTGTTCCGAGGGAAAGCGCCACTATATCATCGCGGCTTATGGCCCTTTTGTAGAGCTCTTTTAACCGGTTCACATCACCGTAGGTGTTGGTGTAAGACTGGAAGTATGCGATAAAGTGCCGGGCATCAGTCTTACTGCGTATCAGCTCCTTGGCCCTTTCAATCTGCGCATCGATATCAAAAAACTCCGGTGATGAGCTATGGTCCTGATCTCTGATGAAATCGGGACCCTGTGCAAATTCACCGGAGCCACCCTCCGAGCAGAAACTGCAGCCCCCATATCCAACACGGCCGTCCCTGTTTGGGCAGCTGCAGCCTGAGGATAATGAGAGTCTGTAGATCTTCTCACCATATGTATTTTTCAGATAAGTTGATAGTTTAACCGGCATTGTTGTTTACGTTGTTGTTTGCGTAATTGCTGTTAGCCTGCTGAAATCTAAGGGCATTGAAATAATTGCTGTTCTCTGCTGTATATCCGAAGCGTACCTGTGGATTGTAGTACTGGATAGCATTAAAGATCGTCATCTCAGCCTGTTTCTTCTTGGGTGTGAAAAGACTCATCTCAGCAATGCCAAGCTTTCTGAAATCGCTGGTATATACCTGGATATTTGAATAGATCGGAATGAAATTGTATCTCTGTGTAAACTTGTAAGTCCAGAAAATATTTGCATAAGGAATAACAGCGCAACGGCTTCCAAGGCTTACAATAAATCTTGGTGTAAGATATGTATGCGCCTGCTTAACATAAACGGCCTGAGGGCTGTCAAGCTCAGCTGCGATAAGCTGCTGATCCATCTCTGACATACGTCCGAATGCGCTGCTGAATCTTGAAAGCTCGATGATACCTGCAATCAAGGTGATAAGTCCGAACACTATAAGCATCAGTGTTGCAAAGAGAAGGAGTCCCTCAGCATGTGTGATATCGTGAACGGAAAGCGCCACATCCTGGAAGTACCAGTCGAAATCTTCTCTGTTTATGATCTCTTCAGGATCATCTTCGTCTTCGTTATATACCTCGATTGCCAGATCGATAACTTCCTCATCAAGCTTGGAAATGGTACCTATGCACTCATAGCTGCCGTTTTCTTTGACCTGCTGTGCTATCTCGTTATACTCGCTCTCGCTGCACTCGATGATATAAAGATCATAACCATCAGCTACATAGTAGAACTGGCGCGCCTCTCCGTAGCTTCCGATGCCATAGGGCTCCTCTGTTATATCTATATAAACATAGATATCTTCATCGAGCAGCTCATCGTTGTATGCCTGGGCAAATGCGACCTTATCAAATCTCCTGTCTACCCTGATGTTCTCCCTCAAAAAGAAGCATGCAACTGCTGCAAGCAGCATTACTACTCCTACGATAAGGCATGCGACTTTCCCCCTGCGTGCCTTTCTTACCTTTGGATGATTCTTAAAATTCATTTTCTAACTCCCACTTCCTAACAAAACAATTTTAATTTCAAACGTCATAAATCTACCATATAACGTCTTGGATTACAATGTCGAAATGGGGAGTTTCCCAAATCACGTCAAGTATTTCTCGTATTTCGAGATGTCTTTTGCAGTTAAAAGAGCTTTCACAAGAACGCCATCTTCCTGATATTCGGAGGACTTTACAACGCCGCGGCTGTTAAGCTCTCCAAGAATAGCACCTTCCTTATATGGAAGAAGCATCTCTACTTCTGTCTCGCCCTCAGCAAACTTTTTGTCGATAACCTCGATCAGCGCATCAAGACTTTCCTTGTCCTTGGCCGAGATATAGACTCTGTCAGCACCTGTTCGCGGAAACTCAATCGGAAGACTTCCGCTTTCTATCTGCTCATCCTGAAGGATGTCTGATTTGTTAAAGACATAGATAACCGGGATTTCTCCTGCTCCTATCTCCTGAAGAGTCTGCTGGGTGACCTCCATGTGATGCCTGTACTCAGGGTCAGAGAAATCAATGACTTCCAAAAGCAGGTCTGCAAACTTAGCCTCCTCAATGGTTGAGCGAAATGCCTTAACCAGGTCATGGGGAAGCTCACTTATAAAGCCTACGGTATCCGTTAAAAGAAATGGTCTGTGGTCCTTCGGCTCAATCTTTCTTACGGATGTATCCAGGGTTGCAAAGAGCATGTCTTTTTCAAAAACCTGTTTGTCTTCTGTTCCGGAAACGCCGTAGAGATCAATGAGTCCGTTCAGTATTGTTGATTTGCCCGCATTGGTATAACCCACAAGTGCTACTTCCGGAAGACCAGAGCGCATTCTTCTGCCCCTTTGGGTGTCGCGCTCTTTTTTGATTCCTTCAAGATCGCGCCTCAGCTCTGCCATGCGGTGCTCAATGCGTCTTCTGTCCAGCTCTAGCTGTTTCTCACCTGAACCCTTGTTGGATAATCTTCCGCTTCCGCCTCCCTGACGTGAAAGAGATGTCCTCATGTGAGCAAGTCTCGGAAGCATGTACTGGAGCTGTGCAAACTCAACCTGAAGACAGGCTTCACGGGTCCTGGCTCTTCTGGCAAAGATCTGAAGGATAAGACCTGTTCTGTCGATGACCTCAGTGTCCAGCGCCTTTTCAAGGTTTCTTGCCTGCATCGGAGAAAGAACTCCTCCGACAACCACCAGGTCAATGTCGAACATATCAAGAGAAGCGGCAATTTCTTCTACTTTACCGCTTCCTATGTAGGTGCTTCGATCAGGAGATGGCAGGGACTGAGTAACCGTCAGGGCTGTCTCAATGTCGATTGCTTTCACAAGCTCTTTTAACTCATCCATGGACCTGTCAAAGTCGGATGAACTTATTCCTGTATTAAGTCCCACCAGAACTGCTCTGGTGGGACGTGTCTGTGTAATGTTTTCTATCATGTGTTTACTCGTTTCGTCAGATCATTGCGTAATCAGGAGCAAGGCCCTTCTCATCTACCTTGCAGGTAAACAGGCACCCGTCATAATCTCCGGAGAGCTCGTTTCCGCTGGTTGTGATAAAGAGTTCGTCTAAGTTATCTCCAAAGAAACAGCAGGAAGATACGTGCTCTGCAGGAACTTCTACAAGTGCAAGAAGTTCGCCGGTCTTTGAGCTTCTCTTTTCTATGCGCCTTCCGCCCCAGACTGCTATCCAGAGGTTATCCTCGCTGTCGATGCACATTCCATCGGGCACTCCGTCATCAATATGGATCAGCTCCGTGCGATTTGCAATATTTCCTGTCTCGAAGTCATAGTCGTAGACGAAGACTGCATGGTACTCGGAATCAGCAAAGTAAAATTTGGTCCTGTCGGCGCTCCATGCCATTCCGTTGGCAATGATGGTATCAGGCTGCATCAGGGCAACTCTTCCGTGTTCATTTCTGTATAGATCGCCTGAGGGTTCTATCCCCTCGCCCTCTGCCATTGAGCCAAACCAGAGTCTACCTGCCGGGTCAGCCTTGGCGTCGTTGGAGCGATGGTAAGTTTCATAGATGTCTTTTAAACTGCGGTTCAGAGAAATCTCTTTTCCGTCATAAACATAGAGTCCATCGGCAGCTGCAACCAGATAAGAACCGGCCTTCTCAGAAGGAACTGCTGCTCCGATCTTCTGGCCAAAGTCTGCCTGCTTCATCAGGCCTCCGGCTTCTATAATGTAGAGCTTGCCTGCGATAATGTCTACAAAGGAGCGGCACTTTGTTCTTGGATCATAGAACGGTGACTCGCCCAAAAGATATTTTCCAAGTCCGAAAGGTTCTGCTTTGTATGTCTTCATAGGTTGGCCCTCCTGTAGCTTTAGTTTACTCGGCGATTGCCTGCAAGGACTTCACGATAGTCCTCAAGGTTCTTTCTAAGGAGAGTAGGTATCTCAAGTTCGTACGGGCACTTTGAAAGGCATGCTCCGCAGCCTATGCACTCCTCAATCTTATTCATCTCTGCCTGCCAGTGGTCAGAAAGCCAGCTCTCACTGGGTGCACGGCGAAGCATCAGAGACATACGGTTACACTGATTTATCTGAATGCCCACGGTACATGGCATGCAGTAGCCACAGCCTCTGCAGAAGTCTCCCATAAGGTCTTTTCTCTCGGATTCGATGAAGGCCTTCAGCTCATCATCAAGCTCAGGGGTGTTGTCCATATATGAGAGCCATTCATCAAGCTCTTTTTCCTTCTGGATACCCCAGATGGGAACTGCTCCGTCAAACTGGCTGATGTAGGCCATTGCTGCCTTTGAGTTGGTTATAAGTCCGCCTGCAAGACCCTTCATGCAGATAAAGCCAACGTTGTTCTCGTTGCACATCTTAATGAGGTCAGCCTCCTGGTCGGTTGCAAGGTAGCTGAAAGGATATTGAACGGTCTCATAAAGTCCTGATTCTATCAGCTCTTTTGCAATGCCGATCTTGTGGGCTGTTCCGCCGATGTGACGGATCTTACCCTGCTCCTTGGCTCTTAGCATGCACTCGTACATGCCTGTGCCATCGCCGGGCTTCCAGCACTGTCCCATAAGGTGGAACTGGTAGATATCGATGTAATCGGTCTTTAAGTTATTTAATGAAATGTCCAGCTGTTGCCAGAATTCTTCAGGTGTCTTGGCTGCTGTCTTGGTGGCGATCACGATCTCGTCTCTCTTTACATATCCGTCGCCAAATGCTGCGCCAACCTTCTCCTCGCTGTCGGTGTAGGCTCTTGCTGTGTCAAAGAATCTCATTCCGCCATTATAGGCCTTTCTGAGGATCCTGACTGCATCTTCCAGAGGGATTCTCTGGATCGGAAGTGCGCCAAAGCCATTCTGTGGTACTGTTATGCCTGTGCGTCCCAGTGTTATGTTCTTCATAAGAAATCTCCTTCCGGATATCAAACTATATTTAAAGTGTCCGGTGTGACTTTGCATTTAAGATTTAAGACCTGAACTCCTGCACTTATCGCCTCATAAAAGGCTTTGGCAAATTCAGGGTCTGTTTCGATGTTGGGCTCAACATGGTCAATCCCCTCGCCTTGGATCACGAAGGCGATGATTGCTTTGTATCCCGCTTCCCGGGCTTGTGCGAGTTCGCGCAGGTGCCTTGCTCCGCGCTCTGTGGGAGCATCAGGGAAAAGACCTATCCCATTCCTAAAGAGAGTACAGCCCTTAACTTCCATGAGATATTTTTCCGGGCCTTTCTCCATGTAAAAGTCTATTCGGGAATCGCCGTATTTGTACTCCGGTTTTACCAGGTCATATTCGCCAAGGCGCTCAAGATACTCTTTTACCACCTTGTTGGGTGCCTGGGAGTCAATGTTTATGATCTTGCCATCATGTTCAACTGCCACCAGGTCATAAGGCGTCTTGCGCTCGGGATTCTGAGCTTTCTCAAGATATACTGTGCTGCCCGGAAGCAGAAGTTCTCTGCATCTGCCGGTGTTCTTGACGTGGACGGTAAGCTTCTTGCCATCAAGCTCTACTTGAGCGATGAAACGATTTGGGCGGGATATGAAATTGGCCTGTACTACTTCGGTGTAGGTCATGTGGGGCTCCTTGGGGTTCAACCGCCGAGGAACTGGCTAAGGTCAAACTCTTTCCCTGTGTGATTGTAATATATCTCCTCATAACTGCAGCCCTGATCCTGAGGATCAAAGTCTACATCACGGACGTGTGACTTCATCGGGTCGTCATCGGAGATCATGGCATAGGCCAGGTTGTGGACTTCCCACTCGTATACCATATCATCTGCCGTACGGTAGCTCACCATGTCTTTTCCATGGATCTGGTGCAGGTCAATGAGGGCCTGACATATGATATACATGTCAGCCTCGATGTTAATATCGTAGGAGTTCTTGATCTTCCAATGATCCGTGGTATGGATTGCTGTGTACTCTTTGTTGTCGTAAGTAAACGTGTAATTCTTGCCCTGATCGTCCTGTGATGTTAGGGCAATGTCTTCAGCGGATGTCAGAAGGCCAGTCTGTATGGATGATATCGCCGATGAGATATCCTCTTGAGTGACATTATAATTGCCGGCTTCATCCATGGCTTTCTTGGCAGCTTCCTTGGCTCTTTCTTTTGCTTGCTGTGCAAGGTCCTCGGCTAAATCCTTGGTGTTTTCTGCTACCTGTTTTGCTGCTTCTTTGGCAGCCTCTTTGGTAGCTTCTTCTATCTTGTCTTTTGATTCGTCGATGACTTGACTTGCAAGACTCTGAGCTGCTTCTGTAGCTTGCTGTGTCAGGTTGTCTATCATCTGAGATGCCTCATCTGAGCTTGCTTCTATTGCCTGATCTGCGATATCGCTAAGGCTCTCAGGGATCATGCTGCAGCCTGTGAGTGCAAGGGCGACAAGCACTGATGCCATGGCAGGCCTTATGGCCGGTATTCCAGTCGATGTTGCGATTCTTCTTTGTTGATTTTTTTTCATTTGGAACTTATTCATCATTACTTTTTAAAGATTATCCTTAATTTTCTGTATGAGCTCCTCGTACTCAGCATCTGTGAGGAACTTCTGCTGTGGGTTCATCTCGAATACTCCGCCCCACTCAAAGCCGTCCTTGTACTTCGGTACAAGGTGCATGTGAAGATGGCAGCCTGTATCGCCATATGCGCCGTAATTTACCTTGTCAGGATTGAAGGCTTTGTGGATAGCCTTGGCTGCTCTGTTAACATCTGCAAAGAACGCATTTCTCTCCTCATCTGAGATGTCAACGATCTCGCTTACGTGGTCTTTGTAAGCTACTATGCATCTTCCAAGGTGGCTCTGCTCCTTGAACAGAATGAGCTGGCTCACTTCAAGGTCACAGATCTTGATTCCGAACTTTGCGAGAGGCTCTCCTCCTACGCAGTATCCGCAGTTGTTGTCTATAGTCATTTTAATTTCCTCCGTGATATGTTGTGTTTTGCTATTCTATTTTACTCTGTTATAGCTGCTGTAAAAAGGGTTTTATATGAAATTGGGCGTTATGTAATTCATTTTGGTATTCGTCTATGTACTGTCTTGATAAATCCTACTGTCTGACATGAAAAATTGTATTAGGACAGTAGTCATAATTGTCATGTTCAGCACATCACTACTGTCTAGAAGCCAAAACTCCCATGAGACAGTAGTTTGTTCTCATCTAATCATCTCTTTTCGCATCATGCCAACGAAATAACTGTGTTTTTTAACTGTCCTTTTGACAATTCTTCCATAGGACAGTAGCCCTGAGCAAAATGAGGTGTAATTGTCTACTGTCCCTTGAGCAAATCTGTCACAGGACAGTAGCCTTCTCTGTAGGCGATGTTATAATTTACTGTCCTTAAAGAATATTCCATTACAGACAGTATCATTCACACCCCCTATGTTTTTATTCATGTTCATGCTTTCTTCTAGAGAATCACGTAATTGTTATCTGAACCAAGGCTTAGTTCTAAATCAGCTTTCTTGGAGTGCTCCAGACATAAACTGACGTTTCGCATATCGCTGAAATCCACGAACTGCTCGGCTTTTTCACGGCTGTTACCACTCTTTTCCTTGCGGTCAACAAGGCGACTTCTTAGCATATCCGGATCTGCGGTGATCTTGACGGTATAGTCTGCAAGGCTGGATAATTCGGACCATCCGGGAGTATCCAGAAGCAAATAATTGCCTTCAAGAAGCAGTATATCTGCGTCAATACTGATAGCATCCTCTACCGGGTTATGAAGATGTCTGTCATAGGTTGGCCATGCTCCTTTTGTGCCTGCAAGTACCCCCTCTATGCTCTCTCTAAGCTTGTCCAGATCAAAGGTCTCCGGACACCCTTTTACATCAACCATCCTGACTTCTGCGCCATCTACCATCATATAGTGTTCTGTCAGATATTCCTGTCTGCGATGGAAGCCGTCCATTCCTATAGCCTGCACCTTGAATTCCGGAATAATGTCTTTTGCCAAATATTCCAGAAAGCTCACCAGGGTACTCTTCCCCGCACCGGGAGGCGCAGCGAGCATCACCAGCAGTGTTTTGTCCTTAGCCTTGCGCAGGCTAGACAACCTCTGCAGAAGCGGTTTGAAGATAGTGTCGATACTCTCTGCACTATAGCTTGCATGCACGTCTATTCCGTTGATGTTGATATCGTAATCCATGTATTGCTCTCTCCTACTATTAAAGAAAAGGGCCGACATATGCCAGCCCCTGATTTCTTACTTTTCTGTCTCTTATTCTGCGTCAGCCTTCACCACATCCGCATACTTAAAGCCAACAACAGACTGAAGGTCTGCCGGAGCAACCTCAACCTGGAAGCCGACTTTTCCTGCGCTGACGAATATGTGGTCATACTCTTTAGCCACTTCATGCAAAAATGTCGGGAACTGCTTCTTCATTCCAACGGGAGAACACCCGCCATGAACATATCCGGTAAGAGGTAAAAGATCTTTTTGCTTGATCATGGCAATCGCCTTCTCGCCTGCTGCCTGGGCAGCTTTCTTAAGATCCAGCTCTGCCTTAACCGGAACTACAAAAACATAATACGCTCCGCTCTTAGCCTGCGTTACCAAAGTCTTAAAGACCTTATCCGCATCCTCTCCAAGGATGGCTGCAATCTCCTCGCCGGACATGGTTGCATCCGGCTCGTAGGAGTGGCTCTTGTATTCGATTTTCTTCGAGTCAAGGACTCGCATTACGTTGGTTTTATCGTCTTTCTTCATTAGGTTCCCTTTTTAATTTGCCACAGCATCAGCGAATTGTTCTATTTCTTCTTTGGCTTATATACATTCTTAATCTACTAATATTCTTGAAATATATCGCAAAATTCAAAAGAAAAACAATGCTCAAGACATATCCCAATACCTTAAAGGCCATGATTGTCCACTCAAAATACGAATCAACCATGATAACCAGATTACTAACTAAGAGCATACATATAGCTACTTCCAAAATATCTACAATACACTGCTTTACAGTTTTACTAATTGACCACTCAACCAAATGCTTATTATTATACACTATCATCCATATTATTTGGTAACTCAGCGCGATTACCGTGCCTATAGCCACACCTATCAAGCCCATATATAAGACTACAGCGACAGAGATAATAATGTTTAATAATGCTGCCGTAATATAACATCTTTGCGTCTGTTTATAGTGTCCTGCAACCAAAATCATCATATTATAAGGCAATCTTAAACAGTGCAACGCATTTGCCAGTGTCAATAGCAAAGCAAAAGCAGGCTGATAATATACTGCATCTGTCACTCCGCGTGTATATAACATGATAAATGGCGACAATAATAATGCGGTAGAACAAAAGATGATAATTACAATTGTATGTATCCCCCACTCCAATACAGAAAAAGCATCAGTTATACTATCTTTGTTAGATCTGGCATAAATCTCACCAACCGCAGCCTGTACACCACCACAAGCATTCAATATGGCGTTTTTTATTGCACTGACGACTAAATAATGTACAGCATATATCGATACATTATTAAGCGTAGAGAACAATGTAAGCACTATGTTGTCAGTTCCATCCAAAATAATTGCTGCAACGTGTTGCGCAACTCCATACCATTTTTGCTTTATAGGTTCCGTATCATAATTGATGTTTCTGTCTATATCAAAATGCAAGTCTACATATTTTCTCACAATTAAAGCTCTGCTCAAAAAAATGACTGCAGTCACAATCTTAACAGCCTGAATTGAATGGCCATTTAAAATAAGAATCATACCAAACACAGTGGTAACAATTGAAACCGCAATCTGAGAAATATAGTAAACATATCCATTCTGACTTGCCACTAACAGCAATCTATCAGTAATTCCAATATAGAATTGAGTAAAATGATTAGCACCTATTGCAAGGATCAGAACACATAGAAATAACCAGCTATAATTACCTTCAATGATTTTAGGAAAAATGACAACTAATAGTGCAGTATAAGCAATGATTATTATCGCTATTTTCTGAAAATAGCGCTTTGCAGATGTTACAATTCGACTTATTTCAACCATATTGCCATCTGCAATAGGTTTATACAGAGACGATTGGACAACTGCTCCAACCCCCATATCTAGAAATGTTATAAACGCAAAAAACTGTGTGATGGAATTAACTGCTCCATTTACTCCTGAACCAAAATGCAACAATATAAAACGCGGCAAAATAAAACCACACACTATTGAAACTACTTGTTGTAATATTGAAAAACCTGTGTTATATAGCAGTTTTCTTTTCATATATTCACTCTATCCAAATACATTCAAATCCTTAGCATTCATCTGAATACCATTTTCATGTGAGTATACTTATATGCGAATAAAGATGTATAAAATTATACACAATAGCCGCGTATGAAAGCGTTATGATCGATATGTAAAAAAGCGTACCTATTCTATTTTTATTAGTTTTTATTATCACCACAATCATGAGGCTATATGTAAACCCTATCAAGTAAAACATTCTTGAAAAAAGGTCTTTTATTATAAATGATCCTAGCGTAACCATATGAAGGAGTCTTAGATATCTTACTATGCCTGCCAATTCAGCATCTAAATCCGTGTTCACTCCTGCAAGATATATCATATCAATCACGCCTATCATGAGTAAAACAACAGCAATCCTATAATCAATAACTGTATATGACAAATATTTTGTGATGCTTCTTCCGAAGGATGTCAATAACGGGATATTTGTCGACAAAAATAGCTTTGCCAAAAAGGGACAAATTAATGACCACACAAATATAATATAGAATTTACCTTCTATCTTTTTGGTCATTTCGTAAAATAGGAATAAAAAAACAGGTATGATAGCAGATTTATGTATAAGCAATGCTACGATAAAAAGTATCATCGCATCCACTTTCATCCAAAACTTGTCCTTATACATCAACATTTTTACCGTTCCCAATGCGACGATCGAAAACGAACAAGTATTTCTCAATCCTGAATATAAATCATTAAAATTAACAAGCGCAAACAAAACACTTAAATACAGAAAAAACTCTCTACTTTGAAGAGTATATTTGCTAGTAACAATCCTAACTAAATTCCAATTGGCAAACAGTGCAATACCGACCATTATTACCGGTAAAAAATGATTGTTTCTAATCTTTATCCCTACAAACCAGCATATATACTCCCAGATCATCTGACCATGTTGTTTTCCATATAAAAAAGGATCAAACTTCCAAAGGCTATACCGTCCTATGTTATATCTAAAATGTCTATATAAGTCCAATTCAACATTCGGGACAATAAAATAACCTAAAACAGCTGCACAAACTATGAAAAACAAATATCCCAGTAGCAAAGTTTTCCTTGTAACATATATCCCACAGAAAGCCTTAACTATCTTAGTAACAAAATATGCACTTATCGCAAAAACAACACCCTCAAGTATTATCATATTTATCGCTCTTATTAACTTTAAAGCTGTAAAATGTTATTCACGAAATCCATCCACTCAGCACAGATACTATCTTTTAGGTACCTTTTCATACTCACTCTAGCATTACCGGCGATTTTTTCCCTGGTATCTTCATCTGAAATTAGCAACTGTATTTTTTTGGCTAGTTGTGTTACATCATTAACTCCAACCAAGAATCCATTATAACCATCAGTGATAATCTCCCTGCAGCCGCCGTTTTCAGTATCAGTAGCTATGACAGGGAATCCCATTGCCATTGCTTCCATCAAAGCGTTCGGCATACCTTCAAACAGAGATGACAAAACAAATATCTTGTCATTCTTTATCCTCTCATGAACATCCTGGCAAAAATCCTCGAAATATATGTTATTTGCACTTTTTTTACTCCGGGCATACTCAACCAAACGTTTTTTTTCGCTGCCACTGCCATAAATGACCAGTTTAAAGCTTTTATTATTCGTCCAGACCATATCATAAGCGTCAATCAACATCGGATAGTTTTTTTGAGGATGTAGTCTTCCAATCGAAACAATAGTATCTTTTGTTGGTATTCTCTGTGGAAGATCATCTATAATAGGATTTGGAATAACCTTACCTCTTGATGATATTCTCTTTGGATAATAATCCATTGCTGACTGTGTCTGAAAAACAACCCCATCTGCCAAAGGAAAAAAGATGCTCCTGGCAATTCTTCCACGCCATGAAATCAAATCTCGTTTAGGATCATTTCGCTCAGAAATAACTACTTTAGTTCTGCCTATAAACAGCTTGGCCATGCAACAACAAATATTGCAGTAAAAACCGCCTCCTATCAAAACATCAAATTTATGTTTTACAGTATTACTAACTATAGTATATGCATCCCTGAAGATGTTGTTTCCACAGAGCTCCTCAATTCTAATAACATTTGGCTCTAAATGATACTCATTTTCACCACTTTTTCCGGACAAAATAAATGTTCTGCAATCATCCATAGACGAAAAGCCATTTGCAATGAGCGAGAACACCCTCTCAGAACCTCCACCTGTCAATTTTCTAGTTATAATACAAATCTTATTCACATTTATCCTCTAAAACCTTGCCATATTCTTCGTGTGCACATTGTGCTATTTGTTTCCATGAACAGAATTTTCTGATATAGTCTCTTGTTCTTTGAATATACCCATCCTTGTCTCTATTGTATTCATTTATGGCGGTCAATAATACTCTGGCGATATCCTTGTAATTCAAGTCGCAGCACCATCCCAATCCATTCTCAATAATGATTTTCGAAAAATTAGTTCCCTCGGTGACTATGCATGGACATCCATTAGCTAATGCTTCTAAAACAGTCATTGGCATTCCTTCATATCTCGAAGTGAGTATCATTATATTATTTTCCTGAAAAGCCTTTACCTTATCTTCTCCATAAACACTACCGCACATTTGCGTATTGATTTGGTTTCTCGTTTTTGTCCTCATTACTCTATTGCTTTTTTTATTTCCACTTCCATATATACTCACCTTCACCTCGACCATATTTCTGACGTAGTCAAGCGCTTTAATAAGTATATCCAACCCCTTATGATGTATATCCAATCTACCAATATAAAAAACAGATGTTTCTTGTTTCTTTGGATATATCAATTCTGTTACTTCACATCCATTTGGCACAATAATATGTCTGGGAAATTCAATAATCGATTTTTCCATTTCATCCGAATTCAAATAGATTACCGAAGACGCATTTCTAATCATTCTTGCAAACAAAGTTCTATTAGCCACAAACTTTTTTATCTTGGATTTATTTTGTGCTTCACGCACAAAAGCCCCATGAGGCTCAATACAATACGGAATTCTAAGCGAAGCGACAATCTTGCTTACCGACAGATACTTATAATAATAAACACCATGAAAGATAATGATATCCGGATTATTGCTTATCAAATACTTCTCTATTTCGTTATCATGGTTTAAATAACTAATATACCGGCTTTCTATTTCACTCTTAGTTGCACAGACAGAAAGAATAAAAGCATTATCACCAACAGCATTCTGCGCTTCTACCAAACTACAAATAGCTGTTGGCATGCCACCTTCCATTCGCATATGCGATGCAATTATATGTATTATCCTCAAATTATATTCTCCCTAATCTGCAAAGCCCACTCTCATCAATTTGTATCATTATTAATAGACTTTTTGTATACTGCTGGATTACCAGCATAGCATGCATAAGGTTCGGGAAGGCTTTTCGTTACAACAGACCCGGCAGCCACAATACAGTTGTGTGGCACAATCACTCCCGGAAGTATTGTCACATTTGCAGCTATCCAAGTATCATGCCCTATCTCAACATTTCTTTCATAATGATCAACTGTCTTACCCTGTCCTTTGCTTCCATATTTCAAGTTTCTGGTTAGAATAGTTGAACCATATGACAACACAACATTGTCTTCGATTTTAACTTTACCATGTCCTTGAATGTAAACATTTTCGTTAATTGCTATGTTTTTTCCAAATGTCACATTGTGCGATACTTCTATCCTGGGAATCCCATGCAGTTTTATGCCATGCCCCCATAAAAAAGGGTGAAGCGCTTTATAAAATCCACATTTTATTGCATTCATTATTCGAAAGATACTGTCTTGCATAACCTCTGACATCCTTTCAATTCAAGCATTATAGCTTGAGAAGTCTACCTAGTTTATCATCCCAATCATCAGGAATAAAACGTCCAAAGCCTGATTCTGGATAAAACGTCATTTCTCCAAAATATACGTTACCACCAACAACATACAGATCCACCCTTAAGAATTTTGTACCTTCCGCTAGCTTCTTGGATATTTCTAACATTTCATTTAAATTGTCCGGTTTTCTAATTACTACATCCTCAGCTGTATGATATTGATACTGAAATTCCAATAAATTCCACTCAGCATCATACATATTTCTCTTATGCTCTGTGAACCTATCTATATCCACTTGAATAAGCTTAGGTTCTCCATTAAAACAGAAAACCTTGTAGTCTTTTATAGCTTTGCCATCTTCTTGTAATAGCTTTTCAGCCAAAATCATCTTCTTTACATTTTTATATGGCCATTCTCGTCCATAAAGATAATAATCATACTTCATATGACGTAATACTTTTTCTCTTAAGTCTGCCTTATTTATTGTGCGTTTATCTCTGCAAATAAAAGTCCCCCCACTGTCGTGATTAGTTTTTATAACAAACGAATCTGGTAAATGCTCAAAATCTATATCATCAAAATTCTTCCACGTTCCCAATGTCGGTATTATATATTTTTCACCAATGATACCGGAAACATAGTCTTTAACCTTAACTTTATCAACACAAGTCACATATCGATTTTGTCTATCATGCAACTTTAGCCACTGTATCTTTTCATTGAACGTTGTTGGATTTGATAGATTTAATCGCTTTCTCATTTTGTAATAGTACTTTATTTTTAAATATGGTCCATCCGGAATAAAACGTAACAAACCTACTAAACGTCTAATATTCATGTCCGTATTCCTTCTCTAAAAAACGCCATAACCAAAGCTTTATAGATTCTATAAGGTATAATAAATACCACAATTTGTGAAAGAACCACATAGCATAAATCTATAACGTTGCATTCATTTCTTTTAAAAAGAATCATTTGAGCTTTAATATAATCTCTGCAATTCCCCCAGCACTTTTTTCTCCGAACACTATCCCTATCAGCTCTGAACAAAAGAATAATGTCTTGTATGTTATATCCGCGGCAATCATTATGGAGCATATGAGAAAAAAGAACATGATCCTGCTTTCTTCTCAGTTTTCCATATCCACCACATCTAATAACATCACTTTTTCTATACATGACAGCAGGATGATTAAATGCACTTCTTATCCGCATTCTTTTTACTATATCCCGGTGCAGCTCAGGTACTTTACGTATTGACACTATATTCTGCAGGTCATTTTCAAATTCACCTATATTGCCACTCACAATTGAAAGTCTTGGATTATTTTTAAAAAGCTTTAGTTCTTTAGCACATCTATCAGGAAGTGAAATATCATCGGAATCCATTCTTGCGATGAGTTCATTCTTGCAGTATTTAATGCCTTCATCCAAGGCAACTCCAAGGCCATGATTTTCCTTTAAGGTAACAACTGTAAACAAATCGGGAAACTCTCTAACATACTGATTAATCAGACTATCAATTTCACTGTTTATAAGTCCATCCTTAACCAATACAAACTGATCCGGTGGTATAGTCTGATCTAACATACTATCAATGCTTTGCTTAAGATACTCGGATTTATCCTTGGCATACACGGACATTAACACGCTATATTTTCCAAACTCGGTACTCGTTTCTTGCATTCAGTTATCTCCGCAGGTATAGAAAGCACATAATACTGGATAATATAATTATAATCTATATATTGTTCTTTGTCATAGAAAAAAGCGTAGATTTTGTGTTATCTACGCCTTTTGTTCCGTACTTTTTATTATCTTCAAAACATTATCCAACCTTCTGGCTTCTCTTGTTCATCAAGTGAACCATCTCTTTTTCAAAGCCTTCTGTGCTCTCGCCCCGGAACATAACTTTCAGGGTAAGGAGAATGATACGAATATCAAGACCAAGTGACTGGTTCTCAATGTAGAGAAGATCTAGTCTTAACTTATCAAACGCAGAAGTATTATACTTGCCAAAGATCTGTGCGTATCCGGTAAGTCCGGCCTTTACCTTCATCCTATACTTGAATTCCGGAAGTTCCTTTGTGTAGAGTTCAACGTGCTCTACTCGCTCAGGTCTTGGTCCTACGAATGTCATATCACCTGCCAGAATATTAAATACCTGCGGAAGCTCATCAAGTCTGTATTTGCGGATAATGTTGCCGACCTTTGTAATTCTAGGATCACTGTTAATGGTAGGCTGAATGCCCTTCTTCTCTGCATTTACAACCATGCTTCTGAACTTGATGATGTCAAAGACTTCTCCATCCTTAGTACATCTCTTTTGCCTGAAAAAGACAGGTCCGCCATCCTCAATCTTAATGGCAAGAGAGATAATAAGCATTGCTGGAGCAAAGAAAATCGCAAAGAAAATACCAAATACAATATCAAAAATTCTCTTGGAATTGAGTTTCTTTTTGTCCTCATAGACGTAATCATACTTCATGAGAGGAGTGTCAAGAAGATGCCTTGTTGAACAGCCTTGAAGAATTATATCCTCAATTCTTGGTGTGAAATAAAAGATCTTACGCTCGTCTATACACTGCTGCATGTAAACTCTTCTGTACTCTACAGATAATCCATACATGATTACAGCACAGCATTCGGAAAGTTTTTCTTCAAAAACAGCCTGAGTTATTGTCTCATATTCAACATACTTAAAATCAAATAAATGATTGTACTTCTTGAGAATTCTTTCCTTGAACCTGTCAGCCTCATCCTTTGAAACCCAACTTCCGATCAGCAAAAGAGTCTTTTGCGGCTGTACACATGACATGAACACACGCTTGGACATAGTTATAATAAGCGCCGTGCCAAGTGTCTGAAGTATTACAATTATAAGTCCGGGAATAAAGCTGGTGTATCTGTTTCTGATGAGGTTTCCCTCAACATACAAAATCAGATCTGCGATACTGAAGGAGATAGCCTGTGAGATGACCATCTCTGCAATAGAAGAAGACGCAATCCTGAAAGCATTATACAGATTGCATAATCCATTATAGATGAAGATATATATAATTATTGAAATGATACCGCCCAGCACATAGTAGGTCTGGAATGCATTGCGATTGTAGTATGCACACCATATGAATGCAAACAATCCTATGTTCCAGAGCATGACCAGGGCTTTGGCTGTATGTGTAACCCTTTTGCTCTTCAAGACTGACTCCTCATCATTTCGATAAAGACCGGTTTCACGCATTCAATATCAACTGCTTTTATTATAATCTATATGTTGTACTTTGTCACAGTTTATCGGCAGATTTTGTGCTATTTTATAAAATCTTTAGCTTTAACAAAGTACACCTCATATGATATATCGGTAAACAATTATCAAAACTGAAGAGGATTTCAGAAATATTATTTACTTATATTCTCGCGCACTCATACGCATCAAGCGGAAGTGCAAGGAGTTCAACTATCTTAAGTTCGTCGCAGGCATCATTTACTGCATTGTGAGTCTCGCGATACCCGCCATTGCCCGTTAACATGTGCATTATGGGCTCGACGCCGTAGTTAGTCTTAAGGCGCCCTGTTTTGCAGCAAGGGGCAGTATCAGGAATAAATTTGTTGTACTGGCGATACGCTGCAATCCTCATGATGTCGAACCATTCAAAGCCGCATAGCTCAGGAAGATGGCCAAGATCAAATTTGGCATTATATGCAAATATCCTGCTGATGCCACTATCCATAAGAAACTGTCCTATGTCTGCCATAGCCTCGTCTCTCGTGCAGGTGATGGCTTTTGCGTCTGTCTTGTACATAACTCCGGAAAACATTCCGCCCACGCGGCACTCCGGATCGAAGATGTAATATCTTTTACCAAGTAAGGCAAACGTCTCGGCATCTGCAAGCGCTACGCCCAGGGACATGACTTCGTCACGCCAGTTGGTCTCTGTGTCGATGACCGCTATCATGTCTTCTGACGAATCGGGAACGAAAGGTGCTGATACAGGTTTTGGCGCAGCAACTATCTTCATTTCAGCAGTTGGCTTTGGCGCCGGTGCTGGCTGAGCAGCCTTGGTCCTCGGACTAGCCGATGGTGTTTTTATCATATTAAGGAAATCGAGTGAAGAATTTACGTTCATGGTGGTATTATAGCACAAACATCTCCATAACATTTTCCCTAATATCTTTGATATTAAGAGGGCAATACTCTGTTTCAAACGTCATGAGCAAATTCTTGCCAAAATAGATTCCATTCTTTCTGTAATCATTAAGTTTAATCAAGTTTTTGGCTCTTTATTCATCATCTTCCAGAATTCCCAAATGCTCGTGATAAATCACTCTTCGCCTCTTTACATCAAGCAAAGTGAAATCAGGGTACTTGGCTCTTCCATCCTTTAAAACCAGCTTACACTCATATCTGTATGGAATTCCCAGGTCGTAATACATATCCGCCAACAATTCCTCTGATTTTGAGCGAACCATCTCACCTTTATTGGTTGGATATATCTTTTCCTCGGGTTTGTAGGTGCTGGCTATAAATGATTCGTTTTCCCATGATTCGGCGTAGGATTTTTCATCAAGTATATAAGGTGAAATATACTTTCTTTTGCTTTTATGCAATTCTTCCTCAGACTTTTCAGCTAGCTCTTTGCCCTGGAATTCAATCAAATTATCGATAAGCTCAATTTCTTTCCTGGCTCTTTGCAAAAAAACTCCATCGTATTCTTTTTGGATCAGAGCTGATACAAGAGGCTTGCTCTTCGCATTCATGTACTTTCCGCTAAAGCCGGTCTTGCTCGTAACATGGTAAAATTGCTGAAATCCATTACCGTTTTGGGATGCTCTGATCCTGCCTTCAGGCGCATGCTTTAAATCTGCTTCTGCACATTTGAGTGCCTTTAAGAGCTCTTGTTTTCTATTTTGCAAAGCTTGTATGTATTCGTGATTCAATTATTTTTGCTCCTTTGGTATTTGTGGTATATCTATTTCATATTTGTGGATTGGTAGGACTAAGAAGGGATTAGATTAAAATCAGTCCGCAGTAATCAGGTATAATACTTGATCGATTCATTGCTTTGTCGGCCCATATAACTAATGAGTTTGTATTAGTCCGATATGACACGCGAACTGTATCGGACTGTATTTCTGCTCGTCATGAAGCAGTCCGATTTCTTATTTGCAAAAGACATTTTCAGCTTGATTCTGTCGGCTTGATTTAAATGGAGTGAACTTCTAGTCCGACACACTCTCTAAAAAGTGAATCGTATCAGTGAAATATGTCGGCTCAAGATGCGCCTGTGCACAACGCCAGTCCGCAAAATAGAAGAAAAATCCCAAAAAAGTGTCCAATATCCAATCCGCAAACAAGAAAACATCCTTCAAAAAGAAATTCCAACAAACATGCAGGAACCAGAAGACACTCATCCCGGGACTCGGCACAGAACCGCGTCCCATAAGGCCATGGCGCCACATCCCCCGGCACATGACATGACACAAAAATAAGTCACGTCCAGGTCGCCAAAAGCCCACAAAAAAGGCAAGTAAAAGAACGCTGCAGAAATCGCAGCAAACGCACCCAAAGATGGTTCCTACATGTTTATTGTTTGAAGATATCACCCGGCAAAGAAACAGCGAATTCGACACGCTGCATGCCACGGATCCTGCCTGGAAACCCCAGATGCAAAATCCTGAAGTGATTGCTCCGAAAGGAGCAGAACTATGTTCTCCGTTTCACCTAGGCCACATTATCATCAAAAAAAAGACTTGTAAATAGGTTTGCTGCAATCTTAAGAAAATCTATCGCAAATCTTAAGAAAGTCATAAGAATTTGATGTTTTACCGCAACAAAAAAGACTGCGAAGCGTTACACTTCGCAGTCCTATTTTCGCCACTAAACCTCAATAGACTAAAGGCAAATCATAAATTACTTTCCAAACTTAAGGAATCCGATTGATCCAACAAGTGGAGCGTCCTTAGCCTTGCCCTGGAATACATATACGATAGAGATGATTCTGCATACAAGGATAATGATCTCCAAAACTGCACCAACGATCCATCCTACAATAGGAATGATAAAGAACAACAGAGCAAGAATTCCTGCAATGTCATACTGGATGTTAACCTTGGTGTGGAACTTGATGAACTCTGAATCCTTAACATAGATTCCTGCAAGGATACCAACAAGGCATGAGAAGAAGTAAGGAAGAGCTGCAAACAACTTGTTGTCTGCGATATCCTTAGCATCAAACTCTGCTGTGTGATCGCTTGGATCAAACTTCTGGTACTGCTGGAATCCAGGCTGTGGCTGGAATCCAGGCTGTGGCTGGAAGCCCTGCTGAGGCTGGAATCCGGGCTGTGGAGCAGGTGCAGGAACAGGAGCAGGTGCAGGAGCTGCCTGACCGGCTTCAGGAGCAGGTGTAGGAGCAGGCGCACTGTCTGTCAAAGCACTTCCACAATTATTGCAAAATACTGCATCATCAGGAACCTGAGTTCCGCAATTAGCACAAATCTTCATCTTTTTTCCCTCCATTTACTGAATTTTCATACTTCACTATTTTACATTGATGATTCAGTAAATTCAAGTTTATCAGCAGTATTTCTGAAGGGTCTTTCTTACAGCACCTGTGCCGGCGATGAGCTCCATAAAGTAATCAATAACTCTATCTGAGAGACCAATCTTCTCAAGATCAACTCCGAAAATG
The DNA here is from genome assembly GCF_000421405.1 of Butyrivibrio sp. NC2007. Lineage (GTDB taxonomy): Bacteria > Bacillota > Clostridia > Lachnospirales > Lachnospiraceae > Butyrivibrio. The sequence goes on from NZ_ATWY01000016.1 coordinate 104,530, forward strand.
GTAGCATCCTTAAGCAGAGGCAGAACTGCTGCCTTTACCTTATTTCTGTCACTCTCACCAAGCGCAATATCCTTAACATAGCTCTGAGCCTTCTCAAGCATCGGATCAGGACTTGGCTCAAATGAAACGCCCTCATCATTAACGCCCATGAGGTAGCGCAGCCATCCGGCATGAACCAGTGGAATGAGCTTGAGGTTATTGACATCAAGTGTATCTGAAACAGCATAAGCCTTGATTGTCTCACCGAATCTGATAGGGAGCTTTTGTGAAGTATCACAGGCGATACGCTGTGGTGTATCAGGCATGAACACGTTAGGAATTCTCACATTAACAACTGTATCAATGAACTCCTTAGGGCTGATAACACCGGGATCTGTAACAACAGGAAGTCCCTCAACATAGCCGATCTCCTTGACCAGTTTAACGAGGTTCTCATCCTTCATCTCGTCTGAAATCTTGGTGAATCCAAGAACGCATCCGTAAATAGCAAGAGCTGTGTGAAGAGGATTAAGGCATGTGCAAACCTTCATTCTCTCAACCTTATCAACAGTCTCCTTCTCGGTAAAGATAACGCCCACCTTCTCAAGTGCAGGTCTTCCGTTAGGGAACTTATCCTCAATAACCAGATACTCACTCTCCTCTGCATTAACGAAAGGCGCAACCCAGGTCTTCATGGAAGTAACCACGGGCTCAAGCTCCTCAACGCCGTCCTTTTTAAGAATCTCGTTGACTGAGTCGTCGGGTCTTGGTGTGATCTTGTCGATCATTGACCAAGGGAAGCTTACCTTGTCCTCGTCGTCGATATATGCCTCAAATCCGGGATCTGCCTTGCCTGCAAGTACCCATTCCTTGGCAAAAGAGCTAACGGCTGCATATAACTTGTCTCCGTTATGTGAGCAGTTATCGGTGCTTACCATTGCAATCTTCTTCTCGCCTGCTTTGTATCTTGCATACAAAAGAGCTGCAACCTTACCGATATAGCTCTTTGGAGCCTCAGGTCCGTTCTCAAAATCTTCTTTAACAGCAGGAAGTGTCTCACCTGCAGCATTTACAAGGCTATAGCCCTTCTCTGTAATAGTAAATGTAGCCATCTGAAGAGAGTCAGCTGTAAAGATCTCCTTAAGTCTTCCAAACTCATCAGCTCTTGCAGAATCAAGAATGCAGGACTCAGCAATACTTGCTATAACAGACTTCTCAACATTGCCGTCAGCCTTGAGAGTAACCAGGATTGAGAGATTATCATGAGGTCTGTACATCTTCTCAATGATCTCATAATCAAATCCCTCTACTACAGTAAGGCCTTTTGTAGCATATCCTTCTTCAAGCATTCTCTGTGCAAGATTTGCCTGGAATGCTCTGAAGATATTACCTGCTCCAAAATGAACCCACTGTGGAGCTGCAACAGTCTCAGCTACCATCTTCTCTCTATCATATGTAGGTACAAAGTACCCTTTCTCTTTCCATTCACTATTCTTAATAGAATCCTTATTTAATACCATCTCTTCATTCCTCTCTATAACTCTCTAATTTACAAACACAAACATCATCTGTTCTCAAGTAAACTGTTCAATTCATCCACACACCCATATACCTATAGCTATCGATGAACAGCCCGGACCAATATAATTAACCATTCGGGCGATTTTGATGTTGTGGAGCTTAGACATATGCATCATAAGTGGCTCTCCACGCAATGATGCATGTCCATGGCTAAGCGGAGCGCTTAACATCACGAGCCCGGATGGTTAATTATATTGGTCCGGGCGTCCCCTTCTATAGCTTATCGTGTGTGCTGCTTCTCGATTGCTTCCCAAAGACCATTGATGTAGGTTGCACCAAGAGCTCTGTCGTAGAGGCCGTAACCCGGCATTGCTACTTCGCCCCAGATCATTCTTCCGTGGTCTGGACGGATAGGTCCGTCAAAGCCTGTCTCGTAGAGAGCCTTAACGATCTCGTACATATCGAAGGTTCCATCTGATGAGAGGTGAGCTGCCTCCTCAAAGTTTGTAGGTGAGATGAACTTGAGGTTTCTTACGTGTGCGAAGTGGATCCTGCCCTCAAGTGCTCTGATCATGTGAGGAAGGTCGTTCTCAAGGCTGGTTCCGTATGAGCCTGAGCAGAAGGTTACACCGTTGTGTACATCATCTACAGCCTTCATGAGCTTTAAGATGTTCTTCTCATTGTTGATGATCCTTGGAAGTCCGAATACTGACCATGCCGGATCGTCGGGATGGATAGCCATCTTGATATCATATTTGTTGCAGACAGGCATGATTGCCTTAAGGAAATAAACAATATTTTCAAAGAGCTTGTCCTCATCGATTCCGCTGTAAAGCTCAAAAAGCTCTTTTACATGAGCCATTCTCTCAGGCTCCCAGCCGGGCATTACAGTGCCGTTCATCTCACCTGAAATTGACTCAAACATCTTCTCAGGATTGATGGCATCTACTGCTTCCTGGGTGTAAGCAAGTACGGTTGAGCCGTCAGCTCTTTTCCTTGCAAGCTCTGTTCTGGTCCAGTCGAAGACAGGCATGAAGTTGTAGCAAACCATGTGGATGTCTTCCTTACCGAGGTTCTCAAGAGTCTTGATGTAATTGTCGATGTGCTCGTCTCTGTCCTTGGTTGCTGCCTTGATGGCATCTGAAACGTTGACTGACTCGATACCTGAGATCTTCATATCCTCTGCAGCAACGTCTGCCTTAAGGGCTTTTATCTCATCCTGTGTCCAGAGTTCTCCGGCCTGCTTGTTGTAGAGTGTTGTGATAACTCCCTTAACTCCGGGGATCTGTCTGATCTGCCAAAGCTTAACAGTGTCGAATTCCTTGCCGTACCAGCGAAGTGTCATTTCCATAATCTGTAATCTCCTTTTCTATAAAAAACAATGATACTTGGCGTTTGTTTCTATGGTCCTAGCATAAACTTCCTTGCAAAAACTTAGAATAGAATTACTTGTTGCCAACTTTGCAAAAGTTGTTGTACAATCATGGCATGAAAAACAAACTGCGATCATCCTTTAATTCAAGACAGTACATGGTATCCTCCGACTTCGAGGTCTTTTACTACTCCGACAGGGACTTTAAGACCTTGAGTCCCCATGCCCACAACTACTACGAGTGCTACCTTTTCATCGAGGGCGATATCACCATGGAGATCTTCTCGGGAAAAGACAAGGTGGAGCGCCACAAGATGTCCCAGGGCGACCTTATGATAGTCCCTCCCGGAATCATGCATCACGCCCTCATGAACGATCCTTCCCAGAATTACAGAAGGTTTGTTTTCTGGATCAGCAAACAGTGCTGTCAGAGCCTCATGGACGAGTCCGTGGACTACATGTATCTGATTCAGAAGGCTGAAGCCTTTCACAAATACATCTACCACCTTCCTCCGGCGGAGTTCCACCAGGTTGAATCCAAGTTTCTGCGTCTTCTTGAGGAGATATCCAGCGAGCGCTACGGCTCTGATGCTGCGCGACACCTGTGCCTGTGCGACCTGATCCTTACCATCAACAGAGTCATCTACGACGAGGATCACAAGGAAAGCGGATCGGAGGAACTGTCTCTTTTCCAGAACATTCTCTCCTACGTTGAGAGTAACCTTGAGGACACCCTGTCTCTCGATGACATCGCAGGCCAGTTCTATGTCAGCAAGTACTACATCTCCCATCTGTTCAAGGACACCTTAGGAGTATCGCTCCATCAGTACATAATAAAAAAGCGCCTTTCGGAATGCCGTAATGCAATCACCGGTGGCGAGAGCATCACAGCAGCCTACGAGCGCTTTGGCTTCAGAGATTATTCAAGTTTTTTCAAAGCCTTCCGTAAGGAGTACGGTATGTCCCCAAAGGAGTACCAAAACCTTTATTCGAATCGCCTTTTGAAATGATCCTTTTCCAGTTCGGGGAAAAGATATAGTAACCAATCATGCAGAGCATTCCAAAGGCGAAAGATACCGGGAAGCACAGCATGATGTAGGTTCCGTCAAAGAATCTGTTAATGATATACGCGCAGGGGATCCTGACTGCCCAGAGCATCATGAGGTTGATCAGCGTTGTGTACTTTACAAAGCCCACACCGTTTACGATGTTTGAAATGCAGTTAAACACCGCATAGCACCACTGGGACAAAAGCACCGCAACCACGTATCTCCCTGCATACATAAGCACAGTTTTATCCTGAGTAAAAAATCCAAGTATCGGCATTCTGAAGGAAATGAACATGAGACCCAGGGCCAGTGTTGCAATTCCGTTCAGGGCCGGTATTTTTATGTACCCTTCTCTTAATCTGTCATAGTTCTCAGCACCGAAGTTCTGCCCGGAGAAAGTGGACGCTGCTGAAGATACAGCAGTAATGGCGACGTTGGTGATACCCGTGATTCGCCCTGCCACTGAAGCTCCGGCCATGAACCGGTACCCTTGCGCATTCACCAGGGTCTGCATCGCCATATGCCCGAAGGAAAACAGCGAATTGTTGAGACCGATGGGAACACCTATTGTAAGTATCTGCTTCATTTCCTGCATATTCAAAGCCCTTGGGAGGAAACTAAATGAAAGCTCAGGAAATTTCTTTTTTATGTAAAAGACACTTACAATCCAGGAAACAAACATGGAAATTCCGGTAGCAAGCGCTGCTCCCTGAACATCCATCGAAAACATTGCAACGAACAACAGATCAAGAATTATATTGGTCACACAGGAAACCACCAAAAACCACAGAGAAGCCACGCTGTCTCCAAGGCCTCGCAGGATTCCCGCATTCATGTTGTATCCGATATTTCCAAGAGCGCCAAGGAACACGACTCTTGTGTACATAAGAGCCGCTGCTTCTACATCCTCTGGAACACCCATAAACCGTAGAATAGCCGGCGCCATAAGATAGCCCAGTATCGCGATCGGGATTCCGCTCATATAGACCAGTGAAGTTGAAGCCTCAGCGATGTCTTTTACCCGCTTATCATCTCCTGCGCCGATCCGCTGCGAAACAAGAATGGATGCGCCTGTGCCGATTCCAAGAAACACGCACAGTAAAACCTCCACCGGCTGAGAGCTCGTCCCCACAGCCGCCAGGGCTTTATCACCGCAATATCGCCCAACTATCAGCGTATCTACCGTTGTATACAGCTGCTGCAGAATGTTTCCAAGGACGATGGGAATCGCAAAAAGGATCACATTCTGAATTATGCTGCCTTTTGTCATATCAATCTTCTTCGTTTTCATGCCTCTATTGTGCTTCATAATCTAATAATTTTCTTATGGATTTATTCCCTGATGCAGTCAAAAATAATGAAATCATGTCATTTTGATGCTATGATTAATGTCACAGCAAATAAGTAAAACTATCATGGAGGACACTTTTATGGCACTTCCTCTGCCCCGTGGCAAACAGTTCACCATCATATACCGCATGCTCTCATCCGACTTTGAGATGACGTCCATGGAAGTGGCTTCTGACCACTATTCCTTGGGATTTATCATCCACGGCGACAGAAAGGTCATAACGCCTACCAAGACCTTCATGCTCCATGCGGGCTTTATCAACGGAATGCCGCCCTACGCCTATCATCGCACAATCCCAGGATCTTCCGATTATTACGAGAATTACCTCATCAAGTTTTCGCCTGATTATGTAAAAGAGCTTACGGAGAGCCTGGGTGCTCAGTTTCTGGATAACCTCTATGCGCAGTTCCCAAAGGAGTTTGACGACGAGGACAGGAAAGAGCTCTTTTCCCTTGCAAGGACGCTGCTTGATGCCTACGATCACCTGAATAAATGCGACAATCCCGAGGACGAGCGTGTCGCGCAGCTAAAGGTAAAGCACCTCTTCTATGCTCTTCTGCTTATGATAAACGACAAGGGACGCAGCGCCCGGGAAAAGACTGTGCTCCACAACAAGGCGCTGTCTGAGCCCATCATGGAAGCTGTTTATTTTGTGGAAAAGAACTATAAAAAGAGTTTAAAGATCGAGGATGTGGCTGCCATTTCCGGGTATTCCGTGACATACTTCTCAAAGCTCTTTTGCGCCCAGCTGGGAAAGCCATTCTCAGAGTATCTGTGTCTTACGAGGTTAAAGCATGTGCAGAATCTCCTTCTGTCGACAGACATGTCTGTGATGGACATCTCACTGGAGTGCGGATTTTCCTACCCTGGCAACATGACAGCCAGCTTTAAAAAGGAGTTTGGCATGACTCCTCTGCAATTTAGAAAGCAGAACAAAAACTATTGAACTACCACCACCGTCTATGACGGAAGTGGATTCCTGCTTCAGCCACCCGGGTTATTATCTCACACAGAAATATCCTGGTGAGTTTTCCCCACGGTGTCCACAGGCGTTTGGTTTCCGTAGTCCCTACGGTACCTTTATTTCGTTTATGCTACTGAAGGCAGCAAGGTTTTTCCTTTACTCAGGATATTGATCGCAGCATTTACGTCTCGGTCATGCATAGCCTTGCACTCAGGACATGTCCATTTGCGGATACTAAGGGCTTTGGTTTTCGGCTCCTTGTGTCCACATATATTACAGGTCTGTGTTGAGGCATAGAAC
>NZ_ATWY01000017.1 GCF_000421405.1 Butyrivibrio sp. NC2007
TGGCTAAGATAAATCTCATTATATCTGTAAACGACCATTTCTTAGTGCGGCAAAAATCCGTATTTGGGTTCCGGGTAAATAGCCAATGAACTCGGTCCATTTGATCAATAATTGACAGCAGCTTGTTTTTAACAGTTTTAGAATAGTTCATTTAGTGCCTCCTTGAAAAAAGATTTGTCTTTAATTTCAAGGGCCGCTTTCGCTACTTCTAAATACAATTCGTAGCGAAAGCGGCCGCACTTTTTCAGTCATCTGTCAACTATTTTTTAATAAAAAAAGACCTCTATACCATTTCTGATATAGAGATCTTATTCCGTCATCTTATCTTAATGACATTGCCGTTAAGGGGTCCTTTTTTTCGTGTGAGTCAGTGGGGACGTTTTGTTTACTCAAATGTCACAAACGTTCCTGCCTTGCCCTTAAGCGCATCCCCAACAGTACTAATGGATGTGATAAGAACCGAACCATTGTGGTTAGCCTCAAGGAACTCAATAGCTGCCTCAACCTTCGGAAGCATATCAACCTCGCCGAACTCACCGGCAGCGATATACTCTTTTGCCTGAGCAACATTCATCTTAGTGATGGGCTCTTCCTCAGGTGTCTCGAAATTCTTATAAACATAAGGCACTGAAGTAAGAATAATGAGCCTGTCTGACTTAAGGTCTGCAGCGAGCTTGCCGGCGATAGCATCCTTCTCGATGACTGCAGATGCACCCTTAAGTACATGACCCTGCTGGATTACAGGAATTCCGCCACCTCCACAGCAGATTACTTCCTGGCCGGCGTCAACCAGTGCTCTGATGGCGTCGATCTCAACGATGTCGATGGGCTTTGGAGCTGCGATTATTCTGCGATAGCCGTTTCCGGGCTCTTCTCTTACAAAATTTCCCTTCTTTATCTCAATATCCGCATCTTCCTTGGACATGTTTCTTCCGATGGCCTTTGTGGGTGCATAGAAAGCCTCGTCATAAGGATCAACGGTAACCTGAGTCAGGATAGTGCTGACAGGAGTTGAAATACCGCGGCTTGAAAGCTCTGTCTTTAGTGAATTCTGAATATCGTATCCGACATAACCCTGGCTCATGGCGTTACATACGCACATGGGAGCGGGAGTGTAGTCGATATAGATCCTGTGAAGCTCGGTCATGGCCTTGTGTATCATGCTGACCTGCGGACCGTTAGAGTGGGTGATCACCAGCTGATATCCGGCCTCCACCAGATCTGCCAGGGCCTTTGCTGTGATCTTGGTAGCTGTGAGCTGGTCGTTTGTTGTTACGCCCAGTGCCTCGTGACCAAGGGAAACTACTGCTTTGATGTTATCCATTTCATCCTCCTATGAGCTATTTAGATAAAAACATTTTAGCTTATCGATATAATATGTGCAAAATGATGATTGAATTTCTTAAAATAGAATTGTATTATATAGCCTTGTCGGTAACTCGTTAATTTTTGTTTGCCATTTTTATTGGCGGATCGGAAATATATGAAGAAAACAAATACCAAGGACCTTACAGTCGGCAATCCCATGGGCCTTATCTTTGGCTTTGCCCTCTCGCTCTTTTGGGGAATGCTGTTCCAGCAGCTCTACAATATCATAGATACAGCTATCGTCTCATGGTTTTTGGGAAAAGAGGCTTACACCGGCGTAGGTACTACCGGAGCCATCAACTTCCTTATCATGGGATTCTGCATGGGAGTCTGCAACGGTTTTGCCATCCCCGTAGCTCAGAGATTTGGGGCAAAAGACCTAAAGAGCATGCGTAAGTTTGTATCCCATGCCATTATTTTATGCGTTATCCTGGCATCTGTCATGACATTTTTTGTCAGCATATTCTGCAGACAGATCCTTGTTGCCATGCATACACCGGTGGACGTTCTTGACTACGCCTACAAATATATCCTGGTAATATTCCTTGGAATACCGGTTACATATATGTACAACCTGCTCTCGGGTATCATCAGAGCCCTCGGCGATTCCAAGCACCCTGTGCAGTTCCTTATCATTGCATCTATTGTGAACATCGGTCTTGACCTTCTGTTCATCATACCTCTTAACATGGGTATCACAGGTGCTGCCCTTGCAACGGTTATATCCCAGGGACTTGCGGGAGTTATGTGTCTTGTCTTTATCATCAGAAAGATCGAGATCCTTCAGCTCTCAAAAGAGGATTGGGCTTTGGACAACTCACATTTCCTTATCCTGCTTAACATGGGTCTTCCCATGGGACTTCAGTATTCAATCACTGCAATCGGAAGCGTGATCCTCCAGACTGCCATCAACGGACTTGGCGTAGATGCAGCGGCTGCAGTCACAACAGCCGGTAAGGTAGGAATGTTCTTCTGTATTCCTTTTGATGCTCTTGGTTCAACGATGGCAACTTACGGCGGACAGAACGTCGGAGCCAAGCAGCTTGACCACCTTCAGAACGGTCTAGTTGCAGCCATCAAACTGGGATGTGCTTATTCGCTTATAGCTTTTGTGGTCCTTTATTTCTTTGGAAGAAGCTTTGCAATGATATTCCTGGAGGCAGGAGATGTGGCTTGTCTTGATAATGCTCATCTCTACCTGATAATAAACAGTGCCTTCTATATACCGCTGGCTCTTGTGAACATCGTAAGATTCCTCATTCAGGGAATGGGATTTTCTCTCTTTGCAGTACTTGCCGGAGTAATGGAGATGATTGGAAGAACCATTGTAGCGGTGGTTTTGGTGCCTATATTCGGATTCCCTGCCCTTTGCTTTGCAAGCCCCATAGCCTGGGTACTTGCGGATGCATTCCTGATTCCGGCTTACATTTCTGTGAAAAAGAAACTTGCCCGTATCTTCAAGGGACAGGTGGAAATCTACTAAATAATTCGGAAACGCTTTGTGGCGTTTCCGATTTTTTCATTCATTGATATGAGTTGTCATGTGCGGATCAAGATCGGGATTGATCTTGGTGACCTTGCGGTCATAGGTCATAAGACCGTTCACCTCTTCCTCGACATCGCTGACCTGTGTGTAGACAGCTCCGCAGAGTCCCTTTGGAATAAGAGGTTTCATGCTTGCGTTTATAAGATTGTAATATGCGACACCCAGAGTATCGAGGTTGTCGTATTTTTTATATCCGTAAATTCTGTCTACGCTGCTGTGACCGTCGATGTGGCAGGCAAGTCCGCCATATTCGGAGATAACGAAAGCGCGCTCTTTTTCCTTCTCAACATCAAGAGGTCTGAAGTAGTTGTGGACGCTTCTGTAATTGCCGCTGCCTTCATCAAACCAGCCGCTGGCCTGGTCGATTGGACGGGAGTCATCAAGCTCTTTTGCCATAATGGTGGCACTTGCGGCGTTGAACTGCCCCCAGCCCTCGTTGAAGAGAACCCAGGTTGCGATGCTCGGCACGTTGTAGAGATAGCTGATGGTGCCCTTCATCTCCTGGAGCCACTCGCTGCGGCCCTCAGCAGAGCCCCTTGAGAAGGTCTTGTAATGTGAAGGACCATCGCTCATGCGGCCAAAGATCTTGGGGAACGCGGTCGGAAGATAGGAGACCACGGGCTTGGCGTAGCTTGAGCCTCCGCTTACCATATCCTGCCAAACGATCATTCCAAGTCTGTCGCAGTGGTAGTACCAGCGTGCGGATTCCACCTTGATGTGCTTGCGCATCATGTTAAAGTGAAGGCGCTTCATCTCCTTGATGTCGTAGATAAGAGCATCATCTGTGGGAGCTGTGTAGAGTCCGTCCGGCCAGTAGCCCTGATCCAGAACTCCCATAAGGAAGTACGGCTTATGATTTAAGCAGAACCTCGGAGTTCCCTCGCTGTCAGGCTCCACGGTAAAGCTTCTCATGGCAAAGTAAGAAGTGACATGGTCGTCACCAATCTGGATGTGCAGAGGATACAGATATGGATCCTCCGGAGTCCAGAGATGCGCATCATCTATGGTGAAGTTAAAGCCGTAGTAGTACTGCTCGGGAGCTTTCTGTCCTTCAACCGTGCAGGGACATGTATCTGAGGCAAAAGACAAGTCTTCCGTAAATTTAGTTTCATAACCGCCTGAAGCTTCTGCTGACTTTATCATTTCATGTCCCGGGAATTTAACGGATACCTTGCCGGGAAGGTTGGTTGAAACCTCGATGAAAAGAGTCTTTAGATCGCTCTCGGGGCGGATCCTGATCTGTTTAATGTATGTAGCCGGAACTTCTTCAATCCAGACGGTCTGCCAGATTCCGCTCTGACAGGTGTAGTACATTCCGCCGCGGCGAAGTGTCTGCTTGCCTCTTGAGTGATAGGAGGAGTCGCTGGTGTCGGCTACTCTAACTGAAAGTATATTGTTTTCGATAGCTCTTTTATCCTCAGAGAAATTCAGCTGGTCGGTGATATCGATGGTAAAAGGAAGATACCCGCCCTTGTGTGATGCAACGAAGGCACCGTTTACATAGACGTCGGCGAACTGATCTACAGCACCGAAATGGAGCAGGATCCTGGAATCTTCATATTTTCTGTTGATGGTGGGAAGAGCTCTTTTGTACCAGAGAAACTGGTCCGGCTCAAGGCGCCTCTCAACTCCGGAGAGCATGGCCTCGGGCGAGAAGGGTACAAGTATCTGACCGTCCATCTGTGACGGTATCTGAGAAGCGAAAGAGTCATTAAGGCTCTTGTTGTCGAATTCCGTCGGCGCCGGGACAATGCAGTAATCCCAGTAGCCGTTTAAGTTTATATAGCTGTCCCTGACAAATTGGGGTCTTGGATACTCGGAAAGTACGTGGCCCTTATCAAGGTTTTCTCCCCAGGGGGTAAAGAGCCTGTTGAGGACGTCGTCTTCATGTGGCTTATCTATACTTCTGAGTGCATCAATGAGGTCCATAGGAACACCTTTCTTAATCTGTAGTAGTTTGCTGCCCTGCAGCTGTTGCGATGAGATCCTGATAGAATGCGCAGTTTGTGGCATTTCTGTATGCGCTGACCCACAGAAGCGGGATGAACATCGTGATCGCACCCAGGAGATAGAGCGGAATGAAGGACACATTCAGGTAAAAGAGCCTTAAGACGTTGCCTTTCATGAGTCTTCTGCTGGTTGCCAGAATCTCTTTTGCCGATTTGTCAGGAAAGTCGTGGAGAATGTAAAACGCTTGGGAGTAGATAAGACCAACGATGATATTGATGATCAGGCCGATTCCAAGAAGAAGGAAGGCAGTCGTCACATCACTTGCGGCTCTGGTTGCAGAATACCTGATCACAAAGAGCTGCGCAGGAACGCTGGCAATGAAATCAACCAGTACGAAGAGTGCCTGGATGGTCACGGCTTTCTGTGGCTGCTGACGCAGTCCGAAAAAGACATCTGCAGTGGCCACGGGCTGTGAATACAAAAGATTCATGTAAAGATAAGCTCTTCCGGACACAAGTACACCCAGAAGAATGTTTATGATTATGGTTATTAAACTGTTGATGATTATTAAAAGGATGCTTCCCGTACCTGAAACGGTCGAGAAACCGGAGACCAGAAGCTGGATAGCCAGGATAAGCAGATTTGCTCCGATCAGAGTTCCGTATTTTCCGAGTGACTGTTCTTTTGCGATAGCTTTAAGCTCCGCCGATGACTTGTAGTTCAAAGTAAAATGCTCCCCAATAATTCCCCCATAGTTCATTTAGCCGGCCATGTCGACATTTGCTCCCAAAAGGCCCTGTCTGTTAAGGTCTTTCCTTGCCTGAACATAAGGATTTTCTTCATTGCTGTATGCAATCTTAGTGCAGGTCTCACCACCTGCCACATAGGTACGTCCACATTCAGGACATACTGCGGTCCTGATAGAAACTGAAGCCTGAAGGACCTTGCCGTTGTTCATGGCTGCATCCTTGTAGGCGTTGCTCACGTGCTCAGCCTCATGTCCGCGGACTCTTGAAGCTGCTGCTTGTGGGCTTATATGCTGCGCAGTTTTAAAAGAAACCATCTCGTCGGAACCGTCCTGATACTTGCGGTTCTTGCAGGTTTCACATTCTGCGGGAGAAACTCTTTTGCCGGGATTGGTCTTGGTTGACTCGCCCGGATTTAATATGGCTTTGCCGGCTCCTTCTGCTGCGGCTGCTGAACCTGCTGCTATTGCGCCGTTCTGCATTCCCATAGCATAAGAGCTGTTATATGCACTGTATCCACCTATTGCACCGATACCCATAGGCACCTCATTTCTATGCCTGTGCCGGGGATTAGCCGTCTATCTGTACGCCTAATTCCTTAAGCATTTCGTCAAAGCTTACGCCGTTCATCTGCTTCGAGATTGTATTTAGCTGTGCACGGGACTGCGGATCTGTGAGGACAGTGTAGAGGTCGTAGGTGAAAACGCCGTATCCGACTACAATACCTATTGATCCATAAAGGATGGCTTTCTTGGCCTGAGGAAGGAGTTTCTCAAGTGTACCCTTACTCAATATGGCAAGAATTATAGCTACGCCTCCAATGACTACGCCTAAGTTCAAAAACAAACAAAGGGGTATGGAAGCCAGCCCCAACACTAAAGCAGTACCTGCTAAAGCTAAATGCCCATCATTTCCCATCAAAACTTTTCCTCACAAAACCTCATTCTTACTATAGATATTACACTAAAAACGCGCCTTTTTCAATGTTTGCGCGGGATTGCCAAGTCTTGAAAAGTGTCCGAAATGCTTGGTATAATATGGGAGTGCGCATTGTTTATGAAAAATTAAGCTAAATTTCTTACTGTATTTATGCGCACTTCACAGAAATACAGGTATGGAGAGGGTTTTATGGACATCGTTTTAAAGATCAAAGAGGAACTAAATGTTGAGAAATGGCAGGTCGAGGCAGCAGTCAAGCTTATCGACGAAGGCAATACCATTCCTTTTATTTCACGATATAGAAAAGAGGTTACGGGATCTCTTAATGATGAGCAGCTCCGTAATCTCGATGAGAGGCTCAAATACTTAAGGGGCCTTGAGGAGAGAAGAGAGCAGGTTCTTGCTTCTATTGAAGAGCAGGGCAAGATGACAGACGAACTCAGAGCCAAGATCGTGGCTGCTGAGACAATGGTAGCTATTGAGGATCTCTATCTTCCTTACAGACCAAAGAGAAAGACAAGAGCATCAGTGGCAAGAGAGAAGGGCCTTGAGCCTTTAGCAGAGATTCTTCTTGCTCAGGAGACTGATAAGCCGCTTCTTGACGAGGCAGCAGCTTTTGTGGACGCTGAAAAAGGCGTTGAGAATGCAGCTGATGCACTTCAGGGTGCTATGGATATCATCGCGGAGGATGTTTCCGACAACGCTGATTTCCGTACCTACATCCGTGAGGCAACAATGGAGAAGGGTGTTCTTACCAGTAAGGCCAAGGATGAGAAGGCACAGTCCGTTTATGAAATGTACTACGACTACGAGGAGCCCATCAGTAAGGTTCTGGGCCACAGAGTACTTGCCCTTAACAGAGGCGAGGCAGAGAAATTCCTTGTTGTTAAGATTGTAGCTCCCGAGGAGCAGATCCTTCAGTTCCTCAACAAGAAGATGCTTAAGAATGAGAACCCGATCACTACTCCCGTTATCGAGGAGATCAATCAGGATGCTTATGAGAGACTCATTGCTCCTGCAATTGAGAGAGATATCAGAAATGAGCTTACAGAGAAGGCTGAAGATGGCGCCATTACTGTATTTGGTAAGAACCTCACTCAGCTTCTCATGGCACCACCTATCGCAGGCAAGACAGTTCTTGGCTGGGATCCGGCTTTCAGAACAGGATGTAAGCTTGCTATCGTAGATCCCACAGGTAAGGTGCTTGATACCAAGGTTATCTATCCCACAGCACCTCAGAACAAGGTTGAGGAGTCCAAGGCTGAACTCAAGAAGCTCATTGAGAAATATGATGTAGATCTTATTTCCGTAGGAAACGGTACAGCATCACGTGAGTCTGAGCAGGTTATCGTTGAGCTTATTCACGAGCTTGACAGACCTCTTCAGTATGTCATCGTTAACGAGGCAGGAGCTTCTGTTTACTCAGCAAGTAAGCTGGCTACAGAGGAGTTCCCTCAGTTTGATGTAGGACAAAGAAGTGCTGCTTCTATTGCAAGAAGACTTCAGGATCCGCTGGCAGAGCTTGTTAAGATCGATCCCAAGTCCATTGGTGTCGGCCAGTACCAGCACGACATGAATCAGAAAAAGCTTGGTGAAACCCTTGAGGGCGTAGTTGAGGACTGCGTTAACAAGGTTGGTGTTGACTTAAATACTGCATCAGCACCGCTCCTTCAGTATATTTCAGGTATCAGCAAGGTTATCGCCAAGAACATTGTTGATTACAGAGAAGAACACGGTAAGTTCGAGAGCAGAGCTGACCTTTTAAATGTACCTAAGCTCGGACCTAAGGCTTACGAGCAGTGCGCAGGATTCCTCAGGATCGCTGATGGCGAGAATCCGCTTGATGCAACCAGCGTACATCCCGAGTCCTATGAAGCTACCTTAAAGCTCATGGACAAGCTGGGAATTACCTTTGATGATGTAAGAGCAGCTCAGAAGAACGCAGCCAAGGCTGCACTTGAAAAGCCCGCGGCTAAGGCAGAGGAGAAGCCTCGTCCACAGAAGAAACCCAAGCAGGTTGTTATCAGAAATACTTCTACTGCTATGGGAGCAGCTCTCGCTGCAGCACTTGCAGGAAGTAACCTCGCAGTTGTAGAGGACGAGAGTTCTGGCGGAAAGGGTGCTAAGGGCGGAAAAGGCAAGGAGGCTCAGAATGGCGGCGCTCAGACAGGTGGCAATGGCGCTCAAGGCGCTGGCGCAGGAAGTCTGTCCAGGAAGGTGTCTGAGTCTGACAAGAAGAAGCTTGCTGAGGAGCTTGGAATCGGTGAGATCACTCTCACAGATATTCTCTCTGAGCTTGAGAAGCCATCAAGAGACCCTCGTGAGAGCATGCCTGCTCCTATCTTAAGGAGCGATGTCCTTGAGATGAAGGATTTAAGACCCGGTATGGTTTTAAAGGGAACAGTAAGAAATGTTATAGACTTTGGTTGTTTCGTAGACATAGGCGTTCACCAGGACGGCCTTGTACATATTTCTCACATCACCGACAAGTTCATCAAGCATCCGCTTGAGGCTGTCAGTGTCGGAGACATCGTAGATGTTCAGGTTCTTGACGTAGAGCTTGATAAGAAGAGGATCTCTCTTACCATGAAGATTCAGGATCCTGCCAAGGTAGCTGCCGAGGCAGCAGCCAAGGCTGCCGAGAGAGGCAAGGGTGGATCCGGAGCTTCCGGAAAAGGCGCAGGCAAGGCGTCAGGTGTTTCAGCTTCCGGCGATGCAAAGCCCGCAGCCAAGAAGGTCTCAGTCGTAGACCAGCTTGCCAAGGAAGCCGGCATCACTCGCAAGGCTCCTGCCAAGAAGGCAGCCGACGATGTACCTGCAACATCTTCAGCCAGAAGACCTGTAAACGCAGATGCACCAGCAACGTCTTCGGCTAGAAGACCGATAAATGCAGATGCGCCAGCAACATCTTCAGCCAGAAGACCGATAAATGCAGATGCGCCAGCAACATCTTCGGCTAGAAGGCCTGTAAACGCAGATGCGCCAGCAACATCTTCAGCTAGAAGACCTGTAAATGCAGACGCACCAGCAACATCTTCAGCTAGAAGACCTGTAAACGCAGATGCTCCTGCAACTTCATCAGCACGCAGGCCTGCTCCATCAGCATCCGCTGATTCCGCTTCTGCAGGCACCGAGGCTCCTAAGAAGTTCAAGAAGAAAGGCATCGTAATCTTCAAGGGCAATGCCAACGACTGATACTGTGAGTACACCCTTTATGCAAATTTTTCCCCGCGAAGCCATGGGCTCGCGGGGATTTCTTTTTTTCTTTTGGGACTATCGCTGGGCTTTTTGGGGGAGATATCGCCGAGTGTTAAGGTTTGGACCTCGGCGTTAGGCTGAGTTAAAGCTTGTACAAGAGGATATTTCTATATATACGTTCTGAAGTAGCCTCGGGGTATGGAAAGCCGAGGTATCGAAAACTTGCACAAGGGGATATTTCTATATATATGCTTTGAAGTAGCCTCGGGGTATGGAAAGCTGAGGTATCAAAAATTTGCACAAGAGATATTTCTATATATACGCACTGAAGTAGCCTTGAGGTATGGAAAGCCAAGGTATCGAAAATTTGCATAAGGGGATATTTCTATATATACACTCTGAAGTAGCCTTGGGTTATAGAAATCCGCGGAATCAAAAATTTGTACAAGGGACTATTTCTATATATAAGTTGAAAAGTAGCTTAAGGTTATAGAAATCCGGAAGATCAAAAATTTGCATATATGGCACCTTCTATATATACACAGATAAGTAGCCCTGGGGTATAGAAACGCCGTAGATAAGAAGCAAGGACAGTATGCATATGTTCAAGCAACTTGCTTAGAGAAAAAACTTTTGTATAATATCTTCTACTTCCAAGAAGTCTAACGGATGCTTGCTATCTTCATAGGTTGTGATCATGTTGACCCCGGGAAGATAGCCGTCTCTGATATAGCGATACATTTTATAGTCGACAGTAGGCTGATAGCTGGGATCGTCACAACGTCCGAAGTGTTCCCAAAGTATGATCTGATGCGTCTTGGGATGCATGATAGTAAAGTCGGTTGCAATTGGATGGCCGTAGATATCATGTATTTCCTCATACCTATATGGGATGTTGTGTGAAAATAGAGCCTGTGCAATCTTTGCTTCGGATTTTGAGCGCACCATTTCCCCCTTTGGAGCAGGATGAGTTAAGTGCTCCGGATGATCAGTGCTCTTATTGTAAGGAGCGTATTCCCACTCGCTGGCGATATGACGCTGATCAATTAAAAGCTCTCTATATGGTGAGTCTGGGCCAAGCATTTGGGAACAATCATCAGCGATCCTGTGATTTAGGTAATAATTGATGCACTTAAGCTCATTGCACATGTCTTTTTTCAATTTATTCAAATACTTTTTCTTTGCAAGCAGCTTGGCTTCTTTTATATTCTCTTTCTTTGAAATGTAGGTGTGAACTTTCTTGCCATCTATTGTTCTTTGCTTGTAAAAAAGATTATAAGTCTTATTATCTTTTACCTGCCTCAGGCACAATAAGTTTTCCTCAGGCATTGAAGATAACTTCTTTTCAACTCTCTTAATGTCTTCTTCAAGCTTTTTCTTTCGGTCAATAAAATAAGTAGTCTGATCCAATTATTCAGTTCCTTTCTATAAATATTTTTTCTTTCTTACTGGTTGAAATGTCCCTGCGAGAGCAGGTAGATATCAAGACACCATCTGAGCAGAATGCTTTTGATGAAGCGTCGCTAGAAAATATAGCAAAAGAAGAGTTACATGTAAATAGATATGAGTCAATCTTAAACAAATCTTAAGAAGTTAGCGATATTACGATTGTATTGGGGACTCATCAGAATTTGGCGATGAAAAGTCCTTACGCTAATTTTTCTATATATACGCTTCGAAGTAGCCTTGGGGTATAGAAAGCTGATGGTCGAGAAATTTGCACAAGAGATATTTCTATATATACGCATTGAAGTAGCCTTGAGGTATGGAAAGCCAAGGCATCGAAAATTTGCATAAGGGGATATTTCTATATATACGCTTTGAAGTAGCCTCAGGGTATGGAAATGCGCGAGATCAAAAAATTGCACAAGAGACTATTTCTATATATAAGTTGAAAAGTTGCTCAAGGTAATAGAAACCCGGGAGATCAAAAATTTGCACAAAAGGCGCTTTCTATATATACGTTATAAAGTGGCTCTGGGGTATAGAAAAGCAGAAAAACCCTGACCAAAAGAAGACATGTACCGTCATTGATAGCACTGATTAAGTACTCAACACCTCTAATAGACAAATCTACCCACAACAAATCCAATAAGAATTTCACCAAACGCGCCTGCGCCGTAATTAAATTCCCAAAATCCCCGAATTTAAGAAAAAAATTCAATTAGCCCTATTGATTTATTCTATGCTATGAGTTATGATTCATTAACGGACTAGGCGTAAGTGCCAAAGTCCGCGTAACAACATATTTTATAAATGTTCTCTTATTCAGAGTGGTGGAGGTACATAGGACCTGTGAAGCCACGGCAACCCCTTGACGTAAGATCAGGAAGGTGCCAACCTGAGCGTGCAACTTTCGAGGCCGTAAGGCCGAGATACAACGAGCAATAAGAGGATCTGAAACCCAAATCAGTTCCGCTTGTTTGTGTCCTGCACGCACCAAACAAGCGGTTTTCTTATGTATGGCAAACGTTAGATCCGCAATGATCTCTGATCTGCCATATTGCATCGGCGCAGGAAGCGCCAGAAAGGAAATTTAGAATGGATAAATTTATTTTCACATCCGAATCAGTAACAGAGGGACATCCCGACAAGATTTGTGATAACATTTCAGACGCGATCCTTGATGCCTGCATGGCACAGGACCCTATGAGCCGTGTTGCATGTGAGACAACAGCTTGCACAGGTTTCGTACTTATCACAGGTGAGATCACAACCAAGGCAGTAGTTGACTACGCTAAGATCGCAAGAGAGACAGTATGCGAGATCGGTTATGATTCATCAGAGAAGGGCTTTGATGGCAACACATGTGCTGTTCTTGTAGCACTTGATCAGCAGTCAGCAGATATCGCTATGGGTGTTGACAAGGCTCTTGAGGCTAGAGAGAACCAGATGACAGATGAGCAGATCGAGGCAATCGGTGCCGGCGATCAGGGTATGATGTTTGGTTATGCTACAAACGAGACGGAAGAGTACATGCCTTACGCAATCAGCCTTGCGCACAAGCTCACAAAGAGACTTACAGACGTTAGAAAGAACGGAACACTTCCTTACCTTCGCGCTGATGGTAAGAGCCAGGTTTCAGTTGAGTATGATGAGAACGGTAAGGTAAAGAGACTTGAGGCTATCGTTATCTCAACTCAGCATGATGAGAAGGTTACACAGGAGCAGATCCACGAGGACATCAGAAAGCACGTTATCTATCCTATCGTTGATGCTTCACTTGTTGATGATAACACTAAGATCTACATCAATCCTACAGGCCGTTTCGTAATCGGTGGACCTCAGGGTGATGCCGGACTTACAGGACGTAAGATCATCGTTGATACTTACGGCGGAGCAGCTCGTCACGGCGGCGGAGCTTTCTCAGGTAAGGACTGCACAAAGGTTGACCGTTCAGGTGCTTACGCAGCAAGATACGTTGCTAAGAACATCGTAGCAGCAGGCCTTGCAGATAAGGCTGAGATCCAGCTTTCATACGCTATCGGTGTAGCACAGCCTACATCAATCCTTGTAGATACATTCGGAACAGGTAAGGTTTCAGATGAGAAGCTTACAGAGGCAGTTCGTAAGGTATTCGATCTTCGTCCTGCAGGAATCATCAAGATGCTCGACCTTCGTCGTCCTATCTACAAGCAGACAGCAGCTTACGGTCACTTCGGCCGCAACGACCTTAACCTTCCTTGGGAGAAGCTTGATAAGGTTGAAGAGCTAAAGGCAGCCGTTCAGTAATCTGATCAGTTAAAAGACATTTACGAAGAAGATACATTTGATGAGTATTCATCGGATGTATCTTCTTTTTTTGATTGATCAGAATCATCGATATTATTGAATTTCATGGGTGTCGGCTCAAAGAATTCATATTGTCTTATTTGATACGACTTTTTCATTGAAAAATAGCTTTTTCAAACTCATTAAAAACACAATAATCGGCCTAACATCACCCTATCAGTACTGTAAGTCCGACAAATCAGTTGTTTTTATTGCATTTTCATTTGATTTCCGGTCAAAATGGCGGACCAAATAAAGGTTATAAACATCATGGTCCGACTCTCCATTATATTTACGCTTCCAATTTTCCCAAAAGCACTGATAAAATCGGCTTAAGTACTCAAATTATAATTTTCAGTCCGACAGTAAACGAAAAGGGGACTTCATAATATTCGCTCCGACAGTAAACGAAAAGGGTACTTCATATATTCGCTCCAACAGGTGCTTCAGACATATGAAATGAAAAAACGTGCAGATCATCTGATCTGCACGTTCTCTTTGCCGAATCTTTTTTCCAGAGATTCCATCATTACCTTATCAGCTTTTATTGCAAATGCCCTTCCGAGCTTCTTGATTTGCTTAGTGGATGAAAGGAAAATAGCAACTTCATCATTACCGTCACTTGCCTTGATAAGCTCATTTAGATCTGCAGAAGCTGCTTCGTAGCTGTCTTTATCCGCAAACCTTATCCACACAGTCTTTGGTACCTCGTCAAAGGTGAGCACCTTGTCTGCTATCAGCTTGGCATCACGCTCATCTTCAACAGACACTCGGCCTTCGATGAAGACCTTTCCGTCCTGATTAAGCCTTGGCGCATTGCCCTCGTAGGCTTTGGGGAACACGATGACTTCTGTTGTTCCGACCATGTCCTCCAGTGTGACAAAGGCCATCACCTGGTCGTTCTTGGTGTATTTGATCTTCTTGTCAGCGATGAGTCCGCCTATTGTAGCCCTTGCTCCGTCATGAACCTTCGGAACACCGGTCTCTTCATCAAGATAGAAGTCCGTGGTGATGTTGGTGATCTTTTTTCTCCACATGTCAGCGTATTCCTCAAGAGGATGACCACTGACATAAAAGCCCAGAACCTCTTTTTCAAATTCAAGCATCAGCTCTTTGTCGAACTCACCGACATCCGGCATTGGGATCTGGTACTGACTCTTGTTCTCTTCGCCGGCGATATCGAACAGCGACATCTGCCCTGCCATGGAGTTCTTGCCTGAGTTGTGGAGCTTGTCCATGATCTGGCCGTAGATGTGCATCTTCTGCTTACGGGTTCCGGGGAAGCAGTCCAGAGCGCCGGCCTTTATGAAGTTCTCCACGGCACGCTTGTTGACATCGGTGTCGGAGGAATCCATTCTGGTCAGGAAATCATTGAGATCCTTAAATGGACCTCTTGCCTTTCGCTCGCGAACAATGGCGGCTATGACAGGCCTTCCGACGCCTTTTATTGCAGTAAGGGCATACAGTATAGCTTTTTTCCTGCCCGGAGCGCTGGTCACAACTGATCCGGGAATAGGTGTCTCGCCCTCCGCTGCATCTACCTCTGCCACGGAGAATCCGTCATAACCCTGATTGATATCAGGGGGCAAAAGAGATATATGCATGTTCCGACAGGTCATGATATAGCCCGAAACTTTGCCGGGGTTATCGATGACGGAAGTCATAAGAGCTGCCATGAACTCGACGGGATAGTAGTATTTAAGCCATGCTGTCTGCAGTGCAACAACCGCGTAGCAGGCAGCGTGGGACTTATTGAAAGCGTACTTAGCAAAGTCCATCATGGAGTCGTAGATGCTGTTGGCGACCTCTGCTGAGATGCCCTTGGATGCGCATCCCGGAACGCCCTCATTGGCATTACCGTTTACGAAGTTGGCTCTTTCAACCTCCATGACTTCCTGTTTCTTCTTACTCATGGCACGGCGAACCAGATCCGCACGTCCCAGCGTGTATCCGCCCAGCTGCTGAACAATCTGCATAACCTGCTCCTGGTAGACGATACAGCCGTAGGTGGGCTTAAGGATCGGCTCAAGCTCGGGGGTAGCGTAGCTGATGGCGCCTGCATCGTTCTTGCCGGCGATATATTTCGGAATGAAGTCCATAGGACCCGGGCGGTAGAGCGAAACTCCGGCTATGATGTCCTCTAAGGACTGAGGCTTAAGCTCCTTCATGAAGGACTGCATTCCCGCAGACTCCAGCTGGAATACGCCGTCGCAGTGGCCTGATCCGATGGAATCAAGAACCGCAGGGTCATTGTAATCAATCTCATCTATATTAATGTAATTGGCATCACCGGGCTTGGCCCCCAAAGACCTGTTGGCGAACTCGGTAGCATCCTTGATGACTGTAAGGGTTCTAAGACCCAAAAAGTCCATCTTAAGAAGCCCCAGATGCTCAATGGTTGTCATGGTAAACTGCGTCGTGATGTTACCTTCAGCAGACCTTGATAACGGAACCAGGTCCTCGGCGGGAGACTGGCAGATAACAACACCGGCTGCATGGATCGACGTGTGCCTTGGAAGACCTTCGAGCTTCTTGCACATATCGATCAGCTTGTGGACTGTCGGGTCAGACTCGTACTGATTTCGAAGCTCCGGGTTCATAGCAAGAGCTTTATCCAGAGTGATGTTGAGCTCCGTCGGCACCATCTTGGAAATCTGATCGCCAAAGCTGTAGGGAAGGTCCATGACTCTTGCCACATCCCTGATAACACCCTTGGCTGCCAGCGTACCGAAGGTTATGATCTGCACAACCTTGTCGGCGCCGTACTTCTCGGTAACATAATCTATTACATCCTGCCTGCGCTCGTATTCGAAGTCCACGTCGATATCGGGCATGGACACACGCTCAGGATTAAGGAATCTCTCAAAGAGAAGATCATACTTGATAGGATCAATGTTGGTTATGTGCATGCAGTAGGAGACGATACTTCCGGCAGCAGAGCCTCTTCCGGGACCTACAGCGATTCCGTTCTCTCTGCAGTAGTTGATGTAGTCCCATACAATAAGGAAGTAATCAACATAACCCATGCGCTTTATGACGCCCAGCTCGTAGTCAAGACGCTCTTTTAACCTGCCATCATCATCGGGGTATCTCTCGTGAAGGCCATCCATACACAGCTTGTTGAGGTAAGTCCAGGAATCGTACCCTTCAGGAACCTCGTAGTGCGGGAGCTTGGTAACGCCAAACTCGATCTCCACATGACACCTGTCGGCAATCTTCTGCGTGTTCTCAATAGCTTCAAGAGCATAGGGGAAAAGAGCTTTCATCTCCTCTTCACTCTTTATATAGTACTGACCGCCTTCATAGCGCATGCGGTCTTCGTCTGAAACCTTCTTGCCGGTCTGGATGCAAAGGAGAAGATCGTGTGCCTCTGCGTCATCGGCGTAGGTGTAGTGGCAGTCGTTGGTAGCAACCAGAGGAATATCCAGCTGCTGAGACAGAGCCATGAGCGTGTTGTTTACCTGGCGCTGCTCAGGAATTCCATGGTCCTGGAGCTCTAAAAAGAAATTGCCGTGGCCGAAGATGTTATCTAGGCGCATGGCAGCTTCCTTGGCCTTATCGGGAGCTCCCTTTAAGATGTTCCTTGGAATCTCGCCGGCAAGACAAGCAGAGAGAGCGATGATACCCTCGTGATATTTCTCGAGGATCTCCATATCAACTCGTGGCTTATAATAGTAGCCCTCTGTAAAGCCGCGGCTTACGATATGGGAGAGGTTGGCGTAACCGACATTGTTCTCAGCAAGGAGGACCAGGTGGTAATACCTGTCATCGCTTACGGAAGTCTCCTTGTCAAAACGCGAGCCCGGTGCTACATATACCTCACATCCAATAATGGGGTTGATGCCTTCCTTCTGGCACTGCTCGTAGAAGTCAATGACTCCGTACATAACGCCGTGGTCGGTGATGGCGCCGGCATTCATGCCAAGCTCCTTAAGGCGCTTCACATATTCTTTTATCTTATTGGAACCGTCCAAAAGAGAGTATTCTGTATGGACGTGCAGATGCGTAAATGACATTGTAAATCTCCCCCAAAGTGATAGTGAAATTATAACATTTTCTACACAAAAATGTTAAAAATAACTAAATCGGAAACATTTCCATTGCAGATTTTATGACGCTGCGGTAGTATAATAGATTAGGAAACGTTAATAATGTAACGATTTACTTTTTTAGAGGAAATATAGAGGATATTATTATGGCTAAGCAGATCAAGACTATCGGCGTACTTACAAGCGGTGGCGATGCACCCGGAATGAACGCAGCGATTCGTGCGGTTGTTCGTAAGTCTCTTGCCAACGGACTTAAGGTTGTTGGTATCAAGAAAGGCTATCAGGGTCTTTTAAATGAAGAGATCGTAGAGATGGACAGACGAAGCGTTTCAGATATCATCCAGAGAGGTGGTACAATCCTTGGAACAGCTCGTTGCATGGAGTTCACAACACCGGAAGGCCAGGCTAAGGGCGCAGAAATCTGCCGTAAGCACGGCATCGACGGAATGGTAGTTATCGGAGGAGACGGATCCTACCGTGGAGCTCAGAAGCTTTCAGCTCAGGGCATCAACACAGTTGGTATTCCCGGAACCATCGACCTTGATATCGCTTGCACAGACTATACAATCGGATTCGATACAGCTATCAACACAGCTATGGACGCTATCGACAAGATCCGTGATACATCATCATCCCACGAGAGAGTTTCAATCGTAGAGGTTATGGGACGTCACGCTGGATACATCGCACTGTGGTGTTCAATCGCCAACGGCGCAGACGACATTCTTCTTCCTGAGAAATACGACTACAACGAGCAGCGCATTATCGATAACATCATCGATAACCGTAAGA
This sequence comes from Butyrivibrio sp. NC2007, assembly GCF_000421405.1. Classification (GTDB taxonomy): domain Bacteria; phylum Bacillota; class Clostridia; order Lachnospirales; family Lachnospiraceae; genus Butyrivibrio. The sequence continues at coordinate 18,360 of NZ_ATWY01000017.1, forward strand.
AGGGTAAGACTCATCACATCATCGTTAATGCAGAGGGTATCGGACATTCAACATCAATGGCTCGTCGTATCGAGGCTGCTACAGGACTTGAGACAAGAGCTTCAATCCTTGGTTACATGCAGCGTGGTGGTAGCCCAACCTGTAAGGACCGTGTATACGCTTCAATGATGGGATGCTATGCAGCAGACATTCTTGCAGCTGGCAAGACCAACAGAGTAGTAGGTTACAGAAACGGTCAGTTCGTAGACTACGACATCGATGAGGCTCTTGCAATGAGCAAGAACATCAACGAGTACATGTACGAGATCGCAAGAACAATCTGATCATAAAGAGAGCATTAAGTGGACTTTTTTGTGTTTGTCTAGCACAAAACAAAAAAGTCCACTTTTTCTATTTGTGCGCATCTGCTAAAATCTGCTTATGAAAAATCAAAAACAAGTCAGTTATGAAAAGAGAATAGTAAGGCAGTATCTTCTGCTTGTTGTAACACTTATATTGATGCTTGCTACCCTCGTGGCCGGAGGCCTGTTTTTCAGATTCTACAGAACAGGCATGGTTTCACAGGCGGAGTCCAATGTCTATGACAAGTACTATGTCATGATCACCGACAACTACAAGTCGGATTTCTGGCAGTCAGTATATAAAGGAGCTTTTGAAAAGGCCAAGGAGAGCAATATCTATGTGGATCTCTTCGGTGAGCAGTTCAGTAAGGACTACTCCGTGGAAGAGCTGATGGAGATAGCCATTGCATCAGAGGTTGACGGCATAATAGTCTATGCTAACGAAACCCTTGAGATGTCTCATGTTATCAATAAGGCCGTTGATGCCGGAATTCCGGTAGTTACGCTATACGGCGACTGCACAAGGTCTGACAGACTCAGCTTTATCGGAGTCGGAAGCTATAGTATAGGTAAGATGTACGGCGGCCAGATCATCGACATCATCAAGGAGAAGCGCCGCGAGGAGCTCATCGAGTCCGAGACCATCGAGGACAGAAGCCAGATCAAGATAACGGTCCTGGCAAACGCAGATACTAAGGATACCGGCCAGAACATCATCATTTCCGGAATCCAGGAGACCATCAATCAGGACAACGTAACAGATTCCGAGTATCTGGTTTCGATCGTAACCGTAGATAATACCAACAGCTTCTCGGTTGAGGAGTCCATCAGGGATATCTTCCTTGGGGAGGAGATTCCCGATGTTATCGTGTGCCTTAATGAGCTCAGCACAGTCTGCACCTATCAGGCTGTAGTCGACTTTAATATGGTAGGAGAAGTGAGCATCCTCGGATATTATGACTCCGAGGCGATTGTCAATGCCATTGAAAGAGGCGGTGTCTATGCCACTGTTTCCATTGATGCAGCCCAGATGGGCGAGTACAGCGTTACTGCTCTTACCGACTATCATGAGTTCGGAAACATAAGTGAATACTACCTTGCGGACGTTACCCTAATAAATCAGGACAACGTTGAGCAGTTTAAAGAGGAGGACGGAGATGAATAAATTCCTAAACCGCCCCCTTCAGTTCAAGATCATCAGCGTCTGCGTTTTTGCAAACCTGATCATATTCGTGGTAAATATCTTCATGATCCTTGGGATCAACAACATGTCAAAAGACATGGAGATGGTATATCAGGATAACCTCTCCCTAAACCGCCTGTCTGAGGCTCTTACAGAGGTTCAGGATTCAATGACTGAGTACTTAAGTTCCAAGACCAGTGAATCACTTGAGGAGTACTACCGCGATGCTCAGGCTTTTTCGGACCTTGCCCAGGCTCTTGATGACAACGTCACAGACCTGACTTTCAGCCGCATGGAGCGCAACATTCGCTACATGTCCCAGAATTATCTGGAGGAGGTTGCCCAGACCATCGAGGCCAAGCGTGGCCGAAACGTAGAGAAATACAGGAACTATTACGAGAGCAGCACCAGACTCTATGAGGATATCGATGAGTACATCACCAGCCTTAACATCGAGCTCTTTGCTGTAAACTCCGGTAATTACCTGGCTATTCTGAAGGCTTTCAGACGCTTTGAAGTCGTAGGCGTAATCGTTATGACGCTGGTAATGATCGGAAACGTAATTATTATCACCAACTTCGTAAGGACCATGATCATGCCTCTTAAGAACCTGGCAGATTCTGCGGACGAGGTATCGGAAGGAAACTTTGATGCTACAATTCCACCTGCCATGTATCACGATGAGGTCGGCATAGTTATCAATGCCTTTGGCAAGATGGTTGTCAGCATCAAGGATTATATTGAGAAGTTAAAAGAGAGTATGGCCCACGAGAGGTACATGCAGGAAAAAGAGCTTATCATGGAGGCCAATCTTAAGGACGCGCAGCTCAAGTACCTGCAGGCCCAGATCAATCCGCACTTCCTCTTCAACACCCTAAACGCCGGCGCTCAGCTGGCCATGATGGAAGGTGCTGACAGGACCTACGAATACGTGCAGACCGTGGCAGACTTTTTCAGGTATAATGTACAGAGTCAGAAGAGAGATGTAACCATCAGGGATGAGGTAACTCTGGTGGACAACTATATCCAGATCCTTAACGTAAGATTTTCCGGTGACATCGGCTATGAGAAGCAGGTTGATGAAAGGCTTCTTGACCTTGTAATGCCCAGCATGATCCTTCAGCCCATCGTCGAGAATGCGGTAAATCACGGCATCAGAGAAATGGCCGGAGCAGGTCGCATCACCCTTAAGGTTTACAGAAAGGACGACAGCGTCTGCATCAGCATCAGCGACAATGGTAAGGGCATCAGCCAGGAGACCATAGATCAGCTGCTTAACGGAAGCTTCAGCCATATCGAGGACAGCTATGACAACAATGGAATCGGTATGGACAATGTAATCTCCAGAGTCAGGATATTTGCTGAGGACGATGATGCCATCAACATCATCAGCCACGGCGAGAACAAGGGCTGCGAAGTAGTGATCATACTTCCCATGGGAGGCAAAGAATGTATAGAGTGATGGTTTGTGATGACGAAGGTATCGTCATCGATTCCATGAAATTCATAATAGAAAAAGAGTTTGGCGGAGCCTGTGAGGTTGCCTGCGCAAAGAGCGGAAGGAGCGTCATAGAGCTTGCAGAGAGCTTTCGCCCGGACATCGCAGTGATAGATATTCATATGCCCGGAATTAACGGCATCGAAGCTATCAAGGAGATGAAGGTCTTTTGCCCTAATACAATTTTCATTGTAATGTCTGCCTACGATAAGTTCGACTACGCCAAGGAGGCCATCGCCCTGGGAGTTATGGAGTACATAACCAAGCCCATGGAGAAGATGAAGGTCGTATCTGTCCTTAAAAGAGCTATGGCCCAGATTGACGGTGACAGAGAAAAGCGAAGCAACGATCTTCTTATTAAAGAGAAGCTCGAGACCGTAGAGCCCATCATCGAAAACGGACTTATCTACGACATTCTTCTGCAGGAGCATTTCGACGAGGATATCGAGAGCTACAGAACGATCCTTGGCATAACCGAGAACTACGGTTACATGCTGGCACTGGTCTGCGGAGATTCCCAGGTTGGAAACCACATGACCAATGCGGTAGGAAGCTCAGTCAAGATCTCCGGCCGTTATCACGAAATCCGCGAGGGAGTGAAATCTCTTTTCAAAGGAAAAGTTGGAAACGTAATGGCTAACAAGATCGCGGTGCTCATTCCCTGCAGTGAGCCAAAGCTAGAGTATAACGAGAGAACCGAGCTTATAGACAGAGCAAGGGAGCTGGCTAGGTATCTTCGCAAGAAAACGGACATCAGCTTCAGAATCGGAATCGGCGGAGTCAAGCCCCTTAGGGAACTTGGGGATTCCTACAGAGAGGCGCTGAATGCACTTATCGCCACAACAGGTTCTGTTGCGCATGTAGACGATCTTGTCATAAACTGCGACTATGAGGAGGATTATCCCAAGAGCATGGAGAAGCCTCTTTTCGAAGCAATCTCCAAGGGAGACCTCAACGAAGCCCAGGTAATGACTGAGAAGTACGCCGACTGGATGTGCCAGAGAGCCATGGACGGAGACCTGATGTCCATGAGGCTCAAAGCCCTTGAGTTTGCGCTATACGCTGAGCACCTGGCCTATCAGAACGGAGGTCAGACCTATCACTACTCGGGGAGAAAAGACTATCTACCGCAGATCATGGAGCTTAATAGCCCGGACGAGATCAGGGACTGGTTTACCGACAAGGTGATGAATGCCTGCAGAAACGTAGTAAGCAAGCGCCAGGAGAGAAGCGGCGATATCATAAAGACAGCAAGAAAGTACATTGAGGACCACTTCGACAAGGATATCTCACTTGACGATGTATCAAGGGTGGTAAACATCTCGCCCTACTATTTCAGCAAGGTCTTCAAGGAAGAGTGCGGACTTAACTTTATAGAATACCTGACCAACATCAGGATTGATAAGGCAAAAGAGCTTTTGGAGAAGAGCAATCTGTCAATCAAGGAGATCTGTGTTTCCTGTGGATATACGGATCCCAACTATTTCAGCAGGAGTTTTAAGAAGAACGTGGGGGTAACTCCTACTGAGTATAAGGAGAAGTTGTATGAACAAAAGGGTTAAGCGTTTATTGGGGAGAGCGCTGGCTGTAGTTCTAATGGGGGCTGTGCTTAGCGGCTGCGGAGCAACAACAAACAATGGCAATGCCGACGGCGCTGTAGAAACTGACAAGATTGAGATAGGAATGTGCTTTGATTCCTTTGTTATCGAGAGGTGGCAGAGGGACCGTGATGTCTTTGTCTCATCGGCTAAAGAGCTTGGGGCGGAAGTCAACATTCAGAACGCCAACGGCGATGTTGAACAGCAGAAGCAGCAGATCGACTATTTTATAAAGAAGGATGTGGACGTCATAGTTATCATCTGCATCGATCCGGAGGAACTTGTAGACAGCATCAAGAAGGCTCACGATGCGGGAATTAAGGTTATTGCTTACGACAGGCCTATTCCGAATGCCGGCGTTGATCTCTATGTGTCTTTTGACAATGAAAAAGTCGGTGAGCTAATGGGAGAAGCCATGGTAAAGGCAGGACTTGCAGGTGGTAAGGTGCTTATGATTAACGGATCTCCCAAGGATCAGAACGTTCCCATGGTCAGAGAGGGCTTCAGGAATGTTATGAGAAAGAACGGCGTAGAGATACTTGATGAGTATTACTGCGACGGCTGGAAGGCTGAACTGGCCAGTGGCTATGTTTACAGCTATCCGGAACTGGTCAAGGAAGCGGACGGCATCATGTGTGGCAACGATGACCTGGCCAGCCGTGTTGTCTTTTCCCTTGCTGAAATGAGACTTGCAGGTAAGAAGCTCGTATGCGGACAGGATGCGGACCTTGAGGCCTGTCAGAGGATTGTTGAGGGAACCCAGATCATGACTGTGTATAAGCCCATTGAGAAGCTGGCCCAGAAGGCAGCAGAGGCAGCAGTGGCTCTCGCAGAGGGAAAAGAGATCGAGGACGAGGGCCTCTCAGAAATGAGAGACGGAAGTGAGAAGATCCCCTACCTTAAGATCGAGCCCATCGGAGTCACCAAAGACAACATTGATGAAGTCATAATCAACAGTGGATTCCACTTAAGAGAAGACGTCTACCTTAATGTCAAGGGATAAAATTTCATTTTGGTGTCGTTATAGCACAAATTTGTTTCATATGAAGTCGTGCCAGCAAAAAAATGCTAGCACGGCTTCTTTTTTGTCTTGTTCCAGGTTAAAAATATGCTTGATGTCGCAATTTATTCCTATGGATTCTATGGTAATTTACTATTGTAAAGCGCAGACATTGGTCTGCATAAACTATTCAAACCTTATAGGGAGGATTATTGCAATGAAGAAAAAGATTTTAAGTGGTATCCTTTCAGCTGTTATGGCAGCTTCACTCCTTGCAGGATGTGGACAGGCTGCACAGACAACAACTGAAGCTCCTGCAGCAGAGCCTGCAGCAACAGAAGCACCTGCAGCTGAGCCAGCAGCAGAGCCCGCAGCAACCGGAACAGGCAAGGTTGGTGTAGCAATGCCTACCAAGGACCTTCAGAGATGGAACCAGGACGGTGCCAACATGGAAGAGCAGCTTAAGGCAGCCGGATACGAAGTTGACCTTCAGTACGCTTCTAACGACATCGCTACACAAGTTTCTCAGATCGAGAACATGATCTCATCTGGCGCACAGGTACTCGTTATCGCATCTATCGATGGTGATTCACTCGGCACAGTACTTGCACAGGCTAAGGAAGCTGGCATTTCAGTTATCGCTTATGACCGTCTTATCATGAATTCAGACGCTGTTTCTTACTACGCAACATTCGATAACTACATGGTAGGAACAAAGCAGGGCGAGTACATCGAGCAGCAGCTCGACCTCAAGAATGCAGCAGGTCCTTTCAACATGGAAATCTTCACTGGTGACCCTGGTGACAACAACGCTAGATTCTTCTACGGCGGAGCTATTGACGTTCTTAAGCCTTACATCGACGAGGGCAAGATCGTAGTTAAGTCCGGTCAGGTTGACTTTGATAAGGTTGCTACAGCTAACTGGGCAACAGAGAACGCTCAGTCAAGAATGGATGCTATCATCTCAGCTAACTACGCTGATGGCACAAAGCTTGATGCAGTTCTTTGCTCAAACGACTCAACAGCACTCGGTGTTACAAACTCACTTGAAGCTAACTACACAGGTGATTGGCCAATCATCACAGGTCAGGACTGTGACGTTGCTAACGTTAAGAACATGATCGCTGGTAAGCAGTCAATGTCTATCTTCAAGGATACAAGAACTCTTGCAGCTAAGACTGTAGAGATGGTTGACGCTATCATGAAGGGTTCAGAGGCTCCTGTAAACGATACAAAGACATACGACAACGGAACAGGTATCATTCCTTCATACCTTTGCGAGCCTGTATTCGCAGACGTTAACAACTACAAAGAGCTCCTCATCGATTCCGGTTACTACACAGAGGATCAGCTCAAGTAATTTAAACTTGGTAATTTAACAATTACGTTTTCCCAAATTGAACATAGGCGGGCCGTAAATGACCCGCCTTATGTTCGCCCTAAAATGATTGCACGGAAATGGAGGAGGGCATCGTGGCAAAGATATTACTGGAAATGAAGAATATCACCAAAACCTTCCCTGGCGTAAAGGCCTTAGATAACGTAAACCTTCAGGTTGAAGAAGGTGAAATCCACGCGCTGGTAGGAGAGAACGGTGCTGGAAAGTCCACTCTTATGAATGTCCTTAGTGGAGTTTATCCCTTCGGATCATATGAGGGTGATATAGTTTATGACGGAGAGGTTTGTCAATTTAATCAGATCAAAGACAGTGAGTCAAAGGGTATAGTTATCATCCATCAGGAACTGGCTCTTATCCCTTATATGACAATCGCTGAGAATATGTTCCTCGGAAACGAGAGAGGAAACAAGATTAAGATCAACTGGCATGAGACCAATGAACTTGCCAGAAAGTATCTCGACATCGTAGGCCTTAAAGAGGGCACACAGGTTCTTATCAAGGACATCGGTGTTGGTAAACAGCAGCTTGTAGAAATTGCGAAGGCTCTTTCAAAGGATGCAAGACTTCTTATCCTTGACGAGCCCACATCTTCACTTAATGAGACAGATTCAAAGGCACTTCTTGACCTGCTCCTTAAGCTGAAGGCAGAAAGAGGTCTTACCTCTATTATTATTTCCCACAAACTTAACGAGGTTTCATATGTTGCCGACAAGATCACAGTTATCCGTGACGGTTCAACAATTGAGACTCTTACAAAGGGAGTGGATGATTTCTCCGAAGCAAGGATCATCAAGGGAATGGTTGGTCGTGAACTTTCAGACAGATTCCCTAAGCGAGAGCCTCATATCGGAGAGGTAAAGATGGAGATAAAGAACTGGAACGTTTATCATCCTCTTTATAAAGAAAGAAAAGTCGTTGACAATGTTAACTTATATGTTAAAAAGGGCGAGGTTCTCGGAATCTCAGGTCTTATGGGAGCTGGCAGAACAGAGCTTGCCATGAGCGTATTTGGGAAAAGCTATGGGGAAAACATTACCGGACAGACTTTTATTGATGGAAAAGAAGTTCATCTTAATACTGTAAGTCAGGCAATCAAGAACGGACTTGCATATGTTACAGAAGACAGAAAGGGAAATGGACTTATCCTGTCTAATCCCATAAAGATCAATACAACCTTGGCTAACCTTGACGAAGTAAGTAATAGAAAGGTTATTGATAAGCACAAGGAATACTCAGTAGCAGTAGAGTATAAGGAAAAGCTAAAGACCAAATGTCCTACAGTAGAACAGAATGTTGGAAACCTCAGCGGTGGAAATCAGCAGAAAGTTCTTTTGGCAAAATGGATGTTTGCAGATCCTGAAATCCTTATCCTTGACGAGCCCACAAGAGGTATCGACGTAGGTGCTAAGTACGAGATCTACTGCATTATCAACCAGCTGGTAGCTGAAGGTAAATCAGTCATCATGATTTCTTCAGAGCTTCCTGAAATCCTTGGTATGTGCGACAGAATCTATGTTATGAACGAAGGAAAGATGGTCGGGGAGCTTGATGCAAAAGATGCAACCCAGGAAAAAATTATGACTTATATCTTACAGTCATCTGGAAACGAGGAGGAGAATCATGAATAAAGATCAAATTTTAGGATTTTTGAAAAAGAACACCATGGTGTTCGTTCTTGTAATAGTTTTAGCGTTCTTTTCATTTATGACAGGCGGAGCAATCCTGCTTCCCATGAATGTAAGTAACCTTATTTCACAGAACGCATACGTATTTGTTCTTGCAACAGGTATGCTGCTCTGTATCCTGACCGGTGGTAACATCGATCTGTCAGTTGGTTCAGTAGTATGTTTCGTTGGTGCCGTTGGCGCAACACTTATGATGAACTTTGGTGTTCCTGTATGGCTTGCAATCATTATCATGATTGCTATCGGAACAGCAATCGGTGCATTCCAGGGCTTCTGGATCGCGTTTGTTCGTATCCCTCCTTTCATCGTAACACTGGCAGGCATGCTTATTTACAGAGGACTTTCAAACGTAGTACTTAATGGTCTTACAGTTTCAATCAAGGATCAGACAAGCTTTGTAAATCTGTTCGGTGGTGGTGCTAACTGCTACATCCCTGATTTCTTAGGTGGCGGAGCACTTAACCTTACATGTCTCTTTGCCGGAATCATCGGAGCAACAATCTATGTGCTTCTTCAGGTTACAGGACGTATCAAGAAAAAGAACTCCGGATATGAGCTTGAGAACATTGTTACATTCACAATTAAGACAGCAGTTCTGGCAGCAGTACTTGTAGCATTTGCTTACAGACTTGCTCAGCACAAGGGTATTCCTTCAGTTCTTATCTGGGTACTCATCGTAGTATTTGTTTACGGATACATCACAAGCAATACAACAATCGGACGTTACTTCTACGCAGTAGGTGGTAACGAGAAGGCTACAAAGCTTTCAGGTATCGATACAAACAAGGTTTACTTCCTTGCTTACACAAACATGGGATTCCTTGCAGCACTTGCAGGTATGATCACAATCGCACGACTTACATCAGCTCAGCCTACATACGGCCAGAACTATGAGATGGATGCTATCGGATCCTGCTTCATCGGTGGAGCATCTGCTTACGGTGGAATCGGAACAGTTCCCGGCGTTATCGTTGGTGCGGTTCTCATGGGTGTTATCAACCTTGGTATGTCACTTATGGGCGTTGATGCCAACATGCAGAAGGTTGTAAAAGGTATCGTTCTTCTTGCAGCCGTTATCTTCGACGTAGTATCAAAGCGTGGCGGAAAGTTCGTTGTAAAGAACTGATTTTAGAAAAGGTATTTCCAATAGGGTATAGAACCGGGGCACTCTTGCCCCGGTTTTTTATTGAGGGAGAGTGGGGGAGTCAGTGGGGACGGTTCTGTGAGTCAGTGGGGACGTTTCAGTTTGACTCATTTTGGTTCGCAAAATGAGTCAAACTGAAACGTCCCCACTGACTCACAGAACCGTCCCCACTGACTCCCCCACTCTCCCTCAAATGTGCTATACTATAATCTACTACCCAAATGTTTCAAAAGAGGTATCACCATGATCACAAGTACATCCAACGACCGCGTCAAGAAGGTCGTAAGCTACGTAGAAAAGAGCAAGGCCCGTCGCGAGGACGGCGTCTTTGTAATAGAAGGAATGAAGATGCTCAGGGAAGCTCCTGTTCTTCAGGTCTCCGAAGTGTATGTCACAGAGAAGTTTGTCTCCGGCGCAAGCGAAGAGGACAAGGAAATTCTCTGGAGATATGGCGCAGAAGAGGTTTCCGAGGAAGTCATGAAGAAGATGAGCGACACCCAGACACCTCAGGGAGTTCTTGCGGTAATAAGGCAGTATGCCTACACCTTAGAAGAGGTCATCGAGGGCTACAATCAGGAGGCAGCAGAATCTGGAAAAGAGAATGCTCCGCTCCTTCTGGTTCTTGAGAACATCCAGGATCCAGGCAATCTTGGCACCATGCTCCGCTCAGGCGAAGGTGCGGGAGTAACTGGCGTTATCCTCAGCAAGGGCTGCGCCGACATATACAATCCCAAGGTAATAAGGTCCACCATGGGCTCCATTTTCAGGATGCCATATATATATGTAGAAGATGTTCCTCCTTTGGTAAAAGAGCTGACGGCTAAGGGCGTACACACCTATGCAGCCCATCTTAAAGGGGAGAAGAACTACGACGAGTTTGATTACACACAGCCAACAGCTTTTCTTATAGGTAACGAAGGAAACGGACTGACCAAAGAGACTGCAGATGCGGCTGAGATCTATGTCCTCATTCCCATGAAGGGAGAGGTGGAATCCATGAACGCAGCCACATCATCAGCAATACTTACATTTGAAGCTTCCAGACAGAGGAGGGGGTAAAGGAAATGACAGTAGGATTTATCGGATTAGGAAACATGGCAAAGGCAATGATCGGCGGCATTTTGCAGAAAGGCCTCATGGGACCAAACGAGATCATAGGCTCAGCCAACACAGAGGAGACCTGCCGTAAGGCAGCGGATAAGTTCGGCATCCAGACAAGAAACTCCAACGCTGCAGTTGCCAAGGAGGCAGACATCATCGTTCTTGCCGTTAAGCCTCAGTATCTCAAGGTTGTTATCGCAGATATCATGGACAGCATGGATGATAACAAGGTCATCGTCAGCATCGCAGCAGGCAAGACCATTGCATGGATCGAGAACGAGTTTGAAAAGCCCACCAAGATCATCAGAGTAATGCCTAACACACCTGCTCTTGTAGGCGAAGGATGCTCTGCTGTTTGCAGGAACGATCTTGTGGACGACAATTCCTATCACTTCGTAAAAGAGCTTTTGGAGAGCTTTGGTAAGGCATATACCGTGCCTGAGTCACTGATGGACGTAGTGGTCGGCGTAAGCGGATCATCACCTGCATATGTCTTTTTATTCATCGAAGCTATGGCAGATGCAGCAGTAGCAGGCGGAATGCCAAGAAAGCAGGCTTATGAGTTCGCTGCCCAGTCAGTACTTGGCAGTGCCAAGATGGTCCTTGAAACAGGTAAGCACCCGGGAGAACTTAAGGACATGGTATGCTCACCTGCAGGCACTACAATCGAGGCTGTGAGAGTACTTGAGGAAGCAGGATTTAGAGGAACCGTGATGGATGCTGTAACAGCGTGCATCGACAAGAGCAAAAGCCTGTAATTTTCACACTTTTTTGACACAAATTTAATAGAAATTTGACAAAATGGCTCATCTTTGCTATTATTACCTCCGAATTGTTTAAATCTTAATATGTTGCAATATCTTTGTAACAAATTTAAATAAAAAAGAGGATAGCAATCTGTATGGATAACTCACGAAAGTTATTCTCCGGGGCCACTAAGACCATGGCAGTACTTTTCCTGGTTGTGGTAATGTCTTTTACCCAGAGTATAACAGTAGAGGCAAGACGCACTTCAAACTATTTAGAACTTGCTACAGGAATTACAAATATTATCAGTCCCATCGCTCCACTTGGAATTGACAGCGAAGCCCCTGAGGTTAAGGCTGCCGAGAACGCAGAGAAGTCTGCAGCATCCGAGAGCAGCACAGAGGGTGCTTCAGAGAGCGAATCATCAAATCTCGTGATGGCCAATGTCAGCAGAGTGATGAATGTCAGGGAAGAGCCCAATGAAGACAGCGCTAAGGTCGGAGTTCTTTACAAGGACTGCGGAGGTAAAATCTTAGACAGACAGGACGGATGGACCAAGGTTCAGTCCGGTGATCTTATCGGATGGGCCAAGGATGAGTATCTTTTATTCGATGAGGATGCTGAGGCACTTGCTCAGGACGTTGGTAAGCAGATAGTTACCAGCAACGGAACAGCTCTTAACATCAGGGCTGAGGCTTCATCAGATGCCGAGGTTGTCGGCGTTCTTGCAGAGAACACCTTCGTAGACCTTATCGAGGATACAGGCGATGGATGGATCGCCGTTGATTACAACGATGATACCGGATATGTTCAGGCTGATTATGTTACATCAACCTTCAAGATCGACTCCGGTGAGACCATAGCAGCCATCAAGCTTCGTGAGGAAGCTGAGAAGAAGGCAGCACTTACCAAGAACCGCGGAGCAGTCAGTGCAGATGCAGATGAGGTCAAGCTCCTGGCAGCTCTTATCCAGTGTGAGGCAGGTAACCAGCCTTATGAAGGTAAGGTCGCTGTAGGTGCGGTAGTTATGAACCGTGTTAAGTCAGGCGGATACCCGAGCAGTATTTACGGTGTAATCTATGCATCAGGTCAGTTCACACCTGCTCTTAACGGAACCGTTGCAAGAGTTTACAACTCAGGCAAGATCAGCGATTCCAATTACCAGGCAGCTCAGGCAGCCATAAACGGTGAGACAACCGTAGGCGGAGCACTTCACTTCAGACGTGTAAACGGAAGAGAAGGAATCATCATCGGAGCACACGTATTCTGGTAATTTGGGGTGCACTAAATAAAGCATATATGATAGAATGTAGGGGATTGCTAAGCGCAATCCCCTTTTTGACCCCTAGGGACGGAGTCAAGGGCTCATTTTTGACCCCCAGGGACGGAGTCAAGGGCTCATTTTTATATTTGGAGGAGGAGCATCATGAATATGTACGGAAGAGATTTTCTGAAACTGCTGGATTTTACCACTGAAGAGATAGAGTACCTCATTGACCTGGCTGCAGAGCTCAAGGACAAGAAAAAGAACGGTATTCTTCACGACGAGCTAAGAGGCAGAAACATTGCCCTGATTTTTGAGAAGACCAGTACCAGAACAAGATGTTCCTTTGAAGTTGCAGCTCACGACCTTGGAATGGGTTCAACCTATCTTAATCCCACAGATTCCCAGATCGGCAAGAAGGAGAGCATCGCAGATACAGCGCGCGTTCTTGCAAGCATGTACGACGGAATCGAGTACAGGGGCTTTGAGCAGGAGATAGTTGAGACTATTGCTAAGCACAGCAAGGTGCCGGTATGGAACGGTCTTACCAACGAGTTCCACCCAACACAGATGCTTGCTGATGCCCTTACAATAAAAGAGCATTTCGGACGCCTTAAGGGAATCCACCTGGTTTACATGGGTGATGCAAGATACAACACAGGTAACTCACTGATGGTTCTTTGTGCTAAGCTGGGCATGCACTTCACAGCAGTATCCAACAAGAAGTACTTCCCATCTGAGGATCTTGTTAAGATCTGTCAGGAGATCGCAGCACAGACAGGTGCAGTAATTGATTTTTCCGAGGATGCCATCGAGGGAACCAAGGGCGCTGATGTTATCTACACCGACATCTGGGTATCCATGGGCGAGCCCGACAGCGTATGGGAGGAGAGGATAAAAGACCTTGAGCCATACCGTGTAACTATGGACATAATGAAGAACGCCGGAGATTCTTGCGTATTCATGCACTGCCTGCCATCCTTCCACGACCTCAACACAGGCATTGGAAAAGACATCAAGAAGAAGTATGGTCTTGACGAGATGGAAGTTACAGATGAAGTATTTGAATCAGATCGCTCTATCGTATTTGAGGAGGCTGAGAACCGCATGCACACCATCAAGGCAGTAATGTATGCGACCCTCAAGAAATAATGCTAAGTAAAGAACATATAAGCGAGCAGCTGCACACAAGATGGGCAGCTGCAAACATTTGGTATAAAGACATAACGGACTCCACCAACGATGACGCAAAGCGCCTTGCAGAAGAAGGTGCGCCCCACGGAATGCTGGTGGTTGCAGACAAGCAGGAACAGGGCAGAGGTTCACGCGGAAGAAGCTGGGAGACTCCCGCCGGAGCCAATATCGCCATGAGCCTTATAGTACGTCCCAAGGTACCCATAGAGTGCGTATCAATGCTCACTCTGGTCATGGGACTGTCCGTGGCAGAAGGCGCAGAGCAGGCCATAAATGAGAGCATCTCCGAAAGCTCTTTTACCTGTAATATAAAATGGCCCAATGATGTGATCCTGGCGGAGCGGAAGATCTGCGGAATCCTGACGGAGCTTCACATGGAGCCTTCGGGCGAGATGTCGGACGTGGTCATAGGTGTTGGCATAAACGTCAACATGGCGCGCTTTCCGGAAGAAATTAAGGATGTGGCAGGATCTCTTTTGACCGGATGCGGACGTCCTATCGACAGGAGCCTTGTGGTGGCCCGGGTCATGGAGAGGTTTGAGGAGAACTACGAGAAGTTTGAAAAGACCCATGACTTATCGCTTCTTAAGGATCAATATGAAAAGAGACTGGTAAACAAGGGACAGAGAGTGATGCTCCTTGATACCAAAAAGCCTTCGGAAGTAAAAGGCAGAGAAGAAGTAGAAGAAAAATTTGCAGAGCCCCAAAATGAGCAGGGAGAAGCTCTTGGAATAACAGATAAGGGCGAGCTCATTGTCAGAATGGATACCGGAGAGGTGCGCGAAGTTACCGCCGGGGACGTTTCTGTCAGAGGACTGTACGGATATGTATAACAGGAGGCTATGGATATGATCTTAGTCGTTGATGTAGGAAATACGAATATTACATTCGGCGTTTTTGAAGGAGAGGAGCTAAAGAGCTCGTTCCGTATGATGAGCAAGACCGATCACACTTCGGATGAGTACGGAATTCAGATGCTGGAGATGATGGGCCATAACGGCATTGATAAGGAGCAGATAGAGGGCGTTATGATCGCCAGCGTTGTTCCGCAGGTCATGCACGCTCTGGTCAATGCCATCGTTAAATACATAGGCAGGAAGCCTTATATTGTGGGCCCCGGAATCAAGACCGGCATCAAGATCACAACCGATAACCCAAGAGAGATCGGACCTGACCTTATTGTTGACGCAGTTGCTGCCTATGAGATCTACGGCGGACCTGTGCTTGTGGTTGACTACGGTACAGCAACTACCTATGTTCCGATCAATGAAAAGGGCGAGTTCTTCGCGGGTGTTGTATCACCGGGAATCAGGATTTCAGCCAAGGCCCTCTGGGAGGGAACAGCCAAGCTTCCTGAGATCGAGATCAAAAAGCCCGATTCAATCCTTGCAAGGGAGACCATCTCCAGTATGCAGGCGGGACTTATCTATGGACAGATCGGCCAGTCCAAATACATCATCGAAGAGATGAAGAGAGAATCAGGCCTTAAGGATATGAAGGTTGTGGCAACGGGCGGCCTTGGAAGGCTTATTTCAGAGCTTACGGAGGAGATCGATATCTACGATCCTATACTGACCCTCAGGGGCCTTCAGATCCTCTATGAAAAGAACCGTAGGAACAAGCCACAGAACAAGGAATTTGATGATCAGAATCAGCCCGAATAAGGAGTTTATTTAATGAGTGCCAAGGAATTTGAAGAAGAATATAACAAAGAGTTTGAGGAAGACCTCCATATAGATGAGATGCAAAAGACCAACAAGGGACGCGTCTTTGAGCAGGCAGCAGGCGGAAGGATAGTTCTGTGCGGAGCCAACGCCTACGAGCAGAAGTATTATTTTAACCCGCTGTTCAAGCAGATCCCTGACAGCATCAAGAAGGAGCTCAACATCATCAGCGTCCTCTTTACCCAGGAGGCAGGCGGTATCTTTACCATTGTCTTTGAGGAGGACGGCAGCGTTTCAATCGAGACCAATGCTGATGAAGAGGATATCACCTACGATGAGATCACAGCAGGGCTTTTAGTGGGAGAGGTCAGGAGAAAGAGACAGGACCTGTTCGAGGCGCTGGGAATATATTATAAGATCTATGTGCTGGGCGAGAAGGCTGCAGATGCATTGGATGAGGAAGAAGAAAACGGCGCGTTTTAATTAGAAAGACTTTATGGCAGGATATGGTAAGCTGCAGATTGGCAGCGTAACACTTGATAACAACATAATCTTAGGACCCATGGCAGGCGTTTCCGACCTGCCTTTTCGTGTGCTCTGCAGCGAGATGGGAGCCGGCCTTGTGTGCATGGAGATGGTCAGCGCCAAGGCTATTATTTATAAGAACAGAAACACCAACATGCTGCTGGAGATCCATCCGGATGAGCATCCGGTTTCGCTGCAGCTCTTTGGCTCAGAGCCCGAGATAATGCAGCAGGCAGTTGAGATGATAAAGGACAGGCCCTACGACATCTTGGACGTCAACATGGGGTGTCCCGTGCCGAAGGTTGTAAGCAATGGTGAAGGCTCTGCTCTTATGAAGGATCCGGCTCTTATTGAAAGAATAGTGTCGGCACTGGTTCAGGTTTCTGACAGGCCTGTTACAGTTAAGATAAGAAAGGGCTTTACCGAAAACAGCGTTAACGCCGTTGAGTGTGCCCTGGCAGCAGAAGCCGGAGGGGCAGCAGCTGTGGCTGTTCACGGAAGGACCAGAGAGCAGTTCTACTCAGGAAAGGCCGACTGGGATATCATCAGACAGGTAAAAGAGTCTGTGAAGATCCCCGTTATAGGTAACGGAGACGTGGTTGACGGAGAGAGCGCCAAGGCTATGTTTGAGCAGACAGGGTGCGACGGAGTCATGGTGGCAAGGGCAGCCCAGGGCAATCCGTTTATCTTCAGGGAGATCAAAAGCTTTTTTGAAAAAGGCGCAGCCTGTGAGAGGCCAAGCAGGAAAGAGGTCTACGACACAGTCATAAGGCATGCCGATATGCAGCTCAAGTACAAGGGTGAGTACATCGGAATCCGCGAGATGCGTAAGCACGTGTCCTGGTACACCTATGGGATGCCCGGAAGTGCGAGGTTTAGAAACGAGATAAACCAGATGACGGACATGGATACACTCAAAGAAGCATGCGCTAAAATAATGCTCCCGCCTAGTGTTGACACATAAAATAAATAACAGTATAATAGCAAAGTTAAAAAATGAAATTAACTATTTTTCAGATATATCTTTTTATGAAGGGTAGGGCAGAGTATTATGGAAGCTAAAAAGAACATTTTAACTAAAGAAGGACTTGCTAAGTACGAGGAAGAGCTCCACGAGCTCAAGACAGTCAAGCTTAAAGAGGTTGCTGAGAAGCTCAAGGAAGCAAGAGAGCAGGGCGATCTTTCAGAGAACGCTGAGTACGACGCAGCTAAGGATGAGCAGCGTGATATCGCAGCAAGGATCGAAGTGATCGAGAAGATCCTCAAGAATGCAGAAGTTATTGATGATTCAGATGTTGACACAAACAAGATCAGCATCGGATGCACAGTTAAGCTTAAAGATCTTGAGTTCGACGAGGAGATTGAATACAAGATTGTTGGTTCATCAGAGGCAAACAGCCTTAAGGGCAAGATCTCAAACGAGTCACCTGTTGGTAAGGCGCTCATCGGTGCCAAGAAGGGACAGACAGTTTCTGTAGAGACACAGGCTGGCGTCTTCAAGTATAAGGTACTTGGCATTCAGAGATCAGAGGTCTGATAAGAGACTTTAGATAACACGAGCCGGCGATAGCAATTCGTCGGCTCTTTGTACAATATGAAAGACACATATTACGGAGGAAAAAAGGTGGCAGAGAATAATCAGCAGAACAATCAGCAGAATGCACCTGCAGAGGACGTTGGACGTCTTCGTCAGGTAAGAAGAGATAAGCTTACTGAGCTCCAGGCTCAGGGAAGAGATCCTTTCCAGATCGTTAAATACGACCAGACACATCACACACAGCAGGTAAGAGATAACTTCGAGGCTCTCGAGTTTGTAGCTCCTGTAGACGAAGAAGGCAAGGCAGTAGTAGTTCCTATGTCAGATATCCCTGCAGATAAGCTTGTATCCCTGGCAGGTCGTATGATGAGCAAGCGTGTAATGGGTAAGGCATCTTTTGCCAACCTTCAGGACAGAGACGGACGCATGCAGCTCTACGTTTCAAGAAACGATCTTGGAGATGAGGCTTATGCTGATTTCAAGAAGATGGATATCGGTGACATCATCGGTGTTAAGGGTTTTGCTTTCAGAACCAAGACCGGTGAGATTTCAGTCCATGTAAAAGAGCTGACTCTTTTATCCAAGTCTCTTATGCCACTTCCTGAGAAGTTCCACGGACTTACAGATACAGAGATCAGATACAGACAGCGCTATGTTGACCTTATCATGAACGAAGAGGTTAAGGAGACTTTCAAGAAGAGAAGTGCAATCCTTCGTGAGATCCGTAACTTCCTTGCAGAGCGTGACTTCCTTGAAGTTGAGACTCCTATGCTTGTTGAGAACGCAGGCGGAGCAGCTGCAAGACCATTCGTAACACACTACAATGCCCTGGATGAGGAGCGTAAGCTTCGTATCTCTCTTGAGCTTTACCTTAAGAGACTTATCGTCGGCGGCCTTGAGAGAGTATATGAGATCGGCCGTGTATTCAGAAATGAGGGTGTAGATACAAGACACAATCCTGAGTTCACACTTATGGAGCTCTACCAGGCATATACAGATTATGAAGGAATGATGGAGCTTACAGAGTCCATGTTCCGTTACCTCGCTGAGAAGGTTTGCGGTACAACACTTATCAAGTACGGTGACAACGAGATCGACCTCGGCAAGCCTTTCGAGCGTCTTACAATGAACGATGCCATCAAGAAGTACGCAGGCATCGACTTCGATACAGTTAAGACAGATGAGGAAGCCAAGGCTCTTGCCAAGGAGCACCACATCGAGTTTGAGGACCGCCACACCAAGGGCGACATCATCAATCTTTTCTTCGAGGAGTTCTGCGAGAAGAACCTGATCCAGCCTACATTCATCATGGATCATCCTCTTGCTATTTCACCTCTTACCAAGAAGAAGCCTACAGATCCTGAGAAGGTTGAGCGTTTCGAGCTCTTCATCAACACATGGGAGATGTGCAACGCATACTCAGAGCTCAACGATCCTATCGATCAGCGTGAGCGTTTCGCAGCTCAGGATGCCAACGCAGCAGCCGGCGACGAAGAGGCTGAGCACACAGACGAGGACTTCCTCAATGCCCTCGAAGTTGGTATGGCTCCTACAGGTGGTATTGGCTACGGTATCGACAGACTTTGCATGCTGCTGACTGATAGTGCTACTATCAGAGACGTGCTGCTGTTCCCGACACTTAAGAGCATGAAGTAAAAAACTCAGTGTTCATGCGGGTTTCAAGAGTTGAAATGATATTTGACAGCAAATTTGACAGCATATAGAGCGTGCAATGTAGTAAAATACAGTACGTTTTGTGATTTGGCAAATAAAATATAATGGAATTAAGAGTCATTTTTGAAGAAATTCAAAGATGGCTCTTTTTGTTTACTCAGAAGCCATGACATGTAGTAGGGCGTTCATCAACAACAAAATAAGGAGGCAAGACATGGGAAGAATTAAAAGGCCAAGAGAGTTCGGTGATCCTGATTATATAAGGATTGATCAGGCGGTATTCAAGTTTAACTGTTGTGAAGACACTGTTCGTGTTATTGCCAAACAGTGTGATGCCCAGAGGAAGGTCAATGGAGCTGTTTACTACGACTATGAAAAGCTCAAAAGATTCTTTGATCTTAGCCCTGCAAACTGAAAGGAGCAATCGGATGAGTAACATTGTTGATGAGTACATGGATATTGAGAGAAAAGATGAAGTAACGAGGGGTGTGAGGAAGCTTCGCAGGAAGTTCTTCAGGTACAAGGAAGCAGAATATGTTTACAGTATCGAGCACAAGAAGCTTCTGGAGCTTGCTGATAAAGCTGGAGCAATTTACAGGGTTGATGGATTTGTTCTCATTGAAAGGGAAATATTTGAGAGATTTCTTGAGACCTTTCATCAGCCACCTAAAATGACAAAGACCGGAGGACGTAAAAAATGAGCGGAATTATTTGGAAGTTCTCCCAGT
This sequence comes from Butyrivibrio sp. NC2007, assembly GCF_000421405.1. Taxonomy (GTDB): domain Bacteria; phylum Bacillota; class Clostridia; order Lachnospirales; family Lachnospiraceae; genus Butyrivibrio. Next base: position 38,642 of record NZ_ATWY01000017.1, read on the forward strand.
ACTTGGATGATGAAGATGTCATGTTCAGTCGTAAATGCATGGTGTCGTATCGAATGGCCCAGGATTATTACGGACTTGGAATGAAACCTATTATCAGAATGGCCTGGGCCTCAGGCTCGGTTTATAAGATCGGCAAAAAGGTTCTGATAAGGCGTGACATCTTTGAAGAGTATCTAAGACAGCATCAGAAGATTGTTGAAGATCTTATTGATGGTGATGAAGACAAATTATTAAAAGCCCTCGCTAAAGAGGTGGAAGGAGAATCGTATGAGTAAAGTTATTGCAATCGCAAATCAGAAAGGTGGTGTGGGAAAAACCACAACTACAGTAAATTTAGCAGCAGGCCTCGCAAATATGGGGAATAAGGTCCTGGTCATAGATGCTGATCCTCAGGCAAGTCTGTCCATATGTATGGGACAGCAGGAACCGGATAAGCTGGAGCCTACTATCGTGGATATTATCGAAAAGCTTGTAAATGAGGAAGAAATACCTGATGGCTATGCAATAATCCGTCATAGCGAGAATATAGACCTTCTTCCTTCTAATATAGGTCTTTCTGCCGCTGAAGTTTCTCTTGTAAACGTAATGAGCCGTGAGCTGGTTCTTAAGGGATATATCGAAAGTGTAAAAGAAAACTATGATTACGTTGTTATCGACTGTATGCCTTCACTTGGTGTCATGACTGTTAATGCGTTGGCATGTGCTGACACCTGTCTCGTTCCTGTTCAGGCAGCATTCCTTCCTGTGAAAGGATTACAGGCTCTTATTAAAACTATCTACACAGTAAAACGCAGGCTCAATCCAAAACTGGAGATTGAGGGAATTCTCCTAACTATGGTAGATAACCGAACAAACTACGCTAAAGACATTATAGCAGAGGTTAATGAGGTTTATGGAAAAAGTATTCCGGTATTTCCAATTCAAATTCCGATTTCAGTAAGGGCTACAGAGACCAGCGCTATGAGTAAGAGCATTTTTGAATATGATCCCAAAGGAAAAGTAGCAGCAGCCTATTCGACACTTACAGAGGTTGTCATGAAGAATTCATAAGGAGGAGCATTATGGCAGCAAAGAGACAGAAAATACATTTTGAGTCAGTTGAGGAGCTTCTTGGTGCTCCTATTACAAAAGATGTTACAGAAGAAATACAGATTAGTCAGATCAGACCGTTCAAGGACCATCCTTTCAAGGTTATTGATGATAGTCGTATGGAAGATCTTGTAAAAAGTATTGCAGTAAATGGTGTTCTTACTCCGGTAATGCTTAGACCCTGTGCTGATGGCGGTTACGAGATGGTTTCTGGGCACAGAAGAATGCATGCCGCTAAGCTTGCAGGGCTAAAAACGATTCCTGCTGTTGTCAAGGAAATGGATGATGATACCGCTGTTGTGGCAATGGTTGATTCTAATGTACAGCGAGAAGAGATTTTACCTAGTGAAAGAGCCTTTTCTTTCAAGATGAAATATGACGTTTTGAAAAAGCAGGGAAAGAGAAATGACTTAACTTGTGGAACTGAGTTCCACAAGTCAGAAGATGATGAAGACCTTGATGCTATATATGAGGACGAAGTAACATGTGGAACCGAGTTCCACAAGTTAGAACATGAGAATAAGAAAGCAAGGGACACAGTTGGAAAGGAAGCAGGCATAAGCGGCCGTCAGGTACAAAAATACATTAGCCTTACAGAACTTATTCCTGATCTTCTTGATTTAGTGGATGCCAAGAAAATAGGTTTAAATACCGCTGTCGATATTTCTCATTTTGACAGAGAACTGCAGAACTGGATTTATGAATACTACAGTGAGACAGGTTTCTTAAGGCCTGTTCAGATAGAAGCACTTAAGAATACTGAGAATGTAGAAAACATTTCTCATACAGTCATGACACAGATTATGAGAGATGCACTTCCAGAGAATAAGCCATCAAGAAAGGTTTCACTGTCAGAGAAAAAACTTGATAAGTATTTCCCTCCACACTTTAGTGCTAAGGAGAGAGAAATGGTTATCCTGGGGCTTTTGGAGAAGTGGCAACAGGAAAATGAACAATAATATGGAAATGGGAGGAAGATCCAAGTGGGTTACAAGGAAGAAGAAATCAAAAAACTGAATTTGAAGTATTTCAATGGAAAGGAGTCGGAGACATATGCTTTTCTCATGGTTCCCAAAGCAATTCTGTATGACAAGGAATATGAAGGGCTTAAGCTATCAGAGATTCTGATATATTCAAGCCTCCTTGAAAGAATGAAGCTGGGCGGAAATATTAGCGGACATGATGAACTGGGGAGAGCATATGTCTACTGTTCATTGGAAATGGCACAGCAATTTGGCCACTGTAAAAGAAGCTCAGCTATAACAGCTCTTAAGAGCCTTGAGGCCAGAGGGATGATTGAAAAAGATACAAGATGCCCAGGAAGTGTCTCAAGATTCTATGTGAAAAACTTCCTTATCAACGATATGCAGAAGTACAAAAAACAAACTTTTGGAGCGATTGATAAAAAGAGAATCCTTGAATCTGCTGGATCTACAGATGTGGATAACTTCACACCAGTCCAAAATTTAAACTATGGAGTACAGAATTTGGATGGGGGTAGTGTGAATTTTGAATCTAAACCCGTTCAAAATTTGGACCCATATAATAATAAAAATATAAAAAATATTAATAATAATCTCATCCCTATCTATCCCAGTAACAGTAATAAACAAAGGGTTGATGGGATAGGATTGGATGAAGATGCATGGGCATATAGAGAGTGTGTTGATGAAAATATCGAGACGGAAGCTCTTTGCCGGAATTATCCTGGGAACGCAGGGATTATCAGAGGAATAGCTGATCTCATGGTTGATGTCCTGACTTCATCCAAGGAGAAAATGGTCATTGGAGGTGAAGAGAGGAGCACCAATGTGGTTAAGGGAAGATTCATGAAGCTCACAAGATTCCACATCGAGGACGTTCTTGATAACTGGAACAAACTTGCAGAGCCGCCAATAAATCCAAGGCAGTATCTCCTGGCAATGCTTTACAACGTATCAACAACAGCTGATGCGCAATTTAAGGCAGTGATAAACAAAGACGCCAGGAATAACTTCCGGAGCGTGGAAGAAACCAATAACACAGATGATGACGAGTATATGGAGGGTTGAATATGTTTATGATCAAGTTACTTGCGAAGATAATAATGTTCCCGGTGTTCCTGATGGTTTGCTTCATCAGGACCTGGGTAGGTGTTCTTTCAAAGATCGGCTGCGTGATTTTGGGACTGTTCTACCTCATCATGCTGGCAATTATCATCATGTATGCCTGCCAGCATATGTGGGAGTGCGTGATGATTGCTCTGGGAATGTCTTTTGCGGCATTCCTTGTAAGCTTCTCAGCTGTGGCTGTGGGAATGGCCCTTGAAGGGATTGGAGATAAGATTGGGGAGTTTTTAGCATCATAAAGGTAATAGTGGAAGTGCTGTGAAACGATATCTCGGAATTATATCTTGCGGTATAACTGAGAAAGACAAATCGGTGTTTGTCGAGCTGCCTGTTTAGGAATAGCGCTTGATAAATTCCGGTTTCGGGCTGAAGTTGGCGTGTTATATTGGAATATAATTTCCTTCCTCGATGGTTCGCATTATTCACCATAATACGAACTAAAAGCTTTCGAGTAACAGTGACAGTTTTCAAATATTACCTTCATCAGAAGACATTCACGGGATTCTGAGGCGAGCATTGAAGGCGTGGTGTGCAGTAACTGTGCTACGAGAGTAGAGAACGCTCTTAACAGAAATGATGGTATTTATGCCAGAGTCGACCTGGGAAATAAAAAGGCTGTTATTCATGCCAAGAGAGGAATATAAGTCGAAGACTGAACCCTCTAAAAGTTAGCTATTGCTAACCAGACTACAACGTACTATAATCGTGTTAGCATTAGGTAACTTTATATGAGGAGGGTATCATGAAAAAAAGAAGTGTTATATCCTGGGTGCTTGAGTTTGCCGGAAGAAAGAGGGTGTTCTTCGTCGGAAGTGTACTTCTTGCTATGCTTGGAGTAGCTGCATCTTTTGCACCTTATCTTATTATTGCCAGGATTGTTTCAGAACTTTTATCAGGAAACAAAGACTGGAGTTTTTATCTGACGCAGACCATTATCATGGGCGTCTGCTGGATTCTCAGAGTGACACTGCATTCTGTGTCAACATCCCTATCACACATAGCTACATTTACTGTTCTTGGAACAATTAGAAAGCAGGTCTGCGAAAAGCTTGCGACAATTCCACTTGGCTCGGTTCTCGATGATAACAGTGGAAGCTACAAGAACATCATAGTTGAAAGAATAGATGCCATGGAGACCACTCTGGCACATATTGTTCCGGAGTTCACGGCAAATATTCTGTTGCCTGCAGTTATGTTTATCTATCTGCTAACTCTGGATTGGAGGCTTGGCCTTAGCAACCTTGTAGGAGCCGCAATTGGTCTTGTGTTCTGCACGGTGATGATGATAAAGAGCCGTGGCGGATATGAGGTCTCTGTTCAAAAGACAAAGAAGCTCAACGATACTGCAGTAGAGTACATCAACGGAATAGAAGTAATAAAGGCCTTTGGTAAAACAGGCAGTTCCTACGAAAAGTTTGTAGTTGCTGCAAGAGAAGGTGCGGACTGCTTCATTGATTGGATGAGAAAATGCATTTGGCCTCAGGCTGGAATGATGGCCTTTTTGCCTGCAACTTTCCTTGGAGTTCTTCCGATAGGTCTTTTACTGGTAAAGAATGGCGCTATTACTCCGGAAAAGTTTATAACAGGAATCATTTTGTCTGCGGGACTTATCACACCGCTTGTGATCGCATTCTCTTACATGGATGACATCCTGAAGATGGGAACAATCTTTGGAGAAGTTACTGAAATCCTTGAGAGAAAAGACATGGAGAGACCGGCTGCAATAACCAAAAAGCCTCAGGGGTCTGATATCTGTCTTAAGAATGTGAGATTTACTTACAAAGATAAAGAAGTTCTTCACGGAATCGACATGGATATTAATCAGGGCGAAGTTGTTGCTATGGTTGGCCCTTCAGGTTCAGGAAAGAGCACAATCGCCAGGCTCATTGATTCTTTGTGGGATCCTGATTCGGGAACCATCACTTATGGTGGAGTCGATATAAAAGAACTGCCTCTTGATTATTACATGGGACAGATATCCTACGTTGCGCAGGATAACTACCTCTTTGATCTGTCTGTAAAAGAAAATATAAGACTTGGCAGAGCTGGAGCCACAGACGAAGATGTGATAAATGCCGCGAAGGCAACAGGATGCCACGACTTCATTATGGGGCTTGAAAACGGCTATGACACAGTGGTTGGCGGAGCAGGAGGTCATCTGTCCGGCGGCGAGAGACAGAGAATCTGTATTGCCAGAGCAATGCTCAAGAATGCTCCTGTAGTAATTCTTGACGAAGCTACTGCCTATACAGATCCCGAGAATGAAGCGCTGGTTCAGGCCAGTGTAGCGAGGCTCGTTCAGGGCAGAACCCTTATTGTGATTGCACACCGTCTTTCAACTATCGTGGATGCTGATAAGATCTTCGTGATCAATAACGGTAACGTGGAAGCCTGCGGAACACAGGAGGAACTCCTTAAGTCATGCGTACTTTACAGAAAGATGTGGGATGCTCACATCATGTCGAAAGATGAAGATATAGAGAATGCATCAGGTCAGGAACTGACCAGGAAGGAGGCCTAAATGCTTAGTATGGTAAAAAAGTTCTTTGACTTCTGCAATGAAAAGAACAGGAATAAGTTTTATAAATCAGTTGTACTTGGAGTAATAGATGCAATGTTTGCTGCAATGAAGATACCTGCAGCTTTTGTAGCAATCAAGGCAATTCTTGAGAACAATCTTACAAACACTACAATACTCACAGTTATCGGACTCATGCTTGTCAGTACTCTTGGCAAAATGGTCATAAACCGCTTTGCATATATGCTTCAGACGGAAGCAGGCTATGATACCTGCGCCATGAAACGAATCGAGATAGGTGAGCATCTTCGGTATCTTCCTATGGGATATTTCAACGATACCAGCCTTGGACATATCACTTCTGTGACAACAAATACCATGGAGCAGACCGGTGATATTGCTACAAGAGCAATAATGCTGGTACTTCAGGGCGGACTGACAACTATAGTTATTGCGCTTTTCATGTTCGCCTTTGACTGGAGGATTGGACTTATATCAGTGGCCGGCATAGGAGTCTTTTTCCTGGTGAACAAGTGGACAAATCTTAGCGTTGCAAGAGTTGCTGATGAGAAGCTTTCTGCTGACCGGGAGATGGTTGGAGTGATCCTTGAGTATATTCAGGGCATTGCCGAGATCAGGAATTATAACATCATAGGACAGAATCAGTCCAAAGTTCAAAAGTCTATTGAGAGAAAAAAGAAAGCTGATATAGCAGCTGAAATCGCAGCAATCCCGGCAGTTGGAGTACAGAATCTTATCTGCAAACTTATCGGAGTAGTGATTGCCGGCGTATCTGTGTATTTCTACCTGACAGGTACTATGGAGCTTGTTTATACAATCGTCATGCTCCTTAGCTCCTTCATGATCTTTGAATCACTGGATACCTGCGGTATTTACACTGCGCTTCTCAAGGTAATCGGTAAGGGAGTAGATCTTGCCAATGAGATCCTAAATATCGAGCAGATGGATATTGATGGCGCAGATTTTAAGCCTGAAAACAGGGATATCCATTTGGAACATGTAGGATTTGCTTACGAGAATCGAAAGATCATCGACGATGTAACTCTGGATATAAAAGAGAATACGACTACCGCTATTGTAGGACCTTCGGGAGGTGGAAAGACGACCATCACTTCCTTGATCGCCCGCTTCTGGGATGTTCAGGAGGGTAAGGTTACACTTGGTGGCAGGGATGTTAAGGACTACAGCTTTGACAGCCTTATGGAAAATTTCAGCTTTGTATTCCAGAGAGTATATCTTTTTGAAGATACAATTGCCAATAATATTCGCTTTGGAAAGCCTGAGGCGACAATGGATGAAGTCATTGAAGCTGCCAAGAAAGCTGCATGCCATGAGTTTATCATGGGGCTTCCGGATAAATATGAAACTGTAGTAGGTGAAGGCGGAGCTACTCTTTCAGGAGGAGAAAAGCAGAGAATAGCCATCGCCCGTGCCATTATGAAGGACGCTCCGATCATCATCCTCGATGAAGCTACAGCCAACGTGGATCCGGAGAATGAAAAAGAGCTTACGCAGGCAATTGAGAATCTTACCAAGCAAAAGACGATAATCATGATCGCGCACAGACTTAAAACTGTAAGAAATGCAGATCAGATAATCGTTGTCGATAAGGGCAAGATCGTCCAGAAGGGTAGACACGAAGAACTAATGGAACAGGATGGTATATATAAGAACTTTATTACCGGCAGAAAACAGGCAGTAAGCTGGAAGATTGCATGAAATTTAGAGGAGTTGTGGAGGAGAAAAAAGTGAACAAGAAATTGGAAGCTAAAGATTTTATTACCGTAGGACTTTTTACAGCACTGTTATTTGTGGTTGAGTTTGCATGTGGAATCCTCGGATTTATACACCCTTATATCGTAGCATCATACGTGGTGATGATCCCATTGGTAGGTGCCATTCCGATGATGCTTTTCTATACAAAGATCGATAAGTTTGGAATGATCAGTATAATGTCAGTTCTTCTGGCTATTATTATGTTTGTCACCGGGATGGGGTATCTTGGAGCTCCACTTATCATCGCGGCAGGAGTGATAGCTGATTTCGTTGCCAAAAGCGGAGATTATAAGGATTTTAAGAAGATTGCCATCAGCTATGGAATATTCTGTCTTTGGATCTGTGCTAACTATTTTCCTGTGATCGTAAGCGCTAAATCATACAGACAGGATCTTCTTGATGGGGGATACACTGCTGAGTATTGCGACAGTCTCTTTAGAGCTATCAATTCAAAAACCATTGCAGTTTTGCTTGTCCTTTGTTTGTTATTTGGATTTCTTGGAGCTTTCCTTGGAAAAGCAGTGGTCAGAAAGCATTTTGAGAAAGCCGGTATTGCATAAATGGAATTAAAACTAGACCCAAGGACAAAACTGTATATGATATTTGTTGTGTCGGCAGTTGTAATGATGAGTGCAACTACGCCCTTTTTATGGGGGCTAAGGATAGCAATAACTATGGTTCCAATAGCTCTTTTGATAGTGGAAAAACAATATGCATCAGCGCTGCGTTTTCTTGTATTGTATTTGGCTGCGTTAGGGCTTACTTTCTACTATCTTACGGCACAAGCCACCGGATTTCTGACGGCATTTCTTGTGGGCTATTGCAGTATTGTTGCTCAGTTTATGCCTGCAATGATAACCGCATGGTATGTGGTCAGGACTACTAAGATAGATGAGTTTATATCAGCAATGCAAAAGATGCATGTGCCCGATGGAATAACAATTTCCCTGGCGGTAGTGATGAGATTTTTTCCAACCATCAAGGAAGAGTATGCATCCATACGGGATGCCATGAAAATGCGTGGCGTTATGCTGGGCGGAGGCAGTGCAGTGAAAATGGTGGAGTACAGGATGATACCTCTTTTGTTTTCCTGCGTGAATATTGGCGATGAACTGTCCGCTGCGGCAATCACCAGAGGTCTTGGAGGAAAGGTTAAGAGAACCAGTATAGAGCAGCTTAAAATGCAGGCACTGGATTACGTTTTTATTTTCGTTTTTACTGCTGCGGCTGTGATATTTGTGGCCTCAAAATACATGAAATGATGAAGAATATTATAGAGATTAAAAATGTCAGGTTTCACTATAAAGGGGCAAAAGAATCACTGCAGAATGTTTCGCTTTACATAAAGGAGGGCGAAACTCTTTTGCTGTGCGGAGCATCGGGCTCAGGTAAGACTTCAGTATTAAGACTTATAAATGGTCTGATTCCAAATTATTATCAAGGTGAGCTTACGGGAGAAGTTATGGTTGCGGGAAGGGATATCTCAAAAACTCCGTTATATGAGCTTGCCGGTGTTGTGGGCACAGTTTTTCAGAATCCGAGAAGCCAGTTTTTCTCAGTTGATACAGATGGAGAGATTGTATTTGGACCTGAGAATGTTGGCCTTGAACCGGAAGAGATAAAGAGGCGAAAAGAACTGATCATCAATGAGATGGGAATAGATAAGCTTATGGAGAGAAGTCTCTTTGAATTATCCGGCGGCGAAAAGCAGCAGATAGCCTGTGCTTCGGTGGCAGCTCTTTTACCTGGGATTATACTTCTTGATGAACCATCATCAAACCTTGACCGTGATGCCATAGAAAAGCTCCATGACATTATTCTTAAGTGGGAAAAGCAAGGCAAAACAATCATTATCTCTGAGCACAGACTCTGGTATTTAAAAGATTTGTTTGATCGCGTGATATATATGGACAAAGGCAGGATTAAGAAGCAGTGGAGTAAGGAAGAGTTTTTGAAGCTCGACACTGCCACTATAGAGAATTTGAAGCTAAGACCATTGGAAGTGCCCTCATATTTCTCGGTGCTTTTTAATGAAAGGAGCAGTGAAAAAGAGACATCGGAGTCAGGCATGTCAAATAGTATATTACTGCAGGATTTCTTTTTCTCGTATCGAAGTTCGCCATATCTGTTTAGAAAAAGACATTTCGCGGAGAGTGATGGAGATAGACTCGAACTCTGCATTCCTGAGCTTAAACTGCCTAAGGGGAAAGTAATAGGAATAGTTGGAAAAAACGGAACAGGAAAATCGACGTTTCTTAGATGTTTATGTGGCTTAGAGAAGGACTGTAGAGGAATCATAGAAACAGATGGAAAAGTATATCGTGGAAATGCCAGGATCGGGCTAAGCTATATGGTCATGCAGGACGTGAACCATCAGCTTTTTACAGACAGTGTAGAGAGTGAAGTGCTGCTCTCTATGAGTGATAAGGATGAGATACGATGCCATGAAATACTTAAAAATCTTGGCCTAATTGAGTATAAAGACACACATCCAATGGCGCTATCAGGCGGACAGAAGCAGAGGGTTGCAATAGCGTCTGCTATAGCTGCAGGTGCAGAGATCCTTCTTTTTGATGAACCGACCTCAGGGCTTGATTTTGATCATATGATGAAAGTTGGACTGCTCTTGAAGGGGCTGGCGCAGTCGGGGAAAACTGTATTGGTATCAACACATGATCCGGAGCTTATAGAGAAATGCTGTGATTACGAATTGTACATAAAAAATGGCAGAGTAGAGTCGTTTGGCGGAATAGCAGAGAAAATTCTGAAAAGAAATGAGATTAAAGAAAGTGTATAGTTGTATTGGCAGAGAATGAAAACTGCATAAAGAGGAGAAGTTATGAAAGAGTTTCTTGAGATTAATGATATAAAAAAGAGCTTTGGAAGTGGTGAAGCCAGGCAGGATGTCCTCAGGGGCATGAATTTTACTGTAAAAAAAGGAGAGTTTTGTGTCCTCCTTGGTCCTTCCGGTTCCGGAAAGTCTACGCTGCTTAATATCATAGGTGGAATCGATACCCCGGATTCCTGATGCAGATGGATGGTTATTTCGCATTCTTCATGAGCAGGGAATCGATGGTGATGTCAGTAGTCTATATGCTGATAGGATATGCATTCGTATCACTGATTGACTTTAGGAGAATTAAACGGATACCACTGGATGTGGCGCTTAAGAACATTGAGTGAGGCTTATAGTTGTCGCCAATTAAAATAGATACGAAAACAAATTGAGGCAATCATATGATAATTGCCTCAATTTGTTTTCTGAGAATGATTTATGCAATGGCTCTTCCAAGCGCAGAGCAGTTCTTCAGATCATCATCAGAAGGTGCATTGTTGGCAATAACGCTGTCTGTTACAAGATTTGCGTTATCGGATTTGCATCTTTCCTCCCAGTCACGCATCCACTGGCCATCACCCCAACCATAAGAACCGAAAAGTACTACCTTTTTACCGGATAAAGAGTTTTCTACTGATGTGAACATTGGATCAAACTCAGTTTCTTCAAGGACCTCTGCTCCCATTGCAGGACAACCGAATGCTATTGCATCGTAACCTGAAACGAGGGAAGAATTGAACTCAGAAGGTGAGAACATATCGACTGAAGCACCACTGCTTTCAGCACCTGCTTTTACTGCCTCAGCCATTGACTGAGTATTTCCTGTACCACTCCAATAAACAATTGCTATTTTACTCATACTTTCCTCCTTTACGTTTAAGTTAGCTTATGCTAACATTGTATTTGACAGTGCTACAGTGTCAATATTTATCACTGAGAAAATGTCTCAAGAGGTGACAGACTATGGATATTCAGACAATAGTTGCAGCTGCTATATTTGTCGCAGCAATAATTCTTTTAATAATCATGATGAAGAAAAAGCTTCTTCATGGAGGCTCATGCTGCGGAGGACATGAAGCGCCTGAATCTAAAGTGAAGGTGGCCGATAAGAATATTAGTCATTACGACTATCATTATGAAGTGAGTATTGAAGGCATGGTATGTAGTAACTGTGCTACGAGAGTAGAGAACGCTCTTAACGGAAATGAGGGCATTTATGCAAAGGCCGATCTGGGAAATAAAAAGGCAGTTATTCATGCCAAGAGAGCGCTAAGCAAAGAAGAAGTGCTTGGGTATGTTAAAGAACTTCCGTATACAATAATGAGTTTTGCTCAAAAGTAACGTCAAGAGAGGGATATTAGTCGAATATGTTTTGGGATAAGATTTCACCTTTATATGATCTTTTTGAGAATATCTATAATCATAAGGTATACGCTGACACAGGAAAAAGAGTCGCTGACTTCATAGAGAGCACCGATGAGGTTTTGGAGTGTGCCTGCGGAACAGGAGCTATCAGTTTTTATATTGCGAAGAATTGTAAGACGCTGATTGCTACAGACTTTTCATCCGGAATGCTAAAACAGGCTTCCAGGAAATGCAGTACTTATAATAATGTTTATTTCAAAAAAGCAGATATCACAAATATCAAATGCAGGGATTCATGGTTTGATAAGGTTGTTGCGGGCAACGTGATCCATTTGCTTCCTGATCCGGGAAAGGCTTTTGCTGAGCTGTGGCGTGTGGTTAAACCGGGAGGCAAGATAATCATCCCAACATACATCAATAAGTCAAAACAGTCTGCAGGACTGGCAGTAAAGTTTGTCACGCTGCTCGGTGCAGACTTTAAGCAGCAGTTTGATCTTGATTCTTACAAGAAATTCTTCGAGAACCTGGGATATCAGGGCGTGGAGTACACAGTAGTTGATGGCAGAATGCCATGCGCTATTGCGGTGATCACAAAGGTGTAAACATGATTATTATGAATGATAAAGCTGGTTTTAGTAGAAGTACAAAAGGATTATATCCCAGGAAATATAACGAGAAAGTGAAGAAATGGCTTGTTGAAAGGTATGGTAAGGATAAGGCTGAAAGAATATGGGGGTGCCTTCAGGAAAACTATCTTCGGTTTCTGAATGAACTTCCGGATTATGGCGGTGCGAAAAACGGACATGCATCAGCGATATATGGAGGTTTTCTGATTTTTTCATTGTATCAGGCCCTGCCAGATCAACCGAAGATAGAAGAATTGCAGGACTTCGTACAAAATCTTTTCATGGAGCCGTTTACAAAACTGGGTAAGGTGGTAGATCTTAATAAACCATTTTACATGAAGCTCATAAACTATGTGTTTACCAGGGTTGGGGACAGGGATAGGAAAGATATATTAAAGTACCCGGATGGTTTCATAAATGTAACGGAAGGTTATGATAAAGAACATCTTGCTTCGAGATATTACTTTACACAATGCCCTAACGCTGAAATCGCAAAGAGATATGGGTTATTACATGTACTTCCGCTTATGTGTAACTGTGATTTTTATGGAATATCACAAATACATGGAAAGCTTGTCAGGGAAGGTACCTGCGGAAACAGTTCGAGGTGCGATTATCTTGTAATAGGGGATAAGAACCCCTTGGCATCCGAATATGAGACGGTAACCGATAAGGACGGATTTGTAGTAAGTAGACGGGTGGAGTTTAAAGCAGAATGACTAGCGGAGAAACTGAAAGAATTGATTGGGAAAGAATAAGGCATCTGTTAAAGGTTGGATGTTTTGCAGCATTAATGGTATTGGCAGCGGATATGATTCTGGGATGGGGAACATTTTACAGGGATGTACCCGGTCTTCCACCCATGTGGGCAAGATTCCTTTTAGTATCAGATGGAAGGATAATTGCATCAGCGCTTCTGGGGCTTATAGGGATTCCGTTGGAATGTCTGTGCTGGTTTGCTGTTTATCGCATGATAAAGCCCTTTTCTGAAAAGAATGCACATGATTACAGAGCTGGGCTCATAGGATGCCTTGCGTTTGGAGGATGTGGAGTGCATGTCCCATGCTGCATGGCGGTTTTTTTATTGAAGAGATTCTATCAATTGAATCCTGATACTGTGGTCGAAAACATGAAACCATTTCTGATCTGGTTCCTGTTACCTGCGACAATGATATTTCTGATCTTCTTTATACTTACAGCAGTAGTTCAGATAAGAGCATTCATCAAAGGAAACACGCCATTACCGAAGTGGTGCTGGGTATTTAATATTATGATTGGGATACCATGGATTGTTTTAATGAGAGTCGTAGGAGATTATCCAATTACCAATGCTCTTGCTGCAGCATGGATCAGCGTTGGTAATTTATGGATGATGGGCGGGCTGCTCATTATGACCAGAGGGAAATGAGATAGTAGGCGGAATGTATTTCTATTAAGAGGGAGATTTTTGGAGGAGCTTTATGTCTAAAAAGGCATCAAATTTTCAGAAAGTAGTAATGTCCTGGGGGTATCGCGGAAAAGAAATATTTAAACCGCTGAATACGGGATGGATTGATGAAAATGTGGCTTGTGTCCGGGAATGGATTGCCAATATCTTCTTTTATACCAAGAATGGCACAACAATCATGATTGATGCCGGATATAACTATGAGCGGCTTGCAGAGAAGATGAAATGGCTTGATATAGAGCCATCGAGCATAAAAGACATCCTGATAACACATCAGGATACTGATCATGTCGGCGCTGTGGAGAGAGACTCTGATGGACTGTTCAGGAATGCCAGACTGTATATCAGTGAAATTGAAAATAGATATATGACTGGCGAGAAGCGGCGCAAGGTAATCTTTGGGCTGTATAAGCTTCCGATGGTTAAAAGTGATAATGAGAGAAAACTTCTTAAAGATGGCGATGTGTTTTACATTGAGGACATCAAGGTGGAAGCAATCCTGGTTCCGGGTCATACTTGGGGGCATATGGTCTATCTGGTAGATGACGCTTATCTTTTCACCGGAGACACGATCTGGTTCGGCGCAGATGGCGGCTACAGTTTTATAAACGCACTGGCAGAGGATAACGAACTGTCAAAGAAGTCCCTGGCAAAGCTTGAGAAGCTACTTCGCGACAGGGGTATCAGGCCGAAGGTGATAACAGGCCATACAGGATGGTCTGATGATCTGGATTTTGTATTTGCGCACAGAGACCAGATCTGCAATAGTTTGAAGAGACAAAAACCTCATGATCCTAATGCTCCTTATGATGGATATGACGAGAGGGAAGATAACGAAGAGAGGGCAAGAACCGAACGGCTAAAAAAGGCAGTTCCTGTATCTGACAGAATCCAGAGCGCCTATCATGATTCAAAAAATATCTATGATGATGTTCTGACACAGGGAAGTTTCCTTAGCAGGCAGTACATTCGCTTTTTCTGGAGCGGTACTGATGACAATGAAATAGCAAGGAAAATACTTGCTTATGTTCCAGATGATTTCTCCGGGACACTACTTGATGTACCTGTAGGAACTGCGGTTTTTACAGAAAAGAAGTGGAGAAGGCTTTCAAAAGCTGGTATTACCTGCCTTGATTACAGCGTCGATATGCTGGAACAGGCAAAGAAAAGGCTTGAGGATTGTAAGAATATCTCATTTATTCAGGGAGATGTGGGAAAACTTCCTCTTGCTGATGGCAGCCAGGATATAGTCATGAGTATGAATGGATTTCATGCTTTCCCCGATAAGAAGAAGGCTTTTAAGGAGACATTCCGCGTTCTTAAGAAAGGTGGAATGTTTGTAGCATGCTTTTATATCAAGGGTAAATCCAAGAGAACAGACTGGCTTGTAAAGAACATTCTATCTAAAAAGGGCTGGTTTACACCGCCATTTCCTACAGAAGATCAGCTGCTTCGTATTCTTCATAAGCTATATTCTCAGGTTGAATATCATGTGGATGGTTCTATGGTGTATTTTAAATGCGTGAAGAGCAGATCTTTAAATGAATGAAGAGTAGCATCGTAAAAACATGAATGAAGTCTGATGTGCTGTTAGCAAATGCTAACTTTATATAAATGACTAATCAGAAAAGAGGAGGAAAAAAAGTAATGAAACCGGACTATAAGAACTGGGTGCCAAATGGGATGGTATATGGATTTTTGGGAGCTACCGGTGGGGCACTTATATTGACCTTGATCTTTGGCGTGGAAGGAATAGTTGGAAAGGTACTATTGGTAATAACTATAGTTCTTGCGCTAATGACGCTTTGGATGTTTCTGATGCACAGGGCATTTTCTTACAATGGCTCAAGGCAGATGTCCAGGCAGATAATTGATGGTGTTTCAGCCTATGTGAAGATTCCTGATGGAGGGAAAGGACTGGATGTCGGGTGTGGCAGCGGCGCGCTTACAATCGCATGTGCCAAGAAGAATCCAAATGCACAGATGGTTGGAATAGACAGATGGGGAAAAGAATATGCGTCATTCAGCAAGACTCTTTGCGAAAGCAATGCAGAAGCTGAAGGAGCAGCAAATGTTTCTTTTGGTCAGGGAGATGCTACAAAGCTTGGATTTGAAGATGAGACTTTTGACGCAGTGACAAGCAACTATGTATATCACAACATCCCCAGCAGGGACAGGCAGGCTATCCTCCTGGAGACGCTGAGAACACTGAAAAAGGGTGGAACATTTGCTATCCATGACATCATGTCAAAGAGCAAATACGGAGATATAGAGAGTTTTGCCAAAAAGCTTAAAGACATGGGCTACGAGGAAGTGCGGCTTGTTGATACTACCAGCGGAATGTTCATGAATAAGTTTGAAGCCACTTGGATGGGACTTAGTGGATCAACGATTCTTATGGGTAAAAAATAAAATGAGTGATGAGGAGGATACAATGATGGGATTATTCAAGAATTATGTAAGTCAGACAAGAAAACCGGAAGGGGTTCTCGGGAAAATGATGATCAATGGTATGAACAGTGGTCATGCTAAGATGGCGGACTGGGGAATATCACATCTTGAAGTCAGTGCACCCAAAGAGATGGTCGAACTTGGCTGTGGTGGGGGAAGAAATGCCGGGGTACTCATGGAAAAATACTCTTCGGCAAATATGACAGCAATTGACTACTCGCCGCTGTCTGTCGAAAAAGCAACAGAATACAACAAGGTAATGATCGATAAAGGAAGGTGCCAGGTTAAGCAGGGAGATGTATCAAATCTAACTCTTCCGGAAGAAAAGTATGATCTGGCAACTGCATTTGAAACTATATATTTCTGGCCGGGACTGGAGAAATGCTTTTCAGAAGTGGCAAAGGTTTTAAAGCCGGGTGGAACCTTCATGATTGTAAACGAATCAGATGGTACAGACAAAGCGAGCCTGAGCTTTGAGAAGATCATCGATGGGATGAGGTGTCATACTCCTGATGAGATAGAAAAAGCTTTAAAAAGCGCAGGCTTTTCAAAAGTGAGGACAGATCACCATGAATCTAAGCCATGGATTACTGTAATGGCAGAGAAATAAAGTTTATTAAACAAAGTATATGAGAGGAGAAGTGTTATGAGTTTAAGTGAAGTAAGGGAAAACAAAGATGCAGTGATCACAGCTATTCAAGGCGATACAAGGTTTATGAGCCGTATCACCTCGATAGGACTTACACCGGGCTGTAAGGTTAGCGTTATCAAGAACGATAAGAACAGACCTATGCTGGTTTATTCAAGAGATACCATGATCGCACTGAACCGTAAGGAGTGCAGTGGTATTACAGTCGAGGAGGTGACAGCATGAGTGCAGCTGCAACTATAGCCCTCCTTGGACAGCCTAACTCGGGCAAGTCAACTTTATTCAATGCGCTTACCGGACTTCGCCAGCATGTGGGAAACTGGCCAGGCAAGACAGTAGAGAAAAAAGAAGGATCTTTTACCTATGCAGGAAAAGAATACAATGTGGCGGATCTTCCGGGATCCTACAGCCTTTCTGCCAATTCAGATGAAGAGGTTATCACAAGAGATTTTATTACATCAGGAAAAGCTGATGTTGTCTGCATCCTTGCTGACAGTTCACAGCTTCAGAGAAGCCTTTTCATGCTGGCTGATTATGCGGGAATAAATGCACCATGCTTTTTATTGCTCAATATGGCAGATGTAGCCGCCGATCAGGGAAAAAAGATTGATGCCAAGGCTATAGAGGAAAAGCTTGGCATTCCTGTCATCCCTTTTTCTGCGACAGATGTGAAGTCTTATGACGAGTTCTATAAAACTCTTGAAAAGGCTATCAAGAAAGACTCAAGGCTTGATGTTTCCAAGCTAAAAGAACAGTACGAGAGTATCAAAGGTTTTCAGGAAATCTGCAACCTGATTCCTGAAGGCGTTATTCCCGGCTATTCTTCAATGTGGCTTGCTTCAAAGGTGCTTGAGAATGACAAGGTAGTTGTTGCGAAGCTTAAAAATACACTGGATGCATCTGTTTTTTCAGAAATTGAAAGTATCAAAGATTCATCCCAGGGCGCTGTGGCTGTCGGCGGCTGCAAATTCGCCTGGATCGATGATGTGATAGACGGTGCAATCCAATCTAAGTCTGTAAAGGTAACCCTTGGAAAACTTGACCGTATCTATACAAGTAAAGTCTGGGGAAAGCCTGCGGTTATACTTACTGTTCTATTAGGTCTTATTGCTTCATTTGTTCCTGCTCTTCCGCCCATGTTTCTGGGCGAGCTGGTTCTTATGACTAAAGCTCCGATTACTGCAGGATTATCAGCTATAGGATGTCCTGAATTCGTTATGCTCATCATTACAGATGTAATAATTCAGTCATTCTCATATATTTTCAAGATGTTGGGATTTGTGTTTGGTGTAACCCTTGTATTCGGACTTCTTGAGGAAGTGGGCATCATGGCCCGTATCTCCTATGTGTTTGACAACACCATGGGTAAGCTTGGGCTTCAGGGAAAGTCAGTCATGCCATTCCTGGTAAGCTTTGGATGTACCATGGGAGGCGCAGCGGGCGCAAGAGTTATAGATAACTGGGGACAGAAGGTTCTCACGATCGCTCTGGCATGGGCAGTGCCTTGCGGCGCAGCCTGGGCAACCATTCCTATGCTTTCATCTATTTTCTTCGGTCCAGGAGCAGTTCTTGTGGTGGCTGTAATCCTTCTTACTATGCTCTTGCACATGTATGTCACGGCCAAAGTCTTTGGAGCTAAGCTTGTTCAGAAGGAAGACCGCTACGGAATGATCATGGAGCTTCCTCCGTACCACAAACCAAAGTGGGGAGCTCTTTTCAGATATGTATTCGGAAGAACAAAGGAAACATTTATCAGAGTAACAAAGGTGGTTCTACTTGTTTGCGGAGTATTCTGGCTTCTTAGCTATTCTCCATCCGGAACAGGAGGAATCCTTTACACAATCGGTGTAGCAATAGAGCCTGTCACAAAGTTCTTCGGAATGCCATGGCAGTTATTCCTTTCCTACATTGCATCTGCTGTTGGAAAAGAAGGTGCTATCGGTGTCATAAGTGCACTTTATAGTGGTGGTTCATATAGCACAGCATTTACAGAGGCTATGAGTGGTGCAGGAACTACCGCAAATCTTAGTTCTGTTCTTCTTGCGAACGTAACAAAGCCGGAGGCCTTAGCATTTATCTTTGCCATGACCTTCAACATGCCTTGCGTCGTTGCCCTCGCGGCTACATATCAGGAGACACATTCAGCAAAATGGACAGGAAGGATTGTGCTTTATTACACAGCAGTATCTCTTTTGCTTGCGTTTATTGCTTATCATGTGGGAATGCTCATCTGGTGAGAAATGTAACTAGGGAGGCGTAAAATGGAACAACTTTTGGAACTGTTAAAAGATGGCCGTGCCAGAACCACAAAGCTTCTTGCCATAGAACTTCATACCAGTGAGGAAGATGTCACCAGACAGATGGAATATCTTGAAAACATGGGTATCATTAAAAAAGTGG
The DNA here is from genome assembly GCF_000421405.1 of Butyrivibrio sp. NC2007. Lineage (GTDB taxonomy): Bacteria > Bacillota > Clostridia > Lachnospirales > Lachnospiraceae > Butyrivibrio. Next base: position 57,928 of record NZ_ATWY01000017.1, read on the forward strand.
TGTTCACATCCAAGAGTTGTTCAGGATGCAGTGGATGCTCATCCGGAAGCCACTCAGATGGACATACCTGCAAAGGATGCCTGCCTCAGGATGGATTTCAAAACATGGGACAGATGTGGGAAGTGGTGACGCCATGATTACAAGGGCTATAGGAACTTTGGATTACAAAGTCATATCTGTGATAAAGAAATAAAGAAAGAAAACCTCGTAGTTGCCAGAGAATAGCCGCTACGAGGTTTTATTATTGGTCAATCATCCAACAGATTTGTCATGCTCTTCATGCTTAGAGCAATGGTAGATGCGTTGTGTAGGAATGCTGTAGTGGTTGGGGTGAAGATACCCAACATACCCATAATTATCAGGAAGGAGTTAAACCCGATAATGGAATTGTAGTTCAGGTTGATCCTTCGCATCAGCTCTGTACTGAGACTTCTAAGCGTTAAAAGAGCTCCAAGATCATCAGAGGAGATGGTTATATCTGCAATCTCTCTTGCAATGGAAGCTCCTGTGCTGACGGCGATTCCTGCATCTGCCTCTGAAAGAGCAGGTGAGTCATTGATACCGTCACCTATCATGATTACTTTTCTACCTGCTTCATGTTCTTTTCTTATGAATTCAGCCTTGTCTTCAGGAAGAACTTCAGAGAAGTATCTTGTCACACCGGTCTTTTCTGCAACCGACTTGGCTGTTCTGTCACTGTCTCCGGTCATCATAACTACATTTTCAAAACCAACCTCTTTCAATTTCCTTATTACCGAAGGAGCCTCATCTCTAAGTGGATCTTCGATAAGTATTACTGCAGCGAGTTCTTCACCGATAGCCATATACAGGTGCGAATACTCAGGTGGAAGAGAATCGAACCTGTCAGTGAATCCACTTGGAACAATACACTTTTCGTCCTCAAAGATGTAGTGATGGCTTCCTATACATACCTTTTTACCGTCAATCGTACTGGAAATGCCATGTGCAACGATATAGGCAGCTCTGGTGTGCTTTTCTTCATGAGTAAGTCCTTTGACTTCTGCAGCTTTTACCACTGCGTTGGCTATGGAGTGAGGGTAGTGTTCCTCAAGACACGCAGCAAGGCGAAGCATCTCATCTTCGTCATTCTCGCCAAAAGTAACAACCTTGGCAACTTTTGGTGTGGCATGAGTCAGAGTTCCGGTTTTGTCGAAGACTATTGTTTTTGCTTCAGCCACAGCCTCCATGAACTTGCCGCCTTTTACAGATATCTTGTGATCACCGGCTTCTCTCATTGCTGAGAGTACTGAAATAGGCATGGCGAGCTTTAATGCGCAGCAGAAGTCCACCATAAGGATTGATGTGGCCTTGGTGGCATTTCTGGTAAATAGCCAGGTGAGGAGTGTGGCACCAAAAGTATAGGGAACAAGTCTGTCGGCCAGGTGTGCAGCCTTTGCTTCTGACTCGGATTTGAGCTTCTCGGATTCCTCTATCATAGCTACAATCCTGTCGTATCGTCCCTGCCCCTGTGCCTTCTGTACGGTTATGACAAGCTCACCTTCGTCAATAACAGTACCGGCGTATACAAGAGAGCCTTCTGTTTTGTGGACAGGCTCGGATTCACCGGTCATGGCTGCCTGATTTACGGAAGCATCACCGCTTAGTACTACACCGTCAAGGGGGATCATGGTGCCGGTTCTGACAACTATCCTGTCATTCTCTTTTATGTCAGAGATATTTGAAAGGACCTCCTGGCCGTCAGAAGAAAGCATCCATACCTTGTCTACATTCAGGGACATGGCCCTTGCAAGGTCATCGACGGACTTTTTGTGAGTCCAGTCCTCCATCATCTCACCCATTTCAAGAAGGAACATTACATTGCTTGCTGTTGCATGATCGCCTCTGAGCAGTGATACCGCAATGCTGGTTGCATCAAGAACAGAAACCTCAAGCTTTCCGGAGAGCAGGCACTTGAGCCCCTTAATTATGTAAGGGATAGCCTTTAGATATATGATCACCCTTCTTATCTGCAATGGAATGATGAATCTGCGGACAAGCTTGCCTGCAATATGGAAGAACATTCTGTCTTCGTATTCGATACGGAGTTCCCTGCCTGTATGTTCGGGCACAGTAATCTCTGTTCTCTCACTATATTCAGAAAACGCCTGTATCAGATCATTCCTGCAGGAAGAGTCATAGAAAACTATGGCATTTGAAGTCCGTTCATTTACATCAGCTTTTTTTACAAAAGGAAGTGAGGAGAGATAATACTGGATCTTATCAGCTTCAAAAGAAGACATATGGCGTACAGCAATGTGTACACGCATACGTCCCCCATTTTCATGCAATATTTTACAATTCATAGTATGCCTTTCATCTAAGCTTACTTATGTCTTATGCATTAGCGGCTTCAGCTTCAGCGCTTGCCAGAACAGCCTTTGCATCCTCTATTTCTTTTGCTCTTTCATCAGCATAGCGTTTTTCATTGATTTCCTTTGCATCAGCACTGATATCCTGACAGTTCTCCTTGATGTTAGTGTAGGTCTCAAGGCATGTATCCTTGCATCTGTACGCCGCAGCAGTTATATGTGTGTAGCATTTCTTGGCATCCTTGCTGGAGAGGAGCTTAACTCCTGCTGTACCAAGCGCGAAACCGCATGCCACTTTTCCTATTGTGCTCCAATTAATCATAGATAGTCCTTTCTGTACCTGGAAATGTACGTTAATAGATTTGCTAATTAATTATAAAACAGCGAAGGGAGTGTAGAGGCAGCTAACGTGTGAGAATTTTTATCAACAAGGCAGTGGAATGGATGTGCATAAAAACTGCAATTATGTCTTTATTTTAGGGTTAGCAAGTGCTAACATATTGGTGTATAGCGAGTATTCGTCGTTGATTGGTGTTGATAAAATGTCTCAAAAATAAGGAATACTTTATGACCTACCATGAATTCGGAAAAGAAAATGGAAAAGTAATAGTGTTAATCCACCCTGCTGTGGTGATGTGGGATTATTTTGAATATGTGATTCCGCTATTGGAAAAAGACTATCATCTTATCATTCCGGCACTTCCGGGATACGATCCTGAAAACGCAAGTGATTTTACAAGTATTGAAGAGATAGCAGAGGAACTGGAGAGTTGGCTAGGTGCACAAGGAATATCCACAGTTGAGTGCATATATGGCTGTTCAATGGGAGGGGCTGTAGTTACAAAGCTTTTGGCGAACGGAAAGATTTATTTTAACCATGCTGTAATTGATGGTGGTATCACACCATACCAGATGCCTTGGCTAGTTACGAGAATTATTGCACTCAAGGATTTTGCAATGATCTCCATGGGTAAGATTGGTGGAATCAAATTGCTTGAAAAAGCATTCTCAACAGATGAGCTTTCAGAAGATGACATCAGATATGAGGCAAAAGTTCTTGAGATGATAAGCTATCAAACAATATGGCGAACCTTTGATTCGGCAAATAACTATTCTATGCCGGATCATGTGAAAACTAATTGCCCGTTCATTGAATACTGGTTCGCAGAAGCTGAAGAAAAGGCAAGAAAATGGGACATTGCATATATCAGAAAAGCATTTCCCGGATCTCGTTTTGTCAGATTTAAGGACTTAGGACACGGAGGACTTGCACCGTTTTATCCTGAAAAGCTTGCAAAAGGAATTAGAATGCTCTGTTTGGAATCGATTGAAGGAACAGATGCCGTCATGGGATGAACTGCACAGAATATATGGGAACTGAGGAATCGTTAGATGATAATACTTCAACTGGTCATATACTGCCTTATATTTACGTTGATGGTCAGGTTTTCTGTTCGCGGAGGCGCAATAGACGGGATGTATTTCTATCCCAAGGCGGTACAAGACAGGGCAATAGAGATTGGTCTTACTACACGGGAGACCATGAATAGAAAAAGAAAGATATTCATGACGGAATTCTATATCGTCATGCTGACAACCCTTGTGCTGATCATAGGATTATGGAATAACGTATCAGATTTCAAGGCAGCATATCTGCACGCCCTGTTGTTCCTTGAGGTGATGAACTGGTATGACGGGATCGTTATCGATGAGGTATGGGTTAGATACAGTAAATTTTGGGTGATTCCCGGATGCGAAGACATACCTTATGTTCAGACTATAAAGCAGATGCTGAAAAAGAGACTGTTTTTGACACTTGTATGGGTTATAGGAGCAGCAATAGTTGCAGGTATCGTGACTTTAGTCTTTTAGGAGGAGTAATAGATGATTCTTACTATTTTTCTGGCGTTAGTTTTTTGTGTGGCGATAACGCTGATGATGTTTTCTGCAGTAGCATTTATACAGGATAAGAAATTCTTTTCATCAGCACCGAAGGAAGCTCAGAACGTGATAATCCCTCGGGAGAAAGAACTGTTCTATGGTGCTCGGGCAATAGGCTGGACATTCATGGTGTTCAGTATTCTGCTGATACTCGGAGTTGGAGTGATCTCTATATGGGATGGTTTCAGAAGCGGTTTTTCTTTCTGGCAGTTCTTCTTTAGATTTGTGTCGATTTTTACTGTATATAAGGTGTACGACATGATATGTTTTGACTACTTTCTGCTCATGAAATTTAAGTTCTTCCAATATTATTTTCCTGAAGTGGATAGTGTTTATACTGGCAGAAAGTATGGATTTAACATAAAGAGTCAATTGTTAAAACTACTTGTTATATTCCCGGTTGCCTCGGCATTTGCAGCTTGGATATGTACGATCTTTCAATAGCATAGAGTAAAATGAGCGGGAGATAAGCAATGAATACAGAGAAAGAATTAAAGAAAAAGACTGTTAGGATAATGAAAAGCAAGAAGGCTTTCAAGGCTGAGATTGAAAAAAGATTTTCAGCATCTGAGAGTGAAAAGATATGGAAAAATGCTCATAGAAGATTATGCAAAATGTACTCTGAGCATGAGAGTCTTCCAAAGGGTATCAGTGCACACACAGATTCCTTTATCTTCCCTGCGGCGGCTATATATCTTTCTATGAAGGAGAAAAATCCTGACATTGCTTATGATGTGATGAAGCAGGTTATGGCTATCAGATCAGAAAAGATGGGGCAATCATTAGCAAGGTGCTGCAAGATCCCAGGGTTCAGGAGATTTTTCTTAAGTATGTGGGATACACTGAGCCATAAAATGTTTGGAGAAGCATCTGGTTTTAAAAATGTGTTCTATCCAAAGGAAAAGGATTGCTTCCGTATGGATATCACTCAGTGCCCGTATCATAAGTATCTTACGGAACTGGGATGTCCGGAAATAAATGTTCTGTTTTGCGAGAATGATGTTCATATGTATGGAAAGCTGCCGGGGATGAGGTTTACCAGGACAATGACTATAGGTTCCGGCGGTGAATTGTGTGATTTTAAGATGGAAATAGTTTGATCTCTGGAGGAGTATTCCGTGATGGAAGTCGTATCAAAAAAATACCACATTGAGAAAAATACAGTTCAGGAGACACTGATTATTCCGCTTTATGGAAGAAAGGTTTGTTCAGAGCATTTTCCAGAGCTTTTCAAGGACGAGGAAGCTGAGCGAATATGCAACATGTTGGATTACGATTTCGCTGTAAAGGGCAAAAGAATGGAGAGCGGTGTCGGGCTTTTTGGCGCATTGGAAGTAGCTCAAAGACAATATGATCTTGCTTGGGAAGTGAGAGATTATTTAAAGAATCACCCTGATGCAAGTGTTGTGAATTTGGGATGCGGTTTGGATGATACGTTTCATAAGTGTGATAACGGTTCATGTATAGGGTACAATATCGATATGCCAGATGTGATTGCGGTAAGAAATGAGCTGTTACCAGCAGCTGCACGAGAAAGCAATATTGGATATGATTTAAATGACTATTCATGGATGGACATGATTGATGCTTCAAAAGGAACTGTTTTCTTCGCATCGGGTGTGTTTTATTATTTCAGAAAAGAAGATGTAAGAAAACTATTAGGCAAGTTGGCGAAGAGATTCCCAGGGGGCGTAATTGTATTTGATTCCTGTAATAGTCGCGGGGCAAAGATGATGACGAAGACATGGCTTAAAGAAGCTGGAATATCTGATGTCAGCGCATTCTTTTCATTAGAGGATAAATCTGAAATTGAAAGCTGGTGCACGGATTTTGAGGCGGTTACGGCTCGAAGCTACATGCGTGGATATAGGGATATTTATAAGGATGTAGGTCTTTTACATAAGATGATGATCAGTTTCTGCGACAGATATGTGAACATGCAGATCATAAGGGTAGCCTTTAAGGAGGAATCTTAAAAATGAACTCAAAGCAAAGAATTATGTTTGGATGTTATGCCATGGTATTAGCCATAGTTGGTGACTATTTGCTTGGTTTTGGAACAATAGGTACGAGTTCGGATCCTGATGCATATTTGGGAATAGATTGGAATGTTGCTCCGGATTGGAGGTATGCTGTTTCATCCATTCTTGGTTTTTTGTGTGCAGCCATGTTTGCTTATGCTGCCACAGAACTTCTAAGAGTTATGGAAGAAAACTATAAGCTGGAATCATACAAGCTGTATAAGATCTTTAAGGTGGCAAATTGGAGCGGGATTTTGTATTTTGCTTTTATTCATATAGGAATCTGCATGCTTCCGGTAGTCTTTAACGCTGGCATGGAGGCGACGGGAGATATTCCTACAGCTGCAACAATGACAGTAAGGGTGCTAAAGAGCATAGCTGTTCCAATGGTAGCTGGATTTATCACCTGCGATCTCCTAGTAACAATCGGATGGATTGGTATGGTTATGAAAGGACTTATTCCGGTTAAGAAAGTATTCATAATCTGTTGCCCGATATTCGGTGTTTTATTTGGCCAGCTTTTGAATCTTATCGCAGAAGGCTTGGACTCGGGGACAGAATCCTTCGGATGGCTTGTTATGTATCTGGTCTGTGCGATATGCCTAACAAAAGATAAGGAGAAAAGTGTCCGATTATGAGATTTCTGACACATGGGGATAAGGAAAAACGATCGCTTATGCTGATCCATGGTATGGCAAATACATCGGATCTTTTTGATCCGTTACTTCCGTACCTGAAAGATTATTATGTGGTTGTTTGCGAATTGGATGGTCACTCAAGAAGTGAAGCGGGAAACTTTGTTTCGGTAAGCGATGCAGCTCAGAAAATCGAAAAATATGTTAAGGAAACTCTCAGTGGAAGACTCTACGGCCTTCTGGGATTTTCTCTTGGAGGAACCATCGCAACGGAACTAATCAGCAGAGGGAATATAGAAGTAGACAGAACTGTTTTGGATGCGGCATTTGTAATAAAGATGGGCATAATGACATATCCATTCAAATGGCTGTTTCAGGGCTCTATATGGAGCATCAAAAAGAATATCCATGTTCCAAAGCCACTTGTGGAAAGCATCATGGGAAAAGGAAACAGTGGAATAGTAGATACGCTTTATAAGGGAGTATCTCTTAAATCTGTTGGTAATGCAGCCTTGTCCTGCTACACATATACGATAAAGGATGGAATAAAGGATTATCATAATCCAGTCGTGTTCTGGCACGGAGAAAATGAACCATACCCAGTAAAGAGTGCGAAGCTTTTGAAGAGATATCTCCCCCAGATAAAAAAGCGGGTATTTAAAGGAATGGGCCATGGCCAGATGCTTCATGAACATACGAAGGTCTACGCCCAAAGATTGGTAGAGTTTTTGGAGGATTCAGAGAAATGAAGTATAGTGGAATGCCGGCGGCTATGTGGCTCTTATACAAAAAATCTTTTCAAAAGGCACTTGTAAATGACCTTAAGAAAAGCCCCGAAGAGGCAAAGCGGATTATGGCAAAGGCAAAGCCAAAATACAAAGAGATCATTAGCAAGCTCCCTGAATTTGAAAAAGGCGACAGGTTCAAGGCGAATATTGTAAATTGCGCCATTCTGACATCTGTATTTCTTAGTATGGACAGAAAACCAACGGCTGCCGAGGCAACCACATACTATGAGCACGCCATGACAAACTTTGCGACCAAAGCATTCTGCAAATTGGGAGGGAAGCAGAAGTTCACAGATAAAGATATTGAGGGAATGAAGAAGACGGCGGCTCTAAAAGCGGCTGACAGAAATCCTTATTCCTGGAATATGGAGTACCTGCCCTATGAGGATGGAAGCGGATATGAGGCGAGGTTCACAAAGTGTGGTATCTGTACCCTCATGAAAGAATACGGATTATTTGAGCTGGTTCCTGCTATGTGCCATCTTGACTACACTATGAGCGAATTTGGAGGCGCCTCAACTTTTGCTAGAGAATATACTCTCGCATCCGGCGGACCATATTGCGATTGTGGATATAAAAAGAAAAAATAGCAACTTGGAGTAGTTTGAAATGATAAAAACAATTGTCGTTGCGTTAGTATTACGTTTTCTTCCGGAGGATGTAAGACTTGCTGCTAAGGAACTTATGGTTTCCGGAAGCTTACTATTCGATTTGTAATACTGCTATATATCATGAAGGCATTTGATATAATTGTTCAGGATCAATGGCTTGTGATGACAGTGGGGTATTTTAAAAAGATTTTTCCTGTAAATTGCGGTATTGCTTTTTTTATTTAGGCTGAAACTGGCGTTATATCGAATGAAGATTGATATAGGGAGAAGATGGGGTGAACGAATCAGCGCTGTATAAGGAACTTGGAGTTTTAACAAAGGATAAGAGCAGGTGGGAAGAAAACATTCCGTATGTGTCATCGCTTCTTGCTCACGAATCTGAAAAAATTAAAGCAAAGGCCCTATGGCTGCTTGGTGAGATGGGGCTTGAACATCCAAAGAAAGTAAAAGATTATGTTAAAGAGATAGTTTCTTTTTGCGATAGCCAGGTGCCGCTTTTAAGAGAAAGAGCGGTTAATGCGCTAGGAAGGATAGGTAGAGCCGACTATTATTTGATTCAGGAATACTGGGAGGACTTGTTCAAATTCGCTTCTGATGAGGATCCAAAGGTCAGGCTGAGCTTCATCTGGGCGTCTGAAAACATTGCTACAAATACACCGGATATTTATGAAGGATATATGTCTGTGTTTGAAAGTCTTCTACACGATACGGACGATAAGGTAAGAATGGAAGCACCTGAGATATTCCGGGTCCTTGGTAAACGCAGACCGGAGTTTGTCAGGCCATACATTACGCAGTTACAGAAAATGTCAGAGACAGATAGTAACCGCGTAGTAAGGATACATTGCTTAGGCGCGATTAAAGCAACAAATAGGTGATTTGAAAGCAAATGAAGGAAGAATATCCCGGGAACAGAGGAGCTCATGCCTTATATTCACGGGAAAACACTGGCGGTTAAATGGATTGGGCCTTTGATCGGATTTCCAATACTTGCGGCAATCCTGGCATGGGTTATGCAACTGGCAGGGTAAATCTTTTACTTGGGAGGATTAGTATGAACGCTAGAGAATACCTGGATATTTTACACATTGCTGAGAGATTGAAAGATACGCCACGCCATTGCACTACTACAAAAAGGCGGACAGAGAGTGTTGCTGAACATAGTTGGCGTATTTCGCTGATGGCATTTCTTCTAAGGCATGAGTTTCCGGATCTGGATATGGATAAAGTTGTAGACATGTGCCTCATCCATGATCTTGGGGAATGCTTTACTGGTGATATTCCAACCTTTATCAAAACAGATGATGACAGAGAAGTTGAGGATTTGCTTCTCAACAAATGGGTGCAATCACTGCCGGAGGAATTATCCAGAGATATCGCCGGGTTATACAAAGAGATGGATGCGCAGGAAACTAAGGAAGCAAAGCTATACAAGTCTCTTGATAAGCTCGAAGCTCTTATACAGCACAATGAATCTCCTATAGATACATGGTCAGAAAACGAGTATGAGCTTAATAAAACATATGCATTTGATACTGTTGCATTCTCAGATTGGCTTACTGAACTGAGAAAAGAAATTTTGGATGATACCCTAAAAAGATAGAAGCAAAGAAGCAGTAACTTGCGGTATAACTGAGAAAGAATCGAGATTTGGAGTAATCATAGTCTATGAAATTTTCCAGTGCCCCGATTTGCCCCTCTTATGCCCCTTTTTCGCCCCTAACTTCACCTTTTTATCATTTTTTAGGCATGATATTATTATAATGCGCCAAGTGATATGAGATGCACAGCTTCACATACCGCGGGGCGTATTTCTTTTGCAAAAGAATAACCTGAAATGAAGCACTGTGTTTTGACAGGGATGTCATTACACAGTGTTTTTTCATGCCTTAAAACATTTGGATAAGAGAGGGGAAATTAAAAATGGACTTTGAGACATTTAAAGAGAATCTGGCCAATGATGTGAAGGAGCAGTTCTACGAGAGATATGGAAAAGAGGTTGCTGTAGAGAGTCACAAGATCGACAAGATGAATGAAACTTACGAAGCACTCACTGTAAAGCCTGAGGATGGCGTCATCGGTGTAAACCTTAACGTAGATTCACTCTACAAGGACTACGAAGAGGGCAGACCTTATGACACTATCGTGACAGGCGCTACAGAAGTTGCTGGAACTGCTCTTGAGAACAGACCGGACTTTGACATCGATGCCTTCACTGATTATGACAAGATGAAATCAACTCTTGCCATGGAAGTTGTTTCTGCAGAGAGGAACGCTGAGCTCCTGGAGACAGTACCTCATAAGGACATTGAGGACATGGCTGTTGTTTACCGATTTGTGATCGGTGAGACTTCACAGGGTTCCGGTACAATCCTTGTTACCAATCAGATGCTTGATAACTACGGCATCACTCCCGAGCAGCTTCATGAGGACGCTGTTAAGAACGCACCTGAGATTCGACCTCTTGTCATCGAGGGAATGGCAGAGGTGCTTGCAAAGCAGATGGGAGTTGAGGACCTTGAGATGCTTGGTCTTAACATTCCACCTGAGCAGGAGCAGATGTTTGTTGCATCTGTAGAAGGAAACGTACATGGTGCCGGAGTGCTGGCATATAACGATTTTATGGAGAAGGCATCTGAGAGAGTTAATAATCAGAGCTTTTTCATTTTGCCAAGTTCTATACACGAACTTCTGATTATTCCTGACAATGGTAACTTCGATCTCAAGAGCCTGGAGAACATGGTAAAAGAGGTCAATGCTACCACAGTGGATCCTGCTGACCAGCTCACTGATAATGTGTATCACTATGATGCGCAGAATAAGGTCTTTGAGCTTGGTGAGAAGTTCGTAGAGCGCCAGGCAGCAAAAGAGGAAAAGGCAGCCGAGAAGAAATCTCTTCTTGGAGAGCTTAAGGCTGCTAAGGAAGAGGCTTCAAAGGCACCTAAGAAGGATGCTGCTGATATTGGCAGTAAGTCCAAGGGCGAAGCAGCCATCTGATCATATGGGCGCTGGTCTGTAAAGTTTCCGGACCGGCGTCCATTTTTGCAGAAAGTATTTCTTTTTATGAGGGGGATAAAGAGATGTCAGCACAATACAACAGAGACAAATACAGTGGTGGTAAGAGTTTTCAGGGTACAAGGGATCCGATCCCAGTGGCAGGGTTAAAACCGCATAACTGCAAAACTCCATGCCCTTATGGAAATGGAACAACTTTCTGTTTTCCATGCATGGCCAAGATCATGGATGAACACAAGAAACTAAGAAAGGCAGCGTGAAAGCGATGGAGGAACTTAAGATAAAGATTGAACTTGATCCGGTTACAGATGGAATCATCAAGTTCCCTGGTAACTTTATGGCGGATGTAAGTGGAGATATCAGAAAGGGTCTTGTTATTGGTACGGACGAAAACTTCCGATCAGTCAATACTGATGAGATGGACAGAATCTTTGATGGGATAGGACAGGATGGATATGCAGCTCCTATTGGAGATGATTATCTTCTGTGCTTTTCCGGGAACAGCATAATGGATACGGGATATGCAAGATATCTTGTCGGCAGTGCAATCATGGTAAAAGTTGGGAAGGATTCAAGGATCAAGCCACTTACAGATATTGACATCAAGATTATGCGGACCAACTTCCAGATGGGGCTTATCACCCTTACATATGGCAGTGAAACATTTGGAGCATATCCTCTGGAGTATGAAGCCGCAGCATGAGGTGTAGCCTATGAATGAAGAAGTATCGGCAAAATATATACGCTTCTGCTATCAGGTTGGAAAGGTATCAGGCAGGGCACTGATAAGAGGACTGGTTGCATTTCTTAAGTACCTGGACCAGCAGTCCAAAGCTCCGAAACATGGCAAGATGACAGTAAAGCAGCTTGTTAAACAGGGGCAGGGTGCATCATCAATGGAAGTCAGTGGAGAGAGCATGCGTACTTTCAAACGAATAGCTAACAAGTACGGAGTTGATTTTGCCATTGTGAAAGACAAAACTTCGGATCCGCCAAGGTACACATGCTTTTTCAAGGCGAAAGACATCGATGCCATCAGCGCAGTTGTAAAGGAATACTCTGCTAAGGTGGTAAAGCGGGAGCAGAAAGAAAAGCCCAGCCTTATAAAGCAGCTCCGAAAGCTAAAGGAAGAGATTGCAAAGCGTCCACGTAAGGTAAAAGAGAAATTCAAGGAGAATGTCAGATGAATAGAAAAATAAAGAAGACAATAATCCTTAACATCCCGTATTTTGCAGTGGGACTCTTTTGCACTAATCTTGGCGAAGCCTGGAGAATATCCTGGGGAAGCAACATGTCAGAAAAGATTCAGGGACTGGTCCTGTATGGTGGACTTAGCGAGGCTTTTTCCAACTTGCTTCCAAGTCTGCATCCATTTGACCTGATGATAGGAATTGTATGTGGCGCAGCTCTAAGACTGGCAGTCTACCTTAAGGGTAAGAACGCCAAGACCTTTCGCCACAATAGAGAATACGGTTCAGCGAGGTGGGGGAAACATGAAGACATAGAACCTTTTGAGGATCCTGATTTTAAAAACAATGTGATTCTGTCTCAGACAGAGCGCATTACCATGAATTCAAGACCAAAAGAGCCGAAGTATGCCAGGAACAAAAACGTCCTGATCGTCGGTGGTTCTGGGTCCGGTAAAACAAGATTCTGGATAAAACCCAATCTTTTGCAGCTCCACAGCAGCTATGTTTTATCAGATCCAAAAGGAACTTTATTGGGCGAAGTTGGGAATGTGTTTCTGAAAGCCGGTTACAGGATAAAAATCTTCAACACCATTAATTTCAAGAAGAGCATGAGATATAATCCTTTTGAATATATCCATTCAGAGACCGATATATTAAAGCTTGTCACGACTCTGATGGCAAACACCAAAGGGGAAGGCACTCCCGGAGATCCGTTCTGGGAGAAGGCTGAAAAGCTCCTTTATACGGCGCTTATTGGTCTGATTTACTATGAGGCTCCAGAGGAAGAGAGGAATATCAATACTCTTGTGGAAATGATCAATTCCATGGAGATAAGAGAAGATGATGAATCTTTCAAAAATGCAGTGGATATCCTGTTTGAGAGACTTGAAAAAGAGAAGCCTGACCACTTTGCAGTGAGGCAGTATGCAAAATATAAATTGGCTGCCGGCAAGACAGCTAAAAGTATTTTGGTGAGCTGCGGTGCCAGACTGGCTCCATTTGATATTCCGCAGGTAAGGGACATCATGTCATATGATGAACTGGAGCTGGATAAGCTGGGGGATAGAAAGACTATTCTTTTCCTAATCATGTCAGACACAGATCCGACATTTAATTTCCTGTTGGCAATGATCTACTCACAGATGTTCAATATACTGTGTGAAAAAGCAGATGATTTCTATGGTGGAAGGCTTCCGGTTCATGTGAGGTGTCTCATAGATGAGGCAGCCAATGTCGGACAGATCCCTAACCTGGAAAAACTTATGGCAACTATACGAAGCCGTGAGATATCTGCAGCACTTGTCCTTCAGGCAAAGTCGCAGCTTAAGGCAATCTACAAGGATAATGCAGAGACCATCTGCGCAAACTGTGATTCACAGATTTTCCTTGGTGGTACAGAGCAGTCTACTCTTAAGGACTTAAATGCCACTTTGGGCAAAGAAACCATTGATATGTACAATACCGGAGAATCAAGAGGATCACAGCAGAGCTACAACATGAATTATCAGAAGCTCGGTCATGAGCTTATGAGTGTTGACGAGCTTGCAGTCATGGATGGCAGCAAGTGTATAGTGCAGGTAAGGGGCGTAAGACCTTTCCTGTCAGATAAATACGACCTTACGCAGCATCCCAACTATAAGTACACAGCGGATGCGGATAAAAAGAACTGGTTTGATGCTGAGAAGTTCTTAAATCATGAACTGAAGCTCAGGCCTGATGATGAATATGAAGTCATCGAAGTAGCAGAAGAATAAGATAAGAGGCCCTCCTTCATGTCAATAAAAGGCATGGACGTAAGGGCTTTTTATATTGCCTGGTAACAGGCAGGCATGGCCATGTACCGGAAGTCAGTCGACGGGCTTTCGGAAAGTAACTATCAACCGACATCACAGCAATATGAGTGATGCCGCTAACCAAAAAAATTATTGGAAGGAGAGAAAAAACCACCACAAATGCATCGTGCGACAAAAAAGCGACAAAACCCATCTTGGGTTTACCATAAAACGCTGAAAACTGCATGAATACTGCATTTGTGATGGTTTTTTGGTTTTAAGCATTATGGCATTTTTTAACTCAGCAGTAGGAACATTACAGACAGTAGTAATCGCCCTTGGCGCAGGCCTTGGAGTATGGGGAATCATCAACCTTCTTGAAGGTTATGGCAATGACAACCCAGGTGCAAAGAGCCAGGGAATGAAGCAGCTGATGGCGGGAGGTGGTGTTGCCTTAATCGGAACAACACTCATTCCTCTTCTTTCAGGTCTTTTCTGATCTGTCAGAAGAATAATAAAAACTGAATATGGAACAATACAGAGTCAGGTGGAGATTTCAAGAAAACGGGAGCAGAGCATGCTCGCGCGGAAGTTTTCTTGAATATCTCCATTTGGCAGATATCCGCCAACGAGGAAATGGTATCATTTCCGAGTCTGGCTCTGTAATTAATAACAACGAAACAAGAACAGGAGACATAGATTGGACAGATTATTTGAACAGATTGAGGAGCATTTAAAAGAGCTGATAATCCCTTATCTCATGAGCTGTCTGAGCTCAATGTTTAACTGCGTGAATGATGAGGTGGGAGCAATTGCATCTGATGTGGCAACGACTCCATCAGCTTTTTCTCCATCAGTCTTTAACATGATCAGAAACATATCCGATACTGTCATAATGCCGATTGCAGGCATAATCCTGACCTTTGTGGCCTGTTATGAATTGATACAGCTTATAATCAGCTACAATAACCTGGCTAATTTCGAGACCTGGTTTATATGGAAGTGGGTGTTCAAGACAGCCATTGCTGTGGAACTTATCACACATACCTTTGATTTCACCATGGCAGTGTTTGATGTAGCACAGCATGTGATCACAAATGCCGGGGGAATCATCAGTGCATCTACAGCTGTTGATGCATCAGCACTTGCGTCTATGCAGTCAACAATTGAGGCTATGGATATATGGAGCATCTTTGCACTGTTTTTTCAGGTTTCGATCATAATGATCCTGACGCAGCTTTCATCGAAGCTCATTTTTGTAATCATCATGGTTCGTATGATTGAAATTTATATGTATGTTTCCATGGCTCCAATTCCATTTGCAACATGGGGAAATAGAGAGCACAGCGCCATGGGCATGCACTTTGTAAAGAGTCTGTTTGCTCTCGGATTCCAGGGATTTCTCATCATGATATGTGTAGGTATTTATGCAATGCTGATCGCATCAATTTCATTTTCATCAGATATAGTCGGATCGCTCTGGAGCGTTCTTGGATATACATTCCTTCTTGGACTGTCCCTTTTCAAGACAAGCACAGTGAGCAAGGCTATCCTGAATGCAATGTAACAGGAGGATTATTATGGCAGCTTCATACACCAGTGTCCCCAGAGACTTAACTAAGGTAAAGAGCAAGGTCATATTCAATTTAACAAAACGGCAGATCATATGCTTTATTGTGGCGGCGCTTATAGGAGTGCCGTCATTTTTTCTTATAAAGAATGTGGCTACAGTAAACGTGGCAGTTATGGGAATGATGGTGATCATGATGCCAATATTCTTTTTTGCCATGTATGAAAAGAATGGAAGACCTTTGGAAGTTTACCTGGGACATTTTATTGAGGCCATTTTCATAAGGCCTAAGAAACGTCCGTATAAGACGGATAACTATTATGCAGCCCTCATGAGACAGGCAGCTGCAGAGAGGGAGGTGGAAAAGATTGTTCGTGCTTCCACTAAAGAATAAGAATACAAGAGAGTTTGATATGCCGGAAGGGCTGTCAAAACGTGAGCAGAAAGAAATAAAAAAGATCATAAAGAATGCTCAGAAAAATGACGGGACTCCAAGAACTGCGCAGCAGACGCTGCCTTTTGAGAGAATATTCCCTGATGGAATCTGCAGAGTCGGAATGGATTACTATACCAAAACGATCCAGTTCCAGGATATAAATTATCAGCTTGCACAGCAGGAGGATAAGAAAGAGATTTTTGAGGAGTGGTGCAGCTTCCTCAATTTCTTTGACAGCTCTGTGCATTTCCAGCTTTCTTTCATGAACTTTGCAACAGAAGTAGGGGATTTTGAAAAGAAGATTAAGATTCAGCATCAGGATGACAGATTTAATGATGTTCGTGATGAATACTCCGGAGTACTTCTTAAGAACATGGAGGCAGGAAATAATGGCCTTACAAAGACCAAGTATATTACTTTCGGTATCCACGCCGATTCCATGAAGTCAGCAAAACCAAGACTTGTGCATATCGAGATGGATATCCTTAATAACTTCAAGACTCTTGGCGTTTTAGCCCGAACCTTAAATGGATATGAGAGACTGGAGCTTATGCATAAGCAGATGCATATAGGCGATATGTCCAAGTTCCATTTTGACTGGAAATATCTTGTAAAAACCGGGCTTTCACCAAAAGATTTTGTAGCACCAAGCTCTTTTGAGTTTCCGACCGGAAGGTATTTCAAGATGGGAGATACATGGTGTGCCATGAGTTTTCTTTCCATCGATGCATCAGATATCAGTGACAGGATGCTTGCGGAGATCCTTGGTATGGAATCAAGTCAGATTGTTACAATGCACCTGCAGTCTGTAGACCAGAATGAGGCTATAAAGACAGTAAAGCATACCATAACTGAGCTCGACAGAAGTAAGATAGAGGAGCAGAAAAAGGCAGTACGTTCCGGGTATGATATGGACATCATTCCTTCAGATCTGGCTACTTATGGCAAGGATGCCAAAGACCTTCTGAAGGAATTACAGCAGCAGAATGAGAGAATGTTTCTTCTTACTTTCATGATCATGAATACAGGAAAGACCAAAGAAGAGCTTGAAAACAATATCTTCCAGGCATCTTCAATAGTGCAGAAGCACTCATGTAACCTTGTACGTCTGGATTTCCAGCAGGAGCAGGGATTAGTAAGTTCTCTGCCACTTGCTTACAACGAAGTGGACATACAGCGCGGAATGACAACCTCAAGCACTGCTATATTTGTTCCATTTACTACACAGGAACTGTTCCAGGATCACAGGGGAGCACTTTATTATGGACTTAATGCTCTTTCAAACAACCTTATCATGGTTGACAGAAAGCTGCTTAAGAACCCTAATGGACTAATTCTCGGTACACCGGGTTCCGGTAAATCTTTTGCAGCAAAAAGGGAAATAGCCAATGCGTTCATGGTCACGGATGATGATATCATCATCTGCGATCCTGAAAATGAGTATCGTGCAATGGTCGAGTACCTCGGAGGCCAGGTAATCCGTATCAGTCCTACATCAGACCAGTACGTTAATCCAATGGATATCAACATGAACTATTCCGATGATGATAACCCGGTAATGCTCAAGGTGGATTTTATTTTATCTCTATGTGAACTTATCCTTGGTTCAAGGGACGGACTAAAGCCTGCGGAAAGAACTGTCATCGACAGATGTACGAGGATGATCTATAGAAAATATCTTGAGGATCCAAGA
This sequence comes from Butyrivibrio sp. NC2007, assembly GCF_000421405.1. Lineage (GTDB taxonomy): Bacteria > Bacillota > Clostridia > Lachnospirales > Lachnospiraceae > Butyrivibrio. The sequence goes on from NZ_ATWY01000017.1 coordinate 75,930, forward strand.
CCAGAAAACATTCCAATCCTTGAAGACCTTTATAATGAACTTTTAAGACAGGAAGAGCCTGAGGCAAAGTTTGTGGCAACTGCACTTGAAATCTATGTTTCGGGTTCACTTAATGTTTTCAATCACAGAACAAATGTTGATATCAATAACAGAATAGTCTGCTTTGATATAAAGGACCTTGGCAAACAGCTCAAAAAGATAGGAATGCTTATCGTAGAAGATGCTGTCTGGGGCAGGGTTTCAGCTAACCGTGAACTTGGAAAGAGTACAAGGTACTATATAGATGAAATGCACCTTCTTTTGAGGGAAGATCAGACTGCTGCGTATACAGTAGAAATCTGGAAGCGTTTCAGAAAATGGGGAGGTATGCCGACTGGTATAACCCAGAACATCAAGGATCTGCTGGCTTCCCGCGAAATTGAGAATATATTTGAGAACTCTGACTTCATTCTCATGCTCAATCAGGCGGTAGGAGACAGATCTATTCTTGCAAAGCAGTTAAACATAAGTCCACACCAGCTTTCGTATGTTACTCATTCGGGAGAAGGTGAAGGGCTTATTTTTTATGGCAACGTTATCCTGCCATTTGTAGACAGGTTCCCGAAAGAGACCATGCTTTATCAGGTTATCAATACCAAATTTATTGAAAAGAATGGCAATAAGGCTGATGCAGATAAAGCGTCAGCCTGAGCCTTTAAGGAGATGAATGATGGATGAAAGCTTATACACAAGGGATAATTCCAAGAATAAGGGGCCAACCCAAAGAGAGATGACTCATGCTGACAAGCTTATGAATAAAGAGTCTGCCAAGAAGTATTATGGGGAGAAGTTCAGACAGGAACGCTCAAAGAAAGATACTTCAAAGAAGACTCCAGAAGATATACGCCACGAGAAAGTTAAAAAGCAGACTGTAAATGCTGAAAAGACTCGAAGACAGAAGGATTCCGCAAAGAAAGCTGAGCAGAAGGCTGCAAGGGAGAGAACAAAAGCAGGGATTACTGAAGCTGCAAGCCGTGTAGGAGTCGCTGCTTCTATTGTAAGTGATATTTCTGGTGCGAACAGTGAAGATCAGAATAAGGATGAGAGCAGTGTTGCCGAGGAAGCTTTTGATGCCGGCGGATATATTGCCAGTGGTGCGGTTAGTCATGTCACCAGCAAGATAAAGCACAGTAAGTACAGCAATAAGCTCCATCAGGGAAAGAATACTGAGAGCACTGCAGAAAAGGCTGCCAAAGAGCGCATGAAAAAAGAAATGCAGAGAAAAGCTGCTGCTAAAAATGCTAAGGCCGCTGAGAATACCGGAAAGATTGGACGGAAGATAACGGATAAAGCAGAAGATATGTTGGCACTTCTGGCGGAAAAGATCCAGGAATTTATCATGGACAATCCTGTAATATCCATAATCATAGTGGCAATCCTGATCCTTATCCTGGCGTTTTCGGGACTCATGAATTCATGTTCAGCTCTTGGAGCAGGAGGCGGTGACATAACAGTTGCGACCTCTTTTACTGCAAAGGATGAGGACATACTTGAGACCGAAGATGATTACAAGGAGCTTGAAGAAGGTCTTATGGATGAGGTTGATGAAATAGCTGAGGATCATGCTGATTATGATGAGGTCAATTACCACCTTGATGAGGTGGGGCATAATCCATATCAGCTTGCAGCAATTCTCACAGTAATCTTTGAGTCATATACAAGAGATGAAGTACAGGATAAGCTCCAGGAAATCTTTGAACTCCAGTATGAGATCACATACGAGGAAACAGTAGAGACAAGAGAAAGAGAAGTTGAAGATACGAGATGGGTTGAAGATGATTCTTATGCTGAAGGCGGTTATTGGGAAGATTATACCTATACCGAAGAGTATGAGTATTACATCTGCGATATCTATCTTGTAAATCATGGTCTTGATTATGTAGTAGAGGAACTTGGATTTACTGATGATGAAATTGCCAGATATGAGATACTGCTTGAGACCTTTGGAAATAAAAAGTATCTCTTTGGTGAGGATGACATCTACAGTATTCCGGGAGCGGGACCGGGTGATTATGATGATTATCATGTACCCGGAGAGTACCTGAGTGATGAAGAATTTGCACGTATGCTTCATGAAGCAGAGAAATATCTTGGCGTTTCTTATGTATGGGGAGGATATTCACCGGATGGATTTGACTGCTCCGGATTTGTAAGCTATGTGATAAACCACTGCGGTAATGGCTGGAATGTGGGAAGGCAGACAGCAAATGGCCTTCGTTCAATCACTGGAAATATACCTGCTTCAGAAGCAAAGCCTGGAGATCTTATCTTTTTCCAGGGAACATATGATACTCCCGGAGCAAGTCATGTCGGGATATATGTGGGTAATGGAATGATGCTCCATGCCGGAAATCCAATCCATTATTCATCAATCAATACACCATACTGGCAGAGCCATTATCTGGGATTTGGCCGCTTGCCATAAGAGACGGAGGGAATATGTTTGAAAAACTAAGAAAGTACAGAGCAGACAGGGAACGTTATATGAAAAAGATAGAAGAATTCCAGAAGAAAGTGGATGCACTGGACGCTAATATCAGATCAGAAGAAGCTACTGCTATTGTCGGCGTTATAAATCTTTTGCAGATAACGCCTGAAAAAGCCGCGGAGAGGCTTGGATATATTGAAGAAGAGAGGAAGCCTGCTCCAAAGAAATCTGCTGCATCGGATAAGAATTCCGGAAAAGATTCTGCAAAGAGCTCTGACGGAAAAGAGCCTGTTGGCAGTACAGATGCTGCCGAAAACAACGATAACAAGTTTGAGGGGGATGTATTAAATGAAGTTTTTTAATTCTATAGCAGCCAGGGCAAAGGTTCTTGGCATGTCAGTGGCTCTTTGCGGGTCACTTTTTTATTTGAATCCTGTTACAGCTGCAGCCGGTGGATATGACTGCATCTGTGAATCAAGGTGTACAGAGGATCATGTAAATGAGGAATGCAAGCTCTGTAAGCAGGACTATCGTAACTGCGAGGGCAAAGACCCTGAGATTGAGGAAAAGTGGGGACCACTTACTCCTGATGGAAACATGGAGCTTGTAGATGACTATGGGAGCCTTGAAGCCGGAGGCAAGCAGTTCATCACTGTCATGACTAAGAATGGCAATTATTTTTATATCATCATTGACAGAGACGATGATGGCAATGAGAAGGTTCATTTCCTTAACATGGTAGATGAGTCAGATCTTCTGTCACTTATGGATGAGGACCAGGTCAGTGAATATATTGCAGTAACAGGAAAAGGCAAGACTGAGGAGAAAGTAGAAGAAAAGCCTGTTGTTCCTACCCCTGAGCCTACACCTGAACCGGAGCCTGAGGCAGAACCGGAGCCCGAACCAAAGAAAGAAGTTAATGTGAATGGAATCATGGCTATCCTTCTGATCCTTGGACTTGGAGGTGCCGGCGGATTTATGTACTATACAACGACCAAGAATTCTAAAAAGAAGAATACCTTGCCGGATCCTGATGAAGACTATGAAGATGATGATTATCTGAAGAGCATCAGTGAGGAGGAAGAATCTTCTTATGATGACACCGGGGAGGAGAAATCCTATGACGAGGAGGATGACTGATGGCACGTAAATCAAGATATATTTCATATGCACAGGCAGCAAGGAAGGCTGTCAGGAAGGAGTCTGCTGGGCAGGCTCCTTCTTCAGTTAAGGCACCAAAGAAAACAAAGTGAGGTGATCTGAATGGCTGATACAGAAAATATGAATTTCAAAAGCCGGGAAGACAGGCTTAAGGAACTTACTGACCAGCTTGAAGTCGGTGTTAAGTCTGTAAGGAGCAGCGCAGAGTTTAAGACTCTTCTTGCGACAATGGCAAAGTTTCCGCATTACTCTTTGAACAACTGCATTCTGATTTCCATGCAGAAGCCGGATGCGACATTATGTCAGAGCTATGGTGCGTGGAAGAAGATGGGGCGTTATGTGAAGAAAGGTGAAAAAGGAATCAAGGTCATAGCTCCTGCGCCATATACCATCGAAAAGGAAGTAGACAAGCTTGATGCCAATGGGAAAGTAGTCCTTGATAAAGATGGTGAGCCTGTGAAGGTGAAACAGGAACTAAATCTCATGGGCTTTAAGGCTGAAAGTACATTTGACGTTTCGCAGACCGAAGGCAAGGAGCTTCCAAAGCTTGGCATTGATGAACTTAAGGGGGATGTTAATAAGTTTTCCCTTCTCATGAGTGTCATAAGAGAAGTAAGTCCTGTTCCAATTGGTTATGAAGACATTAAATCTGGTGCCAAGGGATATTACCATGTGGCGGAAAAGAGAATTGCTATCCAGAAGGACATGAGCGAATTACAGACTCTTAAGACATGCCTTCATGAAGTGGTTCATGCAAAGCTGCATGCTGATGCGTCAAAAGATATCAGCAAGAACAGAAAAGAGATTGAGGCTGAGGGAACTGCAGCAGTAGTCCTGAATTTCTTTGGCTATGATACCGGGGCTTATTCTTTTCCTTATCTAGCGTCATACACAACTGATGAGTCCATGAAGGAGCTGAAAGCTGCTCTTAATACCATAAGGTCCACATCGGCAATGATCATCAGGTCAGTGGAAGACATGATGATTGACAAGGAAAAGTCCCAGGAGATGAGCCCGGAACAGGAAGCAGAGCTTGAAAAAATAGCTAAGGAGCAGAGAGCAGAAGAGAAACAGGCTGGTGAAAATTCCAAAGAAGCTGCTGAAAAGAATAAGTCAGATGATGACTGGCCGCTTAGGGATACAGATGAAGTTGTTGCTGATAAGCCTGGGACAGTCGCAGATGTTGGCAGAAAGATTCTTGGTACAGTAAGGATCCTTCCTGATGGAGCTGGCGGAAAGAGACCATCTCTTTTGGATAAGCTCAAGATTGAGAAGGAAAGGCTAAGCAGGGATAAGGTTGCAGGGGGTGCAGCGAGTGAGAAGGGGGTAGCTATTTAATGGCAAAGAAACAGGACATAATGGAAATCAATATAGAACTTCATGAGGAAAATAGGAAGCTCTTAAAGGCAATAAAGAGTGGTGCGGACATTGCACATCTTATCAAAGATATGGCACAGACGATGAAGAGGTCTCTTGATCTCGCTGAAAAAGAAGTAAGTATTTTTGGCGAGACAAGAGATCTTTTTGAAACATCAAAGGATCTGACAGAGTCCATGAAGAACATGGCAGATATTCTTATCGATGAGTACAGATACGAGTATAAGGACGAGTATGAATTGATTCCCAGTGCTTGCGAAGATTCTTTTGATGATGAAGAGGAGGGCTGAGCATTATGGAAAATGTAAATGATGATGGTTGGATGGATGCAGCAGCTTATGAAGATGAACTTCCATTCGGGAATTTTAATGACAATGAAAAGATTGAAGCTCCTGTAACAGATGATGTTGTCGGAGTATGTCCGTGCTGTGGAACCAATGTGGTTGAAAGAGACATGGCATATTTCTGTGACAACATGGACTGCAGTTTTGCAATCTGGAAGGATAACAAGTTTTTTCAGGCAATCGGTAAGGAGATGACCAGAGAAATTGCTGAGGATCTTCTAACAGGTGGAACAGTGAAGCTTATGGGATGTAAGTCCCGCAAGACCGGCAAGACTTTCAACTGTTATGTTGATATTACTTACGATGATGAGGGCAGGGTGCAGTATGAGATCCGATTTCCTGAAAGGAAGCACAGAGGGGAGTGATGCTGTTATGGAAAGAAGAACAGGAACACCTATTGAAAAATGGGATGATGTTAATGGAGTAGTTCCAGCAGCACCTCAGCACATGGAACTGTCTGCAGATACTAATGACATGACTCAGGGAGAAAGATTTATCCAGCTCCGTGAGTCCACTGGTATGAGCAGAAAAGAATTTGCGGATTACCTGGATATTCCCTACAGGACAATGCAGGACTGGGAGCGTGATGTACGTACCATGCCGGCATATGTCTTTTCTCTTATTGAGTACAAGGTCCGAGCTGAGTTTGGAATGAAACTTCCACAGGAGCTTGATCCTAACACTCTTGGAAATGTCAGAAGAGGATTGGAAGATCAGATTGAGCAGAACGACAACAACCTTGATGGCTGCATTAACAACGTTAAGGTTGATGAACCTGTTGATAAGTTCAGGGATGATAATTGTAATGGTATTCCTGATGAAGAGGAAAAAAGAGAGCAGCATGAGAAAGTCGCAGAGAAAGCAGAGAAAGCAGAGAAGACTTCTCTTTTGAAGCAGCTTCGTGACTGCAAGCCTGAAACAGATGACAGGCCTCATCGATGCTTTGCTCCTGAGCTGGTGCTGTGATATGAAGAAGAAACGCAATGAAATCCATGTCAGGGTAACCCCTGAAGAAAGACAGCAGATCAGAGACTGTATGGAAGCAGCAGGTGTAAAAAATCTTAATGCATACATGAAGAAGATGGCTATTGATGGCTACATAATTAAGCTGGATCTGTCAGATGTTAGGGAAGTCGTGAGGCTTATGCGTATCAACAGTAACAATCTGAATCAGTATGCCAAGAAAGCAAATGAAAACGGGAGCATTTATCTGTGTGACATTGAGCAGTTACGGACTCAGCAGGAAGGGATATGGACTTCCATAAAAGAAATATTGGAGCGATTGGCAAATATAAAATGATGAGTGCGGCTATGGGAAGAATCCTGTAGCCGCAGTTTTTTGATTCTGAAGGAGTGTTATGGCAGCGACAAGACTTATTGCATTACATGAAAATAAGGGAAGGACTCTTGCTAAATGTATCGGCGAAAGAACCGATTATGCAATGAACCCTGATAAAACTGAGAATGGAACTTATGTGACATCTTATGCATGTGATCCTAAGACTGTCTGTGAAGAATTTACTTTGTCCAAGAGAGAGTATGAGCAGATAACAGGTCTTAAGAGAACAGATAATGTAATTGCGTATCAGATCAGACAGTCATTTAAGCCCGGGGAGATCACTCCGGAGGAAGCAAACCGAATCGGCTATGAGACGGCCATGAGATTTACAAAGGGCAACCATGCTTTTATTGTCGCTACTCATACTGATAAGAAGCATATTCATAATCATGCGATTTTCAATTCCACAACATTGGACTGCAGCAGAAAGTTCAGAAATTTCTGGGGCTCAGGAATTGCTCTTGGAAAACTTTCAAATATTATCTGCATGGAAAATGGTTACTCAGTGATTGCTCCGGCTCCATATCACAGTAAGACAACTTATATCCATGAGGATAATGGCCCGAGCTTTCGTGATAAACTGCGTGAGTCGATAGACATAGCTCTTTCCAAAAAGCCAAAGACCTTTGAGGACTTTTTAAAAGAGTTGTCTTTGCAGGGCTATGAGATTAAGCGAGGAAAACATTTTTCTGTCAGAGGAAATGGCCAGCAGCGTTTCATAAGATTCAGATCTCTTGGAAAAGGTTATACCCAGGATGAGCTGATAAAAAAGATTGAGGGTGTAGCCAAAGGCACTGACATGAAAAAGGACAGTGTTCCATTCTACAGGGATGACAGTTTTGACCTGCTCCTTAATCTTCAGGACATCTTTGCTAAAGGAAAAGGTCCTGGCTACGAGATGTGGGCTAAGAAGTTTAATGTAAAAAATGTCATGAAGGCAATTCTCTTTTTCCAGGAGCAGGGGCTTCGGAGTTACAACGAACTGGAAAAAAGAGCAGGAGATACTTCAGAGAGATTCAGTAAACTTAGTGCTGATATAAAGGCTTATGAAAAAAGGCTCAAAGAAATCTCAGAGCTTCGCAGTAACATCATCACATATGGCAGGACCAAAGATGTATATGCCGATTACCGTAAGTCGGGCTATAGCAAAAAGTTTTTTATAGAGCATAAGGATGACATCATGGCGCATAAAGCTGCCAAAGATTCTTTTAACAAACATAAAGGTAAACTTCCATCAGTGAAAGAACTTAGCACTGAGTATGATGAAGTGCTTTCCAAAAAGAAAGCTGCCTATGCAGAGTACAAAGAAGTAAAGAAAGATATGCAGACTTATCAGACTGCGAAGTATGATATCGACCAGATACTTGGTATCAGCGGTCAGCAGAAAGAAAACAAGGAACGTGAACACACGCGATAATAGTCAGGGCACTGTCATCTAAGGCAGTGCCCAAATCTATGCCATCATCTTGGCGGCTTTCAGTTTTTAGCTCCGAAGGAGCGTGGTCAGATTTTAATCTGATGCTAAGGGGATTGGGGATGTGCCTCAACAAGTGAGCATCATGGGCGCATGATGCACCACTTGCAACGTTAGTGCGCCAGGTTACTGGAGATGGGGTAGGTGAATCTTTTGAAGGGGGATTTGTAAGAATGAAAAATAAAAATAAAAATGGAGAGCAGAAAAAATATAACGTGATCTATTGTGACCCGCCATGGAGATATGGTGTCTGGTCAGACAAGGGCAAAGGACGAAGTGCTGAGAATCATTATCCTACAATGAGTGTGGAGGATATCTGCAGACTTCCTGTTGCATATATTGCTGCTGAGGATTGTGTTCTTTTCATGTGGGCAACATTTCCGAACCTCATGGAAGCATTTGACGTTATAAAAGCATGGGGCTTCGATTATAAAACTGTTGCATTTGTCTGGGTGAAGCAGAACAAGAAATGCGATTCTCTTTTCTGGGGCATGGGCTATTGGACAAGATCCAATGCAGAGATCTGCCTGCTTGCAACCAAAGGACATCCAAAACGGATCGGCAGAGCGGTCCATCAGGTAATCATAAGTCACATTGAAGAGCATAGCAAAAAGCCAGCAGAGACTCGTGACCGGATTGTTGAGCTTGTGGGTGATGTACCGCGAGTGGAATTATTTGCAAGACAGAAGATACCTGGCTGGGATACCTGGGGGAATGAATTGGAAAATGATCTGGAGCTGGTAGCATGATTGTTAATAATCCACATTGACGTTAGATTTGTACTGAAATATTATTGGTAGATATGAAAAGGACGAGGAGTAATATTGAAATGAAAAAACTAATTACATATGGATTTGCTATTGCGACAGCTGCGATGGTACTGACAGGCTGTGCGGGAAGTACCAACAACGAAGACAATAGTTCGATTTTTGAAGCACAGCAAAATAAAAATGCTCCAGAGGCAGCAGGCGATAATGCAGTAAACAATGCTGGGACAGGTGAAACTGTTACAGATGTAAGCGAACAGACAGGTGATTCTTATGCAGCTCCTGCAGAGCAGACCTATGGCTTGAGCATTTGCGATGAGACATCAGAGCTTGATTATTCTTATGACTACGATAGTGAGATCAAGTTTGCAGTTCAGAATGCTATAGTGGAATCAAGTTCCTATGAAGAAGAGTTCAAAAAGATAGATGCAATCCGTGAGCACATCACTTCACGAAGAAAAGATAGTGAGAATCAGGTTGAAATGAATATGGTTGCAAGTTATTTCTTTAAGGTTTGGGATGATGAGCTGAACGACCTATGGGGAAGGTTTTCTGATGGCGTTGATGAACAGACCAAGGAAAAAGTTCTCGCTAATCAGCGTAATTGGAATTCCATGAAAGAGAGTGCTGTACTTGAAGCACTTGGCCCTGCAGAGGAAGGTGGAAGTATTTATCCTGTTTTGTATTATGATCTCTTGGAAAACAGTACTAAGACAAGATGTTATTTTATTGCAAAAGAGTTTGCGGCTTTCAAGGGTGTTGATTATACAATGCCTGCCAAAGAAGTGACCGGCATGTACATAGATAATCAGGGCACAGGAGAAATTTACGGATCACTTTACATTTCTGAAGGATGGGAATCAGGCTATAACTGTAAGATATCGATCTACAGAATAGGAGAGCTGGAGGGCAGCGTCGAAGAAGCTGGAGATGGAAAACTTTCATTTGTTTCATATGATGATAATGTCAAAGGAACAATTACTTACGGTTGGGACGGAGCGGCATTTGAAGTCACAGAGGTAAATGGCGATGCGATTGTCAGCGTTGGTGACGTATATGAATTTCCATTTGTGTTCTGATAGAAAAGGTGAGAGATGATAAAAGATTACTGCGTTATATTTGACATGGACGGCGTTATCTTCGACTCGGAGAGAGCTTGTCTTGATACATGGACAGAGACAGCAGCCGGATATGGACTGGAGAATATCAGAGAAGTTTTCAACAGATGCATCGGGACAAATAAAAACCAGACCATCCAGATTGTCGAGGATGCTTACGCTGCAATCTGCGGAGAAGGTATCGCTGATAAACTTCTTTCCGAGAGCAGCAGACTCTTTCATGAAAAATATGATGGCGGTAAGTTGCCGGTCAAGGTTGGCGTAAAAGAGGTCTTGGAATATCTTAAAGCTGAAAATGTCAGATGCGCTGTTGCATCATCAACAAGAAAAGCAGTAGTCGAAGCTGAACTTCGTGATGCCGGGCTCATCAATTATTTTGAGGAACTTGTCGGAGGCGATGCTGTAAAGATATCCAAACCGGATCCGGAGATATATCTGATTGCCTGTGATGTAATGAAGGTCAATCCTGCAGAAGCATTTGCAATAGAAGATTTATATAACGGCATACGTTCAGCTCACGCTGCAGGCATGCGTCCGATCATGGTGCCGGACATGATTCCTGCAGATGATGAAATGAAAAAGCTGTCGGAGGTTGTGGGTGAAGATCTTCTGAAGGTAATTGAATACTTTAAGAGCGTTTGATGACGTTAGGAATGATTCGGGGCAGATACACTTAGGTGTACTGCCCCGGCTTTTTTATTTTAGAAAAGGCAAGACATATTTATCGCCACAAGATGTGTTGAAACGGTTAAAAAACTAGACAAAATCTGGTAGAATGTATATTGTGGGTTACTAGATAATGTGGAAAAAGTAAAGAAATAATATTTGATAAATTTGATTTTTTCTTTGATTTTCTTTGATTTTGATGACGAGTCCATATTTTGGGACACCATATTGTTTATCATGTAGGGTAAGGATACTTACATGAAAAGGAGAATTTGTTGTGGGAAAAGAAAAGCTTGATGAGTTGATTAAGAAATATGGTGATAATAGAGAATATTATCGTGATTCGAAGAACGCTTATAATGAAACTGAATGCAGGGATGAATACATAAGTCCTTTATTAGAATGCTTTGGGTGGGATGTCGAGAATTCTAAAGGAAAGTTACCTCAGTACAAGGAAGTAGTTGTTGAAAAGTTTTCTAATAGTTCGGAGAGACCAGATTACACGCTTACACTTAACGGAGTTTCAAAAATTCATGTAGAGGCAAAAAAACCAAGCGTGGATATATTGGTTGAAACTGATCCTGCAATGCAGACTAGAAAATATGGATGGAATGCAAATCATCCATATGCTGTTCTGACAAATTTTGAAAATTTGTCCATTTATGATACAACAAATCAGCCTCATGATGGCGACGATGCCAGAGCGTCTTTGTACAGGGTATATAATTACAAAGATTACTTGCTGAAATATGCTGAGATATATGAGTTAATTGGCAGAGACAATATTTACAATGGAAATATTGATGAATTTGTAAAAAAATCATTCAAAGACAGCTCTAAGTATAGCACAGAAGTAGATGAGACCTTTTTAAAGCAGATTAACGAGTGGAGATTGGCACTTGGAGATTACTTATATTCTAAAGATGAAAAATATAAAGATTTAAAAGTACTTAATGAAACTGTACAGTCGTTCATAAATCAGATTATATTTCTAAGAATTTGCGAAGATAGAAAATTGCCGCTGTATAGAAAGCTTTATGAAATAATTGCGGATAAGGCTACTTTACAACAGATCCTTACAGAGATACTTAAAAAAGCAGATAAGAGATATAATTCAGGACTTTTTGAAGGGGATTCACCAATATTTGATTTAAAGGTGAATCTTATTGACGACATTATAAAGTCATTGTATTATCCGCAGACGCCCTACCTTTTTACTGTTCTTGAACCAAGTATCTTAGGTAAAATATATGAAGCTTTCTTAACTGAAAGTTTGGTTGTAGTAGATGGGAAAGTAAGCTTAGCGCAGAAAAGCGAGTATAAATACAAGTCTGTAGTAAGCACTCCTATAGAGATCGTCAAGTATATGGTTAAGACGGTTATGGATAAAAAGTGCATGAATAAGACTCCACATGAAGTGTTGGAACTTAAAATAGCTGACATAGCCTGTGGTTCAGGCGTGTTTCTGGAGGAAGCTTATCAATACCTGATTGATTATTGTACTGGATGGTATGAGAACAATGACCCGGGACATTTGCTGGAAATTGAAGAAGGAAAAAAGAAACTTCCTCTGAATGAAAAAAAGAGATTGCTTTCTTCTTGCATATACGGCGTAGATATAGATAGCAATGCGGTTGAAGTATGCAAGTTATCGTTGCTGTTAAAACTGTTAGAGGGTGAGACAGAACCCTCTGTTAAAGAAGAGAATCCGATTCTTCCGGATTTGGCTAATAATATAGTTGCAGGAAACTCGCTGGTTGAAAACAGCGATATTAACAGTGGAGAGTTGTCTGTTGAAGAGTTAGTCAATCTAGTTCCGTTTGACTGGGAGACATTTAATACTGGTAAGGGTTTTGACGTGATATTAGGCAATCCGCCATATGTTAATACGGAGGATATGCACAGGCTTTCTGGTGAGATTGAATTCAATGTATATAAGAAAAAGTACAAGAGTTCATATTTGCAATTTGATAAGTACTTTTTATTTGTTGAAAAAGCTATGTCACTACTAATTGACGATGGTATGTTATGTTATATCATTCCGAACAAGTTTCCGAAGATAAAGGCTGGTAAGGAATTGCGGAAATTACTTGCAAAACACCTAGTATCAATTGATGACTTTGGTGACGCGCAGTTGTTCCCGGACAAGACAATTTATAGTGCGATAGTTACAGCACAAAAAGAGAAAAGCGCTGTAATGAAGTATTCTTATGTTAAGAACGTTGTAGACTTATGGACTGGATCAAATATAAGTAGTATAGATTTAAATACAAAAATATTTGATGAGAACCCATGGCTTTTAACAACAGAAATAGATTTTTTGAAGATGCTTGACAAAACCAAAGATAAAGCCATTCCATTATCTGATGTTGCCAATATATTTAATGGTATACAGACTAGTGCTGAAAGAGCGGAAAAGTTTTCAGATAAAAAAGAAGTGTATTGGTTTGATGGAACATGCATCTATAAAGAGGACAATGATTTTATATATGTAGAAAGATTTGGTAAGAAATACAAGGTAGAAAAAAGTATTCTCAAACCATATTTTAAACCTACCAAAAATGCTGAAAAGGGCATGACAACATATTCTTTATTGGAAACCGATAAGAGAATTATATTCCCATATGACAAAGAGGGTAAATTGTTTTCAATTGATGAAATGAAAAGTACCTTTGCTGGAACATATGCATATTTGCTGGATTGCTATGACAGACTTGTTCCGAGATGTTTAAATGATGGTATAGGCAGGGATGTTCCTGATGCTACTGAGGATACATGGTATAAGTATGGAAGAACACAGGCGCTAACTTCATTTATTGATACTGAAAAGCTAATTGTAAGAGTTCTTAGCAAAGAACCGATGTATGCATACGATAAAAGTGATATGTTGATTGCATCTGGTGGAACTGCTGGATACGTTGCTATAAGCAAGAAAAACGAGAGTAAATATGAATTAGAATACATTCAAGCATGGTTGGCACATCCATATACTGAAAAAATCTTTCAGATTCAAGGTAGCGATTTTGAGGGAGGATTCACAGCAAGAGGAACGTTCTTGCTTAATAAGATTCCTTTTGTTGATTTGGATTTTAATAATGTTAATCATAAAAAGTTGTATGATGATGTTGTTTCTAAAACGAGAAGAATATATGAGCTGAATGAACAGTTGAAGGGGCATACAGATCGTGCAACTAAAAATGTAATAGAAAATGAGAAGAGTATTTTGGTTAAAGAAATCCAGACTCTAATAAAAAAGGTATACGAACAAGAAATATAAGGTGAATAGATGAGATTAAAGGAAGAAAGTTCTGAACAGAAACTGCGCGGAGCATATTATACGCCATTACCTTTAGCCGAAATGATGGTGAAGCTGTTTTCTGGTAATATGCAGATTAAGAATGTGCTAGAACCTAGTTGTGGTGATGGCGTATTTTTGGACGCTATGAGTAACACAGGTATCATAGAGCAGTTTGACTTGATAACAGCTATAGAAATCGAAGATGATGAAGCTATAAAAGTTCAGAAGAGATATGAAAGTAATAAAAATTTAAAAGTTATTAATCAGGATTTCTTTGATTACTATGAAGAGTACTCAGATAAAAAATATGATTTGATTTTAGGAAATCCTCCATATATCAGATATCAGTATTTGGAAGAAGAACAAAGAGCATTGCTGTCAGATATTCTAACCTCACAAGGTATGAAAGCAAACAAACTTATTAACGCCTGGGTTGGTTTTATGGTGGCATGTGTTAATATGCTTTCGGATCAAGGCAAGATTGCGTTCGTAATTCCAGCGGAAATATTGCAGGTTGTATATGCAGAAGATTTGAGATTATTTCTCTCTAACAATTTATCAAAGATTTCTATTATTACGTTTGAGGAGTTAGTATTCTCTGACATAGAACAAGAAGTAGTAGTATTTATAGGGGAGAAGGGAGAAGAAGAAAAGGGAATCAGAATAATAGAGCTGAACAACCTTGATGATTTAAAGGATTTCGATATTAACTCAAATGGTTTCCAGAAGTTACAACATGTTCATGAGAAATGGACAAAGTATTTCACCACAGATAAAGAGAATGAATTGGTCTCTGAAATCAGAAATAACGAGCTGTTTCATAAGCTATCTGATTGCGCTCTAATAAATGTTGGTATTACAACTGGAAACAATAAGTATTTTTCAGTAGATAAAAACACCGTAGAAAAGTATGAATTAGAGAGTGTTGTAAGACCACTTATAGGTAGAAGTTCTCATGCTAATAGTATTTTCTTTACTCAGGAAGATTGGATGGAAAATGTTAATAGCGGAAAAGCAGCTTATCTGATAGATTTTCCAGAGACACCATATGACGAGTATCCTGAAAAGCACAGGGAATACATCGAGTTAGGAGAAGAAAAAGAAGAAAACAAAGGGTATAAGTGTTCTATACGAGATCGCTGGTATAGAATTCCATCAATATGGGTTCCGGATGCTTTTTTCTTGAGAAGAAATAATCTTTATCCTAAGTTTGTTTTAAACAGATGTGAAGCTGTTTCTACGGACACTATGCATAGAATAAAGTTCAATGACGGTGTAAGTGCTGAGAAAATAATGCTTTCTTACTATAACAGTATATCGTTTGCTTTTACCGAGTTATGCGGAAGAAGTTATGGTGGTGGCGTTCTTGAAATATTGCCTGGTGAGGTGGGAAATATTTTTGTCCCTAAATTAGACAATATTTCAGAAGATAAAGTAAGATCACTTCTTGAAAAGGTGGATGACATTGTAAGAAGAAACGATGATATTACAAAAGCTCTTGATTTAGTAGATGATAAAATCCTAGTTGCAGAGCTTGGGATTTCAAAAACGCTGTGTAATGAAGCAAGAGATATATGGAAAAAGCTTCAGAAAAGAAGATTGAAAAGAAGTTAATTTACAAGGGCAGTAAAAGGGCTACATCTTTTGCTGTCCCTTGTTTACATTAAGTGATTCGAGTTTTTGGGGGTATTATGCAAAAAATTGTAGATGAGCCTATAAAGATAGATCTACACATTCATTCTATAGAGTCGGCACATAAAGACGGGAAAAAGGTTGCAAACAATACTATAGAAAATATTCCTGTACTGATTTCTAAGCTTAAAGAGAATGGTATTGATATGTGTGCGATTACTGATCATGACCGTTTTGGATATTCCATGTACCGGGTGTTAAAATCGCATGAAGGAAATGAATTGCAAAAGGTATTGCCTGGGGTTGAATTTTCGGTAAATTTTGATGGAAAAAAGGTTATTCATATCGTAACAATATTCGATGACAGCAATGATGAAAAAGTAAAGAATATTGAAAAAATCTTGAATGAAGGGTCGGGCAAAGAAAAGTACAAAGATGGAGCATTCTCCAGAGATGATTACTTTCTGATTTTAAAGGAAATAGATTTGGATTTTGTAATGATAGCCCACCAGAAAAAATCACCAACATCAACGCAAAAGCCGCATAAATCTGATGTCTTATCACTTGGGAGAGATAAGTTTAATGAACTATTGTTTTTAGAATACTTTGATGCATATGAGTTTCGTCAAAGGGACAATGAAGTTTTTAATAAAAAATACTCGATAGATCATGATGTAAAAGACAAAATGCGATTTGTTACCGGTTCTGATTGCCATGATTGGAAGTGGTATCCTAATTCCGAAGACAAGAAAGACGAGATAGGTTTTACTTACCTTAAAGCGTTGCCTACCTTTAAGGGTTTAGTGATGGCAATTACGGATAATCATAGAATTAATTATTCCGGAAGCTTTTGGGGCCAGGGTAAATATGTAAAAGAATTAAGAATCAAAATCAATGGTAAGACTAATGTTGTCCCTATGTCCAGAGGTATAAATGTAATAATTGGAGATAACTCCATAGGCAAATCTCTTCTACTGCACGAATTAACTTCGGAACGAGAGATATCTTCAAATACTAAGCTAAAAAGAGGTTATGAGAAGTACATCAGCGACAATGGCATTGAAATATTAACAAAGATAGATGAAAAAGATATTTTCAAATTTAATTATCAGGGACAAATTAGAGAAATCTTTGAGGATGTAAATTTGAAAGCTGATAAGTACTTGGCGGAGTTCTTTCCCACTGAGATCAATGCTGGTTCATACAGAAAGCCTGTCGAAAGAGAGTTTAATCGCCTTTACAAGCTAATTGAAAAAAGATTTGAATATGAGGATAGTATAAATCAGCTATTGCCGTTAAGTATTTTAGATGAGGACGAGCTTGAAAAGGAATTGGTGCTTGGTATTGAATTAGAAACGATAGATATCTCAGAACTTCAAAAACTTGTTGAAAAACTCGAGGCAATTATTGATGAATTAACTAAGGAAATAATTCCTAATAAAGCCTTGGAAGAGGGCGATAAGGAACGATTGCAAAGTGAAGTTGAGTACTTTGAATTAATTCATAAAAAATACAGTGATAAGTACGAAAAGGCTAAGCTTGAAAGAACAAAAAGAAATGCTTTTAATACAGCTTTGAAGCGTTTTAAAAGGAAGTATAGCGAAAGACAGACTGATGCTCAGAATCGACATAATGCATTTGCAGAAGATAGAAAAATACTTGCTGAAAATATCAGTAATCTTGTGAAGACCAGATTATCATTTGAGGATTATAAGTGTCAGATTGATGAAACTATCGTTAAACCAGAGGTAAATCCTGTTGATACATTCTTGTTTGTCTCTAAAATAATGGTTGAAAAAGTAGATGAAAAATACATCAATGAAGTTATTTCAAGTGTACTTAAGAGGGATCATAAGCTTGATTTAAATACTTTAACTCGGAAGGAATTGAAAAATAGTATTTCAAGGTATCCAAATGATATTGAAGACCCATTGGAAGCTTTCAAAGCAAAGATTACATCAAGGTTGGATAATGATTTCAAACCCATTAAGGCTATAACTGAGAATGGGAAGGATGTATATTCGGATTTATCTGCAGGTTTTAATTCGCGTATATATTTTAAGCTCCTAAGCGGGGAGGAAAAGAATAAGGGTATATATATTATTGATCAGCCCGAAGATCATATTTCTCAAAAGGCGATTAAGGAAGATGTACTTGAACAATTTAGAAATATGGCTAAGAGACGTCAGGTTATCATGGTTACACATAATCCGCAATTTATTGTTAATCTCGATGTTGATAATGTTATTTTTCTAAGTAAAAACGAGGAGATTTCAGTCCAATCAGGTGCATTGGAATATGAAGATGATAAATATAGTATTTTAAAAATCGTAGCGGACAACATTGATGGTGGTATATATACAATTCAACAAAGGGTAAAAAGATATGAGAAAAACTTATAATGTAAGGTATGAAGGCGGAAAATATATCATAGAGTATTCCTTGCCGGGGAATAAAGAAGGCACTCTGGAAATAGACGAAAAAAACATGGAATTGGATTCTGCGAAATTTTACAAGATGGTGTTTGAAAAGGTAAATGAAGAAATCGAGATTGTTATTGCCAATCAAATTAGTACCACTTTGGATGCCAGTATTGTAAAAAAGGGGACACGAGTTTGTGAAACTTTACAATCATTATGTGATGATATCTGCAAAGAAATCAATAAAAAGTGCTTTTCAGCATAGGAGCAGGGAAAATATGCTTGTGGTTTACGACAAAGACGGAAAGGGAACGCTGTAGGATAAAATGAGAAAAGCACGTACTGAGAAAGAAAACGCGATCAGGGAGAAGATAATCCCTGAGCTTTATGCGAATGAATATAACAAGTTTATAGGCTTTGAAGTGCTGGAACTGAGCCCCACTTACAGCAAGTCCAGGATAAAATGTGATACCAGACTTCATAACACATATGGGAGTATCCATGGCGGAGCACTATTATCTTTTGTTGATGCTATGGCAGGTGCAACAGGCAGCATGAGCGGATATTATGTTACTACAGTTTCTGCCAATCTGAATTTTCTTTTGCCGGCAGTTAATACGGAATATATCTATTGTGAGTGCATGAAGCTCAAGACCGGTAAACACATACTTGTATTTGATATCAGAGTAACTGATGATGCAGGTAATCTTCTCGACAGCGGAGAGTTTTCCTTCTTTGCAAGCAAGGTTCCGGTGTTGGGAGATAATCTTAAGTTTTAAGCCTGTTATAAGGAGAAGTGCTACAGATATGCTCCGTGATGTGGAAGAGCAAGATGTACTGCAAGAAGTACCTGATGGAGAAAGTGGATAAAGAACTGCTGAAAAAGCAGATGTTAGAAGTCCTTTTTGAGAGGGACTATTCGATATTTGAGGAGAACTTATCATGAAAAGAGCTATATTAGCTGCAATGTCATTATTGATTGTATTTGGGATGACAGCCTGCGGTGCGAAAAAGACAGATAATGCAGAAATAATCGGTGGTGCAGATGAGCCCACAGCTATTGAACTTCCGTCAACTGTTGGCAAAGAGAGTGATGCCGATGCACATTTCATGGAGTATCTGAAGGGGAATGAAACTGATGCAAACGGCGAGACCTTCTGGGCAGTAGGCGAGCCTGATATGGAATATGCTCTCTATGACATGAATGGGGACGGAGTAAATGAACTGATAGTCCGCTCTTTTGGCTATTGGATATATGACATTATCGAGTATAAGGATAATAAGATCCAGTCAGCGAATGTAGAGAATCTTGGATCTTCAGGTGTCACCTTCATAAACAATAAGAACCAGTTTGTCAGTGGCGATACTGGACACGAAGGCCGTAAGATGTATGTCGTATCTGAAATTGATGATCAGGGTAGAGCAAAGGTCGTCATGGCATTTGTAAATTACTATGATGACTGGGCTGCATCAGGTTCGCCAGAGTTTTATAAACAGGAGAATCCGCCTCAGGACTACCTTGAGAATATAGATAAGTTTGATGTTATTACAGAAGAAGAGTTCAATGCTCTTGTTGATGAATACTCAGAGATAAATACTTCGATTGAATGGACAAATATTGAATAAATGGGTAAATGAAGATATAAAAAATGAAAGAGTCCTACGTTGAACTCTTTCATTTTTACAGTAGCCCTAAAAATCCATCTTGATGATAGTGAGTTATGGTTGGAGATGTTACTCCTCTGGCTTCAAAAAATCATAATTGTGAAGTGTCCTTTGGTCAGACACCTTGGGAGAGCATAGTAACTCATAAAGAATGTTTCGCATTTCTTTTTTTACAATATAATCAAAGGCATTATAATCATGATCTTTTTCATTATTACCTTTTTGTAAATGAACTCTATTCCTAAGATCTCGTACACGATCAATTTGGGGATACAATAAATGATCAACAGACAATGCCTTATGATGATGCTTTAGACATTTTATCATGTCATCAAAATTCATTTTATCATTGACTGGTGCAACTTTCTTGTTAACTATAGTTCTTATTCTATACGTTATTCCTTTTTTATCCGTTATTTCAGATGTGCTAGATAGCACTTCTTCTTCGTCATTTGTTTTCCACCATCCATTTGACTTGATTACATAGGAGAAAATACCTTCTACGATACCCATTCCTGTTATGACATAGGTTTTTACAAGCATTGAGTAGATTACGCTGGATACATTTAATTCCTGTATTTCTTTCTCCAAAAACTGGAGGTATTGTAAATTATACGCAAGATTGTCTACCAAAGGATGGAAACCTTCAGCATCACTACTCATGGCAATAAATCCATTTCTAAACACATCAACTGATGTTGGATACCAACGTTCTTCTGCATTGCAATATTTTTCTTTAATTAGTGTTTCAAAAGATTTTTCCATATCCCATACTCTCTTTCTCAGTTTTATTCAAATCAATTATTAACATTATATGCCTGCTGAAAGAAGTGAGTACAATATTTTAATGGTTACCTTAGCTATAGCTCAATAAGCGCTAATTGATAATATTTGACGGACATGAATTTCAATGCGTTTAAGTTAATAAAAATATTATATATCAGTCATCAACTATCCATAAATGCGGATTATATGCGAATTACAGGCTTTACACATTCAATGCAATGAAATAATTCATTCAATACAATTTATTAAAACGGAATGAAGCTTTAACTAAAATACAGTTAGGAAAACACTTCTTTAAGGAGGTGTGAAACTATGACTGTAAAAAGATTTCAACAAAAAGTAAAACAACTAATGAAGAACAGAGGCTGGAAAAGGTACAGACTTGCTGAAGAAATGGGTGTATCTGCCAGTACTGTTCAGTATGTATTTGAAAGAGATAGTTTTCCAAAGTTTGAAACAATTGAAAAGATTTGTGCTGCCTTTGATATGACAGTTCCGGAATTTTTCCTAGAGGATCTTGTTGTTGGTAAAAAAGCTGGAAAAACTCAGACTTTAGAGATAATCATTGAATTTGTCACGCAGATGCCTGAAGCTCAGCAACGGAGAGTATTAAATATTGTGCAGGCTTTAGCAAAGGATACATTGATTGCTTCTGAAGCGCTTGAAGAAGTGATAAAAGATAATCAAAAGGTGTCCACAAAAAGGAAAAAGAAGTGACGCGATTTTAAATCGATTGATGGTGTTGTGATATAGGAGGTATTATCATGGCAAAGTCGGTTGCGTACAGGAAAATTGCTTCATTATGTATGATACAGGGATTTAAAAACCCCAAGGAAGTCTATAAAAAAGGTAAGTTGTTGTTTGAGGATTACAGGATTGCACTGATCTGTCAGGATCAGAATACAGATATCGTAAAGACACAGGAAGAAATAGATGCTGAAAGAAGGCAGCTCAGGTATGATCTTCTGGATATGTTCTGGAGACCATATGATGAATACAAGGCCCAGATGGGACCGTTAGTTGATAGGGCCATGGCTACAGTGTGGTTCGAAGGTGTGATTGATTACGCTATGAGCATGATGCTGATGCTTGATAAGGGTAATATTTATAAAAGAATCCTTGATAAGTACTACCTTCATGCCGAACATGAAAGTAAGACCGAGAGGATGTACGACTGCGGTTTTACTACTACATCTGTATTCTATGACAGATTAGAAGAGGCGGTGACAATGTTTGCCATAGAGGCATGGATCCACTTGAAAAATAATGAATATAGGGATATCGCTATGGGCCTTGTGCCCAATCATCCGATTTTTCCTGATAATCTCAAATAATGATTTATAATTGACGAATTAGCAAATATTCGGAAAAAGAATGATTGAAAAGAGCCATTGCTTCGATGCTTTACAGAGGTGATGGCTTTTTTTGACGGAAATTTCACGGAAATTCCTCGGAAGATTGTTTAACAATATTGTGATAATCTACTTTCTGTTATTTTAGTTAGTTGGAGGGAATTTTTATGAGGAGAAAAAATTTAAGGGCTGAGATTTTAGCCCGGGAAATATGCAGACAGGAGAAGCTTGCCTATGATACAGTTCACTCTCTTGCGGAGGCACTTCTTTGCAGATATGCTGTCGGACGCAAGGCTCTGCAGGGTGTTGGTAATGAATCATTGGAAGTGATAACAAAGGAAAAGCAGCGAATAAGGCGAAAATATATTGAGATTATAAGCGGAGGGCACAAATACACTGATGCTGAGTACGAGGATTTCATATGGGAGGTTGTCAGATCCAGATGGTTCATGGAAAAGGCTGACATGATCATGGATAGCATTGAGGAGATGGTGGACGGTAAGATCAGCACTACTAAGTATGATCCCAGTGTTGAAGGTGAGACCAGGCTCGAAGGTAAGCAGCTTAAGACAATTCTAAAGCTTGCTTACTTAAACAGTAAAAATCAGCTTAAAACCAAGAAGGAAATTATGGCTGAAATGGAAATTTCAGAGGCAACCTTTGACAGGCGGCATCCAGTTGCAATAGTGCTCTTTGGAATATTGATGTGGATATATGCCAACAGAAGAGAACAAGAGGATATTAATGCAGGTATTGTTGATAAGCCTGTTTATTACAAAGAAAAAATAGGAGCATGTTGATATAAAGTCGCGCGGCTATGGAGAAATCTGTAGCCGTTTTTTTATTTGAGGGTTTTCTGATGGATTCGTGATGGTTTCGTGAGGGAAATGTGAGGGAATGTTGCAGAAAAAATGATTGGAAAAAGACGGATTTGTGAGAAAAAATCAGGCATATCGTATGATATCATGCATACTGTTGCAACGGAGATAACTCGTGAGTTTCTACTATATATTAAAGGAGAGGAGAGTTGTGCCCATGGATTTTGATTTAGGAGCTGCAGTTGGGGCAAGGTTAAAAGAGCTCCGTGAAAGCAGGGGACTTAGCCAAAAAGATGTATCTAATGAGTTTGTTATAACAGGCAGGTCAACACTGGCAAACTATGAGCTGGGGATAAGGGATGTGCCAATAAAGATCCTTGTGCTGTATTCCACGAAGTTTAATGTATCAACAGACTGGATTCTTAAAGGAGAGACAAGCTCCGGTAACAGTGAGATTGATGAGTTGGTCAGAGCTTACAGTTCCATAAATAATGAAGTAGTAAAGAAAGCTGTGATCAGGCAGATAGAAGGATTGGAGAACTTTTAAGGTGTCACATACTGTGACATAAACGACACAATAATGTCATTGAAACTCAGTGTTTATGCGGTTTAAGATAGTATATGGGGTTACAATTATTGATTATTACAGGCTTACCGGAGAGGGGGACTTATGGCTGTAGTGCAAAGTATTGTAGACAAATATCGAAGAGCTGACTTAGACACAAGAGTGGATATAATCCTGCGTAACTATGCGAGGTTCAACAAACTGGTTGATGGTTATGAGAAATGTCTCAGCATTGTGATCAGAAATGAGCGTGAGCATAAGAGACGTAGGGAAAATGGGGAGCTGGGCGTAAGAGTTCAGACATCAAACATAAGTGACGTGACTGCCAATACAGCGGTTGAGAATGTTTCCATACAGGAAGCAATCCATGAGGGGGATTACAACACAGCACTTAAAGGCTCCGAAGAATATTTCATACACAGAGCGGAGATTAAGACACTGCTCGATATGAGAGACGACTACGAGATTGTATGCAGCCAGGTGGAAAGCCTGGATGATGATGAGAGAATCTTCCTTGAAAGATACATAGTGGAAAGAGAAAGCTTTTTTACCATCGCTGATGATGTGAATCTTTCTCCGGAAGCTGTGAAGTCCAGGATTAAGCGTACCAAGAAAATAGTCAAAGAAGGAGCCATGCTGTTTTTGGAACAGAAATACTTTAGCGATGAAGTAGAAATTGAGTTAAAGATAGGAGCATGAGCTATGGGAAGATTAAAAAGACCAAGAGAATTTGGGGAACCTGATTATATCAGAATTGATCAGGCCATGTTTAAGTTTAACTGCTGTGAAGATACAGTAAGAAAGATTGCAAATGCATGTGATGCACAGAGAAAAGTAGATGGGGCTGTTTATTATAACTATGCCAGAATGAAGAAATATTTTGACACAAGCCCAGCATGCTAAAACGAGTCAACAGCGGTGTTATAAGACATGACATGCCATGAAAATAGATTGCTTTATCAAAGAATCAGAGTCATAATTATAAGTGATGAAGCCCTATGTTTGAGCATGCCATGTCTTCTATATTAATTAGGAGATTATATGGAAGCAAGAAAAGACAATAGGGGTCGAAGGTTGAAGAAAGGTGAGTTTGTCCGGAAGAGTGATGGGCGATTCTGCTTCTCCTATTCAGATGCTCTTGGAAGAAGACGGTACATATATGACCGGGACCTTCTTTCGCTTAGAGAAAAGGAAGAAGAAATCCAGAGAGATCTACTTGATGGACTTGATCTGTACCAGAGAAAGACAGCAACCCTTAATGCAACATTCGACAGATACATGAAAACTAAATATGGTCTTCGCGGTTCCTCTGAAAAAGGGTACTATTACATGTATGACCATTTTGTGAGAAACACTATCGGAGGTAAGCTTATATCAAGTTTCAAGTTCTCAGATATTATGCAGTTTTATTTGAAACTGCTTAAGGAAGACGACATTGAGCTAGCAACGCTTGATAATGTGCATTGTCTTTTACATCCAACATTTCAGATGGCAGTAAGAGACGATATAATCCGGAAAAATCCCACTGATGGTGCAATGGCTGAGGTATGTAAGTGCGGAGGAAAGAATAGGAACTCAAGAGATGCGCTTACTAAGGATCAGCTTAGAACGTTTATGGGATATGTAGCATCACATCCTATATTCTGCTCATGGTGGCCAGTCTTCGTAGTTCTTTTTGGAACAGGCTTAAGGGCGGGAGAATTTGTAGGCCTTACCTGGGATGACATTGATATGGAGAAGCGTACAATCAACGTCAATCATACATTGTCATACTACAAAAAGAGAGGCGAGAAGCTTTCCAGGATGCATGTTCACAGACCAAAGACTGAGGCTGGAATAAGAGTCATACCAATGCTTGACTCGGTAAAGCTTGCATTCGAAATGGCAAAGGAAGAACTTGAAGGATGTGAATATGAGCAGCCTGAGATTGATGGACTTACAAACTTTGTATTCCTAAATAAGTATTCAACGGTTCATAATCCACAGACTCTTAATCGCGAGATCAAATGCATTGTCGCACACTACAATGCGGAGGAAGAAAAGCGTGCATTAAAGGAGAAGAGAGACCCATTCCTGCTCCCGGATTTTTCACTTCATATATGTAGGCATACATTTGCTACAAGACTTGTTGAAGTATGTACGAACCTTAAAGTCATTACCTCGATCATGGGACATAAGAGTGTAGAGACTACAATGGATATATATGCAGATGCAAGTGAAGAAAAGAACAATGAAGTAATGGGATTGCTATCTGACAGTATGGATGATACTTTTTAAATCGCAGAGCGGTTTTGACAGCAAATTGATTTGACATATTTTTTGACAGCAATTGACAGCAACCATTCATCAGGATAGCAAAAAAGGTTTTGAATCTCCGGCAAAACAAACAGCATCAAAAATGACTCATTTTATGAGCCATAATCACAACCGCAAATTTGTGACAGCACGAATACAGCAAAATGAAGCCGTTAACGTAGTGTTTCAAAGTAACATGAAGTGCAAGTCAAAAATGTAATTGTCTGGCTTGAAACGTATATACAGTATCGGGAAGTGCGACAAGTCGCAAAAATCCCGACCTTGAAGTCGAGCAAGTAATATAGTGCGTCTTAGAAAGTACAGGGAATCCATAGGAGTCCATATTCGTCCAATCAGGCAACTTTTTGACAGTTCCTTCATTGGACTCCTACGGAGCTATACGACGTTCTATGGATAATAATCGAGAAATCAAAGGACGCGCTATGACGAATTTTGGGGTTGGTCAAGGCCCTGAGGAATAGTCGGTTTATTTTTTGTAACAGTTTTAGCGGCGTATTTTTGATACAATTTGCAATCTTTTAAAACAGAATCTGCATCTTAAGCCACATTTCTTTTCACAGAGAGATGTGGCTTTTTATCTTTTAGTTCATTTCATTCGTTTTACATCTCGTAACACCCACAAGGAGGTTACAAGATGGTTCACAAATCAAATTCTCCACCGGATCTTGATAAATACATCAAGGGAAAATTGCATAATTTCGTCACATACGAAGATGGTGCAAGGCTCTACAGCATTCCTTATTGGAGTTTTGTAAACTCAGTCAAGGAAGCCCGGGCCAATAGGATGATCAGACAACGGGTACTGGTAGATCAGGACATCTATGAAAAATTTATTGAAGATAACTGCCGGTACGAGGAAACAGTAAAGGAGAACAAGGAAATGCCTAAAAGACGAATTGTCCCTAACCTGGAGGAAATGGTTAAAAAGGGAAAAAAGAAATATGTGCGTTACCAGGAAGGCGCTGAGCTCTACTCAATGGGGCTTCATACTTTCGAAAAGCTGGCTAAGGATGCAAGAGCCACAAGGAAGGTCAGAGGAGTTGTTCTGTGTAACACGGAAAAAATTGATGAGTTTATAGAATCATGTTGGGAGGAGGACGATTTTTATGAGTAAGGTTATCAGCGTAGCAAACCAGAAAGGCGGTGTGGGAAAAACCGTCACCAGCGTAAATCTAGGTATTGGTCTTGCAAGAGAAGGCTATAAGGTCCTTATGATCGACGCGGATCCTCAGGGCAGCATGTCAATCAGCCTTGGCTGTGATGAACCGGACAGACTTGATTACTCTCTTGCCACAGCACTTGTAAATATCATCAATGACGAGCCTGTAGATGTGACAAAAGGCCTCATCCATCATCCTGAAGGTGTGGATCTGATGCCGGGAAATATAGAACTCTCAAGTTTAGAAATCAGCATGACCGGAGTGATCAGCAGGGAGACAATCCTCAAAGAGTACGTAGACAAGGCCAGAGAAGTATATGACTTCATTATTATTGATTGTATGCCTTCTCTTGGAATGATGACCATAAATGCCCTGGCTTGTGCTGATTCTGTAATCATTCCATGCCAGGCCGCATATCTTCCTGTAAAGGGTCTGCAACAGCTTATAAAGACAATTGGAAGAGTAAAGCGTCAGCTTAATCCTAAGCTCGAAATCGACGGAATTCTCATCACTATGGTGGATAACAGGACCAATTATGCAAAAGACATTTCGGCTCAGATTTACGAAGCTTATTCATCAAGTATAAATGTTTTTGAGACAGAGATCCCGTTATCAGTCAGAGCTGCTGAAATAAGCGCTTCAGGGAGCAGTCTCTACGTCTATGATCCAAAAGGAAAAGCAGCATTTGCTTACACATCATTCATAAGGGAGGTAATGGACAATGGCACAAAGAGTTGGACAGAAAGTAAAGCTATCTAGTATTGATGAGCTTCTAGGAGTTCCCAGCATGGAGGGAACAGTAGATCTTGATGTTATGACCATTTATCCCTTTGAGAATCACCCTTTCAGAGTTGTAGATGATGAAAAGATGGATGAGCTTGTGGAGAGCATCAAGGAAAGCGGTGTTCTCACTCCGGTTCTTGTAAGGCCGGATGATGAGGGCAATTATGAGATGATCTCAGGACACAGACGTCTTCACGCTGCAAAAAGAGCCGGACTAAGGAAGATTCCTGCAATCATTAAGGAAATGACTAATGATGATGCGACTATTGCCATGGTTAATGCGAATATGCAGAGGGAAGAGATACTTCCGAGTGAAAGAGCATATTCGTTAAAGATGAAGATGGATGCGTTAAACCATCAGGGGAAAAGATCAGATTTAACTTTGTCTACTGAAGAGACAAAGTTAATGTATTCAGCTACAGAAGTAGGTGAATCTGTCGGATTAAAAAGGGCTCAAGTTCACAGGTATATTCGTCTTACTTACTTAATTCCTAAACTTTTAGATATGGTCGATGCAGGAAGATTAGCGTTGCTTCAAGCTGCAGAGATTTCCTATCTAAACCACACCTACCAACAATGGCTCTGGGAATACATCCACGAAAACGGCATGATCAAGCAGGAACAGCTCATGGATCTCCGCCAATATCGTGATGATGACTCTCTCACCCAGGAACAGATGATAGACATCCTTATACAGAAGAGAGCCACTCCTCAGATTAAAAAGAAAGTTACGTTTAACGAAAGAAAGCTCAACAAGTATTTTCCCGCCTACTACTCTCAGTCTGAGATCGAGAGGATCATGATCAGTCTCTTGGAGGAATGGAAAAGAACTCATGAAAGCGAGGGCTCAGAATAATGATGGAATATTTTTATGGTGCGCAGTCAGCACAGTTTGCTTCAGTGGAGATTCCCAAGGAGCTTCTGACAGGGAAGGCGTTTTCTTCCCTGTCTCCCGGAGCCAAGCTTATGTATGCTGTGCTTCTCGACAGAATGCGTGAAGCCAAAAGGCACAGCTGGTATGACGAGCAGAACAGGGTGTATATTCTTTATCCACTGAGAAAATTGGAAGAAGACATCGGCTTTTCCAGGCACACAGTAATCGATTGTATGAAAGAGCTTGAGGATATTGGACTTATATTGCGACTACAGGAAAAGGGAAAGCCCAATAAGATTTACGTCAAGAATTTCAACAGACAAAAGATTTTTCAGCTGATTGGGTAGTGCAAATATTGCACCACTATACGTCATAGAAAGTCGTAGAAAGTCATTGAATGGAGGAGAAAAGAGCTTTGAGCGACAAGATAACATTTGACTATTTTTATGGTCAGGAATCTGAAATGCATGCTTATTACAGGCTGCCTAAGCTTCTTTTTACAAATAAGATATTCAGAAACATGAGCTCTGATGCCAAGATCCTGTATGGCCTGATGCTGGATAGAATGTCAATTTCGCAGAAAAACAAGTGGATAGATAGCGAAAATAGGGCATTTATCATATACTCACAGCAGGAAGCCATGGAAATGCTGGGCTGTAAGGAGAATAAGGCTATAAATCTTTTTAAGGAGCTGGAGGCTATAGGGCTCATGGAACGCAAGAGGCAGGGCCAGGGGAAAGCAGCTTTATTGTACCTGAAGGACTTCGTTGAGGAAGATTCAGAAGAAGTTCAGACCCGGGAAAAACCAATGTCTGAACAAAATGATGATGTTTCAGACATGGGAAAAACCAAGGTCAAGACCTTTGAAAAAACAATGTCTAGAGATGGGAAAAACCAAGGTCTAGACATGGGAAAAACCAACCCTAATTATATTAATACTAATAATACTAACTTAGTTAAAATAACAAATCATATCACATCGATGGAGCCGGATCTGAATGATGACTACAGAGCGTATTATGAGATCCTTAGAGAAAACCTCGATATAGATACCATGATAGAGCGTCATCCGGAATACAGGGATGATCTTGAGGGAGTCTTTGACCTGATTCTTGAGACAGTTCTTTCCACCCGGAAGACAATCTGGATTGCCAAGAACGAGTATCCCAAGGATCTGGTGAAGTCCAAGTTCTTAAAGCTCAACCACATGCACCTTGAGTACGTGATCGACTGCCTTAAGAGTAACACCACCAAGATCACCCACATCAAGAACTACATGCTTGCAGCCCTGTTTAATGCTCCTTCTACTATGAGCAGTTACTATCAGGCAGAGGTTAACCACAACATGTACGGCACATGATCGTTATATTGACAACATTGTACAACACTCATATAATTTAACTGTAAGTGAACATAAAACAACACTCATGGAGGGAAAAGATATGCCAAGAGTTAATTTAGCAATCACACAGGAATTATATGATCAGATTGAGAAAGCAGCCAAGAAGGAGAACGTAACCGTCAACTACTACATCTGCGATATGTTGGAGGAGAAGTTCGGCAAAAGAACTGTCTACGACTATACACTTGCCATCAACAACATGATCGCTGAGGCCAAAACAATGAAAGCAGAATTCGTCCTGGCAGATCTTCCGACCTTCGCAGGTGTAAACGATGTTCTTATTGAATACGAGATAAAAGAGTCACCGGCTCAGGTCAGATCCCGCCTTGGCAAGATGTTCACAGAAGCAGTCAAGCAGGGAAATGCCAAAGGCATCGAGAGGGCTGTGATTGAAAGAAACGGTGTAGAAGAGTTTAAATCTGCTTCAAGAGCTGCTGTCTACTGTAACAAACTGTATAAACAAAAGAAAAACAGCAAATGATGGCCAAGGGCTTTGGTCATAGAATGGAGGCATAAATGATAGCGGCAATATTTGAAATTCTGTTGGTCATAGCATTGGGAGTGATCTTTATACTCTTGTTTGGTCTTCTAAGGGCATTACCTTTTATGACAGGGCTCTTAGGATCTCTTTTTCTCCTTTTGGTATTTCCAGGGCTTAAAGACATTATTCCCGGAGAAACTAAACTCAGCGTGATAACACTTATTGTTGTGATAGAGTTGTTAATAGCACTCCTTACATTTAATCAGCAGACCAGCGGACCTATGATAGTGTTTTCCTGCCTCATGTTCGTTGACCTGATCATGGGCCTAGGTTACAGTTTATTTGAATGTGCATCTTGGCAGAAAGCCACGTTTGTGACCGTTGCATACCTGGCTGTGACATACTTTATATTAGTTTCCAACTGCGACTCTCTCAAAGTCGACAGGGATGATTGCAGAAACATACTTGCCAGTTTGGTTGTGGCATGTATGTATGCTGCCTCTGTTGGAGCCACGCTTCTTGTAATACTCGGTGCAATTTGGGAGAAATTCATTAAGCTTAAGTTCTCTGAAGGAATCTATAATGCTTATGATAGGATTGGAATAGCCGTAATATGCGCAGCTATGATTGTTACAGCAATAGGCAGCATTATAAGAGATAGAGTGGCGGCATGAAAAGCCGGCTTTGAGTCAGAAGAAAATTGAAATGGAGAATGATATGATCAGAAAACCTACGCATCCAGGAAAGGTATTTGCTGAAGATGTGTTAAAACCACTAGATCTTTCCGTTACTGATGCAGCGAGAATGCTTGGAGTAAGCAGGAAAGCGTTATCAGAGTTTGTTAATGAGAAAGTATCTCTTAGCCCGGAGATGGCCATTAGAATAAGCAAGGCAACTAATACATCTCCGGAAAGTTGGATGAATATGCAGCAGAAACTAACACTATGGACAGCACAGCAAAATGAACCATCAAATGTAATACCTTTTCCTCTGGATACAGTATTTTGAATCGTTTACCATATCCCCATTACATGTTGCATCACAAGGCTTACAACTGTTATTCCGCCCCAGCAACAGCCACCAAGCAGTATCGGCTTTCCACCGGATTTAATGAGCTTGATCACGTTGCTGTTCAGGCCTATAGCAGCCATGGCCATTATGATAAAGAACTTGCTAAGTTCTTTAAGAGGTTTAAAAATATCCGAAGGTACTCCCATTCCCAAGCAAAGTGTTGTGATAATTGAAGCAAGAACAAAGAACACTATGAACATCGGGAATGCTCTCCTGAAGCTAAAACCGTTGGTGGTGCTTCCATCCTTTTTTGCTTCCTTTGCTCTCAGATAAGCAAGAACCAGTGTAATCGGAATGATTGCTAATGTCCTTGTAAGCTTCACTGTAACTGCCTTGTCCAAAGTCTGACTACCCAGGTTCCACATGCTGTCCCAGGTTGATGCAGCTGCAGTGACGGAAGAAGTATCATTAACTGCAGTTCCCGCAAAAATACCGAAAGCCTCTCCTGTTGTGATATCAAAACCTATAAGCTTTCCCAGCGAAGGAAAAAGAAGTGCTGCCAGCACGTTAAAGAAAAATATCACAGAAATTGCCTGTGCCACTTCATCATCATCCGCATCAATGACAGGAGCCGTAGCTGCAATTGCTGAGCCGCCGCATATTGATGAGCCAACTCCGATAAGAGTAGCTGTGTTTCCTTTGATATTCATAACCTTATGAAGAATCCATGATAGGATAAGCGATGTTGAAATCGTGCAGATAATTATAGGAAGTGACTGTTT
>NZ_ATWY01000018.1 GCF_000421405.1 Butyrivibrio sp. NC2007
CGAAAGCATGCTTATCAATTAAACTACACGAGGGCTATCCACATATGTCGCCATTTTCTATCAATAAAGAAGGAAGCTCCTCCTGACGTGGAATTCCTCATCAGTAAAGAGCTTCTTCCAATCCGACCTGGACGCAAAGACCCTCGCAAAGTCAAAGTCCAAACCGCTATAAGCTTTCTGTACAGAGTAGCTTAACAAACTAATTATACTATCATTTCGGCAGATGGACATCTGCCTATTTTCTATGCCCTGAAGGTTTAAAAACCATCAAAAAAAGAGAACTGATTACCTTATTCAGGTTCTCAGTTCTCTATTTCTTTTTGTTGTCATCTTATCTTAATGACATTGGGCTATTGCCGTATCCCTTTTAAGTGGCTTGTTATCAAACGAGCTCAAGAACAACCATCATAGCTGCATCGCCTTTTCTCTGGCCGATCTTAACGATTCTTGTATAACCACCCTTACGTCCAGCGTACTTAGGGCCATACTCATCGAAAAGCTTAGCTACGAGATCAACTTCCTTAGTGTTTTTCTTTCTTCCTGCCTTCTCAGTAGGAACCTCAGTTACAGGGTAAAGAGTCTTAAGGAGCTGACGTCTTGCATGCATACGTGAAGGAAGATCCTTCTTGATTTCCTTCTTAACAGTTGTATACTTTGTAACCTTCTTGCCATCTACAACTTCTTTTACTCTCTTGCCATCTTTGTCCTTCTCAGGAACCTTAGCTTCAACAGTAACTGTCTCGAAGTTGTCCTTCTCCTTAGCTGCAAGAGTGATCATAGGCTCTACGATCTTCTTGATTTCCTTAGCTCTTGCCTCTGTGGTAATGATCTTACCATTGTAAAGAAGTGCTGTTACCTGGTTACGAAGAAGTGCTCTCCTAGGTTTTGTTGCTTTTCCAAGCTTTCTGTACATTGCCATTTTAAATTACTTCCTTTCTCATTTGCAGGGTTCCCCCTGCTGTGGTACATCAAAGGATGCACATCGGTCTTACTCCTTAGATGCTGTTAATGATCCATTATGAGAATCCACCTCAGTACGCATCGGATTTACCTTCAGCGGAAATCATATAACAAAATTATTCGCCGTCCTGTCTGAGTGAAAGTCCGAGCTCATCAAGCTTAGCAAGAACCTCCTCAAGTGACTTACGTCCAAGATTACGAACCTTCATCATATCGTCTGAAGTCTTGTTAGCAAGCTCCTGAACGGTATTGATGCCTGCTCTCTTAAGGCAGTTGAATGAACGAACTGAAAGCTCAAGTTCATCAATTGACATTTCGAGAACTTTGCCCTTCTCATCATCTTCCTTCTCTACCATAACCTCAGCGGTCTTAGCATTCTCGGAAAGATCAATGAACAGGCTTAAGTGCTCACTGAGAACCTTAGCTGCAAGGCTTACAGCCTCGTCGGGACCAAGTGTTCCATCCGTGTGAACATCAAGTGTAAGTTTGTCAAAGTCTGTAACCTGACCTACACGAGTGTTCTCTACAGTTACATTTACTCTCTCAACAGGAGTATAGATAGAATCGATAGCGATCACACCGATAGGAAGATCACCGGTCTTATTCTTGTCAGAGCTTACATATCCTCTTCCCTTTGTGATGGTGAGCTCCATGTAGAGCTTAGCATCCTTACCGGAAAGTGTGGCGATAACCTGATCAGGATTCATGATCTCGATATCCTGGTCAACCTGAATATCAGAAGCCTTTACAACGCCCTCACCATTGAACTCAATGTATGCAGTCTTTGGCTCGTTTGTATCAGAACTGTTCTTGATTGAAAGGTTCTTGATGTTCATGATGATCTCAGTTACATCTTCCTTAACTCCGGGAATAGAACTGAACTCATGTAATACGCCTTCGATTTTGACCTGACTTACTGCTGCTCCTGGTAATGAAGAGAGCATAATCCTACGAAGGGAATTGCCCAGTGTAATACCGTAACCTCTCTCAAGAGGCTCGACTACGAATTTACCATACTTCTTATCATCTGAGATTTCAGCAACTTCAATATTTGGTCTTTCAAAATCAAACACTGATATACCCTCCTTATGTGGTTTGTTAACATTTTATAATAATAATGAATTGCTAAGCAATTATTATTTAGAGTACAACTCGACGATAAGCATTTCATCTACAGGAACGTCAATAGCTTCTCTTGAAGGAAGCTCCTTGATTGTGCCCTGAAGGCTCTCTTTGTTAACATCGATCCACTCAGGAACAAGTCTGCCTGCTGTGATCTCTGAGATATCCTTAAATCTCTGGATATTCTTTGCAGCCTCTTTTACTTCGATAACATCACCAGCCTTGATGAGGTATGAAGGGATGTTGATAACCTTGCCATTTACAGTGATGAACTTGTGAAGAACAACCTGTCTTGCTTCTCTTCTTGTTCTTGCAAATCCCATTCTGAAAACTACGTTATCAAGTCTTGTCTCAAGAATTGTCATAAGGTTTGAACCTGTCTGACCCTTCATTCTATCAGCCCTGTCATAGTAGTTTCTGAAAGGCTTCTCAAGTACTCCATAAATGAACTTAGCCTTCTGCTTCTCACGAAGCTGAAGTCCGTACTCACTCATCTTCTTACCAGCTCTAGCTGATGTTCTCTTTGACTTCTTGTCATATCCAAGGAATGTTGGATCAAGATCAAGAGATCTGCATCTCTTTAAAACGGGAACTCTGTTTACTGCCATTTTTGGCTCCTTTCTTTTTCTCAGATGATGTCTTCATCTGATGTTGTTTACAATGCTTTAAAACTTAATTCGCACCTTCGTCCAACGAGTTAATTGTCAAAAATATAATCTATATTTGCACATGTAACCCGCAAACAATGAGTATGATTATACTCTACGACGCTTAGGTGGTCTGCATCCGTTATGTGGTACAGGTGTTACGTCTGTGATAGATGTAACTGTAAGGCCGCTTGCAGCAAGAGCTCTGATTGCAGCTTCTCTTCCTGATCCTGGTCCCTTAACGAATACATCAACAGTCTTAAGGCCGTGAATAAGTGCAGCCTTAGTTGCTGTCTCTGCAGCTACCTGTGCAGCATAAGGAGTAGATTTCCTTGAACCCTTAAATCCCAGACCACCGGCACTTGCCCAGCTAAGAGCGTTTCCTGCAGCATCTGTCAATGTAACGATTGTGTTATTGAAAGATGACTGAATGTGTGCCTGTCCGTGTTCAACGTTTTTCTTGACACGTTTCTTAGCAGCTGATTTCTTTGCTGCTGATGATTTCTGATTTGCCATTTTAAACTAACCTACTTTCTTCCTATAAATCTTTGTTTTTTGTTACTGTTCTGAACTCGCCATGCCCGGGTTCATATTCAAAGGCTAATGAAGATTATTTCTTCTTGTTAGCGATTGTTCTCTTTGGTCCTTTTCTTGTTCTTGCATTTGTCTTAGTTCTCTGACCACGGCAAGGAAGTCCTCTTCTGTGACGTACGCCTCTGTAACATCCGATCTCAGTGAGTCTCTTGATGTTCATGGCAACTTCTCTTCTAAGGTCACCTTCTACTTCGTAGTCATTACCGATAACCTCGGCAATTCTCTTAACTTCATCGTCTGTAAGATCACGAACACGTGTGTCCGGATTTACTTTTGCTGCTTCAAGAATCTTGTTTGAGCTTGTTCTACCGATACCGTAGATGTATGTCAAACCGATCTCTACTCGCTTATCTCTAGGTAAATCAACACCTGCAATACGAGCCATTTAAAAATCCTCCATAAAAATAAATAATAATGATAAAAATAGTTACTTGTTTGATTGGGGCTTTTAAGCTACGCCCAATCGGACAGAAACGGGTCCGATCTTTCCAATACGCTATAGATCAGCATGTTCTATATTGGTATCAAAAAGTAATCCGAATTGGCTCGAATTAACCCTGTCTCTGTTTGTGCTTAGGGTTGTCACAGATAACTCTGATAACGCCCTTTCTCTTGATAACCTTGCACTTCTCGCACATAGGCTTAACAGAAGACCTAACTTTCATTGTTACTCCTTTCTTACGCATGGATAAAATGCCTTGAAAAGGGCATAATATGCCCTTCTCACAAAAAGACCGACTTATAATATAACACAAACAAATTCAATACGCAACAGGTTTTTTACAAAAAATCGATTATTTTTCGTTATTTTCCTCTTCTATATTGTTAAAGCTAACACCTCTGTTGATATCGCCCTTATGATTATCACCGAAATTGTAATCATTACCCGGAAGAATAGCATTAAGAATGATTCCGAGAAGAGCTGCGATAGCCAGTGAAGTAAGTGTTATTGATGTGCTTCCGATTGTAAATGTAATACCATCTGTGAATCCAAGACCTGATACAAGGATTACTGCAGCAACGATAAGGTTTCTTGACTTAGTGAAGTCTACCTTGTTCTCAACTACGTTTCTTACACCGATAGCTGATATCATTCCGTATAATACAAAGCTTATTCCGCCGATGATAGCTGTTGGCATTGTTCCGATGATATCGGCAATCTTAGGAATGAAGCTGACGATGATTGCATAAACAGCAGCAATTCTTACTACCTTAGGATCATATACTTTAGAAAGTTCAAGTACTCCTGTGTTCTCACCGTAAGTTGTATTTGCAGGTCCGCCAAACATTCCTGCAAGTGCAGTTGCAAGTCCGTCACCAAGGAGTGTTCTGTTAAGACCGGGATCTTCTATGAAATTCTTGGATGTTGTAGCAGAAATTGCTGAGATGTCACCAACATGTTCCATCATGGTTGCAATTGCAATAGGTGCCATAACAAGTATTGCTGTAATATCAAATTTAGCGATTACAAACTTAGGAAGTCCAACCCATGCAGCTGTAGCAATAGGTGCATAATCAATGATTGCTGATCCGTCAGCATTGGTCATTCCAAAAGCCTGGAAAATAACCGCAACCAGATAAGAGATTACTACACCCATAAGGATAGGAATGATCTTCCACATTCCCTTACCCCAGATATTAAAGATGATTACAACCAAAAATGCGATGATTGCAAGAATCCAGTTAGCTGAAGCATTTCCGATTGCAGAAGGCGCAAGTGAAAGTCCGATGCAGATGATGATCGGTCCTGTAACAACAGGTGGAAGGTAGTGCATAACCTTTTTTACACCAACCAGTCTGAAAATAAGCGCAAGGATAAGATAAAGAAGACCTGCGACAACAATACCGCCACATGCATAAGGAAGCTTCTCTCCATATGTCATGTTTGCATATTTTCCTGTATTAAGATTTGCTATTGTGGCAAAGCCGCCGAGAAATGCGAATGATGATCCCAGAAAAGCCGGAACCTTGAATTTAGAACAAAGATGAAACAGAAGTGTACCAAGTCCTGCAAAGAATAGTGTTACCTGGACTGAAAGTCCCTCACCGTTAAAATAGCCGTTGACCAAAATAGGAACCAGAATGGTTGCTCCAAACATAGCAAACATGTGCTGCAAACCTAAAACCGCCATTTTCGGCTTCCCCAATGTTGTGGCATCATAAATAGCCTGTCTTTTTTCTCCCATATTCTCCTCCAATCTGAAATTGTGTAAACCTTTCAATTCATCAGTATAACACAAAACCGGAGTGCTATACACTCCGGTTTAAACAATCTGATTATTTATCTCTCCAAATAATTCTGCCCTTTGTAAGATCGTATGGTGACAGCTCAAGTGTTACCTTGTCACCGGGCAAAATTCTGATGAAGTTCTGCCTGAGTTTGCCGCTGATATGAGCAAGAACAACGTGTCCGTTCTCAAGCTCAACCTGGAACATTGTGTTGGGCAACTTCTCAATAACCTTTCCTTCAATTTCAATTACATCAGCCTTTGACATCTTTATCCTCCTTAAATCCTTACTGTCAAATGATAGTCAGTATCTCTGGTTCACCATCCGTGATGGCTATAGTATTTTCATAATGGGCTGAGAGCTTACCGTCAACGGTAACCACCGTCCATTCGTCATCCAACCAGCCTACATATCTCTCACCGAGAGTTATCATGGGTTCTACGCATATTGTCATGCCCTTTTTAAGCTTAGGCCCAGGCCAGAACTTCTTATAGTTCGGCACTATCGGGTCTTCATGGAGGCTTTTGCCTATTCCATGACCTGTGAGCTCTCTGACAACACCATATCCGTGACTTGTAACGTAATTGTCAACCGTTCTTGATATCTCATGTAGTCTGTGTCCTGCTCTGGCCTTTTTGATTCCTTCAAAAAAGCTGTCCCTGGCCACATCAATAAGATCCTGAGCTTCGTCACTGATCTTGCCGACACCCCATGTTCTTGCTGCGTCAGAATGAAAGCCTTTATATATAAGTCCTGTATCGAAGGTGACTATGTCGCCCTCCTTAAGGATCCTATCTTTACTTGGTATTCCGTGAACAACCTCGTCATTCACAGATATGCAAACAGAGGCAGGAAATCCCTCATAGTCTTTGCAGTTTGGTATTCCACCAAGTGCACGGATAGCCTTCTCGCCGATTTCATCCAGCTCAAAGGTAGAGATTCCGGGTCTTAGAGCAGCATGCAGTTCATCATGAACCTTTGCTAAAAGATGCCCTGACTGTCGCATAAGTTCTATTTCTTCATCAGTTTTGATCGTAATAGCCATATTCTTATGCGTTTAAGATATTTACAATATCACTGAATACTTCCTGCATGTCTTTTGTTCCGTCTACTGACTTCAAGATATTCTTCTTGTTGTAGTAGTCGATAAGAGGCTGAGTCTGCTCATGATAAACTGATAATCTGTTCTGAACTGTCTCAGGCTTATCATCGTCTCTCTGAACAAGCTCGCTTCCACATTTATCGCAGATTCCTTCCTGCTTCGGAGGAATGTGCTCAATATGATAGGTTGCACCACACTTAAGGCATGCTCTTCTGCCTGACATTCTGCGAACGATGTTCTCATCAGGAACATCAACGTTGATTGCGAAATCAACCTTATCGCCGAGCTTTGTAAGCTCTTTGTCAAGAACATCTGCCTGTGGGATTGTACGTGGGAATCCGTCAAGAACATATCCGTTCTTGCAATCGTCTGCAGCTACTCTGTCCAGAAGGATCTCAACTGTGAGCTCATCCGGAACAAGCTGTCCTTTGTCCATGTACTCCTTGGCCTTTTTGCCAAGCTCAGTACCGTTTTTGATGTTGGCTCTGAAGATATCTCCTGTTGAGATATGCGGAATGTTAAACTTCTCCGCGATCATCTTAGCCTGTGTTCCTTTTCCTGCACCAGGTGCACCTAACATAATAATTTTCATATTCATTCACCCTTCTCAAAAATTAAGATAAGAGGTTTCAAGACCTGCACTATGCAGACCTTGACGCCTCTTATTATTGTACCATAGCTTAATCTTCCAGGAAACCTTTGTAATTACGAACAAGCATCTGTGATTCAATCTGCTTGATTGTCTCAAGGATAACACTTACTACGATGATAAGTGATGTTCCTCCGAATGAAACACTTGCACCAAATACACCATTAAAGAAGATTGGAAGTACACCGATTATTGTCAGTCCGCATGCTCCAATGAAAATGATGTAATTGAGAATACCTGTAAGGTAATCACTTGTAGGCTTACCGGGTCTGATTCCGGGTATAAATCCGCCCTGCTTCTTCATATTATCTGCAATCTCAATAGGATTGAAGGTAATTGATGTATAGAAATACGCGAAGAAGATAAGTAATAAAATATAAACCAAAAGTCCGATTGAATAATTCCAATGGTTTGGATTGCACCAGTTACTCTGGTTAAGGTAAGCAAGAATCTTACCCCAGGTACCTGATCCCTGATAACCAGCCAGCTGGCTGATAATGATTGGGAACTGGAAGAGTGACATTGCAAAGATGATAGGCATAACACCTGCAGTGTTAACTTTCAGAGGAATCTCTGAACGTTGTCCGCCATAGGTCTTTCTACCCTGGATCTTCTTGGCATACTGTACAGGAATCCTGCGCTCAGCGCCGTTAAGAAGAACAACCAATACTACCATTGCAACAATAACAGCTAAAATAATAATTGCTGAAACTACTCCCCTAGCAATAGGCTTTCCACTTACGAACTGCTCAAATAATGAGCTGATGTCTGACGGCATTCTTGAAAGAATGTTAATAGTCAGGACAATAGAAATTCCGTTTCCAACCCCATTCTCGGTGATTCTCTCACCAACCCACATCAGGAATGCACTACCAGCTGTAAGAGCTGCTACAATCTGAACTACGAGGAATGGATTCTGCTGTGTGAGGAATCCTGTGTTCCTGTAGAAACCAATTGCCATTGCGATGGACTCGATAAGCGCTAATGCGATAGTGATGTATCTTGTAAGCGCTGTAAGTTTCTTTCTTCCGTCCTCTCCGTCTCTCTGCCACTCCTCAAACTTAGGAATAGCAATTGTGAGAAGCTGAATGATAATGGAAGATGTGATGTACGGTGTGATATTGAGTGCCAGGATTGACATGTTCTCAAATGATCCACCGGTGAATCGATCCATAAAGCCAAAAGCGTCACTCTCTGTAAGTCCGGAAAACCAGTTACGGAAAACAGCTGTGTTCATTCCCGGTACGGGAATAGCTGATCCGAGTCTGATTACGCAGAGCATTAAGAAAGTAAAAAGAATCTTCATTCTTATTTCTTTGACCTTTAATGCATTCATTAGGGATTTAAACATTAGATCACCTCTGTTGTTCCACCAAGTGCCTCGATCTTCTGCTTAGCTACTGCACTGAAAGCATTAGCCTTAACCGTGAGCTTCTTAGTAATCTCGCCGTTTCCAAGAATCTTAACGCCATCAAGTTCTTTCTTGATTATACCCTGATCCTTGAGTGCCTGTACATCAACAACTGCACCATCCTCAAATACGTCAAGAGCACATACGTTGATTCCTACGATATTCTTGTGATTGATGTTCTTGAAGCCTCTCTTGGGAAGTCTTCTGAACAGAGGCATCTGACCACCTTCGAAACCAGGTCTTGGTGCACCGGAACGAGCCTTCTGACCCTTGTGTCCCTTACCGGCAGTCTTGCCGTTTCCTGATCCATGACCACGGCCTCTTCTAAAATTATCGCTCTGTACAGAACCCTCAGCGGGTCTTAAGTTGGATAATTCCATGATATTCCTCCTTATTAATGCCGAAACCCCAAGCGCTATACGCAGCCATAGGCCACTCGCGCTATCGTAATACAGTTTCGGATGATTGTAATGTTAATTAGATCTCTTCAACCTTAACAAGGTGTCTGATCTGCTGGATCTGACCTCTTGTTGCAGAGTTGTCAGGCAGCTCAACACTGCTGTTAAGCTTCTTGAATCCCATTGATTTTACTGTTGCTACCTGCTTAGGTACAGCGCCAATTGTGGACTTAACCAATGTGATCTTAAGTTTCTTCTCGCTTGCCATTGATTTTTCCTCCTATTATGCAGTAACTTCTGCTACAGACTTACCGCGCTTTGCTGCTACCTCTTCAGGTGTCTTTAACTGAGCAAGACCATTGATTGTAGCATAAACAACATTCTGCTTGTTGTTTGAACCAAGTGACTTTGTTCTGATGTTTCTGATACCTGCAAGCTCACATACAGAACGAGCAGGACCACCAGCGATGATACCGGTACCTTCAGGTGATCTCTTCAGTAAAACTTCAGCTGAGCCGAACTTACCGATGAAATCATGTGTGATACTGTTGTTCTCATCAAGAGGAACAGTAATAAGGTTCTTAGTAGCATCTTCCTTACCCTTACGGATAGCATCCGGGATTTCTGTTGACTTACCCAGACCAACACCAACGTGTCCGTTGTTGTCACCAACAACTACAAGGGCTGTGAACTTCATGTTACGTCCACCTTTAACAACCTTTGTAACACGCTTGATGGTTACAACTTTATCTGTTAATTCCAGCTGACTTGCATCAACGATATTACGCTTCATTTGTAAACTTCTCCCTTCTTAGAATTCCAGGCCAGCTTCTCTGGCTGCATCAGCAAGAGCCTTAACCTTACCATGATAGATATAACCGCCTCTATCAAAAACTACGGCCTTGATACCCTTCTCTAATGCTCTCTTTGCTACAACATCTCCGATCTTTGTTGCTGCTTCGATGTCGTCTGTATTCTTGAGCTCAGCCTTGATATCCTTTTCAAGAGTTGAAGCAGATACAAGTGTTGTGCCATTTACGTCATCAATAACCTGAGCATATACGTGGTTATTGCTTCTGAATACTGCGAGTCTAGGTCTCTCAGCACTGCCGCTGAAACGATTACGGATTCTCATGTGCTTTTTAGCACGTACTTTTGATCTTGATTCCTTACTAACCATTGTGCACTCTCCTTCTTAATTATTTCTTACCGGTCTTACCAACTTTACGTCTGATAACTTCATCAGCATACTTGATTCCCTTGCCCTTATAAGGCTCTGGAGCTCTCTTTTCTCTGATGATAGCAGCGTGCTGGCCAACCGCCTCTTTGTCAATTCCCTTAACTGTGATTGTCTGTCCCTCTACAACTGTC
This sequence comes from Butyrivibrio sp. NC2007, assembly GCF_000421405.1. GTDB lineage: Bacteria > Bacillota > Clostridia > Lachnospirales > Lachnospiraceae > Butyrivibrio. The sequence continues at coordinate 10,484 of NZ_ATWY01000018.1, forward strand.
TCAACTCCTTCAGGATCAACAAGCTCTACAGGGTGTGAATAACCAAGTGTCAGAGAGAGTGTCTTGCCGTTTTTAGCAGCTCTGTAACCTACACCGTTAACCTCAAGCTTCTTCTCGAAACCATCTGTTACACCAACAACCATGTTGTTGAGAAGGCTTCTTGAAAGACCATGTAATGCTCTAGTCTTCTTCTGATCGTCTGGTCTCTTAACCTCGATCTGTCCATTCTCCTGCTCGAAAGAAATCTCTGCAGGGAATACTCTTGTAAGGGTTCCCTTAGGTCCCTTTACAGTCACCTTATTATTTTCTGCAACTTCTACTGTTACACCAGCAGGAACTGCGATTGGCATTTTTCCAATTCGTGACATGCCCGTACCTCCAATTTACCAAATGAATGCAAGAACTTCGCCGCCAACCTGGAGCTCTCTTGCCTTTTTATCAGTTACAACGCCCTGGTTTGTAGAAATGATTGCAATACCAAGACCACCTAATACTCTGGGAAGCTCATCCTTGCCTGCGTATACACGAAGACCAGGCTTTGAGATTCTCTTAAGACCTGTGATAACCTTATCGTTTCTGTCAGCACCGTACTTAAGAGTGATGTGAAGATTCTTGAAAGCGCCATCTTCAACAACATCAAGCTTCTTAATATAACCCTCCTCAAGAAGAATGTTTGCAATTGCAAGCTTCATCTTTGAAGAAGGAACATCAACTGTGTCATGCTTTGCAGTATTTGCGTTACGAATTCTTGTAAGCATATCTGCAATAGGATCGTTCATTGCCATTTTAAATTTGCCTCCTTAATTATTTTTGCTTCGCCTTACTACTCCCCGAATTGAGCAGAGACACGAAGCCGCAATGCGCGCTTATGTGTTTCTCATTTCACAAAGAGTAATACTATTTTTAATATACGTGACTCCCATCCCAGAGTCACAATAAGTGCTGCGGAACGCAGCTTACCAAGATGCTTTTCTTACACCAGGAATCTCGCCCTTATATGCAAGCTCACGGAAGCAAATTCTGCAGATTCCGTACTTTCTAAGATAAGCATGAGGACGACCGCAGATCTTACAACGGTTATAAGCACGTGTAGAGAACTTTGGTTTCATCTGCTGTTTCAACTTCATGGATAATTTAGCCATTGTGTCTTATTTCCTCCTTAATTACTTTGCAAAAGGCATATTGAACAGTGTAAGAAGCTCTCTAGCCTCTTCGTCTGTCTTAGCAGTTGTTGTGAAAATGATATCCATACCTCTTGTCTTATCAATCTTGTCATACTCGATCTCAGGGAAGATGAGCTGCTCCTTGATACCAAGAGCATAGTTACCTCTTCCGTCGAAAGAGTTAGGATTGATTCCTCTGAAGTCACGTACACGAGGAAGTGCAAGGTTTACGAGACGATCAAGGAAATCGTACATCTTATCACCACGAAGAGTTACCTTGCATCCGATAGGCATACCCTCTCTTAACTTGAAGTTAGCGATTGACTTCTTAGCCTTTGTGATAACAGGCTTCTGACCGGAAATAATGGTCATATCATTTGCAGCGTTCTCAAGAAGCTTAGCATTCTCCTTTGCTTCTCCAACACCCATATTGATAACGATCTTGTCGAGCTTTGGAACTTCCATTACATTCTTGTAACCGAACTTCTTTGTCATAGCATCAACGATCTCATTCTTGTATAAATCCTTATATCTACTCAACGTAATTTACCTCCTTTCCTTATCAGTCGATTATGTCGCCGGTCTTCTTAGCAACACGGTTCTTCTTTACAACCTTACCATTCTCGTCCTTCTCAACCTTGAATCCGATCTTGGTAGGCTGTCCCTTATGAAGATAAACAACGTTTGAGATATCAAGAGCAGCTTCTCTTTCTACCACTCCGCCATTAGGATTCTTTGCTGAAGGCTTCTCGTGTATTGTAGCCTTGTTAAGACCCTCAACGACTACCCTTCCGTTCTTAGCATCAACAGAAAGAACCTTGCCTTCCTTGCCGAGCTCTTTTCCAGCGATTACTCTTACAGTATCGCCCTTCTTGATCTTACTTGTTGACATCTAGGCGCCTCCTTATAATACTTCAGGAGCAAGAGAAAGAATCTTCATGAACTTCTTCTCACGAAGCTCTCTAGCTACTGGTCCAAAAATACGTGTTCCCTTAGGCGTACCATCTTCATTGATAACAACAGCAGCGTTCTCATCAAATCTGATGTAGGAACCGTCCTTACGACGTGTCTCTTTAACAGTACGAACGACAACAGCCTTTACAACATCACCCTTCTTTACAACTCCGCCGGGTGTTGCTTCTTTAACAGAAGCTACGATTGTGTCGCCGATTCTCGCATATCTTCTTGTAGATCCACCCATAACACGGATTGTAAGAAGCTCTTTAGCACCTGTGTTATCAGCGACTCTAAGTCTACTTTCCTGCTGAATCATGATATTTCTCCTTTTTTCGAATTACTTTGCACGTTCAATAATGGATACAAGTCTCCATCTCTTATCCTTGGAGATTGGCTTTGTCTCCATGACCTTAACTGTGTCACCGATACGGCACTCGTTGTTCTCGTCATGAGCCTTAAGCTTATAGGTTCTCTTTACGATCTTCTTGTAAAGAGGGTGCTTAACATGGTCCTCAATGGAAACTGTGATGGTCTTGTCCATCTTATCGCTTGTTACTTTACCAACACGCGTTTTTCTTAAATTTCTTTCCACGATCAATTTCTCCTTTTAGATTTAGGCTAACACCGGCTTAGTTAGCAGCCTTAGCATTCTGTGTGATTACAGTCTGGATTCTTGCAATATTTCTTCTTACTTCTTTAATTCTTGCTGTATTATCCAGCTGGTTTGTAGCGTTCTGGAATTTCAGATTGAAAAGTTCCTTCTTAGCTGTTACAAGCTCTGTCTGGAGCTCTTCTGATGACTTAGCCAGAAGCTCTTCTACATACTTATTTGTCTTCATTTAGATACACCGCCTTCCAAATCAGCCTTTGAAACGATCTTGCATTTGCAAGGAAGCTTGTGTGTCGCAAGACGAAGAGCTTCTCTCGCATCGGCCTCGGCAACTCCACCGATTTCGAACATTACACGACCAGGCTTAACAACAGCTACCCATCTATCAGTTGCACCCTTACCGGAACCCATACGTGTTCCAAGAGGCTTTAAAGTGATTGGCTTGTCAGGGAAAATCTTGATCCATACCTGACCACCACGCTTGATGAAACGTGTCATAGCTACACGGGCTGCCTCGATCTGGTTTGAATTGATCCAGCAAGGCTCAAGCGCAACAATTCCGTACTCACCATAAGTGATTGTGTTACCACGAGTGATTTTATGAGCCATTGAACCGCGGAACTGCTTGCGGTGCTTAACTCTCTTTGGCATTAACATTATTTATCGCTCCCTTCCTTATCTGAATTCTCAACTGCCTTTGACTTAAGTACTTCACCCTTGTAGATCCATACCTTAACACCAACTTTTCCGTAAGTTGTGTCAGCCTCAGCAAAACCATAGTCGATATCTGCTCTGAGTGTCTGAAGAGGAATTGTTCCCTCGCTGTAGAACTCTGAACGAGCGATATCTGCGCCACCAAGACGTCCTGAGCAGCAAGCCTTGATACCAAGGGCATCTGTCTTCATTGTTCTGCTCATGCAAGACTTCATAGCTCTTCTGAAAGATACACGGTTCTCAAGCTGCTGTGCAATGTTCTCTGCAACAAGCTGTGCATCCTTATCAGGCTTCTTGATCTCTTTGATGTCAACAAGAACTTTCTTGTCTGTGAGCTTTGAAAGCTCCTTCTTTGTTACTTCGATCTCAGCACCGCCCTTACCGATTACAACACCGGGCTTAGCTGTGTATACGATAACCTTTACTCTGTCTGATGCTCTCTCGATCTCAATCTTAGAAACACCGGCAGCATATAACTTCTTCTTCAGAAATTTTCTGATATTGTAATCTTCAACCAGATTGTTAGCGAAATCTGATGACTCAGCATACCACTTTGAATCCCAGTCAGCGATAACACCAACTCTGAGGCCATGAGGATTAACTTTCTGTCCCATTACTTGGTTCTCCTTTCAATTATCTCTCGTCCAATACAACAGTCAGATGACTCATTCTCTTGTTGATTCTGTAAGCTCTGCCCTGTGCTCTAGGCTGAATTCTCTTCATGATAGGGCCGTTGCTTGCTGTACACTCAGCAACATAGAGATTAGCTCTGTTCATACCCTTGTTGTTCTCAGCGTTTGCTACAGCGCTGTTAAGGAGCTTGTAGATAACGCTTGATGCATATCTTGGATTGTATGCAAGGATTGCAAGTGCAGTCTCAACATCCTTTCCTCTGATAGCGTCCATTACGAAGCATGCCTTCTGAACTGGTATTCTTGCGTAAGATAACTTAGCAAAAGGTCTTGTCTCTCTATTGTCACGATTTCTTGCTCTTTTAATTTGTGATCTATGCTTAATTTCCTTTTCCACGTTAGTAGACCTCCTTTCATTGAATAACTAATTAGTTTATGCTGCTCTTTCTCTCAACGGGAGAATTTCCAGCATGTCCTTTGAAGGTTCTGGTAGGAACGAACTCACCGAGCTTGTGTCCAACCATATCTTCAGTAACATATACAGGAATATGCTTTCTTCCGTCATGAACAGCGATAGTGTGTCCAACAAAAGACGGGAAAATTGTAGAACGACGTGACCAAGTCTTGATAATCTGCTTCTGGCCCTCTGCGTTCATAGCATCTATCTTCTTAAGCAGGCTTGCGTCTGCAAAAGGTCCCTTTTTAAGTGATCTAGACATTTTATTCCTCCTTATTTGATGGCTTTACCGTTTCTTCTTCTTACGATGAGCTTGTTGGAAGCCTTCTTAGCCTTACGTGTCTTATAACCAAGAGCTGGCTTACCCCAAGGTGTGCTAGGGCCAGAACGTCCGATAGGAGCTCTTCCTTCTCCACCACCGTGTGGATGGTCGTTAGGGTTCATAACAGAACCACGAACTGTAGGACGGATGCCCATGTGACGAATACGTCCGGCTTTACCATAGTTGATAAGGTTGTGATCACCATTTCCTACAACACCGATTGTTGCTCTGCACTCGATAGGAACCATTCTCATCTCGCCTGAAGGAAGACGAAGTGTTGCGTACTTACCTTCTTTAGCCATGAGCTGTGCAGCGTTTCCTGCTGAACGAACCATCTGGCCGCCCTTTCCAGGATAAAGCTCGATGTTGTGTACGTTTTCACCGACAGGAATCTGTGAAAGTGGGAGGCAGTTACCAACACGGATCTCTGCGTTAGCACCGTTCATAACTGTCATGCCATCTGTTAATCCGTTAGGTGCAAGGATATAAGCCTTTGTGCCATCCTCGTACTGGATAAGTGCGATATTTGCTGATCTGTTAGGATCATACTCAATTCCGATAACCTTTGCAGGCATATCGTCCTTGTTTCTCTTGAAATCAACGATTCTGTACTTAACTCTGCCGCCGCATCCACGATGTCTTACTGTGATCTTACCCTGATTGTTACGACCAGCTTTGCTGTTCTTTGAAACAATGAGTGACTTCTCAGGAGTGCTCTTTGTGATCTCTGAAAAATCAGATCCAGTCATGTTTCTTCTGGATGGGGTATATGGGCCGTATTTCTTAATTCCCATGATTATTTCTCCTTTTGTTTTTATCACGTGCCCGGCGCTGTGCGCTGAATCCCGGACTCAAATTGGATTCGCACGTATATTCATCAGTTCTTAAATTAGAGTCCCTGGAAGATCTCGATGTCCTTGCTGTCCTCTGTGAGCTGAACGATTGCTTTCTTAGTCTTAGCTGTGAAACCAATTGTCATGCCACGTCTCTTCATCTTGCCGTCAGCGTTGAGGGTGTTAACCTTCTTAACCTTTGTTCCCTCGAACATCTTCTCTACAGCTTCCTTGATCTGTGTCTTGTTAGCTTCAGGATTAACAAGGAAAGTGTACTTCTTATCTGCCATTGCGTTCATACTCTTCTCTGTAAGAACAGGCTTAAGGATTACGTCATAATACTGTAATGCTGCCATTAGCAATACACCTCCTCTATCTTTGCTACTGCATCCTTTGTAAGGACGAGTGTTCTTGCGTTTACGATATCATAAACATTAAGTGTGTTTGTAAGTGTTGTGTTTGCCTCTGCAAGGTTTCTTGCTGAAAGTACTACGTTCTGATCGTTGTCAGCAAGTACTACAAGTGCCTTACGTGTAGCCTTGAGGTTGTTCATAACCTCTGCAAACTTCTTAGTCTTGATCTCATCGAACTTAAGCTCGTCAACTACGATAAGGTTGTTGTTCTGAGCCTTGTCTGTAAGTGCAGACTTAAGTGCAGCTCTCTTCTCCTTCTTGTTCATCTTGAAAGAGTAATCTCTTGGAACCGGAGCGAATACAACTCCGCCGCCCTTCCACTGAGGAGCTCTGATAGATCCCTGTCTTGCGTGACCTGTTCCCTTCTGTCTCCAAGGCTTTCTTCCGCCTCCGGAAACTTCAGAACGTGTCTTTGCTTTCTGTGTACCCTGGCGCTTGTCAGCGAGCTGCTGAAGAACTGCCATGTGTACGAGATGTTCATTTACTTCAACTCCGAAGATAGCATCGTTTAAATCGATCTTGCCAACTTCTTTGCCTTCCATATTGTAAACAGATACATTAGCCATCTGTATGGTCCTCCTTTCGCGCTTAATTAATTTTCAGCCTTTACGGTTTCCTTGATAGCAACAAGTCCCTTCTTAGGTCCAGGAATAGCGCCCTTTACAAGAATAAGATTCTTGTCTGCATCTACTCTTACAACCTCAAGATTCTGAACTGTTACCTTTACGCTGCCCATGTGACCAGGCATTCCCTTGCCCTTAAATACGCGGCTGGGATCTGAACTGGAACCATTAGAACCCTGATGACGGTGGAACTTGGAACCGTGTGCCATAGGTCCTCTGTGCTGACCGTTCTTCTTAATAGCACCCTGGAATCCTTTTCCCTTTGAAACAGCTGTTGCATCAATCTTGTCGCCTTCTGCGAAGATATCAGCCTTGATCTCAGCACCAAGTGCATAATCAGCAGCATTCTCGAACTTGAACTCTCTTACATATCTCTTGCAAGAAACTCCAGCCTTCTTGAAATGTCCCTGCTCAGCCTTTGTTGCTCCGTGACGGTGGTAGATTGTCTTGCTTCCGTTCTTGTCCTTGTTAACAACCTTTTCTTTCTTGTCAACAAATCCAACCTGAACAGCGCTGTAACCATCGTTCTCAACTGTCTTGATCTGTGTTACTACGCATGGTCCTGCCTGAAGAACAGTTACAGGAACCAGTGAACCATCTTCTTTGAAGATCTGGGTCATTCCGACCTTAGTAGCTAAAATAGCCTTCTTCATGTTTTTTACCTCCTTATTACGTCTACAGCGGATGCTTACTTCATTCGCAATGTCGCTTTAATTGTCTGCAACGATTGACAATTCTCCAGTTTTTCACGGCATCATGCGTCTCGCATCATACTAGTAGAGGTGAATTGATTGTTTCTATTATCAAAGATGAATTATTTCATCTTGATGTTGATGTTTACACCTGCAGGCATCTCGAGTCTCTGAAGAGCCTCAACTGTCTTTGATGTAGGTGTGATGATATCGATAAGTCTCTTGTGAGTTCTCTGCTCGAACTGCTCTCTGGAATCCTTATACTTGTGAACCGCTCTGAGGATTGTAACAACTTCCTTCTTAGTAGGAAGAGGCACTGGTCCACTAACCTGAGATCCGTTCTTCTTGACTGTCTCGATGATCTTCTTGGCTGATGCATCAACAAGCTGATGATCATAAGCCTTAAGAGTAATTCTCATTACCTGATTTGCCATAAAAAAAGTCGCCTCCTTTTCGCACTTTTTGATCTAAGTACGACAAGCGGTGACTGTACACTCTCCCGTGTGTGTCCTGACCCTTATCACAAAGTAAGGCCTTGGAACTATCTACACGTCGTTTCTGCCTTTGGGTTAGTAGGCAGACTTACAATTGTCTGTACAGTGACTTGTCGTCAGTTTGTTTGGCCATTATTCCGGCCTCTAGACATTCGCTCCACGGAAAACCTGCTCAACTGGATAAGCAGCAACCTCACGCTTCATAGCTATCATGTCACAGCGTTTGTTAGTATAAAACATTTTTTGTGCATATGCAACAAGTTTTTGAAAATTAATCACTTTTAATATAAAATCAGCCTTTTATAACGGTTTTTCTTGATGTATTTTAACCTATTACCCTATCCGTATAGCCTCTGACCATATATAGATGTATTATGTTTCGTGCATTTGTCACAAAAATCGATTTAGTATATCATATTTAATAAAGAAAAGAACTATTCTATGGAGAAAAAATATGTGGATAGCAGACAATTGGAAAGACTATGAAGTCATAGATACCTCAACAGGTGAGAAGCTTGAGCGCTGGGGTGATTATTTTCTGGTTCGTCCCGACCCCCAGGTAATCTGGAATACGGACAAAAGACATATCGGCTGGAAGAAACCCAACGGCCATTATCACCGCAGCAACAAGGGCGGCGGTGAATGGGAATTCCATAATCTCCCCGAGGAGTGGTCAATAACCTACAGAAATCTTACTTTTAATTTAAAGCCCTTCAGTTTCAAGCACACAGGTCTTTTCCCTGAACAGGCAGCCAACTGGGATTGGTTCTCTTCATTAATAAAGAAGGCAGATCGTCCAATCAAGGTTCTCAACCTCTTTGCTTACACCGGAGGAGCCACAGTATCAGCTGCCAAGGCCGGCGCCAGCGTTACACACGTCGATGCCTCCAAGGGTATGGTTGCCTGGGCAAAAGAGAACGCAGCTTCATCAGGTTTGGCAGAAGCACCCATCAGATATCTGGTGGACGACTGCACCAAGTTTGTGGAAAGAGAAATAAGAAGAGGCAATAAGTACGATGCCATCATCATGGATCCTCCTTCCTATGGAAGAGGGCCAAAGGGTGAGATATGGAAGATTGAGAGCAGCGTATTCCCTTTTATCAAACTCTCATCCCAGCTTCTTTCCGACAATCCGCTCTTCTTCCTTATTAATTCATATACAACAGGGCTTCAGCCGGCAGTTCTTTCCTATATGCTTCACACTGTCCTTGATCCAATCCATAAGGGTGAAGTTGAGGCAGAAGAAATCGGCCTTCCTGTAAAGAGCAATGGTCTTATCCTCCCCTGCGGAGCCAGCGGAAGATGGACAGCAAGATAAACTGATCCATAACAAAAGGATGCGTGAACTTCTCACGCATCCTTCATTATTATATAGAACAAACTCTATACTACTTTGACTCATCAATCTTATCTCTGATCTGCTGCATTCGCATATCGATCTGATTGATCAGGTCTGCACTGAACTTAAGATCCTCGGTTATGACCTCGGCGTTCTCGATGTCTTTTTTATACTTCATCTCATGTTCAAGGCTTGCCCAGAAGTCCATTGCTATTGTTCTGAACTGAACCTCTACCTTCATGTATTCCTTCTCTTCTGTGAGGTAAATAGGAACTTCAATGATAAGGTGAAGACTTCTGTATCCTGTATCCTTGGGAGTCTCAATATAATCCTTGCGCTGAAGGATCCTGATATCATCCTGTCTCTCAAGGCAGTCGGCCAGCATATAGATGTCATCTACAAAGGAACAGATAACCCTGATTCCTGCAATATCCGACAGGTACTTATTGATATTCTCGATGTTGAAATCAGCACCCTTATTCTCCAGCTTGTAAAAGATACTTACCGGAGTCTTGAGTCTCATCTTGATGGACTCAAAGGGGTTTCTTTTATTTCTCAGGGAGAGCTCTTTGTTGAGTATGCCAAGCCTTGTCCTTACTTCTGTAAGCGCACAGTCGTACTTCATCATAAGGATCTTGAAATCATCTGTAAGATCTCTTTTCCTGAGCAGTTTCTCTATATCGACCTGTGTGACTTCATCGTCTAAAGGATCTGCACTTCCCGGTATTGGTTTATATTTTAAATCTCCGCTATTCTGGTGATCTACCGTCACTTCATCCACTTCCTTTCTGGTATTTCACTAATATGAATTATACAATAATCCGCCGGGTTATATGTGAACGAACTATTAAGAATTCAAGAAAAAACCGCATGACTAAAAGCCACGCGGAATTTTCTCCTCATAAAAAACCACAATATTTCTATTGTTTACTTGGCCTCTGCCAGTCTGTCCGGCAGATCTGCCAAAGATACAACGCTATACTCAAGCTCTGTCCTTGGACCTGCTATAAGCTTAAACTTGTTAAGCAGCCTTCTGTATACAGTCTTGCAACTCTCCTTGTTGGTTCCAACCAGAAGAAGTAAGTACTGTGATGCCGAGTACTTGCAGAAGGTATCGCCCTGTCTAAGGGTAAGCGCTATTGCTTCCTGCAAAAGCTTAGCCCTTGTCTCAAGCTTGGCTGCGTTGGTAATCCTCTTGCCTTCGTAGTCTACTATATTAAGAAGCATCATATAAACTGACTGTCCGCTTCTCTCCATGTTACGACTAAGAATATGATAAGCATCGATAAAGCTCGGGTATGAGCAATCGTAAGCTCCGTCATCATCGCCGGCAACAGCACCGCGGTGCTCCAGAATTCCATCTCTGATCTGAAGGATCTTGCCGGGTGTATTGGTAATCTGACGGCTCATCTTGTCATAACATTCAAGAAGGTCATTACTTGGAGTAACTCCCAGCTCGTCAGTATAATACCTTACAGTCTCATCATATACTGCATATGCTTCCTTGAAAGCATCCATTCCTATAAGGGCATTGATCTCACCGATCTGCCACTCATCATCAGGATAGAGCTCAGCAGCTTTCTTGTAAATGCGAAGCATGGTCTCATAATCTTTTTTCTTCTCATAGTATGAGCCCAGGGCAACTACTGCCTCGGCGTACATCTTCTGATACTGAACGCTCTTGATTATGAGCCACTCCTGTGTTGCAAGCTCAGGAAGCACCTCTGACTTGTACTCATCAAAGGCTGCCCTGTATAAAGAGATCATCTCAGCTTCATCTTCTGCAGCTCTTGCTGCCTCGATGTTATGAACAAATCTAAGGACGTCGGAATCAATCTCGATCTCGTCATCTGCAAAGAAGATGCCGTCTCTGTTGACCACATAATCGTAATCCGGAAGACCTGACTTCTTGATCTGCTTGTGAAGCTGATATATGAGGTTATTGAAGCTGTTGCTAAGGTTTGACTGCTCTTCTCTATCATAAAGGATGCTGGTCAGCTGTTCCTTCTGAATGCCGGCATCTCCGCTAAGCCACACGATCTCCAATAACTGAACATACTTCGCTGTCTTGTTCTTGCCGATTGATATGTTCTTACCCTCATAATTAATCGCAAGCCCACCAAACATATTTACTTGTAAAATACTCTTATCCCCTCGTTCCATAAAGGATTCCCCTACTTGTTCACTGCTACGTTGGTATTTCCTACATAATTGCAGACGCTTAAGGTTTCACTAGTACCGTTTCTATTCTCTGTTCTAAAGTTTGACCACTTACAACACCAACACTCTTTCATAGGAACCAGCGCCCCGTCATCCGGTTCAAAGTGTTCACAGCAATAGTTTTCCTTTACGACCAAAAGACCGTTCTCATCATATATTCTCTTTTCCATGAAAATGCCCCCTTGGCTTCATAAATGAAATTCCTTTTTTTCATTCTAAGCATATCATGAAAATAAATTTCAAATCATAAACTTGTCGAGAATTGTACTTTTTTTGTCGCCAAATGATATTTTAGCATAAAAAAGATCACCCGATGGGTGATCCTTTTCTAAAAATTGTATTAATTGAGAGATCTTTTTTATTCAAAAGAACTATATCCGCCAACTTACCGGGCTCCAAACTTCCATATTTATCATAGATTCCGATGCGCTTTGCAGGATTAACGGTAGCTGCTGCCACGGCCACTTCCAGTGGAAGCCCCATATCCAGCACCACAGTCCTCAGGCAGTCCATAAGATCTGTTCCCGATCCTGCGATGGCTCCTCCGTCCTTAAGCCTTACTTCTCTGCCCTTCTTTATGGCAGGAAGTCCGCCGAGATCATACTCACCGTCAGGCATTCCGGTGGATCTCATGCTGTCACTTATAAGAATCATTCTCTCCGGTCCCATCATCTCAAAGGTTGCCCTCACAGCTGCCGGATGAATATGAATGCCGTCGCAGATAAGCTCTGCCGTAACATGCTTTGAATCAAACACAGCTCCAACAACTCCGGGCTCTCTGTGGCTCATTCCCGTCATGGCATTGTAGAGATGAACTGCATGACACGCCCCGGCTCCGAAAGCCTTCATGGCTGTCTCATAATCCGAAGCCGTGTGTGCAAGAGATACAATAACCTTGTCTTTTACGGCTTCAATGTATTTCTCAAAGTCAGGATTTTCCTCAGGCGCAAGTCCTATTATTTTCAAAAGACCTTTCGACGCCTCGTAAAACTCATCCACGATGGCAGGATCGCACTTCTTTATAAACTCTGCATTCTGTGCGCCTTTTTTAACAGGGCTTATAAAAGGTCCTTCCATGTTAAAGCCCACAAGATCAGATAGCTTATCGTTTCCCTTAGCAGCAAACTCTGCTCCCAGAGATAGCACGTGCTTTAGGTCTTCGACAGGGAGTGTCAACGTTGCGGGGCATATGGCTGTAACGCCGCGTGATACCTCATATTCAGCAATCTTTTCGAAAGCCTCTGCGTTTCCGTCGCATACATCCTCTCCCATTGCTCCGTGAAAATGGATGTCTATGAGTCCGGGAATAGCTGCGCACCCGGTGGCATCAATCACTTCCTCGCCATCAGTAGGGCCATCTGCAATAAGCCCGTCTTTTACATAGAGGTCTTTTTCATGAAAATTTCTGTCTTCTCCAAAAACACTTGCACCTGTAATCTTCATTCCTGCTTTTCACCTCAAAAATTTGTTTCTGTATTCATTGGCACTCATTCCGGTGTATTTCTTGAATACCCTTGAGAAATGAGCTGTATCGGCAAAGCCCACTCTGTCGGAAATATCGGCTATATGAAGTGATGAATCCTCCATGAGCTCTTTTGCATTCTCGATTCTGATCTCGTTGAGGACATCGGAAAAGCTCTTGCCGGTACTGTTAAGGAGTTTGCTCAAATGCCAGTGGCTGACGTAAACCTTCTCGGCAACATCAGTCAGGGTTAGCTTTTCTTTGTAGTGCTGCTCAATGTAGCTGATGGCCTGCTTGACGATAAAATTGTTGGCTGTTGTGTTGTCGTCCGCAGTGGGCTCCTGGTCCGATGAAGAAGCACCGGCAAGTCTCTCAGAAAGGCTCTCCATGGCTTCATCAAGCTCTTTCATCTTGGAGGGCTTGACCAGATATCTGAACACGCCAAGATTTAGAGCTTCTCTTGCGTAGTCAAAGTCGCGATACCCGGTAAGGATTATCACCTGGAGATTCTTGTGCTCAGAGCGCAGAGCTGCCAGCATGGTAAGTCCGTCCATACCCGGCATTCTTATATCAGTAAAAAGAATATCCGGCTGGCACTTTTCTACCATGGCAAGCCCCTCTTTACCTGAGGAGGCAGTACCTGCTACGACACAGTTGTATTTCTCCCAGTCAACTATTTTCTTAAGGCCCTCTGCGATAACGGGCTCATCATCAACAATAAGTACTTTATACATACTCAACCCTTTACGGCACCTGCTGTCATCCCTTTAATTATATACTTTTGCAGGAAGATATACACTACAATAACGGGAATGATAACCAGCGTAACAGCTGACGCCATCAGTCCGTAGTTGGTTCCCTCTTTGGAGGTCAGCTCATTAAGAAGCCTTGTGATGGCCTGCATCTCGGGTCTTCTAAGGAAGAACATCTGAGTAAACAGATCGTTGTAACTCCAGAGGAATGAGAATATTGCTACGGTCACGAATGACGGCTTGCCAAGAGGAACCACGATCCTGAAGAAGATCTGAGGAATAGAGCAGCCTTCAAGGTGTGCTGCTTCCTCAAGTTCCAGAGGCAGAGACTGTACATATCCCATGAGTACTATTATAGCAAAGCTCATATTACCTGCAATCTGTGGCAGTATAACGGATACCATGTTGAGTATCCAGCTTGATGTATTGGTTATGTGCCAGCTTGATTCCATGGTGTAAACAGGAATGATGGTGGAGAATACCGGGAACATCATTGCTGCAATTACCAGGGTATGCATAAGCTTTTTTAACTTGAAATCAAATCTTACAAGAGCAAAAGATGCAAGACCTGCAAGGATCATAACTCCAACTGTTACACAGCCGGAAATGAATATGCTGTTCATATAGGCGTGTCCGATATCAAGTCTGTCAAAAGCTCTTTTGTAGTTAGCAAGTGTAAACAGGTCACCTACCGGCAGAGCAAAGCTCTTTGCAAGGATCTTGTCCTTGGCCTTAAAGGAGTTTTCCAAAACCCAGAACAGAGGATATATGGTTGTTAGAGCCCACGCGCTAAGAAGGATATAAAGACATGCGAGCCCGACTTTATTTCTTTTCATATCAGAAGTCCTCGCTTTCTTTAAATACCAGCCTTGTCAGTCTTGAGAGCACTACTCCCAGCACAACGATAAGAACCGCAAGGGTTGCACCATAGTCAACGTTCTTGGCCTCCATGGTCTGATAGTACATGTAGGTACCGGTAAGGAAGGTCTCCTTAAGTGGCATTCCCTTGGGGAACATGGTCCATGGAAGATCGAATACCTTCAGGGCTCCGGTAACTCCCAGGGTAAGACATGTACACAGAACATTTCTAAGAAGCGGAAGCGATATATACCACACTCTCTGGAATCTTGTGGCGCCGTCAATGGCAGCCGACTCATAGAGTTCCTGAGAGATGTTGTTAAGTCCGGTCTGAAGTATTACAAAATAAAAGCCAACATATTGCCAGACAACAGGGATCATCATGGTCATGATGGCCAGCTTCTCGCCCTTCCAGTCTATCAGCTCAGTCCGTCCAAAGAGCTCAAGGAACTGGTTAAGCATACCTTTGTCATAGAGGAAGATAAGGTTAAAGAGAAGTCCCAGTGCGGTAGCGGAAATGACGATGGGGAAGAAATAAACAGTTCTGAAGAACTGAGTTCCTCTCTCGATATTATCAACAAGAATAGCCAGTAAAAGAGCTATTCCCACCTGTCCCACGATTGTGGCGATGATCATGATAAATGTATTTTTCAGTGAAGTTCTGACAACCGGATCTGTCACCAGCTTCACATAGTTTTCATACCACGGTGTATTCCATTTTGTTCCGAATGTTCCGAGATTCTTGATGCCGCGAAAGCTGCCGTATATGTTTACAAAAAACGGATAGTAAAGATAGATGATCATGAACAGAAACGCAGGCGCAAGAAATAAAAAGACATACTTTTTGCTCTTGTATATGTTAGACATAAGTAACCCCTCTTATAATTTCGACCGGCGAATACTTATTGTATTGCCGGCCGAAACAGGATTCAAAGGAAATAAAGTTCTAAATTACTCTAATGTGTCTTTGTAGACATCAATACCTTCCTGAACTGCATCTGCTGCAGAAACGTTGCCTACTACGATGTCAGGCATTCCATCGAATGTTGATACTCTGCAGTCACCGTTGAACAGATCCTGTACAGCGCCTGTAAGAGATGTAACACCACTCATCATAGCCATAGCCTTAACCTGAAGTGCATTGAACTGTGTCTCGTCAACAGCTGGAGCATTCTTAAGAGCTGAAGCTGTGTGCTGTGCGAATAAAGGAACTACCTCATCACTTGTCATGTGCTCAACAAAGCTGACTGCTGCTGCCTTCTTGTCGGGATCTTCCCAAGCCTTGGTTGTGATGTAGTAACCCATTGAAAGTCCGCCGATCATATCTGTGGTCTTTCTGTTGCCCTTTCCGGGGAAGTAAGTTACATCAAAGTGGCTGAGCTTGTCAGCGTCGATTGTGCTTGGATCCTCAGGATCTGACTGGCATGAACCAACAATACCGCCAACCTTCCATGAACCGTCGAGAAGGAATGCTGCCTTGCCGTCTGTGAACATAGCGAAAGTCTCATCATCTGTTGCTGAAAGAGTGTTATCAGGGAAGAAGCCTTTCTCATAAAGGTCCTTGATATCCTCAAGTCCTGCTACCCACTGAGCGCCTGTTGTATCATCTGCTGCGCCGGGGATGTCAAGATGGTTGTCAGGTGTCTGCTGATTGAAGATTGCAAACTCCCACCAGTAATGAGGAATGTTTCCAAGAGCTGCTGCGATAGGAGCATATCCTGCATCCTTGATCTTCTGGCAGTCCTCAAGGAACTGATCCCATGTATAGTCTGCGCCGGGCATTGCTACGCCTGCAGCGTCAAGAACTTCTGTGTTTACGAACATTGCTTCCCAGTATCCGTTTACAGGAACTGCGTACTTTTTGCCATCTGCAGGAGATGCTGCGATGAGGTCGTCGTTCATGTTTGATGCATACTCAGGGAACTCTGCTCTGATGTCATCGATTGAAACAACCTTGCCTGCATTAACGAAATCATTTGCATCTGCTCCGTTGAAGAAGAACAGAACGTCAGGCTCTGAACCTGTCTCAAAGTCTGTGATGATCCTTGTCTTGAAGGTCTCATCTGAAGTTGCTGAAGTATCACTTACTGTGTTTCCTGTAGCCGCTTCCCAGTCTGCAACAGCATTCTTGTAATTCTGTGCATTGGAATCCTCACCTGCAAAGGTAGTAGTTACAGTGATCTCAACCGGGCCTGAAGGCTCAGTAGTCTCAGCCGGTGCCTCTGCCTCTGCTGCTGGTGCTTCTGCTGCAGGAGCTTCTGCTGCAGGAGCCTCTGCTGCCGGTGCCTCGGGTGCTGTGCTTCCGCAGCCGACCATACCAATAGTCATAACTGCTGTCATGAGCACTGCTGTCAGATTTTTAAGTTTCATACTTTCTCTCCCTTCTGCGCATACCCTTATGCGCATGTGTTACGTTTTTTCTGATTATAGGATAGCAGTGCTATAGCTTTATTCGGATTGCTGAAATTGTCAATTTTTGACAAAAATAGTGCTGATAGTGTTTCCGTTTCCGTCTGTTTCAATAGATAGCCTACTTTCAGAGCCGTAGAGCATCTTTAGTCTCCTGTGGACATTGCGGATACCGATCCTGGTGGAACGCTCTTCAAGGGGCTTGATGTCCATATCGTCCGTCAAAAGCTCTTTTATCTTGGCGAAATCATCATCACTTGGAACACCCGGGTTTATTATGCGGATCTTCATATCCACCTTCTCGCCCTCGCAGGTGCCTTCTATCTCCATCCTGACTCTCCTTACGCCGTCCTCCGAGTAGCTGTACTCTACTGCATTTTCAATGACAGGCTGAATGATGAGCCTTGGAACCTTTACATGTAAAAGAGCTTTATCAATGTGTTCTTCGTAGATGAACCTGTCCTGATATCTGCACTTAATTATGTAGATATAGGCATTTACATACTCAAGTTCCTCAGACAGCGCGATCAGTGACTGCCTGTTTCTGTCCATGGTTGCGCTCATCATTACAGAGAGCGCTTCGATCATGCTTGATACCTTCTCCTGTCCGTTCATCCTTGCTTCCCAGTTGATGATCTCCAGAGTGTTATTAAGGAAGTGCGGATTTATCTGGGACTGAAGGGCGTGGATGTTGGCATCTCTAAGTGCGATCTCCTCAACGAAGATCTTGTTGAACTGTTCTCCCAGCTTGATGCTCATCTTGTTGAAGTTCTTTGTAAGGTCTGCAATCTCGCCGCTCTGGCCCTTTGGCTGAGCCACCACTTCTCCGTATTCGCCCTCGGCGATTTTCTTGGAAGCCTCGGTAAGAGTGATGATCGGCCTGTTGATCCTTCTGTTAAAGAAGTAGAAAAGCAATAGGATCAGCGGAACCAAAAATACTATCAGTATCATGAAGGTTATGTTGATAGGTCTTTTCTCAAGTCCCACAGCAGTTCCGTCGTAGGATACGGAAAAGGTAAACTCGCCGTCTACGCTCTTTCTGGTGCAGGTTACAACGTCAGATGATGCGCTGTAGTTTCCCTCGCTGTAAAGTACTTCATCCTTAAAAGAGATTTCCATTCCCCGATACTCCCAGACGCTCTTTAAACTCTCGAATACCTCCTGTGGATTGATCTCCATAACAAGGACAGCATATCTCTTAAACCCTCTTCCGATGAGGTTTCTGATCATATATACGTGTCCGTTCATAGCAAAAAACTCTGTCCTGGTATCAAGGTCTTCTGATATGGAAAGAGCTTTTTCCTGCACCTCATCCTTAAAGAACCTGAACCTGGATACACTTCCTCTTCCCGTGGTATTACCCGTGTAGTAAAGAGTTCCCGGCTCATCGGTAAACATCAGGACCGTTATGTCAAAGCTCGGATCATACTTATAATGCGCAGACAAAAAAGTGGTGACCTGGTTGTAGAGCTTTCCGGAATCTCCGCTCTCCTGATACTCTGCCCAGTAGTCACCTATATAGGAAAGATATGATGCATCCTTGGATGAATCAATGCAGTCCAAAAGGCGGAGGATACTGATATCCGCCGCCTTTTCCATAGATGTTGTTATAAGTCTCTGGCTCTGCCTGTCGATCCTTCCGGAAACCACAACAAGAAAAGCCACAACAATGGCAGTAAGAGGCACAAACCATCCCAGTGCCAGCATTCTAAGCATCTGCCATTTAAGAGAATTCTTTCTTTTCATCAGTCACTAAGCCCCAACAGATTTTTGTAAGCGTCACTTGCCTTCTCTGCCAGTGCCTTATCCGGCATCTCGCAGAAAATTCTAAGAAGCGGTTCTGTACCTGAGAATCTTACACAGATCCATCCCCCATTCTTAAAGTATACCTTACAGCCATCAAGATAGGAAGTCCTCTCCACCTCACACTCGAAGGTCGGAACCACCTTGTCCTCCATGAGGAGCTTCTGGTACTCAGGCTTTTTCTCAGCCCTGAAGGAGAAGTTCTCTTCAAGCATGTAAAAACGCCCGAATTCTTCCTGAATATCGTCGTACATTTCAGATATCTTCTTGCCTGTAACTGCAAGCATCTCAACAAGAAGTGCAGCTGCATATACGCCGTCTTTTCCGTTGATATGTCCTCTTACTGTAAGTCCGCCTGAGGACTCGCCTCCTATGAGGGCATCAGTCTCGGTGATCTTGGCCGAGATGTGCTTAAAACCTACAGGGACTTCATAGCTCTTTTCCCCGAACTTCTCTGCGATCCTGTCGAGCATGTGAGTTGTGCAGAGGTTCCTCACAACCGGTCCGCTCTCGTGTCTGTACTTCACCAGATAGTAATACAGAAGAACCAGGATATCATTGGGAGAAAGATATCTTCCCTTGTCGTCAACAACACCGATCCTGTCGGCGTCTCCGTCTGTTGCGATTCCTATGTCGCACCTGTTGTCGATAACGCAGGTCTTTAGAGGGCTCATGGCTGCCTCATTAGGCGCAGGGAGCTTGCCTCCAAAGAGCGTATCGTGACGGCCGTGAATGGTCTCCATCTCGCATCTCGCTGTAAGGAGTATGGTCTTGATTGCTGTCTCACTTACGCCGTACATAGGGTCAAGCGCAACTCTGAGGGATGCCTTCTTAACCGCTTCCACATCGATCCTGTCCAGGATGTTGTCGATGTATTCGTTGATAGGATAGAACTCTTCAATAAGGCCTGCTGCCTTGGCATCCTCATATTCCATGGAAAGAACAGGGAGAGTCACCTTATCGATATACTCCTCGACCTGCCTTGTCTGCTCTTCATCTGCATCTCTTCCGCCTGCGGTAAAGAGCTTGATGCCGTTGTAAATAGCCGGATTGTGGCTGGCTGTTATCATCATTCCATAGGGAAGATCATGCTTCATAACATAGAACATAACAAGAGGTGTCGGGCTTGACTTATTGATAAGGCTGGCCTTTATTCCTGCTGCTGCGAACACGACTCCTGCCCACTGCATAGCCTCTTTTGATAAAAACCTTCTGTCGTAACCAAGTACGATTCCCTTATCCGCCACGTTCTCATCTTTCATCTTGGCTGCCATGGCACTTGCCAGGATCTGAACATTCTCCTTGGTAAAGCCGTCACCTATGACAGCTCTCCATCCGCCTGTTCCGAATTTGATCATCTCTCTTCCCCCTTTAGTCCCATTACTATATCCACTGCGTGCTCTTCGCCGATGCCAAATACAGGAATCTTTGACGCCTCTCTGCCATCGATATAGATCTTCTTTACACCTTTTTCTACGTGATCGGAATTGATGACACTGATGTTGTATGTTGCACCTCTGAAGACTCTTGAAACCTCAAAGCCATCCCAGCTCTTCGGTATGCACGGGTCAACGACAAGCTCATCAAATCCCGGCCTTATGCCAAGCATATAGTGTGTCATTGCGAAGTATGCCCATCCGCCGCTGCCTGTCATAAACGGGTGATGTGCCCTTCCGTAGGTTGTATGGTCCTTGCCGGAAATGAACTGACAGTAAGAATATGGCTCTGCCCATCTCTTCTCTATGCTGTCGTTCTGATAATACGGGCACAGGCTCTTGTAATATTCAAAGGCTCTCTCGCCGTTGCCCATTCTGCACTCAGCTGACCATACCCATGGATTTGGATGGGAAAAGATACTTCCGTTCTCCTTAAGTCCCGGGTAAACCCTGGTGACAAATCCTACCTCATCGTCGGGCTCCGTGTAAACCGGTGCGTTGAGCATGATTCCGTAAGGTGTTGCCAGCTTATAGTGGATTGAGTCGAGAGCTCTTTTTGCCTTATCATCATCTGCTGCGCCGGAGAGCACTGCCCAGGCGTTGGATTCAAGATGGATCTGACCCTCCTTGTTATCCTTGGTTCCGATCTTTCTTCCGGACTTCGTAAAGCCGCGCAGGTACCAGTCGCCATCCCAGAGGGTGTCATTGAGGCTTTTTTTGAGACCTTCGATCTTCTCTGAGAGCTCTTTTGCAAAAGCAAGGTCACCTGTATATATAGCCGTCTCCTCAAGGCAGATGAGCGCCCTAAAGAGAAGGAATGAAACCAGCGCACTCTCTCCGCCGCCAAGGTTAAGACAGTCGTTCCAGTCAGCGCGAAGTCCTTTACAGATTCCGTTATCGCCAACTTCCTTAAGGGAGAAAAGAACTATCTTCTTCATGTGCTCGTATACGCTGCCCGTTCCGCCGTCGGCGTATCCGTACTCTTTACTGAGGAACTCAAAATCTCCCGTCTCCTTGACGTACTCAACTATTGAAGGAACCAGCCAGAGTGCGTCGTCAGAGCATGCATCCGCAAGTCCGTGGACCTTGGATGCACCCTCTGGCTCGGGTATAACGGTGGGAGACTTGAAGGGTTTTTTCTTCTTTTCTTTTTCTTCTTCAGGCAGGAACCAGCGGGGCTCAAAGAGGTGGATTCCGTATCCGCTGCTTGTAAGAGCGCGAAGAAGTTCAATTATTCTCTTCTTGCAGCCTTCCGGGTTTGAAGCGATTACTGTCATGGCATCCTGAGCTGTATCACGATAGCCAAGACCTGTTCTTCCGCCCACCTCGATGAAGGAAGCAAACCTTGAAAACATTACATTTATCTCTGCCTGATATAAGGTCCAGGTGTTGATCATGACATCCACACCCTTCTCAGGACTCTTTACCGCAAAGCGTCTCTGCTTATCCAGCCAGAAGTTCTTAAGGCCTTCGTAAGCTGCGTCGAGTTTTGCAGGGTCTTTGTACTTTTCCCTGATAGCGTCTGCTTCAGCATATCCGCCCTCTCCGAGGAAATAGATCAGCCTTACCGATTCATCTGGCTTTAGCCTTAAGTTCTTTTGAAGAGAAGCACAATGGTTGCCTCCCTTCTCAAATGAACCGGTAAGACTCCCCCTCTCGACCGCTTTTGGGTTGGTCTCAGTGTTGTAGATTCCGATGAACTCATCCCTTAGGCACTCAAAGCCGTCGGGCTCAAAGTTTGAAGTAAAGTACTGATACCCCTCCTCGTAAAAGAGGTCATAGAGGATGGTACCTTCCTTGTACTCGCTGCCTGCGCAGTAAAGGCTCATCTGGAAATTCTGATTATCTATGGGAACATGATGATACGAAAATTCTGCATAGGAAAAGACAGAGAGATCTCTTTCCTTATCGCTCTGATTAGTAATTACAACATCCCAGATAAGAGCATTGTCTCCTATGGGAATACTGAGTTTCTCGCTTGCCTTAAGGCCTTTGTACTCGCACTCGTAGGTGGTTACGCTCATGCCGTGACGGGTGGTGTACTTTGCCTGATCAAGTGGCTTACCAACCGGCTGCCAGGAGATGCTGAAGTAATCGCCGTCCTCATTATCTCTTATGTAGATGTAGTCACCGGGCCTGTCCATGGGAATCGCATTGCCTCTAAACCTTGTGATCCTGTGGTACTCAGGTGACTTGTAAAAGAGATATCCGCCGGCTGTATGGTTGACAACAGCGCACATATCCTCCACTCCCAGGTAGTTAGTCCAGGATGTGGGAAGGTCAACTCTTTCAATGACGTACTCATTGTTTGCTTCATCAAAGTGTCCGTATCTCATAATTTCCTCCCTTTCTACTTCTGACTATAGTTTAGAAAATCCAGGCAAAAATTAAATGCCCCATTTTGGCTTGTTTTTTGTTCAATGCCAAAATTGGACATGGGGGAGTCAATGGGGACGGTTCAGTGTGAGTCAGTGGGGACGTTTCAGTTTGACTCATTTTGTGAAACAAAATGAGTCAAACTGAAACGTCCCCACTGACTCACACTGAACCGTCCCCACTGACTCCCCCATGTCTTGCCAATCTATGTTATACTGAAAAGACAACCTAAGGTTTGTTTTGAATTTACAAGGCAGGTAATTTATGAATAAAGAAGAACTCAAATTGGAACAAGAGCACTTAACCAATACATATAACAAGCTCCTGGATATGAGAAAAGACTTAGAAGACAAGATCGTATCCCTGGATGAGAAGGCTATGGAGGAAAAGAACGATATCCGCGACAACCTCCGTTTCGACTACGCAGATGACGAGACAGCCTTTGAGACTTTGGGCGAGATTGAAGTCTGGAACAGATATATCGACTCCTACAATGTAGAGGTCAATTCTCTGGGAAAGCGTCTGCGTACCATAACCAAACTTCTGGAGTCACCTTATTTTGCTAAGGTCACCCTTCAGTTCGATCCGTCAGAAGAACCTGAGAGCTACTACATCGGCAGAGCTTCCATCTCCGAGAATCGCTATCAACAAATGATAATCGACTGGAGATCTCCAATCGCGGAAGTTTACTACAATCAGGAAAACGGTCACACCCACTACACCGTGGATGACAGGGAGATTCCTGTGGACCTTAAGCTCCGCAGGCAGTTTGACCTTACCAAGAACAAGCTGAATGCCTATTTTGATACTCAGGTTGCAATTGAAGACCCGATGCTTCTTGCATCTCTTTCAGAGACCAGATCCGACAAGATGCAGGCTATAACCGCTACCATTCAGAAGGAGCAGAACACCATCATCAGATACCCGGATGTTCCGGTTCTTCTTGTTGACGGCATCGCAGGAAGTGGCAAGACTTCCGTACTTCTCCAGCGTATTGCATATCTCTTTTACCAAAAGAGAAATACCCTGCGCCCGGACCAGGTGTGCCTCATGACACTCAATCCCGTATTCAGGGATTATATCGACAACGTACTTCCGGACCTTGGCGAGAGCAATCCCGTAACCGTGACCTGGCAGGAGTTCCTGATGAGGCTCCATGTGCCTTGTGGCGACACCTCACAGGATTACACCGATACAGACAGCCTCCAGAAGATAAAGGATGGGCTGCTGAGCCTTGTGCCTGAGGAAGATGATTTCTTTGATGTTAAGCAGAAAGAAAAGCTCGTTCTGTCAAAGAGCGATATTCTCTCCGTTGTAAGGCGCTTCAACCAGTTCCCTATGGGAGTTCGTCTTATTCAGATTGCATCGGATGAGCTTGAGCAGAGAGCCAAGAACTCTCTTCGCAACATGGATAATAATAGCGGTGAAGAGTCAGAGAGCGCTCCGGGATCCGAGAAGGCCGAGGAAAACCTTATTGAGAACGACTTCGGCGGAGCACTCAGCAACATCAGGCATTGCAGCTGGGTAAATGTTAAGCATGTAGCCCAGAGGATTCTTAAGAGAGATGACATAACTGCTGCCGAGTGGCTTTACACCAAGATTCTCCTGACCGGCATCTGCGATAAAAATATGCGCTATGTAATGGTTGATGAGATTCAGGACTACACCATGGCTCAGCTTCAGGTTCTTTTCAAATATTATCCGAATGCGCGCTTCATGCTGCTGGGAGATGAGTTCCAGTCAATCCGCAGGGGGACACTGACCTTTGACGCTATTGAAGAATTTGCGAAAAATGAGAATAAGTCTTTTGCCCTGCTGCCTCTTATGACCAGCTACAGATGCTCGCCCGAGATCACGGACAAGTTTGCAGCAATTCTCCCGGATGCCAAGAAAATGCTGGTATCCTCAGTAAAACGTCCCGGGGAAAAGACCTTTAGCAAGGCCTTTGGTACTGACAAAGAGTACTATGCAGAGCTTAAAAAGCTTATAAAAGAATATTCAGAGATGAAGGGGCTTACTGCTGTTATCTGCAGAAATCCTCTTAACATCGAAAAGATCATTTCTGCTCTCGGAAAAGATGCGCCATCTGAAATAACTCTTCAGGATGCTCTTCCGGAGAGCGGAGCTTTCCTTATTGAACTTGCTCTTGCCAAGGGACTGGAGTTCGACCACGTGATCCTGGCAGATGCCGATGAAGAAAACTATCCAAGCGATGAGATAGGCGACCA
Organism: Butyrivibrio sp. NC2007; assembly: GCF_000421405.1. GTDB lineage: Bacteria > Bacillota > Clostridia > Lachnospirales > Lachnospiraceae > Butyrivibrio. Next base: position 35,277 of record NZ_ATWY01000018.1, read on the forward strand.
CTGCCTGTACACTGCAATGTCAAGAGCTACTCAGCACCTGGCAATACTTGCTAAGGGCAAACTGGCTGAGAAAGCATAAATGAACCCTAGGGACTCCGTCCCCAGGGTTCATTTTCAGTTTTCAACTACTATATCAATATCTCCGGACCCGGTTCTGATCACACAATTTCCGCCGTTTCCATCACCCGGTACATTCACATCACCGCTGCCGGCCTTAGCATCAAAGGATTTGGCTGTCTTAACAGATCCTGTAATATCTCCGCTTCCTGTCTTGAAGTTCATTCCAAGACTGTCACACCTCTTTAAGAAAATATCACCGCTTCCTGTAGAAGCTTCCATGGATGCTGAAGCGATCACATCTGTCAGGAACAGTTTGCCGCTGCTGGATTTTGCAAAAAAGTCTCTGGAGCATTCAAGATTTTCTACGGAAATATCTCCACTTCCTACAGTGATATTAGCTGATTTACATCTTGATTCCGCAAGCCAAAGCTGTCCGCTGCCAAGCTTTGCATTTATCTCATCTGCCTTAACCTTGAAGATATATCCATCTCCGCTTCCCATTGCTACGTTAACATCCCGGAAAGTAAATGCATCCTCCATCTTGATGTCTCCGCTTCCGATGTGGATCTTAAGGTTCTGGTATTCATCCTCAGGAAGATAAAGCTGTGAGGTGAAATCGTTAACTGAAAAGAGCCCATCGAGATTCATAACACGACTATCAAATTTTTCTTCAATCTTCAAAGTCTTGCCACTTACAGAAACATTGAACTTGACATTGTCGTTCTCGCCACAGATAAGATAAGACTTGTTGTTATCGGACTTTTTGAACTCAAGATTCTGATCACCTAAATCTATATCAATATTCTCAAAATTCTCTGTAATGTCTTTAGTTACTGCTTCGTACTGATTATGTATAACAGATTCCTTAATATCTCCAGCAGCTGCTCTGAATGATGCAGCAGCCATTACAAGTCCTGTAATAAGCAGCATTGATGCTACAATTATCGCCATCTTCTTCTCAACTCTCATCAGATTTACCTCCTACAAACATCTTCTTTATACCAACCGCCATTTTCTTGCTCAAAAACAGCATTCCTCTTGTCACCTGATTAAATCCAAAGAACAGCAAAATCCCAAGTCCAATCAGCGCCATTCCGCATCCGATAAAGAATGTCATTACCGGTACGCCTCCTGTCTGAATAATAGCTCCGATAACTCCTGCAATTCCGCTTACGAATACCGAAAGATCTATCACATAAAGAGAAAGAATTATTATCCAGAAGCACAGATACAGCACCAGACAAACAACAATAAATGATAGAAGCAGCGGAAGCCAAACCGGCGATCCCAAGATCAGCAGAATGATCTCCCATGCTTTGAATGATCTCTTCGGTGTGATCTTCTCTTTTACAATCCTTGTTATCGGAATCTCTTCAAGGATCTTGCCTCTTATCTCTTCTATACTTCCAAGTGCCGCAACCGCTTCCTCTTCAGGCATTCCGTCTTCTATGCGGTCATCGATCATCTCTGTATAAAAGTCCACAGATCTCTTGATATCTTCCTGTGAAAGCCCCATCAGCCCTGCGGAGAGCTGATTTACAAACTCTGTCTTATTCATGCGCATCCTCCCTCGTCACAAATTCATAGATCTTCATCAGTTCCTTCCACTCTTCCTCAAATGCCTTAAGTCTGGAAAGTCCTGCATCCGTTATGTGGTAATACTTCCTTAGCCTTCCGTTATGCTCAGCCGATCTGACCGTTAAGAGCTGCTGATTCTCCAGGCGTCGAAGTATAGGGTAAAGAGTTGACTCCGATATCTCTACGTATGAACTCATATCCTTGACTATCTGATATCCGTAGGAGTCTTCACTCTTGATGGCAGCCAGAACACATACATCCAAAAGTCCTCGCTTCATTTGATTTTCCATCGCATTACCTCCTGTTACACAATACTATATGTCACATAGTATTATGTGTCAAGCACTATTTTCAAAAAATAAAAAAGAGTCAGTGAGAAACGTCCCCACTGACTCACTGACTCTATATCCAATTTACTTAAAACATCTGGCTGAATGTAAAATGCTGAAACATCAGATCCGCTCCGGCCATGCACATTGCAAAGAACGCCAGGAAAAACATAAGAACTATGGCTGCCTTATCATAGACAACACTTTCGGGTTTAAGATTTGATGCCAGTACTTCAACGCCAAGCCCTATAAGAATCAAAGGCCACAGCTTAAATATCACATCATAGCTTATTACGCTTAAGAACAAGTGAAGTATAAACATAACTCCGAATGCAATAAACGCAAATCCGGTGGTTATGGATCCCACTCTATGGGTTCTTACAATCTCCATATCACGCCTCCTTTGAATTAAGGCTCTTATCCTCTATCTGAGCAATATCTGCAATAGGCTTTACATCTGCATCAGATGTGGTATCCAGCTCTTTTTTCTTACCTACTACCATCCTGATACCTACAATAACCATAAGGATAGAGATTACCACCTGAGGAATATTGCTAAGTGCAGGATAGATATCATCCCAGTATCCTTCAGGGATCAGACGATACAGTATACCGGAGAAATAATCCCAGATTAGGGCTGCGCCGATCACGATGAGAGCTGCTGCGATCCATTTCTTAGCAGTCTTACCTGAAACCTTACTGAAGTTAAGGTCTGAGAACTCTTCCCAGATATATTTGTCTGTCATTGCATCAAAGGTCATATCATCCATACCCGCATAATTTCTTGCATGGAAGAATCCATAGAACCACATTACTGCGCAGATTGGCATCAGGAAATCAAGACCTCCATAAATAACGACCAGTGCGAAGGGCAACAGGAAAAACAGCATCAGGCTAAAGCCGTTTTTCATGAATCCCATGTACATCTCTGCTGCTCCGGGCAGGAATGAAAATAAAAATGTAAAAAATCTGTTCTTCTTTTTCTGTTTCATTGTATATACCTCCAACTTTACTCAAACCAGTTTTTAATATGCGACTGTATAAAAGCTTCTGTTTCTTCCAAATGACCTGTATTAGAGTTTTTCTGTAAAACCTCTTCTTTGGTAGGGGCAGGTCTGCTTGATAGGACTTCTTCTCTTGATACTACATTTCTTGTTAAGACAGCTTCCTCTCTTGACGGAATGCCCACCTTTGTTTCAGGAATGAAAGGAACTATGCAGACAATGGCAATTGCTGCAGCTACCGCAAATGCGACACGCAAGCAGTATGTACTGAACTCTACTGTTTTCCTGCGCTTCTTGTGCTCTACGAAAGATAAAACTTTTCTCTCGATACCTGCCGGTGCCTGAACAAGCTCTTTTCCCTCTACATCCATGATCAGTTTGCTCAGCTCATCATCGCTTAGATAGGGTATTATCTTATCTTTATCGCTCATGCAAGTAGGTCCTCCTTCCTTATAGTTTTCTTTAGCATTTCTCGCGCTCTGTAGATATGCGACTGTACAGTCTTAAGTGGTACCCCGATTCGAATCGAGATTTCTTTTGCCGTAAGGCCCTCTTCAAAATGGAGCTTAGCCGGCGTCCTGTATGGTTCCGAAAGTCCATCGCAGCTGTTTCTGAAAGCCTCCATGATGTCTGCTGCAACGAACTGTTCCAATGGTCCGTCCCGTCCTGACCCTTGAGTTTGTGGCAGCTCATCATTTGGAGTCGCCACAGCCCGTCTCTCAGCTGCCCTTAAGTAGTCGATGCACTTGTTGCTTGCAATCCTGCACAGCCAGGCCTTTTCTGAAGAACCATCGAACTCATTTATATGTTCATAGGCCGAAATAAAGGTTTCCTGCGTGATATCCTCCGCGGCAAAATAATCACCGGTCAGCTTAAGACATACAGAGAAAACAAGATTCTTGTACGTGCTCATCAGCTCTATTAACTTTTCCTTAGAATCTGTTTTCCCCATCTTTTTTTCCTTTATTTCGCTCTCCTCATATAATATAACGAATCACGCACATAAAAGTCTGCAAAAAAATACGACTTACAGAAATTTTTCTGTAAGTCGCATGATCATAATCCTTTCTTTTTCTCATCATACATAGCAGCGTCGGCCTTCTCAATCAGGTCTTTTAACGAATCATCATCATCCAGGTCAGCAATACCTATGCTGATTGTCAGGTCAAATGGAAGCTTTTCCTCCTCTGCAAGTTCCGCAAGCCTTGCATTTATGTTGTTCTTTAGCTCCTCGTTTGTCGCACCACCTTCTGAAGAGGCCAAAACAACAAATTCATCACCGCCATACCTTGCAATGATAGCCCGACGCCCTGAGTGCTTGCAGCCTTCGCGCAGTGCCTTAGCAATCAGTTTAAGAGCGTTGTCTCCCTGCAGATGTCCATAGGTGTCGTTGATGTGTTTGAAATGATTAGCATCTACCAAAAGGAGATATATCTTTTCCTGCTCGCCCTTGCCCCTCTTTAGCTGCTCAAAGGAAAGATTAAGCTGTTTCCTGTTATTGAGACCGGTGAGCGGATCAAGTGAAATCAGCTCATCAACCCATATAAGATACAGCACAAGCGTCGCCAGAGACATAGCCACGCAGGCTACAGGTAATCTGGGATAGATAAACTGTATGATTCCAGCCACACCCGGCGCAACCGGAAAAAGAAGTAGCCGGATCAGTACTTTTTTATCCTGCTTAGTGTCTTTTCTGATGATGTTTAGAATGATCCTGATCCATGCCAGGGCAATGTATGAATATGACAATACATAAGTAAGAATAAACAGTGGTCCTCTGTGATATGTTCCGTCATCACCAAAATAAAACAGATATTTGCCAAAAAGATTGCCCAAGAGCAAAATACCCATGAGCCACATGAGTATTGCTGACTGCCTGACCCTTCTCATATCCTTGGCAAAACTTGTATCACGGATAAGTTCAAAATATAGAAACCAAAAGAAGCACATGCTTGATGTAGCGAAAAAATAGACAGTCTTACAGGCAACAAGAATCCTTCCATCGCCCGGAATAACATGATTAAGCACCATTTGAGACCAGGTGTCCGAAATGAAGAAAACCATCTCCGATATGATGGACATGACAAAATTTCTCTGAGCCACCATCTTGGATAGTCCCCGCGTTTTGTGAAGGATGATCCATATCAGTATCAGAGAAAACAGATTCAGTTCAAGATATAGAATCGCATATTCTATGTTTGCATCCATAGAATAATTATACTCTATTTTCCGTAGATTAGTGTTCTCTGATTTTACTGCTCACCAATATATTCAAAACTAATCCCATCATCATGAGATACGTAAAGCCCCGATGGGTGCTTTTCAAGCTCCTCGTTATAATAATCCCCAGAATATTGGCTCTGCCCCACCAGCATATAGAGATCCTCGCCATCTTTCCAGACCTTTTCAGGAATTGTGAATGGGTTATAGATGCTTCCATCTGCCAGTTTGACCTTGGCTGAAGGGTAATTTATCTGGGTAAAAGACCTTCCTCCGTCCGCCGTTCTGTAGAGAAGAGCGTCATCTCCTCCGTTATAGGTAAGGCATGAAAATCCAAGATTGGTATCATCAATAAACTCAATCCAGCTCGCTGCTCCGCCGCTTCCGCAGTAGGGATCGTCATTGACCAGCACAACCTTTCCGTCGCTGTCTCTCTTGGCTGTAAGCACGTAGTAACTGCTTCCTGCTGCCCTGTCGACAGGTATCATTCCATATGTGATTCCATCCGCGGTTGTATAGGAGCACTCCGCTTCATAGTCCTCGTACCCTTCTCCGCTGCCGTCATCCTCAAATGCAAGCTTCTCATAATCTGCAGGTATCATAACCTGATAATCTGTAGCATTCAGCTTCTCATCCAGAAAGCTGTACAAGCCTTCGTACAGAGCCTCTCTGTCATACCCTCCGCTGATATACGGAGACGGGTCAAAAGACTCTTTTGAAGGATACATGCTTATGATAATCTCCTTATACAGCCACGGAGCTTCATCATACGGAATCTCCGACAGACATATCTCCATCCACTCGCATATATCATCGCAAAACCAGTTCATATCCTGCATTCCGTTCTCATCCAGGATTGGAACCATCACAGTTCCCATCAGCGTCTCGCTACACTCTCTGTCCTGCCAGTAAAGCGCCCTCTGGATCTTCTCCGGAAATGTATCCTCAGCCAGACCAATAAACTTATAAAGCAGCTGATTCTCATGCATCTTCTGCTGCGTTTCTTCATCAGTCTCTTCGCTTGTATCTACCGCTGCCTGATCCTCTATATTCTGTTCCGATATTACCTCATTTTGAGAAGAGCATGCAGATAGTGTAAGCATGCCCAAAAGAACTATTCCAACAATCCTTGTTTTCATAACACTCCACTCCTTAACCATTAATCCCCCTATACAAGATTAATGATCCCCGGGGGCGGAGTCAAGGGCTCATTTTTTGAACCCCGGGGACGGAGTCAGTGGCTCATTTACTGCCTTATTATCATATCTTCCAACGGGTTCATCGATTCATATAAAAGGTTACAATCTCTACGTTCCCATCCATCCTTTTTTCTCCTAAACTGAACCCACATTTCTCAGTGTAGAACTTAACATTCCGACGCTTGTCAGCAGGTGTAACTAAGGTTATCTCTTTCCAATCAGAGCAGACAGATAACATGTACTTGAATGCCTCTGTACCTATTCCCATTCCTTGATATTCCGGTATAACACACAGGCAGCCAAGGTAGTATCGTCCATCTCCTTCGTTTTTGAAAGAAAGCGCCCCGATTGGAGTATTATCACCTAAAATGAGGTATTTCGTAAAATTCTCAAAAGATTGTTCCATATGTTCTTTTGTCTGTCCATAAGCAGGGCACTCCCCATAAAAGACATAATCATCATAAAATGAAGCATTATATATATTAACCAACAGCTCTGCGTCTTCTTTGACCGCTTGTCTATATTTTATCGTCATGATTTGCCCCCAAAATCTTCTACTATTCTCGTGTTAATATAATTTTCTCTCCGTTCTTGTAACTAACATGTTCGCTATCTGCCTTAAATCCCTGCTTTTTCATCACCTTGATCAAGGTATACATGAAGAAACCATGTGTGACTATTGCACAATTCTCATTTAGTCGATACCACCGTTTTTTCTAAAACTCTCCGCATTCTACAATTTCAAAGCAGCAATTATTTCTTCTCCATCCATATCCCCAGTCTCTATAAATCCAAAAGACTCATAAAGAGCTTTTGCCACTTTATTGTCCGGTTCATATGATAACCAGCAATATTCTGCCCTGCCACAAGGAAATGTCTTTATGAATTCAAGAGCAAGTTCTATTGCTTTTCTGCCATAACCCTTTTGCTGATATTTCTTGTCTATCATAAGACGCCAAAGATTATAGTTGTTGTCTGCAATTGCTGGTGCATCATCCCAATAGTCATCTTTGTCATATCCAATCATAACGAAACCCACTGGAGTATCGTCATCATAAATACCAAAAGGATAAGCGTAACCATTATTGGTGATAGTCGTATAAGCCTCAATAATACTGACATCATTAGCAGCGACAAATTCTCTCTGCTCATCATTAACAGATAGTTTTAATATATCCCAAACATTTTTACCATTTATCTTTTCAATTCTTAGCATACGGTTATCCCCCAACAAATTTCACTCATGTCTCCCTCAGACACATGCTTAAATCATATCATAATTAGAACAAGATTATAGCTCGGAAATTAAGATACGGTTTTACAAAATCTCATCTATCATTATATCCATGCAGAAAGTGGTTTGCATTATCACCCTTATCCCTGCATTTTTCTTGAAAATGACTCAAATAGGTATTTGGATGTGATTTAGTCAACATTTTTGTCCTTTTTCTTACAATTCTCAATGGAAAAAGTGACTAAGAAAATGATATAAACACATCATAGTCACTTGTAACTCTAAGAACTAGGATAAATGAGGGGTAAATAGTGTCTAAGAACATGAAAAAGAGATTCCTTAGTCACTTTTTCACTTTTAGATCAAAATATAGCTTTCATGGCAACGGTACTAAATATTTCGATACCTTTACGCAAACAAAAAAGAGCTCCAAGCACAAGGCTTGAAGCTCTTTATAAATTCAGTGATCATGCAATCTGATAAGAATTACTCAACGATTGTAGCAACCTTACCTGATCCAACTGTACGTCCACCCTCACGGATAGCGAACTTAAGACCCTGCTCCATAGCGATAGGGTGAATAAGCTCGATAGACATTGTTACGTGGTCACCAGGCATGCACATCTCAACACCATCAGGGAGGTTGCAGACACCTGTAACGTCAGTTGTTCTGAAGTAGAACTGAGGTCTGTAGTTTGTGAAGAAAGGTGTATGACGGCCACCCTCGTCCTTAGTAAGAACGTAAACCTCAGCAGTGAACTTTGTGTGGCATGTTACTGTGCCAGGCTTTGTTACAACCTGACCTCTCTGGATACCATCACGGTCAACACCACGGAGAAGAAGTCCTACGTTGTCACCAGCCTCGCAGTAGTCCATAGTCTTTCTGAACATCTCGATACCAGTACATACAGACTTAGATGTCTCTTCCTTAATACCAACGATTTCGATTTCGTCGTTGAGGTTAAGGTGACCTCTCTCTACTCTACCTGTAGCAACTGTTCCACGTCCTGTGATTGTGAATACGTCCTCAACAGGCATAAGGAAAGGCTTATCTGTCTCACGAGTAGGTTCAGGAATGTATGAATCAACTGTATCCATAAGCTCCATAACCTTGTCGCCCCACTCAGACTTAGGATCCTCAAGAGCCTTAAGAGCTGAACCACGGATGATAGGTGTGTCATCTCCAGGGAACTCATACTCTGTAAGAAGGTCTCTGATCTCCATCTCTACGAGATCAAGAAGCTCAGGATCGTCAACCATATCGCACTTGTTCATGAATACGATGATGTAAGGAACACCAACCTGACGAGCAAGAAGAACGTGCTCCTTAGTCTGTGCCATAACACCGTCAGTAGCAGCAACAACGAGGATAGAACCATCCATCTGAGCTGCACCTGTGATCATGTTCTTAACGTAGTCAGCGTGGCCAGGGCAGTCAACGTGAGCGTAGTGTCTGTTAGCTGTCTCGTACTCGATGTGAGCAGAGTTAATTGTGATTCCACGCTCTTTCTCTTCTGGAGCCTTATCGATCTGATCAAATGCAACAGCAGGTGAAAATCCTCTGTCAGCAAGAACAGTTGTGATAGCTGCTGTAAGAGTTGTCTTACCATGGTCAACGTGTCCGATTGTACCAATGTTTACGTGTGGCTTACTTCTGTCAAACTTAGCTTTTGCCATTTTTAAATATCCTCCTTAAGGTGAAATGTTGTTAATAAACATTTTCATACATAATTTAACCGACTATATCGATTATATTAAAAGTTTGCCGTGAAATCAAGCGTTAACTATGATTTCACGGGACTTTTCTATTAATTTAATGATCAGTTGCCCTTATTTGAAAGAACTTTATCCTGAACATTCTTAGGAACCGGAGCATACTTCTCGAAGAACATTGAGTAGTTACCACGTCCCTGAGTTCTTGAACGAAGGTCTGTAGCATAGCCGAACATCTCAGCAAGAGGCACATGTGCTCTTACGATCTTTCCGCCGCCAAGATCATCCATACCTTCAACCTGTCCACGACGAGAGTTAACGTCACCGATAACATCTCCCATGTACTCCTCAGGCATAGTAACCTCAACCTTCATGATAGGCTCAAGAAGAACAGGTGCTCCCTTCTGCATAGCATCCTTGAATGCCATAGATCCGGCAATGTGGAATGCCATCTCAGATGAGTCTACCTCGTGGTATGATCCGTCGTAAACTGTAGCATGTACACCAACAACAGGATATCCACCAAGTGTTCCGGCCTTCATAGCCTCTTCGATACCTTCGCTGATTGGCTGGATGAATTCCTTAGGAATAGCACCACCAACAACTTCGCTATCAAACTGGTAAAGGTTATCGCCGTTAGCATCCATAGGCTCGAAACGAACCTTACAGTGTCCGTACTGACCACGTCCACCGGACTGCTTAGCATACTTAGACTCAACGTCTACAGCCTTTGTAAGGGCCTCTCTGTAAGCAACCTGAGGTGCACCAACGTTAGCCTCAACCTTATACTCTCTAAGAAGTCTGTCAACGATGATATCAAGGTGAAGCTCACCCATACCAGCGATGATTGTCTGACCTGTCTCAGGATTTGTATGAGCTCTGAATGTAGGATCCTCTTCAGCAAGCTTCATAAGAGCCTCATCAAGCTTCTGCTGACCAGCCTTAGTCTTAGGCTCGATAGCAAGCTCGATAACGGGATCAGGGAACTCCATTGACTCAAGGATAACAGGGTTCTTCTCATCACAGAGAGTATCACCTGTTACTGTGTTCTTAAGACCAACAGCAGCAGCGATATCACCTGAATATACCTTATCAAGGTCTGATCTCTTGTTAGCATGCATCTGAAGGATACGTCCAAGACGCTCCTTGCTGTCCTTAGTACTGTTAAGTACGTAAGAACCTGAATTAGCTGTTCCACGGTATACACGGAAGAATGCAAGCTTTCCTACGAAAGGATCGCTGACAATCTTGAATGCAAGAGCTGCGAATGGGCCATCATCTGTTGACTCAACCTCGATCTCATTACCTTCCATATCTGTACCCTTACAAGCAGGGATATCAAGAGGTGAAGGCATGAACTCGATAACAGCATCAATAAGCTTCTGGATACCTCTGTTTCTGTGAGCTGAACCACAGCAAACAGGGAAAGCCTTACACTCGCAAGTTGCCTTACGAAGTGCTGCCTTAAGATCAGCAACTGAAGGCTCCTCACCCTCAAGGTACTGCATCATAAGGTCTTCATCAAGATCGCAGATCTTCTCAACGAGTTCGCCGTGATAAAGCTCAGCGTCATCCTTGAGTTCAGCAGGGATCTCACCAATAGTAACATCCTCGCCCTTATCATCGTTGTAAATGTAAGCCTGCATCTCGAAAAGATCGATAATTCCCTGGAACTGATCCTCAGCTCCGATAGGGATTTCAATCATAATAGCATTTTTCTTAAGTCTGTTACGGATCTGCTCAACAGCTCCGTAATAGTTAGCGCCGATGATATCCATCTTGTTGATGAATGCCATACGAGGAACATTAAATCCATCAGCCTGTCTCCATACGTTCTCAGACTGAGGCTCAACGCCTTCCTTAGCACTAAATACTCCAACTGCACCATCAAGTACACGAAGTGAACGCTCAACCTCAACAGTGAAGTCTACGTGACCAGGAGTATCAATGATATTGATACGATGCTCTAAAGCACCTGGCTTAGCCTTACCGTTCTCCTGAAGTGTCCAGTGGCAAGTTGTAGCTGCAGATGTGATTGTGATACCACGCTCCTGCTCCTGTTCCATCCAGTCCATGGTAGCAGTACCTTCGTAGGTCTCACCAATCTTGTAGTTAACACCGGTATAGTAAAGAATACGCTCTGTAAGAGTAGTCTTACCAGCATCAATATGAGCCATGATACCGATGTTCCTAGTTCTCTCCAATGGGTATTGTCTATCAGCCAAAGGTATTTCCTCCTATAATAATTAAACCATAGTCAACTCACATTCAGATAAAGATTAGAATCTGTAGTGTGAGAATGCCTTGTTTGCTTCTGCCATCTTGTGCATGTCTTCTTTTCTCTTTACAGCTGCACCAGTATTGTTGTATGCATCCATAATCTCTGAAGCGAGTCTGTCAACCATTGTCTTCTCGCCTCTAGCACGTGAGAAATTAACAAGCCAACGAAGAGCAAGAGCCTGACGTCTATCTGGTCTAACCTCGATAGGAACCTGGTATGTAGCACCACCAATACGTCTAGCTTTTACCTCGAGAGCAGGCATGATGTTGTTCATGGCTCCCTCGAATACTTCAAGAGCAGGCTTTCCAGCCTTCTCCTCTACCTGTGCGAATGCTCCGTATACGATCTTCTGGGCAACGCCCTTCTTGCCATCAAGCATAACTGTGTTGACAAGCTTGGTTACAACCTTGTTATCGTATAAAGGATCCGCTAATACGTCACGTTTTACAATATGTCCTTTACGCGGCACGGTTCTTCCCTCCTTTAGAATTGCAATGATAGTAATAAATCACTGCTTACTACAATCATCGGTACTCACTAATTTAGTGTACGTGCGGTATCTTACTTCTTTATATAGAATAGAACACCAACACTTTAAAAAATTAGATCTGTTGTTAAATTACTTCTTGGCTGCTTTAGGTCTCTTAGCGCCATACTTAGAACGAGCCTGTTTTCTGTCGGCTACGCCTGCTGTATCAAGAGTACCTCTGATGATGTGATACCTTGTACCAGGCAGATCCTTTACTCTTCCGCCACGGATGAGAACAACGCTGTGCTCCTGAAGGTTGTGTCCCTCACCAGGAATGTAGCTTGTAACCTCGATACCGTTAGAAAGACGTACTCTGGCGATTTTTCTCAGAGCAGAGTTAGGCTTCTTAGGTGTAGCTGTCTTAACAGCTGTGCAGACACCACGCTTCTGAGGAGAAGCTGTTGCTGTTGCCTTCTTGTGAAGAGAGTTGAAGCCCTTCTGAAGAGCAGGAGCAGTAGACTTCTTAACAGATGTCTGACGACCCTTTCTAACTAACTGGTTAAATGTTGGCATTCTTTTTACCTCCTATTTTGATATATGCATAAGACAAAGGGGCATAATTACCCCTTTGTCAATACACGCAATTATGAATTATATATTTCTTTATTTTTGTTGTCAACTAAAATTTTTATGACAACCTCGGATTACTCCTCGATATCGGAATCATCCATATCATCAGCATCATCAACAACCTTAGCGCCTTCAAGTCTGTCATCATCGAAATCTCTTCTTCTCTTCTTGAGAATGAGCTTCTCGGGATCCTTGAAGTTTGCATCAGTATTAAGTGCTGTGCTTCTGTATCTCTTCATTCCGGTTCCGGCAGGAATCAGCTTACCGATGATAACGTTCTCTTTAAGTCCGATAAGTGGATCAACCTTACCCTTGATAGCTGCATCTGTAAGAACCTTGGTTGTCTCCTGGAAGGAAGCAGCTGAGAGGAATGAGTTGGTAGCAAGAGCTGCCTTGGTAATTCCGAGGATTACCTGTTTTCCTTCAGCAGGCTTTTTGCCTTCTGAGATAAGAGCCTCGTTGCTGTCCTCGAAATCAAGAACATCTACAAGAGTTCCGGGAAGGAAATCTGTATCTCCGCTCTCATCGATTCTTACCTTCTTGAGCATCTGACGAACAATAACCTCGATGTGCTTGTCGCAGATATCAACACCCTGAAGACGATATACTCTCTGAACTTCTCTGAGGAGATAATCCTGTACTGCACGGATTCCCTTGATCTTGAGAAGATCATGAGGATTTACTGAACCTTCTGTGAGTTCATCACCGGCCTCGATGTTTGTATCATCAAGAACCTTGATACGTGATCCGTAAGGGATGAGGTAAGCCTTTGACTCACCTGTCTCGTCGTTAGTTACGACAACCTCACGCTTCTTCTTTGTATCTCTGATCTCAACATGTCCGTCAAGCTCTGAGATAATAGCAAGTCCCTTAGGTTTTCTTGCCTCGAAAAGCTCCTCTACACGGGGAAGACCCTGTGTGATATCACCACCGGCAACACCACCGGTGTGGAAGGTTCTCATTGTAAGCTGTGTACCGGGCTCACCGATTGACTGAGCAGCGATGATACCTACTGCCTCACCGACCTGAACAGCCTCACCTGTTGCCATGTTAGCGCCGTAGCACTTAGCACAGATACCGTTGTGTGAACGGCATGTAAGGATTGTTCTGATCTTAACTGCCTCTACCGGGCCGCCCTTACTGTTAACGCCAACTGAAAGGATCTTAGCTGCACGAGAAGGAGTGATCATGTGATTCTTCTTAACAATTACGTTTCCGTCCTTGTCCTTGATGGTCTCACATGCATATCTTCCTGTGATTCTGTCCTCAAGTGGCTCGATTGTTTCTTTTCCATCAACGAAGGCCTTAACTGTCATGCCGGGAATTACTTCCTTGCCTTCACAGCAATCAACCTCACGAATGATAAGTTCCTGTGATACGTCAACCATTCGACGTGTAAGGTATCCTGAATCGGCTGTACGAAGAGCTGTATCAGAAAGTCCCTTACGAGCACCGTGAGCTGACATGAAGTACTCCAGAACGTCAAGTCCTTCACGGAAGTTTGACTTGATAGGAAGTTCGATTGTACGTCCTGTTGTATCAGCCATAAGTCCACGCATACCTGCCAGCTGCTTGATCTGCTGGTTACTACCACGGGCACCGGAGTCAGCCATCATGTAGATGTTGTTGTACTTATCAAGACCTGCAAGCAGCTCCTCTGTGAGCTTCTTATCTGTGTCCATCCATGTATTAACAACTTCGCTGTAACGCTCCTCGTCTGTAATAAGACCTCTGCGGTAGTTAGCTGCGATAGCATCAACTGTAGCCTGTGCTTCATCAAGAAGCTGCTGCTTCTGCTCAGGCACTGTCATATCAGCGATAGAAACTGTCATGGCAGCACGTGTTGAGTAGTGGTAACCTGTAGCCTTGATGTTATCAAGAACCTCAGCAGTAGCAAATGTTCCGTGAGTATTGATCATCTTGGTAACAATCTGCTTAAGCTGTTTCTTACCAACCATGAAGTCAACTTCAAGCTTAAGGTAGTTCTCAGGTACACTTCTGTCTACGTATCCAAGATCCTGAGGAATGATCTCATTGAACAGGAATCTTCCAAGTGTAGACTCTACAAGACCGGATACAGTCTCGCCTTCGGCGTTAACCTTCTCCATTCTGATCTTGATCTTAGTCTGAAGTGTGATATATCCGTTTTCGTAAGCAAGGATAGCTTCGTCAACACTCTTGAAGCACTTACCCTCACCAAGGGCTCCGGGTCTCTCCTGTGTAAGGTAGTAAATACCAAGTACCATATCCTGTGTAGGTACGTTTACTGGGCCACCGTCTGAAGGCTTAAGTAAGTTGTTAGGTGAGAGCATAAGGAATCTGCACTCAGCCTGAGCCTCTACTGACAATGGAAGGTGAACAGCCATCTGGTCACCGTCGAAGTCGGCGTTGAAAGGTGTACATGCAAGAGGATGAAGCTTAATAGCCTTACCTTCTACAAGAATTGGCTCAAAGGCCTGAATACCAAGTCTGTGAAGTGTGGGAGCACGGTTAAGCATTACAGGGTGCTCTTTGATAACATCCTCAAGAACATCCCAAACCTGCTCATCAAGACGCTCTACAAGCTTCTTTGCATTCTTGATATTCTGTGAAATTCCTCTGGATACAAGCTCCTTCATAACGAAAGGCTTGAACAGCTCGATAGCCATTTCCTTAGGAAGACCACACTGATAAATCTTAAGTTCAGGTCCTACAACGATAACGGAACGTCCTGAATAGTCAACACGCTTACCAAGAAGGTTCTGACGGAAACGTCCGCTCTTACCTTTGAGCATGTCTGAAAGAGACTTAAGAGCTCTGTTTCCGGGTCCGGTAACAGGTCTTCCTCTTCTACCGTTATCGATAAGTGCATCAACAGCTTCCTGAAGCATTCTCTTCTCGTTACGAACGATGATGTCAGGAGCACCGAGATCAAGAAGTCTCTTAAGTCGGTTATTTCTGTTGATAATTCTTCTGTAAAGATCGTTAAGATCTGATGTAGCAAAACGTCCACCGTCAAGCTGTACCATAGGACGAAGATCCGGTGGGATTACAGGAATGCAATCCATGATCATCCATGCAGGGTCATTACCTGACTCTCTGAAAGCTTCTACAACTTCCAGTCTCTTGATGATTCTTGCTCTCTTCTGTCCGCTTGATGTATCAAGGCCTTCCTTGAGCTCTTTGTACTCAGCCTCAAGGTCGATAGCCTGAAGAAGTTCCTTAATTGACTCAGCACCCATTCCTGCACGGAACTTGCTGCCGAACTCTTCTCTTGCATCCTGGAACTCTTTCTCTGAGAGAACCTGCTTGTACTCCAGTGTTGTATCACCTGGATCAAGTACTATATAGGAAGCGAAGTAAAGAACCTTCTCAAGTACACGGGGTGAAAGGTCAAGGATAAGTCCCATTCTGCTGGGAATTCCCTTGAAGTACCAAATGTGTGATACAGGAGCTGCGAGCTCGATGTATCCCATTCTCTCACGACGTACGCTGCTCTTTGTGATCTCAACACCACATCTGTCGCAGACAACGCCCTTATATCTAATCTTTTTATACTTACCGCAGTGGCACTCCCAATCCTTGGTTGGTCCAAAGATTCTTTCGCAGAACAGACCGTCCTTCTCAGGCTTAAGTGTTCTGTAGTTGATGGTCTCAGGCTTTGTTACCTCACCTCTGTTCTCCTCATCAACCTTGTGGGCCCAGCTCCTGATCTTCTCAGGAGATGCAAGGCCAATCTTGATTGAATCAAAGGTCATAGGCTGATAAGTCTGCTGCTGTGATGGTCTACCACTTGAAGCTTCATTTATTGCTTTATTCATAGTTGAATCAGACATTCGTTAACCTCTTTTCTGTAAGTAGTCGTTAATTATCGGTTAATCAATTACTCGTCAAAAGACTCTTCAGCGTCCTCAAATGACTCATCAGAATCAAAATCATCTACCTGCTCATCTTCGAGTTCGCCTTCATCGTTGAAACTCTGTTTTGTAAAGCCGTTAGCTTCAAATGACTCCTGCTTGTAATCGCGTCCTGATGTATCGCCTTCAATCTCGTAGCGGTAATCAGAATCTGTGTAATCAACGCTCTCCATGATCTCTACCTCAGTATTGTCCTCGCGAAGAACCTTGATATCCAGACCAAGTGACTGGAGCTCTTTCAAAAGAACCTTGAATGACTCAGGCACGCCTGGCTCAGGGATGTTGTCTCCCTTGATGATTGCTTCGTAAGTCTTAACACGACCGATAACATCGTCAGACTTAACTGTAAGGATTTCCTGAAGTGTATAAGCTGCACCGTAAGCCTCAAGTGCCCAAACTTCCATCTCTCCGAAACGCTGTCCACCGAACTGAGCTTTTCCACCCAGAGGCTGCTGTGTTACCAGTGAGTAAGGACCTGTTGAACGAGCGTGGATCTTATCGTCAACGAGGTGGTGGAGCTTAAGGTAATGCATGTGTCCGATTGTTGTAGGGCTGTCAAACTTCTGTCCGGTTCTACCGTCGCGAAGCTGTACCTTTCCGTCTGATCTGATCGGAACGCCCTTCCAAAGCTCTCTGTGATCTCTGTTATCTGACAGATACTGCATGATCTCAGGATCTACAAGATCTTTGTATTTAGCTTCGAACTCTTCCCATGTGCTGTTAACGTAATCGTTAGCAAGCTCAAGAGTATCCTGAATATCTATCTCGTTTGCACCGTCGAAAATAGGTGTTGCGATGTTAAATCCAAGTGCCTTGGCAGCAAGTGAAAGGTGAATCTCCAGGACCTGTCCGATATTCATACGGGAAGGAACGCCCAGAGGATTAAGCACGATATCAAGTGGTCTGCCGTTAGGAAGATATGGCATATCCTCTATAGGAAGAACTCTTGAAACGACACCCTTGTTACCGTGACGACCAGCCATCTTATCACCTACAGAGATCTTTCTCTTCTGTGCGATATAAATTCTGACTGCCTGGTTTACACCGGGTGAAAGCTCATCACCGTTCTCTCTTGTGAATACCTTGGCATCAACTACGATACCGTACTCACCGTGAGGAACCTTAAGGGATGTATCCCTTACTTCTCTTGCCTTCTCACCGAAGATAGCACGAAGGAGTCTCTCCTCAGCTGTAAGCTCTGTCTCTCCCTTAGGAGTAACCTTACCAACAAGGATATCACCGGCACGAACCTCAGCACCGATACGAATGATACCACGATCATCAAGATCCTTAAGGGCATCATCACCTACACCGGGAACGTCACGTGTGATCTCTTCAGGTCCGAGCTTAGTCTCACGGGCCTCTGCCTCGTACTCTTCAATATGTACAGATGTAAATACATCGTCTCTTACAAGTCTCTCTGAAAGAAGAACAGCATCCTCGTAGTTGTAACCTTCCCAAGTCATGAATCCGATGAGAGGGTTCTTACCAAGACCAAGTTCTCCCTGTGATGTTGAAGGACCATCAGCGATAACCTGACCTGCCTCAACATGGTCGCCCTTGAAGACGATAGGTCTCTGGTTGTAGCAGTTACTCTGGTTTGATCTCTGGAACTTAATGAGGTGGAACTCTTCCTTCTCACCGTCATCGTAGGTCATCTGGATGAGCTTACTGTCTACGAAATCAACAGTTCCGGCCTTTCTTGCAACAACGCAAACGCCTGAGTCAACTGCTGCCTTTCTCTCCATACCTGTTCCAACCGCAGGAGCCTCTGTTGTTAAAAGAGGTACTGCCTGACGCTGCATGTTTGATCCCATCAGCGCACGGTTAGCATCGTCGTTCTCAAGGAACGGGATAAGTGCTGTAGCAACTGAGAATACCATACGAGGTGATACGTCCATGTACTCGAACATTGTCTTAGGATACTCAGAAGTCTCATCCTTATATCTTCCTGATACAGTCTTCTTCTTGAAGTGTCCTTCCTCATCAAGAGGAGTGTTCGCCTGAGCTACATGGTAGTTATCCTCTTCGTCAGCAGTAAGGTACTCAACCTCATCTGTTACTCTTGGATTCTCAGGATCTGACATATCTACCTTACGATAAGGTGCCTCAACAAATCCGTAGTCATTAACTCTTGCATAGCTTGCAAGTGAGTTGATAAGACCGATGTTAGGACCTTCAGGTGTCTCGATAGGGCACATACGTCCATAGTGTGTATAGTGAACGTCTCGAACCTCGAATCCGGCTCTGTCTCTTGAAAGACCGCCAGGTCCCAAAGCTGAAAGACGTCTCTTGTGAGTCAGCTCACCAAGAGGGTTGTTCTGATCCATGAACTGAGACAGCTGTGATGAACCAAAGAACTCTTTTACAGCAGCCTGTACAGGCTTGATGTTGATAAGAGTCTGAGGTGAGATCTCCTCAGTGTCATGTGTTGTCATTCTCTCACGAACAACTCTCTCAAGTCTTGAAAGACCGATACGATACTGATTCTGTAAAAGCTCACCTACGCAGCGGATACGTCTGTTGCCCAGGTGGTCGATGTCATCATCGTTACCGATTCCGTACTCAAGATGAATATTATAGTTAATGGAAGCAATGATATCTTCCTTAGTGATGTGCTTAGGAATAAGCTCGTGTACACGCTTCTTGATGGTCTCAGCAAGGCCCTCAGGATCGTTCTTAACTGTGTACTCCTCAAGGATTTCCTTAAGAACAGGATAGTAAACGTTCTCAGTAATTCCGAGCTGCTCAGGATCACACTCGATAAAGTGTGTGATGTCTACCATCATATTAGAAAGAACCTTAACGTTTCTCTCCTCTTCCTGAAGGATTACATAAGGAATAGCCGCATCCTGGATCTCAGTTGCAAGGGCACGGTCAACCTTTGTGCCTGCAGCAGCGATCATCTCGCCTGTTGTCTCATCAACAACGTCCTCAGCGAGAACATGTCCGTTGATACGGTTCTTGAAGTGAAGCTTCTTATTGAATTTATATCTTCCTACCTTAGCAAGGTCATATCTTCTAGGGTCGAAGAACATTGCTGTGATAAGGCTCTCAGCGCTCTCTACTGAAAGAGGCTCGCCGGGACGGATTTTTCTGTACAGCTCAAGAAGACCACTCTGGTAATCGGTTGAAGAATCCTTGGAGAAACTTCCCTGGATCTTGGGCTCATCGCCAAAGAGTTCAAGAATCTCCTCGTTTGTACCAATTCCAAGTGCTCTGATAAGAACGGTTACAGGAACCTTTCTTGTTCTGTCTACTCTTGCGTAGAAGACATCGTTAGGATCGGTCTCATACTCAAGCCATGCACCTCTGTTAGGAATAACTGTGCAAGCCATGAGCTCTTTTCCGATCTTATCGTATGTAATATCGTAATAGATACCGGGTGAACGTACGAGCTGGCTGACAATAACACGCTCAGCACCGTTGATAACGAAAGTTCCGGTAGCTGTCATGAGAGGCAGGTCACCCATGAAAATCTCATGCTCTGTGATCTCGTCCTTCTCCTTGTTGTGAAGACGAACTTTAACCTTCAATGGAGCTGCGAATGTAGCGTCTCGCTCTTTACACTTCTCGATAGTGTTCTTGTTCTTATCGATTTCATCCTCGCAAAGCTTAAAATCGACAAATTCCAGACTGAGCTTCCCACTGTAGTCCTCAATAGGAGAAATATCGTCGAAGACTTCCTTTAAGCCTTCGTCGAGGAACCACTGATAAGAGTTCTTCTGAACTTCGATCAGGTTAGGCATCTCCAGGACTTCCTTCTGGCGCTGGAAACTCATTCGTAAGTTTTTACCAGAGCCGGTAGGATGTAATCTGTTTTTTTCCATTGACATTCACCCCGTTCTTTAATATTTTAAGTGATTAAATGAGTCACCTTAATAAGCGCACTAAAAAAATGCGCAAAAAGACCCACTTCACCACAATAGTGCATTGTCCATTATACGTCTAGCAGAATATGATGTCAAGAACTTTTTGCAACAAAAAAGGGACGGATTAAAAATCCGTCCCTGATACATCTTAGAATATAGCTTAAATTACTTAAGAGTAACCTTTGCACCCTCAGCCTCAAGCTTAGCCTTGATGTCATCAGCCTCTGCCTTAGAAGCGTTCTCCTTAACCATCTTAGGAGCTCCATCAACGAGATCCTTTGCTTCCTTAAGTCCAAGACCTGTAAGCTCACGAACAACCTTGATAACCTTAACCTTGTTAGGACCAACCTCTGTAAGCTCTACGTTGAACTCTGTCTTCTCCTCACCAGCTGCTGCTGCGCCAGCTCCTGCTGCTGCAACTACAACGCCTGCTGCTGCAGATACGCCAAACTCTTCCTCGCAAGCCTTTACAAGATCGTTAAGCTCGAGAACTGTAAGCTCTTTGATAGCATCGATAAATTCTGCTGTTGTTAACTTTGCCATTATATTTTCCTCCATATAATTTGTAATTTTCAATAAATAATTTCAGTTTACTGCAACGAGTATATTACTCTGCTGCAGGTGCTTCTGCTGCTTCAGCTGCTGGAGCCTCTGCTGCAGGTGCCTCTGCTGTCTCAGCAGGAGCTGCCTCTTCTGCAGGAGCAGGTGCTGCTTCCTCTGCAGGAGCTGCCTCGCCACCTTTCTCTGCGATCTGATTGATAACGCGAGCGAAGTTTGCGATAGGTGACTGCATAGAACCAAGCAATCTTGAAAGAAGAACTTCCTTTGAAGGGATTGCTGCGATCTCAGACATAGCTGCTGCATCGTAGAACCTTCCTTCGATTACACCACCCTTAATCTCAAGAGCCTTTGCCTTCTTAGCAAACTCATAGAGTACACGAGCAGGTGCTGCAGGATCTGACTCAGATACAGCCATTGCTGAAGGTCCGTTAAGAAGATCCTTGAGCTGCTCGAAATCAGTTCCCTGGAAAGCGAAGTTCATCATTGTGTTCTTGTACACCTTGTATGTTACGCCTTCTTCACGAAGCTTCTTACGAAGTTCTGTGTCCTGCGCAACAGTAAGTCCGCGGTGATCTACAAGTACGACTGCCTGAGCGTCTTTGATCTTCTCAGAGATCTCATTTACTACAGGCTGCTTCAATTCAACCTTTGCCATTTTTTTACCTCCTTATAGAATTTACCGCCGAAAAAAAACCTCTCGAAGACATCGAGAGGCAAAAAGTCTGAATTAAACTTTTCCTCGGCAGGCGTTTACACTTTACGTTCCACATAATATTCATGCGGAACACCTGCTGTCTTCGGCATGGCGTCTTTTTGACGACCTTGAATAAAATATCATAAAAGAACAATAATGTCAAGCATTTTATCGTATTTATTTGGGACTGATATAACCATTGTAATCTATATGTATTCCGGGTGACATGGCAGCCATCTCATTTATGATCCTGTCATGCTCTGAGCCTGTAGCTTCAGTAACCGTACATCCGCTCTGCAGCGCAGGAACAAACTGCAGGTTAACTGCTCCGTCTTTATGCAGTGTTGTGATTATCATACAGGAATCAAGCGTCTTGGAGTTAAAGATGTAATTGCCCATACTGTAAACAACAGGAACTCCGTCAACATAATCAATCTTCTGAAGCACATGCGGATGTGAGCCGATTATCAGGTTAGCTCCGGCATCGGCAATTTCTTTTGCCTGATCCCTCTGGAGATAATCAATCTCACTTGTACTCTCGGTCCCCCAGTGAATGAATACTATAACGTAGGCACTCTTTTCTCTCGCCTCACGTATCCTCTCCAGTAAAAGAGCATCGTTCATGCATCTGAAGACTCCGGCAGAATCCTCAGTTGCAGGTCTTGTGTCCGGATAGTCGTTTCTCTCGATCTGAGTGGCACTTATGATAGCAATCTTCATTCCGTTACTTGTTATATAGTAAACCGGGTGAGACGCCTCATCAATGTTGTTGCCCGCTCCCGAATATGCAATTCCCGCATTTGACAAGGTAGCCATGGTATCAAGAAAAGCCTGCTCGCCATAGTCATATGCATGGTTATTGGCCAGTCCCACAATATCAACGCCCATTGTTCCGAGTATTGCAGATGTCTCCGGAGCAGCTCTGAAGGTATAAGTCTTGCCCTCAGTAGGTGATCCGCCATTAGAATACGGGAATTCGTTGTTGACCATCATGATGTCAACGCTGCGCATCTTCTCAAGAAGGCTCTGTCCAACAACTCCTTCAGCCGTATTACCGGCTCTCCTGAAAGCATCACCCACAGCATAGTTAGGATCAAAAAGAATATCTCCGGCAAAGCCGATGGTTACTGTTTCCGGATTCGCCGTACCTATAACATGTGTGTAGTCTTCATCCCCTTCATATATGATCGCAGCTCTCTTGGCAGATTCCTCATCTGTGATTGCAGCATTCTCAGCTCTTCCTGCCTCAGGGATAGCTTCCCACTTGGTTGCAAAAAGACCTTTCTGATACTTTTCATTTGAGTATTTGAAATTACCAAAGATCAAAAGCGCAGGTATTCCGACTACCAGGATCGTAGAAAAAGTCAATAAGAAAGCCACTGTCTGTGGCTTTTTAAGAAAATCTTTTATATTTATCTTGTCAGTCCAGCTGTCCTGATCATAAAACCCTTTTCTCATAAGAGCATTATACCACAACATATTGTGGTATTCAAAGTCTATGCACACAAAAAAGCGGACCACCGAATCGGTAGTCCGCCATTTCACATGTTTTATGCTGCGAAAGGATTAATATCTGTTTGATACAACCTTTACGCCAGGGCCCATTGTTGTTGCAAGAGTAATGCTCTTGAGGTACTGACCCTTAACAGATGAAGGTCTAGCCTTTGTGATAGCATCCATAAGAGCGTTGAAGTTCTGCTCAAGCTGCTCCTCTGTGAAAGATGCCTTTCCTACAGGAACGTGGATGATGTTAGCCTTGTCAAGTCTGTACTCAATCTTACCAGCCTTGATATCAGCGATAGCCTTAGCTACGTCCATTGTAACTGTACCAGCCTTAGGGTTAGGCATAAGACCCTTAGGTCCAAGTACCTTACCAAGACGTCCTACAACGCCCATCATGTCAGGTGTTGCAACTACAACGTCGAAATCAAGCCATCCTTCGTTCTGGATCTTAGGAATAAGCTCCTCGCCACCAACGTGGTCTGCACCAGCAGCCTGTGCCTCGTCAAGCTTTGTTCCCTTAGCGAAAACAAGAACCTTTACTTCCTTACCTGTTCCGTTAGGAAGAACTACAGCTCCTCTGATCTGCTGATCAGCGTGACGTGAATCACAACCTGTTCTGATGTGAGCTTCTACTGTCTCATCAAACTTTGCAGTAGCTGTCTTCTTAACAAGAGAGATAGCTTCTGCAGCTTCATACTGCTGAGTCTTGTCAACAAGCTTAGCAGCTTCTACGTATTTCTTTCCGTGTTTCATCTCTCATCCTCCATCAGTCTTCTACTACGATTCCCATGCTGCGAGCTGTTCCAGCGATCATGCTCATAGCGCCCTCAATGTCAACTGCATTAAGGTCAGGCATCTTGGTCTCTGCAATCTTTCTAACATCTTCCTTAGAAACGGTCGCAACCTTTGTCTTGTTAGGAACTCCTGATCCCTTCTGGATCTTAGCTGCCTTCTTAAGAAGAACTGCTGCAGGTGGAGTCTTTGTGATGAATGTGAAACTTCTGTCTGCATAAACTGTGATAACAACAGGGATGATAACGTCACCCTTATCTGCTGTCTGTGCGTTGAACTGCTTTGTGAATTCAACGATGTTTACACCATGCTGACCAAGAGCTGGTCCAACTGGTGGTGCTGGTGTTGCTTTACCAGCCTGGATCTGTAACTTAATATATCCTTCGACTTTCTTTGCCATTCTGGCACCTCCTGAAAATATGTGGTCGGCGCAGGATCCTCGCGATGTAGCTACGTGCGAATGCACGGCGGGTCTGCTCCCACTCAGTGGATTGTAACTATATATTCAAGCGCATAGCGCCCAAATACCATTATGAATCGATTTTTCTTACTTCTGCAAAGCTGATCTCTACAGGTGTCTCACGGCCAAACAGATCAACATTGATTGTAGCTGTCTGCTTACCGAAATCCATTCTCTGAACAACTCCGGCAGTATCCTTCCAAACACCGGCAATAACTGCGATCTCATCGCCAACGCCGAAGTCAACGGCGATAGTGTTCTTGGTATTGATTCCAAGGTTCTTGATCTCAGCATCTGTAAGTGGAACGGGCTTGGATCCCGGTCCTACGAAACCTGTAACGCCACGTGTATTACGGACAACATACCATGTCTCGTCGTTCATATCCATGTTAACAAGGACATATCCGGGGAACATCTTTCTCTGAACGTTCTTGCGAGCGCCATTCTTGACCTCTACAACATCCTGAAGAGGTACTCTTACCTCAAGGATCTGGCTCTGAAGATGTCTGTTCTCTATGGTCTTCTCAAGGTTAGCCTTAACCTTGTTCTCATATCCGGAATATGTATGAACAACATACCAGTGAGCATTCTCGTTCTCAGTAGCGCTCTCAGCTTCTGCCATCTGACCTTCTGAAACCTCAGCATCTGATAATACCTCATCAGATACCACTTCGACAGAATCCTCTGCTACCTGCTCGAGACTCTTTTCCATTTCTTCTGACATATTATCTCCTTCTGATTAGAAAACGGATGTAATAAAATTCATTCCATATTCAAAAGCATAATCGAGTAAAGCGATCAGAGCACAGGCAATGACTGAAACAACAACTACTGCTGTTGTCTGCTTGATAACATCATCCCTTGTAGGCCATATGATCCTTGCAAACTCTGCCTTTACACCCTTAAAAAAAGTACCGATCTTGGACTGTTCCATATCGTAGTCTCCCTCCTATTCAAGGATGAAATTACTTTGTTTCCTTATGTAAAGTATGCTTCTTGCAGAAAGGGCAATACTTCTTCATTTCAACACGATCGGGATGTGTCTTCTTATCCTTAGTTGTGTCGTAGTTACGATTCTTGCAATCTGTGCATGCTAATGTGATTCTTGTACGCATTATTCCACCTCCGCGCGTTTATAAATTGTCTAATTTTGCGCATAAAAAAAAGACATAAATCTCTTGTCGCTTGTCTAATATAACATAGACATTTCTCCGCGTCAACACATTTTTATTGTTATTTATACACTATTTCTCTCTGGCATAAAAAGCTCACCAAAAACAGTACGCAGTCCACAGGAATTTTTACAACAAACTCCGGTGATGCAGGAATAAGTCCATGGAAGAAACTTACCAGCGCTCCGCTTAAAAGCATTATGCATACTGCCAGGATGGCATACTTGACCGCTGCCCATAATCCGTTACTTCTGCTCTTAAAAACAACCTTATAGTTAATAAGGAAATTATAGACTGCAGATATAACCCTGGCCATTATGGTTGCCAGCATAATATAGTCAAATGGCAAAGACCTGCCACGCATCATTCCACAGAATATTGTAAACAGCGCAATATCCACAACGCTTGATGAGAGTGACGAGAACAGGAACTTGAAAAAGATCGCATAG
Organism: Butyrivibrio sp. NC2007; assembly: GCF_000421405.1. Lineage (GTDB taxonomy): Bacteria > Bacillota > Clostridia > Lachnospirales > Lachnospiraceae > Butyrivibrio. Next base: position 61,393 of record NZ_ATWY01000018.1, read on the forward strand.
ATCCTTACAGAATCCACGATCGGATTAAAGTGACTGGATTTGTTTTCTTCTAAATATATAGTAGAAATAGGAACCTCTACAATCTTAATACCAAGGCTCTTGGTGGCCAGCAGCATGTTTGTCTCAAACTCAAACCTGTCGCCTTTTTCTGTCAAAAGATATCTCATAAACTCCGAAGATATTCCCCGAAGCCCTGTCTGTGTATCGCTTATGCTCAGACCTGTAAGCAGCTTCATAACCCTGCTGGTGGTCTTGTTTCCAAACACCGATCTGGCAGGAATTCCGGACTCATCAAAATTGCGCACGCCAAGTACCAGGCTCTTCGGATTCTGTCCCAGCGCATCCATGCACTTTTTTATATCAGGTGCTGTGTGCTGTCCGTCGGAATCTGCAGTGATAACGCCCAGCATATCCTCAAACTCATTCAGGCAGTATTCAAAGGCTGTCTTAAGAGCCCTGCCCTTTCCTCTGTTGACTTCATGTTCAAGAACAATGGCGCCTCTATTTTTAACTTCATCAAATATGTGTCCATAGGTCTCTCTATCGGATCCGTCATTAACTACCACAATAGGAGAAAACCCTGCTGACACAAGGTTGTCCATAAGACCTATCAGCTTATCATCCGGCTCATATGCCGGTATAACAATGGGTATGATCTTTCCCATCAATTACCTGCTCCTTCAATTTCATATACTACACCCGGCTCGAACTCTCCATTTGGAACAAGTTCTGAAAACAGGTTATAAGCCGCATTATCTTTATCTTCAACATAAAAATATGAAGCGTGGCTTTCCAGCATCTTCTGCCTTATAGTATCTGACGTATCCTCTTCTGTCAAAAACACATCATACACCAAAGCCGTCGGAGATGCTTCTTTACTTATATAAGTATTGTGAACCCAGTAGTACTCATGTCCATCCCTGAAGACCAAAACTCTCTTTCCCCAGTATGCCTTATCGGAGACTGCTTCTACAAGCTCTTTCCCATCCTCTCCTACCATGTCGGAATTATAAGCAACATTATCGGCAATCTGAGCTTTATATCCCCAGAGGTACTTCGCTATTCCGCTGTAGTCGGCACACAGCAGAACAAAGAGTGCGCAAGCAATACCAAATATGGCAAACTGCTTCTTCCCGCTCTTAGCCCTTAGTCTGTTAAAAGCAACCCCCACAATGAAATAGATGCTTCCCAAAGTAAAGGGTGCGCAGTATCTTGCTATGGATATTCCCATGGCGTAGGCATCCAGATACTGATCCTCTGTCTGGAACAGCGATATGTGAGCCATGAACACGATTCCGTAAGCCAGGATTCCTGTTATAAGGGTGAAAAGAGCTATCTTCCTTATCTCACTCTTTCCAAGAAGGGAGAGTAAATACATCCCGATGATCACGCCAAAGATAATAAGCACCGCTGCTCCCGTAGAAAGGTCAATGGTCTGATTATAATCCGAATGCATCGGCTGGAACATGAAGCCTTCGGCAAAGTACCTCATCTTATCAAAGGTGTTGTCCGGGGCTGTATAGGTTCCGGAAGTAGCCATTCTGATGCCCGCTCCCGTGAGCTTGGCAACCCTTCTGTTTATGAGACAGAACAAGAGCCAGCTTCCGTAGGATGCTCCGGCAAACAATACCGACAGCCACATGAGCTTATCTTTGTTCGCCATTAAAACATAGAAAATCAGTACAAACAGCGCCCACTCAATTCCAACGGATTTAGTCAAAAGAAGTACTGCCGTAAAAAGACCTATCCTTATATAATAAAAGCCTTTGCCATGTCCGGCCTGATCATATATCGAAAGAAGCAAAGCTCCATATATAATAGCCATTACTATATCCGCAGGTGTTCCGTAGTATATGATTCCGTTGAACACTCCGGGGAACAAACAGGTACAGACAGCTGCAAACACCTTAAGTACTATCTTGCACCAGCTCTTCATATCCGCAGCTTCTATGGCAGCCTCAACCCTGGCGAGCATTGGCAAAAGAAATATCATACACAGCGCAAAGTATCCAAGAAACTGAAGGCTCTCCGTATACTCTTTTCCTCCCAGCTGCAAAAACAGCCACTTGGCCAGGGAAGGAATGGGCGGATAGTCACCGAACTCCGGCGAGACATTTCCGTACTTACCGGGAAAGCCATTTAGGAAAAAGAGCTGCTTGGCATCAGATGACCAGTAATTTATGTCATCCCACCAGGTAAACACCTGCTGCCTTGTCATGAAGCCCACAAAGGCAGTTACTGCTCCGGTGCAGATAACTCCGGGATTTGCCAGGAGTTTGCCGTACTCCGAAAGCTCTTTTACCATAGAAGACTTACTCCTGCGGCTGTCGATCATCATGCGGACAAGCACATAAACTATGGCTATCGCGGATACGAAAGCTATAGCCTTCAGCCCTCTAAAGAAAGCCAGAACATACATTATCATCAAAAGGCCTGCAAAAGAAATTGCCAGTGTGTCCAAAATATTCTCTTTATATACTCTCGCCATTCTTGCGGAAACAAGAAGAAGCGCTATTATCACGATCCATAACATTGCTTTGTTCCACCTGCTCTAAAAAATTCACTTATCTCATAATAATATATTAATTATTAACTTTCTATAAAATCGTATGAAATCTTATTCATTATTGTTGACATTTGACTTGCTTTTAGTATGATAAGGGTAACTAAACGTGGCTAAATATGCCCTCGTGCGACAGATACCAAAGGAATGGTAGAGTGAAGGACTCGTACGTATATCAAGGAAGAAAGGAGGGGCATTATGGCAGGCATTTCTTTAAGTGGTGCTTATAACCACTTCATACAAGACTACGTGTCTAAAGATGTTACACAGGCCGACGCGCATCGTAAGGATGAGCTTAGGGATGTGTATAAGTCGATTGCAAAAATCAACAAGAAGTCCCCTCTTTATCTACTTACAGATGATGACGTATCGAGAAACGATGCGATTGATATAAAAGAAAAAGCAAGACAGCTTCAGGGAAGTATCAAGAGGCTTAGTGATCATGAGGATAAATCTTCTCTCAATCACTCCTCGGCCTATACAACCGATGAAGATAAGGTTTCCGCAAACTATATCGGCAAGACTCCGGAACAGGATATCGGAGCCATCGGTTTTGACATAGAAGCCACGCAGATGGCAAGCAGCCAGGTAAACAGAGGACATCTTATCCCGAAGGATTCCACCGGTCTTAAGCCTGACAATTACGCATTTGATGTCAGGATAAACGGGCAGGAATTTGAATTCCAGTTCAGCATTTATAACACCGACACCAACATAGATGTGCAAAAGAAGTTAGAGACCCTGATCAATAAGGCTAACATCGGACTTAGCGCCAGCATCATAGAAGACGGTAACCGATCGGCGCTTGAGATACAGTCAAGCCACACGGGTCTAAAGCCCGGACAGCTCAGCCAGTTCGAGATCTACGAATCAGAAAGTGGTCTTGCGAAGGGCTCGGTTGATTTCCTTGGACTTGATAAAGTCGCGGAACCGGCTAAGAACGCACACTTTACGCTAAACGGCGAAGAAAAAGTTTCAGTATCCAATCACTTCACCGTCGGCGGTAAATTTGATATAACGCTTCACGAGCTCACCGAGCGCGGAAGCCCGATCCACGTAGGAATCAAGAAGGACAACGAAGCCCTGATGCAGCACGTGGTATCGCTGATAGATAATTACAACAACTTTATTGAAGGTGCTATGGGAATATCCGACGATAAGTTTAAGGGATCCAAGCTCCGTGCCGAAGTCATAGGCATAGCGCAGCAGCACCTTAGTAACGTTGAAGATATAGGCGTTAAGCTCGAGGGTAACGGCTCTCTTTCGATAGACGACGAATTGCTCAAACAAGCCGTATCGGGAAGCAGCAATATGGAGTCATTAGAACCCATCAACAGATTCGCGGATGCTCTGATAGAGAAGACAAAAGACATATCGGTTGACCCTATGAAGTACGTAGACAGGCCGGTTGTTAACTACAGAAATCCCGATAACCGTGACTACTCATCGCCATACATAACCAGTGAGTATTCCGGAATGATGTTCAACAATTATTGTTAAGCGCTGGAGGCAGCGCTTAAGTCTCCCCGCTGCAGAGGGGAAGACTTGAAATAATATAGCTGCAGGTGAACGTTACTGCAGCAAAAAGTCCCCGGGTCTTAAAGACCCGGGGGCTTTTTTATTCATCTTTATCTCATACAGATCTGCTCATATCCAGAGCTTCACGGATTATCTGATCCATGTTGTAGTACTTGTACTGTCCAAGTCTTCCGCCGAAGTAAACATCACTGAAGTCATCAGCAAGCTCTTTATACTTAGCATAGAGTTCGTTGTTCTTAGCATCGTTCATTGGATAGTAAGGCTCATCGCCGTGCTTCCAGTCAGCAGGATATTCTCTGGTAATGATGGTTCCCTTACCTGTTCCGTACTCAAAGTGCTTGTGCTCGATTATTCTTGTAAACGGAACCTGCCTCTCGGTGTAGTTTACAACCGCATTGCCCTGATAGTTGTCAACCTCGGGAAGGTCTTCTGTCTCAAACTTAAGAGACCTGTACTCAAGAGTTCCGAGCTTGTAGCCAAAGAATTCATCTATCATGCCTGTGAAGACGATCTTGTCAAAGCTATCTCCATCACAGGAAGTAAACGGCTTAACAGGAAGTCCGTCTTCAAGCTTCATGAATTTGTAATAGTCTGTATTTGTCTTAACCTCTATTCCGTCAAGGATCCTGTCCACCAGAGCTGTGTAACCTCCGATCGGGATTCCCTGGTAGCGGTCATTGAAGTAGTTGTTGTCATAGATAAATCTCATGGGAAGACGTTTGATGATAAATGCCGGAAGTTCCTTGCAGTCTCTTCCCCACTGCTTCTCGGTGTAGCCCTTTACGAGCTTTTCGTAGATGTCACGTCCCGCAAGGCTAAGTGCCTGTTCTTCAAGGTTTTCTGCCTCAAACTCAGTTGTACCTTTCTCGCTCTTTATGCGCTCCTTCTCTTTCTCTGCCTGGGCATTTATTATCTCTTTTGCCTCATCGGGAGTCCTGATGCCCCACATCTTGCTGAAGGTATTCATGTTAAAGGGAAGGTTGTAGAGCTCATCCTTATAAACCGCCACAGGGCTGTTGATATAATTGTTGAACTCGGCAAAATCATTTACATAGTCCCAGACTTCCTTGTCAGAAGTGTGGAAGATATGCGCACCGTACTTGTGTACATTGATGCCCATTCTGTTCTCGGTATAAACATTTCCGCCGATGTGATCCCTTCTATCTATCACAAGGACCTTTCTGCCCTTGTCCTTCATCTGTCTTGCAAAGACAGCTCCAAACAATCCTGCGCCTACTACCAGATAATCATAATGCATAAAAATTCCTCCAAAATGAAAAAGACTCCTTGACTATTATGCCAAAGAGTCTCATTTGTTTCAATAAGGAACTTACGCCTCGCTGGCGCTCACCGTAAGACGTTCGAACCAGGCTCGAAAGTACCTCACCAGGTTCTCTCAGCTCACTCTGCCTGATACTTGTCAAGCTGTGAGAAATCCCCCATCATGTCCAGGATCTTCTTTCTTCCTGCCTTGTTGAGCTTCACGTACTGCTGCATTACACGGTTCTCGACGATCTTCTTGCCAAGGTCTGTGCCCTGCTCAAGTGTTGAGAAGTCAACCGGATTCAGATTCAGACGATCACACATTTTGATCACTGTTCCGTAAGCCATCCCCTCAATCCCCCTATCTAATGCTGTTACAAGTGTACTGTATGGAATAGACATATCTATTGCAAACTGTCTAACACTTTTATACTGTGAAAGAATTTCTCTTTTAAGAATTTCAGCCTTTGTCATGTCGCTACCTCCTATGATATTTTTTTCTTGTGAAATCTCTTTCTTTTTGCAATCAATAGAATAACACATAGACGTTTTTTCGTCATTCACTTTTTAGGGGAATTTTCCCATAAATTTTTATACAGATTACCCACTGATTTTTGGCATTTTAACGAAATTGCCATCTGCCACAAGAATTTACGAAAGTGTTCACACTTTTTTCACAATTCGTTGATACAATAAAAGACTTTTTAACGTCTACGCATCAATGCCACATCCATTCTGAAATGATAAATTTTCGAAATGTTAACGAAAAAACAAACAGCACAAAAGGGCTGTTTGTTTTCATTATTACACATTATTATGTTTGTTTTTTGGTATGCCCATGTAGCCTAAGTTATTGTATTTCCTGGACTTCACTAATTCTATTAGTCAAAAATGCCATAACTTCATTGTAGATATCTTTCGGAATACTATAAACTTTATGCACATTTCCTGCACATTCTATGTCTAAAGAGCCCATTTTACGCCTTACAGACACTATTTCTTTATACTGAAGAACCTCTTTTTTGAACTTATCCTCAGGACTGAATTCACATCTCTCGGAAAAGAGCCTCAGAACCCCCTCTTTAAAGCCGCTGGTGGCATTAAATTCATACTCCGGATCGTCATCTCCCAGCATGACGTCAAAGGTCTTCTTCCCATCTGTGGATTCCATCACAGGCTTTGTGATCATTATCCCGGCACGTCCCTTTCCGCCATGCTCTGCATCTGAAATCTTAACCTGCTGAACATTGGTCTCTATAAGGCCTGAGAGGCTGTTAAAGTACGGTCTTATCACATAGTCACTGTTAACGGGAAGTGATATGGTCTTACTTCTGATCTTCTGTCTGAACTTAAGTGAATGAAAGCCCGCGTCCAAAGCAATATAAATGCTCTCACCTGCCTTGACCTCATACATCTGGCGGTCATCAACAAATACCATCATAAGAGCATCTTCACTCTCCCTCTGACCTACGCACTGGACCTCAATTATATAGCTCTTTCCCTGCGCAAAAAGTTCCTCTCCGCAGAGCGGACAGAATCTGATGTTCATATTCATGTTTTGTGGCAACGCCTTTTTGCATTTTGGACAGATCACTTTTCATCCTCCTGATCATTGCCAATATGTATCCCGCCTTCCCTCAGCATCTCGCCGATCCTTGCCTTGTTCACAAACAAGGTCTCGGCCAGAACCACGTCAAAGGAATGGCTCTTCCAGGGAAGTCTTACGGTATTTAGTTCACCGTAAACAACATCATCAGTCATATGCCTTGCGATACCGGCTTCAAAAGAAGTCCTGCAGACACCGGCAACAAAAACGCCCGGGCACTGACTCTTTATGTAGGAAGCTGTGGCACCAAAACCACAGGTAAAATCCAAAACCTTAAGATAACCCTTTCTCTCTTTTGCCAGCTCTATCACTGCATCTGCAGCCTCGAACCACGGCAGCGAATATCCCCAGATATCAAAGCCCCACTTATCAATGAATCTCTGCCTTCCTTCTTCCATTCCCTTGGATGCGCCAAAAGAGCCGTTTCCGCCGTTGTGGTAGATAAAGCTGTTCTTGCAAAGATACTGGTTAAAACCTGCTCTTGCAAGGCGAATCCCCAGATCATCATCCTCAAAATATGCCGGCGAAAATGCTTCATCAAAGACCTGCCCGTCAGCAGCAATACTGCCTACTGCATCTCTGGATAACAAAAGTGCAAATCCCGTGAGGCGAAATCTCTTTATATACGGGAGATGTTTAGGAACACCGTTCTTTCTGGCGTACTGCCTGAAAATCTCCACAGCCTCTTTATAGGGCGGCTTTTCATCCCAAAGGTCATTGCTGTCCACCTCCTGCAGGGAAGCACTGTTGGAAAAAGCACTGCATGCTCCTACATCTCTGCTGTCATACAGTCCCATTCTCAGGAAGAATAGTGAGTTCTGCATAAGTACTGCATCGTTATTCAAAAAGAAAATGTCATTGTCCTTGTTACAGGCTGTAGCTCCGATGTTGCAGCCCTTGGGAAAGCCCACATTCTCTTCATTCTCTATCAGAATAAACGGGTAATCGGCACTATCTCTTTTCTCCCTGAGATACTCCCTTACGCCTTCCTGTGTTGATGCATTGTCCACCACCACGATTTCATAGGTTCCTGCGGGACAGAAATCCTCAACGGATTTAATGCAGTCCTTCATGATCTCCAGATCGTTGTAAGAGAGGATCATGATGCTGGTATTTCTAACTCTCACAGAGGGTGTGCACTTAAGGTCCGAGAGCGTATCAAGGATAACCTCCCTGTCCGCCTCATCGTCGCAGTAAAAGGCAGCCATCTCCATACAAAGATATGCCTGATCGATATTCAGATTAAGATAATAGAGCCCCAGCATGTAAAAGAGCTCGTAGTCTCCGGGATTGTAAGAAAGCCCCCTTGCGATGGCATCAAACTCAGCCTGGCTGTCGCTTAATACCTCCCACAAAGAAGCTTCCAGAATGCACAATTTGGCAGCCTCATCGGGAGTTCTCTCATCGATGTGAAAAAACTCCTCCTGAAACTCATATAAGGCCTCATTGTACTCGCCATTTGATATCAGTTCTGTAAGCTTGTCAAACATATCCTGTAATTTCCCGGGTGCAAAACGACATAACTTCTTACAATAATGATATCATACTTAACGTTTTATTGTACATGAATAGTGGACTGACACTCTGAAAATGCGTCCTGACACTCATCATCCTCCGCTCTCTGAAAAGTGACGGTGAAGGTCCTGTATCTCGACAAAAGCATGTATACGGTCTGATAGATCTTCTCCTGATCCGCGGCCTGGAAACTTGCTTCTATCCTGTATCCCGGATAACCGTCAACAGTTATCTTGTCAAAAGAGCTGACGGAATATCCCACATCTTCACCATATTCACTGTTATAAGCAGCAGCGATGGTCTCCTGATAGATATCTTTTGTAAGTTCAGTAGATTTATCGGTCACCTTGGGTTCATTATGCTCAGCAAGGGCAGCTTTCTCCCTGTTTGTGAGCACCACATCCAGTCCGTTGTAGTATACGCTGTACTGAATGGTTGATGATTCCATGGGGTGTTCCTTATTTATGAAAAGACCTTTTTCACTTGATGGTTCAAACTGAAGCGGAACAACAAAGCTGCAGCATGTAGCTTCCTTAAGGTCTTCTTCTGCATATGCATTTACAGTATTTATACTAAGCATTGCCATAACAGTCATGGCAAGAGCCATAAACAGGCCAAGAAATCTCTTTTTCATAATATCTCCGAATATCAGTTATCTGCTGAGTCTGAACACGTCAAACCAGTATCTCTCCATGAGGTAGCTTCCCTCATTTTCAGAAGTGATCTGATACTGCTCATTCCAATCCTTCAAAATATCCTCTCTGGAATTAAAGCTTCCCAAAAACAAAACTTCTTTTCCCGCATCCAGATAGTTGGCAATATCAATAGGATCCTCGATTGTCTCAAGTCCCGAAACCGTCTCTTTTATCAGAGCTTCAGGTTCTGCTTGGTAGAGATAAACCTTGTAATTGCCTTCTTTCTTATTCAGGTAATAGGACAAAAGCCCCTGAACGTGTTCGAAATTACTGATGACTATTGTATCACTGTTTATGCTATCAAGCATATCGAAAGTCTTCTCGATGTTGACCATACGATATTCTTCATTGCCGATAAAGGCCTTGTAGTCTACCGCTCCCACGATGATCATAAGTACCGCAAGCAAAACTCCGGCGATCTTCCCTGCAAGCTGCCCCTTTTCTCTTTTATAGACTCTGTCAATCTCTACAGAAGCCATTACAGAAATTGCGAGCCAGAAGCACCCATATGCAGGGAGCATATATCTGTTCACAAACACAGGTCTTATAAGGATTGACGCAATAAGTCCGGTCAAGACAACTAAAGGAAGTACTGAAAAAGCGAAAAGTGTATATGCATCCGTAATCTCTTTTGCCCTAATGGTTCTGAGCACGGTCCTTACCAGTAAAAATGCTACCAGCACAAATAATAAAACAGCTATCACAACTGCCAGAAGCTCGTTTGTAAAGTAGCCCTTAAAAAGATGCTTAACTGCGCTGCCAAAACTCCTGATGCTGACCGGCTGTATCCAGTAGTTTGCTTTTACCGCGCCTACCTGTCTCAGCACTACAGATACCCAGGGAATATAGGATGCGATGGTCAGGTTAATGGCAACAATCAGAGTAGCTGCTGCCTTGAGGCCGATTTTTCCTTCGGTCTTCTTCTTCGCAACGCGCATATAATAGACCAGCATCCAGACTATCAGAATTCCATAAATTATCCCGATGGCAAAAGCAGCATAGTAATGAGTGTAGGCTGCAGCAGTGGTGCTAAGCCACAGCATGAGACCATCTAAAATGTTCCACCCTTCTCTTCCTCTGCCCATTATGCTGTCAAGGAGACTTAGTCCATGAAGCAGAGCCATGGTCACAAATAGCATAGCCCAGCTGTACATGCGGATCTCCGTGGTGTACTCGGGCATCTGGGGCATGGTTATTATGGCAAAAGAAAATAATCCTGCCGGAAGAATACCGAAGCACTTTCTGATGGTAGTAGCCCCGTAGATCATAAGGATAAAGAACGGAAGCACAGACACAAGCTTGGCAACGGATTCTGCCCCAAGTATAGCGCCATCACCGGTAATCCCAAGACTGTCACACAAGAGAATAAAAAGCCTTACTATCATGTAGTAAAAAGGCGGATGTACGTCTCTGGCCGTAAGGCTTATCAGCTCTTTTACAGGCCTTGTTGCAAACTCCATGGTAAAGAGCTCGTCATACCAGATGTCTGTGGTAAGAGATAAAGTTATGGATCTGATCAGACAATAGATCGCTGCAGCAAAGAAAATAATCCCCAGATGCTGCATCGCTGTTATCTTAGTCCTTTTTTTCATTTCTAACCTCATAAAACAACAGGCACAACACAAAAGTGCTGTGCCTGAATAATACTTAGATATTATGCCTCGTAGGAATCAATAAGTTCCAGTGAATGCTCATTGTTCATCTTGATGCACATCTTAACAAGCTCATCAAGAGGAACGTTCTGGATCTGCTTGTTGGAGCCGCGAACGTTGATTGATACAGTGTTCTCAGCAGCTTCCTTGTCACCTACAACGATGATGTATGGATCCTTGTAGTTCTTGTACTTCTTGATCTTCTCCTTCATGTTGTTGTCGGAGTAGTCAGCCTCTACGCGGATTCCTGCATCCATGAGAGCCTTCTCAACTTTCTTGGCATACTTGTTGTGCTCAACTCTGATAGGAACGATACCTACCTGATATGGGCTGAGCCAGAATGGGAATACACCCTTGAAGTTCTCGATGATGATACCGATGAATCTCTCAAGTGATCCGTAGATAGCTCTGTGGATAACAACAGGCATCTGCATTGAACCATCCTGTGCCTGGTATGTAAGTCCGAAGTTGTGAGGAAGCTGGAAGTCAAGCTGTACAGTTCCGCACTGCCACTCTCTTCCAAGAGCATCCTTGATCTGGAGGTCGATCTTAGGTCCGTAGAAAGCACCGTCTCCCTCGTTGATCTCGTATCCGCCCTCGCCGTACTTCTCGTCAAGGATTTCCTTAAGGGCAGCTTCTGCTCTGTTCCAAACCTCGATGTCCCCCATGAAGTCCTCAGGTCTTGTTGAGAACTCTGCTCTGTAGGTTACACCGAATGTTGAGTAGATCTCGTCAGCGATTGCAATAACGTCTGCGATCTCTTCCTTGATCTGTGACTCCATTACGAATGTATGGTCATCATCCTGTCTGAACTCCTGAACACGGAAAAGACCGTTCATCTGTCCGCTCTTCTCCTTACGGTGAAGTACATCGTACTCACTGTATCTGATAGGGAGCTCCTTGTAGGAGTGATTGGTTCTTCTGTAGGTCATCATAGCGTTAGGACAGTTCATGGGCTTAGCAGCCATTGTGTCCTCAAGCTCACGGTTGTAGATCATTGATCCTGCAACGATCTTAACAGGCTTAGGTGTCTCATCTGCATCTCTGTAGTTCTCATAAACCTCAGGGATATCTGCATCAGCCTTAACCATTCCCTCAAGACCGGGAACCATGAACATGTTGTTTACATAGTGAGCCCAGTGTCCGCTGATGAGCCAGAGCTTCTTGTTGTTGATAAGAGGAGCAGCGATCTCAGTGTAACCATGTCTCTCCTGTACCTCTCTTGAGTACTTAAGGAGCGCCTGGTACATCTTCCATCCTCTTGGAAGCCAGTAAGGCATTCCGGGAGCTGTCTCATCGAACATGAAAAGATCAAGCTGAGCACCGATCTTCTTGTGATCCCTCTCCATTGCTTCCTGGATCATCTTGATGTGCTGCTTGAGCTCATCCTTGGTCTGGAAAGCATATACATAAATTCTTGAGAGCTGGTCTCTCTTCTCGTCTCCTCTCCAGTAAGCGCCTGAAATGCTCTTAAGCTGGTAGGAAACATTCATAAGTTCCTGTGAATTGTCTACGTGAGGTCCTCTGCAGAGGTCTACGAAATCCTCACCTGTATAGTAAACTGTAAGAGTTTCATCCTCCGGAAGATCATTTATCAGCTCTGTCTTGAACTTCTGATCCTTGAAAATCTCAAGAGCCTCGGCTCTTGTAACTTCCTTGCGTGTCCAGTCCTCTCTTCTCTTGATGATCTCTCTCATCTTGTCCTCGATGGTCTTGAAATCATCCTGGGTCACAGCCTTTGGAAGCACGAAATCATAGTAGCATCCGTCATCGATCTGTGGTCCGATCGCATACTGAACTTCCTTGCCGTAGAGCTCGATAACAGCCTTGGCGAGGATGTGTGCCAACGAGTGGCGGTAAACTTCTTTAAACTCTTCTTTTGTCATTGTTTTCCCTTTCCTGCTATACCTACCGGGTACAGCCACATGTTTATTTTTTATATCAAATGATCAAGCTCTGCCGTGGCACTTCTTGTACTTCTTGCCGCTTCCGCAAGGGCATGGATCATTAGGATATACTTTGTTCTCTTTTCTGATGGTATGAGAAGCCTTCTCTTCCTTGTAGAGCTCTTTTCTCTTATCCTCATCAAAGATCTCCTCCCACTCAGGAAGGTTGTAAAGCCAGTCTGCTCCGGCATTTACCATGTTCTTGTAAAGGAGCTCCTTCTCAAAGCCGAGGTTAACCTCTGTATCCTCTTCCATCTCCTCGATAGGATTCTGCTCCTTAAGGCTGTCGTTGATTCCGTCAAGGAAGCCTGTCATAGTCATAACATCAATGCCAAACTTCTCAGCAAGCTCTTTTACTGTTCCCTTAACTACCTCGTCGGGATTCTTTAAAAGCTGAGCATAGATGTCTTTTTCCTTCTGAAAATAATCTGTCCAAAGTCTCTGAAGATCGCCCTTGTTGGCAGTCTCAGAATAAGCCATATCGCGCCACTGTTTTAATAATGCCATAGTTGTTTCTCCTGTTTCTAAATAATTCTCAACAAAAAAATTAATGTATGCAGTAACTCTACATACATTCAATCTATTTTAATATATTAGGCAAAATATGGCAACTATCGCATAGACAGCAGAACACTCAGCATTTATTATATATTTAATAATTATGCATAGATTGGAGAGACTTACGCATATGAACAAAATCTGGCAGAGCATAAAAAGCATAGACAAGCTCCCAAAGAGAACAGCCATGACTCTGTTTGGTGTTATCATCTGCGCCATCAGCGTCGGAATATTCAAGATTGCAGCCCTTGGCGTTGATCCATTCCAGTCCTTCATGGCAGACCTTGTCATCGGAGTTGTCATCATCTGCTTCGGCTCTGCCTTTTACATGACTGCTGACCTCGGTGTATCCACCTATGACGCTGTCGCCCTTATAATAGTCAACACCTGGAAAAAGGGAAAATTCCAGTATGTCAGGATCATCACCGATATCGTATGCGTAATCCTTGGCTGCGTGCTGTTCCTTATGGCCGGTGGCAGCATCGGACAGATTCCGACAATCGCAGGAATCGGAACCATCATCACTGCCTTTTTCATGGGCCCACTCATTGAGTTCTTTAACGTTCACATCGCAAGGCCTATACTTAATAAATAAATGCGGAGGAGTTTATGAAGATCAATTTTACCAAGATGCACGGTTGTGGCAACGACTACGTTTATATTGACGGGGCAAAAGAGCTTGTTCCTCAGGATCAGAAATCGGAACTGGCCATAAAGGTTTCAGACCGTCACTTCGGAATCGGCTCTGACGGACTTATTTTTATAAATCCCGTGGATGACCCGGATGTGGATTTTGAGATGGAGATGTACAACGCAGACGGTTCAAGATCCGAGATGTGCGGAAACGGCATAAGATGCGTAGCGAAGTTCGTTTACGACCATCGCCTTACGGACAAGAAGAGCCTCACCATAATAAGTGCAGGGAAAAAGAAATTTATCGACCTGAAAGTTGATGACAACAATCTCGTCACAAGAGTAAAAGTAGATATGGGAGCTCCGATTCTTAGTGCTCCGCAGGTTCCAGTAACTGTATCTGCAGGAGGTGATAAGCTTGGTACTAACGGGCTTTCAAACATCCCTTCGGATATTTGTTTTAAAGCACCTATCACTGCTGCCGGAAGAGACTGGGAAATAACCTGTGTATCCATGGGCAATCCCCATGCGGTTGTAATACTTCCTGACGACTTTGATCTTGCAGGTTTTGAGATTGAGAAATTCGGACCTGAATTTGAGAATCACTCATTCTTCCCAAATCGTACAAACACCGAATTTGTGAAGATAGATAACAGGGGCAATGTTCACATGAGAGTCTGGGAGAGAGGAACAGGCGAAACCCTTGCCTGCGGAACAGGATGCTGTGCAACAACCGTTGCCTGCATCTTAAACGGTCTTACAGACAGCACGGTAAATGTACATGTTCTTGGCGGAACAGTTACCTGCACCTGGAACGGAGACGCAAACACCTCCGTGATCATGGAAGGCCCGGGAACTACTGTATTTGAAGGAACAATAGAGATCTGATAATAATTTATTTTTGATAAACGCAGAAAAAGACAGGTTTTTAAGCCTGTCTTTTTCCGTGTATATAAGATTATTTACTGGTTGGCATTATCGCTTGCGTTATTGTTTGCCTTAACGCTCTTTCTTCTGATAATCTCCTCTGTTGTGATACCAAGTGCTGCGAGGATCACAAGTACAAACCATGGGAATGATGCCTTCTTCTGCTCAGGGATAGTATCAGCCTTAGCTGTCTCTTCCTCAGCGATAACTGTAACTGTATCAGACTTCTTCTCCTCAGATGAAGCCATATCTCCAACTACTGACTGGTCATTTGTATTAGTATTCTCCGCCTTAACCTGCTCTGTCTCTGTAGATGTTACAGATGCAGCCTTGGCTGTCTTTGATGTCTTTGTGCTCTTCTTTGCGCCGAGTACTGCTGCCTGTGCATCATTTGCTGCAGGAGCTGCTGTAGTAGTTCTAACTACAACAGGGGTAATTGTTGAAGATCCATTATCTCCGTCATTGTTTCCGCCCTGGTCTGAACTTCCGTCTCCCTTAGGTGTAAGGTCAGCAACCTTCTTGTCTCTTGCAGTCTTAGCATCTGCTACTTTCTTGTTGATATCATCAAGAATCTGCTTCTTGTTCTGAAGATCCTCGTTTGCAATATTGAGATTATCCTCAAGTGTCTTCATAACGAACAGATCCATGCTTGTATCTTCACCGCCGATAGTGATCTTTCTCTCAAGATCAGCGATTGACTTCTCAAGCTCATCAACTACAGCCTGAGCCTCTGCCACCTTTGCCTTAGCATCTGTTGCTGCATCGATAAGATCCTGGTAAGCTGCTTCCTCTTTTGCATAAGCCTCCTGGGCTTTCTTTATCTCTTCATTAGCTGTCTTTGCTGCCTCAAGTGCTGCCTTCTTAGTCTCTCTTGCATAATCAGCAGCGTCATCCTTTGCCTTGGCTGCTTTCTTTTCTGCTTTCTTGGCTTTATCTACTTCCTTCTGAGCTTTAGCAAGTTCCTTCTCTGCAGCCTTAAGTTCTTTTTCAAGCTTCTCAGATTCGCTTTTTTCTTTCTCTATCTTCTTTTTAAGATCATCAATCTTTTTCTGATTTTTCTTTACTGCTTTTTCTGCATCTGATGCTTTGGTCTTAGCATCATCGTATACCTTTTTAGCCTCTTTTACTTTATCATTTGCTTTTGTAAGAGCATCACTCTTTGACTCATAATCAGCAATAATCTCGTTTGCCTTACTTACAGCTCCTGAGATTTCAGCAAGGTCATCGGTAAGTCTTTTTACCTCTGCGTCTGTATCTGCAACATTCTGCTCCTCTGTAAGAACAATGCCTTCCCAATAATCCTTAGCATTCAGGAGATCCTGATGTTCCTTCATAAGCACCTGATACTTCTTCTTATCAGCATACCTTTTAAGGCCGGATTCCCTTCTCATATGCCACATTCTTTGCCATAAAGCATCAGCTTTATGCGAAATCATATCAACATTATCCTGGGCGTTCTTAAGATCAGCCTTTGACTGCTCATTTTCTTTTTTGGCCTGCTCAAGGTCAGCTTCCATTTTCTTAGTATCTTCGAACTGCTCGTCAGCTATTTGTTCTGATAGCTCCTGATACTTATCATAAGCTTCTTTTGCTGCATCAGATGCCTCTTTTGCTGCCTGCTTTGCCTCATTGTTTGCCTTTGTGGCAGTAGCGAGTTCTGCCTCTGCCTCGTCATACTGCTGGGCAAGCTCCTTTTGAAGCTCCTCTGCCTCAGCAAGCTGCTCCTTAAGCTCCTGCATTCTCTTATCGCTTACTTTATTCTTCTCTGCCTTGCGGATCTTCTCCTTGATCTTTTCAACCTTATCAAGAGCCTTTTCCTTATTAGCTTTTTTGTCTTCAAGCTCATCCTGAGCATCCTCTACTGCTTCTCTCTTCTGCTCAAGATCCTCTACTGCCTTCTTATAGGTCTCATCTGCTGCATCTGCTCTCTTCTGCGCAGCTTCTGTTGCAGCCTCAAGCTCCTCTTTTGCATTCTCTATTGCAGCATTTGACTGGTTCTCTAAAAGCTCAAGATTTCTCTGCGCATCTTCAAGTGCCTCTCTTGCTGCCTCAAGATCCTCAGAAGCCTTAGCATCTGCCTCTTCATATCTTGCACGAGCATCCTCTACAGCCTGCTTAGCATCCTCGAACTGCTTTGTGAGCTCTTCTGACTTCTTAACTGCTTCCTCATAAGAAGTCTCAGCTTCCTTAGCAAGACCTTCTACTTTATTGTATGCTGCATTTGCGCCTGCAACTGTTGATGCATTCTTAATTGCTTCTGTAGCTGCATCGATATCAGCGCTCTTTGCTGCAAGATCATCGCCTGCCTGCTTAGCAATCTCCTGATCCTCTGCTACGATTCCGCCGGCCTCAATCAGGTCTTCCTTAAGTTCTTCGTTTACATTTTCGATTGTCTCGATATCCTGAGCAATCTTGTTATCACTTGCTGTGATAGAATCAGTAGCTTCATTTATCTCATTTCTGAATCCGTCAACCTTGCTGTTCTCTTTTTCATACCCGTTATCGATAAGCTCATCAACTGCATCGTTTACATCGCCGACCTTGGAAGCAACCTCATCTGTCTTCTCCTGGTACTGCTCTGCAGTCTCTTCTGCTTTGCTCTCATCTGTAGTGATCTCACTCTGATCTGCTAACACTTCAGTGTCATTATTGTTGTAAGCGATTTCATTTTCATCTGCAGCAAAAGCTGTGATTGATGTTGATGCCATGCTGGCACTTAAGCCGAATGCTGCAACCCTGATTAACTGTGACTTTACATTGTTGTTTTTCATTTTTTCCACCTCGTAAATAATCTTGTTTTGTTTTTGTTTTTCCCAACTTGTGTGTTAGGATAGCACCGCCAAAATCATAAAAGCCATCATAATTGGCCAGAATTTTGTCATTTAACCAAGGCTTTAGGGTTCGTTTATAGTTCGTTAATATTTTTTCGAAATCGTTTAAGAACGCGCAGTTGGCGCATTGTTTTTCTTTAGATTTCGTTAATAGATACTTTTGTAAGCGCTTCCAGTTCCGTGTAAGAGGCATAAAAATAACGGATTCAAGGCAATTGCCTTAAATCCGTTTTCCGTTTTCTCTTGCTATTATATAGATTCTTTCACTGTTGTCATCAGGCTTTTCGTGGGTATCTGCATCTATCGCCTCAATGAACGTAAGCCCCGCTTTTTCCACGAACTGCCGCATTTCTTCCAGGGTGTAGCCTCTCTGGAAATGTGTCTCTACCGATCGTCTGAAGACCTCATCCTTCTCATCGCACCTTGCAAAGATCGTCAGGTCGTACTCATTTACATGTTCTTCTTCATGGTAGTAGTTGTCCCAGATGAAGCTGCAATCCTCTCTGTTCTCGGCTATTGTTGTATCGCCGATCACGTCCCGGTACTTGTGAAGCGTGTTGAAATCAAAGATAAATACTCCGCCCGGATACAAGAAGTTATTCACCAGCTTAAAGGTATCTATGACCTCCTGATCCTCAAGTACATAATTTATGCTGTCGCAGACACTTACTATGGTTCCTGCCGTGCAGTACAGATCAAGCTCCCTCATGTCCTGCTCCAGGTACATAATATTGTAGCCTGCCTCGGCACTCTTCATCCTGGCAAGGTTTAGCATATCGGGCGATAAATCGATTCCCATTATGTCATAGCCAAGTTTATAGAGCTCTTGGGTAAAAGAGCCTGTTCCGCAGCCTAGTTCTACTATCAGGTTCTTCTCTTCGTCCAGCGCCTGCTCGGAATCCTCAGCAGTATCATATTCTTCCGAGAGCTCTTTTCCCTGACTCTCCCCCGATCTTACAGGCTTAGAAATGCCGTACTTCTCAATTAGTCCTGCAACAAAAGTACCCCATACTGCGTATGGGGTCTCATCCATAAAGGTGTCATATACTGCTGCAAAATCTGTATATGCTTCCATTTATATTCTCCTGTAAGGGCATCCTGCCCTCTTGTTAACTACAGTACTCAGCCTGTAATTCCTACATATGCTCCAAATCCAAGTGCTGAAACAACACTTACGATCACAGCTGCCAGTGCAATTCCGCAGATAACCGCAGTTACTGTCTTCTTAAAGTCCATATCCAGGATGCTGGCTGCAAGTGTACCTGTCCATGCTCCGGTTCCCGGAAGAGGGATTCCTACAAAAAGCATAAGCGCTACAAACAATCCCTGTCCTGCTTTTGCCTGAAGCTTCTGTCCTCCCTTTTCTCCCTTTTCAAGGCAGAAGGTGAAGAACTTGCCGATAACCGGCTTGTCTTTTCCCCACTCAAGGACCTTCCTTGCGAAGAAATAGATAAGGGGTACAGGAATCATGTTTCCTATCGCAATGAGAATGTATCCAAGGACCAGGTTGAATCCTGTATCAGTTAAATTAAAACCATGAGCAATGGGAATAGCTCCCCTGAGCTCGATAAGTGGCACCATTGAAACGATGAATACTGTAATATACTGACCGATCAGTGACTCTTTAAAAAATGCTAACATAATAACTCCTCATATAATTATTTGCCGAGATACTCTTTTAAAACCTCTATGAGTCTGTCCATCTCCTCATCTGTACCAATGGAGATTCTAAGATACTCACTTATCCTGCTCGGCTTATCAAAGCGACGCACTATTATATCATGCGAGCGCAGATAATCAAATATGTCCTTACCTGGTTTCCCCGGGTGACGGGCAAAAATGAAGTTTGTGGCCGAATCCCCGAATTCAAAGCCAAGCTCTTTTAACAAAACCTTGGTGCGCTCTCTGGTGGCAATGACCTTGCCTGTTGTCTCTTCGAAGTACTCTCTGTCATTCATGGCTGCTGCCCCAAGTGATAGAGAGGGCATATTCATGGTGTAAGAGTTAAAAGAGAACTTGGCATCCAGAAGGTATTTGATGAGCTTCTCGCATCCGAAGGCGTAGCCTATACGAAGCCCTGCCAGTGACCTTGATTTGGAATAAGTTCTTACAACAAGAAGGTTATCATACTTATCTATAAGAGGAAGTGTACTCTCTGCGCCAAAGTCAACGTATGCTTCATCGACTATGACAACCACGTCCCTGTTATGGCTGATGATATCCTCTATGGCATCAAGCGGGAGCTTAACTCCTGTGGGCGCGTTTGGATTGGCGATCACCACTCCGCCGTTCTCACCGTAGTAGTCCGCAGGATCGATTGTGAAATCATCTTTTAAAGGCATCTGCTTGTAGGGAATCCTGTACAGATCTGCCCATACGTCATAAAACGAATAGGTTATATCCGGGAAAAGAATCGGTTTATCGGAATTAAAGAATGTGAGGAACGCCATGGACAGTACGTCGTCAGAGCCAACTCCCACAAAGACATTCTCTTTTTTCACATTATAAAAAGATGCGATGGAATCCACCAGCACAGAGCAGGTAGGATCCGGATATTTCCTGAAATCCGAAAGCTCAGTCTCCTCATAGGCCTTATACACCAGAGGTGATGGCGGATATGGATTTTCATTTGTATTAAGCTTTATTATGTTCTTAATCTTAGGCTGCTCGCCGGGTGTGTATGGCACAACCTTTCTAACGTACTCTTCCCAACTCATATCTGCTCCACTTTTTTGTTGCAAATCAAAGTTATCAGTGAATGTAACATACCTTCGCATAAAGCGAGGTATGTTACCCCGTGGGCGTCGTCATATGGACATGTAAACATGTCCACATGACTCGTGCCTTCACGAGAATCACTGTCAATTATACGGACTGCTCCATGCAAAATCAAGCGGGCAGATATACGCTCTTTTCAAAATGTCTTTTTAATTATTGTCAGAATATTTAGTCTTCTGAAATCTCTATAAGGTATTGAGAGCCCCAATCCGATATATGTAATGACAGCTATGGAAAGCATGGATCTTCATGGATGAGTTACAACTTCATCGATATGAAGGTCCTTTTTTGCGCCCAAAAAGTGACTGCACCAACGCAATCTGTGTGTACAGGTCAAAAAAATTTGCGCTCAGGATGCAGCATTTAGGGCAAAACGGCACCTTCATATCCCAAAGGAGGTACCATGAAAATTGCGCAAAGTAATGTGCACCTTGTCTCCTCGAATAAGTATTTTGAGGAGAACAGCATCTCGGTTCAAAGTGGCACCATGACAAGAGGGTCTTTTCTTGAAAGTCTTCAGAATCAGGAAAAGAAACTCGACAGCCTTGAACTGAGCGGCGATGCAGTTGGAAGTACAGACTCCACTGCACTTGGAAGTGAGACGTACACTTCCTTTAAGCCTTCTAAGACTGAGTATCTGAGCACCTTTGAGAGCAGCCTTGAAGAGCAGATCTCTGAACTTCGGGCATCTCTTCTTGACAGGATCCTTCGCCTTCTTCAGATGTTTGGCGGCGATAATCAGTCAAAAGGCTTTAAGCACACTCTGTCAAACACTGCAAATATGCTGACAGAGAATTCCTTCGTCAAAGTCACAACCGTCTCCATGACTCATATAGAGCAGGAGGAGACCACTTTTAGCGGAACAGGCACAGCTCTGACTGAAGACGGAAGGTCAATTGATTTCGGAGTTAGCTTTTCAATGTCCAGGCGCCTTACCGAATATGCCGGCATGAGCGTAGCAAGCGCCGTAAGTCTTATTGATCCTCTTGTCATCAACGTTGGAAGTGATGTGACTCACATCAGTGACCAGTCCTTCTACTTTGATCTTGACTGTGACGGACAGGAGGAAAAGATATCCAATCTCGGAAAAGGCTCAGGTTTCTTGGCCTATGACAAGAACGGCGATGGCAAGATTGGTAACGGGTCCGAGCTATTTGGAACAAAGAGCGGAAATGGCTTTGCTGACCTTGCAGCCTACGACAAAGACGGCAACGGATGGATCGATGAAAATGATGAGATCTACGAAAAGCTCAGCATCTGGATCAGAAACGAAGATGGAACAGACAGTCTTCTTAGTTTAAAAGAATCGGATGTAGGAGCAATTTATCTTGGCAATGCGGAAACGGAATTCACTCATCACAATTCCAACCTCCTTACAGCAGCCATGATGAGATCCTCCGGAATCTTCCTCAGAGAAAGCGGGGGAGTTGGTCTTGTTCAGCAGCTTGATATGGCTGCGCTTTAAGGGCAAAAATATAGGACTATGGGCTCCCTGCTCATAGTCCTTGTTTTCATTCCTGTATATCTCTTTCACGAACTCCGTCAACTTCTCCGCTAAGGAAATGTCTTCTGCAGACAGATACATAGGATTCATTGCCTCCCATCATGATCTGCTCGCCGTCTCTTACGATCTTTCCATTGCATACTCTTGCGTTGAAATGTGCTCTTCGTCCGCACCAGCATACAGTCGGAACTTCCTCGATGTAATTGGCGATTTCCATAAGACGCTTGGAGCCGGTAAATAAGTGGCTTGTAAAATCTGTTCTAAGACCATAGCAGATAACCGGAAGATCATATCTGTCCACAACTTCTGCCAACAGATCAACCTGCTCTTCGGTGAGGAACTGCGCTTCATCCACAAGAACACAGTCCAGCTTCTTCCAGGCATCGGACTTTCTTGTGAACCATTCGTTTACAACCTCGTCAAGGAAGTCTTCAACAAAGGTACATTCAGCCTCAAGTCCCATTCTGGACTTAACCTTCTTCTCTCCGTCCCTGTTCTCGATGCCGGGCTTAAGAAGAATACAGTTCTGTCCCTTCTCAATATAGTTGTACCTGACCATCAGAGCGTTTGCGGTCTTGGAGCTCCCCATAGCCCCATACCTGAAATATAGCTTTCCCATACCATACCCCTTATAATTTTATTATTTCTTTTTCCTAACAGACTCTGCACCGTTTCCGAAAATTCTGTCCTTGAAAGGGCTGAGTGCTGAAATAAGGATCTGTCCGAAGAATACGCAGGTAATGATCTCTCCTGCTCCAACTGTCAGCGCAAAGTACCAAAGAGCACCGGGAATTCCGTATGCATACTTAAGTACGAAAGGAATGATGACAGCATTTGAAACTACCGGTGGAACTGAGCAAAGGAATCTGTTCTTTCTTACCATATATGTTCCTACTGCTCCGATAAGTGTAGCAAGTGTTCCGAAGATAATATCAGGAAGCGCTCCACCGAAGAAGATGTTTGAAATAAGGCATCCGATTGCAACACCCGGTACAGCTGCGGGAGTGAAATACGGAAGGATTGTAAGACATTCCGAAAATCTGACCTGAATAGCACCGCTTGCCAGATCGAATCCTGCTGCGAGAGCAGTAAGTACAACGTAAAGGGCTGCGATAATTGCCGCATGCACGATGTAAAGTGTCTTGTTGGTTGTTTTGCTCATTGTTGGTTTCCTCCATTAATGCATTATTAGTTACCAACTGCAACCATGCGGTAATGTCACCTCCCAGATAATCACAGTTTTAATCAAACAAAATAGTATAAACAGATAAACTGCTTTTTGTAAAGAGAGAATTATTCCTCTCCCTGTAAAAGAACAAGTTTGTTGTAAGGAATCTCGATCCCCTCTTCCTTGAATCTCTTCATTATCTCCACAAGGCACTCAGAGCATGTTCTTGGGTTGTCTCTGAAGTCCTCTGTCTCAACCAGAGCCTGAAGTGTTACTCCGCTGTCATCGCAGCTCTTGCAAAGTACCACAGGTCTTTTGCCATAGTGCTTTGGATGATTCTTGATAGTATCTGCGATAACATCCATGGCCTTTTGCATATCAGTGCCATATGCTACCGAAACTCGTATCGGATAGGAGAAAGACTGCTCCTGCGTGTAATTTACGATAGTTGATGAACCCACAATTGAATTTGGGATGTAGATGATCTCATTCTGATAGGTCTTGATTACAGTGTGTCTTAAGGTGATATCCTCAACAAATCCGGGATCGTAGTTATCTATCTTGATCCTGTCTCCCATATCAAAGGGTCTTGAGTGGGATGCAGAAAGGGCTATTCCGGAAAACACATTTGCAAGTGTTGACTGGGCAGCAAGACCGAGTACAACAGCCGCAATTCCGGATGAAGCAACAGCCGTCTCCCAGGTCTTGGAGAATGCCGGAATTCCGCTCAGCGCTGTCAACGCAGCTACAGCCCATATCAGCGCCAGAATGATACCCTTTAAGAATATCAGATGGAGCTTGCCTCTTAGCGTCTTCTTATTGAGGACTTTATTTATGAACATGTTTAGGAAATATGCCACCAGAAACGGCAGAACATATTTAAGAAAAATATCCAATGCTTCTTTCATACATCACCTCCAAAAACATAGGTAGTATATCACATTTGCCTCCCCCGCGCCACGTGCATTGTAGCAGGAAATTTCATGGCGTCAAGAACATAGCAAGTGGGCAAAAAGCGCCCATTCTTGACGCCATGGCATTTCCCGCATTCAGGTCACTAAGCGGGGAAGGCATGTTTGGATATCTCCGGTCCTCTCATGCTTACCTATGCGCTCGCAGTTACTGTTTTTTGGCATTTTTTCTTCCAGGACAGTAAGGTTATTTCTTCCATCTGTTCATCCTTACTGTCCTTTTTAAGTTTTTTCTCTAGGACAGTAGTGCTTCATACACATTTCAGCTCATCATTACGGTATTTTTGAAGTTTTTGATTTAGGACAGTAAGGTATATTGCTCACATCTGCTTATCCTTACGGTATTTATCAAGTTTTTCTTTTAGGACAGTAAGACTTACATTAAAGTGAACCCCGTGTCAAGGACACACACTCATATTTTTGGCAGTATTTATTGCCAATGCTGATGGTAGTTGATTGGTTACTTTATAATGATAGTATTCATTTGGTGCCATCCCTTGTAGCTGCACCTGATACCTATCGTTATTATAGTAATTGATCCAGTCATTTATTCTGTCCTGGACATCATCAAATGCCTCCCAGGCCTTTATATAAGGGCTAAGTTCGTCTTTCATATGTCCGAAGAAGCTCTCTTGTGGAGCATTATCCCAACAGTTTCCTCTTCTGGACATAGATTGCCTGAGAAGAGAGTTTTGGATTAGTTCTCTGAACTTAACACTCGTGTAGTGGCAGCCTTGGTCACTATGGATGATGGTTGTAGCATTCAAAGAGTATAAATGATTTCTCATTAGTTGAAGCACTGTCTCAAGTACAAAGTCTACTTCAAGTGATTCACTAAGTTGGAAGGCCAG
>NZ_ATWY01000019.1 GCF_000421405.1 Butyrivibrio sp. NC2007
AAACTCCTGTATAAAAAAATGAATCAGATAAAAAATGATGATGAAAGTCTCAAAGAAATACTTTCAAAGAATAACCATGGCTTAAAAGACATCTCTTTTGGTGTCACCATGACCATAGGAGAATACATAATTGCTGATCCGATCAGTGATTACATAAAAAATCACCCGGATACTAATCTTATGATTACATTTGGCAACACATCGGAGCTTCTTAAAAAACTCTCCGACGGTGTTATAGATTTTGCACTTGTAGAAGGATATTTCCCTGAAAATGATTATGAAACGCTGCTTTTTAGCAAAGAAGAGTTCGTTCCTGTCTGTTCGGCAAAGCACTCTTTCAATCAGAAGCCACGCGTGATAAAAGATCTCTTTCCCGAGCGAATTCTTATAAGAGAACCCGGTTCAGGAACGCGCAATATATTGGAAAGAGCTCTTGCCCTGAACAATTACTCCACAAGTGATTTTAGGAATTTTACCCAGGTGGAGAACATGCATGCCATAATAAGCCTTATTGAAAAAGATTGTGGCATCACCTTTTTATATAAAGCAGCGGTTGCATCAGGACTGCAGTCCGGATATCTGAAAACAATCCCCCTTGACGACTTTAGGGTAAAACATGATTTTACCTTCATCTGGCCCAAAGATACTGTTTTCAGTGAAGAGATCCGTGCAATATGTGAGGAAATACAACCTATAACTCATTCTGCATGAAGTTCATGTTCTTTTTCATAAAGCTTGTTATCCTGCCGTCTCATGAAAATCATCCGGGACAGAAAAAGAATCAAGCTACTTCCTACAAAAATCTGAATCGGATATGTGATTAGTACGCTTTCAGATATTATCATGCTCAGCATGGTAATAGCGCCAACCGGTGGCATATACATCTTAGTAAAATGAATAACAATAAGCATACCACTTGTAGCAACAATTGCTGAAATCGTAATAGGAAGCCCTATCCAAATAGCAAAGAAATATCTTGAAATCACACCAATTATGGCACACACAGTTATCACTGCCACCGTTTTGACTGGCATATTTCTTGTTTTGTTCCTTGGCCTGGAAAACTCAGTAAATGCCACAAGTAACGGAGGTGCCACAACAAATCTATAACCCGTTCTGAATGCAACACCGGCTATTACTGTCACACAAAGGATTCTAATGGAAGTATCTACCATATCGTCCCTGGAATTCAGCATCACAGGAACATATTCCTCATCTGCTCGGATTCCCTGAAATAGAAAAAGTTTATGAAACAATATTACAAGTAATGTCAGTACAAATGCAGCTATAGGATACACTATACTTGTAGTATGCATCATCACCGGGAGCACTATTGCTGAGACAAATGGTGCAAACGTGGTTCCTGAAAACATAAAGATTACCTGAGCGATTGTGAATGCCAAAATCACTTCGATATACGTATCAAACGGAACAAATCTTACAATGCACACTCCTATTATCGCACAGCCTGTTATCAGTGAAAGCATACGCTTTCCATTAACCTTCCAGCTTCTATTTTTTGCCACCATATATCCAACTGCTAATGCTGTTATCTCAGGAAATATAATCTCCTTCTCATTTAAAGTTTCTGCAAATAGTGTCATCAGCGCTACTAACAGAACTGTACAAGCGTATGGTATTATTCTCTTGCCTGGATGTGTAGGTCTCCTATCCATATAGCCCCTCCTATTCATGCCAGTTCTAATCTATCTCTTACCACACTTACTATAGCAGTCACAACCATTGCAGCAATCACGACCACCATTCCCACCTTATCGTAGGATGTATAAAAACCTTCGGAGAAGTGCATTTTCACATATTTGCCCCAGATTGTGCTGAGAATGACGAGTAATGTGAATCCCAATGACA
The DNA here is from genome assembly GCF_000421405.1 of Butyrivibrio sp. NC2007. Classification (GTDB taxonomy): domain Bacteria; phylum Bacillota; class Clostridia; order Lachnospirales; family Lachnospiraceae; genus Butyrivibrio. The sequence continues at coordinate 1,870 of NZ_ATWY01000019.1, forward strand.
CAGCATACATGATTGAAACAATTATACTGGCCAAAAGATTTCTATCTCCATCACATTCAATCCCGAACGAATCCAGGTTTGATGCTACGATTATACCCATGATGATCAGATAAATAATAGTGACAAAAAGAGCTTTCTGCCAGGTTGCGCATTCATAGCTGTTATGCACAAGTGCCATTATCAGTCCAACAAACATAGCACAGGAGAACTTTACCATTGGTCCTCCGGTCTGTTCATTTACTGTCAGCACAAGAATAATGAGTTCAACTATGGCTATCAATGCAATTGTGCTTGCTCTTGTCTCGCCGGGTATTATGTCTTTCAGTGCCGGATACTGGAACTGTAACACAAACGAGGCTATAAGCCCTGTGAAAAAAGGCATTGCCCTGAATACTCCAAAGAATACAACGGCAACAATGGCAATTACAAGTGTCAATACAATATCAAGTAATATTCCTACCATCTTAACCCCCTATGATTTAGAAACAGGCTACTTCTTGGAAGCCGCCTTACTTAGTTTATTGCTGTACACTGCTGCACGGCAAAGGAACTTCAATTGCTCCACACCGTTCTTCATGACAACAGCCCTTTCTATGCCTTTGACGACACCTTTCTTGACTGCTTCGTTATACATCTTGCCAAGTCTGGCTCTTACCGAGGCAGGTGACTCATTGATATGATTCTCGATTAGAACCTGGTCAACGTCCTTGAAAGTCGGAAGATCAGAGAGTGTAAACTCCGGATCCATCTTCCGTGACTCTGAGATCATGAGCTTAAGCGCAGTGGTGTAATCGTACCTCACCTTTGTGCTGTATTTCTCTTCCAGCGCTTCCAGGATGAGGCTGTTAACAGTTACCTTCTGTTTATCTGCAGCCTTCTGAATCTGATTGTACAGATCTTCGTTGATTGACAGATTGATCCTTGGCATATCACTTCCTCCTATGAGTGTTACGCATTCATCATTACACTTTGAGTATATGAGTGTTGCGCGGATATGTCAACATGGTTCTATACGACGCCGCTTGCCATGTCATGGCTAAGCTCGGATTGAAAGTAACTGCTCATCGTGGACGGTGCATTAAACAGCGCTGCCAGCAAATAGTTTTTGATGTTACGAACCTTTGTAGTATTCTCTTTCATGCAGCCCATGACATACTCAAGATGCATGTTATTGAGCTTAAGAAACTTAGACTTAACAAGGTTTGTAGGATACTCATTCTTTGAGATCCATATGCTCGGCTTCTGGCAAAGGACTGTTTCCAGCACAAGGTCATATATGCCCTCGATGATCTCTGCGTCCTGAGGGAAACGCTCAAGCATGGTATCAACAGCCAGATTTTCCCTGATGATCTCAGCATAGACATTATACTCATCATTCAGATCTGTCTTCATCGAAGAGATATGATTAGTAATAGTAATTAAATTAGTATTACTTGTATTATTATAATTAGGGTCGGATTTTCCGTGGTCTAGAACCCGAATTTCACGGGGTCTTGACTCCGATATTTCCGTGGTCTTGACCCCGATATTTCCGGGGTCTGAAACATCAGCTTCAGATTCAGAACCCGATTTTTCCGTAGTCTGAACTTCCACCATACCTTCAGAAATGAACTTCTTGAGGTAGATGATTGTAGGCTTCCCCTGGCCCTGCTTTTTGCGCTCAATAAGCCCGAATTCTTCAAGTTTGTTGAAGAGAACTCGGATCTTATCATCCCCAAAGCCCAGCATTTCTGAGGCTTCCTGCTGTGCAAAGTAGATAAAAGCCCTCTGCTGCTCATCAAACCACTTATTTTTGAGGGATAACGACATCCTATCCAGCATAAGGCCGTAAAGAACCTTGGCAGACACGTCAAGCTCCTTAAAATAAGCGTTTGTGAACAACAGCTTTGGTATTCTGTAAAAGGACAGCATCTCGGATTCTTGACCCTTGAAATAGTCAAATACGATTCTTTCGCTCAATCCTTTTTCCTCCCTTCGGTGAGTTAGTGCGACGCTCGGTGGATTTAGGTGGTGCAATTTCTGCACTACCCTATCAACTGAAACATGCGCCTTCTATTGAAATTCTTGACGTAGATCTTGCTTGGCTTGCCTTTGGCCTGAAGCTTATAGATAAGGCCAAACTCTTCAAGCTCGTTCATGCAGTCGATGATAGTGTGCCTGGAAAAAGAAATATCTTCCTCCAGCTTTCTGAGCGGATATATGATATAAACACGGTTTTCTTCGTCATACCAGTTATGCCTTTTTGCTTCACGCATCCGGTCTAAAAGAACTGCGTACAGCATCTTGGCCGAAGCTGACAGGGAAGAAAAGCTCTTCCCCGTCAGAAGTTCTTTCGGAATCTCTACAGAAGCAAACTGCTCAGCCTGGGTATTATAGAAATAGTCCATCATAGTCAGTTGTCCTCGCTTTCGTGGTTTCTCTTCCACTCCTCACAGAAGTCCAGAAGAATCTTCTCAATCTGTGTCTGAGAGTAGTAGGCAGGAAAGTACTGGTTGAGTTTGCGCTCGTTGAAAGTGATCTTCTTTCTTACATGAGGCGTGGACCTGTTCTTAATCAGAATATCTATCATCTGCTCTTGTGTGAGAGAATCATCTTCACGATAAGGTCTGAGCTCAATTAACTGCTCCTGCTTTATCATGCCGTTTTCGGTAATGTATTCGTATAGCCATTGCTGATAAGTATGATTAAAATAGGAAATCTCAACTCCTACAAAAACGGCAAGTTTTCCTTCATCAACCATTTTCAACAACTTGGGAATCAGTTCTGTAAGTCTGATGTATCTAAACACTTGCGTTCTGTTTAGTCCACTTGCCTTACCAACAATGTCCCCTGAGTTTGACTTTGTTTCTTCAAGAAACAAAGTTCCTGTTAACTCTTTCCCTTGGTGCTTAATTGCATCCATTTTCATCTTAAAAGCAAATGCTCTTTCGCTAGGAAGAATCTCCTCCCTCTGCATGTTCGCATTAACCATGGCAATCGTGGCATCATCATTGGTCATTTCCTTGATGATTGCAGGAATCTTCCTAAGCCCAGCTCTTTTAGCTGCATGGAGTCTTCTGTGACCGGAAATCATCTCGTAAGTGCCTTCATCATCTGGTCTTACAAGAACTGGAGTAAGAACTCCGCTTTCCTTGATGCTTTCCACCAGCTCATCCATCTTTTCATCATCAACAACCTTGAAAGGATGATTCTCAAAGGGATATATAGTCATTACATCGAGATCTACAGTCCCCTCGGTGTTTGGAACACCGAGGAGCTCATCTATACTAGATAGCTTTACTTTCTGACCAACTCTTTGTGCCATTGTTCATAACCTCCTTTATGAAACTCGTGTAAGCAAATGCTGCCTTTCCTTTTGGATCATATTGATACAGGCTGCTTCCTGAAGCGCTTATCTCGGCAGCTCTCACAGATAAGGGGATCTCTGTCTCAAAAACATTGATGCTTGATGAATAGACATCATAAATCTGAGCCACAATGTCTTTTGCGTAGTTGGTTCTGTTATCCACCATAGTGATGAGTATCCCCTCAATTTCGAGTTTGGGATTGAGCTGACGCTTTACCCTTCCTATGGTCTTAATAAGCTGTTGCAGACCCTTTACAGGAAGATACGCAGCCTGGCAGGGAATAATAACTGAATCTGCACAGGCAAGTGCATTTATAGTCATCATTCCAAGAGACGGCATACAATCAATAATGATGTAATCGTACAGTTCTCTTGCCTTATCCACGTACTCTCTGAGGATTGTCTCCCTGCTGATAACACCGGTCATGCTGATTTCCAGACTGGAAAGTTCAATATTACCCGGCATCAGGTCAACTCCTTCCGGATGATGGATGAGGCCCTGTGAAACATCCACGGGTTCATCATTGATGATATTTACAAGGGCTGTAGCCAGAGTATAGTCCAGTCTGTCCGGCTCATCACAGCCCAGACTGATTGTCATTGAACCCTGTGGATCCGCGTCGATATTCAGGACTCTGTAGCCTTCTCTTGCAAGCCCGATGCCCAGATTTACCGCGGAAACGGTCTTTCCGACACCCCCTTTTTGGTTTGCTACTGCTATGACCTTAGACATATCTTTTCCTCCTTATTCCTGAAATGACTCGATGAAAGCATCGATTTTTTCCGTGTTACACAGAACCACGCCCTTTACCTTTCGGGTAGCCTTAGCGTCTTTTGCCAGTTGCTCAAATGTATGAAGCCCCATTGAGTAGAGCTCGGCTCCTTCTGCGTACCTCACATACTTTTTCTTGCCTTCCTTAACCAACTCTTCGATGTTATCAACCAGTTTTCTTCTTGCCATATCTTCGTCCTCTCTTTTCAAATCCAATATGCAGTTTTTCTCGATGTATTCATCAAGAACATCCAGATCTACAAGGGCAGTCTTTCGTAGTTTTATATTTGCCTTGGCCTCCTTGCAGATATTCACAAATGACCAGTAAGCCATCGCATAGAGCCTCGCTCCCTGGGCGTAGGTGCAGTAGCGATGTTTCTTACCTTCCAGATACTTTTCCAGATCAACTGGCGGTGGGGATTTTGAACGATTCATCTGTAACCTCCGTTTTTTGGTGTTACAGGATGTGATTTAAGAAAAAAGAATTGAGATTTTTAGAAATAAAAAAACCACATTTCTTCTTTTTGATAGAGAGAAATGTGGATTAGAATTAAGCTTCTTTGGATTCAAAAAGATATGAACCGCTTATTCCTCGAGACATTTGCCCCGGGATAAAGACTTTTCTCAAAATCTTTATCCCGTTCAAGTCGTTTTTGGACCATTTTTCGGACTTTTTTATGTCTACATATTCATCCATGGAAGCCCTGTTTCATGCTGGCAATCTGTACGTACTCATCCACTGACATACTATGATGTCCAATGGAATCGTTGTAAATCCAATGCATTTTTGGATTCAGCGGGTTCTCCACGGAGAAACGTGGTAAATACGCGAAGCTGTGTGTCATTTGCTTGATTTTAGCGTCGGGAAAATCCTTACTGATTCTTCCATACCGTGTCTTAGCATGTCATACACGTTCGTTTTAGAAAGGTCTCGGGACTGACTTTTATCCATAGCGCGTCGTAGAGTGTACCTTATCTGCTGTCCTTTTTGGTGCAGGACGTGCCCTCTTTGGACACCTATGGATAATCTCCATGATGGAGAACCCGATGAATCATAATCGATATCTTTCAATATCTGCTGATGCACATTTCAGTTCGTTTACATCTCTGAACTTTGTACTAAGTTCAGTATAATACTTCCCGATCCATTTGTCATTACCTTTCCGTAAATTTTTAATCCAAATGACGCCTTCCATGTCCAAAGACATACCTGTGTCATTCAGATGATGATCTTGCCTTCAAGATTTGCCATCACTTCCTGCTTCTTTTCTCCGGTACATTCTGCATAGATGTCCATGGTCGTTGAGATGTCATGATGGCCCATGATCGACTGGATGACTTTCAAGTTGGACTCATTCTCGCACAGCCTCGTGCAGAATGTATGTCTGAGATTGTGGGCTGATATCTGCGGTATCATAATAGGTTCTCTCTTCTCCTGCTTTGCTAGTCTTTCCTCCAGCTTGTTGGCATCATCTATGATGCTGTGGAGTGCGCGGTTGACTGCTCCTGCCATCTGTACGGTTCTGCTACCCGTGGAAAAGACAAATCCAGAATAGCCATCCACTTCTTCCTCGCAGAAACCGATGATCTTCTGGAACTCATATTCCATAAGAAAAGCATCAAACACTTCCTGTACCATGGGAATTGTCCTCATTCCGGCGGCAGTCTTGGTTGTAGTCTCAATACGCTTTCTGCAGTCGCCCTCCTCATCAGGTCTGTCGCTAAGTGAATGGTTGACACTGATGATACGCTTCTCGAAATCAAGGTCATCCCAGGTAAGACCGAGGCATTCTCCTATTCTCATCCCGGTTCCCAGAAGGATTGTGAAAATCGGAAGCCATCCGTGATATTTGCTGCTGGAGCGAAGGAAATCCATAAACTGCTTCTGCTCCGGAATAGAAAGGGCAAATCTCTTTTCCTTGATCCAGTACCTGCTGTGCTTTATCTCGTTCATTACCCCTTCTGTAGGATTGGTTCTGATAAGCCCGTCCCTTACTGCCATCTGGAAAGCAGGATGGAGCACCGTGTTCACGTGATCAACTGTGGTTGCCTTTAGTCCCTTGTCAATCATCAGGCCATAGTAGAACCTCTTGATATCTGAGTACTTGATATCGACAATCTTACATTTTCCAATCCCCTCATCAATGTACTTGGCACTGTTCCTGTAAGCTCCTCTTGTAGATACCTTAAGGTCATACTTGGTAGCAAGGTAACTGTCAACCATATGGCTCACTTCGATCGTGCCTGCCTTATGAGGGTCGAGTCCATCCTCATAGTCGCGCAGGAGTTTTTTCTTGCGCTCCCTCATTCCAACCAGTGTCTTTGAATAGATCTGATGTCTTTTACCTGTGCGGTCTGTGTAGGCAAAGCAGTATCTGCCGTCTGCTCTCTGATACTCACCGCTATGCAGAACATATCCTCTATTATCTTTTCTTGGCATTTGATTCCTCCATTTATCTAATAAAAAGAGGAATAGCCGGTTCATAAGTTCATTATAATCCGTCATATTCCTCAGTTTCAATCCATATTTATCCTCTTAAAAATCCCAAAAACCGCATAAATGCTGCTATTTGGACTTGTGTGTATCTGTATGGATCCCTATGGATTACTCATCATACTCACAATTATTTTCTATGTGATCATTTACCTTAATCGTATCGATCAGAACACGTCCCTTCACGTAATACCTTGCTTTTGCATCTTTAGCCAGCTCTTCTATAGAGTGTCTCCCCAGAGAATACAGAAGCATCGCCTCCTTGTAGGTTACGTATTTTTTCTGACCCGACATCACCAGTTCCCTCAGTTCTTTTTCCTCCAATTGCTTCCTCATCTTTGGCATTGCACAACTCCTTCCATCTTCTCATCTGTTTTCTTCTTGTATCTTCTATGAATTCTATTGCCTTTTTCTTTACCTTGCTGCGGTTGCGGTAAACCCTTGACTTGGCAGAGTCGTAATAGTTCTTGCTGTCATCCGCAATCTGCTGGAGATCTCTTTCTCCTGTAAGAAGGTCTTTGACTTCATTTCTCTGCTTTCTTGGAAGGATGACCATCGCATCATTGAGGTCCTTATAATCTGTCCTCATATCCTGAAGAGCCTGGATCTGGATGTCGTGCTTCATATCCTCATCCGCCCCCTTCATGGCATCATCAATGTTCCCATCCTGTATATCCTGTATCAGGGTCAGATTTCCTGTCGCCTCCATGCAGGTCGGATCACTCTTCCCTGAGGTCTGGACCCTGATACCAAGATCTCCTCTTGCCTCTCTCCGGTTAAAAGCCTTCTCTTCCTTAATATCATCAAAGAGCCTTCCTTCAAACATATCCGCCAGCTCAAGAAAGTTATCATAGTGTTCAAATATGATATCGATCCTCTTGCCGTTGTCAGATTCCGCATAAATAAGTAGAAAATCATTTTCAGCCGCCATCTTTCCCTCCTTTGAAACGATGAAAACCAAAAGCAATATGTTGTTAGTCTTAAGACTCTTATATAATATAGTAGAAACAGCTTCAAAATCGTCCGATGTTCAGACATCATGTTCCGAGTTTCAGACATAATAAAAGCAGCCATTCAATGACTGCTTTCATCCTAAAAAACTCCCGACCAGATGTCGAGAGTTTATGGTATATCCAACTATAAGAACCAGTTAGGCAAGTTGATTTTCTAAGAAAGTTATGAGCGCCTTTTATCTTCAGGAACCCATGTATGCCATGCTGGTGCTTTAGGCATCTCCTCCCCTGTGATCAGGGACTTGATCACACGTCTGTGGATGAAAAGACATCCACCAAAGAGTATTGCTACTACTGCCAATATTACATTTCCTGACTTCATCTTAAACCTCCTGCTGTTTATTTGTTCAATTGTTTTTCAATGCTTCACACTAAGGTATCCGGCTTCTCTGAAGGTATAAACCTTTCAGCTATATTTCCATCTTTATCAATTTAAACAATTTAATACAATATGATTGTATCACATTCAATTCTGAATTCAAGATATCTTTTATTAATTCTTTGTTTATATTTACAAAGCATTAAGCTGCTTTGTACGGTAAATTTTCAGGGTAAACGCACACTTTTTAATAAATAAATTATCGAACTAAATGCACACAAAGCCAGAGTTTTTCAGCACTCTGGCTTATTTTTTATGCCCTTAACTTCACTGATTCAGGTGAATAATAGCTTCTGACAAATCCAGAGTATTAAGCCGTATTTTGGAAAAACGCTTATCTTTAATCATGCATGTTTTTTGAAATCTTTGGCAAGGCCTGTTTTCTTCTCTTCAAATCTCATAATATTATCATTTTCTATCCTATTAGCCGGTGCATAATTTTCATACTTCTTTTTTTGATGTGGCTGCGATTTCCAAATCTCATCGGCAGCAGGGGCCCACTTGAGAGCATAGTCATCACACTTTGCACATAAATGCTCTACACTCTCCTCCGATTCTTCATTTGTGCCATGTGCTTTTGATCTTTCCACCATCTCCCTTAGAAGTTTTGGATTTTCGAGCATCGGACACGGTCTTAAGTGATTTTTATTAAAGGGCTGTCCCTTATGATATTCCATGAAAAGCGGACTCTTTAGCATTTCCAAAATAGAATTGTCATGTATATTAGTGTTTGAAAAATGGATGAAAACGCAAGGTTCTGCATCTCCGCTTGAGTTAATATGGAAATAATTCCTTCCACCTGCAATACATCCACCTACAGCTTCTCCGTCATTCTGAAAATCCATCGGAAAGAAGCCTGTATCACATTCGTTTGAGCGAATCCATCTGATACGTTCTATCATCAGCTTTCTCTGCTCTACGGTAGGCATCAGCTCCGGTACCGCATTATTTCCAACCGGCATATAGTGGAAGAAAAAGCCAAATCTCGCGCCTTTTTCTGCAATATACTTTATAAATTCAGGATTTGTCACGGCTTCAATATTATTTCTTGTATAGCAAATAGATGTACCAAAGAGAATCCCGTATTTTTTGAAAAGAGACATTGCATTCATCACTGCATCATAATGACCGATTCCTCTTCTTGCATCATTAGTTTCAGGTGTCCCCTCTATGGAAAGCATGAATGTAATATTTCCCAGCCGTACAACCTCTTTACAAAAATCATCATCCACAAGAGTTGAATTACTATATATTCCGAACTGCACATCATTATGCTTTTCTGCAAGCTTAAGTATATCTGCCTTCCTGACAAGGGGCTCTCCACCTGTCATCATATAGAGATACACGCCCAGCTCTTTTCCCTGAGTTACTATCTTATCCATATCGGCAAAAGACAAATTGTTCTTTGGTCCATAAGTGCCTGACCAGCATCCTTTACAGTGCATATTGCAGGCAGAAGTAGGATCAAAAAGTATAAGCCATGGTATGTTACAGCCGTATTTTTCCCTGTTCTTCCGTATAGTCTTTGTTCCCCTGAAGAAAGCCTCGTACCCCAGATTGAGCATGGTCATTTTGGCTATATGCGGATCAGTTTCATCCACTACTCTGTTTATAAAGTTTACCCAGCGGTTATCCGGATCCTTAAATGCACGTCTAACAGCTTCCAGTTTTTCAGGATCAGCAGCCTTCTTTCCCCAAAAGCGTTCTGCTTCATCAACGAGCTTTAAGTATGTTTTGGTGCGGTCATCAGTCTTATCAAGATGGCCAAGGAATTTGTCTATCAGGATACTAAAAGCTTGTCTTTGCGCTGCATGTGAAATATTTGTAAATGTGTTCATATCGTCTCCCAGTATTTTTATGAATATTGACAAAACATCTGTCTGATAATACATTTATATCATCTATACAAATGTCAAACAATATGTTGTGCGTATTTGATACACAATTTTACAAAATGTCGTGACAATACAAATGGAGGCCAAAATGTCCACAGAGCTTGAAAAAAGAAATATACGAAGAATGTCAAATAAGGAGTCCAATAGAATTACTAAAGAATGCATCTGTGATGCGCTGATCGGATTGATGAAAGAGCATCCGTACAAAGATATAAATATGACCATGATAATAAAAAAATCAGGAGCTTCAAGAGCTTCTGTCTACAGAAATTATCCTTCAAAAGAGGCTATCATTCAAGACATTACAAAAAACATAACTGACGAGCTCAGCGCTTCTTTGACAGGACTGTTGCAGAAAAGTAACACGTATGAGTGGTTTTTAAAGGTGTTTTCAAGGCTGCACTCCGATAAAGACATGTGTGTACTTATCCGTAATTCAAATATCTCTTTTACGGATATGTTCTATAATGCCTTATGTATTGCCTCAGACAGCGAATACGCTTCCCATCATGAATATATTGCCAGAGGTATTGCTGCCGGCTTATGGGAAGTGTCGCTGACATGGATAAAAAACGGTATGAAAGAATCTCCTGAATATATGGCAAGGGTATGCTCAGAAACCTTAAGATTGGAATGAAAATTACTTAACGAAACATCCAAAAGTTTTATTCAAGAGACAAAATCTGAAAAGCTTGCCCCATCCGGAAACAAATCCTGATTCATATCATCACGTCACCCTTCATACTATACTGACACGGCATTTCGTCCAAGGATATTGGGTTCGTCTGTAAAAAAAGCAATGATTGTATCCCCAAAGTACTCTGAAAGCTCAGCATAGTATTTCTCATGAGTAAGTTCAATAAACTTTTGCACCTTCATAACGTTTTCCTTTAAATACACGATGCTTTTCAATTTCTCTGATTACAGTTGAATGGGATTTTCCTATCTTTCTAGATATCAGATTAGGATTAAGATTATTATCAAGACCTTCCTGAATATAAACACGATCATCTAATGTCATATGAGACATTTTTTCACCTGTCTTTCATATAATGTGTTGATCATCATATGAACACAAGAGACCCATATTCGAAATACGTCTTGATATATAGAAAAAAAGAATTCTCAGACTAAACGCAACACCTATAGAATAGTGTGCTTTTAATCTGAGAAATACGCGTTTAACTAAATAATTTACAAAGCTGCTTTTCACATTCTTTTTTCGTGATTTCTCCATGCTTTTCCGAATACATCCATTGGTTTGTCTGCCTGAAAAGACAGATGGAGATCTCCAAGTGCATATAGTGCCATTTATTCACCACTATTAACAGTTTTTTTCTTAATAAGCATAGCAACAGCCAGGTAAACGACTACTGCAATGATCGCGCCCGCAGCAATATAGCTGTATTGGTTCTCTAGCATCTTTTCAGCTCCGAATGTATAGATAAAGATATGCGGAAACCTTGCAACAAAAGTGATCAGGATCCATTGGACCACATTTTCTTTTGAATAAAAGCCAAGCCATGCATACGTATCTTTTGGTAATGGTAAAAGCATGAACAGAACATGTACTAATACCGGATTTTTATTTAGAACAAGATTTTCAACCTGTTCCAATTTACTTTTGGGAAAAAGCAGAAGCAAAAAATCTCTTCCAAATTTCTTTCCCAAGAGGAATGCAGTTGTGTTTGCCATAGTTGCAAATATATCACAAATGATTGCTCCCTTAATGCCTCCAAATGCAGCGCCAGCAGCAAGATAAAACGGAAGTCCTGGTATGCAGTTTGAGAGTGTCTGTAAAAAAACAAAAAATCCAAACACTAATAGTCCAAAGATGCCTCTGCTTTTAACATATTCTTGAAATCCATCTGCATCACCAACAAAAGCAATCATAGGTTTTCCAATTAAAAAGTAAATACCAAGCAGGAAAAAAGCAACAAAACATACAATCAGGATTCTCCGCTTATTATTCTTTTGAGATTTGTTTGTGGACTCTGATTGCATCGCATGTCCTCTCCAAAATGACAGTATATGTGAAAATCATTCGAGCCTATCTGTTACAAGTTCTGCCCAGGCCGGTACAAACCCTGAACCGATAGCAACCTTTTGGGAAGCGATATGTCCCATGGAAGTACCGTAATATGGAAGCCTTCCCTTATCAAGGATCTCATTTTTAAGAAGCGCAACAAGCATCTTTCCTATGCCCTTCTGTCTTCCGTTTGGCTCCACATTTATTCCTATCTGCCACATCATAGGACTGTCCATGCTTGCCCCTGCCATACCAAGGATTTCACCATCCTTTATGGCTGCGACACCTACCATGTCAGGTGCAGTTTTGCAGAAGGTATAAGCTTCGCAGAACCTGTTATCTCCCCTAAACTGCTCGATTTCCTTGCCCCGATACCACTTAATATCATATCCGGAAGTGTCTACATCAGATTTTTCCTCGGATATATAAAACGGATGGGACATGCCTATCTGGTATCCATCCTGATGCAGTCTGTCGTTCAGCTTTCGAAGGTTTTTTGCTTCCATAAACCACTCAGAACCATAACTTTCAAAGTTTTCCTGACACCAGGCAATAATATCTTCTCTGCCGGTAAACAGGAGCTTTCCGTTAACACATACAAGCTTAAGGTAGCATTCTTCTTTTTCCTGGTATCTGCGCCTGCCATCTACAGGGCTATACTTAGTAAAGTGGTTTTTATCATCAATTACATCTTCCCGAGAGCAACAGTAATCACGGGATAGCTGTTCACAAAGTATATCGTTCATAGTCCTACTCCATCTCTCCGGTTTCTTTACTGATCCTTATTGTGCTGTCTCCCATAAGCGGCATGATATCCCCGTCTTCTCTGACAAGACCAAGTCCGAAACACCAATACTCCGGATCCTTAAATGAGTTTACAATAACAAGATTATCTGCCAGCTTTTGTTTTAATATTTCTCTGGCTTGTTTCTGATCTATCACGCTAAAACCTCTTCTTTACTTTAAGCTCATTTTTCATTTTCTACTATGATCGCGATGGTCACGGAGGGCAGTCTTAAGACTGTCAAGAACAAGCTCCCTTCCACGATTATGCTCGCTGCTACTATTAAGCAATGGTGTAAAACTTTTAATATTATCTACAATCCTCTTTTGATTGACATTACTTCTTTCTATAAAAGCTCTGCTCCTCTCAATTCTGTTTTTGATATTTTCTGGAATCTCTGCGACTTTATCGTATCTTTCCTGGGCTTTTTCGTTAAATTCGGCGTGGATTTTTTCAACTTCCTCAAGCAGCTGTGAAAGGCTGACTTCTGTCATAGCAAAATCTGCACCGAACAAGATTGCGAAGCATAGGGCAAGAAGCTCATAGATTAGTGGTGGGATAAGCCCTCTTGCAAATGCTATCAGCGGAAGCAGATACTTTATGATAAGAACACCGGCTATCCCAAATGTGCAGCTTACAGGGACGCATATCCTCCCCTGTATATTGAGCGGCATTTTACTGTAATCCCACCATCTGGCATGGAATCTTTTTTCCAGAACCCATGAGGTACCAAATTCTGCTATGGCGCTTCCTATATAACATAGGATAAACAATATCCATACAGGAAAATCAGGTTCCGAAAGCCTTGGAAAAAGTACAAGAACTAATGATGCGCCCACTACACATGAGCCATATATGGGACAGATGGGTCCGAAAAGAAAGCCTCTGTCGGCCCATTTCTTTTCTTTTACAGTGCAGTATATGGATTCCCACACCCAACCCAGAAAGCTGTACAGAATAAATTCGACAAAGTACTGAGAAACAATCATAACTAACCTACAATATCTGCTTTCCTTTAAATATTTCTTTCAGGCGATGCTGAATTTTCATTCGAAATACTGTATCTTCTCTATCACCTTTACAGGAGAAGATACAAGCTTTGCAAATGCCTTCCCATCAGTCTTTTTCCCTACAATACTGCCGTAATGTGTGGGAATTGCATACTCGGGACGAATGATGTTTACGAGCTCTGCAGCTCTTTTAACATCCATCGTATATGTTCCGCCTACAGGGACAAGTGCGATATCACATCTGACTTGCTTTGCCTCTTTTGTTGCGCCGGTATCTCCGGCAATATAGACCCTTTTCCCGTTGATCCGTAAGATATATCCAAGCCATTCTGCCCTTCTTGGATGAAATGGCTTAACTGTATTGTATGCAGGAATCGTTTCAACTTCTAATCCGGATAATTCCTTATAGATCCCTGGTTTTAGGGGAATAATGCTCTTAACTTCTGCAGAGAGTTCCCTGGCATCATCCTCCATTCTTGCCGGGACTACAAGTACTGTGCTGCTTTTTATGACTTTTCTTATGTCCTCGATTGAAAAGTGGTCTGAATGAGAATATGTTATGAAAACGTAGTCAGCATCATGGGGGTCACTTTTCATCTGAAAAGGATCCACATAGATTGTTCTGGTTTTATCTTTTATTCTTATACTGCTTTGCGTAAATACTTCAATGTTATCTAACATTAATTACTATTTCCGTACTTTTAATTAAAAAATCCTGTTCCCCAGAAGCCTGCTTTCTGCTCTTTGGCAATCAGCTCCTGAGCTGCAAACCTCTCTGCGTATTTGGTATTGGGCTCGATCTCCATGGTTTTAGCATATCCGTTTTTTATGAGGAGCTCATTTACCATTGTACTCCCATCGGGGAGGTATACATAAGCCAGAGTTCTTTGGTAGCTGTCAGTTTGTTCCTTGTCATACTCAAGGTAAACACTATTACCTTCAAGGAGGTTTCTGGTATACTCAGATGCCTTATCTCCCTCAGGAGTATTCTCTTTGTAGCCGTCGGAGGCCACGCTTTCCGGAGTGTCTATGCCGATGAGCCTTACATGGACATCGCCACCATCACTTTTAACAATGATCGTGTCACCATCTATGACACTCACCACATCATAAGGGCCATCAAGGTCCTGCGAAACTGAATTGATGGATTGCTTTAAGAGATACGTGATCAAATATATGAGAGCAAGAACTGCCACTGTGGCAATTACGCTCAGAATGTATTTTTTGTTTCTATTCTTCCTCTTCTTCGTCGCCATTAGAAGATGATTCCTTATCTCTTATGCTATCTATTCCGCTTTTGATTGTTTCCTTGATCTTAGCCTTAACTTTTTTCTTGGCCTTCTTCTTAAGAATCTTTAGGACGATCAGAAGGATGATGAGCCCCAGTACGCCGAGAATAATGAAAATATTATCCTTAAGCATTTTTATGGCTTTTTCACGTTGTTTCTTCCTAATGTATTTTTCTATACGTTCTTTCATGACTGTTTCACTCCAGATTCTTTCTATCGATCTTTCCAATATACATATAAGTAGCTCTTTTTATTTTTTGTATCGGCATCTTACTGATCATAGGCGTTGCTGATTAGGTTTTCATCATAATAGACCTTGTCATCTTCTATGAGCTTGGCCTCCCCACCTACGACCTCAATAATGTTTACGCTGCAGTTAGGAGGCGTATGTCCATGCCAGAAAGGCTCATCAGCAGGATAAACTTTTCGGAGCATGGCTCTCAAGGAGCACCCATGCATGAAAATTATTACGTTCTTATCCTGAAGGCTCTTGTCTGAAACAAGTTCATCCCAAAAGGCGCCTGTTCTCTTGCACACATCAAGGATGGATTCTCCGTTTGCTGGTCCTTCATAATGAAAGGGGTCAGAGTAGATCTTCCAAAAAGAGTCGTCACCTATTTCAAAGTTACTTTTAGTACAGCAAAGGCCATCCCATTCGCCAAAGTTTATTTCTTTGAGCCTATCATCTGTGATGATCTTATCAGTTGAGCCGGCTTTGTTCTCTGAAATTATTAGCTGGCCTGTCTCAAATGCTCTTTTTAGAGGGCTAGAGTATGCTGCATGAAAGCAGATATCAGAAAGCTTCTGCCCTGTAATTTTCGCAAGCTCTCTTCCGCTCTCTATCAGCGGTTCATCTATCCATCCCTGGAGCCGCCCTTCGCTGTTTAGTTTTGTTTCACCATGCCTTACTATGTAGATTTTCAATACTCTTTTCTCCTTGAACTTCAATGGGGCAAAAGCCAGAAAAACTCCCTCTAAATATATCAAATGGAGCGTACGGAACTTGACCCCGTGACCTCTTCGCTGCCAGCGAAGCGCGCTCCCAACTGCGCTAATGCCCCATATCATACCTATTATATTGGCTTTTGTCATAAATTACCATATCTAGCGCATGCAGAAAAAACCTTGACTGACTTTGTCAAAAGGAGCATACTCATTCATTAGAATTTACTGAAAGGAGAAAAATAATGGATACAATTCAAATATTAAGAGATCTAGTAATTATAATAGTCAGTGCAAAACTCTTTGGGCTTCTAGCCAGAAAGCTCCACGCCCCTCAGGTGGCAGGCGAAATTATTGCAGGGCTGATCATCGGTCCCACATTGTTTGATCTTGTGGAAGCCGGTGATTTTCTTTCCGGAATGGCTGAAATTGGTGTAATACTGCTGATGTTCAGTGCAGGACTTGAAACAGATATAGATAAGCTGAAGAAATCCGGTATCAAAGCCACAATAATTGCATGTAACGGTGTTGCAGTTCCTCTGGTTCTGGGCGCTGTGTTGTACATGGCTTTTTACGGCTTTGCCGCTCCCGGTTCTACGGAATTTATCAGAGCTCTTTTTATAGGAACAATTCTTACAGCAACCTCCGTAAGCATTACAGTTCAGGTGTTAAAAGAGCTTGGAAAAATATCTACAGATGTTGGAACAACAATAATGAGCGCCGCTATCATCGACGATGTGATAGGAATCGTTGTTCTTACTGCAGTTCTTGGTCTTAAGGATCCTAACGCCAATCTGATTGTCGTTGTTATCAAGACAATTGCTTTCTTTGCTCTTTCTTTTGTTGTAGGAATAGCAATCTTTAAGCTCATGCAAAAAGTTGAACACAAATGGCCCCATACCAGAAGAATTCCAATCATGGGACTGGCACTGGCATTTGCCATGGCCTATGTTGCAGATAGGTATTTTGGAGTAGCAGATATCACAGGTGCATACGTAGCCGGTATAATCTTAAGCTCTTTGGATAATTCTGAGTACATTGACAGAAAAATGGATATTAACTCATATATGATCTTTGGTCCCGTATTTTTTGCAAGCGTAGGACTTCAGACCAATTTAAAGACTGTTGATATGACAATTCTTGCTTTTTCAGCAGCATTTGTAATTGTTGGACTGCTTGGAAAAGTTGTGGGCTGTGGACTTGTTGCAAAACTCCTTAAATATAATACTTCAGATGCGTTAAAGATTGGCGTAGGAATGATGACCAGAGGCGAAGTAGCCCTTATTGTGGCACAGCGTGGTCTTAAAGCTGAAATAATAGACAGCAGATACTTTACAGCTGTAATCCTTTTAATAGTATTAAGTTCAATCCTTACACCGATAATCCTGAAGGCAATGTATGCTTCGGATGAACCCAAAGAAAGACAGACGCAATAATTCCAGTCTGGAGAAATTGGAGCGCATGAAGTTCTCCCCCGTGACCCCCACACTGCCAGTGTGATGCGCTTCCAACTGCGCTAATGCCCCGTATATATCCGTAATCTAAAGCTACAATAGGTGACGACTCTACTTCCGGCCCCAATGATACTCAGCAAACTCTATCTGCTCATGTAGATATGATACGCCTTCTGGTGGGAGCTCATTGATTTTTTGAATGAGGTCTGGAGAAGCAAATCCCATTAGCTCTAGAACACTTATAAATAACTTGCGAGAAAACCCCTCAAACTAGACCCTCAAACCAAACCCTCAAAAACTCCCCATACTAAAAGGGCCTGCCCCTCAAGTCAGACCCTCAAAACGCTTGGCAAACCCTCAAAAAGTTTGATTATCCCACTTTTATTATTTTCTTTTTTCTTTCTTCTCTGATTTCTTTAAAGCAAATGCCAAGATTTGACCATCTTTCCAGGGAATGAAGATCTTTCTGAATAAATTCCCAGGATTCTTTGTAGTCATCCGACTTGCAAAAATCAGAATCGATTATGAAACAAAGGAAGCCCTCCAAGTCATCCCTATACTTGATTGCAAAAGTATATGCATCGTCTTCTTTTTCATCATCAGAGCTATTTAGCTTATTGTACAGCACATGATCAAGATTACTTGACATATAATATGCTTTATATGGCACAGATACCCATACGCTATTTAGTGCTGATAACCTTAACATGATTTCACTTTTTTTCTCGTTACGTTTTATTATCTGCTCAGGTCTACACGTTTTTATTTCTTGAAGCGTATATATCGGTTCTTCAGCATTAGCATCTTCTATGACGTGATCTTTTGGAATAAAAGCCCCATCCGTATCAATGATATGGATGACACTCAAAAAATTTTCCTGCTTAAAATGATTTGATTTTGCATAAGCTTTGACAATATTTCCGACTTTGGAAGCAATGTTTTCCGGCTTGGCAGTACTTTCAGAAGTTATATCTCCATGAGTTATTTCTACATGTACCGTATTCTTATCGTACAGTCTGTTAAGAATTACACCCAAAGCACTGTCATCGGAAGGGCCCTCGACTATTACAAAAACTATTTTCTTACGAGCCACTTATCTCACCTGCCTCCCGGAAAGCAAGCGCTATTTCAGCGTTATTCGTATGATCATAAACTTCTTCGTTCTGCTCGCCTAATACTATATCTCTGAAGTAAAAATCTCTCAGGTTATTGTTTTCCTTAACTCCACTCATTCTAATATATCTATTCTTTGGATTTGTTGTTGTAAATGCAATAAATCCTTTATCAAGTGTCTCTAATGGCCTGAGATTGTGAGATGTAAAGATTAACTGTCCCTTTCCTTTCTCCGATAATATCCTAAGGATTTCCCCAAGCAAATATTCAAAAACACCGGAATCCAGCTCATCAATGGCTACCGTAATAGAAGTCTGGTTATAGATTACTATAAGCAACTGTAGAATTGATACAATCTTTTTTATTCCTTCTGACTCATATTTCAGAGGAATCTCTTTATTATTCTTATGTGACATCAGCTGTATTCTGTTTGCAACTTGACCGTCCTGCTGAACAATTTTTCCCAGATCTTTTACACTAATAGTTAGTCCCGGAACTATTTTCTCCAAAACAATATTCATGTCCTGCATGACTTTTTTCACAAGCTCAAGCATTTCCTCGGGAATAATAGAAGTTCCGTCAAGGAGGATAACCATATTGCCAACGGCGCCTTTTTGTGCTTTCTCGTACTTAAAGGCAAGTGGCAGGGCATTCATGCTAATGACACCTGAGTTCGCAGTGTTTATAACAAATAATTCAAAATTACCATAGGTAATTAAGCTTTCTATCATCTGATAATGTCTAAGGAACTCAGTATCATGATTATTGTTACTTCTAGCTCTTATGTTATTTATTAACTCAGGGGAAAAGATAAAGGATCTGGAAGATGCCGAAGCAACCCTCTTTGTAACCAACAAGTCAAGTTTGAGCTTTTTATCATTTCCAATAAGGCATTCACGCTTAGGAGCAGGAAGAAATAACTCGTCTGTCCTTGTATCTATAAGTGTAGATTTCCTCATCTTTTCTGATTTGGATTCATAGGAGTAACTGATAACCTCATCATATACTACTGTTTTATACTTTTCTTTTGTACCCGTAGTAATATCTGAGTTCTGTCCAGTAACATCTTCTTCCTTCTTTATACAAAACTCATAAAAAACCTCATATTCACATTCTTTGTTCTTCACACTAAACACAAATCTGAGTTTTGCAAAATCCGCATCAACCTGTATGTAATCTGCAAACATAGGTGGTATTCGTTGGCCACAAAGGTTGTATTTTAGCAGAAGAATAGCGTCAATGAGCGCCGTCTTACCTGAACCATTCTGCCCATATATCCCTAGTATACTAGTTCGATATGCTTTCCTCGTGTTTACTAATTCAACCTGCCCTGATATCACGTTCTTGAAGTTCTCAATGGATATTCCAGTGATTCTTACATCAAGCTTAGACATCTTTCACCTCCACCAATTTTGACAAAAGTCGATACATAGATAGAATACCACTCATTTGGCAAAACGTCAATATGAATGATTCGTTCGATACATTTTGTATCGATATCAACTTTCGTCGTAACATTTTATAGTCGATTACCCAAAGTCAAATTACATGCCATCTCATACACACCTCATATTGACATCCAAATTGCCTTCAGAATTCTATAATCACAGCTTTGCCAGAGCTTTAACCTGCTCGATGGCAACTTTCCTAACTAAACCCTTCCTTATTGAAAAGAATGCTTTCAGTATCTCATCCGTCTCTATTTTCCTTTCCATGCGTTCCTTATCATCCTGTCCGAAGATAATCCAGTCAGCTGACACGTCAAAGAGCTCAGCATACTCTCTTATCATTGTTGGAGACAGTGTCCTTTTCTCCATCTCCAACTCCGATACAGCGCTTCGGCTTCCAAGGTGAAGCTTTCTTGCCAGTTCCTCCTGGCTCATGTTGCTCCTTGTTCTAAGCAGTCTCAGTCTTTCTCCGATGTTCTTTATTTCCATTTCATTCTCCTTTTCCGGAGTCTGAAAACGGAAACACGACCTGCCTAGAGCTATTCAGTTTGCATCAAAAAAGAAGCCTGCAAAACGGTAATGAAACAAAACCATAATAGTTATGGTCACATCTCCGTTTTGCAGACTCCTTGGTGCTATTTTTATTTTCAGCATATACAGCTCTAGGCAAACTCTTGGCACATGAGCGGGGCTCGTTCGACTTACGCCTCCTCCTTTGGTTTCTATTTACATATAGAAGAACCCCACATTATTCTTTGCTGCGATTCAGCCCTTCGTTCACATATACCTCAAACTATTCAGTTTTCAAACTTACAGCAACAGCCCGATATCTTCCCCATGATGTCTGAGCTCAAAGCCAATACTATAACCTACTGATATTTCGCGTTGCTACTTCCCTGCATTCCCTGGCATATTTGTTCCTCATTAGAATAGCTTCCTTAATATCTTCCTCAGATGCCGGATAAGCGGAGTAGCCTCTGTTCTTAACACTTACCCTAAGCCACTCCCCGCAATTTGGACATTGCAGGCATCCCTTGACAACCTCAACATGCATCATGACGTAGCCACAGTTTGTGCATCCCCCATGAACTAACGTTTTTTCTGAATTCATATAATACTCACTCCTTTCATACAACAGTGCATATTATATGTAGAAAAAACTAATACGTCAGCACGAAAAAATTTGAACAGTTTAGGAACAACAATAGAACAGCCACAGAACACTTCCCGTACAACTTCATCAAGCATAGTGCCTCAATTCCAGAATTCATGCCGCTTTCAGTCTTCTTTAATTCCGCACACATTGTCATCATCTTCTTCATTCTCATCATGTTCATCATCATCATTATCCAGTTTCACTATACCTGCGATGATGTCTTCCTGCTCTCGTCGAGAAGCATATATCCAAATGAAAAGCCCAAACAGCTTGATAGCTTCTCTTTTCCTATAATCAATCACATCATCCGAAACGTTTACTTCATCAGCAAGCTGCTCATTAGTCATAGGATCGTCATCTGTGAAATATGCGCTCCAAAGAATCTTTTTATACAGTTCTCCCTTATAGCTGAAATCCGCAACCATATCCAACAGCCCAATCAACTTATCCCAAAGCCACGGCGCCCTTACAGCCTTATACACAAAAGTCGTCTGTGCCTCATTATGCTTTTTCCTATCCTTCTTCATCAACTTGAGGAATTCTCTTCTCAACTCCTGCTTATTTTTCAGAATCTCTTTTTCAGTCATTGGCGGCAGTTGTAACATTAATGGATTAAATGATTTTCTACGATCCTTATATTCTTCTAACATTTTCCTCGTCATATCAAGTACCACTGCCGGATCCAATCCAAAGCTTTTTATGTAAAAATCGATGCGTTGTTCCAATGTTGTCCTCCTCGGCATTTTATTTCCTCCATATCCTCATAAAAAAACAGGGTGACTGGTCATTCCCAATCACCCTGCGGCATTAGCTTTTTGTTTATTCAGGCTTTTTCTGTTTTGAGACATGCAATTTTTGTTCAAGAGATTCTCTTGCATCATTTTCAGATGCCACCACCAAACCTTCAAGATAGCCCTCAGCAGCTTTCCTATTTGCTGCACTCAGCTTACGTAAATAAGCCACAATTCTCGCTTCCTGTGGTGTTAAAGGCATATTCTCGGAAGTGCTCATATCAAAAGAACTAAAATCTCCAAAAGTCATCCCAAAAGCCGCACAGATACTGTTCATCAATTCCATTTTAGGGAATGTATCTCTTTTAAAAATATCTGTTATTGTAGTAGTTGTTACGCCTGCCTCTTTTGCCAGCCTGTAATATGTCCACTTACGATCATCCAACAGCATCTGAATCCTGTTTTGCACTTCTCCTACCGTCACGGATTTATCTCCTTTCCAAACGAAAGCGATCACTCCATTATTGTAGAAGAATGGTCGTGCTCAAAAAATCAGCCAGTGTCTACTAATAGTCGTTCATAGCGTACTATCCTATAAAATGGGAAAAGACCTCAAACGAGGTCTTTTCTGAAACTACTACATGAATTTTTTATTAAATATTATTGCGATTCATCATTAGTTACTTCAGTTTTCTTCTTTCCTGTGACAATTGCTATTACTGCAACTGCGGCGTTAATCAGGCACCATCCTGACCATATTACCAAATCGCTATAATTACCATGTCCGGCAAACCCTATCAGAGCTGCAAGTCCAAAGATAATAATAAGTGCTATATTGCCACCTTTTCCGGCACTCTTTCTTGTAGCGATAGAAACAATTCCGCCAGCAAGCATCAGGATAGCAACTATGATTCCGGCAGATCCCGACGAACCTCCATTCTCCTCAAGCGCATTTACCACACCTGCTGCACATGACCGGAATGCCACAATTATAAAGAATACAATTGTCAAAATGCCTGCCACCAACTTCCAAATTTTCATAAATCCTATTCTCCTTTTACTTTAGAACTTAATTGTTATAACATCTGAATCAAAAACAGTTTCCCAGGATTTCAGGTCAAAGATATGGAAGAACAGCTCAACGTCAGTTATGTCCGTGATGCCATTCTCTTCCAGGCTTGAGCTGAAGAATGTTACCGCACTTATTGCTTTCTTCCCTGCAACTACATCTTCAGACATGGAAGAATCTACCATGAATCCATTTACCGATACATCTCTTACCTGGACAGTAATGTCCTGATCAGAGTTATTCTCTATGTAAAGGATGACTCCTGGACCGAAGAAAGAATTTTTATCAGAAAGGCCTTTGCCTACAATCTTCACTCCATTTGTATCTACCAGGACTTCACCAGAGTCATCGTAATTCTGAACGTACCCTTCTGCGACGGATGTATCAATTTTTATCACATCCGTATCTACTATCTCATCCCAGCTCTCTGAATCGAAGATATGGAATAAGAACTCCATGGTAGCAATCTGTTCAATACCACATTCCTTAAGTCCTGACGTCTGGAATGTCAGTCCATCATTGGCTTTCTTACCAGCAGCCACATCAGCAGACATCATAGTTTCAACCATGTAGCCATTTACGTTTGCATTACGTGCCTGTACTGTAATTCCCTTAGCAGAATTGTTTTCAATTAGAAGAGTGAGCTTTGTACCTGCCCACGAATCCTCAATGCCTGTCGCTGTAATCTTGATATCATTGTCATCATAGAGAACCTGCTCTTCAATTGTTACAGCTGATGCCTCTTCCTTTTTTTCTTCCTGAGCCTGCTCTGCAGCACCTGCTTCTGTACCACCCGCGTCTGTTTCTTTACTTTCTGAATCAGAGGACGTTGTGACACTGGATATCTGCTTATCACCATCAGAGCTTGAAGATGAACCACTTCCAATCGCCATGCCTGCAAAAAGCACAAGACAGAGTAATACAGGTAACCATTTCATTTTGTTTTTCATATATTGCTTGCCTCCTCATATTGTTTTTTTATAATAAGCGCAGCAATTGCTTCAGCTGTTGCCTCGACCAATATATCAATTACATCAAATGTTCCCGGGATTACTGGGGAGAGCTGAATAACCTCCATGACTGCAGAAAACACTACTGCAATCACAAAAGCTGTTTTAACTCTTGCTGCATTACTACCTACTGCTAAATACAAAGCAAAAACTAAAGCGTATGCCCAAAGGATATCTGACATGTAATACCTGACGAGCCTGGCAAGACCTCCATCGATATTACCTATCCCTGTAAGTATGGCCATTCCCCAAATTGACCTGACTGCCTCCACGAAAATCACATCCGTAGATGTGAACCAATAGATCACTGCCCCAACAAGCAGTGGAAAGATAATGTTAAAAATACAAAATGTTTTTTTCTTCATATGATGCCTGCTTTCTTATTGAAAAACACGGCATATAATCCGTATCAATGTTACGTTTTAAACAAAATAACGTAACCTTTAAATCATTATAACAAGGAGTTTTTCTCTCCGTTGCCCCTGTTACGGTGGCAATTTTCAATAATTATTCCTGTACTCCACTTGTCCTTAAAGGCAAGTATCCATGCTCCTTAAGAAGTCCATTCACATCAATGATGCTTCCTGGTCTTTCATTGAAAACAATCATGATCAGTGCATCTCTCTCATCCTTGGCATAGAGCTCGGACATTCCATATTTCTTCAGTGCCCTCTGTGTTTCAGAAAGAGTAAATTCTGCAGCATAGCAAAGCCTTAAAATTACATCTCTCTGCTTAGTATGCTTTTCACCGGAAAGGAGCTTATAACCATATCGCTCCGGTACATCGGCGTTAAGGAATACTGTCTGCTGCGATATTCCTTTTTGAGCCATCAACCCCTTAACATATGTGGAGAACGAATTTGAAGCTGAGAGCATACTGTCCCTGTTATCCTCCACAAAACTGTCATAGTCTGACAGATGTGTTTTTCCTAAAACCTTCTCAAGTTCTTTAGTCTCTTTTTCCTGCATATGAACCTCCAAACAGTGATAAAATATAAGCATCAACAGTTGTTCCGAAAGGGGATGTATTAGTGGATCTTGAACAGCGCCTTTCAATTTCATATTACAAAGTGGTGGCCACCATCAATGAGCCTCATAAGATCTACCTTGTCCAACATCAGGACACAGGTAAATTTTTTGTAAAAAAAGTACTGGATGTATATTCAATAGATGTATATAAATACCTAAAGGAAAACCCGATAGTCGGAATTCCACAGGTAATCGATTATTTCGAAGATAATGGCACTCTTACCGTGATTGAAGCATTTGCTCCCGGAACAACGCTTAAGGAAATCATTGAATCGGGAAAACTATCCACAGAGCAAATAGGTCATTATATGATCAACCTCTGTGATATTCTGGAAAAGTTGCATTCTCACAATCCACCTCTGATACACAGAGATATCAAGCCATCAAACATCATAATCACTCATTACGATAATGTGATGCTTCTGGACTTCAACGCCGCAAAATACAGATCTTCTGATCAAGACCGCAGTTCAGATACAGTACTACTTGGCACTCAGGGGTATGCTGCACCTGAGCAATATGGTTTTGGTGAGTCCTCACCACAAACAGATATATACTCACTTGGTATTATCCTTAAAGAAGCCTCTGAATCTCTTGCAATTAACACCCACAAGTTTGATTCCATAATCAGCAAGTGTACTCAGATGGATCCGTCCAGACGTTTTCATTCTGTAAAAGAGCTAAAGGTTGCTCTCATGAAAGCTCTGGGCAATGACCTATCATCAGAAGCTGAACAAGTATCTCTGACATCAGTCCTTCCGCCAGGATTCAGAACCATGACTCCCGGCAAGATGATAGTGGCAATTCCGGTCTATATAATGGTCTTCTGGCTGTGCTTGTCATTAGAAGTAAAAAACACGTTTGGACCGGCACTATGGCTTGAACGGATATTCCTCCTACTGATCATGCTCGGTGACATTCTAATCGGCTACAACTACCTGGGAATACAGAAGATATTCCCACCCTGCAGGAACAGCAACAAATTCATACGCGCAATCGGCGCTGCAGGTCTAATAGCCATTTACACTATTGCCATGTTTTTTCTACTGATGTTCCTGGAAATAATCATTTTCCATCCCGGTAGTTGAAATATATCACAAAGCGTTTACGTCCGTTGCCACTGTAGCGGTGGCAACTTTTTTACTATAAAGCAAAAAGGAAGATAGCTACTGCCATCTCCCCATCTATATGTCACCCAACAAATAACTTCATATGCAGCTCATCTGCATCTGATGACTATATCCTAGCGCACAAGGTGTCCAATAACTACGCCTAGGTTGTCGAACTTGCGTTTGTCATCTTCCTATGGCCATCACAAAAAAGGTGCCCTAAACTCTATGTTAGGGCACCAATTTTACTTTTGCCTGTTAAGCCATTCGTACATTATTTCAAATCTGATTTCTTTTCAAATCCATCAAGTTTCTCAAACTCATCTACCGGCATGGGCTTGTAGAAGTAATACCCCTGCATTTCCTCACATCCAATGCTTCCTAGGAAATCTGCCTGTTCCAATGTCTCCACACCCTCTGCAATGAGGGAGGTTCCAATAGCTTGGAGCATCTGAACCATGTAGCTAAGTATCGTCCGCCCCATCTTTTGATCTCCAGAGCCTGTGATGAATCGAAGATCAAGCTTAATTCGATCTAAAACTACTTCTTTTAACATATTTAGTGATGAGTATCCGCTACCGAAATCGTCCATCTCAACTTCAAAGCCAGCCTCACGAAGCTTAGTGGTGGTCTTTATGATGACATCTGAGTTCTCAACATATGCGCTTTCCGTTATCTCAATACGAAGTTGACCAGGCGATAGGTTATAGAACTCTTTTAAAGTATTAAAATGCTCTGCCACATCGGGGTTCTTTACAATATCTTGTCTTGAAAGGTTTACAGACACACAAATATCTCTACCCTGTTCATTCCAACGTCTTAAGTCTTTGCATACAGTGTCCCACACATGACAATCAAGATCGTAGATGAGCCCTGCCTCCTCAAGAATAGGAATAAATTCTCCAGGAGAAATATTCCCACTCTTTTTACTGTTCCACCGGCAAAGAGCCTCTGCACCAGTTATCTTTCCTGTCTTATAGTTTACCTGTGGCTGATACCATACCTGTATTTCCCCTGACTCAACAGCTGCAGGAAGACGGCTTACTATTCCTGCGCTTTGCTTACCTCTGTCCCACTGCGTTGGATTATAAAACTCAAATCCTTCTTTCTTGGTTTCTCTTACTTTTCTCTCGGCAATACGGGCATAGTCGAGCATCTTATCTACGTTTATATCCTTATAGTCATCCGGCATAAGAACATATATGCCGGTGCAGAACCTTACAATGAAGTCTTTGCCGCGATCTTTTAAGTAATTACGGACAGGGGCTAGAACATATTTTTCATCCTGAAGAATCTGCTCATTGCCACCCATGCAGCGAAGAATTACAAAGCGGTCTCCATCATACCTTCCAATGGCCTCTTTATCCGTAAGAATTTCAAGACTTCTCTCTGTCCAGAACTTTAGCAGCTCATCTCCCACTTTCCATCCAAAGCTGTCGTTGATAAACTTGAAGTCCTTTATGTTGTTATACGATATCGTATATGCCGTATCTGGGTTATTGATAAGGAGTTCCTCAACCTTTTTCCTGAAACCATTGTGACTAAGTACGCCGGTGAGAGGATCAATATCCTCCATTAGTCGCATCTTTTCCTTCTGTTCTTCGAAATATGATTTCTGTCTTAAGACAATCATAATAACAAGCGCAATAAAAAGAATAGTCCCGACAATAAGGAAATACTTATATTGATACAGGTAATCCCAGAAAGAGTACACATATAGATCTCTAGTAGTGTAATCAAGGGCTATAGCCTGCTTTTTGGTTTCAGGAATAGCTGTAATTCCTTCATTTATAAGTTCAATGCGTTTTCTTCCCTCTGCGGTATCAAGCGTGCCGGCACGAAAATCCATTGAAAACATGGCAGAAGGCTGTACTTTAAGATCCTTATAGGATGGTTTTTGAAGCACATAGCTCCAAGTATATGAGTTATGCAAAAGTGCATCTACTTCGTTTTTTCTAAGCGCCTTAATGCAGTCAGCCATGGAATCGTAAAGGATTATCGTTATTCCAGGGTATAACTGTTTTACAGTTTCTGCGACCCCGCCCTGTGATTTTAACAATCCGATTCTAATGGCACTTATGTCAGAAATAGACTGTTTACCAGTATTGACAATGGTAAATGGGGTTTGTATGAGATTTTCTGATACGATGGTTGCGTCCCCAGATGCGCTTGTAACAGCACTGCCAAAGGGCATAACCAAGTCATACTCAGTATTATCAAGAGCTTCTTTAAGATTAGGTTCACTTATGGCCTTGAATACGACCTCAAAACCAGCTTCCTTAGCGGCTGATTTCATGAGATCTACTCCGATTCCTACGATTTCACCGGAATCGCTGTCAATGTAAAACATAGGACATCTGTCTACAGGCACACCAATTGTAAATTCGGTAGCTTGGGAATCTGTTGATGCAGAAACAGGCATCAAAAAGATACACATAGAGATTACCAGGAAAAGAACAACTATGCTCATAGATTTAAAGATCCACTTTATGTCCAAAATACCCCCACCAAATTTATTACCTTTACTATAAGATAACTCCTACTTAATTCTAACACTATTATGTAAATATTCGCTAAAAAATGAATAACAAATCGATAAATACTTCTATATAACTGAATTTCTCAATAAAAAAGCTCCACCGCAGAAATGCAGTGAAGCCCATTTGTCCATATTCAGTTAAATGCCTGTCTTCCTACAATTCTGTAGCTTTTATTCCACTTTTGCTCAACGCCTCTCCAGCTGTAAGTGAGTTCTCCATTCGGATAAAGGCAGATTGACTTCGATGTTATCTCAGAAGGATTATCTTTGGAGTCATAATATGCTCCTCCACTTGCCCTCTGGGACATCTTTTTGTAAACGAAACCATCAATAGTTATTACTTCCGGGAACTGTGTGATCATGATCACTCTCCATTGGAACAAATAAAGTTTACGGGTTTCTTATACATAATATTGTAGTACCACTATTGTCATAATACAAGATAGTGTATTTAATTATTCATAATGTTCAGACATCACCTCTCCATCCTGTGAACAATATGGCACAGGAAGAGGCGAGTCTATCGAATATTTGGAAAGCTCTTTTTGAGCTATTTCGTGGGAGGTTTGCTGCCAGTAAAAATGCCTGCTGGCAGCATATGTGTTATGAAAATATGTGTGGGGGAAAACATCTCTGTTCCTTATGGATACATATTATATGCTCTGCCTTAAATTATCCTAAAAAAATGATGTGGAAATCGTGTCCATCACATTTAACCTTTAACCTTTTTATCATGCATTCTCTAAAATAGGAAAATAAGCCGGCTTATCACACTACATCTGTCATATATTTTCGCTATACTCTGCTCTACCATAATATTAGTAATAGTTCACCTTAGACACTTATGGAGGAACAGTTATGTACGACATGAGAACAAGAGAGATACAGGAAGCAATAGAAGCTGCTGATGTGGCACTTGACCATCTTGAAAGGGCAAAAAGAAGCCTCTCAAGCGCAAGTGGATGGGGACTTTTTGATACTCTTGGAGGCGGATTTATCAGTGGTCTGATCAAGCACGGCAAAATGAGCGATGCTGAGCATGAAATAAACGAAGCAAAGAAAGCGCTAGCCAAGTTTTCCAAAGAACTTCGTGACGTTGACGGATATTCATCAGTTCATATTAATGGATTTTTGACATTCGGTGATCTTTTCTGCGACGGATTCCTCATGGATGTGATTGTACAGTCCCAGATAGGGAAGGCGAAAAGAGAATGTGAAAATGCCATATCTCAGGTTACAAAAATCCGTAATGACCTAAAAAGAATGCTTTAATTTTTTTACTATAATTATGTATTAAAGGGGATTTCACAAATGGAAAAACTTGAATCACAAATCGCAGAATTTGTCGGAAATTATACGCGAAGACATGGATATCCGCCAACTGTAGAGGAGCTTATAAACACGTTCGGTATCTTCCATATCATGTGTGTGATGTTTTATGTGCTGAGCCTGTACAGAATTGGTATGATTAGAAACTCACTGTTCTTTGGAACTGGCACTCTTCAGCTCATTACAATGAGGCTTAGTAACTGAGGGGGCTTTAACTAAGCCCTCTTAACACTTTTCATTCAACGGCATTTTGTTCGTAGCTCCACTTTGCAATTTCAGTTATAAGTTCGTATGGAATCTCTTTGTTATATGGAAACTGTATAGCACCTTTGCTGGTATTAAAATCAGTAAGCCTTCCGGCGAATGCTTCTATTGCATCAGGACCGGGATAAATTCCTAAGTGTTTCTTTGCCGGAGCAAAATGTATTATGTTTTTACCCTTTCTGAATGTCGGCATATTCCATGAAATACACTCTTCTGCATCAGGAATGGCTTCCCTGATTGTTTTATATACGTCATTAAGAATCTCTTTGATCTTTGGATCCGACTGTAAATTGATAAAATCAGTGATTGTCATGCACTTTCCCTCTCTATTAAGCATTTCTAGGGCAACGCTCTATATTTAACAACCATATCCTCGTTTTTGTCAATAAAAAACTCCCCACTACCCATGAATAGCGAAAGAGTTAATTATATTTAGTATTCCTGCGAATCCAAGTATTCTTCTGAAATATACTTCTCTATTTCCGCGTATCCCTTTTCACCTATTCCCTTTATACTTCCAAGTGTACCCTTGTTGTATATATGTATTAGGGCAAAAACATCGGTTATATTGTTTCTGCGCAGAGCCCAGCATGTCCGGTTGCAGAAGCCACAGGACTCAATTGCTCTTTCTTTGTATATATTCTTTTCCGTAATTCTTTTTCCCACTTTTGTTTCCTCTGCTACATCAGGTCCCAAAAGCATTATATCAACGTATTATAAACCCATAATAAACGTTATATTATATATAAATTAACTTGCAGCTCCCTATGTAAAAACTGGTAAGTTTTAGTTAATAACCATAAGAATATACACTGACCAAAACAAAGCCGCATATAATTCCAACTATCAGTCCGGTAAAGTGTCCGATTGAGTCTATCCTCTTTGATGTAGTCATTGCGATAAGAAGGATTATTGTCGGTATAAGAGATCTTATGCCTCCAAACCCAAACACTCTAAATGCAATCACCATATATATCCCCAATAGACCGCATATCACTCCGGATGCTCCAATGGAATATGTAAAAGGCGAGCCTTTTTTATGGAAACGTGCGGAAAAATAGCCTCCGAACAGCATGATTACGATGTAACATATATAATATAGTTTTGTAGAAAGGACATGCTCAAGGACTGTTCCAATGTTATAAAGCGAGTACATATTACAGGCAAGATGTAACACTTCTTTCTGGGTAAACGCACTGCTCACTATCCTGTAATACTGTCTGTTCTGTATAGTGTCCATATATGAAGATCCGAGCATTTTTACATCAAACGCCCGAAGGTTTACCAAGGCAAATATAATGATATTGATCCCAATGATGACAATAGTTGCGGGAGAATTAAGGAATATGCTGTTCATTTTACTTCTACTTCCTTTATGCCTTTAGCCCAATCAAGAATTCAAAGAAAACCTCTGCACAGTCTTCTCCCGGCCTTAAAACTCCATCTTTTACCACAGGTATGCCAAGAGTATCAGCATTAACTGATTCGGGTTCACTCACTGTGTTAGAAGCTCCGCTATCTGTCGCCTTATTACTTCCACACCCAACAACAGCGGCCGCCATAAGCGTTGCCATAGCAACACAAAGTCTTTTCATACTTAAAACCTTATCCTATTCTTTAAAACTGTAATTAGAGTCCCAATTCCTTGCAAAGAGCATCATACCGTTTCTGCTCTTTTTCTTTTACAGGTTTTGATGAATCCTTAAAGCAATGATCAAGAACATCCGCATCCTTTAACAATTCATCCATAGGGCTGTCTACAGAAGCCTTGTCATCATGGTGATATATGGCTGAGCAGATGATATCCGTTTCCTCAGTAGTCGTAAGCTCCAGCTTTCCAAGTATTGTATTTGCCAGATCAGCTCCAAGATGGGCGTGATCTTCATATGAACCGGTCTTGTATGCATACATATCATGAAGCATTCCAGCCATTGCTGCTAATTCCGGGTCAAGTCCTCTCTTCTTTGCCAGCATCTGAGCAGCCAGAGATACACCATAAAGATGGGCAGTTGCACTTATACGTTTATCGACATCCTCAATCTTATTTATCTTTTTATCTACATATATGCGTAATTCTTTTAATCTGCTCATTTATTAAACTCCTCGTAC
The DNA here is from genome assembly GCF_000421405.1 of Butyrivibrio sp. NC2007. Lineage (GTDB taxonomy): Bacteria > Bacillota > Clostridia > Lachnospirales > Lachnospiraceae > Butyrivibrio. Next base: position 34,183 of record NZ_ATWY01000019.1, read on the forward strand.
AATGCTTTTTTTCCTTTAAATTATAACATTCTGAGGTGTTTTTCGAACAATTAGCTGAGTAGAAAAGGCACCCGGTACTGATTGTACCGGGTGCCTTAAAATAAAGCTTTTTCATCCTTCAATAGCTATCAGATTCTTTTCCGGGATCTTCTTTTCCAGGGCTTTCTTAGGAACTGTCACCGTAAGAACTCCGTGCCTGTAGGTTGCCTCGATATCGCCCTTCTCTACATTGTCTCCAATATAGAAGCTCCTTGTCATGGATCCTGCATATCTCTCCTGACGGATAAGTTTGCCCTTCTTGTTCTCGTCCTTATCAAGGCCCTTTGCTGCGCTGATGGTAAGATAGCCGTTATCAAGTTCTACTGTTATCTCTTCCTTCTTGAAGCCTGGCAGGTCAACTGATACTTCGTAGTTATCATCCTTTTCCCTGATATCGGTCTTCATCATCCTGTTTGCTTTTCTTCCATAGAGCTTACGCTCCATGTTCCTCTCCATGTCGTCAAATTCATTCATTGGGAATCCAAATAGATCATCGATAAAATTCTCTTCAAAAATACTGGGTGCTAACATAATACATACCTCCTTTGCATCAAAAACATTATCTATGTTAATGAGCAATGGGACGGAGGGTTTAGATCTTAGGAAAGTTAAGTCCTAACGGTCTTCTCTGTTCCCTTGTTCTACAAGCACTATAACACCGCAATTAGCACTCGTCAACCGAGAGTGCTAATTTGGATAAAATAGTATTGTACTTCTTATTACAAATTTATCATTCCGGCACAAAAAAGAGGCATCCCTGCCTCTTAATCTAGTACTGTTAATCCTTTATATGACGCGATTCCGCCTATACTTCTGGCTCTTTTATAGCCAAAAGTCTTCAGTTTCTTTACAGCGCTTATGCTTCTGCTTCCTCTTAGGCAATATACATAAATCTCCGCATCATGATCCTTTATGATATCTTCCACCTTTTGAATCTCGTCCAGCGGAATGTTGGTGCTTCCCGGAATATGCCCCTCTTTGTACTCAGATTTTGTCCGCACATCCAGAAAGACTGCATTTTGACGAATAGTTCTATAATCCCTAAAAGTACATAAAGAGGACGCCTTTATAAGACATCCTCCCCCACACATTACTCTTTTTCATACTCTCCAACCAAAGCCCCCGCTTTTGGTATATACAAATCCTAGCAGATGAACTGTCCAATAAGACGCACAAACAACAGTTCAAAAATCTGCGTTCTCGCATTACTCCTCGCATTACTCGCATTACTGTCTCTGTCCATAAAAAAAGAGGCTCACTTTAACAATGAACCTCCCCTAGTAATGATCGTATTTAAGCTTCTTCTTTTTATATTTCTTTTTTCCGCAAAATATCATCAATACAGGATAAACTATTCCAAAATAAATACGTCTTTCCTACGCATAGCATCAGAAAACTCCTCAAACGAAGCATGTTGTAATGCTACTCCTGCCTGGTTAGCAAATTTCACAATTGCATTTAACGCCTCATCATAGTTTTCACCTGTCTCCAAATTATAATTAAATGAATGCAAGAATTCTTCCATCATTCTCTTCTGAGACAGTTCAACTTGCGAAATCTGTGCCTTAAGCTTGGCTTCATATTCATCCATCTGCTTTTTGCTTTCAATTAGAATAGCTGCTAGCCGATCACTTTCTTCGGCTTCCAAATTTGCATTTTTTATTATTTCTCTAGTAGCGGTGAACACATAGCTTGCTGTTGTATACACTGCAAAAGGCACCAAAGGATGAACCGCCTTTCCCATCACCTCTGTAACTGCCCTTGAAAAAAAGATTGTTATTGTAGACTTCGCAGTTGTATCAACAATCTGCTCCTTCAGCTCGGATTCATTGATTTCACCCCTTGCATAGGATAGCAAAGCAACGCCACCATCTATCAAGCCACCCGCCATAACAGTTGACGCCGTCGCATCACTTAGAAGCTTGCTCCCAGCTTTTATACCCTCATATCTTATTGCAGTACTCACAGCTCCTGTAGCGGCTCCTCGCACTGCGCCTTTTACTGCATCCGAATTAATAGACTGTATTGCTTCTCCTAGAGACTTTTCATCTTTGAAGACGGCAACCATATTACTTATTCCAGATACAATCCCAGTCGTTACAAAAGAAGCCTTTGCCATATTAGTAGCATTAGCTTTCATTTCTGCTTTTACTACTTTTCTTTCAAATTGCCTGGAATATTTATCTGGTGAATCATACGCTGTCCTAATTTCTTCTAAAGTTGTTCCTCCAGATGACACCTCATCATGATGCAACTCATCAGTAAGATTTTCATATGTATCCTTATATTGCTTCTGATATATATTTCCATCTATTTCCGATCTGCCCTTAGCTATTTCCCTGGCCTTATTCAATAATGTCGTTTCTTTGCCGGTAGCTTCATCAAAATAATGATCTTCTTTTCGAATCAGTCGTTGCATCCCCATGTATTTATCCCTGCGCTGCATTGTGACTGAATCTGCTGCTGCATGTTTCGAGTCGCTAAATTTTGCCTGTACTTCCCTAACAACAGTCTCATTATCGCGAATAAGAATATCTGCTGCTGCATGTGGGTCTTCAATATCAGTGACATACGCAGTTAGTCTTGAGCCCTTAGACGCGGCATCCACATTGAATTTTGCCGCCTCAATATATTCAAACAAATTTCCTTTTCCAGCTTCAAATGTTCCATTTTGGATAATTGGGCTAGCCACTTTAGCCCTAAAATAATTCATACCATCAACAGCTGCATTCGTAGCATTTTGGGCATTTTGAGCCATCATACTTCCTGATATAATGCCAGCTTCTTTTGCAGCATCTTTGGCAGTCTTTTTAAAAACAGCCATGTCTCACACCACCAATCTAATTATCTCAGCAGCACCCACAACAAGAATAGCCACTGCAATCCTAATACATCTCCACATAAATAATTTATTCTGTGATAGATTCTTAAAATAAAAGAATATAGGAAATGCTATAAGTACTCCAGCTATACCTACTAAACCGATCAGATTTCCTGCTATCAGTTGAGCAATCATTACCGCAATGCATATTGCAGCTGTTGCGAATCCAACAACCATTGCCCTATCTGCATTTTCCTTCCACATTACATTTATAGTCTCTATGTCATCATCACCAGCTTTCTTAAATGAATCCCTCATTAAAGACCTATACGCACTGTTTGCAGTATCAATAACAATATCTGCATCATCTACATCGCCGCCATTGCTCTGTGTAAGAATACAAGAAGCTAAAATAGTATACTGAATTTTTGCCATCACAAAAGACATTTCAAACACACGTTTTTCAGCCTCTGAAAGCAAATCATACTTTACAGTCTCATTGGCTGTCTGATGTTCTGCTCTAATTTCCTCAATTTTCTTAAGAAATTTTGCCTGTATCTTATTGTATTTTTTTAATGTCTTCTCAATTATTCCTATTTTCTTGATTGTAGCATCAAAATCAGATACTGCACGACCAATCTTATTTGAAAGATCTTTAACCTCCTGATTTACAGCAGATGCCTGAGCAAGATTCTCTCTTCCCGATATCCCATCTACTGTTTGTTTTACAGTCGAGATATAATAATCTGAAACTTCTCCAAATGGTGTATTATCAGAAATGGTCGGATCAAGTTCACCCGTGAACCACAGTGACATATTATGCCTATGAACACTATTCACTGCATTATTATCGTTATCCAATTGGGACAACTCTCCTAAAAAATCTTCTCCTCCAAACAGAGCAACTTCTACAAAACCCGTATTCCCTAATGCATCTATCCCACTCGTTCTCAATCGCTTGATATATGATAATACAGAGTCACTACTCTCAAAGATAAACTCAATCGGAATGTCTGTTACGCTGTATGGATATGTGTTGCTCACACTAATATCTTCAAAATTGGATAATGAATCCATGAACGGAGAAAATGTCTTTTCCCAAAGATCAATTCTATTTTTCCCTATATCTATCAGCTTATTGCTTGTTGTCTGTTTCTTCTTATAATATGACTGAGATGCCTTGGAAAAAGTTTTTTGGGCATCTACTAAAAGATCATTAATCTTTTTCTTCTCATTTTCTAATTCCGTAGCCTGCCCTGTAAGCTGAACATATTCTTGTTGAGCCTTCTGCAACAATTGCCTAGAAGATGGTTCTATCTCCCCTTGTTCATTCAAAAGCGGAGCAGACAAAATGTGGTAATATAATTGAGCAAGTAGCCATGAGAGGTGCAACGTTTTCTGTTCCATCTCTGAAAGATCATTGAAATCAACTTTACCATCGCTTCCTCTTTGGTATTTGCTCGCTATATTATCCATCTCTTTAAGATATGGAGTAAATAACCCGGAAAGCTTCGAAATAAAGTCCCTGTAATTGTTTGAAACATTCTCTATTCCTTGCATACCTGTAATAACAACATTCATTTGAGACACGGCAGATTCTGCTTCTGCATGTACTCTTCTAGCTTCAGCAAGCTTAGCCTTTCCTTTTGCTCCTGCGATTAATCCACCAGCAACAGCAATAGCTCCTACAACAACTCCCCCAAGGACAACTGTTCCACCAGCCATCCCCATACCTCCTGAAGCTATGGATCCACCACCGAGCCAAGCTAAAGTAGCATTCTTCTTCACTACACCTTTCAACGTAGCTATTGCTGTCCCTGTAGAAGCATTTGCAAACATGGCTACTCCACCATACGTCGCAATACCGACCAGTGCTCCTGTGCCAACCGATAATGCCCCGGCTTTTATTATTTCACCAGCATTATATGATGCATTACGCATATTAACCATAAGCTCATTAGGTGTTTCATTCTTTCCCAAAAAGTTGTAGTTTTCATCGATCTTACACACCATTTGAACATTATTGAAGGAGCCAAAAGAATCCAAAAATTTATTCATATCCTTAGACCAAGCATGAACTTTCTCTTTTCCAAGCTTCTCGAGACTCTTTGTAGTATTCTTCTTTTGCGTATCTAATCTGCCTTTCGCACTATCATACTGCGACTGCGCATCATCTAATAGCTCCTGTATTTCTTCTGAATGTGTAATTCCTTCAAAAATGCCCATTGCATAATACCCCTTTTACTAATAATTCTTTCTAATGCATCACACGTACTACTCTAATTTTATCATGCAACCTTAAAACATATTGTAAAAACTAAATAGACATTAACTAAAACAGAATCATAATAGCATCTATATATATCTGCCAATCAATCGTTTTACTGATCTCATTGCGATATTTCATTTTTTATTTCCATAATTATCTGCCTAATTCTCCGCTCAGTAAGTCCCAGCATCCTCGCCAGTTCTGCAGGTCTCATTTCATCCATGTTTTCTCTGATAAAATCTTTCCTGAATTCCACTGAGTACAGTTTCTGAGGAAAAGTGATATTCAATCCAGCAAAACGCTTCCATATTTTCTGAGTTGCTGCATCACCTAAAAGTTCTGCAATTTCTCTGTATATTCCGCTATAGTTTTCCGGATTGCTCTTCACTTCCTTTTCCTCCTCAGATACAACTATATTCAATTGTACTGAGTCCTTTTTGAAAATATCACTTGCTGTTTGTCCTGTAATTTTCATATGAAATTTACACTGCCATTTTTCCTCAATCATTTGCAGTGTAATCCTCCTTTCATTACAGGCCATGTTTTTTTCGCGAATTAAAAATGTCGGTAACCGCTATGAAGTCATCATCTACCGACATTCTGTCCCAGGCAAAGAAAGGATCAGATTTTAAGTCTTATTAAATTTGATTTGTAATTCCAGTAAATACTGGCAAGCCCGTTTCATTATGCATAATCGCATATATGAACGGTCTATCCAGCCTAACAACCTTCGGATTGCTCATCGGAGCACATCCAGCAACAAGAAACATAGCAGTGGCTGCAGCTGCCTTTGTTCCTTTCCGGTCCACTTCTATCCTAGCTTTATGAACAATCGAATCTGCCCTCAGCACTTCACTGGAAAGCGGGGAAAAATCTGCCTCTGAAGAAAAGATTTTGTTGATTCCCATATCTTTAAGCAGTTCTGTTAGATCTGTTCTGAATTCGCCATTAAATTCCGGCATATTCACAAAGACCTGATCATATGATGCAGAATCATAAAGTCCTTTGAAATCTATTTTTTCAACCGACCTTCTAAAGATACGTTCATTATGGTCATTCTTAGGCAACAAAGCCATGTAAGAATACTCCCTATTCTTGTATGGTTTAAGGAATCCTGTAAAAAACTCATTTTCGATATATAAGTGCTCCTTGCTGAACATCATGTCAACCCTACTCTTAGAACCATCTGAGTTTTTGAAATCAGCTTCCTTTATATCATCCTCATCATATTCGTCTTCCCATTCCGCCTCAAAGGATACTGCATTGATCAAGCTCATAAGCGTACCAGCCATGCTTTCATCTGCAATCTGTTCTATCAGGCCTTTTGTTTTCTCCTTTACCCAGGAATTCACAGCATATACGACATCATCAGTACAAAACAGCTCGCCACCAAATTTAGATGCAATCCTTTCCTTATACTCCGGATTGATCGAGTTCTCTATCGTCTTCTTTACAATGGCTGCATTTGAAGAAACCAGGCCACCTGTTTCAGATAGCTCATTCTGTATCAACGAGATGATTCCCATTGCAGCGTCATATGGAAGGATTCCTTTTAAAACTCCTGCTATTTCTTTTCTTGTATTTCCATCCGTGGAATCTGCCGCAATAGCCAAAAGCACTATTATGGAGAGAGGCGATATAACAACATTGTCTCCCTTGTTAGTAAGCACATATTCACTAAAAAACTTAGCGGCAAGCTTGTTGTAATGTGGACTATAAGTGTTAATCCTGTTCTTAGACATATCCTTTACCTCCGATAGTAATGTCTTTCAATTCAATGTGAAATTTCAAGGTGTTAATCACAAACATTTTTTCACGCCAGCACTATCCCCGCAAACAAATCTCCCATGCAAAAGCTCAGATGCTCAGTCTCCTCATTCCTTGCAGTCTGGTAGAACTCATTCAGTTCATAATCAGGATTCTGCTCAAGCTTAGCGAATAGAAGTGCCGTATTATAAGCATCAGCCAGGCCATCATGTGCTCTGCCTTCCGGAATTATATCAGATGCAATAAGAGCTTCCTCCAGCTTGTACGCATTCTTCCTGCCCATCTTCTGGCCAAAGGTCTTCTGACAATCCATCCAGTTAGCAAAGATGATCTCAAGGCGCTCATCTTCAATTCCCTTGGCAACTACTTCGTGAACAATCTGCTTAGGATCTGAATCGCTCCAGGATACGCATCTGACATCGTCATATGGAAGCCAATCAAGAAAAACCTCCAGAGCTTCTGCAAATGAAGGAGCTGAGATTACATCAGCCTGGGATATTCCTGTCATATTCTCGATGAACCAGTCGATGTGACCATACTCAGGTCTTACATAAGTATTGAATTCATCTATAATCTCATAATCCTCATCAAGAAGGACTGCTCCAATCTGGATTGTCTCCTGGCACCACTTATAACCGAACTTCTTATATCCCTTAGGCACTTTGCAAAACTCAAGATCTATAACTGCGTACTTCATAATGGCCTCCTGACTTTAAAATAGCTTTTTTGATTCCGTTTGCTGTTTGCTGTTTCCTGATAATACCTGATAATACTATCCTAACAATTTAGAAGGGTTATAATCCGGACTGCTTCGAACGCCCATATTTACTGGGATTGAATCACTTCCATTACTTTGGGGGGGTGAAAAAATGGAGCTGATTGCCAGCTCCTATAATGATTGCAACTGGCTAACTCTTTCGAGTCCCTATAGCTTTGTGCCGCCGGATTGCTCCGGGTTTACCTTTAAATTGATTTTTGCCCTAACGATATTTATTGATAAAAGTGTTTTAAAGGCGGTCCATGGTAATGGTCACCCCACAGACCGCCTTTGCCGAGTACTATCTATTTTCAACTGGACTGATTACCGGCTTACCATCCCTGTCCAGCATGGGTGTAAGTCCTCCAGCATATCCACTTGCATGGAATATGTAGTTAACGCCTGTGTCCTGGTCAACCCAGATCTCAGTAACATTAACTGCTCCCTGTGAATAAACCTTTTTAAATCTTTTGTCCGCTGTCATTTCCTTGTCCTCTTTCATTTTCAGGCCCTTTCCAAAAGGCTAAGGAGCCCAACCACCAACAGTACCGGCAATGCAATAGCAACAAGTCCTTTAAATACAAGGCCCACAAGAATAAGTGGAAGGAACACCAGTGTAAACATAACTTTGATGATGCTCCAGCTTGCTCTGAATGCAAAGCCAATCATTTTTCCAAAAATCCAAAAGAAAAATATAATAAAAAGCAGCGACAACATGATTCCTCACCTTCCTTTCTCAAATCAAAAACCATTGTCATCTGTTGCTTGTTGATGAATTCATTATATTTCTGTCAGAGCAAAGATTACATGATTATATCAGCAAAAAGGGGCATGTTATTTCGCTATTTGCGAAAACACTTTTAGATTCAAACAAAAAAGAATCAGCTCCAAATCCATCCCTGAATTCTTTGCTGATCCTCTCTTTTTCTTTCTTGCGGTTGTAGGCCTTTCCGTTTGGAACGCTCCTTGTTACTGGATTAAGATCTCCCCAGGTGCGTCTCTGTTTGGAATGGTACTCTTTTTGCTGTTTCTTACTTCGTTTGTCCAGTGAAACATATTTGCTCATTGTCTTTCCTCCGTTTCTTCCTTCTGAACCTTCTTGTTATATTTTGATGCAGGAATACCGAACAGTAAACATACCGGTATTATCGTAGCAACCAAAACAAGAATCAATAAAACCTGTGCAGTCATTATTATAAGCCCTCCAACAATTTTTATGTTGAAATCATTATATCTTAAGCCGGAAGGCTCATATATATCTATATCAGTGATTATCAGGCATTTAATTTACTATCTAGGCAAATCAAAAACTTATTCTTATCACCAATAGTTTCTGCGTCTATCTGTTCTTTTTCCTTGTTATGGTTCTTCCAGGTATCTAACCTCTTTGCCATGAGCTATAGCGTACTCTATCTCACTCTTGGTACTCGATCCCACGTAACCTCCGACGTTGATTACATAAATAGAATCCGCCATGTCTATTTTAGCCTTATGCATTGCATCCAACATCTCTTTTGTCTTTGTAAGAGTGCCCTCGTCCATATTCTCCCAGACTTCCTGATCGCCGGAATGGCCAAAGAGCCCCACGCTGATGACAATGTTTCCCTCAAGCGTAAGCTTTTTCTGAGCCTCCATGAACTGCTCTTTAAACCTGGTACTTCCACACAATGTTATTACCGGATACTTCCCCTGCATATCTTCTCCTCGTGCAAATTTAATCGGTATTTAATATATATTTCAGTGCAATTATAGTATGATAGAAACACCTCTTGTATAGGTTTTGGGATGCCTATACATATCATAAGACAGGCCGATGCAAACCGTTTTCCGGTTCCCTCGCATCGGTCTGAACTCGTTTATATGAGTATTCCCTCAAAGTGTTCGATTTCATGCTGGATTATCTGCGCTGTGAAGTCCTTATACTTACCATGCTGTGGCTTGAAGTCCTGATCAAGATAATCCACCTCAATCTCCTTATATCTGGTGCAGGGTCTTACTCCATCGAGAGAAAGACAGCTCTCTTCTGTCTGATATTCTCCACACTTCTTGGTAATAATAGGATTCACCATAGCAAAATGGAATGGTCCCATAGCCACCACGATAATTCTTTTCTTCACACCAATCATGTTGGCGGCCATGCCAACGCAATGCTCCTGGTTGGCTCTTAATGTATCAAGCAGATCTACAATAACCTGCTTGTCAGACTCTGTTGCAGACTCTGACTTTTGCTGCAGGAACATTGGATCCCTAACAATCTTTTTAACCATTAGGCTTCGTTCTCCTCATCCATATACAGTTTAAAAAATCTTGCCATTAGCGGAATATATGTCAGAAGAAATGTTATTCCTGCAAGTCCGTAGACTTTTCTTTTGTTCTGTGGTCTAACAAGCATTCCAAGCATAATGCCCAAAGAAATTAGGCAAAACTTCAGAACTGAAAACAATTTCCAATCACTCGATTTTATGTAACGGTCAGCAACTTCAAAGATCTTGTCCATAAAGACCTCCCATCATTATAAGCACGCCTCTTTCCATTCATCCTCTTTAAATCCGACAAGCACTTTCTTGTCAGTAATCAGTAATGGTCGTTTTACAAGCATTCCATCCGATGCCAACAGGTCTAACATCGCATCATCACTCATTGTCGGAAGTTTTTTTGACAATTCCATTTCCCTATACAGCTGTCCACTGGTATTAAAAAACTTTTTCAAAAGAAGCCCACTCTTAACATTGAGATCCTTTATCATATTGCGGTCCGGGTGCTGCTCCTTGATATCAAGGCTCTCGTACTTAATACCATTGTCATCAAGCCATTTCAGTGCCTTCTTGCAAGTAGTACATCTAGAATAGCAATAAACTTTTACCATGACTCATGTCTCCTATCTCATTTTCGTGATGGCCATTCTGATCCAACATCTAATCCATTCTCTGTAAGCCAGTCATCTTCCACTGATACGAGCTGTTCATTTCCGACATCATCTACAAGCGTAACTGATACCTTCGGCTTCTGTCCTGGCTGCAGTTCTTCGCAGCCATAATCCCCATCAAAAATCTGCTTAATCTTCATTTAAAACCTCGTTCCACACTTAGGACAGAAATCAAAATCCTCTGTCGTCTCATATCCGCACTGTCTGCATTTCTTATATCCGGTAGTAAATCCCCTCCCATTTATTACTCTGGTCAGGTGATTCTGCTTAACCTCTACTTCTTCTCCCCTGGCAATAGCTTTACCTATCTCCGGATCAAGCTCGTAAACTGTCCCACAGCAGCTCGTCTGCACGTAGTAGTGCTTATTCCACTTAAAAATCGGAATAAAGAAAAGAGACAACACTGTATAAGTCATGAACACATTGAATCGTCCGTATTTTCCGCAGATAGTACAGGTCACAAGCTGGTTAAAAGAAAAGTCCTTCCTGCCGTCTGTAATTCCCATGATAAAAAACATACCACAAAACTCCTCCGAAACAGATACATCCATTATAACCCCAACGGCCCTATTCATCCCACTAAAAATGAGCAAACATAAAAGTACCCATATCGGCAATTTTTTCATTTTTTGCCAATATGGGTAAACAATTACATATTCAAAATTTCCCAAAGCTCCGGAGTCAGATACTTCTTAAGAAGCCCTTCCGCATCAACATCCCCGAATCCGCCATAGAACTCTTCTGCAACGCCTCCCGCAATAGCTCCAAAGGTATCAGAATCACATTCCAGGGAAAAGACATTTCGGATGAAGCTCTCGTAGTCGCTGCTCTCGTAAAAGCATCTCATTGCTGAAGGCACAGATCCCTGGCAGCTCTCATTCCACTTATAGCGAGGTCTAATCTCATCCAGGCTGTAAGCAATGCTGTATTCATAGTCAGCCTTCGGATACTGCTCAAGAACGTAGTCATAGATTTCCTGCCTGCTCTTGCCATGCTTAGCCATCCAGATACAGGTCGCTGTTACAACTGCTCCCTTGATTCCCTCAGGATGATTGTGTGAAACAATCGCTGTAGCCTCAGCCATCTTTTGCATCTCGTCATAATCTTCATAGAACTCGCCTACGAAAGAAGCTCTCATTGCGCTGCCATTACCCCAGCTGTTGTAAGGCTCATGATTATTTCCGTTTATCCAGTTAAAGAACCTTCCGCCATATCCGGCAAATGGATACTCACGGCCTACTTCTACCATGGTATCAACCAGATCTGCTCCGGTCTTAAGTGCCTTCTTAATAGCTAAAGTCATTACAGTATCATCTGTGAACCCAATCGCATCACCATCTGCCAGAGGCACGTTCTTCCAATCCAGATTCTTAGGCCTGTCAAACTCAAACTGTGCTCCTAATATATCTCCTAAAACAGCTCCCTTTACTGCCATCTAAATCACTCCTTTATCTTCTTGCGGCTTTCTTTCCGCGTCTATTGTAGTCCTCGTTTATCTCTTCAGCCCAATTTGACTCATCCAGCTCTTTCCTCAAAAGAAAATCAGGCACTTTCATTGACTTGCAAACCATGGATGATACTCCTGCGTACACCTTTGCTGTTCCTATATCATCATGTACATAGTTTACAGCTCTTTCTTTTCTTACTCCAAGCCTCTGCGCTTCAGCATAGGCATCAATGTTAGCTCCGATGAAAATGAACTCCCAGCCATATTTCTCTTGCTGCTTCCTGACCATCTTCTGGATCTTGTCATAAGAATAATTCTTGCTGGCATTCTCCATGCCGTCCGTTGTTATGACAAATATGGTCTTTGCAGGTCTGTCCTCTTCTCTGGCATACTTGTGAACGTTGCCAATGTGGTGGATTGCTCCTCCAACCGCGTCCAAAAGGGCTGTGCATCCTCTAACGTAATACTGCTGGTCTGTCATCTTCTCAATCTTATCAAGTGGAACTCTGTCATGAAGCACTTCACACACATCATCGAAAAGAACTGTCGAAACCAGAGCCTGCTCTCCTGTCTTTTTCTGCTTCTCCATCATTGAGTTGAAACCGCCGATTGTGTCTTCCTCAAGCCCACCCATGGATCCTGATCTATCAAGTATATAAACTATCTCTGTAAGATTATTATTCATATTCCTTTGCCTCCGTCATCACATCTGTAGCTCCCTGCAGTGAGCTGTTTCCTTTGTTCTGATGTAATAATACCTTTTTGGCAAAAGAAAAAGGTCAACCCGGAGGAGACCTTTGTAAAAAACCAGTTTGTGTCAGCTTGAAAGCGAATCCAAGCCATAATCAAAGAGAACGATATCAATCTTCATCACGTTGTAGTCCTTGTGCCTTATGAAATACTCCACGATCACATCCGTCTGGGACACCGGAGAAAAAGCATATCCTGCAAGTCTCAAGAAATCAATGGCCTCATCCATGTTAAGCTGAAGTCCAACAGCCAGAGCAAGAACCTTCTCTTTAGATGGTTTAACCTGTCCCTTGATAAGCTTTGAGAAATACTGCTTAGAGATATTGGCTGCTGCATAAACCTCAGAATTCTTGAGCCCTTTCTTGTTGATGAGCTGCTGAAGATGTTTCTCAAAGGAATCTGTGTACATTTCTTTGAGAGTATCATCAAGAGACATGCTGGAGCACTCATAGAGTTCCTCCTCAGCTGCAGGAGCACTACAAATCTCAGCATCCTCAAATTCCTCATAGGTCTTTTCTTCCTCTGCCTTTGACTCTTTTCTATGAAGAAAGCCCGGTATCTTCAATGATTTAGGCACTGCCGAATTGCTTAATCTAGCGCCTTGAAGCATCCCCGGCCTGCTTGCTGCAGGAATTCCATCGTTCCTATACTCCTCGGCAAGCTTCTCCTCGACATACTTATCATCAATGAAATGCTTAACATCAAGCGCCAGTTCGCCTGAAATCTGTACAGAAGTACTTCCAAACACCACCAACGTGATGTCCATCTCATTCTCTTCCAGGAAGCTGGTAAAAGAATCAACTGCTATCTGAATTCCAAGCCCCTTGGGAAAGCCATAGGTTCCTGTAGCCAGCAGAGGAAAAGCAATAGACTCACAATCATTGTCCCTGGCCAGTTCCAGAGATCTGTCATAGCACTGACGCAGAAGTTCCGGCTCACCATGCCTTCCATCTTTCCACCATGGTCCGCTGGCATGAATAATGAATTTTGCATCGAGATTAAAAGCCGGAGTTATCCCAACCATTCCCGGTTCAAGTTCTCCAATCTCTCTGCGCGCTTCCAAAAGCTGTTCTTTCCCAGCAGCCTCGTATATAGCAGCATCAACACCATCACCTACAGCAACCCATGGATTGGCTGTATTTACGATGGCATCTGCTTTTACTTTTGTAATATCATCTCTGATTATTTGAAATGGCATAACACTACCTCATTAAGGATTGCATCTCTTGCAAGGATCATACCCCTGCCGGATAAGCTCATCCCTTGTGCCTTCATACAACAATTTATTCTTTTCTTTCATATCTTTCACGCTGTCGCAGGACGGAATGTGGAACTTCCTGGAATTCGTGTTAACTACATATGTGGTTCCTGCAGGAATTTCAGAAGCCTCATTACCCGCCGAAGATCTGTCCAATCCATTCCCGGAATCTCCGCCAGTTATAATAAAAGAATTGGTGTCCACCATCTTGTCTGCTTCTGGAGCAAGCTTATTACTTCCATTAGCATAATTGATCTCTATTCCAGGCTGCACATTGTAGCAGTATACATTAAAAGAGATTCCATTGCCCTTATCCTCTACTGAGTAAGCTTCTATCTGAACACCACTGCAGAGAAGATTATTCCCTTCAAATACAGGCGTAACCCTGTACATTACATGTTTCCCAGTGTTCCGAACATATTCAGCAACTTCATTCTCATAGGGCAGCATACCTTCAACATTCATGTAACGAGTGCCGGTAATAAGATTCTGCTCATTTGCATTCTCACCAGTCAGCTGAAATCCGATCATGTGGCATCTGTTGTACAAATACGGAGGATCCGAATCTATCAAGCCAGGATACTTGTTCTGTTTCCAACCGGTGGGCTTTACCATGCTAATTGACTGCCGCTCCTCAATAGGCATCAGATCTTTTCCAAGGCATGCCATAGCCGGAGTGCAACGTCCTAATTTATCCAGCTCGCCATAGCTCTCATAAGACTTTGTTGTAATCTCATCAGCTGTAAAACCTGGTACATTCTTGTTCACAGCTACAGAAGCGCTTCCGCTGTATGCCGGGATCTCATCTTCTGCATGAGGTTTAACGCTCCAAAACAAAAAAGAAGACATACCTAAAGAAAGCGCCAGCAGCAAAGCAAATATTCTATTTGCAAAACCAACCTCTCTTATATATGTCTTCATTTCAATATCCTCATCTATAATTCAATTGTCAGTTTCTTTAGAAAGGAGTAGCCCAGCTGATCTCACGAAATCCCCTACCAGACCGCACGCCCTGTGGCAACAAATCCCTACTATCCAGAGGATGGATCATTTCATTCAGAATCTGCATATGTCAAAACACACACGATTAAAAATCATCTCCAAAGTCGTCTCCGAAATCATCATCGAAGTCGTCATCATCGTCATCCCAGTCATCGGAAGAGTGCTTTTCATCCTCACCAAAGATGTTGTCAAACATAACCTGGTCATAAGCTCTTCTTGAGTTTTCTTCAAAGATACTCATCTCGCCGTCATGATTAAAATCCCAGCGGTCATTTCCGCCGTCAAAGTTTTCCATTCCTAAATGATGATAATTCTCAAATGTATATGCCATAATTTTTTCCTCCTGATCTGTATCAATCTGCATCAATAGTTATCATTCCAGTAATCTTCAGCTGCATCATAAGCTTCGTCTTCATCTTCGTAGTCATCTTCGTAATCGTAGAATTCTTCGTACTTATCATCTGCGAAGTCCTGTGCTGACTTGTAATTATGCACGTCATATGAGTCATAGGATTTCTTTGATGACTTAGAACTGCTCTTCTTAGATGAACTCTTGCTGCTTGATGATTTAGAAGAGCTCTTGCTCTTTGACTTGGAACTTGTTGTTTTCTTCTTTGAGCTCTTCTTGCTTGATGAATAACTGCTAGTTGTTTTATTCTTGCCAGCTGCCTCAACAGATACTGATGTCATTCCCACAGCTGTTATCATCATCATTGCTGCTACTAATATGCTTAATAATGTCCTCTTCATAACCACTACCTCCATTTCAGGTGAAAAGAGTTTTATCCTGTTATAAGCTTACCGCCAAGCCTCCATCTAATACATTGTTACTTCAGCGAGATTCTCTGTGCTATTTTGCTAAAACAGTGATAAAAATGTTTTGCTTTGTTCTGATGATACTATCATGCCATACAAGGAGTCCCATATTCCTCCCTGGATACACGTACTTATGTTCACGTGTTTTTGCTGGCATTCACGCTGGCATTCAACAGGATAACTTCCTTCACATAGCCTTCTCTTTTCTCCTGCGGAAGTGCATTGTACTGGTATAAAAAGAGCTTTTCCATTATTTCTCTGCAACTTTTGGCGCCACAGTTTCTAATCTTACTTATCTCTGTTCCTTCAGCTATTGCCTCAGCCAGATCCCCTATTGTTGAGAAACCTGCTCTTTTCAATGAGTTGTAAGCTCTAACTCCAAGGTCTAGCGCCTCTATTGGTGTCTCTCCCGCCCTGCGGTTCAGGTAGAAGTTAAAATAAAACTTGCCTCCCTTTCTCTCATGAAGCCTTGTCCCTGCAAGTGCCTCAACTATCTGTGTTAGTGTTCGACTCTGATCCTGGTTCATATTTGATTCCTCCATAGACGTCCTTGATAATCTGACGTACCTGGCGGGCATGATATTCCTTGATATCATCCGAACAGGCCTTCTCGATTATCTTGGTCATGTACTTGATGTCTTCCGGAGAATCAGATACAGCTACAAGATGGATATGATTTGCCTTAAGAGTTGTGTATATCTGCCGTACGTACATTGTCCTTGTTGCCACATACTCCAATACTCTGTCAAACCCTTCAGGCGTGGTTATGATATCGATGAGCATCGTCACCTCATCTTCCTTTTTGATATAGGTGTTATACCCACGGATTATCCCTGCTTTCTCAAGCTTGTCCACTCTTTTCTTGGCTGCTACGCGGGACATTCCCAATGCATCACCAATTTCCTGATAGCTCATACGAGCATTTCCTTTGATCAAATCCAATAGCTTCTTATCTGTTCCATCCATAAACATCTGCTCCTAAAAAATCAGTGTCGACTCTGATGAGCTGATTATATTCAGTGGAGAAATCTTATGCAACAGAAAAGGTTACGAAACGTAACCAAGTGGTTTTGTTTCGTAACCCCAACAATTAATCCCTCATGTAAACGTCGATATAGATTTCAATCCAGGTGTCGTTCTCGTCAAGATCTTCCCCTATATCCCCGCCTTTGACAATTCCAAAGAGCTCCTTCCCGGCATCCATCAGATGGTAAAGAACCTCATTCTTAACCCTGGGAATATAGCCAAGCTTCTTGCCCTTAGGATCAAGGACCAGAATGGCCTTCTCATCATATTTGTTCTTTGGTTCCAACCTTAAAGTAACTCTGTCGCCCTCATTTAGAGCCCTTGCCTGTTTATAGATGGTCTTAACATGCATAGCCCCGTTTATCATGGTATTCATCAAAAAGATATCCCTGGAAAACGGAAGTTGTGTATCAATCCCATGCTTATTAAGAATACTGGATGTTAAAGCATCGTTCTGAACGTTAGTAAGTTCATTATCTGCCATGGCTCATCTCCTATGAACTCTTCTTGCGTTTACGTTTCTCAGCTTCTTTTTGATTTTCTTCTGCTACTTTGCTCAGTTCCAAGAGTTTTTCCTGAAGCTCAATAATCTTGTCAGCACAGGCCTTGTTGTACTCAGCCAGCTCTTCCTGCCTCTTGGCCACAGCCTCCTCATCAGCAAGGAAGTCTTTCTCGTTATACGGGAAGCTGTTCTTGATCTCCTCAATATGGATAATCAGTATCTCAACCTTCTCTGCAAGCTTGGCTCTGAGCTCACGAAGCTTAATGATATCTTCCGGAGTATCACTGTATTTCTCAGTAATCTCTGTATCATCAAGCTGATCTGCAATCTCACGAAGGGTTTCCAAATCACCTTCCGAATAAGCCTTCTGCGCTTTTCTAAGAAGCTCCATCTCCGCTTCTGTAGCATCCGGGTTCGCATCAGGATGAAGCTTTTTCATGATATACCTGTATAAGCGCTTTAATTCCTGTGCCGGAGTCTCGTTTGCCCTGTCAGGTCCAAGGCCTTCAGATTCAGCTTTTTCTCCTTCAGCTTTAGATTCATCTGCTTTCTCAGAATCTGATTTATCTTTGTTATTTTCGTCCTTTTTCTCTTCAGATTCCTTCTCAGAGTCCTTCTTGGAATCGCCATCCTTTTTGTCATCGACAGAAGATCCTTTACCGCTTCCATCTCCTCTAGCCTTGCGTTCTTCCTCAGCTTTCTTCTCGTTCTCCTGATCCTTCTTGGCACGGCGCTTAGCATATTCGCTATCACGCTTCATGTCCTCAGCCTTTTTATGAAGATCTTCCTCATACTCCTTGTACTCAGCTTCAACTCTCTTCTGAACATCCTCATATTTGGCAGCTTCCTGCCTGTTTATAGCAGCCTGCAGAAGCTCAATAGCACGCTTGAGCCTGGCAATTTCAAATTGATAAGCCCTGGCCTGATACTCAAGATTTCCAACCTTTTGGTCATACTCCGCCCTTAACTCAACGCAGACGTGATTCTCAAGATCGTCTATCTCTTCTGCAAGAGCAGCCAGCTTGAGTTCAAGTTCAAGGATCTCCTCAATCAGCTTGTCATATTCACTTACAACCGGAATAATGTCCGCTCTTTCGCTCACATTTCCCATTTAAAACATTCTCTTTCCTGTTTTTGCCAGAATAAAAGCTTCATCATAGGTGCAGTTATTCTCACGAGCAAACTGAGTCAGCGCATGGTCAAGCTCAGGATATTTTCTTGAATCCACAAAACCTCTATCGCAGTCATACCACGCTCTTTTATATAAAGCTTTAATTCTGTCTTCATTTACATCAAATATTCCCATAACGCACCTCTATTTCTTCTACTTATGACTAAATGAACCGCCACTATAAGGATTAGCTGGCGAACCTTTATATCCCCTATTCTTGATTTCATCACACACGCCAGAAGATGAATCGTCAAGCTCTGCATACCCCAGAGTTCTTCCCTGTGCTCGTGCATTTAAAGCTTTACCCTTTCCAGATTCATCATCGGAATACTTTCTTCTTACGCTTCCGATATCTCTATTAACGGTTATGCACCCTGTTGCTTCAAATGTTTGTAGTAGCAGCAAAAAATGATCAATGGGGTTATTTATGCCTCCTCTATATCGCTCTATTTGTCTTCTAAACAACTCTACTTTTTCTTTAGCTTTTTTCTTTATGTTATATCCATCCCCACCGCTAATAACCCCTGTATTCATCAGCAATTCAACGACATCATAATCCGCAATGCCATGCTTTTCACGATCTTTTTCAGACATACAAGAATAAATAGCGTTTTTGCATTTACTTTCTGCTTCTGCCTTATAATACTTAATACACGCGTCGTTATTCTGCAATCTCTCATTCTCTGCTAGAAGTATCACGGCCTTATATGCTTCCGTAAAGTAATCAAGCGCAGCATCGCAAAGATTATTAAAGTTAACAATTGCATAGCCCATATTCCACCCTCATATATGTTCACATATTATTCTCACTGTCTAAGCGAACCCACCATCCTCGGCCATCGCGATACCCATATTGGGCCATAAATTCTTCCATTTGCTTTATCAATCCAGAGTTCTTCTGTCTTGGCGCTAACAGGCCCTCTTCCTTGGCGCAGGAAACAACCTTCTCTTGCAAATAATCCTCTACTTCTGCCCAGGCATCAATTATCCCTTTGGTCTGCTCATACTCTTCTGTTCCCTCTTCATAATCATATATTTCATCCTCGATGAACCCATACTTATTATGTGCACCAACATAAGCATCTACCAATTCTTGAATAGACTTATAGTTTTTGGCTGTATACCACATCTCCTCGACAGTCTTATCAGGAAGAGGATTGCCGCCCATAATGACAGTCCCTTCGTCAAATAAATCCTCTACAGCAATCCAGTTTCTTTCCTGCATGGCATCTATTGTACAGTTCCATAGTTTTAAAGGATTAACCCCTACAAATCCGCTCTCTTGGGCATCGTTTACTTCGATGATAATCCAGTCACCCTCCACAGTCTTGGCAACATCAATAGCTGGAAAACTCACTCCAAGCCTGTGAGCTGCCCAATCAGTCAGTTCCAGCACTTCAGGCAACTCACCCTCGGACAATGAGTACTGTGGCCCGATATTCCAATATGGCCCATATGCCATACACCTGCCTTCAAAGTAAAAAAATCTAAACTCATAGCTTATTGGTACTGAATCCGGAAAAGAAGTCGAATCTAACACCTTTAGCGGCACATATTCTCTGATTGCTACTTTCTGCCAATTTAGGATCTTGTCGTTCCCCCATTCGTTACGCAATGTATAATACTGATCCGCATTTTCAATGATGCATTGGGATTTCTTATGATGGTTGGTCTGTCTATTCCCCTTAACAAAGAAAGGAAACGAAAAGTCATCAGTCACATTCTCCAGCGGTGGAAGCTCATCATATATTTGTGTATAAGGAGTCCTCTCTTTGATAGTTGGGTACCATTTCTCAATAGTGCTACACCTGATATGCTCTGCTTCATGGATCAAAAGATGCATCCCCATCTCTTCAATAGTCGCTTCAACTCCTGCGTAATCCTCAATAGCTCCGATATGCAAAAGAACCGGCTCATCAACTTCAGAAACAACAGACCTACATTCAAAGCAATTTCTGAAATTGAAATCATATCCGTCATTGCCTGTTGTCCTCTGTAGTATCGCTATATCTCCTATTGTAAAAAAATCATCGCTGTATTTTCTAATATCCATATTTTTCATCAATCACGCGCCAGCCTTTATTCTTCAACTTCAGCAAGTAAATCTGTTACTTCTTCGCATATAAGCCCTATTCTCGTTGGCACAGGCTCAGTACCAATATATTTAAAGCCTTCTTTTTGAAGATGATCAGTAACATTCATCCATAAATCAGCCAGCTCATCATCAGTCACATAATCATGATTAGGATCATATCCTAATTCTAAAAGCAATTCCTTATGTTCCTTTTTAACGAATCTCATATTTCTCCCCAAAATTCTAAATCTCACATAATCCCTTCTACATCCGCCAGTTCCAGCGTACTCAGCTCCTCATTGGTCACGTCTTCCTTGCCAAAGAGTCTGTCTGCTTGGTTCATCATGGCTGTTTCAAAGAAGTTCCTGATCTCTCTGGCATTGGCAAAGTTCTTGCTGCGGTTCTGGTACTTCTTCTCGAAGACTTCAGCACAGTGCTTTATGGCTTCCTCTGTCGGAATGTATCCGGCATGCTTGCACATGAGCTTGAATATCTCAAGCAGCTCAATATCATCATAGTCCTCAAAGTTGATGTACTTGTTAAAGCGAGACCTCAGCCCCGGATTGGAATCAATGAATTCAGCCATCAGCTCCGGGTAACCGGCAACAATAACGATGAAATCATCTCTGTGATCTTCCATAAATTTTAAAAGAGTATCAACAGCCTCTGCGCCATAGTCGCTTCCACTATCGCTACGGGTCAAGGAATAGGCCTCATCAATGAATAGAACACCGCCAAGAGCCTTCTGAGCCACTTCCTGCACCTTCAATGCTGTCTGTCCAACATATCCGGCAACAAGTCCTGATCTGTCAGTCTCTACAAACTGTCCCTTCGACAGGATCCCCATCACGTGGTAAATCTGCGCCAGCAGCCTTGCCACAGTGGTCTTGCCTGTTCCGGGATTACCGTAGAACACAAGGTGGTTAGATACCGGAATCTCCTTAAGTCCACGCTCTTTACGCAGTCTCTTGATCTCCTGCATGTGGATCAAAGTATTAACATCTTTCTTGACGGATTCAAGACCAATCAGCTCATTAAGCTCATCCAGAAGTTCCCCAAGAGTCTTCTCCTTGTTGCCCTCGGCATCAAACTTAGGAATAGTCTCCCCTGCGTGAACATCGCTGATATCAATAGGTCCCTTCACCTTATCAGAGAACGAAGAATGCTCCCTCTTGTACTTCCTCAGAGTATCCATGTAAGTTGAAAAGTCCTCAATCTCCTGCTTGTCTGCATCCCCATCGCACACCAGGAACTCTTTTCCCAGGCAGTCGAATACGTCGATGTAGGAAGCACTTGCTGAAGATGTCAGTTCAAGTCTCTGTTTGAAAAGAACGTTATCCTGTGCCACAAGTCTCTCCAATGTCGCAGGAGCTTTCTTCTCAAAAGCCGTGGAATAAGTACCGTTCTTCTCGATATAATCCTTCAACTCCTCAGGCGTATATCCGAGTCCGAAGTACTCATTCACAAATCCCGCTTCGCTCTCAGACACTGTTCCATCTGAAGCAGAAAGATAAGACAGGAAGTCGATAAACTCCGTCTTCAGCGCATCTCTTTCTGTGCTGTTGCTTGCCACTGCCCCACTTACAGAAGCTCCATTAGGATCTGCTAAAGTATATAATTCATCAATTGCTCTTTTAAGTGCTGTATTCATAACAATTTCCTTTCTCAGCTCTTCTTCGGAGCCTGAACACCCTTTTTCGATGGAATCACTATCTTCTCTTGTGTACTGTTATCCCTGATTTCCGGCGCTTTTGAGTTTTCTCTTCTGTAGTCTTCAAGCATCTTAATGAACCTATCGAGCTTCGCCTGCCTCTTCTCATCAGTGAAACCTTTTATGTTTGTAAGAACATCCCCCACAAGCTTATAAACTTCGTATCCAGCATTATAGGCTGATAACTCCTCCCCAGCCTCATACAAAAGATTGTCCACATCCAACATCAGCGTGAAGGTATTCGGTGGCTGCGAAAGATAGTTCTTCTCTGAGTCCACTCTCCCAAGCTCCATGATTTCATTCCAATGGTTCCTGTTAATCTTAAATCCCGCTGCTTCCTCCACAAGCCCCAGTTCTTCTTCGTCAAAAGAGCCTTCGTCAAATATAATGTACATTCCAAAGAAAGCAATCTCTGCCCTCGCAGGCTCAACCAGATCAGCATCCGCATTAGATTTTTCTTCAATGAGCTTCATCGCCCTGCAAAAGTTATCTATTGTATTTTTCAGCTCTTTTATATCCATATCGTTCCTCTTGCCTTAGTTGTCACCAATGGCATCCATCTCTTTCTGCAGCAACTCTATCCTCTCATTCAGCACAGCGATTGTATTCTTGCAACTCTCAATGATGCCCTTAAGCTCCTCCTGCTTGGCTGCAACAGCATCCGGATCCGACAGGAACAGTTTCATGTTATATGGAAAAGAGTTCTTGATGTGGGCAATGCTCTTAACCAACGTATCCTTCTGTTCAATCAGTTGCTGCAAAAGCCTTCTCAACTCCTCTATTCCTTCAGGACTGTCATTAAATCTGCCCTCAATATCATCGTCCTCTATCATCTCTGCAATCTCCCGGAGTCTCTTAAGATTTCCGGTTTCAAAAGCCTCTTTTGCCTCAAGAAGAAGCTGGTCATCTTTCTCAGTCCTGATAGGTTTATTGTCGGGATGCAGTGCCTTCATAATCTTTAGATACAACATCCTCAGCTCTTTATCTGGGTTAACATTTTTCTTGGCGGATCCGCCATCACTTGAATCATCGCCATCATCTCCGCCTTCATAAGTTCTGTTAAAACTATTGAAAAAGCTATCAAAAAACTCCGAGAACTTCTCCATGTCCTCAAATAGCTTTTCCCAGTCTATCTCTTCGTCGTCATCATATGATTCGCCCTCATGATTTTCCTGGTCCTGAGCATCTCTCTGCGCGGCAAACGCCTCGTCCGCTTTAACTTTCTCTGCCTGCTTTTCAATGTCGTCAAAGAAATCTTTGAATTTCTCATCAGCCTGTTCTTCGGCATCTTCCCTGGACACAGTCTGTCCTCTGTTGACGGCTGCCTGCATACTCTCTATAACCGAGCGAAGCCTCTCTATTTCGAGGTTATATCTGGTAATTTCCAGCTCCAGATGTCCAACATTACGATCATAGTCCGCACTGAGCTTTCTGCATTCATTGAGCTCAAGGTCATCTTTTTCCACTGTAAGTGCAGCCACATTCAGCTTAAGCTGCTTGATCTGCATGACCAGATACTCATATTCACTTGATTCCTTGGTAAGAATAATCGTGTTACTCATTACTTATCCTCAACGTATACGTCGAACCGGTAGCCCACTTCGTAAGGAGCAAGCCCTTTCTTGACGCTCTCTACTACGCCATAAACCAGCTTTCCGGCGTCCATCATATTCGCAATCATCTCATCACCCCAGCACTCCATATGTCCCAGGAAAAGCTCTTTGTTCTTAGTCCAAACTTCGATACTCCAGGGATCTCTTGGGCCGGTTGTCTTTCTGATAAGCTTAAGCCTGTCGCCTACTGTCAGCGTATTTACTACGCTCACAATATCTTTAATAGAATAATAATTATGGTCAGGGCTTGTATTCATCAGCCATATAGCATCACCGTTTTGCTCCATAGCTTCATACTTCTTATTAGGCTCCCCAACAGCGTATGTGTTAGCCGTTTTCAAAGGAGTAGATTCCTCAACCCAATACACATCCAGACTTACTGCATTTCGCGTATCAAGCTCATCCTTGGTCTCAGGTACATTCAGTTCATGAACCTTGGCATACAGATGCTTACCTGCCTTCATCAACTCCGCCATTACATATCTCTCCGGAAACTGAACATATCCAAGACACAGACCTGCTAGTGTATGAACCCTTATTGATGCTCCGTCATCAGGAATGTTAGAAACCTGAACAGCGGTGCAAGTCTCATCTTCACTGTTATATTTGCGATAAAGAGTTACTCTGTCACCAATCTTAAGCCCCTGCAGGTTCTCCATCAGGTATTCCTTATTCCTGAGCCCGAATATCCTAGCCACGCCAAGATATGTTTCCCTGGCAAAAGTGGTCTGCTTGATGGCTTCTCCAACTTCTGTATGATGCAAAAAAGCTGAGATATCATGCGAAGAAAACTCTCTAATTGCGCCATTCTCTGACATAATTAACGCCTTTCTCCCCAATACCCCAACTTTTTTTCTCCAAGACACTTCCGGTTGGAAGTTATCTTATGGTATTAGTTTATACGATTATATATCCAATAAAAATCCCAGCTTTTTAGGTGCCGTTTACTTGATTATTATTAATCTCGTCATTTACTGTATCATCATAATAATTTTCATCCAACTCGACCAGGAACTGCGAAGCCCTCTTTTTTACATAGGTCACTACGAGAGAATATTTGGCTCTTGTCATGGCAACATAAGCTCGATTACGTTCTCTTACCATGAATGAGTCTATAGTCTCATCTACAGGTTTGTTGTTAAACGGATATAATCCCTGTACAAATTCAGGAATTATTACTCTATGGAACTCAAGCCCTTTGACACTGTGTGTAGTTACAATTTTCACGCCGGGTTTGGCAATATCAAAATTGGAATCACTTTTAACTATTTCCTTAGGTATGCCAGCGTCCGCCATCCAAGAAGCATAGTCATCGACTTTTTTATTCGTCGCTGCGAGGATACCTATGGACATTTCGCCATCTACAGCCAGCCAAGCTTTGATCCTACCTATGACGAAGGCCTTCTCTTGAAGATCATTCTCAAATGCTAACACCTCAGGTTTTGGACCAGTTCCTTTAGGAACAGCTTTTTCACTATAATCATCTTCTTTACTAATAAACTCGTCGTTATTTGATCGAAGAGATTCTGCCAAATCATAGATCTGACGCGTCGTACGCATCGGCTTAGTAAGTTTCTTTGTTGTAGCCTTTATTCCAAGCTGATCTGTAGTCCAATGCTTGTTATACAGACGCTGATTAATATCCAACGCTACAAGCATGTCCACTCTAAAAAGCATCATAACAGCCATCATTTGTGCCAATGAAAAATCCTGAGCTTCGTCAATTAGCAAATGATCATATTTGTACTTATCAGGAACTCTATCTCTATGCCTTATTATGTATAAAGCACAGTCAATAAAGTCCGCCTTTTTATTCAATGTAAGCACCGCTTTATAGCAATAAAAAATCTGGAATGCTACTTGACGATCGTTATCGCTCATTTCAGTAAGGCTACCATGTTCTGACCTATCCAGTGAATAGTAGGACTTTGCATCCTTAATGGTAATGTTCATGTCCTTCATCCACTCTATTTCTCCAATCCAGAAATCTATGCCTTTATTATTTAGCGGATGCACTCCGTAGTGCTTTCTGTGCAGAGCCAATGCCTCTCTAACATACCTTCGTTGTTCCTCTCTATCACACATAGTGTCCTTGGACAATCCAAGATATCGACATATACCCAAAAGGTAACTGTCGACATTTCCTACGGCTATGCAGCCGCTTGTATCACCATTTTTTCTAAGGATTTGCCGGGTAGCATTAGCTAAAGTCTTGTTAAATGTCAGCACAAGCACTCTGTTATTTTTGTCTCCAGCGTATTGCTCTATATATTGTTTAGCCTTATATTGGATAACCAGGCTCTTCCCTGAGCCAGCAGCTCCCTTAACAAAGAGCGTGCGATCCCCAAGATAATCTACACAATCTTGTTGCTCAGGAGTTAATTCTATTATCTGGTTATTACCATTCAAGAATTCTCCCATATAAATCACCCAAAGAAAGACATATCATCATCAGAGTCATCTTCTACAACAGCATCTATTTCTGCAGCAGTCTTACCATCGACATTAGCTGCAGTATTCACAATATGACTTGGAACACCATCCGAATCAGAAACCCACTTACTATGCAGGTTTTCCCAAAACTCAAGCTTTATCATATAGGCTCTCCGTATCGTTTATAAACATAGATCTTCTGCAATGTTCCTGGAACTGGCAGAATAGGCAGGGATTACTCCTACTATAAATATCCTCATTTTCTCCGCCATTTGCCGGGCGATTAAAATCTATTCTCTCTGGCTCTTCTTTGGAAACGTATTCTCCATACTTTTTGATAGCTTCATCCCTGACGGACTTATCTGCAAAATATGTCTTCAGACGCTCTTCCGTAAAATACTTTTTCCCTACCTTTGTCATTCCGGCAAATGAATTGTCATGGAATTCTTCCTGCCCCTTAACATAGACTTCTACCTGACTTTTAACAGCATCGCTAAGTTGCGGAAACAATCCCAGCACATTTTCTATTACCTCTGAGCTATCTAAGTCAAGCATCCCGGCTATCGTCTTTATCAAAGCGTTCATTGCGTAACTCTGATGAAAATCATCATTAAATGACGGTTTAGAATCAAGGACATGGTTATATACATATTTAATTGGACAGATTACATAATCCATTTTTGCTTCCTTTGGCATTTGCTCTGAATTAAAAGCAAAATGGAACTTGTTCACCTTTTCTGTAGACGCTGCAATTCCTTTTACATACTCACTATCTACATAAAGGCCTTTGGAATCCGGTATTTTGATGCCAAGAGTTAGGCTTACAAGATCTAAATAGCAGGAATGAATGTATTCCTTATTGGACAAATTTTTTATCCAGGAGAGCTCAACATCCCTATTTCTTAATGCAACATAGAAGAAATAGCGATTTGCTATGTAACCATTTTCCAAAGTGTTGATTAGATATGAAAGCAATGGTAAATCATAGTTTTCTCTAAGGCTTAATATATCTACTCTGCTAAAAGGCCAAGGGTATTGTTTTTTACCACCAGGCAAATGATCGCTATCACACATGCATAGATGTACTTTCCCAGAGTAGAGTATTTCTGCAGTTTCAATCTCATATATGTTTTTGACTACACTTCTTTCCTTTGCAATATCCTCATTAGAAAAATCATCATTCAAATATAGTCCAATTGCTGATGCTGCATCATTGGGGTAAACCTTAATTTCTTTGTCACTACTGTCCCGTAGGCGTTTTAGTATTTCATTGGCAATCTTGCTTTCTTCTTTGTAAACATCTTCTGATATTTCACAACATGAAATAATATCCAACAGCTTGCCAACAAACTGCTGAACCGTAATCTGTTCCATATTCTCAAAAAGCGAATTTGCCAATCCCAAAAGTTTTCTAATAAGATTTATTACAACGTTTACTCTGCTTGGTTCCAATGAGAACTGACTAAAGCATGCCAACGGATTCCCCATAAATGATTGCCATCTCATTGAAGATGTATCACCATCATAAGTAGTTTGCAGCTCAGGAATAACAGCGCTATAAATTTGTTCCAGTTCAACAAGGCGCCCATCCCACTGAGCAGCCCCTTTACAATCAGCAAAAAACGGCATCAATTGATGCAATTCATATAAGTAATCTTGACCTTTATACTCACCGTCATTTAACCATCCGGATGAGAAGCATTCAAAAATACTTTTTTCGTCAGCAGTAATACTTCCTTCAACATCATCCCACATGCCACACACTGTCAAAAGGAACTTACCTATTGGATAAGATAATAACTTTCTTTCACCATATTCTTCTGGTATTACAGCCATCAACGGGTCATTTATGATTTTCCCTGATGGGCTATAAATGCCCACTCCCACATTTCTTTGCGTGGCCACGCGTTTTGAAAAATCTACAATCGACCTATATTCATGGATTCTAATCTTATTTGTCGGAGTGTTTTCTTTCCCGCTAAAAATATCCGCATAAAGGTCTTCTGCAGTACACTCTCCCTTCACCCAAGTATTTGTTGCTATACGTTCCATACCAGCATAAGTTCTTTCCCAGCTTTCATATACGTACCTATGCCTGTCATCATACGGAAAAAGATATATTATTCCAAAGCCAGCTTCTTCGGCACAATCAATAATCCATTTCTGTAATGGCGTTAGATAATAAAATCCGTGAAACACCAATTTGTTTACATTCTCTGGCGAATCAATTCCAAACAGGCTAGAAAGAATGTCATCCCAAACCGCTCTGTCCTTTAGTGTTTCCATCGCAGCACGAAAACTATTTATATAATTGCTGTTATCAAGAAGAAAACTCCAACACGACGCGAGGATTGCCACTGGGTTAACCACATCTGGATACCTTGCAAATAAATCGTCGCTGACGCCTGATTCCTCCATAAGCTCAATTGTATAAAGAATTCTATCTCTGTTATTCTTGCAGCCAGAAAGAAGCTTTTTGGTATCCTCATCATCCTCCCGGCACTCTCTAATCATCCTGCTTATGCATGTTGATATCAGAGAGAATGCTCCATAACGAGACTCTGCAGTGGTCCAATTAGGCAGCACTTTGCCCTGTATTGCACTAAAACTGATTACATTGAAGTAACGATCCTTCTTGAATAACCCTTCGGTATGCCCAGTGCTTTGATTGCTGTTCTTCAGAGTTCTTTTTAATCCTCGAGATACAGTAATATGTGGATATTCCTTAATTTCATTCCAATAATTCTGCCTAGGCAAGTCATTTATTCTTTTGTATGTGTAAACCTCTCTAGACATTATTGCCCTCCGATAAGTGATGCCCAGGTATTCTTCTCTATCTTTTCAGGCATTAAGATCACAAGTCTTCTGATGGCTCTTGTCATTGCAACATACAAAACTCTTGTCTCTTCTTTAAGGTCATTCTCATAATTAGCTTTATGAAGGCTTTCATATAGAGAATTCCTCATTTTAGCCGATTTACCGCCAGCCTTATAATTCCATCCCACTTTCTTATTCTTGTAATCAATTAAAAGCTCTGTCCTATCAGCTTCTGTTACGCGCTTTCCCATATATGGAAGAATAACAGTATCAAACTCCAATCCTTTTGATTTATGGGCAGTCATACAAAGTATTGTTTTATAGCTGTCATTAGACCAAACATTAGGCTCTTCCTCGCCGCGATCTGTCGCTACCTTCAACTTCAAGAAGTTGTACACGTCATAAAGACTCGCATTAGTATTTCCAAAGGATGAAACCAACATTTCAATTAGTTTATCAAGGTTCGCTTGGTACTGTATTGCAACTGCTTTGGCTACATTATTAAGCCTTTCTTCATCCCAACCTTTTTCAGAATTATTACGCTTAAACTCAGATATAACGTTATCCATCACTGGTATCTCATCAACAATATCTTTCAAAACTGCAATGATCGGTCTTAACCTAAGCTGTCTTTTGTAATGCTCATATTTAGTACATGTAATATATGGATCCAAGTATTCCAAAAGAGCAACATTGTCAGCATTTAATTTTTCCATCTCGGCAATATCCACCTGTCCGTCATAAGCTGAAAACGGTGTCATCAAATAATTAAAAATGAATTTTGCTTCTGACGGATACATATATGCACAGACAACTGCAAAGAAGTCTCTTACAGCATCACACTGGTAGAAAGATCCTTCTTTCTTAACAACTGCAGGAATCTTACTTTTTTTTAGTCTGTTTGCTAGATCATATAGTTGACTGTTAGTTCTAACAATCATTACTACTCTTGTCTTCTCGTTAGCCTCTTTTCCTTCCTCCTCAATCCGCTTTCTTAGATTTTCTAAGGCTTCCTCGGCGTACTTCTTAATCTCATCAGCATTCTCTTGCTCTGTCTTTGCTTCGTCTGGTGCTGATTCAGACACTTTCTCTTCTACTGTATTTTTCTCTTTTGAATTCTTTTCAGGCTTTTTTATTGTTTCTATCACAAGATCTCCCTGATCCTGATTAAAAGGGATTACTGGTTTATCATACTTAAGCTTTTCCTCATGTCCCCATCTCGCAAAGAAACCATCAATTGAATTCATAAGATTTGCTGCCGTTCTGTAATTGTTCACGAGAATATATTTCTTAGGTTCAGAAGCACCAATTCCCTTTAATGCCTCATATAATATTTCAAAGGCTTCGTCATTCGCGCCGCGGAATCGGTAAATACTTTGCTTAACATCACCCACAACAAACAGTTTAGTATCTGCAAGACCAACAAACTTTACTGCCACATTAATCTGCGACAAATCAGAATCCTGGAATTCATCAATAAAGAGATATTTCATATCCATATCCAAAGTCGTATCTGCTGAATCTTTCATCAAGACTTCCTGAAGGTCCCGCATAATATCGTCAATCGAAATCGCATTGTTGTTTCGTTTGATGTTCATATATTCTTCGTCAAGCTTAGGAATAATGGTTTTTAATGTATTATGGAATGCCTCAGAGTTCATTCCATCAGGCTCTCCCCAATCCATTTCCAACATATCCTTATGTGAAACACCCTTAGTGGAGAATTGGCGCCAAAAACTGTCGACCAGCTGCTTTGCTTTGTAAATAGACATTCCAAAACTCTCAGCCACGCCCTTCTTCTTATCAAATGCCTGATCAAGCATGGTCATAACAAGATTGCCACGTTCACTTGTGAAGGATCTTATATCAATTGAAGATGAGAATCCATCCCTTACACCAAACTGCCTAAGCATGTTATATGCAAAGCTATGGATTGTACTAATATGCATGCTTGATTGTTCCTCAAGCCATGTAAGATATTTTATTTGCTTAGTTAATTGGAATCTTTTTTGAAGAACTTCTTGAAGTCGTTGATTCATCTGATTAGTTGCAGCGACTGTAAATGTGATCATATAAATGTCATACATGTGAAGATCTGGAACTGTGTGCATCAAATACATAATACGATCAATCATGACCGTAGTTTTTCCTGTCCCTGCACTTGCTTGTACAACGATATGTTCATCCGCAGAGCAATGCTCTACCAGATACTGAGCCGAATTGAACAATGGACATGATGACTCAAGTCCCCTTAAGGTTCCTCTTTGGTCATCGCCATCAACGATAACATCTCTTAATCCGCTGTTACTCACAAAACACTGCAACAGGAAAGCCTTTGCAAATGCCTCGTATTTTTCCTTTAATCCTTTGCAAGAGTCATCCGAACCAAGCCAGATAATCTTTATTCCCTGGCTTAGCCAATCACCTATTTGATTACTATAATCATTAACAGATTGCCCGCATAGGAGCACTGAATATTTTGGATTCATTATAGCCCCACTAACTGAATTGCATTTTTGGCCACAAAAAACAAACAGGGAGCCTAAGCCCCCTGTGATCATTATATCATCTTATAAAATTTATTTTATCAAAATACCGATTTTTAATAAAAATATTATCTTACCAAAAATCATATCTCATCAGGCTTCATGTAGTGTCCATACTCACACTTCACATATATTCCGTACTTATTGACTCCAGCATATATTTCAGCATGATGGATTGGGCATTTTACCTGATAATGATCTATATATTCATTTGTCAATTCAGGCGTTAGAAAAGCTGTTTCTTTACAAGATTTACACTTCAGGTAGCACTTTCCTGCTTTGCTTCTTGTCAACATCATTGGCATTTTACAGCTTGGACATTTCTCACGTTTTTGAACATAAGCTGCAAGACCAGCTGCCTCTTTTCCGGTATCTTCATTCTTTGAAGAAGAACCTTTTAGTTTAGATTCATTACTAGTTGTTCCTGTCTTTTCCTGTAAAGCAGATTTCTCACCCTTAAGCTCTCTAATCTCAAGATCAGCAAATGTTCTAATCAGCTCCAAAGTATGCTCGCCTTTGATCCTGTAAATAGTTTGGCATACAGTGGCAAAGCCAGTATCACCATCTTTAAATCTTCCTCTTGACTTTGGAAGCCCGTACCACATCACACTTTCATCAATCATGATTACAGGGAAAACAGCATTATCAGATGCCCAGGCTATATTCTTCCAATTATCCGGTAAATCCTCATATCCATTTGTCTTACATAGAATTCTGATTCCATTTGCTCTTGCTTCAAGAAGAGCTTTTAGTACCGGATCTGAGAATTCCTCATATAATCTTCCATCTGGTATAGAAACAACAATTCTATCCTTAGCTCGCTTAACGTCATTGATAAATGCATCTATAGCTTCCATTTCATCTTGATAATTCTTTATTTTCTTCGTATCCGGAAGCTGCATAATGTAGTTATGTATCTTTTTCTCGTGAGTAGATGTTACGTTACCATTCTTCTGCAGATACTGAATAAGTCTGTAAAAGATATGACTCGTATTACCAAAACGTTTTTCCCAATACTTAGAGTTGGCAACTACCACCAATTTCCCTCTTGCTCTTGTAACCGCAACATTAATGAGCCTGGTTACTGCATCCATGCTCTTTCCCATCAAGAATCCAACTTTTGTAGATGGGTAACTCTCTACAGCATCGAAGATAATAACATCTCTTTCTGAACCCTGAAACTGATGAACAGTCGAACACTCAATAGCTGTGTCCTCATTTTCCCTATGATCCAAGATCATAGCTCTGATTAATCTGGTCTGAGCGGCGTACGGTGTAATAATACCTATTGATTGTTGGCCATCTGCCTCGCCGTTAAGCGCGCTCAAAAATGAAACAATAGCGCTGACAATATTAAACCGCGAATTATCGCCATTCTTCATAGTGGCACAATATGTACCTAACAGATCAATCAGATTGATAGAGTAATCATAGAATGGTTCTCTGGTTATAATATCTTCC
Organism: Butyrivibrio sp. NC2007; assembly: GCF_000421405.1. Classification (GTDB taxonomy): domain Bacteria; phylum Bacillota; class Clostridia; order Lachnospirales; family Lachnospiraceae; genus Butyrivibrio. The sequence goes on from NZ_ATWY01000019.1 coordinate 67,389, forward strand.
CTATTCTTTTTCACTGAAGGATGGTCAAGCAAGAGGTTATTATACACATTCTTATTTGAAAATTCAGAGATTGTCGGGTACATCCTTCGCTGCTCATTAAGCATCACCAGCCATGGATGCGCATACATTTTCCCCATAGATGATATCCCAAGTAATGTAAAAATATCTTTCTCCAAGGTCTTCTTTGCTTCAGACTGAACTATGGGAGAAAGCTGCCTGAAATCTCCTACCAAGATAAGCTTTTCATCCGCTCTCATAGCTGCGCATAGTATCTGCGGAATATACGCCATACTGACCTCATCAAACATAACTACATCATAGCCAGCATCAGCAAAAAGCTTATCTATCGTAACTTTAGATATAGTAGTCGCTACAAATTGCGCCTTTTCGACGTAGCGCTTTTCAGCATCTCTGATTCTCTTTCTAACTTCTTTAAGTTTATTCTCAACAGCAGCACCTTCCGAAGTATTGTAATTTCCTTCACGCTTAAGCTGCTTCTTCTTATCAGTAAGCTCTTCAAGCTCCTTTTTCAGCTCTGGTCTATGCCTGAGCGCAAAATTGTAAGCAACAGCATAAGGATCTTTTGAAAGCTTTTCATCCCTTACATATCCATACCTGAGTATTTCTCCATCCTTAAGAAGTTTATCAAGTCCATCCAGATTTGCTTGTTTTACTGTTTCCTTTACAACGCCGTCAACAGAAACATTACTATGAGACACCACTAATACGCTCTTGTTTTTCTTTAACGCATCAAGAGCTATCTTTGCCATTGTATATGTTTTTCCTGTTCCAGGAGGTCCCCAAATAAGCGTAATATCTTCACTTATTGCTCTATTTATTGCTGCATCTTGACCTTTGGGTATAGATGAAATAGGATCTGTCGTGGCTAATCCTGGACCTTCATTTATGAGTTTAAGAGCTAATGGATGACAATCAGAAATATGGTCAAGATCATTAGCTATAGCCTCGAGTAACTTCCACGGCTCAACAGAAATAAAAGCCTGATTGATTGTCAGGCCGAAATCCCTATCAACATTGATTATTATCTGGAAACTCTCACAAGATACAACTATACCATTAGCTTCTTTGCCACCAGATTCAAGCTTGATTGGAGCATCATCTGTCAAGAACAGTTCCGCTTCCATCTCAAAGCTATATGTGCTAATACCGCCTTTTCTGCTAATTATCTTGCCATTTGTAACCTTGTATTTTCTTCCGCCTTCTTCTTGAAGAAAGTACTTTTCTCTGAGAATAGCATTCCGGAATTCCTTGATAGTGGGATTTTGAGTACTGTAGTCGGTATAATCTGAATAACTGTCTTGTGATGTAGGTTCTTCTTCAGCATCCTCCTTTTGTATATCTTCTTCAGAATCGCCATAAGCCTTAGCAATTTCTATGCCAAACTTCGTTCGATCACTTAATTCCATTTCCTGAGAAATGACGTCCTCAAGTACAGTTTTGCCATCTTCCTTAACTGAGTACTCAACTATGTATTTAACTCCATCAAAAGTGAGAAAAGCTATCTTGAAGCGGGAATTTCTTACCAGCAACATTCCGCTATCATAAAGCTCCATTCCCAATTCAACTCTTTTCGATGATTGATCTGCCTTTTTACAGATGTCTTCCACACTATATTCATATTCGTGTCCTAAGGTATCTGCCAACTGGATACTATCTGGAACAACCATGCTTGACACCCCAAGCTTTGATAAAATGTCAAAACTCAAGTCAACAGATTTACCATTCTTTACCAGCTTTGGAAGCGATACCTTAAAAGGACATTCACTGAAACTCTTCATTATTCTCTCTCAATATTATTTTCTATATTTATCTATTGGTTCTTCATCAACATCTTTCCAAGTAGTCCACCCATTAGCTGAACACCCCAAAACAAATACAGCAGGACCTGTGGGCGACGAAAAAACAATATCCTCTTGCAATACATTATCTATTACATTCGCAGACTCTCGTTTTACTCTTACTGCATCAAACAGCCCTTTTCCCTCATTAGGGCAGACATCACTTCCTTTTAAAAGGATATACTTTCCATTAGCAACCTGCATCTGACCTTTAGCGGTTTTATTTCCCCAGTTCTTGAGTTTTCTAGACATATGATAAACACCATCTGGAACTATGATATCCGATTGCAAATCGTCGATTCCATCATCAGGATCAGATTTATCTTGCATGAACGTAATAAGATCTAACCCTAACACATCAAGCATAAGATAGGCTTTCTGCAAATAAACGTCGCAATCTTCTTCATCATTTCTATTAGCAGTTCCGCCAGTTGTCTGAGTGGTTTTATTCTCATAATGATTAATACTGTTTACTCGCTTATTAACCTGGTCTTCAATATACTGAATCGTCCCATCATTAAAAAATGTTCGTTCTTCAAACTGAGTGAGGATATAGCAATAATCCCAATGGCTATATAAGTCTTCATGTGAGGTTGGTCTGTTTTTCAAGCCGTTCTTAGACTTCCCCACATATACTACATCCCTTCCATTCTCATTTTCTCCGAAAAGAATATAAACTATGAACTTGTTCTTCACTTTCAGAATTGAATCAGCCCCTCCAATAAGATCCTGATACGGGATTCTATATACAAGAATTGAACTATTGGCTTCAGAAACCTCTACGCTTCTTCCAAGCTGCTTTATTATATATTTCATTCTCACGCCTCTGTATGCTCTTCATCAAATTTGATATATAGTTTCTTAATTTCCTCTAATGCCAAATCCGTGTAAAAAGTTTTAGTTGGAGCTTTCACATTATCTTTATCCAGACTTCTTTTGTAAGCACAGTTAATATCCTCTTCAACCTGTCTTTTAACCTTATAAAATACCTTTGACTGCTTAAAACCTGGAATATTATTTCGACACCAATCAATTAATTCCTGATAAGAATACTTCCATATCTTACGGAATTCATCATCTGTCATGTTATATACCTTTGCATTAGGATCATCGCTAAACCTGGCATGAGTCACCTTGCCAAAAGTCACATCTGCTTCTTCAATTGAAGTAATTGCAGCTAACAAATCACTATTCTTTGCTTTTTTTACACTTTCTAAATAAATATCAAATCCTAATACTATAGAGTCTTCTATTCCAGCATCATTCAAGTCCCGGATAGTTTTCACTATTCCTTTAATAAACTCCTGGCTTTCTGGTGTACTCGCATATTTTGCATAATTACCTGACAAAAAATCCTCTGGCAAAAAAGGCAGTTTGAACCCCAACGGCAAAATAAACAATCCTTCATCCGACATAATATCTTTAGAAAAATGAGCCTTCATAAATTCAACGTAATTTAATGCTGATCTGGCAACCAGCATAAAGATATATGGCTCAAGCTCATCACAGTAAAAATGAGTGATTCCATTCCTGTATATTTCAATTTCCTCAATATTTCGTCTTACTGCCTCAAAGCTGTTCGACTTCTTACCATTCAAATCCTCGGCAACATACACTAAAGCCTTATCTATAGTGATAGTGTGTCCATCATTTGCATATATGCTTTTATCCTTTATCCATTTCTTAATATATGCCTTAAGAGCCAATTCCCATGCGTTAAGTATTAGCAAGGTAACCGTTTCATATCTATAGGATATATTTGGCTTATTATGTATTTCTATAGCTGCAAAATAAGCTGATATCGAATTTTTTACCAAGTTACTTTGGACCATTTTATGCTTTGCCATGCCTGAACGCCTCGCCCAAAATCAAATTATTCTATTCCTAATGCCTTAAACACTGCATCTTCCGGCGAATTATAAAAAATAATCTGGAATGTTACAAACAAATCATCCGGTACATCAACAATCTGTTTTTTCGCGTTTGAAGGAAGCAGAATCTTATTTGCTCCGGCATCATGCGCAACCTGTAAAACATTCGCAAGCTCTTCAATTGGATTGATTGTTCCGCCAATGCTAATGCCTCCAAGAATTGCGAGTTGTGTAAGCACCGGTTTCTTTAGTGCCGCTGATGTCATTGCAATAAGGGTTGATAATGAAAGGTCCTCTGCAGCACCCTGCCCCTGAAGATCTCTTATATCCATCATAAAATCTGTATTATCCATGTTGATCATGGAGCTTATATGCTGCGCATTAGCCTTGAAATAGTTTACCGCATTGGAAATACTATCTGTTGTGGATTTTGCAACTGTACCAACCTTATTAAACTTACCATTTCCAGAAATTGCCTCTATCTCAAGCCTATACACACCGAACATGCTACTTGCAGCTCGTACCACGGTATGAACAGTTCCCGGCTTTGGGGTACCTTCAGGAATCAACTTGTCACTGCCTTGCTCAGGAACTCCAACATAACGTTCTTCAAATGTCTCATTATCCAGATATGAGAAATTAACAGCATAGAACTCCATGCCACCAATCCTCTTAAGCTGTTCCTTTACTCTTCTTCGTCCTTCAAGAGCATACTTAAGGATTTCTTCGATTTCTTCTTTGGTACACTCTCCATTTGGATATATGATTTTGATAAGACCAGAAACGGTCTTTCTCACAGCCATAACATCACGCTGATTTAAAGTACTTCCAAGCTTGAAATACTTATCGATAAGATCTCCATAGGCATATTTTCTCATGCATCTGAAAAACTCAGACACGTAATCTGTTATGAATCCATAATTATCCGTAAAATGTTTCGGAGCAAATTTTGGCACTTCCCATCCCGGCAGGTAATAATGCATTCTATCAAAGAAGGCTGTATCATTTGCCATAAGATCCGGGAATGGCTGGAATAAGTGCGATGTCTTAAGCAAAACATCAACGGAATAATTGATGTTTCCCACAAATACCATTGATGCAGATGCTGCAATTTCATCCTTTCCTCTAACAAAAGATCCAGAATTCATATAATCCTTCATAATCTGAATTCCGTCTTTATCCTTAAAGTTGATGCCTGCAACCTCATCGAAAGCTACAACATCCCAGTTACCAACAAGACCAACCTGTCTTCTTCCCATATTGTAAAAAAGGTTAGCAACTGTTGTCTGTCCACCTGAGACAAGAATACTATTGGGAGAAATCTCCTTGTACACGTGAGATTTACCGGTAGAACGTGGTCCTAGCTCGCATAAATTATAGTTATTCTCAACAAGCGGAACCAATCGTTCCAAAAGATGCCACTTTTCGCGTTCCTGAAGCTGTGTTGGCTCCATACCTATTGATCGCAGTATTAAGTCTATCCATTCTTCCTTGGAAAAATGTCTTCTTCCTTCGAAAATCTCCTCTAGGTCAAGATTAGGCATCTGAATAGGTGTAAGCTCATTTACTATAACGATGCCAAAGCTGTCTTCATCTTCTGATTCATATTTCTTTTTATTTTTTCCGCTCAGCAGTGACTTGATAGCTCTGCCCAGAGATTCATCTTCACAATCCAATAGGTTGCCATAACTAAGCTCTACTATGCACCATATTCCTCCAGCCAAGAGCTTTTCATTATTCTTCACATATTCAGAGCTAATTGGGATATTACCCATACCGAGATTCATAAGGTCTGCAAAACAGATACCATTAATAACATCTACAGTTACCTGAACCCTATCAATTACTGTAAATGAACCATTCTCAGTTATCTTGAATTTTATTTTCTCAGCCTCGTCAGGGCGAACATAGTTATCTGCAAGTATTTTCTTAACTCGTTCAACACCTTGCTCTATACTATCTTCATCATCTGTTGCGCAATACATTCCCAGCAAGTATTCCAGAACATATATAGGTACATTCAGACTACCCTTTATTTTTTTTGAAAGATCTTTTCTTACTATTCTTCCGATGAAATTATCCACCGCAAGTCTATCCAGATCATCCATACTGGCCTCCTAATTAAAAGTTAAATTTATTGCTAAAGAGAATATCTATTACGAACGGAATACGTTCCTCTTCAGCATATTCATCATCGTAGTTTTTAATTACAAGATAATATTTCTCATCCGCACTGTATTTCTTATTCTTGAATGTAAACTTCTCCTTATACGTGCGATCAGTCATTTCCTTGCTCTTACTATCACAATTTATAACAATAGAATTTGTGATTTGGTCATTATTTGAATCAACAAAATATGCCTCGTAATTGCACGGAATAGTCTTATCATCAACTTCCTCATTCTGGAAAAACTCCAAGAAAGTAATAAGTGATGTAATCTTTCTTGATATGGAAATAAGCTTTACAGTAGCCTGATTAGCCCGGTTCTTCTCCCTGTCCTTCTTCTTATTTTCAATTTGGATAATCGGGATAACAACTTCCTGCAGTGCATCTCCTCCATGCATGTACTTCTTACTCTCACCTTGTTTAGGGAAAATATTGGTTCCATAAGGGACTTCCACTATAAGGTCAGGTTGACTTGGATCCTGGGATTGAATGAGATAATCCATAGGAATCTTCCTAGTCAAGCTGTTTCCACTGTTGCCATGCGCCAAGAAAAACCTGCGTTTTGAAAGGATAGCCTCCGCAAACTTGTTCGGTGTCTTATCCATCTGACGCATATCTTCGCGCCGGTATAAAAAGCCATGGTCCGAAGTTATAAACACATTATAAATGGATAGATTCTGCAGTTTCTGGAATATCTTTTCAATATCATCAAAGCACTTCTCTGCAGCATTAAACACATCCGTTTCAGTCGGTACATTATCGCCAACAGCATCGATTCTGTCATGGTAGATGTAGATTACCTTATCAGCCCCCTTAACCTCTTCTTTTATCTTTTGATAATTGCTAGAGTCAAGGAACTCTTTTCCGCTATATACTTTTCCAGGACGATAGCTATTTAAGTGCTTCTCTCTTGATTCATATGAAACAATACTCTGGTTATCCAATAGGACAGCTCCATCGTCTCGGTAATCTATACTATTATGTGGAAGTAATGCCACACTACCAAGTGCTGTATAACTAGGCATTGTACTAAGAGCCGGAGTAATGGTTGTCTTAGAAGGGAACTTATGGCTTATTCTTCGAGCAAGTTCATCACCACATTCATAACGTAATGCATCAGAAACTATAACAGCCACACGCTCTTTTATCTTGCCAATGTGGTTATCATAAAAATCCCATTGCTTCTCTTCCGCATCCTCTCCCCACTTATGATCTTCGTTAATGTTGCTCCATCGATTAGCCAGTTCTTCTAAATACCAATTGGTATAGTAGTTATCAATAAGTTTGTAAACACCTATCATAGATTCCAAAGTAGATAAATCATAATGGAATACAAACTCTCTGTAGTACTGGTCAAACTTGTAGTAAGAATTAACATAATTATTAAACATTACTTTTGGATCAATTTCATTGAAACCATTATTCACTTCATGCATTTTTGAAAGGAATCTGCATGCATAATGAATTGTCATATAATCATGGCTTAGCCCGTCATTCCAATATGATTTCCTACGTTGCTTAACAATTCGCATGTATCGCTCATATTCTTCTCCTTTTTCGAGCAGGAGTTTCTGAAGCCTATTTATAGTGACAATGTCAAAATCAATAAAAGTGTCTACATCCTCATAAGAGTCCATATCCCAACCAGAGATATAATTAGTTACATCTAACTTTTCAGATATAGTCTTTGCGATTTTCTTGTAATCATCTGCCTTGTCGCTCTTCATGAAACGATCAATAAAAATATACGCATTGTTTTTTATCGAAGCATTCATGTTCTCTGGAAGGTTTCTTGCCCAATTATCCGGAATAGTACCCTTAAGATAAAGACTCATATGCAAAAGAAGCATATTTGTCATCATCTTCTCAATATCTGCCAAAGCATCAACAAGCCCAAATTTCAGTTGGATATACTCATTAAGTGTGTCTACATCACAGTATTTTTTTACGTTTTCTAGCAGATTGCCACCGGCATAATAATCCGAAATCAGCTTAATAAGCGCATAATCAAAATCAAAATTGCATTTTAAAACAGCACACAATACACCAATATGAAAGCTCTGCTCTGTCCACTCTGTGATACCTAATTTCTTTAAGTCAGCAATACGCTTTTGATTTCCGAAGAAATTTTCATAATTCTTTACAATCTCAAACAAAGCAGCATTCCTTATCCCCAACTCACGCATGTATATAGTCGCAACATCCGCTTCAAATTCCTGAGAATACAGATACATGTCCAATAGATAGTTATCAGCTGGCGCCGGCTTGAAAGCAGGAACATAAATCAAAAAATTCTTGTCCGGATTTTCTACTTCTATTTTATATTTAAGGTTGAAAGAATTCTTCCCTGAGAAAATTACTATTTCTGCATCATTCAGCTGTTCTTGAAGTACTGGAAGACGTTCTTCAAACTTTCCATCACCGTTATACCAAAAAACAATATTTCTCCTTTGACCAGCCCTTGGCTTTTTTGCGAACATAATATTTAATTCTTTTGCCACATCCTCAAAATTCACTTCGCTCATTTGTTAGCATATCTCCTAAAGCTTTATCACTGTAAGTATGTTCTTGGTATTATCACCATCAATAGAAAGGAATTTTCCATAGTTGTTCTTAACACCATCATCTGAATCAAAAACATATTTTCCTATACTACTAGAAGCATGATTAAGTAGTTCATCATAAGCTACACATTCAACTATTTTTTTATCCAGAAGAGTTATATCACGTTTTACAGAATTTCTCGCAGCCGTTGTTGTTGCAGCTTCTAGTTTTCCTTTTTGTCTTTGCACCTCTTCTTCATATTTATAGCGCAATTCCTGAATATACTCTGTTCTGACTATAGGCAAAGTATTTTCATCGTATCTATGCATATAAAGTATTGCTCTAAATCCTCCCACTTTTCCGCTATCACATTGCCAATAAATAGGCCTATGCTGATACATTTGGTAATGATCCTCAAAAAAGCTTTTAAACAAGTATTCTCTAATTACTTTTTTGGGTGAATCGAAGGAATCAGGCTTAAGAGCTGCAGCAATAAACTTTAGATTATCACTGAAATTATCTTTTCCATAAACAACTTCAATAAAATCTATAACCCTAGTGCATAAATCCTCTTGAAAGAATTGCTCTTCCGTGATAGGAAGAACACCAAATTCACATGGCATGAATTCGCTCGAGTATTTTGATTCGTCCCATGTCCCACCGGCAAATACTAATCCTTCTTCTTTTAAACTATAGCGCCCCATTATACAGCCTACGGCATAAGATATTAGTGATTTTACATCCGCCGTAAGATTTGCAGTTCGAAGAGTTATTTTTGAATCATCGACTTCTTTGGAAATGCTTTCTCCCATATTGTAGGTACGAATAAAATAATCGTTAAAAAACTCTTCTTTCTCCTTTAGTTTAATAATCCTATCCCGTGCCACCTGTTCCCATTCTTCATACACGGAACTTATTTTCGCATTGTATTTAATCAAGGGGTGCTTTACAAAATCCCAAGATGTCTCATAAGAATCCCATTCCTCTTTAGCAATTGCTACACATTCATTTACCTTTTGCTTATCAAATTCGCCATCAGTAAGTACTGGAATCTGAAGTATTGCACCACAAGTATAATGCAAAGGTGATGTCATAAAATCGCAGTACTCCTGCGCGATTTTGGAGTTAAAAAAAGCCAACAACAACTCCTCATTTTCATCCGAAAATAAGCATGGCGCACAAGTATCAAAAGCACAATTTGATGGCATCTTCCTCATGCTAATAGGTCCAGATTTTACATCTGACCATGTTATTCCATCTTTAAAGTAATACTCTGTGTTTCTCGGGAATGCTCCATCATAGCTTCTTACTTTCTTTCCATCATTTTCCCAATCAACTACATATTCATTATTTCCATACCACCGTCTGACTGTTCCGCCCTTGTTATATGGGTACCAACGAACTGTTTTATTTCCATCAAAGGAAATGTGAGAAGGCTGTACTTCGAACCAAAGCCTTAAAAACAAATCGTTATTACCTGTTTGAAGGCCAACCTTTCCATCCGCAATATCTTCGACATTTTTACTATCTTCAAATGATTCTATCAAGTGTCTATTGACCCAATACGAATATATTTTCCCGGGCAAATACTTAAAGATGCTATCGTCTTGAATATATCTATTCTTCTCATTAAAAAACTCATCTCTTTTGACATTTGGATTATTATAATCATCAAGTTTTATATATGTACCCATAATTACTTACACCTCATTACCCACGCAGTTGTTTGCACCACTTCGCCACTTATATCTTCAAACGCTCTTGGTCCCAGATGTACCATACTTACTACTCTCATTTTATTCATCATTTTTTCACGAAGTTTTTTATAGGTTGTTGAAGTCATCCATGCCTGCATAGTAATCATACTAGATAGCCCTTTTTTACTAGAAAATTCAAAGCATCTCTCAATAAACATAGTGCACATGTCTTTTTTACTGTCAGGATAAAACGTTTCTGCATACTGCTTAACTTCGTCACCACATTCAGTTGGTGATATATATGGAGGATTGGTCACCATACAGTCGTATTTATCACTCATAACTCTTGCCTGCTTTACAAGCGTACACATCAATAAATAGTTTCTTCGGAATATTGCAGATTCAAATAAATCATCAAAGTCTACCTTTTCATCCATTCCCTCAATCTTTTCAATCAATTTCTCATACTCTTTTGGGGCGTAACTAAAACTATTAATAAGCGAACCATAGTATTCAGCATTTTTAAACCTAAATACACATTCTTTTAATACATCAGCTTCGCTATTAGATAACATCAATAGCCTTGACATTACCCCCAAATCATTATCTGTAATAGTATTGCTTTCTCGTATATCTATTACATTAGGGAAATGATAACCATCCTGGAACAATTTATTGTTGTAACTTCTTGCTTTCATAGTCAGTGCAAAACTCGTCAACTGAATTGCTCGTTTATCAACATCAAGCCCAAACAAATTATTCTCCAGAATGATACTTGGTATCATATCTGCGGTATATCCTTCTTCCAAATACATACGATAAAAAATGTCAAATGCATATACAAGAATGTGCCCACTACCGCAACAAGGATCTATAAACTTGATATCTCTAATACTAGTTGTTTGGTATTCTTTTTTTATTTCTTCATGAATTTTGATTACCTCTTCATCATTTGGTTCCGGATCAAGATAGTATTTTAAAGACTCCCTTAATCTGCTCTCTCCATGCGATGAAATCCACACCTTTCCCAGTGTGTTTTCTACCATGTAACGTACTATCCAATCTGGCGTAAATAACTGCGTAGCCGCAGGCAAAGTACTCTTAGTTATCTTTGCCTTGCTCCTAAAGACATCGTCTTTTTTCTCAGCAATATAAAACTGATACATCCATCCGAATATCTCGACTTGCCCATTACCCTCAGCAGATATATCAAAATCCTCAGCATTAAGGTCATTAGTCAAATGTTCGACAAAGCCGTCTGGAAACAGTAATGTTTCTGGCAACAACAAATCTGTGTAATCCGATACTTTTTCAAAAACATCAGGCATCCATTTACTAAGCTCTAAACACTGTTTCATTAGGATATACCTGAATAGCCCTGCATTATCCTCATTATCCTGATATTTAAAAACAGTATCCTTATCAACATACTTTAGCTCGGTTGCTCTTGCCACAGCATCAGGGAACTTCCTATCTACATCAATTGATCCAATAACATAAATATTACTTCCATCAATGCCATTTTCCAGATACCCATTGACTTCCATAAACCTAATGGCAAGAATTCTATTAAACCATGTATACGCAATCTCCTCGATAGCGTTTTCCCAACCAACTTCTTTAACATATTCTACAAAATGCTCTCTTGCAGACGGTGCAAAATCAAATGTTACACCATTCACCATAAAACTATCATTATTCTGCGCCTGAATAGGAACCACATTATCCTTTGTAATGCCTAAGAACTGTGCTCGGTCACAGATATTAGAGATCAAATATCTACGTGCCCAAGCCGAAAAGCTTCTTAACGCTGTTTTATTCATATTAGTTCACCTATCATTTCAAATTTATTATTGTTTCATCATCAAGCATATCCATAAGTTGCTTACGAATATTCTCAATAACAGCATCCACATCATCTTTGCTCTCAAGCTTACGCTGAGTTCCAATAAGATTGCCGACAGCAACACTCTTTACTTTTTTTGCTGGAACAACTGCCGGCTTAGAGTTAGGCTTATCTCCGCCATCATCCTTTTTAGCCGTCTCGATTTTTTCGTTATACTTCTTTGCGGCCTGATCCAAATAGTTATCTCTAATACGAGCAGATTCCTCACGAACGCCTATTATTGTTGAAACAAACTGACATGTTTCAACTTTTTCAGTCAGATTATCAAATGCCTGATCAATATCAGCTGGAAGCTCAATCTCATATGTTTCAAATGATGTTTTTGCGGTCTTTCGATCATCATTTATTTGCGCAATTACTGGTTCAGCTTCTCTATTGAGCACCTCGCCCAGCGCAGACATAAATTTCTTGTTATCCTCACTAAGCTTATATATATCTCTATAAGGCTCTTCCATGTTGATGATTGAGAGCATCTCCATCATCAATGACTTTGCGGCAGTCTCTTCGAGGTATGATTTATTATTTTCATAAAGATTTACATACTCGCATGACTTCTCAAATATTGACAGCTGATTTTTAAAGAAATCCGAAATAGTTCCTATTTCTTCTTTATAGTTCTTGAACTGCTCTGCCTCAGATACAAATGTCTCAAACAGCACTTTAGGTTCGTATATTTTCTTGATTCCCTTAAATGCCGTTAACCATCCCTGTACCTTTTTGTATCCTGGATACATCATCAATATCTTTCGTGCACTGTCAGCATCCTGCTTGAATGTATATCCAAATGACTGGTATTTGCCATCCTTAGGATACTTATCATTAATATCTTCAATAGTATCCATCGCATTATCAATCGCTTTGTTGATCTCTTCTGCGAGCTTAGTATCAGTCGTATATTCAACGCTTCTAGAGAATGCGCTCTTAAGCACGTCCTTAACTGACTCTATGAGCTCATCACTAGTTTTCTCTTTTATCTTTATCTTGAGAGACTCTTTGTAATCTCTCTTGGTAAAGTAATTTATGAGCTGAGGATCTGATAAAGCTACGTTTTTATTTGAGAGCTGAAGCACTATTTCTTCTGCAGCAAACAATTCTGCAACTATGCCAGCAATATCAAGTTCAGTCCATCCATATGGAATCTTTTGGAACTGCTCAATAATGCTTCTCATAGTAACAGGCATCTTCTGCTCATTTTTTCTTTCCAGATACTTTACAACTTCTTCTATTGCGAGCTTGTTAGTTGTCGAATCATCAATGCTCATCTGACGGTTGCTGGTATCCAGTCTGATTGCCAGATCTGATGCCTTTTGAACAGGGTTCTTTATATAAGTAAGCTTGGTATAAACACTATCAATAAGAACGCTAAATGCTTCATTGACCTTATCCTTAGCCTTATCACTCTTCAGACCATTAAGATGTCCTGTCTTGGTATAAAAGTCCGCATCCTTTATTGCATCACTAATCATTTCAGCAACACGCTCACTCTTGCGACTAAACTCATCAGCCTTAAGTGATATGATTTTGCTCATTGAATCAGTCTTTGCTTTCCCAGACTTAACACGTATGAATTTTTCAAGCTTAAGCATTCTCTCAATTTCTTCAGCCATAAGCTTGTTATCTGCCATAGTTACTATTAAGCAGTTCTGGGTCTGTGCCATCATATGCATCTGCTGCTCAGAAAGCTTTTCTACAAAAGGAGTAAACAGATACATTGTCAGCTCACTTGTCTGCTGGCCTCTCGGGTTATTATCAATTATTTGATTATAAGAAGGCATAAAGTTCGCATTATACCTAATCTTTGTATCACAAATTCCGGTAAACACCTGCTTGCCGATATAATCAATAATCTCGCTAGGATCAAGATCCATTCTCTCAATTTCAATGTTGACCTGCTGCTCATCATTTGTAAGGAAGATATACTTATCATCATCTCTCTGTACAAGGTTCTCATCCATCAGGCGATACAATGATTTTTCTATCTTTCCACGCAAAGCAATCTTATCTTCCTCAACATGAGAAACCATAAGAGATGTAAGATTATCTATATTTGTAGGCATATCATTATCCATGTCTTTAAGCATGAATAACAGCTTCAGCACATCAAGATCAAGCGGTTTTTCCAGTGTTTCCTTTTTTGAAGCCCTTTCCATAACAACACGAATATCCTGCTCAAGGAAAGATTCCATTGTGTTATAAAACTGGCTAAACGGAACAAATCTGTCAAGTTCGTCTCCGCTATATTCCATAGCTGCATCCTGAAACGCAGACAGTAATGAACGCTCACCACTTGACATGCTCTTTCCACTTGAACCTCTATTTCTTACAGAGTCATAGGAAGACTGCAGCAAATCAAACTGATATGGGAAAAAGGGATATATGTCAATAAAGTCCTCTTCACTCTTAAATTTAGGATATGTCGGTGCCCCTCCACCAAAGGAAACTTTTCCTTTTATTACTCCGCCTTTATCTTTATAAAGTGCTCTAAGCTTGTCTGTACCAGCTTCATTTTTAAGGAGTATTCTCTTCTTAATAACCTCATCTACATTAATTGATGACATAGATAATCTAACAGGGAATCTTCCAGTAACCTTAGAGAAGTCGTTTGCCTTAACATTCTTTGCAACAGTATCAATGGCCTGCTGGCTTGTTACTACTACCCATGCATGTCCATTACATTCTGTTCCAAGACACTGAACAATTGACTGCAGATTAAGAATCAGTTCACTGCTGTTTCCAATATACTGACCAACCTCATCAACCATGAATACAACATTATTATTCTTGCCCTGCGCCTCTATATACTCTCTAACTCTAATGGCAAAATCTTCAACTGTCAGAGAATATTGATCAGCCTTGTTCTGATATAGATTTCTTGCTGACTCTTCGGACATTCCAAGTACAGCTTTTGCTGTCTCAACAAAATTGTCCTCACCAAAGAAATCATCATTTCGGCCTTCTTCCCATGGAGTACCAGATATCTCCTCATATTTCTCTTTAAACTGCTCATAGTTTCCTTTTGCAACCATCTGACGTTCAAGATCTGCAAGCCAAGGCATGCTCTCAGAGAAGCCTTGCATTTCATTGAACTTTCTATTAAACACTTTAACAAGCATCTCCTGACTGTTTCTTGCATCAGCATCAGACGCCTGATCAATATCAAAAAGAATAACCTTAGTCTTGATATCTGTTGCAGCCTTCATATCCGCAAGAGTGAAATTGTCATCTATCTTACTTTCAAAATACTCAATGGGACGTTTTCCACCAATAACATCGTTCTGCAAAATATATGCCAACATCTTCATAAAGTGTGATTTACCACTTCCAAAGAATCCTGAAATCCAAACGCCAACGTCACCTCTGCCAGTATTAGAAGTTGTAATGTAATACTTAAAAAATTCCTTCAGATGTTTTCCAACCTGCTGTGTAACAACAAACTCTTCCAACTCTTCCTGTCTTGACTTATCAGTTTCACCACCAATCTCTACAACAGGATCAATGTGTCTATCAATCTTATTTTCAAAAATATCTTTTATAATCATTTAGTTATCTCCTTCCAAAATCAGCTTAAATGCTTGGTAATAATCTCTATCTATCTCACCAAATAATGAGAATTCATTATTGATATATGTTCCGGGATACATAACAATCAGTGGATTACGTTTTATCAATGGCCTTAGATTGCTCAGCACTTTATGCGTCCTCACTATAGGATATACATTTCCTACACCGGTCAAAAAAATCACATCTTCTGGTTCTATTCCATCCCGGATTTTATCGATATACATGTTGATCTCTTTTTTTAACCCAAGTGTATTTTTTATTCCCTCAAATAGCTTGTCCGTTCCTTTACTCTCTTCAGCTTTTAATGCTTTTTCTAAATACCCTTTCTCTTGAAGACACTCAAGAAGCAGCTTATACAGATCAATAACTTTAATATGTATGCCACAATTCTCTTTATTTATCTTGTCCTGAAGATTGAGAACATGTTCTCTTGCCATGCCCTCGTCCCTCGGATCATAGTCCAAAATATAGAATGGAATAATGTGCCCGCCTCGCACCTTTTCCAAAAATTCCTTGTCTTTTATTCTTGGCTCTATCAAATTTAATTTTTCAGCTGTTGTCATACTCTTATCCCCATAGCACGTAAATATATGTCACCATCAACAGTTTGAAGATTGGACACTAAGTCCATATCCAACACAGGTACAAGAATCATATAGAAACTTCCCATATCTCTCATCATTCCAGCTTCAACTAATATGTTTCTGATTGCACCTTTGACTTTATCTTTATTGTCATCTTTCCATTTGGCGATCATCTCAACCTGCTGCGCTTTAACATCCATGAACTGATTTATATCCGCATCTGTAATCCGGTTTATCATGAGCTCACTTTTTTCTCTGTACACCTCATTCATAAATTCATACACAAGTGGATTTGTCTTCATGATTGCATATACAGAAATAATATTTGCCAAAAAAATTGTGCCTTCTGCAATTCTGTTTAAAGTGAAATCATCAAGATATTTCATTCTCGTAACAATGCAGTCAGCCAATTCTTTGCGCCTTCGCTCAGTGTTCACTTGAAAAACATTATTATCTATCGACTCTTCGACAATAGCATCGTACGAAAGTCCCTGGGCATGCAGTTCGGCAGCTGTCTTCAGTTCCCGGCTCAGCAACCCTTTGTCCTTTATGTTCGAAGAATATTTTAATTTTCTTGGCATTATCCACCTCCATAAAAGTCCACATCCATTTTATCATTTGGATAATGCACGGACAACGAAATTTGAAATTTGACCGGGAATTGTCCGGGAATGACCGGGAACGATTTTAGCCTGACTATCTCACATGTCATCAAGCTCGTCCTCAAATTCAAGCCAACCGAGCAATCTATCTTCTTCTCTTTCCCTGCGAAGTTCATCCTGGTGCCGCTCAAACTCTCTACGCTCTTTTTTGCTCATATTACTTGTAAGTTCCTTGTACTGCTTATCTGTTAATCTGACATCCTTATCTCTTTTTCCAAAGAACATAATCTCGTCCTCACTTTCTTCGATCAATTTTATCCAATAGTTTCAGCTTCGTTTCCTGGCTGCTAATCTTATCGAGCAGCTGCTGGATCAATTCTTGTAATAGTACTGTTATCGTGAGCAAAATTGCCAATACTGTGGCCATAACTTTTAATATTATTCTTTTTATTTTTATCCGGTATTTTTCCTTATTCTTTAGATAATACCTTACAGCAACAATGATTATTGCCAATAGCAGTTCAAACATGAATAGCATTTGACCACCACCTTCCTAAAAGGGCACAAGACGGGAAATGATATATGATCATCCCCCGCCCCAACAATAAATCTATTAATCTATATCCCCATACCATCCAGGAAGCGTATAGCCATCCTCTCCTTCTGGAAGTCCTATAACGTGAAGCTCATCTGCTGAGTACACCCAGCCTTTTCCGGATCCTGAATAACCGGATGAATAAGTGCCATCTACATCCCCATAGTAGCCTGGCTTGGTATATCCGTTAGAACCTTCAGGTAATCCAATAACATGTAACTCGTCAGCCGAGTAGACCCAGCCTTTACCTGAAGTGGTTGCACCGGAACTTCCTCCTGCATAGCTACCTGAACCGCTACCGCTTGTAGATTTATGATTGGGCACTCTTCCCTCGCCATACTTACCGGCAGCTTTGATTACCTCCGGGGTGAGATTTCCATCCGCCTCAAGTTCATCTAACCATTTCTCTGTAAACTCTTTTTCCTGCTGCTCTCTCTTGGCCTTCATCTTTTCGTAATGAGCCTGGAGATCAAAACCGGATGCATTGACTGTTATACTGGAGAATCCGACCATCAATCCGACTGCTGCTATTGTTGTAAGAACTATAACCATCTTTTTCATAAAACCACCTATACCTTTCATGTAAACTGGATGCTCCCCAACAAACTTTTTCAATCAAGCTCTCCGTCTCTCCTGCAGAAATCATAGAACTCACAGGTCACGCAGAAGTGTTTGCAGAACTTGTTATTCCTATGCATACATTTCTTTATCCAGTAAATCAGTCGCCCCATATATGCCTCCTCATAAAATGATTGCAAGCAAAACTCCAAAAGTAATTTATCTGTATTGGTCTCCTTTATGGTTAGCTTTATGGTTACAGTATGAACTTTTTGGAGTCCCATAAAAATGCCAACTAGATGATGCGGCAACCAAGGAGTTACTATTCACAGCCTATCTGCATTCCGGACTCATTTTTTCACCACAAGGAAAATACATAACCATTAATTCACCACAGCATCAAATGCCAAAAACCTAGATTTTTCCTATGCTTTTTGGCATTTTTCTATTGTGTTAAATATCGTCATGTGTTATACTATATACATGACGATATAGGAGGTGAAATCATGTCTATAATTCATCAAAAAGATAAAAGATCCGGAATCACGTATGTCTATGAATGCAAATCTTTTTGGGACAAAGAAAAGAAACAATCCCGGTCAAAGAGAACTCTTATAGGCAGGCTAAACGAAGAAACAGGGGAAATTATTCCAACCGACGGTCGCGGAAAAAAACGAAG
>NZ_ATWY01000020.1 GCF_000421405.1 Butyrivibrio sp. NC2007
AAGACTACGATTGTTGCGATTCTTCACGACATAAATCTCTCGATCAGGTACGCCGACCACATCTTTGCCATGAAGAGAGGCAGACTTATTGCCGAGGGCGAGCCCAGGGAGATCATCACACCTGAGCTTATGATGGAGGTCTACGGCATGGAGAGCGACATCATCACAGATCCTGTCACAGGAGACCCCTACGTTATCCCAAGAAGTAAGGCCTGCTAAAAATGAGCCCTGGGGACGGAGGTAGCGGACCAAAGGTGAGCCCTGGGGACGGAGTCAGTGGCTCATTATCTGATAATTAACCGCTAGAAAAATAACTTTCAGATAATGAGCCACTGACTCCGTCCCCAGGGCTCACCTTTGGTCCACTGACTCCGTCCCCAGGGCTCATTTGGCGTATTGGAAATTTGACTGTTGTTAGGCGGCTGTCTTGGTGTAGAATAGGGGTTGAATTGGAGGCTGACATGGAAGAGATTTTTGATATAACCGATGATAACGGAGTTCCTACAGGAGAGACGGTGACCAGGTCAAAGGCTCACGAAGAGGGAATTCCTCATAGAACTGCACATATTTGGATTGTGAGAAAAGAAGGAGAGTCTTATCAGGTCTTGCTTCAGAAGAGAAGCGCTGAGAAAGAGTCTTTTCCTAGTATGTACGACACTTCGTCCGCAGGCCATATTCAGGCAGGAGATGAGCCCTTAGAGTCTGCAAGGCGTGAGCTTTTTGAGGAGCTTGGCATAAAGGCGGAGGATGGTGATCTGACATTTGCGGGAAGATTTCATATAAAGTACGCTATGCCATTTCACGGGAAGATTTTTAATGACAATGAAGTGGCATTTGTTTATGTCTACGAAAAGCCCGTAGATGCAGGAAACCTCGTGCTTCAGGAAGAAGAGGTGGAAGAAGTAAAGTGGTTTGACATAGACGAAGTGATAAAGGGCTGTGAGCACCGCGACGGTACTTTCTGTGTGCCGACGGAAGGGCTTGATATCGTGCTGGAATACCTGGGACTTAAGAGCGGGTTTAAGGTTGACAGGCAGAAGGTCAAGGAGCAGTTTGCTTCTTACACAAGAAACTACGATCCGACTGATCCCAAGATCGCGCTGAAGATTGCGCATACTTACAGAGTTGCGGATAACTGCGAGCAGATCGCAAGGTCCATTGGCCTTTCTGATGAGGATGTGGAGTTTGCCTGGCTTTCGGGGATGCTTCACGATATCGGAAGATTCGAGCAGGTGAAGAGGTACAACACCTTCATTGATTCTCAGTCCGTTGATCACGCTGAGTTTGGTGCGGACCTTCTTTTTGGAGACGATAAGCTGATTCTGGATTACGTTGATGACAGGTCAAGGGATGGTGAACTCGAGACCGTAATAAGACAGCACAATAAGTACAGGATTGATGAGAAAGTTTCGGGAAAGACCCTTGTCTTTTGCAATATACTCCGTGACGCGGATAAGGTCGATATCCTTCGGGTAAACGTAGAGACCCCGATGGAGGAAATCTACAACGTCACTGAGGACGAGCTTCTGACCTCCGGGGCCTCTGATATTGTCATGGAACATGTGAGAGAGCATCACGCAATTCCAAGAGATATTATGGTTTCTCCTGCGGAGCACCTTATCGGGCACATCGCCCTTACCTTTGAACTGGTCTACCCAAAGAGCAGGGCGCTTGCCAAAGAGCAGGGCTACCTTAACAAAATGTTCGACTTCCCCACCAGGAACTCTAGCACCAAAGCCGCCCTCATCGAAACCCGCCACGAACTCGAAAGCCTAAACATATGAGTCACCGGGGACGTTTCACTTTGACTCATTTTGAGTCACCGGGGACGTTTCACATTGTCTCATTTTGAGTCAATGGGGACGGTTCTCTTTGACTCCATAGATGGCGTTAGTACTTGAAGGAGAATTCATAGGTTTCATTTGTGTTAACTACTGCGCCGTCAGATACTGATGCGTAGAAGGATGCGCCAAGTGCGAAGCAGTCGATTCTTCCTTCTACAGATCCATCATCGCTTACAAAAGAGATGTACTCTGACTCGGGAGCGTCTTCTGTCGATCCATATCCGATAAGCTCTTTTGAATTATCAAAGTGGATCTTGATAGCGTAGGAGTCACCTTCCATGCCTTCTGTGATGAGAAGATAGCTATCGCCTGCGTAGTCGCCGTAGTATCCACAAGGTGAGTTGTCAGGGAATGAGAAAGCCACATCGCCGGTTACATCCGCAAGAGTGCTGGCAAGGACGTAGGCTTCTCTCTTAAAGCGCATGGCCTCGTTGTAGGAATACATAGTAGGATAGATGCTTCCGCCTTCGTATACATAGGTCATCTTCTCTGCCATGGAAGGCACATATTTGAGCCAACTCTCATATTCTGAATAGATGTTGTTATAGTTCTCGCTGTCTTTTTCTTTGAGTCTGTCGAGAAGACTTGTAACTTCATCTTCCCATACCAGTGTTTCCCACTGGCAAAGGCAGTTCATCTCTGCCTGATCTGATGCGTTCGCAGTCATATCCGCATATTTGTCATATAGTTTGTTTACAGCTACGAGTTCATCTGTAAGTGAATCTGACGCAAGAGCTGCGATCTCGGATTTGATCTGCTCGGTGTAGTCGTCGGTCTCTGCTGTGGTCTGGTTTGCGCTATCTGCGCCATCGGCGTTTGCGTCTGCGTTGCCTGCTGCGTTTGCGTCTGCGCTTCCGACTGCGTCTGCATTGGAGTTCTGGCCTGCTTCCTGATTTGATCCTTCGCTCTGATCAATCTTTTCAAAAACACTACTGCTTTCATCCGGAGCAGAAGCATCTTTTCCGCATCCGCTCATAACAAGAGTCATGGCGATAAGTACCAGTATCAGTTTCCTTTTCATAATATTTCCCTCCTCGCATAAAGCTCTTTTACAAAAAATATACAAAAAAGGGTAGCACGTATAACAATTTAGTGCAAATTTGGGGAGTCAATGGGGACGGTTCTCTTTGACTCATTTTTGATCCCTGGGGACGGAGTCAAGGGCTCATTTTTTGGGCCCCGGGGACGGGGGTTAGGGACCATTTTCGGAAAAGTGGGCCGATTTTGCATCACAAGGCCCCGATCTTTTGGGCGTTGGTTGGAAACGTAATTTCGACCGCCCCACAACTTCCTCCTATACATAAAATAGTTGGAATTTGCAAAAAAGATTTTTGAACTTCCATAAACAATTACATCACATGGCATCCGTAGGCCAAGTGTTGTGATGTAGGATGAGCGTTAGGAATCAAATTATTTAGATCCATGGCTTGGAAAAGAGCTTGTAATTTCCAACTATTTTTTCATATATCAATTTTTGTGATGCATTTCAAAAATCGATTCAAACCATGAAACCAATATTTCCTTTTTGTGATGTAGTTTGGCCGGCATTTACTATAAAGGGACCACTGGATTAGTCCCTAAGGACCGAAAGCAAGTCAAAAGAACCGTCCCCCTGACTCAAAATGAGACAAAGTGAAACGTCCCCATTGACTCAAAATGAGTCAAACTGAAACGTCCCCGGTGACTCAAAATGAGTCAAAGTGAAACGTCCCCGGTGACTCATTTGCTTAAATGGGGGAAATGAGATTAAATGGAAGTAACTGAGATAACTTGAGCTTTGTAAACAAAGAGGAATTGTTATGAAACTTAGAAAGTTGAAATATATCATAAGCACACTATTACTCACGACCATAATAGGTTGTGGAAGCAATGCGCCTGCTACTGAAGAGGCACCCGACAAGAATACAGCCGCGGAAACAGAAGCAGAATCAGAGCCTGGGCAGGCAGAAACCAATGCCAATACTACAGCAGAGGCTGAATCCGATTCCGGCCCGGATTCCGCCGCAGCCACCACCCTCCCCATCTCCGGCGAAGACTTTTACGCAGAGATCCTGGACCAGAACTACTTTGTTCTACTGAACCAGAAGATGTACGACAACTTTTACCTGCCGTATTCCATGCTGACCTACGCCTATTCCGTGGACGGATACGACAAAGAAAAAGCCCTTGATTACTCAGGTTATGGCTTTGAAGACCTGGATGGCGACGGTATGAACGAGCTGATCATTGGCAACATATCCGATGACCCCAAGCTCGATAAGATGATCTACACAATATGCACCAGGCATAACAATGTGCCCTATGGCGTGGTTGCCAGCACTGATTACACCAATTACTACCTGTGCTCAGGCAAGTTCATCGGCTATGAGCAGCACGGCTCCAAGTGGTACAACGAGGCAGGGCTCTATGAGTTCACATCAGATGATCTCGGAACGACGCTGATTACCGGCGTTAAATCTGGCAGGGCTGACGATGACAGCATAACCTGGACGAAAACGGATGTCTCCGGAAATGAGTTCAAGATCACAGAGGACGAGGCACAAAAGGCCATGGAAGAGTACAGAGGCAGGAGAATTGCTCCGACGCTGACTGCTTTTTCGAATTACAAGCCACAAAACCCTGAAGATTACTATGACGGCGCAGCACATTCCACCTTCGGAAAAGGCTACGATTCCTGGAACGAGGGCTACCTGGCTTACCTTGAGGAGCGCATACCTGAGGACCTCATGGATATGTCTTTTGCCCTTATATATGTCGATGATGACGATGTGCCCGAACTTGTGATTGATTCAGGGTTTGAGGCCGGTGGCTGCCAGATCCTGTCTTTCTATGACGGAACCGTAAGAGAACTGCAGACCGCAAGGCTCTACTTTACCTATATTGAAAAGAGTGGGCTCCTCAATAACTCTGAAGGCCACATGGGCTACTACTACGACTATGTCTACAAGCTTGATAAGGGGCTTTGGAAGCTGGTGCTAAGCGGCGATTACTATGAGCTTGACGAGAACGCCATTGAAGAGGATCAGATGTACAACGAAGAAACAGGCAGATTCAGGACGCTCCACTATTCCATCGATGGCGAGGAGACTGACGAGGAGACCTACATGTCACGGCTCAGGGAAGTCTATGATCTTGATAAGGCAAAAGACCCTTCGAGCTACCTCCGCATTGATGATCTGAAATCATATCTTTCCACCGGCAAGTACGTCTCCGATGGCCACAGATACGAGCTTGTGATCGAGGACTGCACTTGGGAAGAGGCAGCCAAAAAGTGCGAGGAAAAAGGCGGCTATCTCGCCTGCCTTACTACCGATGAGGAATTTGAGATAATTGACGATCTTATCAGATCAGAAGATAAGCTGAACAATGTCTTTTACATAGGTGCAAACCGTATAGACAGCTTCTCGTGGCATTGGACGGATCCAAGTCTTACCCAAAACGAGTGCGTTGGCAATTGCTATTGGAAGCACTGGCTTGACGGAATGCCGAGCTATTCGGATAAGCTCCCGGACAGCACTGAGATTGACGAAGAATATGTGGAATATTTCTACAGGAAGTCCGAGGACAAGTTTTACATGAACGACATTCCAAACGACGTTATCGGAAACTACCCCAGCTACAAAGGCCGCATGGGCTACATCTGCGAGTACAACTAAACTCAAGTCAGACTTGAATTAATTATTGAAACTTAAACCCCTGCTCTATAGAATATAAGTGGAATCTGAAATACCATAAAGGCATCAAAGAAAACGGAGGATGCAGATGAGTATCGGTTCAAATATCAAGGCGTTTAGAGAGGAAAGAAAGCTTACGCAGGAACAGGTTGCGGAGGCTTTGGGAATTTCGTTTCAGGCAGTTTCTTCCTGGGAAAGAGATGAGTACAATCCGGACACGGACAAGCTGATAAGGCTCGCAGAGGTGCTTGGCGTGTCGGTTTCGGCCCTGGTGGAGGAGAAGCAGAAATTCTTCAAGACCAAGGAAACCATCTATGACTGGGAGCATATGAAGACCTACGTCAAGACCACCGCCAGAAATCTTAAGCTCCCCAATACGCTAAAGGCTGTCGACTTCGCAGTCAAGGCCCATGAGGGGCAGAACAGAAAGCGCTCAACGACGCCTTACATCTATCATCCGCTGAACCTGGCCTGCCACGCGCTGTCCATGGATATTAATGAAGATGAGATTATTGCTGCATGTCTTTTGCACGATGTTGTTGAAGACTGCAAGATCGGCGTGAATGACCTCCCGGTGAACGAGGAGACAAAAGAGCTTGTAAGGCTCCTTACCTGTGAAAAGACAAATGACGAGAACCGCCACGAGATCATCAGCAGGTACTATAAAGAGATCATGACAAACCCCAAGGCGGCTCTCATAAAGTGCATGGACAGGTGCAACAACCTGACCACCATGTCCTGGGGACTTTCCCGCGAGAGGATCTACAGGATGATAAAAGAGACTGATGAGTTTTACCCGGGGCTTCTGCAGGTAATAAAGGAAACCACCGAGTACAACAACGCAGCATGGCTCCTCAAGTACCAGATTGAGAGCATGCTGGATATATATAAGAGACTTTTGTGAAAAATCACTCATGTTTCAATCTTAAGAAAATCTTAAAGATTTCCTTTTGCTTTTGTGCTATCATCTTCTTGGAATTTGGGATATCAGGCATTGATCATCAATGCCAATCCCACACCAATTCTGAATTCTTAGGCATTTCGCCAGAAATTCATGTTGCAGGGCACAGACCCTAATTTTATAATAAAGGAGATGAAATATTGCTAGAAACAGAAAAAAGTAAAGGTCAGAATGCTCAATATCAACTATGGACGTAATGCAGACCTGCTTAGAGTATGTAAGCCATTGGAAGAATATTCATGGTTTATAAACAGGATTAATGAGATTCTGTTTGATCAGGATCCAAAGGATATTGTTATTGCAACTAAAACAGCAATTGATGAGATACCAATGGACTTTGAAATCAGATCGTTCCTGATTTCACATAAAGCGGAGGTAACAGGCATGCTGGATACTGAATATAATGAGGCGGAGATAAAAGAATTATTCGTTGAGGAAGGACTCCAGAAAGGCATTATTGGATGCATAGAACTGCTTCGCTCGTTAGGACTGGATGATGTAGTTATAGCTGAAAAAATTATGCAACAATACTCTCTTACTAAAGAAGAAGCTGCAAAATATCTGAATTAGTTAATCTCAAAGGGGAGATAGCAATAGGCTATTTCCCTATTGTTAAATATGGAGTCAAAGAAGGAACATTGATTATGAATTCAATTTTGATAAAAGATACAACCAGAGAAGAAAGAGAGCGCATCGTTGCTGAGTCAATCGGCAACATCAGCGGATCCTGTGACGGATGCATGTCCGGACTTGCGGATATGTACCAGGACTACATTGACGGCAAGAAAGAGATACGTGAGATCAACATGGAGTTCAGGGCACACTACGAATCCGGCGTTGACGGCCCGGAGAAGGCCGATTGCGGATACAAGATGTAAGTGCAGGGAAGAGCTAAAGGGGCAGGAGAACAGCGCTATGAGGGGACGTAAGAGGCAGAAATCCGATACGAAGAGACTGATCCTGGAAAAGACAGGTGGAGTCTGCGCACGCTGTGGAAAGCCGGTGCCTCAGGAGAAAGTGACCATCGATCACTTCGTTCCGAAATACCGTGGCGGCGATGATGATGACAGAAATCTTCTTCCCCTATGCAAGAACTGCAACAAGCAAAAGGGCTCCAGAGTGGTGACTACAGAGGAGTACTACCCATACTTAAAAGACACTTACCGCCTTATGGCCGATGAATACAAGGCGGAATGGGAACGGGGGATTTAAGGGGCATGAGCATATTTGATCTGTTTAAGAAAAAGAAAATTGCCGTATCCGAAGAAAATGCGCAGGAAGAATTGTCAAAACCGGCAGCCGTGAAGTCTGGCAAGTCGAAGCGCAAGACCCTGCCCAAAGACCTTGAGGAGTACATTACGGATGACGAAGCGGTAAAAGCGGTTTTTGAAAAGTGCGACATCAATGCCTACGGTACTTATAACAAGGGAAATATTTTCTCGTATCTGATCTCTGAAGATATGATCAAATGGTGCATAGAGCAGGGGGCTGATATCAACTACATCGACCGGTTTGGGAGTACACCCTTGATGCACCATCTGAGTTACGGCAACAAAGAACATGAAAAAGAGGCGCTCCTTCTTATTGCGAATGGTGCAGACATACACTACACGGCTAAGATGCATAAGGAGAGTGCGATTTTCAAGGCGGTACAATCCAAAAGAATTGAAGCTGTTGAAACGCTGATCGCAGCAGGTGCAGATCTTTATCAGAAGAACTTGTATGATCATACTCCTCTTGAAAATGCATTTTGTAATGCAAGGCCAATAGATATACCGGAGCTGGTGCCGGTAACTGAGCTTCTGCTCGGGAAAGGTGTGCCGGTCACTGAAACTCTTAAAGCCGAATATATAAAAGCAGCCAAGGATGTAGAGTTCAGAAGGAGTAGTATAAACCCGGATTTTGTGCCGAGGCTTGATGCTGCATTGGACAGACTGTATGAACTTCTGGATGTGGAGCGTGTCCCAAGAAGGCAGCAGTACGACGGCAAGAGTGAGATAAGTCCCAAATCCGATACCTGGCAGAAGCAGCACGCCGAGCTTTGGGAACTGCTTGTTCCGGGAAGCGGCCATGCATCAACTGTCCAGGGCGAAGTCATTAGGATATCGGGGAAGGTGTGCTACGAGATTCTTGATAATGGCTGCATGAACTGGGACTCAGACTATCAGAAGCTTGTAAAAGCTTTCGTCAAATATCTCGATATGGGGCAGAAGCTTTCGGACGAAGAGCGTGCAGAGATAGCCGAGATCACAAAGGGCATTAAGTACAGAGATGAAAAAGACCTGAACAGACTTACGGAGCTTGGCGTAAAATGGGTGACTTTAAACCCTATGCCGATAGCGCTTGAAAGTGTAGAATACAAGAGATAAGCAAACATGAACAGGAAGATAGTAAACGTCGTCGCAGCTGTGATCTGCGACGATTACCATAAAAAGACCAGAGTATTCGCAACGCAGCGCGGATACGGAGAATACAAGGACGGCTGGGAATTTCCCGGAGGCAAGATCGAGGCGGGAGAGACCCCGGAGGCTGCCCTGAAAAGGGAGATAAGAGAGGAGCTCGAGGCTGAGATAGAAGTCCACGATCTCATCGATGTCATAGATTATGACTACGATACCTTTCACCTTCACATGAACTGCTACTGGGCAACGCTATCAGGAGGCGAGCTTAAGCTCCTTGAGCACGAGGCGGCCAAATGGCTTGGCAGTGCAGATCTTGAGAGCGTAGACTGGCTCCCGGCAGACCTTTCGCTCCTGCCCAAACTCTCCGCCGCCATGCAGATGAGCTGACATGTAGACGAGCTGACGCGACTTGGCAAAAGAGCTGACACAACAATCTAAACAGGAGAAGAATCATGGAATTAGTAGTTGGGAGACCAGAGAGCCCC
Source organism: Butyrivibrio sp. NC2007 (assembly GCF_000421405.1). Lineage (GTDB taxonomy): Bacteria > Bacillota > Clostridia > Lachnospirales > Lachnospiraceae > Butyrivibrio. Next base: position 9,367 of record NZ_ATWY01000020.1, read on the forward strand.
GAGGGAAGGCTAGGCAGAGAGATCAGGGTTTACGACATGCTCGACAATCTGGGGATCGAGTACGAGAGAGTCGATCACGAAGCAGCAATGACAATGGAAGCCTGCGAGGCCATAGATGTGGCCCTTGGAACACTCATGTGCAAGAACCTCTTTTTGTGCAACAGGCAGAAGACCGCATTTTACCTGCTTCTGATGCCCGGGGACAAGAAGTTCAAGACAAAAGAGCTGTCGAATCAGATAAACTCAGCCAGACTCTCTTTTGCGGAAGCAGAAGATATGCTGAAATATCTGGACATAGAGCCCGGAGCGGTGAGCGTCATGGGGCTTATGAATGACAAGGACCATGCAGTAAGGCTCCTTGTGGATGAGGACGTCAAGGCCGGCGCATTCATAGGGTGCCACCCTTGCGTAAACACTTCGAGCCTCAAGATAAAGACCTCTGATATTTTTGATAAGTTTTTGCCTGCAACAGGGCATGTAGCTGAGATTGTTCACCTGGTTGGAGAGGACTAAAACATGAGCATCGCTGATAAATTGGAGATCCTTTTAAGCAAAGCTAACGAAAACCCGGAGCTGAAGCAAAAGCTCCTTGACACCAGAAACGCCAAGGACCAGCTCTCTGAGTTCTGCAAGATCGCGCAGGAGAGCGGCGTTGACATCACGGTCATGGACATCGTCAATCAGGGCGAGGAGTTCTATGCCGAGATTAAGCGCAGCACCAACGGAGGCGGCGAGAACTCACCGGACCTTGAATTCCAGAACGACGAATACTCGATCTTCATGATGAGACTTGGTGGCTGACCATGTGCGGACGGTATTTTTTTGGCGACAGAACTGCAGATGAAGTGGAAAAAGAGCTCGGACTTCGGCCCGGGTCTATCAGTCCGCGCCCGGGTGATGCGACTCCCGGGATGATTCTGCCCGGAATCGTAAGACGCCGAAATGGCGAACAAAACCATGACAACGAGCCTCAGGCAACAGACGTCCGAGACCTCTTCTGGGGCCTTACTTCCCGTGACAACAAGCTCATCATCAACGCCAGAGCCGAGTCCGTCTTAGACAAGCCCATGTTCTCGGATAGTTTCTCAAACAGAAGATGCCTTCTCCCGGCAGCAGGTTTCTACGAATGGGACAAGGCCAAGACTAAATTCATCTTCAAAAGACCTGACGGAAAGCCCATGTATCTGGCAGGTTTCTATGATCTTAATGAAGGCAAAGACTCTTTTGTCATATTAACGACATCCCCCAACAGCTCCATGGAACCTGTCCACGACAGAATGCCCGTTATGATCGAAGCCGCAAACGCACAGGACTACCTGCAGGATGCGTCAGCAGCCATGGACATGTTAAAAGAGCCCATGCCTGAGCTTGAGCGCAGCACAGACTACGAGCAGCTAAGTCTTTTCTGATCTCTTATTCACCAACCCATTGCTAAAAGGGCTAAATGACTGCTATAATCGTTAGTGACTGCTAACAAAATGTCACAAGATAAGTGCGGACAAAAATCCGCCGGAGGAATATACATGTTATCAAATGTACTGGTTATAGCAATCTTAGCTGTGGTACTCTTTATAGCTTTGAGAGGCAGTATCAAGCATTTCAAAGGAGAGGGCGGATGCTGCGGAGGCGGCGATTCTGTCAAAAAAGAGCCTGACAAAAAGCTTACAGGACCCATAATAAAAACGACGATATTCAAGATAGACGGAATGCATTGCGAGAACTGTTCAAACAGAGTAAAGCGTGCCATCAACAGATTGGACGGCGCTTCAGCCAAGGTGAATCTCAGGAAGAAAGAGGCAGTTGTCCGCTATGAGAAAGACATCGCCGATGACGTTATCACAAAAGAGATCGAGGACCTTGGTTATAAGGTGACTGAGTGTTATGGTAAAGTGTAAGAGCGTGGAGTTTACCATTCCTTCCGTAGAAGGCGATGATATAGCCAAGAATTTTGGACCCTGGGGACGGAGTCAGTGGCTCATTATCAGATAATTAACAGCTAGAAAGATAGTTTTCAGATACTGAACCACTGACTCCGTCCCCAGGGTCCAAAATTCTTTGGTATAATCAGTGTATGGTTTGTGATAATAGATGAGTAAGGCGGGGAAAACATGAAGACAAAACTTACGGTTGTAGTAGATAATATATCAAGCGAAGGCGTCACCGGTGAGTGGGGCCTTTGTTTGCTTGTGGAATTTAATGGAAAAAAGATCCTGGTGGATGCCGGGGCGTCAAAGCTCTTTCTGACAAACATGGAGAAGCTTGGGCTTGATGTTGCGGATGTCGACTACGGCGTGCTGAGCCATGCTCACTACGACCACGCAAATGGAATCCCGGCGTTTTTTGAACACAACAGCAAGGCGAAGTTCTATTTAAGGGATGGCACGGCAACGAACTGTTACCACAAGATGAAGATTTTCAAGAAATATATTGGAATTCCAAGGAGTATGCTAAGAAAGTATCCTGACAGAATAGAGATGGTTTCAGGCGACTATAAGCTCATTGAAGGGGCATATCTTATCCCCCACAAGACCGCCGGCCTTTCCGAGATCGGAAAGCGCGAGCGCATGTACAGGAAGGAAAATCACCGCTGGATCCCTGATGATTTTTCGCACGAGCAGAGCCTTGTGCTTGATACCGACAAGGGCCTTGTTATCATCAACTCCTGTTCACACGGAGGAGCAGCCAATATTATAAATGAGGTAAAAGAGTCTTTTCCTGACAAGCACGTATATGGGCTTATCGGAGGATTCCACCTGTTCAACAAATCAGGCGAAGAGATAAAAGATGTGGCCGGAAAGATAAAGGACACAGGGATAGATTATGTGTGCACCGGACACTGCACTAAAGGCCGCGCCTATGGCATCTTAAAGGAAGAGCTTGGCGATAAGATAGAGCAGATGAAGGTTGGATATCAGATGGAGTTCTAGTATTTGCCGGTCAGGGTGATCATGTCGACGTGCTTTAATATGCCGACATCCTCGAGAAGCCTGATCATTCGATAAACAGTGGCGGTACCGACGGTATTGTCTTTTGCAATCACCTTGTGGTAGATCTCTTTGCAGGATGCACCGTCGCTCCCGAGAATGATATCTATTATAAGTTTTCTTTGTTTTGTGATCCTAAAGCCCTTTTCTTTCAAAAGGGATATGACGTATTCGTTACTCATGTCAGCCTTTCCTTAAGATGCGACGCATCTGTTTCTGGTAGTATTAACGATCATCTGTGATAAGTGTCTGCCTCCGGACAGGCACTTTTTATATACTTCAGTACACTTCTTATAACTGGAAAAGGTCTTTTCCGCCTTCTCCTTATCCCCGTAAACCTTCCAGTAGCCGACGCATTTGACGCCCTTCTTGGTATCCTCCATGAAGCCTCTTACATCAACAGGGGGATAGCCCAGGAAAAGACCTATTTCGTGAGGGAAAGAGTTTTGGCTGCTTATCTGGTTGATGAGATGAACAATGTCGTTCTCCACAGATTCACAACTGTATCCCTTTGCCAGGAGAATCTCACGGGCTTCTTTGCAGGAAAGATCGGCCTTAAGCTTATCCGGTCTGTAAAGATAAAGAAGGACATTTTTATCGGATATTTTAAGAGGAATTGCCCGAAGCCCCTTTCCTGCAAAGCACTGATTAAGCTGCCTTAGTTCTTCATTTATATCGGTGATAAGAGACCTGTCCACTGTGAATATGTTCCCCGTTTTGATCCCCGCCAGTGTTGGTGAACAGTTCTCGACAATGATATTGTCAGGCATTTACATGACTCCCCGAAAAAGATATTTTTGCAACGTTAGCTATTGCTAACGAAATTATAGCGTATTATAATTCTGTTAGCAATAGGTAACTTTGTGCTATGAGGAGGAAAAATGAAAGAACAGTTTCTTGAGATCAAAGATTTAAAGAAGAGTTTCGGAACAGGAGAGGCCAGACAGGATGTCCTTCGGGGCATGAATTTCACTGTTAAAAAAGGTGAATTCTGCGTGCTTCTTGGGCCATCCGGATCCGGGAAATCAACACTTTTAAACATCATCGGCGGAATCGATACGCCGGATGAAGGGTTTGTCAGCATAGGCGGTGACAAGCTGGAAGAGATGACAGAGAAGGAGCTTACGCTGTACAGAAGAAAGCACCTGGGATATGTTTTCCAGATGTACAACCTGATCCCGAACCTGAACGTCAAGGAGAACATCGAGGTGGGAGCATATCTCTCCGACAATCCTCTTGATGTGGAGGAGGTACTGACCACACTTGGACTTCAGAAGCACAAGTACAAGTATCCCAACCAGTTATCCGGCGGACAGCAGCAGAGAGTATCAATTGGCAGAGCTGTCGTTAAGAATCCCGACATTTTAATGTGCGATGAACCAACAGGCGCACTGGATTACAAGACATCAAAAGAAATACTGGCTCTCATTGAAGAATGCAACAATAAGTTTGGCAGCACCGTGATCATGGTGACTCACAATGAGGCGATCAAAAATATGGCGGATCATGTCATCAAGTTAAGGGATGGTGTGGTGCGCCATAATGATATCAACGAAAATAAGATCTCTGCGATGGATCTGGAGTGGTAGGAGGTAGGCGCTATGAAAAATCCTCTTATCAGGAGAATCCCGAGAGAACTTAAAGGTGACTGGCACAAGTATTTGGTTATTATCGTTTTCATGGTGATCATGATCGGAGTTATATCCGGAATGTATGTCGGTCACGATTCTATGCTGGCGGCTGTGTATGCGGGAAGAGATGAGCTTAACCTCGAGGACGGAAGTTTTGAACTGTCCAAGAAGGCGTCGCAGAACCTGCTTGATGATATAAGCTCAGGTAAAAAAGCTGACGTAAGAAGCTACTATATCGACAAGGGCAACAAGGAAGCCGATAAGAAGGTGGCGGAGGCTGTAGAAGATGAACTCAGTGAGCAGGTGACTGCAAAGATTGAGGAAGCTGTCAGGGCCCAGTGTGCTGCATATGGTATTACAGATGAAGAGATGATCAAGGGTCAGATCGATGCGGCCATGGAAAGCTCTTTTGACAAAGCACTTGAAGAAGCAAGGGAGTCGGATGAGTTTAAGAAAGTCGTGGATGAAGCCTATGATGAAGCCCACGAAGAAGTGGTTAAAAAAGTCGATGAGGAGTGGGACGAAGTCGCAGACAGGTACAACCTTAATGATGAAATCAATCCGGTCACGGTTAAGATATATGAACACTTTTACAGAAATGAGTCCGAGGATAACAACGGCGATGGCGTAGAGGACGCCACTGTCAGGGTTTACAAGAGTGACTCGGAGATAGACAAAGCGTCTTTTAACGAAGGACGGGCACCTGAGGCGGATAACGAGATTGCCATCGACAGGATGCATGCTGACAACGTGGGCGTTGCACTGGGCGACACGATCAAAGTCGGCGGAAAAGAGTTCGAGGTGGTTGGACTTCTTTCGTATGTAAATTATCTGACGCTCCATGAGTCCAACACGGACCTGATGTTTGATGCCTTCGGGTTTGACGTTGCAATGGTGACACCTGAGGCGTTCAGCGGATTGCGGTCCAGAGTGCATTATAGCTATGCGTATAAGTATGATAAGGCGCCTGAGTCGAAGGTGGAGCAGCAGGACTATTCAGAGAATTTCATGAAGGCTTTGATCACGCAGACTCTTGTTTACGACAACGAGATTGACGATTATCTTCCTGAGTATCTGCGCCAGGCCAGCAACTTTGCCATCTCTGACATCGAAGGAGATTCAGTCGGTGCAAGCATTCTCTGCTACATACTTATCGGTGTTATCGCTTTTATATTTGCAATCATCATCAGTAACACCATTGAAAAAGAGGCTTCGGTCATCGGGACTCTCAGGGCTTCGGGCTATAGCAGGTCAGAGCTTGTGGTGCACTACATGTCAATGCCGGTTATCGTTACACTGATCGGGGCTGTGATTGGAAATGTCCTGGGATATACGGCGTTTAAGAACCTGGCGGTTTACCTGTATTTTAACAGCTACAGCCTTCCCAAGTGCCACGCGGTCTGGAGCAACACGGCGCTTATTAAGACCACGATAATTCCGCTGCTATTGATGTTCTTCATAAATCTTTTTGTTATCGTGAAGAAGCTGCAGCTAAGCCCGCTTAAGTTCCTGCGTCACGACCTGGTAAAGACAAGAAGGACCAAGGCTATGCGCCTTCCAAGATGGTCGTTCCTAAAAAGGTTCAGGTTAAGGATCCTTTTCCAGAATATTCCAAACTATCTGGTGCTGATATTCGGAGTAATCTTTATTGAGCTCATGATGTGCTTTGCCTTCGGACTTCCGGATTCTCTGAATCATTATGCGAAAGCTGCGCCGGACATGATGTTTGCTGAGTATCAGTACATGCTGATGGATAGCAAGAATTCTGATGGAGATGTGATCGAGACATCCGAGGAAAGTGCGGAGCGCTTTAGCATGACAAATCTTTTGTATCCCAAGAAGAGCAGTTCTTTCCGCGAAGGAATGGGAAGCGGCCAGGATGAGAGCGTGACGGTTTACGGAATCAGCGAGGATAGTGATTACATCACTTTGGGAAAAGACACTTCGAAGGATGCACTGTATATCTCCAGCGCCTTCTCCAAGAAATTCGGAGTTAAGGCAGGGGATAAGATAACGCTTCACGAGGAATATGAGAATAAGTCCTATGAATTCAGCGTTCAGGGAGTTGTGGATTACGACGGAGGAATTGCAGCGTTTCTTGATGCTAAGAGCTTTAATACCGTTTTTGAAAAAGACAGCGATGACTTCTCCGGGTATTTTTCACGAAATGAGATCACTGACATAGATGATCAGGACATTGCGACGGTCATCACTTCCGAAGATATCGTGAAGGTCACAAATCAGCTGATGCACTCCATGGGCGGCTTTATGGGAGTATTTAAATATGCTCTTATAGTACTGTCGGCGTCGCTGATATATCTTTTGGCCAAGATCATCATTGAGAGGAATGAGCACTCTATCTCCATGGCGAAGATCCTGGGATTTAAGAACGGAGAGATCGGATCACTCTATATTATTCCGACGGCCATCGTGGTGGTAGTGTTTGCGGTAGCTGCATTTGTGGTTGGATATTATTTGATGGTGTGGATATTCCACGCATTCATGCTTCAGCTTGACGGGTACTTTGCGTTCTATATGAACCGCTCGTCCATGGTGCTGACGGTGGTTTATCTGCTGATAGGATATGCGTTTGTGTCGCTGGTTGATTTTGCGAGAATTAAGAGAATTCCACTGGATGTGGCGCTTAAGAACATAGAATAAAACTTAAACCTCTGTAAAGAGGGGGCAGCCGGGCTCTCTAAAAAAGGAAACCCACTGAAGCTCCGCTGCTTACGGCGCCTGCCTTAACAGCTTCTGCCATTGACTGTGTGTTACCTGTACCGCTCCAATATACTATTGCTACTTTACTCATACTTTCCTCCTTAATTACACGTTGTTGTGTTCGCTTGAGTTAGAATATGCTAACAATAACGTTTCCTCGGGGCCTAGTCAAGGCACTTCGTTGATAAAATATCTCAAAAGAAATTTTTGTGCTATAATCGAATGCGAATTTGGCTATATGTAGATTTGATTTTGGAAAGATATATTTGGAAAGATATATTTTGGAAAGAATAAGAAATGTTTAAGAACAGTAGATTACAAGATAATAAAACCAGCAGAGATATTCTGCTTAATATGGTCATTGCAGCTATCAGTTTGTTTGTAAATGGATTTGGAGTTTATCTTACAATCCAGGCCAATATCGGCGCCGGCCCCTGGGATGTCCTGAATCTTGGACTTTCAAAGACCTTTGGAATCCTGTACGGAACAGCCTCGGTTGCAGTTTCCTATGCGATACTTGGAATTGATATCGCGCTAAAAGAGCCTATTGGAATAGCAATGTTCATTGATGCCTTCGTGGTTGGTAAGGCAGTTGACCTCTTTAACAGGATTAACCTTGTACCTAAGTGCGACAGCCTCGCTACCGGAATTCCCGTGATGATCCTCGGACTTATCATCATGGCTTACACCCAGTACACCTACATGAGCGCATCACTTGGCTGTGGCCCGAGAGATACACTTCTTGTTGCTCTTGCAAAGCGCGCAGGCAAGATCCCAATCGGCGCTGTGAGCATAACACTTCTTAGCCTTGCGACCTTTATCGGCTGGCTCCTCGGAGGCCCTGTCGGCATCGGCACCCTTATCTGTGCCTTCGCCACCGGCCCCATTATGCAGGCAGCCTTCACTTCCGTTAAATTCGACGCCAAGAGCGTCCACCACCAGCACCTTTTCGATTCAGTAAAAGTCTTCTCCACCCACAAAGCCGCCTAACTTTTTGAGCCCCTGACTCCGTCCCTGGGGCTCAAAAATTTATGGTTTTTTAATTTTTTGGGTGCATAAAGTGATGTAACATTTTATTTGATGTTATATACGAGGAGGACGGGTTATGAAAAAGAATGGACTTAAGATTTTTACGGTACTTCTGCTTTCCGGTGCGATTGCCGCAGCGCTTATGATGGGATGTGCGGATAAGACAGCGCAGAATGCGGCTGCTGGGGAGGCTACAAGCGAGAGCGCAACTGCCACAGAGGCTACAACTCAAGCAGCGGAAGCTGCTACAGAGCAAGTGGCTGAAACAGCTGCTGAGATTCCTGCACCACCTTATTTTACAAAGGGTGTATATGTTAATTACGCAAAAGAAGCAGAGAATCCATCCAAGACTTACTTCTATGTGATCAATGACGAAACCTACGGACACACAGAGGATGGCGAGCATGATGGAATCGGACTTCCGTTTGCTATCACACAGAAAGACGGCGCAGTTGAGTTCTCATTCGGTGGCGCTGACGAAGCTATAGATACACTGACAATTCACTCCGTAGAAAACGGCGTGATCACAGGTGCATTTGAAGACGGTCTTGAGCTTGTTTTCGAGCCGGTAGCAGATGCAGATCCTGAAACATTTAGTTCAGAGAACTTTGTAAACGGCCCTGAGAATAGCGTATATCACGATGCAAACGGCTGGAGCGTTAAGTATGACGCAACAAAGTTTGAAGTAAACCAGAACGGCCCTCAGGTATTTATCGTATACACAGGCGACAGCGCAGGATCAAACCTTATAACCGTAACATACACAGTGGACAACAAGGCTGAAGCTGCGATAAAAGAGCTTGGAAAGCCCTACGGCGATAAGGCAGAATATACAGAGTGGCCATTTCCGGGCGTAAGTGATGTCACGGGCTACAACGTTTCTGTTCCTGTGGACAAAGAAGGATCGGGATCTTACATGACAGCCTTTGCAAGAGATTACATGGACGGAGCTCTTATTTTTGAGACAGACGGTCATGACGGTGACGATGAAGAGATGAACACAGAGGTGCATGCAGCCCTCACAAGCGTTCTTAACTCACTGACCTTTGACTGATGACCAAGATGATTACAAGGCGCCTGAGAAATCAGGCGCCCTTTTTGTGCTAGAATATAATTGTTGCAATACATAAGAAAAAGAAAGGCACCAACATCATGTTAATCGCACAATACTTTGTTGAATTCATATTTTACAGCTTTCTGGGCTGGGTTTGGGAATCCATTTACTGCTCAGCCAACGAGAAGAAATGGGCGGACAGAGGGTTCCTCTTTGGCCCAATTTGCCCAATCTACGGCTCATGCGTAGTTGGAGTCTCGATACTGTTTTCACTGATAAAGCCGCTGTCATCTCCAACATTCCCGATATGGGGGATCTTCATCATATGCTACATAGGCAGTGCAATCGCAGAGTACGGAACATCCTGGGTCCTGGAAAAGAGATTTCACGCCAGATGGTGGGATTACAGTAAGCTTCCGCTGAATATAAACGGAAGAATCTGCGTACCGGTGAGCATAGCCTTTGGTCTTGCGGGAGTAGCGGTAGTCAAGTTCCTGATCCCAGCTGTTGAAGGAGTTCACGCCGCCGTCAGCCCGATCATATACGAGGTTCTCGCAATCGTGATCGCCATGATCTTCGGCGCAGACTTCGCCCTGACGGAAGCCAGCCTTAACGCGCTCCTAAAAGATGTAGAGAAAATGCACGAGGAGTTCAACTTAAAGGCCCAGGAGAGCTATGAGAAGGTCGCCTCAGCACCTAAAGTGATAGAGCAGAAGATCAAGGAAGAAAAAGAGCAGATTGAGGCTCGCCACGACCAACTTGCCAGAGCCTATGCCGAAAAGCTCTCCCTTAACCAGAAGAGAATTCTTCTTGGTATTCAGAAATTCATGCCAAAAGCCGGAGAAGATGAGAACAGCATCGACCACGTTCCGCTGATCCGTGCTACAGACAAGCTAAGAGAGAGGGTCAGAGACCTGAGAAATAAAAAGGCTTAAAAGCTTAGAGAATATAAAAGAAGGCGCTAAATATCGCGCCTTCTTTTTAATGTCCCGGTTTGCAACACGCGAGTAGCCACAAGCCTCATCCAGGCTGTGATTCCGCTGATCGCCCACACGATTCCCGCTGAAAACCAGATACCTGTGGCGCCCATGCCAAGATATTTGGTAAACAGGATCGGAACGGTAAATCTGCCCACAACCTCGACAATGCCGTTGAACAGTGCGAAGAAAGCATCGCCAACGCCGTTCAGAACGCCTCGAACCACGTAGATAAGACCAAGTACAGGGTAGAATATACTGGTTATCTTAAGTCCCATTGCACCCATGGCAATGATCTCGGGCTCATCAACAAACAAGGATGTGATAACACCGCCGAAGAGCTGCATTGAGACGATCATTACAGCCGCAAGGATGACCATTATCAAAAGACCTTTTCTATATCCGTCACGTACTCTGTCAATCTTCTTGGCGCCATAGTTCTGCCCGACGAAGGTAGAAATCGAAGCGTTCAAAGTGGTGAAGGGCTGATGGATGAGCTGTTCAATTCTGTTGGTGGCGGTAAATGCAGCAACAACAGTTTTGCCGTAGCCGTTAACTATACGCTGTACAGCCATTCCTGAGATGGCAATAAGTCCAAACTGAAGTGAGAGAGGAATTCCGAGTCTCAAAACCTTGATGGCAAGGTCCGGGACAAAGACAATGTCCTCTCTTTTTAATTTGAAATAAGGGTTCTTAAGGTATGCATAGATTCCGCAGCAGGCAGCAGCTATGAACTGCGAGATGACGGTTGCGATGGCTGCACCGTTTATTCCCATTCCCATCACATAAACAAACAGAAGATCCAGGGCGACGTTGATGATCGCCGACAGGATAAGGAAATACAGAGGAGTCTTGGAATCACCCAGAGCCCTCATCATTGATGTTATGTAGTTGTAGAGCGACACAAAGATAAGTCCCATGCACATATAGCGCACATAGGAGGTGGCATCTGCAAGGATCTCAGTAGGCGTACTCAGGATCCTGAGAATGTTATCAGCGCTGATATAGCCAATTATCGCAAAGCAAGCAGGTATGATCAGCATGATGATCCCTGTATTTACAATGCCCTTCTTGACGCGTTCGTCATCGTGGGCACCGTAAAACTGTGACACAATGATTCCGCCGCCGCTTCCGATTCCGTTGCACAGCGCAAAGAACAGGAAGGTTATGGAACCTGTGGCACCTACGGCCGCCAGGGCATCAGGCCCTACAAACCTGCCCACTATGGCAGAATCTGCAATATTATACACTTGCTGGAAGATATTTCCGATCAGAGCCGGCAGGGCAAAGAGTATCAGGTGCCTTGTAGGGCTGCCAACTGTCATATCTGTAGTATTTCTCATAAATCACAACTCCATGCATTTTTATTCGCTTCTCTAAGTATAACCTAGTTTTTGTACATAATCTTCTCATATTTGGCTTTGTATATTGTCAATTTTTGGTGGATAATTAAAAGAAGGAGCTAAATGACTATGGATACTTTTTGCTTTGGTAATCCGGATGCACAAAAGGTCCTCATCCAGCCTGTGGATGAGCACGACCTGGAGGTTTTGGAAAGCGAATTCAATATAATAAAGAGCCTGACTGACACGGACTTTTACCTCATTGCAGCCAAGGTCGGCAACTGGAACAAAGACTTATCTCCCTGGAAGGCACCTGCGGTATTTGGAAGCGAAGATTTCGGCGAAGGAGCCGGGGATTTTCTGAAAGCTCTTTTACCATTGTGCTCTGATGGGCAAAAGACATATTACATAGGCGGATATTCACTGGCAGGCCTGTTCGCACTCTGGACCGCCTACCAGACAGACACATTCAAGGGCGTGGCAGCAGCATCGCCATCCATGTGGTTCCCGGGCTTTACCGATTATATGGAAAAGAGCTCCATCCGCACCGACGCAGTTTACTTAAGTCTCGGCGACAAAGAAGCCAAGGCCAGAAACCCTATCATGGCCACAGTCGCAGATAAAATGTCCGAGGCTCAGGAAGTCCTTAAGTCCAAAGGCGTTAACGTCACCTTCGAGTGGAACAGCGGAAATCACTTCAAAGAGTCAGACCTGCGAACGGCCAAGGCCTTCTCCTGGGTATTAAATCATACATAAATGTTTTTGGAGGAATACTATGCAATATATCAGCAAAGCACAGATGAAACGGCTAATGTGGGTATCAGCTTTCTGCATACTTATGATGTTCCTTATGGCGCAGTTTACGTTTTTGAGGGGCGTAGCCAATCTCAAACCCATGTATGTGCTCAACATAGGAATGGATATGGTCAGCATGATGATGGGATACATGCTCTTTGTATGTTTTGTCATCGATGTGCAAAAGAACGGATCAGACCTTCGTTTTCTGATGTTACTGCTTATAACGGCTTATATCGGGTGCTTTACCGATGCCTGTGCATGGCTTGTGGATGGAATCCCGCTGCTGAGATGGGCTAACATTTTAGACAACACGGTGTACTATCTCTGCGCTCCGCTTGAAGCGTGCTATTTCTGGCTCTACACCATGACCTACTTAAAGCTTGATGACAAATACATAAGGCTCGTGGGAAGGATCATTGTCCTCGGACTTATAGGGCCTATCAGCATGAGGATCATCAATCTTTTCACCGGAATATATTTCACAGTGGATGCAAATGGTGTTTATCAGAGAAGTCCCATGTATCTTCTCTCATTGATCTACGCATATGTTGTTATGATCCTGGCCCTCATCGGCGTTATTTATCAGAGAAAGAAACTTCAGAGATTTCAGATGGTCACCTTCTTTGCGTATGCAGCAGTACCGCTGATCATTGGAGGCCTTACGGCGACCATGTACGGTCTTTCGCCAAGCGCATCCGTTGCAATGCTGATAATCCTTTTGATATACGGAATCCTTAACGTCAATCAGGGCAGGGAGAAAGCTGCAGCAGACAGAGATCTGATGGTGGCATCGGCCATCCAGGAGAACATACTTCCCAAGATCTTCCCGTATCTGCCCGACAGAAAAGAGTTTGATCTCTATGCCACAATGAATCCCGCAAGGGAGGTTGGCGGCGACTTCTATGATTTCTTTATGGTGGATGACGACAGGCTTGTGCTCGTTATGGCCGACGTATCAGGTAAAGGGATTCCGGCAGCTCTTTTCATGATGGTATCAAGGACGCTTATCAAGAACAGGGCGCTTCTGGGAGAAGATCCCGCCAAGATCCTCTATGAAGTAAACAACCAGCTCTGCGAGGGCAATAAGGCGGAACTCTTCGTTACAGTATGGCTTGCCACAGTTTCTTTATCCACAGGAGAGGGCCTTGCGGTCAATGCAGGACATGAGCATCCGGTACTCAAGCACAAGGACGGAAAGTTTGAACTTGTTCATTACAAGCACTCACCTGCGGTAGCTACCATGGAAGGCCTGAAATTCAGACAGCACGAGTTTAAACTTGAACCCGGCGATACCTTCTTTGTTTACACCGACGGTGTCACGGAAGCAGCTAATGCAAACAATGTGTTCTTCGGAGAAGAGAGAATGCTGGAGGCTCTGAACAAGGATCAGGATGCAGATCCCGAAAGAATTCTTCTCAACGTTTCGCAGAGTATCAAAGAATATGTTGGAGATGCCAAGCAGTTTGATGACATCACGATGCTGGCATTTACATATAACGGCGTTAATTAGACAAAATAAAAGAACAGGAGGGGCAGCTTCCTGTTCTTTATTTTTTTGTTTGTTTTCCATATTCAGTTTTTATATTTTTTAAATCAGCCAACTAAGAACATCCTTCTTGCTGCCTTGTTTCTGATGGAAACTTTGCGGATCTGGCCGATGATGATCTGAATTGCGATGCATCCGAAGATTATTCCGCAAGCTGCTGCAAAGATAGGATAAAGAGCTGATCCTGCTGCGATAGTGATTACTTCAAATACCAGTGTTAAGATGATGATTGCCTTTGCGATAATAGTTGTCATAATTTTGTTCCTCCTTAATTTAGGTTTTTCTCTCTTCTATTTTTGTGTTGCTGTGTTTGTTTTGTTGATTGTATGTTATCAGACTGAGTGTCACAGAATTATCACACGAGCGAAAAAGCGCGTGGTTATGCTTTTTTTAGAAACTCTTAAGATTTGTTGTGCAGCAACGGTGCTATAATGACTCTGTTGTGTAAATCGAACTGACTGAAAATCATAATAAGAAGAGGAGAGATTATGAAAAAGAAAATTTTACTTGTAATGATGATGAGTGTCTTTGCGCTTCAGATGACTGCATGTGGAAAAGAGGCAACTCCTGCCGAGACAGAGCCTGCTGAGACAACTGAAGCTGTAGAGACCACAGAGAATACTGAAAACACAGAGAATACAGAGCTTGCAAATCCCTGGACAGAGATCACAGAGGAGCAGGCAACAGCGAAGATTCCAAACAGCTTTAGCGCTCCCGAGGGTGCAACAAATGTAGTATGGAGAGCAATGGGTGACATGGATCCTTCTTCTTTTGAAGTTCCCGGACCTGTTGTAGAGCTTGACTTTGACCTTGACGGAATGAGCTTTACTGCAAGAGAGCAGATCACCGGAGATGATAACCAGGATATTTCAGGAATGTTCTATGACTGGACAGTTACAAATGATATAACACTTGCAAACTGGGCTGATGGCAACATGCCTGCAAAGGCTTCACGCTATGTAGGTGATAGCGAGAGCGCAGACCTTGTAACCTGGTATGATGTAGAAATCGGAATCAGCTACAGCCTTTCTACTGTTGCAAAAGACCTTGACGGCTTTGATCCTCAGGCTATCGTAGAAGCAATGTATGATCCAAACAAGCAGGCAAGCGCCGGCATTCCCGATGATGCAGACGAGCACGTTCCTATGGACATCACAGGATGTGACACATTCACACAGATCGTTGACAAGCTCCAGGCTGGACAGGGCTATGCAAATGTAACTATCGCTGACAAGGACGTTCTTTTAGTTGCTTCAGGAACATATGATTATGACGGCGACGGCAAGAAGTTCGTTGCTATCGATGCTGATGTTTATGAGTACAATGCAGATGGAAAGATCCAGTATCTCGGCTATGTAGAGTGCGGCGGAACAGCTTATCCTCTTGCAGTTGACAAGGGTATCCTCTATGTCGGAAACAACCACGGCATGCAGAAAATGACAATCACAGAGTTTGATCTTCTTGCAGTTGATGAGAATGCCTACGTTGAGTATGACTCAGACGGAAACGGAACTTACTACTACACATCAGATCTTCGCACAGTTAATGAAGATCCTGATGGCAAGGTTGCAGATGATTCCAAGCTCAACGAGTTCTATGCAGATTACGAGAAAGCAGAGATGGTTGAATTTAATACAGTACAGTAATTTGCCAAATCAGGTGTAAAACGGGTCGATATCAGTGCGATATCGACCTTTTTTATATGCATATACTATGATAATGTTTAAATAACAAAAACTTAAATGGGGTTCAGTTATGGAGGAAGTATAAATGTTGGAGATAAAAAACTATTCTAAGTCTTACGACGGAGGGAAAAAAGCTGCGGACAACGTGACACTTACCGTGGAGAGCGGCGATATTTACGGCTTTATCGGTCACAACGGCGCAGGAAAATCTACAACCATCCGTGCAGTGGTAGGCGTCCTTGATTTTGACGAGGGTGAGATCCTTATTGACGGCCATTCCGTAAAAGATGAGCCCATGGAATGCAAGAAGATCACCGCCTACATCCCTGATAATCCGGACCTGTACGAGAATCTCACAGGAATCCAGTACCTTAATTTCGTGGCAGATGTTTTTGACATAAGCGCCAAGGACAGAGAAGAGAAGATCAAGAAATATGCGGATCTGTTCGAGATCACCGATGCCCTTGGTGATCAGATCAGTTCTTACTCACATGGAATGAAGCAGAAGGTTGCCATTATCTCAGCACTGATCCATGATCCAAAGCTTCTGGTTCTCGATGAGCCCTTCGTTGGTCTCGACCCCAAGGCGACTTTTACGTTAAAAGAGATCATGCATGAGATGTGCGATCGTGGAACGGCCATATTTTTCTCAACCCACGTTCTTGATGTTGCTGAAAAGCTCTGCAACAAGGTTGCCATAATCAAAAAAGGAAAGATCATAGCAGCCGGAACCATGGAGGAACTTACAGAAGGTCATTCATTAGAGGAAGCATTCCTGGAGGCTGACAATGGATAAGAAGAATCTGATTTTGTTAAAAACTCTTCTTCTTTCTACCAGCAGGGTGAACATCCTTAAGCATTCAAAAGACAAAAAGAAGAAGAATAAGATTATCGCAGCATACGTGGGACTATTTTTCCTGTATGCGATGATAATGGCTTACAGCATTCTGATGTGCGTCGGATATGGAATGATGGGAATAATCGATTCGGTCCCTGCCATGTGCGCACTCGTGATCAGCTCTCTGGCCTTTGTGTTTACTGTGTTTAAGACCAACGGATATCTTTTTAACTTCAAGGAATATGACATGCTGATGTCACTTCCTTTTGAGAGCAGCACTATAGCAGGGTGCAAGTTCCTCTACATGTACATCAAGACGCTGCCCTGGTATATGAGTGTTTCGGTTGCAATGCTTATCGGATACGCGATATTCGCAGGTGTGGGCCCTGTGATCTGGCTCTACTGGATACTGCTTTCGCTCTTTATTCCCCTGATCCCGATGCTGGCTGCATCCTTTGTGGGATTTATCATAGCCAGGATCAGCTCCGGATTTAAGAAGACGAATTTTATTAAGACAATACTTGCCTTTGTATTTATCATTTTCAGTTTCTCTCTGAGGTACATCATCGAGAATTTCTTTGAAAACGGAAGAGCAGAGCAGACTCTTGAGAACATGTCTGAGGCTACAGAAAAAGCATCAGGGATTTATCTTCCAATGGGATGGTTTTCTGACGCAGTTACAAAGGGAAACATTATAAGCGGACTACTGCTTATAGTGGTGTCGGCAGCTCTTTTCCTGCTTCTGTTCCGTATAGTAGGAAGGTCTTACAGGAATATCAATTCTGCGCTTAAGACCCACGCTGCAGGCGGCAAATTCAAGATGACCACTCAGAAAAAGAGAAGTCTCGTTACCGCCATTGCCTACAAAGAATTCAGGAGAATGCTCGGCTCAACAACTTACATCACCAATGCGGCTATGGGTGAAGTTTTGGCGGTGATTTTGGGAGTTGCGACACTGATCTTCGGATTCGATGTAATTGTGTCAAAGGTGACTTCCGGTGCACCCATTGATGCGGCGATATTACAGCCGGCGATTCCGTTTATTGCATACTTCCTGGTGGGAATGATGTCTACCACATCCTGTTCGCCATCCCTTGAGGGCAAGAACTACTGGATAGTGCAGAGCATGCCCATAGAAAAGAAGACTCTTTATCAGGGCAAGATGCTCTTTAACATGTGTCTGACAGTGCCTTTCATGGTATTTACGGTGCTGTGCTTATGCATCTCGGCAAGAGTTCCTGTGATAAATACGCTTTTGTATATCATCCTTGGAACCGCCTTGTGTGCCTTCTCTACAGCCTGGGGCTGCGTGTGCGGAATAAAGCACATGAGGCTTGACTGGGAGAATGAAGTTGAGGTCATCAAACAGGGACCCGGCGTAGCATGGTATATGCTTCCGAATATGTTTGTGGTAATGATTCTTGTGGTGCTCATAGTATTTCTTGGAGTGCGTATAGACCATAAGATATTGGCTCTGATATTTACTGCGATTGCAGGAGTGCTGGCGCTTATCAGCTACAAGAGAGCCCTGGCGCTGGCAGAGAAGCGATAAGATATACGAATTAAGATATAAAGATATAAAAACAGCCGTCGGAGATTTGTGATCTCCGGCGGCTTTGTCATGCCTAAAATTATAATACTTTCGATAAGAAGTCCTTAAGTCTCTGGCTCTTAGGATTTTCGAAGAATTCCTTGGGGGTATTCTCCTCTAAGATATTTCCTTCATCCATGAAGAGGACCTTTGTGGCAACCTCTCTTGCAAATCCCATCTCGTGAGTTACAACCACCATGGTCATTCCGTCATCGGCGAGCTGCTTCATAACGTCCAGAACCTCGCCTACCATCTCGGGATCGAGAGCTGATGTGGGCTCATCAAAAAGCATCATCTCGGGATTCATGCACAGTGAGCGCACGATCGCGATTCTCTGTTTCTGACCGCCTGATAAGGAAACGGGATAAACGTCTGCCTTATCGAGAAGATTGACTCTCTTAAGGAGCTCTGTTGCCTTTTCCCTTGCCTCTTTTTCGCTCATTACCTTGAGCTTGACGGGAGCGAGGATGATGTTATCCATAACGGTGAGATTGTTGAAGAGGTTGAAGTTCTGGAACACCATTCCCATGCGTTGTCTGATCTTGTTGATGTTGATCTTGGGATCGGTGATCTCCTGAGCATCAAAGTAAATCTCGCCGGATGTGGGTCTTTCAAGGAGGTTAAGGCACCTAAGGAAGGTACTCTTTCCTGAACCTGAAGGGCCGACGATAACAATCTTTTCACCCTTGCCGACTTCGTATGTAATGCCGTTTAGGACCTTTGTAATGGATCCGTCGGTATTCTTAAATTCTTTATAGAGATTATTAACGCTTATCACTCTTACGCATCCTCCTTTCAAGTTTGCCAAGGAGTATGGTCAGCAGTTTGATTATCACAAAGTAAACAACCGCTGCACCGATGAGAGGCATAAAAGCATCATAGGTCCTTGAAGCTACCTGGTTTGCCACACGTGTAAGGTCAGCGAGAGAAACGTAACCTACGATCGCAGTCTCTTTTATCAGAGTAATGAACTCGTTGCCCAGAGGCGGGATTACATTCTTGATGGCCTGTGGAAGGATGATGTAGCGCATGGTAGCTGCCTTGGAGAGGCCAAGACTTCTTCCGGCTTCCATCTGACCCTTGTCAACAGCAAGGATTCCGCCGCGGACGATCTCCGATACGTATGCTCCGGAGTTGATTCCAAAGGAAAGTGATGCAACCAGGATTCCATTGTTGGAGGAAGCCATGATGATGAACCACATGATAAGGAGCTGCAGTACGCTGGGAGTTCCTCTGATGATGTCCACGTAAACTGTGGCTATGTAATTAAGGATGGTAGGCCTTCCGTCTTCGGTGGTGGAGAGTTTCATAAGGGCAACAACAGTTCCTATGATGATACCCAGAATTCCGGCAAATATGGCAACTTCAAGAGTGATGCCAAGACCTGCCAGATACTGTTTCCAGCGATCACCGGTTATGAAAGCCGCAATAAAACGTTCAGATAAAGTCATTTAAAGAATTACTCCTCAATGTATTTTTTAACGAGGCTGTCGTATGTTCCGTCTTCCTTGAGTGCCTTAAGTGCTGCGTTGATCTTCTCAGCAAGCTCTGTGTTTCCCTTAGGAAGTGCGATAGCGTAGTTCTCTGGCTCGAAGTCAAAGTTTGTTCCGGGAAGGACGTCAACCTGATCAGGGAACTGAGCACCGAATACCTCAGCGGGGTTCTTGTCTACGATAACGCAGTCAACACGGCCGTTGTTGAGGTCGTTAACAGCGTCTACTGCTTTATTATAAGCGGCTACTTCAGCGCCTTCAATCTCGTCTGCGATGAACTCGCCTGTTGTTCCGAGCTGAACACCGATCTTAAGACCCTTTAAGTCATCAGCTGTTGCGATGTTTGAACCCTTTGCAACGATTACGTCCTGAACAGCTTCATAGTAAGAATCAGAGAAATCAACAGTCTTCTTTCTCTCTTCTGTTACAGTCATACCTGCGATAGCAACGTCAATCTTGTTTCCGATAGAAGATACAAGTGAGTCAAACTCCATATCCTGGATCTGAACTTCAAATCCTGCCTTCTCACCGATTGCCTTGATAAGAGCTACGTCAAATCCGTCAGGCTTTCCGTCATCGCCAACATACTCAAAGGGTGGGAATGCAGCGTTTGTACCAACTACAAGTGTCTCGCCGGTGCTTCCGCTAGAGCTGTTTGATGCGCTTCCGCAACCAACAAGTGAGCCAAGAGCTACAACTGCAGTAAGTGCTACTGCGATAATTTTCTTTTTCATAATAATATCCTCCTGCTTTTATACATTTTCTGCATAAATATACACGTTTTATGTATAATATAACAGCGATATTAAAATATATCAAGTACTAAATTTAATTTTCGTTCTGTTGCCTGAAAAAAGAGCTCATTTTTGTTTTGAGCCCCGGGGACGGAGTCGAGGGTTCATTTTTGTTTTGAGCCCCGGGGACGGAGTCAAGGGTTCATTTTGTGGTGAGGGTACGTCACAAAGTGCTAGCTTTCTGTGCGATGGTTGGAAACGTAATTTCGACCACCCCACAACTTTCCTCTATGCAAAAAATAGTTGGAAATTGCAAAAAAGATTTTCGCGTCGCAAACAAGTATTTGCAAAAAACTACATCACAACGTTCCGTGGAGCCAATGCTTGTGATGTAGCCACTATGTTATGCATCAAATTTTTCAGATAACCCGGCTTTGAATTTTCCTACCAAAAATTCATATAAAAATTTTTGTGATGCTTTTTAAAAACAGACTCCAACCAACAAGCCCATATATATTGTCTTGTGATGCACTTTTGACCTGTCACCTTGTAAGCAAACAAAAAAGGAGTCAAAGAGAACCGTCCCCTTTGACTCCTTTTAAATTGTCTGACAATGAGCCCCTGACTCCGTCCCCAGGGCTCATTTTATGCCTCAGGGTTTTTGTTCAGTGAAAGAAGCTTCTCATATGCTGAAACTTTTCTTGAAGAATTCAGTATGAAGAAAACTCCGATGCCGACCAGGACAAAGATCAGTGATGGTCCAACGGCATTTGAGAGAACTTTGATCCTCATTGCGCCGAGGACGCTCACCGGGATCACACTGCAGATGCAGCACATAACGCCCAGGGCGAACATGAAGTGCTGACTTGAATTGTTTTCTTCAAGCTCTTTTTTCACAAATTCTTCTGTCTCGATTTCAAGGCCACAGTTGCCCTGATCAAGAAACTCCCAGCCCTTTCTCTTGGTGCCTGATAACAGGATCAGTCCAACACCGATAGCAACTGACAGGAACAAAAATCCCACGCCAAAGCTTGATAAGAAATTTGTGAAGGCATTGCTTCCAAAGATGTCCTCAAAGGCACTGAAAAGCACAGGTCCGGCCGGTGAGAGGATGCAGAAGAATACGCCAAGCCCGAAAATAAAGGTGCAAAGTGAGTTGTCCATGACATAATCATTGGCCTCGTCTATTGTCAGCATGCGCTTGCCTTCGCTCTCATAAGTTACGTTCTCGATGGTTGCAACTGTCTGCACCGGCTCAGAAACTACCGGGACGATGGTATCTCTTTTGCCCAGATCCAAAGATTCCTTGAGCTCATCGATATTTCCAAACTCGGTGATGATAGTTCCGACGATGGCATTCTCGGCCATGCCCTGCGCTTTGAGCTCGTTGTACTTATCTTCCATCATGGAAAAGAGCTCGCTCTTAGCCCTGCGTGTTTCCTCTGTGTCAGGCAAATTTGCAAACATTGTTTCAAGATAATTCTTAATTGTTTCCATATCACTTCTCTCCCCTAAAATCTTAATCTGATATAAATCTCTCAATCACATCCTTGGTCAGCCGCCACTCCTCACATTTTTCCTTGTAGTAGACTCTTCCTGCCTCGGTTATCTGATAGTAGGTCCTGCGCTTCCCGTTATCCGCTTCCTGACTGAAAGAGGTGATGTAACCGTTCTTTTCAAGTCTTGTAAACGCGGAGTAGAGCGTTGTCTCTTTTATCAGATATTTGTTCTCCGACAGGGCCTTGATATTCCTGGATATCTCGTATCCATAGGAGGGTTCCTCCATCAGGAAAAATAGGATAATGGTGTCGTTGTAGCCTCGGATCACGTCACTGCTGATTTCCTGCATATTCTGATACCTTATTCCTGTTATTTGGTTATACTACGACCATCGTTACTACGACTGTCATAGTAAATATACAACGACTGTCGTAGTATGTCAAGCGATGCCAATAGATAATAGATAATAATAATGTAATGGTGTCTTTATTGTTTTTTAACACTTTAATGATAAAATACAATTGAAAAATTGTACTGTTTTTGGGATGCACGGAGGCACAGATGAAAATAGTAGATAAACTTTTGCATTTAATTCTAGGGGTGATCGTGCTAATTGTGGCGCTCATCCTTCTTTGTGCTGCAAATCCTGATGTTAGGCAGATTGCAGCAGGCATAGCTCAGAGCATAGGACCTATCTATGTTCCGCCGGCAGAGGAAGAAGAGCCGGAAGCGCAACAGGCAAGTGCAGGTGAATCAGGTGAGGAAGCACCTCAGGAAACCACATACACGGTATCAATGGATCCAAGCAAATTCATATATGCTGATGAGCTGGTAAAGACTGTTGTTGAAGCAACAGATTTCGCGCCTCAGGAAGAGAGCTACAGTGATTATGGCGATAAGCGTGATCTGACTGGCGTTATGAATGATGGAGCACTTCAGGACTATAACCCCGGCAATGACGAATATTTGCAGCTGGTAGAGCAAGGTGATGAAGGTCTGCTGACGCTTGATGAATATCTGAATCAGGCTGTTAAAAAGAGTGATGCCAAGCTGGCAGAACCTGATGTCACGGAGATAATAGACCCTCAGGAAGCACAGAACATTGCGGACACAGTACCCTTTGGTGAAACCGGTGAAGATGCCGAGTTCGACAAGCTCTTTTACCCTTACTATCATATGCTCGGCGAGAAAGAGCAGAAATTATATAAGCAGATTTATGCCAACGCAAATGCGCTGACGCCTGAGTTCAGGCCGGTTGAGGATTGCACTCCGAAGGAATGGATAGCTGCCTGGGACTGCGTTTTCTATGATCATCCGGAGCTGTTCTGGATGGACAATACCAAGTACTATGAGTCTGACTACAGCGGAAAAGTGATCAAAGTCGGTCTGAAATTCTACGCAGAAATTCCGGATGTTGCGAAGGCTAAGCTGCGATTTAATGATGATGCAAACAAGATTCTGGCAGGGGCCCAGAATCTGGAAACGGATTACGATAAAGAGAAATACATCCACGACGCATTGGTCGACAAGATAACCTATATGTTCAACACGCTGGATCAGAGCGCCTTCAGCTCTATCCCCAATGACTACACGGTTTGCTGCGGATATGCCAAGGCGTTCCAGTATCTGATGCAGCAGCTGGGGGTTCCCACATACTTTGTGATCGGATGGGGCGGAGAGCTCCATGCCTGGAACATCATAAAGCTCGACGATGAGTACTACAACGTGGACTGCACCTGGGATGACACAGATCCTAAGACTTACGATTTCTTTAACGTGACTGACAGGAAGAATCTGATGCATTCAAGAATGTATCAGTCAAGATATCTCCCTGCGTGCAATGGAACCAAGTACAGTGGTCTTGAGAACATTGCACCTAATTTAAAAAAGCTTGGAGCTGCAACTGACAAAATTTATACCGATAAGGTTGAATATGCTAATGACCTGATTGATCTGCTGACAAAAGCGATTGCTTCCAAAAAGCATAGTGCGGATATTAAGCTTGTGATAAGCAGAGAACTGTTCATAGAGTGGTACAGAGCATTCTTTGGAACGCAGTATCAGGACGGCGCGAATAATATGCTCTCTTATACCGGAGAAGATAATAGTAGTCTTGTCATGATGTTCGAGCGCCTTGATAGCGGAGACTATCTGATCACACACCATGTTGATCTGATTGCTGAATAAAAAAAGGAGTCAAAGAGAACCGTCCCCTTTGACTCCTTTTATATTACTCGATTGTTTTCTTGAAAAGATTTGCGGAATATTCTGTGAAGTTGTCCTCAACCCAGGTGGTGAATTCTGCGGGGGTGATGACTTTGTCTGCGAAGATCTCTACGACGATGTCGTCGTTAACATCCACAACTCTCTTATATAACTCAACGATCAGGTCGTTAAGAAAAACCTGGGTTCCGGTGCTTGGTAACTGATCCAGCTCGATGAGAGTGTCGGTGATTTCCTTTGAAATGTGGTGTTCGTGCTTGATTGCTTCCAGAAGTTCTTTTTCGTTTTTTACCATGACCCTTTGCCTCCCCAAAAAGTGAATGTTTTTACACTATTATTCTATCACATTTGCTATAATTTTATTTGTGAAAAAAGGAAACTAAACTTCATAGTATAAGGGGGACAACATGGCACTCATTCAAGTGAACTATCTTTCAAAATCTTTGTTCAGGACCGTTCCGGTTAACGTGATCCTTCCGGTGGACAAGCTGGATTTCGAAACTTTTTCCTACGCGTCAAAAGACGGATATAAGTTTAAGACTCTCTATCTTCTTCATGGCCTTCTTGGAAACTACACCGACTGGGTGAGCGGAACCAGGATTCAGAGATGGGCGGAGGAGAAGAACCTGGCAGTTGTAATGCCATCCGGAGATAACGCCTTTTATATCAACAGCCGCATCAGCAAGAATGATTACAGCACCTTTATAGGAAAAGAGCTTGTGGAGATCACCAGAAGGATGTTCCCGTTATCTGACAAAAGAGAAGATACCTACATCGCAGGACTTTCCATGGGAGGGTACGGAGCTCTCAGAAACGGCATTGTTTATAGCGATACCTTCAGCCATGTTATCGGGCTCTCATCAGCAGTTCATCACATGGAGGAGGGCGACACCGAGAGGTTCATGGTGGAATCTCTTTTCGACGACCTTGACGAAGCCCTTAAGACTGACGCAAACCCAAGGGTTGCCTTCACAGATATGGTAAAAGACAATAGACCCATCCCGAAGTTCTATCTCTCCTGCGGAACAGAAGACGGCCTCTACGATGCCAACGTAAGGTTCAGAGAATTCCTCAAGGAAAACGGAGCAGATGTGACCTGGGATGAAGAAAAGCGCGGCCACGACTGGGATTTCTGGGACAGCCAGATAAAGAAAGTCATCGACTGGCTTCCGCTTGGTGAAGGCGCAAGCGGTCTTAGCAGCGGCCATGTAAAGATCGAAAACGATTCGCTATAAAACAGACTTTTTGGGGGAATAAGTATGGGGAACAGCATTGATAAGAAAACCAAGTGGTGTTACTGCGTAGGTGCAACGGGGCGAGATGCAGCCTACGTTCTGGTCAGCATGTTTGTGCTGACCTATGTTCAGTACACCATGAAACTCACGGTAGCTCAGTTCTCGGTAATCTCAGCAGCCATGGTTGTCTGCATGGTCTGGGATGCGGTAAATGATCTTCTCATGAGCACCATAATCGAGAACTGCCATTTTAAGAGCGGTAAGTTCAGACCCTTCATCATTGTTGGCGCAATACTGAACGCCATCGTGATCATCGCGATGTTCACCATAAGACCGACAGGCTGGGCCTTTGTCTTTTTCTTCAGTTTCATTTATCTAATGTGGGGAATGACCTACACCATCAACGACATCGCCTACTGGGGCATGCTTCCGAGCCTCTCCAGCGACCCGAAGGAAAGAGACTCCCTGGTAACCCTCATGGGAATCTTTATCTGCGTCGGCCAGTTCCTGGTGGCAGGACTTGTGCCGATAGTCATCGCAGGTAACGCAGTCATGGCCTTCAGAGTTGTGGCACTCATAGTTGCACTTGGCTTTGTTGCTTTCCAGACCCTGACGTTCCTCGGAGTAACCGAGACCAAAAGACATGACGACAATAACAACAAAGTCGGCTTAAAGAGCATGGCCGGAATCCTTGCAAGGAACGACCAGCTCATCACTGTGGGCATAGCTTACATCCTGTTCTGCGTGGGGCAGCAGCTCTTGTTCCTCCTTGCGCTGAACTTCTTTTACTTCCAGTTCGGATACTCCGAGAGCGGAAACCTTGTAACGATATTTACTGTGATGTACGGCCTTGGAACCATGCTGGCGCAGTTTGCATACCCGATCCTCTCAGCGAGATTTTCCAGAAACAAGATCATAACCTGTACGCTGATCTGCCTTGTGATAGGGTATCTTATTTTCCTTGGCTATGGCTACATAATCCCTGCAAACATCATACTTCTCAATATACTTGGCTTTGTGATTTTCTTTGCCCAGGCCCTTTATAACCTGGCGGTCATCGTCATGGTCAACAACACCATAGAGTACGACGAGTACAAGTATGGTGAGAGGCACGACAGTATTATCTCAGCCATCAGGTCTTTTGCCGTAAAACTTTCTAACGCCTTGAACCAGGCTGCAGCTTCTCTGATACTGATCGTCAGCGGAATCTATGCCGTTAGCCAGAACATCAGCGCACTGGAGATGGAAGTCGGAGCAGGCACCATTGACAGGCAGACGGCGCTCTCTCAGGCCGACAGCTTCATCGCCACAGTTCAGCCCTCACAGACCTTGACCCTGAGAATAGGAATGGTCTTCGTTCCGCTGATCATGATGACTCTCGCATATCTGATTCTTAGGGCCAGATACAAAATTGATGAGAAAGAGTACGACAGAATCGTTGCGGAGATAGCCAAAAGGCAATTATAATAAAATCAGATACGGGTAACTGCTTTAAATGGAGAAAAGAACATGACAGACAGAATAGAAGTTTTCACACACAGTAGCATCAGGATAAAAGATGATTCAAGAACCATTTACGTGGATCCTTACAAGATCAGGGAAGACTATAAGGACGCAGATTATATCTTCGTTACCCACGGACACTACGACCATTTTTCCGTGGAGGATATTAAGAAGGTTGCCACGAAATCCACAATACTGGTGGTTCCCGAGAGCATGGTCGATGACGCGAGGGAAGTTGAGATTTTAGTAAAAGAGATCGTGACAGTAAAGCCCGGTGACAAGAAAGAAATAGAGGGTCTGGAAGTTGAGGCTGTTCCTGCCTATAACAACATAAAGCCCTTCCACCCAAAGAGAGCAGAATGGGTCGGATATATCCTCGGCATAGGTGGCAAGCGCATTTACATCGCAGGCGACACCGGACTTACCAAGGAATCAAAGAAAGTTAAGTGCGACATAGCAATGGTGCCCATCGGCGGAACCTACACCATGGATGCCAAGAAGGCAGCAGATCTTATCAACATCATTAAGCCTTCGGTTGCAATCCCGATACACTACGGAAGCGTGGTTGGTAAGCCATCGGATGCTGAGCATTTTGCAGAGCTGGTAAAAGAGCCTGTGGAGGTGGTCACCAAGATCCAGTATTTTGACTAAAGAATGATGAGGAGTTTCCGCAAAGGAGACTCCTTTTTAGAAGATAAGATTTGGAGGAGAACATATGCCGGGACCGGGATTTCATGGGGGATTGGGACCCAGAGGTTTTTTGACAGACGAAGAAAAAAATAATCTGCCTCAGGTGGATTCGAAACTCCTTGTCAGGATTCTTTCGTATATGAAGCCTTACTGGCTTCAGTTTGTATTTGTCTTTGTGGCAATACTTATAAGTGCTGTGGTAGGTCTTTTGCCATCTATCATCACAGGTAAGATCGTGGATGAAGCCCTTATCAACAAGGATATGGCGCTCCTTGTCCGCCTTCTTCTCATGGCCTTTGCAACTCTTGCTGCTTCGCAGATCGTGGGAGTTTTAGAGCGCTACATAAATGCCTGGATCGCGCAGCGCATCATCTATGACATGAAGAACGAGATGTACCATCATCTGCAGTACATGCCACATTCCTTCTTTACCACAGAGAAACAGGGTGACATCATAACCCGCATGAATACTGATATCAGCGGAGTCAGCAGCGTCATTTCCGGAACGCTCTCAAGTGTTGTTTCAAACGCAGCGACTCTTATAACCACGCTGGTTGCACTCTTTGCCATGAGCTGGAAACTGGCAATTGTGGGCGTCATCATCATACCGCTCTTGATACTCCCAACCAAGAGAGTCGGCAAGAACCAGTGGAAGATCCGCACGGATTCACAGGCCAAGAACGACGAGATGAATCAGCTGATAAACGAAACCTTAAGCGTCAGCGGTTCAATGCTGGTCAAGCTCTTTACAAGAGAGGAGCGCGAGTTTGAGAAATTCAAAAAGACCAACGAGGAGCTCACGGCGCTGAACTTAAAGGAGCAGAGGAGCGGCAGCTGGTTCAGGGTTGTCATGGGGATGTTCACTCAGGTAGGCCCTCTTCTTATGTACTTTGCAGGAGGTTACCTTATCATTTCAAAGCTGGATGAGAGCCTTACCGTCGGTATGATCACAGCCATGGTTGCCCTGATAAACAGGCTCTATCGCCCGGTTCAGGAGCTTTTAAACCTTCAGGTCGACTTCACAAGAAGCCTTGCGCTCTTTACCAGGATCTTTGCGTACTTCGACATGAAGAGCGATATAGTTTCACCTGAAAATGGTAAAAGACCTGATGTACGCTGCAAGGATATCGAGTATAGCCACGTGAAGTTCGCCTATGATCCTGAGGTTCCAATCTTAAAAGATGTGAACTTCACGGTACCGGGAGGCAAGATGTATGCCATCGTAGGTCCATCCGGTTCAGGCAAATCCACTGTTGTAAACCTTATCCCAAGACTCTACGATGTGCTTGGCGGTTCAGTAAAGATAGGCGGCGTCGATGTCCGAGACTTCGACCTTTCATACCTTAGATCAAACATCGGAGTGGTAACCCAGGAGACATATCTTTTCAATGGAACCATAAAAGAGAACCTCCTCTATGCCAAGGAAGATGCCACCGACGAAGAACTGATACAGGCCTGTAAAAATGCCAACATCCACGACTTTATCGCATCCCAGCCTGAAGGCTATAACACAATGGTGGGTAACAGAGGACTTAAGCTTTCAGGCGGTGAGAAGCAGAGACTTTCAATCGCAAGAGTAATCTTAAAAGACCCCAAGATCCTGATTCTGGACGAAGCTACCAGCGCCCTCGATTCAATATCCGAGAACGCGATCCAGGATGCCCTTGAGCTGCTTATGCAGGGAAGGACCAGCATCGTGATCGCCCACAGACTCTCGACCATCTTAAAAGCCGACGCCATACTGGTTGTCAAAGACGGCGTTATAGCCGAGCAGGGATCACACGAATCACTCCTTGCCCTGGGCGGTATATATAAAGAGCTCTACGAAACCCAGTTCCGACTTGTCCTTGATATGGAGGGCGAGGGAGACGTGCAGAAATCAGACTATTGGGGTAATATAGAAGAAGACACAATTGGCTTCTAGCTACAAAGGAGATTTATATGAACGAAACAGTTACACTTACAATCGGAAAACAGAAGAACATCGCCCTTATCGCCCACGACGGCAAGAAAGCTGAGCTTATTAAATGGTGCAAGGACAATGCAGAAATATTAAAAAGACATTTCCTCTGCGGAACAGGTACTACAGCCCGCATGATAACAGATGCTACAGACCTTCCCGTAAGAGGCTACAACTCAGGCCCTCTTGGAGGAGATCAGCAGATTGGTGCCAAGATAGTTGAGGGCAAGATTGATTTTGTAATATTCTTCTCAGACCCTCTTACAGCAGCACCTCACGATCCTGATGTAAAGGCCCTCATGAGAATTGCACAGGTTTATGACATTCCTTTTGCCAACAACAAGGCAACAGCGGATTTCCTCATCAACTCTAAATTTATGGATGAGGAGTACGACCACGAGGTTATCAATTTCAAGCAGAATATAGCAAACAGAGCAGAGACACTGCCAACGCAGATGTAAATTATATTTCAAAAGGAGAGAGATTATGCAGAGAGTGGTGGATTTTTTGAAAGCAGCAAACACATATTATCTTGCAACGGTTGACGGAGATCAGCCAAGAGTAAGACCTTTCGGAACAGCTCATGTTTTTGAAGGCAAGCTCTACATTCAGACAGGCAAGGTAAAAGACGTATCCAAGCAGATTCATGCTAATCCCAAGGTTGAGATCTGTGCATTTATGAACGGTGAGTGGCTCAGAGTAGCAGGTGAGCTTGTTGAGGATGACAGGATCGAAGCAAGACAGTCCATGCTGGATGCTTATCCATCACTTCAGGGAATGTATAAGGCAGATGACGGAAACACAGAGGTGTTCTACTTTAAGAATGCAACAGCAACCTTCAGCTCCTTTACAAAAGCTCCTGAGACTGTTACATTCTGATAGGACAAAACTAACGTTAGGAGATTTGAATTTACATGCTGTTCTTTTTGATGAACCCCATTGTTATGCACGGCGGACTGCTTGTGGCAGCAGCTGCCATACCTGCGGTATTTCTTATGATCAAGGTTTACCGCTCTGACAGACTTGAGAAGGAGAGCCCATATCTTATCAAAAAGCTTATATGGGCAGGCCTTTTCTCAGTGCTGCTGGCACTTGTTGAAGAGACTGTGCTCTCGTTTATATTGGGGCTCTTTGTACCGGTGGAATCGCCGCTTTACAACATCATCATGTTCTTTGTTATTGTGGCATTTTCCGAGGAGACTTCCAAATATCTTTTCATGTACAGAAAGACCTGGAGGAATCCTGAGTTTAACTGCCAGTATGACGGAGTTGTATATGCGGTCATAACATCCCTTAGCTTTGCACTCTTTGAAAACATCACTTATGTAGTGAGCTATGGCCTTGGTACAGCGCTGATTAGAGCTGTCACAGCAATCCCGGGACATGCGAGCTTTGGTGTATTCATGGGAGTATTCTACGGAATAGCCAAGAGATGCGATTACAGAGGAAATAAGTCAGGTGCATCGTTCTTTAAATGCATGGCAATACTGGTACCGGCTCTTTTACACGGAGCATATGACTACATCGCAACCATTGAGGCAGACAGTGGCGACTGGTCCTTCCTGGTGTTCATTATCATCATGTTTATCATCAGTTATATCCTCATTGGCAAGCAGGCAAAAAAGGACAGACCTATAAACTATTAATTAAGCAAGTATAAACTTATTGTTAAAAATGTGCTAGTCAATGCTAAGAATGTCCGATTTTTTTCTGAAAACTTCCAAAATATAATGACATTATCAAGACAAGATAATGTCATTATTTTTTTAGGAAAAGGGAGGTTTTAAGAAATGAGAAGAAGTCTTTCAGTAATCGTAACAGCAGCGATGGTTCTTTCACTTGTTGGCTGTGGTGTTCAGGCACCTGAGACACCTGCAGCTACAGAAGCACCCGCTGCAACAGAAGCACCTGCAGCAGAAGCACCTGCAGCAGAGGCACCTGCAGCAGAAGCACCTGCAGCAGAGCCTGCAGCTGATGCAATCACACTGGTTATGGCAGAGGTTAACCCTCTTGACACAATCGTTGGTATGACAGACCAGAAGTTTAAAGAAGAGGTTGAGGCAAGATCAAATGGATCAATTCTCATCGATCTTCAGGCAAGTGGTGTTCTTGGATCAGAGAACGACGTACTTGATTCAATGCTCGGCGGCGGCGGAACAATCGATATGTCCCGTATCTCAGCTTTCGCTCTTACAAGCTACGGCGGACAGAAGTCAATGCTTCTTTCACTTCCATACATCTTCACAAGTCGTGATCATTTCTGGAAGTTCGCTACATCAGATCTTGCACAGGAATTCCTTCAGGAGTCTTCAGAGAACGGCTCAGGCGTAAGAGGTCTTTTCTATGGTGAGGAAGGTTTCCGTCATTTCTTCACATCTTATGAGATCACAGATATCAACTCCTTCAAGGGCAAGAAGATCCGTGTTTCTAACGACCCTGTTATGAACGGTCTCGTTGAAAGTCTTGGAGCATCTCCTACAGTTGTTGCATTCGGTGAGCTTTATTCAGCTCTTCAGACCGGCGTTGTTGACGGTGCTGAGCAGCCTATCGCTAACTACAAGTCAAATGCATTCCCTGAGGTTGCACCTTACATGATCCTCGACGGACATACACTTGGTGCTATCCAGGTAGTTATCACAGACGAAGCATGGAACAAGCTCTCAGCTGAGCAGCAGCAGATTCTCGTTGATGCAGGTAAGGCAGCTTCAGAGTACAACCGCTCAATCTCAGAAGAGAAGGAAAAGGAAGTTCTCGAAGAGCTCAAGGCTGAGGGTGTTACAATCGTTGAAGTTGATGACATCACACCTTGGCAGGAAGCAGTTAAGCCTGTAATCGAAGAGAACATCAAGGGTCTTGAGGACTACTACCAGAAGATAGTTGACCTTGGCAAATAATTTAGAGGAATAGGTGCCGTATGAAATCATTTTTCGATGCGGTAGATAAGATCAAGCCTATATACGATGTTGCTTATAAAGTGGTACTTTTCATATGTAAGCTCTTGCTGGTGGCAGATATTCTGATCACCAGCATGAGCGTTCTTGGAAGATACGTGTCTTTTGTTCCGGACCCTGCATGGAGTGAGGAGATAGTCCTCACCCTGATGTCCTATATGGCCGTTTTGTCAGCAGCCCTGGCAATCAGACGCGGAGCTCACATTCGTATGACTGCGCTGGATGTTTATCTCCCCAAAAAGCTTTTAAAAATTTTAGATCTGCTTGCAGATGCATTTATCATGGTACTTGCATTTGTAATGCTTATAGTTGGTTGGCAGTATGCAACTACTCTGGGTGCAAAGGCATCCTATGTATCACTGCCCAAGCTCTCCAAGTTCTGGATGTATTTCCCGATTCCGATCGCCGGATTTGCAATGATCATCTTTGAGCTTGAAGCTATCTATAACCACATCAAAGGATTTTTCATAAAGGGGGAGGATAAGTGATGGCTGTGAATACAACTGCCATTGCGATATTGCTGGTAAGCTTTATCGTAATGATATTCTTAAGATTCCATATCGCTTACGCGGTAGCACTTTCATCTATCTTCTGCCTTTTGTATCAGGGACTTCCTCTGACAACAGTATGTCAGCAGATGGTTAAGGGAATCAGCTCCTTCAGTCTTATGGCTGTCCCCTTCTTTATCACCATGGGCTGCCTTATGGGCAGTGGTGGTATTTCCGAGAAGCTGATCGCCCTTGCTGACGCATGCGTTGGATGGATGACAGGTGGAATGGCGATGGTTAACATCGTTGCTTCCTACTTCTTTGGAGGAATTTCAGGTTCTGCTGCTGCAGATACTGCATCCCTCGGAAGTATCCTTATTCCTATGATGGTTGAACAGGGATATGATGATGACTTTTCAACAGCGGTAACAATTACCTCATCCTGTGAGGGACTTCTTGTTCCGCCAAGCCACAACATGGTCATCTATGCCATGAGTGCCGGCGGTGTGTCTGTAGGAAGCTTGTTCCTCGCAGGATATCTTCCCGGAGCACTCCTTGCAGCTTCCCTTATGATCGGTTCTTACATTATTTCAAAGAGACGTCATTATCCTAAGGGAGATGCATTTAGTTTAAAGAAATTTGCAAAGCAGCTCAGTATCTCCTTCTGGGCGCTGGCAGCGATCATAATCGTTGTTGTGGGCGTTGTAGGCGGAGTTTTCACAGCTACCGAGTCAGCTGCTATTGCTGTTATCTATAGCCTTATCGTCAGTGTATTTATCTATAAGGGACTGGATTGGAAAGGCGTTTGGAAGACCCTCGAACAGTGCGTAGACACACTTTCAATCGTTATGATCCTCATCTCAACTTCCAGTATCTTCGGATATTGCCTGACAACACTTCATGTGCCTGATCTTGCAGCTAATGCAATCATCGGCCTTACAAGAAATCCGGTTCTTATAGCACTTCTCTTGAACCTGATCCTTCTTGTACTTGGATGTATCATGGATATGGCGCCGATCATCCTGATCGCTACACCTATCCTTCTTCCAATCGCAACATCAATTGGCATCAACCCTATCCAGTTTGGTATAATGATCATACTTAACTGTGGTATCGGACTCTTAACACCTCCTGTAGGTGCGGTTCTGTTCATTGGTTCTGCGGTTGGTAAGGTTAAGATGGAAAAAGTAGTTAAGGCAACACTGCCATTTTATCTGTGCATGATCGTTGTTCTTATGCTGCTTACTTTCATACCTGAGATCAGTATGTTCCTCCCGAATTTACTGACCAAATAAAGATTTCCGAAAGGTCTTTTTATGGAATACAGATTTAAATGTGATGTGAAGGCCGGGGATCTGTGGAAGATGGCAATGGCCAGGACCTACAGGTCACTGATAGGACTGGTCAATGTTATCTTCACTGTAGCGATGATCCTTTTGACAATTCGTTTTTGGCCGACAGCATCGGATCTATTCAGAGTACTTATGATTCTTGGATGCATTCTTTTTCCTGTTATCCAGCCTCTTGCAATCTACGGCAACAGCGTTAAGCAGCTGGAAGATCTGCCAAAGGATATGGAGCTTCTCTTTAACGATGGCGGAGTACGCGTCTTCGTAGGGGAAAAGAGCGAGTCCCTTGCCTGGAAGAGAATTAAGAATGCAATTAAGAGGAGCAACATGATAGTGGTAATGTCGGATGACAGCCACGGATACATGCTCACCAACAGAGTCCTGGGTGATCAAAAGGAGGAGTTTTATCAATATATCTGTAAGAAGATCAGGGGCTAGTTTTAAATAGTAATTTAAAAGGGGCAGCGCTATAATTATTGATATAACTATAACGCGGCCTCTTATTTTTTGATTATGGACAAGATACGAAATTTCTGGGAAACTCTCACCATTAAAAATAAAATAGCGGTCTTCACCATAAGCGTATTTGTGGCGCTATCTCTGTCGGTGCTCTTCGATGCATGGGTTGTTAAGCTCTTTACCAAGGACTTCAACGACATCATGGAAGATAACTCAAGAGGCGGAGAGATTGTAAATGCCATTAAACGTGAGACAGACGCCTTTGATGAGTATATACGTGGCACAGGTTCCACGGATCAGGAGGCCTGGGAAAAGAGTGTGGAGGCTACCCGCGAGGCTATCTATGCCGTTCCGCTGGACTACACACACCTTGGGGATTCCAGGTTTGCTGTACTTCAGTCGCTGCAGAGCGCATACGAGGTCTACTGCAGCAAAAGAAATCAGGTCATAACGGACTATATGTCCGAGAACATATATGTAGATAAACTCTACGACGTTTACAACATGCAAAATTACCTCTCGGTCTATGCCCAGAGATTTGTTGACGTCACCATGCAGGAGGGAAATGAGAGCTACAGGACCATGCTCCCTGTGGTTGCAAGAGTTCCGTTTATCACAGCAGCACTCAGCATTGCCCTTTTCTTTGTAATATTCCAGATCTCACAGATGCTTAACAGCAGCGTTACAAAGCCCGTACTTAAGCTGGCTAACGCTTCAAGGAGAATTGCCAACAACGACTTTTTTATCGACGACGTTGTGGTTGACAACAAGGATGAGCTTGGGCAGATGGTATCGGCCTTTAACAAGATGAAATTTGCCACCGGCGAATACATCAAGGCCATGGAGGAAAAGAGGGAAGCGCTGGACCAGCTCCACGTGCAGGAGCTTGAGAATCTCGAGATTGAGAAGCAGATGGAGACCATGAACTTAGAGCTCTTAAAGAGCCAGATCAATCCGCACTTTCTTTTCAACACCCTGAACGTAATCGCAGGAACAGCTAACCTTGAGGGGGCTCAGACCACTGAGCAGATGATAGAAGCCCTAAGTTCACTCTTTAGATATAACTTAAAGACCCAGGCAAAAGAGTCTCTCCTGGCCCAGGAGCTCAAGATTTCAAGGGACTATATGTATCTTCAGAAGATGAGATTTGGCGACAGGGTGCAGTTTGATATTGAATGTGATGTCGATGAGAACAAGGTGATCGTTCCCACCTTTACCTTCCAGCCGCTTCTTGAGAACGCCATAATCCACGGCATTTCTCCAAGAGTTGAGGGCGGTAAGGTACAGATAAAAGTAAAGCAGCAGGAAGATAAACTCCTTATTGAGGTGTCAGATACAGGCGCCGGAATGGACGAGGAGACTCTTTTAAGGATAAGAGCCGGCCTTGAAGGCGGCGAGGATACACCTCTTGATGAAGATATTGTCGGCATCGGACTTGGCAATATCAACAGGCGAATCAAAGGAATGTATGAGGGCGGAAGCCTTTCGATAAACAGCACACTGGGAGAGGGAACAACAATCCTTATGACCCTTCCCCTTCACAGAGTTGATGACTAAAGGAGCAGCGATGTACAGAATACTGGTTGCAGACGACGAGCCCATAGAGAGGCTGGTAATTGACAAGAAGATAAAAGCTTTTTTTCCTGACCAGACAGAAGTAGTGCTGGCTGAGAACGGCATTCAGGCTGTGAAGCTCTTTTTTGAAAAAGACTGCCAGATCGCAATCCTGGATATTGAGATGCCGGGAATGAACGGCCTTGATGCTGCGGCTGAGATAAAGAAGGAAAGTCCTCACAGCAGCGTTGTGTTCCTGACGGCCTTTGATGAGTTCAATTACGCCAAAAGAGCTATCGAGATAAGGGCACTTGATTACCTGCTTAAACCGGGCTCTGATGAGGATCTTGTGAACGTACTTGAGGAGGCTTTTAATATCTGCGACAGATATGGAAGCGGCGTAAATACCCTGGACAGAGAGCCTGTAGCCCAGCCTCATGATGATGATAGTGACACACCACCCAACGTTTTTGTTGGTCAGGTGCAGGAATATATTGATACGCACTACAAGGAGGATATTGCTCTCCTTGATCTGGCCGGAGTTTTCGGATATTCGGATGTCTATTTCTGCAAGCTCTTTAAGCAGAACTTTGGCAAGAACTTCATTACCTACCTCAACGAATACAGAATGGATAAGGCAAAAGAGCTTTTGGCAAACCCTGCAATAAATATCAAGGATGTCAGTGCCCTTGCCGGCTACAGGGATGCCAACTACTTCACCAGAGTATTCAAGAGAATGGTGGGTAAGACACCAAGTGAGTATAGAATAGGGGTTATGGGGATATGAACAGCAGACGCAGATATATAGCTATAACTGCATGTGTCCTTTTGCTCCTTGTTGTAGTAGCCTTTGGGATTAGTACCATCAGGGAAAAGAAAGCTGAGGAGTCGGCACCTGAGTATGTCTTTTTATACGCAGAGAACCAGATAGCTGACTATCCGACAACCCATGGAGCAAACAGGTTTGCAGAGCTTGTCTATGAGAGGACAGACGGCAGAATAAAGATACTGGTCAAGCCCGATGCGGAGCTTGGAAGTGAGATGCAGGTTATTCAGCAGATGCAGTACGGTGGCATTGCTTTTGCAAGAATATCCCTGTCGCAGCTTGCTGAGTACATGCCTGAGATGAATGTGCTTCAGATGCCCTATCTTTACAGCGGACCGGAGCATATGTGGCGTGTTCTTGACGGTGAGATCGGGGATGAATTTCTTTTAAAAACAAGAGATCACGATCTGGTGGGGCTGTCCTGGTATGACGCCGGTGCGAGAAACTTCTACAGCACATCGCCTATTACCTGCCTTGAGGATATAAAGGGCATGAATATAAGAGTTCAGGAGTCCGATATGATGGCGGACATGGTATCGGCTCTTGGAGCAAACCCGTCCAAGATCGTATATTCTGAAGTATATTCTGCCATTGAGCAGGGACTTGTTGACGGAGCTGAGAACAACTGGCCTTCCTACGAGGCTATGAGGCACTACATGGTTGCCAGATACTACACTATAGATGAGCACACAAGAGTTCCGGAGCTTCAGATATGCTCCAAGGCAGTTTGGGACAAACTCTCAGAGAGTGATCAGAAGATCATAGAGGAGTGCGCCAGAGAGTCGGCACTTTATGAGCGCGTGTTGTGGGAAGAGAGAGAAAAGCGTTCCAGAGAAGTTGCAGAGAAAAGTGGTATTACCGTGATCGAGCTTTCGCCTGAAGAAAAACTTCGCTTCCGTGATGCTATGCAATCAGTGTATACTAAGTATTGCAGAGATCAAATGGATATACTGCAGGCTATTATGGAGTACTGAGAAAGGAACTTTGATTTATGGAAAATGTCTGTTCCATCATTATTGCAATGATTGTGAGCTTTGTGTCTGTCACACAGGGCATGACAAGTCTGCCACAAGCTGTTGATACTAAGGATGCTGCGGCTGTGGAGAGCTCTGTGACTGCTGAGAACTCTGCACCTGCTGAGAGTGCTGCAGCGGAGGTCAAGGAGTCTTCGGGCTATAACGGATATGGAAAGATCCTCTATGTGGGAGACTCAAGGAGTGTTGACATGTTCAGCGGAGATGTCAGTGAGATTCTTGGGCAGAATATAGATGGAATGATGGTTTATTGTAAAGACGGAGCTTCATACAAGGATATGGTTCCCTGGATTGAGAGCTATGGCATCGATAATTTCGATACGCTTGTTACCTGGATGGGGTGCAATAACTTTGGTGATTTTAGCCAGTATGAGGTATATTATGACAGCCTGCTTGAAAAGGGGAAGACCATAGTGGCAGGTACAGTAGGTCCCACTGTGGATGAATGTCTTTTGATAGATGTTGATTACCTGTATTATCCTAATGCAAATCAGATAAGGTACAACGAATCTCTTGAGGCCTGGGCAAATAAAAGAGGGGTAAAAATTATACCCCTCTATAAATACATTAAAAATAGCAGTACCGTTACAGTAAGTGAAACGGATGGAATTCATTATTTTCCTCAGCCCACCACGGAGCTTTGGAACTACATTAAGGCCAGTTTACAATGATCACATAAATTCCTGAAGGACCGCGGAATACATGTTTTCGTCGGTTATTCCTTCGTCGCTGCGGAGCTTGGAGGCAATCCTTATCTTAAGGGTTATGTTGTTGCCGTCAAGCTCTTTTATTTTGCTAAGCTCTGTCTGAATATTATTCTTAAGAATATCAAGCT
This sequence comes from Butyrivibrio sp. NC2007, assembly GCF_000421405.1. Taxonomy (GTDB): domain Bacteria; phylum Bacillota; class Clostridia; order Lachnospirales; family Lachnospiraceae; genus Butyrivibrio. Next base: position 48,398 of record NZ_ATWY01000020.1, read on the forward strand.
CAGAAGGATCACATATATTCGTCAGCAGCGCAAAGTCAGACGAAAGACATTTTGCTACAGCGCCGCTTCCTTCGGAGCTTTCGACAATCGTATCTCCAATCTTTTTCAGGAGCCTGTTAGCGAAATCTTCTCCAAAGTCCTTTATTATTCGCTGATGAGTATCGTTTCTTATGATCAACAGAGTGAAATCAACACCGTTGCTTAAATAGTTTTGGGAATAGCTTTTGCTGACTTCTGCTAAGGCTGCTAAATTCATAAGGCCGGTTACGCTATCGAGTCTTCTTTCCTGATAAAGCTTATCAAGACGTTCAAGTTCCTGGTCAATGTCTATAAAATAACCCATTAGCCCCACTATCTGCCCGTTGACATAGATGGGACTCTTGTTGGTCATAATGTTGTGGACAACACCGTTTACAATACACTGACCCGGGGCGTTTTTGATGTAGGCGCCCTCATTTAGAACATCGATCTCATCGTTATGAAAGTCGGCATTATTAATGTGCCAGTTCATTTCTTCATCGGTCTTACCGGTAATGTCATCGATGGTAAGTTCAAAGAACTCAAGGAACGCCTTGCTGGCACCAAGGAACCTGCGGTTTCTGTCTTTCCAGAAGAACTTGACGGAAGCGCCCGATAAAATATTCTCCCACATCTTGGTAAATAGGGACGGATCAAGGTTAGCGTTGCTGTAATGCGATATGTCGAAAACTGCGGTGTTCCTGGCAAGGACCTTTTGGGCATCATCGGCTGTTGCCTTGGTGCTTATCATAAACTCTTTTCCATGAGTGCCGGGGATCATCATGATGGCAACTTCTCGCCATGCGTAATTTCCGTCTCTTTGTCTGAGTCTGAATATATTTTCGATAAAGCCTTTTTCGGAGTGCCCGATGCGCTCGCCGAGGGTTTCAAAGTCAGCAAATTCAAGAAACTTTTCTCTGTCGGTCGCAGCCACGATATTGTCAGCCATTCTCTTTATATTTTCGGATAAAACACCGATGGTCTCGTCTGAGTCCCTGCCGGAGTATGCGAAGTTTCCAAGCAGAGGGGCGATTGTGTTTCTGCTGGGATTGATCACAAGAACAGACTCAAAGATGTGGTTTAATTCCTTGAGCTTATTGTCTACGTTATTCTGCTTCCTTAAATTGATGTCCATGGAGATGTTGCGGTTAGAAGCTTTTATTATGTGCCTTCCTCCGTGTTCAACAATCTCTTTTGCCTGAAGACACAATATGTTTCCGTTATAGGTGTAGTAGAAGGCCTCAAGGTTCTTAGTGGCCTCCAGCTTGTTTGCAAATTCGCGATATTTCTTTAAAAGAGGCGACTTGGTCTTGTAAATGAGGTTATCAAGCTCTTCCAGGGAAAGAGAGGTCTTTAGCTGGATCTGCCTCTTGTACTCATCGTTCATGAAGAGAGTCCTGAAGTTCTCTCCATCATCCTCAATGATCTCTAAAGGCTCATTCGTGTATCTTGCAACAAAACCTGCTTCCTGATAATAATGCCGCCACTGCCTGGGTTCTATTGTTATGCCAAATTCTTCAATGTGTGCAAAGAATTTATCTACAGGCATAGGCTGTCCGTAGAAGTAGCCCTGAAGCATGCCACAGCCGATGCACTTTAAAAACTCCACCTGTTCAGCAGTCTCCACACCTTCTGCCAAAGTCATGATGTTTATGTCTTTGGCCATGGAGATGGCTGATGTCATGATGGATTTGGATCTGTCTGTGAAAGACTTAAGGAAGTCCATATCCATCTTGAGGGTGTCAAAGTAATAGTCTTTTAGAAGGGTAAGAGAGGAGTATCCGCTACCGAAGTCGTCCATCCATACTTCATAGCCTGCATCTCTGAAGCTGTCGATGACTCTGCGCATCAGGTCAGCATCGGATACGATCATGCTCTCTGTTATTTCCACGTGAATATAGTCCTTGGGAATGTCATATTTTGTTATGGCATCTTCGAGGACCTTAAGCATATCCGTGGCTTCGAAATCAAGGCGCGAAAAATTCACCGATACCGGAACGGCATCGAGTCCATTGTTTATGCGCTCTGAGATGTCAGAGCAGACTTTGTTCACGATAAAGCAGTCCAACTTGTGAATCTGACGGCTTGCTTCGAGAGCACCTATGAATTTGTCGGGGGAAAGAAATCCGAGTTCGGGATCGACCCATCTGGCCAGGGATTCTGCACCACAAAGCTGCCCTGTGAGCGAACGAATAACCGGCTGATAATATACCTTTATCCAGCCGTTTTCAAGGGCAGTATCGATATTTTTGATCACGTATTCCGCAATCTTTCTGGTATCCTGTTGGTTATGATCGCCAGATGCCATTTACGAAATCTCCATCACTAATTAGTGCTATATTGAGCATAACACATTAAGTGACAGAGATTGTAAATAAAGAATAAATTTTTTATTGTTTTCTTAAATTCTGCAATTTTGTTTTATTGATCTTGCCGTCTGCAATTGTGCTGGCAACCCAGATCTTGAGGGACTCTACTGTTGAATCGATAAGATCGAGCTGCTTCTCTATGCTTACGAAATCAGGAAGCTCATCATCTGAGATGACGCCGTCTGCTGTGATGTCGATAAGACGGTTTTTCTGGTCATCGAGAGAGTTAAGGGCTGCAAGCATTCCAAGAACAATCTCGGATAGGCTGGCATTCTTAACTTCCGGAACAGAGTCTTTTCCTATACGACATTCATGTGTGCAGTAGTAGTTGCAAAGTTCGGGCTTCTTGTAGGCAAGAGCCATATCAACGACGTCTTCCGGAACGATGGCTGTCTTGCCGGTCTCAAGCTTCTCAAGACGGCTCTCGCTGATGGTTCCGATAAGCTCGCTGGCCTGGGCTCTGGTAAGGCCTGCTTCTTCCCTGGCTACGAAGTAAACATTCTTATCCTCTTTGATCGACTTTTTTCCCATTTTTTCCTCCATATATAAAAAGGGTCGGCGCTGATGCTCTCGGCGCCAACCCTGCATGATACTCAAAAATTATTTTAGCTCGCTGTAGCCAAAACTGTTAACCAGTGCATCGATTGGTGTTCCGTTTTTGCAAAGCGGACACTCAGCCGGTGAATAGGACTGGTAGTTAGGTATTTCTTCAGGGTGGAATACGGCATTTACAAGTATGCCATCAACTTCTTTTACCGCACTGAAGATTGCGCAGGCACCGGATACGTTGGCTCCGTAGTAGCGTACACCCTCCATGAGGTGCTCTAAAGTTCTTCCGGTTGTAAGTGAGCCCATAAGAAGCAGTACGTGTTTGCCTCTGATGGCCAGCTGAAGATTGTCGCGGAAGATGATCTGGCCGCTTGCTGTGTACTCAGGCGCAATGACATAGACTGTTCTGTGTGCATTGTAATTGAGAACTCCGGCTCTTGTGAGCTCTTCTGCAAGGTAAGTTCCGATAACTTCAGTTCCGTCAGCACATACAATGGTATCCACAGGCGTGGAAATTGTGTAGTGCATTGCTAGAATTGCTGCTACACCATGAGCTTCGCTGCAACGAGTCTTCATGGTACCAATCTCCATATAATTGGTGATATGAGAGTGGGTGGTAGCGTAGTGGCCGGGTATTATTTTGAGGGCCACATTCGAATTCATTGATGCTGGTATCTTGGTGTACTCACTTAGCATACCCAAAAACCCCCTTTTTTTTCTTTTAGTATACCATCTTTTGCTGTATAATACACTTTAATTGCACATGATTTATCAGTTTGGAGGAGGAAATTTAATGAGTATCAGAATTGGTATCCTTGGTTACGGTAACCTTGGAAAAGGCGTAGAACTCGCAGTTGCAGCTGCTCCCGACATGGAGCTTGTAGCTGTTTTCACAAGAAGAGATCCGGCATCTCTTTCTATCAGGACTGCCGGTGTTCCTGTTGTTTCTGTCAGCGAAGCTGCTGATTGGAAAGACAAGATCGATGTAATGATCCTTTGCGGCGGAAGCGCAACCGATCTTCCTGTTCAGACTCCTGAGTATGCAAAGCTCTTTAACGTAGTAGACAGCTTTGACACTCACGCAAGGATTCCTGAGCACTTTGCAAACGTTGATGCTTCAGCTAAGGAAGCCGGCAAGGTTGCTGTTATCTCCTGCGGATGGGATCCCGGAATGTTCTCACTTGCAAGAGTATATTCAAATGCTATTCTTCCTGACGGTAACGACTATACATTCTGGGGCAAGGGCGTATCTCAGGGACACTCAGATGCCATCAGACGAGTTAAGGGTGTCAAGAATGCCAAGCAGTACACAATCCCTGTAGAAAGCGCACTTGAGGCAGTAAGAAGCGGCAAGAACCCTGAGCTCACCACAAGAGACAAGCACACAAGAGAGTGCTTCGTAGTCCTTGAGGAAGGCGCAGACGCTGCAGCTGTAGAGAAAGAGATCAAGGAGATGCCCAACTACTTCGCTGACTACGACACAACAGTTCACTTCATCAGCGAAGAGGAGCTCCTTAAGAACCACAGCGGAATGGCTCACGGCGGATTCGTATTCAGAAGCGGTAAGACCGGTGCTGACAAGGAGCACAACCACATCATCGAGTACAGCTTAAAGCTTGATTCAAACCCTGAGTTCACAACCAGCGTACTTGTTGCTGTTGCAAGAGCAGCATACAAGCTCCAGGCAGAAGGCGCCAAGGGCTGCAAGACAATGCTCGACATTCCACCTGCATACCTTTCAAGTCAGAGCCCAGAAGAGCTCAGAGCACATCTACTTTAATTATATGGAGTCAATGGGGACGGTTCTCATTGACTCCTTTTTTTGAGTCACCGGGGACGTTTCAGATTGTCTCATTTTGAGTCACTGGGGACGTTTCAGTTTGACTCATTTACTGAGTACAGTTTCAACACTTTCATCGCCGTCAGCGTAAACAGACAACCGGCAGCTTGCATTGTACCGCTCCCAAGCTGATACTGCACTATTCTCAGCAGTTTCTTTATATCTGTCTTTAAGCTCCTCAAAGAGCTTATCCCTGTCATAATAATCCCTGTTAGTCAGAACTACCGCAAAGTCATCTCCGCCGATCCTGAATACCTGGGAGTTCACAAATATCTGGCAAATAATCTTGGAAGCACCGACGATGTAGTCGTTTCCTTTATCGTGCCCGTATCTCTCATTTATCATGGCAACGTCTAAGAGCTTAATTATAACGATACCGAACTGAGCGGTTTTATTTTGAATATCCCAGTTCAAGGATTCGATCATCTTCTCATAAGCAGGTTTGTTCTTGACCCTGGTGAGCGGATCCTGATAGGAGGTTGCGCTGTCACTTCCGCCGCTCATAACATTCACAACCTTATTCTTGCCGCTGTGCTTGCCGGCATAGAGCTTTTCATCCGCATCTCTGATGGCGCCGTAGAGTCCGTCACTTCCCTTGAAATATGACATTCCGAAGGTCATGGTAACGGCGAGCTTTTGACCCTCATAACTGAAGTCGGTCTGCTCAATTTCTTTTCTTATGTCATCAACATACTTAAAGGGATCAGTGTCTTTATCCATCTTCCTTAGGAAAAGAAATTCTTCCCCGCCCCAGCGACCTACAAGAACATCTTTCTTTCCGAATATTTCACCTATTGTTTTGAGTACGTAGTCTCCGCAGTTGTGACCGTAGTTGTCGTTTATCTTCTTAAAATTATCGATGTCTGAGATGGCAATCCAGTAGTCCGAATTCTCTTTTTCAACATTCTCAAACTGAGTGGATAGGTAGTAGCGATTGGGCAGACCTGTGAGCTTGTCGTGGGAGAGCTGGTATTCAAGCTGGTTCTCGGAGGAGATTGCGATGTAGACCAGGAGCTGCAGGACAAACAGCATGATCACAAATACAATAACGCCCCATAAGAGGGATAGTGCAAATTCAGTTTTTGCAGGAAGGGAGTATGGAGCCGGGTGATACTGAAGATACACGTAAGAACCAAGATAAAGAAACATGCCGAGAATGCATGCAGGCATCATTCTGATAATCTTAAGCTTAAGGGCTCTTCCTGTGTATTCCGAATAAAGGGCAAGAACGCTCATACCTATAAGCGTTATCTGAAATCCGCTGTTCCAGCCGGTAAGAATGACAGAGCAGGTCATGTGGGCTGCAACTTCCAGATATATGGCAACTGCAAAGAAGGGGAACCACTCTTTATATAGAACAAAGAGCATAAAGATGTAAAAGACAATGCTGAATGCGTTAAAGATCACCATAGGCGTAACGCCGCACTTATAAAAGACGCAGATCATCAGGATATGGATCATCAGGAAACTGATGGCCATACCCCAGCCGAGTATTTTAGTTCTTTTAAGGGTCATGAACATAAGCACAGCCGCCTTTAAGAGAAACAAACACCTTTACATGATAATTTTACTATGGTTTTGCGTCAATGTGTCTAAAAAAAGCATAAAAAGAGTATGACCCGTGCGCTATACTTTTGAGGGCAATATTAGTATAATACTGTGAGGTAGAATCTAAAAAAAGCTTTTGGAGGAATTGAAAATGAGTCAGCAGGGAATTGGAACAAAGTGTGTACAGGCGGGATATACTCCCGGAAACGGAGAGCCCAGGCAGATCCCGATCATTCAGTCTACTACTTTTAAATATGATACCAGTGAGGATATGGGAAAGCTCTTTGACCTTGAGGCTTCCGGCTATTTCTACACAAGACTTCAGAACCCCACTAATGATCATGTTGCAGCCAAGATCGCTGCCATGGAGGGCGGAACTGCAGCAATGCTGACATCTTCGGGACAGGCAGCAAACTTTTTTGCCCTGTTTAATATATGCGAGGCAGGAAGTCACATCGTAGCTTCTTCATCAATCTACGGCGGAACCTTCAATCTCATCGAAGTTACCATGAAGAAGATGGGCATCGATGTTACATTCGTTTCACCTACAGCTTCCGATGAGGAGCTGGATGCAGCATTTAAGGACAACACACGAGCAATGTTCGGTGAGACCATCGCAAACCCTGCGCTTACAGTTCTTGATATTGAGAGATTTGCAAATGCAGCACACAGACACGGAGTTCCGCTTATCGTGGACAACACATTCCCTACACCTGTAAACTGCAGGCCTATCGAGTGGGGCGCAGATATCGTTACACATTCAACCACCAAGTACATGGACGGCCACGGAGCAGCAGTTGGCGGAGTTATCGTTGATTCCGGCAAGTTCGACTGGATGGCTCATGCAGATAAATACCCGGGACTTACAACACCTGATGAGTCCTACCACGGAATTGTTTATGCCGAGAAGTTCGGAAACGCCGGCGCTTTCATCACAAAGGCTACAGCACAGCTGATGCGTGACCTTGGTTGCATACAGTCACCTCAGAATGCATTTCTTTTAAACCTTGGTCTTGAGTCACTTCATGTGCGTATGCCTCGCCACGTTGAGAACGGCCTTGCTGTTGCAAAGTTCCTTCAGACAAGAGAGGAAGTAGCCAAGGTCAACTATCCCGGACTTGAGTCTGATCCATACTACGAGCTGGCTAAGAAGTACATGCCAAACGGCGGCTGCGGAGTTGTTTCCTTCGAGCTTAAGGGCGGAAGAGCAGCGGCAGAGAGCTTCATGAAGAAGCTTAAACTGGCAGCCATCGAGACCCACGTTGCAGATGCAAGGACATGCTGCCTGAATCCTGCAACATCAACACACAGACAGATGACCGATGAGCAGCTCCTTGAAGCAGGAATCCCTGCAGGACTTGTAAGAATGAGCTGCGGTCTTGAGGACAAGGAAGATCTTATCGCAGATATCGCAAACGCTCTTGGCTGAAATGCTATAATTGAGAAGGCGTTTTTTAAGGAGATGGCCTATGGATAATATAGGAATAGTTTTCGGGTGCTTTATACCGTTTCATAAGGGACATGAATCTCTTGTAAAAAGAGCTTTAGACGAGAATGACAGAATGATCATCGCCGTGTGCGGTTATCAGGAGGACAGGGGAAAAGACTTCCTTCCTTTCACTGTACGTTACAAGCTCGTCAAAGAGATGTTCAGAGATAACCCAAGGGTTACCGTTGCCATCATCGACGATAAGAAGATCGGCCTCGACGGTACCTTCACCCACGAGAACTGGGTCGCATGGGGAAAAGAGCTCTTTTCATCCGCAGGGATAGCCCCGGACAGCGCACACTTTAACTGGTATACGGGTGAGCCTTCCTATGTAGAGAAGCTCGGGCCAATTTATCCGGATCATACATTTAATCTGGTGGATCGGACCATTGTGCAGGTGAGCGGAACCGAAATCCGCGAAAATCCAATGGATCTGTCAGATGACATAAATGTTATATTTAGAAATTACCTGCTTAAGACAGGAAAATTAGAGGAGGATCCAATGAATCCAATTATTGACAGCTTACTTGAAACAGACCTGTACAAATTTTCAATGGGACAGGCAATCTATCACAACTTCCCTGATTACACCACAACCTGGACCTTCAGGTGCCGTAACAAGGACGTGAAGTTCACAGCCGAGATGGTTGAGGAGATCAAGAGACAGATATATCTCTACTGCGACCTAAACTTTACTGAGGATGAGCTTAACTACCTTGCAAACATCAAGTGGATCAAGAAGTCCTACGTTGACTTCCTTCGCCTGTGGCACCCAAGATATGAGGACTTCACCATCACAACCGATGCTGAGTGCGGACTTTCCATCGAGACCAACGGAACCTGGCTCAACACATCAATGTATGAGATCCCTACACTTGCAATCGTTAACGAAGTTTACTTCAGAATGAATTATGACTATGAGGAGCTCATGGAATCATTTGAGAAAAAGCTCGATGAGAAGATAGCTCTTTTAACAGATGGAACATACAAGATCGGGGCGTTCTCAGAGTTCGGCCTTAGGAGAAGGCTCTCAGCTGAGGCTCAGGAGCTTGCAGTACTTAAGCTTAAGGAAGCAAAGCTCGACGGAACAGGCTCAAAGTTTGTCGGAACATCAAACGTGCTTCTTGCCAAGAGACACGGAGTTACTCCTGTAGGAACCATGGCTCACGAGTGGATCATGTGCGTAGGTCAGGGTAACCACAAGCACAACCCTGCATACTCAAACTGGTACGCCCTTGACTACTGGGTAAAGGAGTACGGAATCTTAAACGGAACAGCACTCACGGATGCAATCACTACAGACTGCTTCCTGCGTGACTTCCAGCTGACATTCTCAACTCTCTTCTCAGGTGTAAGACATGACTCAGGAGATCCGATCGAGTGGGGCGAGAAGATGATAGGGCACTACGAGAGCCTTGGCATCGATCCTGCCACAAAGACACTGCTCTTTAGTGACAGCCTTGATTTCAAGCGTGCTAACGACATCAATGCACACTTTGCTGGACGTGCAAAGGTTGCTTTCGGAATCGGAACCTACATTTCAAATGATACCAAGGTTCCTGCTCTCAACATCGTTATGAAGACAACAGCCTGCAATGGACAGGATGTAGCTAAGGTTTCCGACGTTGAAGGCAAGGGAATGTGCAAGAACCCTGACTACGTTGATTACCTTCAGAGATGCATAAATTGGAGGATGGAGAATGAGGTGCTTTGATGCCAAAATAGAAATAGAAAATATTGTATCCTGGATTCAGGAGTGGTTTTCGAATAACGGTCCGAAGGCCAGTGCTGTCATAGGTATTTCCGGAGGCAAGGATTCAACGATTGTCGCAGCGCTCCTTGTTAAAGCTCTGGGAAAAGAGCGCGTGGTAGGCGTTATGATGCCTAACGGCGAGCAAAAAGACATCTCGGATTCACAGAAGGTTGTTGAGTTTCTGGGAATCAGAAATTACACCGTCAACATCGCTGAGGCTTTTGAGGGCGAGATGAATGCTCTTAAGGCAGCAGGCGTTGAGCCCGGTAAGGACGCAATCATAAACACTCCGCCAAGACTTAGAATGACTACACTCTATGCAATTGCGCAGTCACTTCCCGAGGGCGGACGTGTGGCTAATACCTGCAATGCTTCCGAGGACTACGTTGGTTATTCAACCAAGTACGGCGACGCAGCAGGCGATTTCAGCCCCTGCTCAGACTTCCTTGTTTGCGAGATGCTTCAGATCGGTGATGAGCTGGGACTTCCTTCTGAGCTTATTCACAAGACTCCATCCGACGGACTTTCAGGAATGTCAGATGAAGACAAGCTTGGATTTACTTATGCAATGCTGGATAAGTATGTAAGGACAGGAGAGATTGAGGACCTGGAGATAAAAGAGAAAATCGACAGGTTGCATAGACTGAACCTGCACAAACTGCAGACTATTCCGATGTATAAGAGATAAATGAACCCTGGGGACGGAGTCAGTGGCTCATTTTCAGAAAGAAGTTTCTTTTTGGAATAATTGTCAGAAAATGAGCCACTGACTCCGTCCCCAGGGTTCATTTTATCCGATTTCAGAAACGAAATCGCTCATCATGTCGGAAATCTTTATCTGCTGAGGGCAAACCTGCTCGCAGCTGTGGCAGTGGAGGCAGGATGCAGGTCTTTTCTCATCGGGAATGGCTGAAAGCGCCATTGGTGCGATGAAGTCGAATCCTCCGCCTTCGATTGTAATAAAGTGTTCATTATAAAGAGAGATCAGATGTGGTATATCAAGACCCTGTGGGCAGTGGCTCACGCAGTAGTGACAGGCTGTGCATGGAATGGACTTTCTCTCGAGTATTCTGTCGACAACGGACATGAGAGCCGCCATTTCTTTTTCATTAAGAGGCTTATCTTCCTTGAAGGTCTTAATGTTATCCTCAAGCTGCTGCATATTGGACATGCCTGAGAGCACCATGGTTACACCCTTTGTGCTCTGAAGGAACCTGAAAGCCCAGGCGGGAATTGCTTCATCCGGTCTTAGCTCTTTTAACTCGTTTTCGAACTTGTCATCGAGTTTTGCCAGCTTACCTCCGCGGAGGGGCTCCATAACCCAAACGGGAATTCCCTTTTCATTTAAAAGATCTACTTTAGCCTTGGCGTCCTGGAACTTCCAGTCAAGATAATTGAGCTGAATCTGGCAGAATTCCATGTGCTCGCCATAGGCATCAATAAAGCGCTTTAATGTCTCCATTTCACCGTGGCAGGAAAAACCAAGATGTTTAATCCTGCCATTCTTTTTCTGCTCCATCAGATAATCGAAAATTCCAAACTTTGGATCGAGGTACTGATTGATGTTCATCTCGCAGACATTGTGGAAGAGATAAAAGTCAAAGTACTCCATGCCGGTCTTTTCCAGCTGCTTTTCAAAGATCTCTTTTACCTTGGACATGTTTGAAAGGTCATAGCCGGGGAACTTGGTGGCAATATAAAAGCTCTCCCTCGGATACTTGGCGAGGGCTTCGCCCATGACAATTTCGGAGTTACCGTTGTGGTAGCCCCAGGCAGTGTCGTAATAATTGATGCCTTCGGACATGGCCTTGTCCACCATCTCAAAAGCCTTGGGCTTATCGATATTACTGTCATCACCGTCAATTACCGGGAGTCTCATTGCGCCAAAACCGAGACCTGAAAGCTTTATTCCTTGAAAATCTCTATATACCATAGCCATTACCTCCTGAAAAATAAATTATGCCTTCTGGTTAAAGTGTGCCATTGGATCCATCATCATCGTTGCGTTATATTGTGCAAACATTTTTGTATAAAAGCCTGAGAATTTTTTAAGACGAGCATTGTTGCTGGAAAGTGTCCTGTCCTCCATGACCATGTCCATCCCGAATTTCATACTGTACATGGTTTCTGCAAAATGCTTCATTATCTTGTAGACGTCTACATGGTTTTTTAGGATGAATTCATCTATATCGGCTTCTGTGATACGCATAAGTAAAAGATCCGAGTAGGCAACAACCGTGTAAACAGCCGGCTTTCCTCCGGTAAAGAGTCCCATTTCTCCAAAATAATCATCCTTGGATTTGATGGACAGAATTGATTCGTTTTCAGTACCATAGCCCGTGTATATCTCTGCGTGACCGGATATGATCTTGTACATATCCATGTTGGATTCACCTTCCTGAATAATTACGGTGCCTGCAGGAATCTTCATCATCATAGTCGTATCCTCCGATTGAGAGTAAAGGGTGACATGTACGATAATATACAAATAAATATTTCTTATATTATAACATGAATAACTATTCAATACGTAAAGTGAGTCACTGGGGACGTTTCAGTTTGACTCAAAATGAGTCAAACTGAAACGTCCCCGGTGACTCACCAAAGAGGTGGCGGAACATGTTATAATTATCCAATGGGTAATCAAACTATATAACAGGGGGAAATAACTATGGCAGAACTTAAGTGCCCACATTGTGGACAGGCATTTACGGTAGATGATACAGAGCTTAGCTCAATCGTGCAGCAGATTAGGGATAAGGAATTTGAAAAAGACCTGACAAGAAGAACTGAAGAGCTTCAGAAACACCTTAATGAAGTGCATGCCAAGGAGCTGGAATCAATTGAAGATAAAGTAGTACTGAAGACCAGGCAGCAGTACGAAGAAGAGATAAACAAGCTAAAAGAAGAAAAGACCAAAGAGATCGAGAAGCTGAAGGAAGAGAAAGCTTCAGAAGCAGACAAACTCAAAGAACTTCTGAGAAAAGAGCAGGAGAAGAACACCAAGCTGTCTCTTGAAATGCAGAGCAGTGACGACAGGCAGAAGCTCGCTGTAATGGAGGCAGTCAAGAAGGTTGAGGATGAGAAGCAGGCAAGGCTCGATGAGCTGACCAGGAAAGCTCACGAAACGGAACTTGAACTCTCTGAAAAGGCCCATGACCTTGAGAATCAGCTTCAGCAGGAGAAGGACCGCGGTAAAGTTCTGCTTGAACAGAAAGAGAAGGAAGTTGAGTTCTACAAGGACTTAAAGACCAAGATGTCCACTAAGATGGTGGGCGAGACCCTGGAGCAGCACTGCGAGATCCAGTTCAATCAGCTCAGGGCTACAGCTTTCAGGAATGCATATTTTGAAAAAGACAATGACATAAGAAGCGGAAGTAAAGGCGACTACATCTACCGCGAAACGGACGAAAACGGTGTAGAGATCATTTCCATCATGTTTGAGATGAAAAACGAGATGGACGAGACAGCATCCAAGCACAAGAACGAGGATTTCTTCAAGGAGCTTGATAAGGACAGGAAGGAAAAGAACTGTGAATACGCGGTACTTGTATCCCTCCTCGAGAGTGATTCTGAGCTCTACAATGCAGGAATCGTTGATGTTTCCTACAAGTATGACAAGATGTACGTGGTTCGTCCACAGTGCTTTATTCCTATGATAACTCTCCTTAGGAACGCGGCAATAAATGCGCTTACCTACAAACAGGAGCTTGCAATGGTGCGCAATCAGGACATCGACATTTCAAACTTCGAAGATTCCCTGATGAAGTTCAAGGATGACTTTGGCAGAAACTATGAGCTTGCCCACAGTCACTTTGACAAAGCTATTGATGAGATAGACAAGACAATACAGCACCTTGAGAAGGTAAAGAAAGAGCTCCAGGGTTCGGATAATCAGCTGCGTATTGCTACCAGCAAGGTAGAGGATGTAAGTGTCAAAAAGCTCACAAGGAACAATCCTACCATGAAAGCTAAGTTCGACGCATTGAAAGAAGATTGATATGTGTCACCGGGGACGTTTCAGTTTTGTGTCAGTGGGGACGTTTCACTTTGACTCATTTTGAGTCAAAGTGAAACGTCCCCGGTGACTCAAAATGAGTCAAAGTGAAACGTCCCCACTGACTCAAAGACTTGACAGGTGTGATACCATAGATTACATACAAACAAATTGTGCAAAAGGAATGCTAAAGATAAATGAAACAACCAAGAGACAGGCGTGAATATCTCACAACCACGCCGGTTCCGAAGCTTATCCTATCGCTCTCGGTACCAACAATCATCAGTATGCTGGTGACAGCAATCTACAACACAGCGGATACATTCTTTGTGGCGAGAGTATCCGATAACCCGGCGGTGAACACCGCAGCTACAGCATCCGTTGGACTGGTGTTCACGGTAATGGCCATTATCCAGGCCTTTGGATTCTTCTTCGGACACGGATCCGGCAATTACCTCTCCAGAATGCTTGGAGCAGGAAACCACAAGGAAGCTAATGAGATGGCATCCACCGGCTTTGCCATGGCGGCAATCGTCGGAGTCATCTTCGCCATTGTAGGAAATATTTTCGCTGCACCAATAGCACAGTTCCTCGGAGCTACGGACACAACAATGCAGTTCACCATAGACTACATGAGGATAATCCTTTTTGGAGCGCCATTTATGATGGCTCAGTTTGTCATAAACAACCAGCTCCGTTTCCAGGGAAGCGCTGTCTACGCCATGATAGGACTTATGTCAGGCGCGGTTATGAACATGGTTCTTGACCCGCTCCTTATCCTGGTTTTCCACATGCAGGTAAGAGGCGCAGCCATCGCAACAGTGATGGGCCAGCTCACAAGCTTTATCGTACTGTTCATCGGAACCAGCAAGGGCGAGAATATCAGGATGAGCTTTAGCAACGTCAAGCTCAACTGGCATTACCTTCTTGAAGTACTAAACGGAGGTGCGCCATCTCTTTTCCGTCAGGGCCTTGCAGCTATTTCCACACTGCTCCTCAATCGTACAGCCGGAGCCATCGGCGGAGATGCAGCCATTGCCGGTATGAGCGTTGCCGGAAGACTTATGTTGATGATGGGCTCAGCGCTCATCGGATTCGGCCAGGGCTATCAGCCGGTTTGTTCCTTCAACTACGGCGCAGGCCTTACCAAGAGGGTAAAAGAGGGCTTCTGGTTCTGCGTTAAGTATTCAACCATATTCCTGATCATCATCGGCGCCATCTTCTACAGATTCGCGCCGCAGATCATCAGCCTGTTCTTCAGAGAAAAGGCAGCAGCCGACCTTGATTCGGCTCAGACCCTGCAGTACGCCAAGGAAGTTGGAACCACGGCGCTGCGCTACATGTGCATGTCGACTCCTCTATCCGGCGCAATTGTTATCAGCAACATGATGCTTCAGTCCATCGGAAAGGGCTTCAAGGCATCAGTCACAGCATCAGCAAGAAACGGCTTTTGCTTTATCCCGCTGATCCTGATCCTTCCGCAGTTTCTTGGAATTCAGGGCGTTGAGATGGCTCAGGCCTGTGCAGATGTTTTATCACTATTAATTGCCGTACCTATGGCATATTCGGAGCTTAGAAAGTTTAATGATTAGTCAAAAGACAATGGAGCTGCTCATCAGCTCTTTTCCCAAAATATTGGAATTCGGACTCAAAGTCACACTGCCACTGGCAATCATCGCCTTTATCCTCTCAACGGTCCTGGCGGTGCTTGTGGCCATGGTTCAGTTTGCAGAGGTGCCGGTCCTTAAGCAGATCTGCAGATTTTATATCTGGGTCATAAGAGGAACGCCTCTTCTGGTTCAGCTCATGGTGGCATTCTACGGACTTCCGCTTATCGGAATTCACGCAAACCCCTTTGTCATGGCGGTTATCGTGTTCACCATCAACGAGGGAGCCTACAGCGCAGAGACCATGAGGGCTGCAATGGAGGCAGTTCCGGCAGGACAGCTTGAAGCAGGCTACTGTGTCGGCATGAACTTTATGCAGATCATGTGGCACATCATTCTTCCGCAGTCCTTCAGGACAGCATTCCCGTCTCTGTTTAACGCGCTTATCAGCATGGTAAAAGACACATCTCTTGCCTCAAGCATCACCGTTGTCGAGATGTTTACAAGAACCAAGCAGATTGCAGGACAGTCCTACAACTATCTGCCGCTCTACATCGAGGTTGCAATCGTATACCTTTTGTTCTGTACGGTGCTTACCTTTGTGCAGAAGAAGGGCGAGAAGATTCTTGGAAGCTACGGAGTCAGAAAATAAGCTCCTTATGGAGGATATATGGCATTACTTGAAGTTAAAAATTTACATAAAAAGTTCGACGCCACCGAGGTCCTTATGGGCGTCGACCTCACTGTTGAAAAGGGCGATGTGGTATCAATCCTTGGGCCTTCGGGCTCAGGCAAGACCACGCTTCTTCGCTGCATAAATTTCCTTGAGAAAGCCGACGAGGGAGACCTTGTCTTTGGGGAAAAGACCTATCATCTTCCGAAAGTTTCCAGAGATGATATTTCATCTATCAGAAAGAGGACGGGTTTTGTGTTCCAGAACTACAACCTCTTTGCCAACAAGACAGTTCTTCACAACGTGACGCTTGGCCTTACTTCAGCAAGACATGTGCATGCCAAGGAAGCTGAAAAGAAGGCGCTTGAAGTTCTGAGGAAAGTCGGAATGGCAGATTATGCAGGGCAGTATCCGAGCCAGTTATCGGGTGGTCAGCAGCAGAGAGTTGCAATAGCAAGAGCCCTGGCGACGGACCCCGATATTATTTATTTTGACGAGCCTACATCGGCACTGGATCCTGAGCTTACGGCGGAAGTTCTGGAAGTTATGAGGGAGCTGGCACATGAGGGCATGACCATGATCGTGGTGACCCACGAGATCTCTTTTGCAAAAGAAGTGTCCTCAAAAGTGGTATTCATGGCAGACGGAAAAGTGGTGGAAGAAGGCACGGGAGCTGAGTTCTTTGAGAATCCGAAGATGGATAGGACAAAAGAGTTCTTGCGTTTGACCAAAAACTGATGTATTATTATTCAAAATGAATTTTGTGCAATCTAATTTAAGAAAAGAAGTTTTATAAGGAGTAAAAATTATGAGAAAAAAACTATCTATGTTACTGATGACTGTCCTTACAGCCGTTACAGTAGCAGGTTGTGGAGCTCAGGCCGGTGGCAGCACAGAGTCTGCAGGTGGAAGTGACCACCTTGCAAGGATCAAGGCAGCAGGCAAGATCACAATCGCTACAGAGGGTGTTTGGGCACCATTTACTTATCACGATGAGACTACAGATGAGCTTGTGGGCTTTGATGTAGAGATCGCAGCAGCAATTGCCAAGAAGCTTGGTGTAGAGCCTGATTTCCAGGAGGTTGCATTTGACGGTGGTCTCACAGGTGTTACAACCGGAACCTTCGATATGATGGCAAACGGCGTTGACGTTACAGATGATCGTAAGGAAACATACGATTTCACACACCCTTATGCTTATGACCACGCTGTAGTTGTTACCCTTGCTTCAAACAATGACATCAATTCCTTCGATGATCTTGCAGGCAAGACAACAGCTAACTCAGCAGGTTCAACTTACGAGGCAATGGGTATTGCTCACGGTGCAACATGCTCAAACGTTGATACCATCGGCGAGACAATGACACTGGTTCTCAACGGAACAGTTGATGCAACAATCAATGCCAACACTTCAGCTCAGGATTACTTCAAGACAACAGGAACCACAGAGCTCAAGGTTGCAGCTATGGACGATGAAGTTACTATGTACGCAATCCCTCTTGCAAAGGGTGCTGACAACGATTCTCTCAGAGAGGCAATTAACCAGGCTATCTCAGAGCTTCGCGAGGACGGAACTCTTGCTGAGATCTCAAACAAGTACTTCGGCGCTGATATCACAAGCAACTGATATATAAAGGCATTATAAAAGCCGGGCGATTTCGATTCGCCCGGCTTTTTTTGTGTCCGCTAAACTTATTTTCCAAGTATATTCTGAGCTCTGTAGTAGGAGAAGTTAAATCTTCTAAAGCCTACAAAATCCTTGTTTGCATATTCATGATCATGATACTTCTTGAATTTGGCCAGCACTTCGGCATCATCTTTAATGGCAGGAACGGCATCGAATGACAGACTGTCCTCGATATATTCTGCAACAGAAGTATATTCATCAATCTTGTTGGCAGTTGCCTGAAGGTCATACTTTGCAATCCGGTAATCGGGATTGCTATAGATGAAGGCGATAAATGCAAGGGTAATGGCTACCATGCATGCCTTAAATACAGGGAAGTTCCTCACGTACATGCTGATGATAAGGAATGAAAGCCAGAAGCACAGCACTGCCAAAAACCATAGTACAAAGAGTCTTAAAAATGTCAGGTGATAAACCTTTATGTACATGATCATTCTGTAAGCCGATGATGCGATCATGATGTAAGTGCAGGCAGCGATTATTGTCAAAAGAGCCTTTAAAACCTTGGAGTTTTTAAAGAATGCCTGACAGATCGAAACCATTACAATGTTTAAAATGCATACAGCAAGCAGCTGATAGAATCCCTCGTGTGCATACTCTGCGTAGGTGTAGCCTGCAGGAAGAGCCATCTTTCCACTGAAAAGGTACAGGAGCTGGATCGCGCAGAACAGGATGTAAACAAGTCCGATAATGCTTGTAAAGGTAATGGCTATAACAGGATTTGTTTGCCCCTCGCCCCTTACTTTTACCTTGAGCTCCTGCTTTACCATGGAGGTGATAATGGTATAAGCACACCAGAAGCCTACTATAGCTGTGCAGAGCATCATTACTGAGTGGAAGATGTACTCGGGAATATCAATATCCTTAAAGAGACCATCGAGTATGTGCTCAAAGACTGCATCCGCTGAAGCAAGGAGCGGCACTATCACAAGTAGAAGCGGGATAGTAATTGCAAGGCCAAGAAGCACAGCGTTTACGGTTTTCTTCCTGTCGCTGATTTCTTCGGATGCTCTGGATTTCTTCAAAGCTTTGTAATCCGAAACAGGGCTTGGAAGATGCTCAAGAGGCTTAATAAAAGTGATGAGTAAGCTGATCACCCATGCGCCTATATCGAATCCTGTTGTGTCTGCGTAGAGATAAATGATGTAGCTAAAGAGCAGCAGGAAGATCGCGCATCTTTCAAGGAAGTTCAGGGCAAAGCTTGTTGTAAGGCATCTGTGCACTGAGAGCAGCAATAGGGAAATTACGTAAAAGACTCCTAAAGCTCTTTTACCATTGCAGTCTGTTATAAGGGATAAGCCATCCTTGGCTCTTATGAGTTTCAAAATAACAAGAGCGCAGACCATGAATATTGGGTAGGTGATGCTTGAGTGGTTGTTGTAAAGGCAGAATCCGTAGATAAGTCCGAAGACTAAAGATAAAAGTCCGTATTTTTTAAAGTGCTCGGCGTTTCCTCTTGCCACGGGCTGCATCTGAACCACGGTGCCCATCTGCGGGTTTACGACCTGATTTGTATTGGTATCCATACTTAGTTCTCCTCTTCGTCAACATATTCCAGGATATCTCCCGGCTGACATTCAAGTGCCTTGCATATTGCATCAAGGGTCTCAAGCCTTACGGCTTTTGCTTTGTTGTTTTTGAGGATGGATAAATTGGCCAGGGTTATACCGACTTTGCCGGCCAGTTCCGTAAGGCCCATCTTTCTCTTAGCCATCATGACATCTAAGTTTATTACGATCATATCTTTCACCTGCCCCGTTAAATGGTTAAATCATTTTCCTGCTTGTATTTCACTGCTCTGTCAAAGACTCTTGCAAGAACCTTGCTAAAGAGTCCTGCGAAAAGAAATACACCGGCGATGACCACAGCAGCGGTGGTGAAATATACGAAGCATCTAAAGAGCTTGATGCCTGCGATGATAAATGCGTAAGTGCCCATTCGGTACAGGCTCCTTACGTTGGCTTCCACAAAGCAGTCATCATCAATTACTGTCTTCATCATTTTCCTGAGCTCGAAGAGTATGAGAAGTGTGAAGACTCCTACAGCCATGATCGAAACCACTGCATACCAGAAGTGATCGGCTATGGCTGCGTATTCTGTCTGCTCACCCAATGTTCGGATCGTCATCTGAACTGAGTATCTCAGGGTGAAGGGGACAGATGCAACTGCTAAAAGTCCAAAGTAGAAGCACATATCCAAGATAGTCTTAACGAAAATATTCAATTTGTTATCCATGTTGTCCTCCAAGTACTTGTATATTTTGTTTATAACACGTCTTTTTTCGAAATGCAATATAAATTTATTGTAAATCGATAAATATTTTTTGCAACTCGATGCCTTTGTAATGTTTATGGACGTTTAATAATTTAGTTCACTCTATTGTGTTAAAATTAGAATGTAATAATGTGTACTTTCTTTAGGCGACAGGTGAGTATGAATATTCACGTACCGAATCAGAGTCACAAATCACATAGAAGTATTCTTGAAAGACAGGTCCTTCGGATGACTGCGATTGCTTTGCTTGCAGTTATTCTGATTGGAACTGTCTTTATGTCTTTTACGGCAAAAGTAAATGCCAGCGAGGAAAAGATAGTCCGCGTTGGCTGGTTTGAATCGACCTATTGCCACCTTGATCAGCTTGGAAGGCGCTCGGGGCTTGCCTACGATTATCAGCAAAAGATTGCAGCCTATACCGGTTGGACATACGAATATGTCGATGGAACATGGCCGGAACTCTTACAGATGCTAAGAAACGGTGAGATCGACATGCTCAGCGATGTCTCCTACACCAAAGAAAGGGCAGAGGATATCCTTTACTCCAGGATTCCGATGACATCGGAGACTTACTATATCTTCATCAAAGCCGGAAACGACAAAATGAGTCTTGAAGATATAAATACATTTAACGGAAAAGTATTTGCAGCTGATAAAGACAGTATGCAGGCCGAATATATCAAGAAGTGGGCTGAGAATGTAGGTGTCAAGATCAATCTCTTAGAGATCATGGATGCATCTGTGGATGATAGTTTTGAAATGCTTGAAAAGGGCGAAATAGACGCCTATGTAACCGTTGAATCCTACGGCAACAGGGAAGGGTGCGTGCCTGTTTGTTCCGTTGGCTCCTCCGAGAGCTTTTTTGCTGTGACCAGAGGTCGCACGGATCTTATAAAAGAGCTGAACTCAGCCATGGCGAAGATCCAGAATGAGAACCCATATTACAACCAGAAGCTCCTTCAGAAATATATATGGTCCGCAAAGACTAATACATATCTTACTGCAAAAGAAATCGCCTGGCTCTCCGGTCATGGAAAGATCAGGGTGGGCTACAGAAATAACTACATGCCTTTCTCTGCAGACCAGGGAGGTGTTTTGACAGGTGCCCTGGGAGACTTCCTGACACTTGTGCCTGATAAGGTCAGGGATACTGAGATAGAATTTGAGACAGTGCCTTACGCTACTGCACAGGGTTGTCTATCAGCTCTGCAAAACGGAGAAATAGATGTTGCAGCTCCAATTAATATAAGTCCGTCAGATGCTGAGAATATGGGACTGCTTAGCACGGAATCCTTAATGGAAACCGAGATCTTTGCTGTTGTAAAACCCGGAAATCCTAAAGATATCTTCACTGATGAGAATGTTAAGGCTGCAATTCTGTCAGGAAGCGTCAATTTTGAGGTCTTTATAAAAGACAATTATCCTGACTGGGAAATCGTATTTGAGCCGACACTTGAAGAGTGCTACAGAGCTGTCTATACGGGAGATGCGGACTGTACATTCGTAAACAGCTATCGAATAACGCTGGTTGACAGACTTAGAAGGCGCTACAAGCTATCCCTCCTGGCAACGGGACAGAACATGGAATTTGCCTTTGCGGTGAAAAAAGGAAACAGTGAGCTTTATTCGATCATGAATAAACTGGTTGTTCTCACAGATTCAAGTGAAACTAAGATCAACCTGTCACGATTTGCAAGTTCTACCGATAAAGTCACATTTGAAGATTACCTTCAGGACAATGCCGCGTCATTCCTGGCTGTGGCAGCAGCCATCCTGTTTATCATGCTTCTTCTTACGGTGGCAAAGGTCCGCTCGGATAGAAAGGCTTTGGATAGGCAGAAACTTATCGATGCTACAGAGCTGGATCCTCTGACCAAGCTATATACCAGGAACTATTTCTTTGAATATGCAAACAGAATGCACAATGAAAATCATGATTATAAGCTTGATGCAATTGCAATAAACATCGAACAGTTTCATGTAGTAAATGCTATTTATGGCTGGGATTTCGGTGATAAAGTCCTGCTCGCACTTGGTGAAGAGGTCAAGGCTTATGTAGGTGAGAATGATGGAATCGCCTGCAGATCCACAGCCGACAGATTCTATATTTACTGTCTGCACACTGATGATTACAAGGGAATTTATGAAAGACTTCAGAGGGCTGTGGATGTCTTTTCCGAAAATGTAAGCATACGCATCAGGATGGGTGTTATGCCCTATCAGCCAGATCTTGGTCCGATTGAACTATTTGACAGGGCAAGGACCGCCAGCAGCATGGTAAGAGGCGGACATCATGACAGGATGATGGTCTTTAATGAGGAGATGAGGAAAAGAGAAATCCTCGAGCAGAAGCTTACTAATGACCTTAAGTATGCGCTTGAGCAGCATGAATTTGTTGTTTTCTATCAGCCCAAATATAATGTTCAGGCAGATCCGCCTATTCTGCAGAGCGCAGAGGCGCTGGTGAGATGGAATCACCATGATCTGGGAATGATACCTCCCGGAACTTTCATAAATCTCTTTGAGAGAAACGGACAGATTGGACAGATCGATAAATATGTCTGGAATGAAACTGCAAGGCAGATAGGTGAGTGGAAAGAGAAGTATGGCATAGCAATACCTGTTTCTGTCAACCTTTCCAGAATTGATATCTTTGAGCCGGATCTGATCAAGAATATTGATGAGATCATTGAACGGAATGGCATTACAAGAGCTGCGCTCCATCTGGAGGTTACGGAGTCAGCCTACACGGATGATGCTGATCAGATCATCGGAGTAGTCGGCGACTTAAGGAGCCGCGGCTACATCATAGAGATGGACGACTTTGGAACAGGCTATTCATCGCTGAATATGCTCTCCAGAATGCCTGTTGATATCTTAAAGCTCGACAAGAGCTTCATCGACAAGATAGAAAAACCCGAGGAGCGTAAGGAGAAAGACATCCGCATGATCGAGCTGATCCTCGACATCGCCAAGAGCTTAAAGCTCATGGTAGTAGCCGAAGGTGTAGAGAACGGCGACCAGCTTGAATTCCTGAAAGAGCACGGGTGCGAGATGGTTCAGGGATACTACTTCTCGAAGCCGGTACCTGCGGCGGATTTTGAGAAACTGGCGTTTGGGGAGAATAGGTATAAGTTATGAGGAGAGCATAACATCTCTGCCCCGCAGAAAATGAATTGTAGCACAAATAAAGAAGGCGGCAAGGGCTGCCCGAGCACAGAGCTCAGCGTACTGTCCCTTGCCTCCTTCTTTTTTTGCGCGTATTGGTCACTAAGCGGGGCTGGGATGTTGGGGGATCGGCTAGCTGGGGCTTTGGAGATGCTGCGTAGGTTTTTTCATGTCCCGTGGGCGATATAGTGCAGATTCGCCACAGATTTTCGGAGGGAATAACGCCTTGTGCAAGCTTTTCTCATGTCCCGGAGGCAGTAAAGTGTGGATTTGCCACAGATTTTCGTAGGGAATAACGCCTTGTGCAAGCTTTTTTCAT
>NZ_ATWY01000021.1 GCF_000421405.1 Butyrivibrio sp. NC2007
CTCTCACTTGCTGAGGTGGATGCACTCTCACTTGCTGATGTTGATGCACTCTCAACTACTGATGTCGATGTGCTCTCACTATCTACTACTGATAAAGAATTGCTTTCACTCTTACTCTCACTAGCAGATTCGCTAATGCTTGTGGACTCTTCAAGTGACTCGGATCTTTCGTCACTCTGGCTCTGGCTTTCTGAACTAGACTCACTAGTTGAAGTACTGATACTCTCACTTAAATCTGAGATACTTGTACTAGTTGAATGAAACTCACTATTTGATTCGCTTACAGAGTCAGACACAGATAATGAATTTGAGTCGTTCGAAATACTTTCAGACTCACTTGCTATACTATTAGAAGCAGATGCCCAATATCCTATTGTAGGATGTGTGTTTGAATACAGCAAATTGTGCTGGGATTCAATTGTACTGAGTGAAGTTAACAGACTCTGTCTTTCTTCCTCGGTAACCCACTCATTATGATATACATTATTTCCCTTCAAAGGAGTAACACCATCAGTGCCATAAGCATTGCTATTTAATACACGAACCCTATACTGTTCAACCGGAACTTCGCTATGTATATCTTCAACGTGACTACCCGCCACATGAGAACCTACCGGGTCAAATACATGACCCCAGTCCCACCAAGCATAATCGTATTCAATGTCTTCTACAATCTCAGAACCCACAATTGAGTCTGACATACTCGTTCTGGTCGAATTGGGTTGAGTAATTCCACTGTATACTACAGCCCAATCATCATCATGGCCCTGCCAAACGTTACCAGGTGCTGCAGAATTATGCACTTCTTCACTGTGAGTACTTAATTCACTTACCAGTTCGCTCATTGATTCCTGCTGTGATGCAGCTTGAGCCTGTGCAGCACTTGCAGAAGCGGAAATGCTATTCCAGTTCTGTGAAACATATGCTCTCTCACTTGCATAAGCAGAAGCAGCAACAGAAGCTGACTCGGATCTCTCCTCTGATGTAAGATTTGAAAGACTGTCATTCTGAGACTCAATCATGCTATAGAATGATGATGCCTGTGCGTCATACTGACTTAATATGTTGCTTAAGCTCGCTGAAGCCAACTCGCTCTGTGCAGTTAAACTAGCCTCCTCGCTTGCACGCTCTTCAGATGTGGATTCTGACGCACTTTCAAGTTCATACGCCTCTACGCTTGCACTTTCGGATGCTTCTTCACTAGTCATTTCATTTTCTGCTTCACCCTCAGTAACTTCTTCCATGTCACTCTCAGCTGCCATAGGAGCAGCAGCGGGCATTGCTCTATTAACGCCAAGTACTTGAGCAGCGTCAATATCGTTCTGAATTGCTTCTTCCTGTGTTGAAGGTGTTTCGACATTATTATTAGGAGTCTCCTCTGTCTTAGGAGTCTCTTCACCGTTTTTTGTCTCCTCTGTCTTAGGAGTCTCTTCGCCGTTTTTTGTCTCCTCTGTCTTAGGAGTCTCTTCGCCGTTTTTTGTCTCCTCTGTCTTAGGAGTCTCGTCAGCTGGAATTTCCTCAGTAGGAGTTTCCTGTCTTACGGCAACTTCCTCTGAACTGCTCGAATACTCCTGATTTTGCACAGCAGGAATCTCAACCTCAGAACCTCTAGATTCCATAACGGATTCTAATGTAGGCTCATTATCATTAGCATATACGGTTGTTGATACTGTTGCGCCACCACCGATCATTACACCGGCTGCTAATCCAAGTTTTGTGATCTTTTCTGCTCTTTTCTTCATAAATCCTTCATTCTCCATTTAAAAAATTATTAACTCGTTACAATTCGCTATTTCCAAATATATCATCAAATCCAAAAAAGACAAGAGAATTTTCGCTTTTTTGAATATTATTTTCCTTAATTTTGAGCATTAATTTCATTTTGAATCTGTTCTCTGAAATTAATTTTTTACCGTATCTTATCCATATTTTCTTTCCTTATCATCCTCCTCCATTGCGGCGGAATTGATAGCCTCATTCATCAGTGACAAAAGCTCAAGCGCACTTCTGAACTTTTCTCTCTTTCTCTCATCAGCCCAAAGTACTTCTCCTTGCCATGTCTGCCTGTCACAATGCTCAATCCTGACAACAAAGGTACCTCTGCCACTTTGTGACTTTTCTGTGTTGGAATTCATAATTTTCCCTTACCTTCCTTCTGACCACCTCATCATATAATACCTATCATCATACCGTCCATCATAATTAAAGTGATTTTTGTAATTTTATAACTTTTTTATACTTTTTATTGTTGTTTTGATATAATCATAAACAAAGCTTGTATATATTAGAAACATCACATATCGCAAAAATACTATAGGAGGACCAGCATGAAAGTACTCATAACCAACTTATTCAACCAGGCAGGAACTCAGGGTATCGCACAGCAAAATGTAGCAAAAATCGGCCGTGAACTCGGCTTTCAAGAAATTGATATATTCAAATATGACATTAATGTAGATGATGACCATGCTATGGGATGTCGATTAGATGGAGTCATCGCTGCTGTTCAATCCAATGATATTGTTATTATTCAAACCCCTACCTGGAATGGGCTTCGTTATCCAAGACGACTTGTCAACAAAATCAAAGCTTATTCCAACACCAAAATCATCATCATGATCCATGACGTTGTATCCCTGGCATTCAACTCACCGGAAGAACGTCTGCGTGAAACCATAAACATCTACAACAAAGCTGATCTTCTTATCGTTCCTTCGCAAAAGATGTATGATATTCTCTGCGAACATGGACTACAGGTAAAAAAATATATGATTCAGAAACTGTTCGATTATCCTGTTTCCAACGAACTTCCCACGCCCTCTTTCCATAAGAAAATGATATTCACAGGAGCCCCACCCCGCTTCCCTTTCCTGTTGGATTGGCACTACGAGACACCTCTGGATTTATACACGGGTGAGCCTTATGATCCCACCGGAAAGAACGTTACTGTCTTTCCTTATATGAAAGATATGCAATTACTCAGCAATCTCGCTCAGGGTGGTTTTGGTTTAGTATGGCCATCCTCTGAGGCAAATAATTACTATGATCTTCTGCTTCCATATAAAATAGGTACCTTTTTAGCTGCAGGAATCCCTTTGATCATAAAAAAGGGGTTGGCTGCAGAAAAACTGCTTATAGACAATCAAGTAGCCTTTGCTGTTGATTCACTTGATGAAGCAGACTCACTGATCCAAAATATCTCCGCAGATGAATACAACACTTTGTCGAAGCGAATTCAGGAATTCAATTTCCTGATCAAGAATGGATACTTTACCAAAAAATTGCTCCTGGATGCTGTGTTTTCTGTTTTATTCCAAGATAACTAACACTAATATATAAATATAGAAAAAGGCGCTTATCACAATACATTATGACAAGCGCCTTCTATTTTAGAAATCAGTCAGGTCGGTATCCATATTTTTGTAAAACTTCCAAGAAAAAGATATTTTATTGACCTTAAAACACTTCATCCATACTATTCACCTGGCAATATTAGTTTGCGAAGTGTTTTCACAAGCTTTAATAATGGCATCTATTAAGGTTTTTCTGGTATAGAATCCCTTTACGGAAAGGTCCTGTACCTTACAGACAGCCGCAAGATAACCCCGATACTCTTCTTCACTCATATTCTGAATTATCTGATCTGCTTCATCCAGGGTTTCCGCAATGATTCCAAGATTGTTATCTCTGATAAATGCTTCCTGATGACTTCCCTTTCGCATGATCACAGGCAGCCCTTCAGCCAAAAACACCCCCAGTTTATATGGCTGGTTCATGCAATAATACTGCTCAAAATACGTATCATCACACCACACCAATCCAAATCCACCCTTGGCATTTTCCCAAAAAAGTTCATCCGCATCCTTGTATCCATGCCAATTAACATTCTGTCCGTTCTGTCTGGAGATATCACTTAAAGAAAACAGATCAATCGGAGTTGTTCCTTTATATTCCTGTAAGAAGGGAAACCTTGCCGGGTCTCCGGTAAAGATCATGCGTTTAATGAACTGATGGGATGTCACCTGAATATCCGTAGGATAATCCCAAATAGGCTGGTAGGTCATCTGGCCTTCCGTAAGCTGCAATCCTGCTTCCTTAAGGACTTTAAACATTCTTCTGGAAGGCAGTATCAGACCATCTGCTTTATTAAATAACCTAACACAGTATGGTAATGTCATTCTATCCGGATCCATCTGAAGCGCTTCAACGTCCTCCACAAAAATGATCAGTTTAGCATTCTGATAGGCTTTAATATGATTGCACAGGAATTCTTCATAGCGCAGGCCACTCCAGGATGGAAACTGAAATATCACCACATCTCTTTGTCTCAATGAAGAAATAATCCCATCCATTCTGTGGTTTAGTTCGTTGTCGTCATCAATAAACTCCGGAATCTTATAAGATCCCATAATGTCAAATCCCAACTCTCTGGCCACTCTGGCCACTTTTCTCTGTGCAATACTTGCTGTTCCTGATACCCCGTTAATACAAGTCACAAAAACATTCATAGTCAGTTTTCCTCTTTATCAACATGTGCTTTCGATTCTATTCATCTGTTACTACTCCATGCTTTTTTAGTATATCCAGCATCAGACAGATATGCTTGTAATCGTCGACTTTGCCATCCAAAAGGCAGGCTTTTTTCAGCATTTTTAGGCGAACAATGAAAATACGACTGATTGCTGTCGTATCCAGACCAAGCAGCGTCATCATTGTGAATTCTTCCTCAATGCTGCGCAGTGGAATACGGTCCAATAGCTTATTGCTGGTGGTGATACTGTTTGGATGTATTCTGTAAATATACAATCCTTCATTCACATATGTGATCTTATCTGCTTGAAGATATGTGAAATAAGTGGAATAGTCATCTTCAGCAATTTTTCCAGCAGGATATAGAAGTTTCTCAAACAGGCATTTATTATAGATTTTCCCCCATGCAACAACGAAACAGGTACTATGATTCTCAATTCCGTATATATGCTGAAACCACTCATTTGGAGTAAATATTTTCACATATGAGTCTTCCGGACTTACATAGAAAGAAAATATCGTGTTTTCCTGATTAAATGCAGTATAATTGCAAATCGTAACGTCACTTCCGGTTTCCTCATGAACCGTCACCATACGCTCCAGGAAGTTTCCCTCTATCCAGTCATCACCATCGACAAATACAATATAATCACCGGTAGCCGCTTCAATTCCGCGATTTCTGGCTACACTTATTCCCCCGTTTGGTTGAGATATTACTTTTACACGTGAATCTCTTTGCGCATAGTCCTCGCATATGGAAAAACTTCGATCTGTCGATCCATCGTTAATCAGGATAAGTTCTAAGTTTTCGTAACGTTGTGACAGAATGCTATCGATACATTTAGGAAGATAATCCTGCACATTATAGACAGTTACAATGATAGATACTTTCTTCATAAACAAATTACTCCTTTATCGTGTATTCCGTCTCTTTTAGTATGATGGAATACTGAAAAAAAGGCAAGATTGAACGATTATTTGTGGTTTACAAGCTGTTTGTGCAGGGTTTATCGGCAATCTAATTACTATATATAGTGAAGAAAAAGAATTTATTAATATTCTGTTCTCATTTCTTTTCGTTTATTTTATTGTTTCTTAATCGTTTTCGTTCGTTTTATCACTTATACTATATCTTGTAAATCAAATAATTGTGTTGGGAAAAAGAATTTTGTTTCTCGAGTGGGATCGAGAAGAAAGTATGGAGAAAAAAGGGTATGAGAAATTTAAAGAATAATAAGATACGTTTGATTGATTGTGTTTCAGACCTGGCTCTGGCAACTATCATACTGGGAATCGCCATGATAATATTCGGTGGCACAATGATCGTTGGAAGCGCCATGAGCATGATGAAGGGCTACAGCCTCCTGGGCGGCTCATCACACCTGCTGTTCTTTGCAGTAACCCACGGAATCGTGTTCATAGCAGACGGTATACTGCTTTCAATATTCTGTTTCCTGGTTGCCACCACAAGCCCCCTGGCAAACTCGTTTAACATTTTAAGCGGATTCGCATTCTTTTGCATAATACTGGATACTACCGCCCTGATCATGGGTGCAGCACTCGGAGCAAATGCCTTCGGTGTCGTAGTTTCAATCGCAGGCCTTACAATTTCAGGAATCATCGCATATCTGATCAGAAAGATGCGCGTTACTGCTGAGAGGATGAGGCAGGCACAGGCCTTCAATGTGGTTAGCGGGCTGAAGAAGGTTGGATGAGGGGAAAACTTATTAGAGAAGGATATTAAAGAATATTAATATAAGAAGGAGTAGCCTTTTGGGGGCTGCTCCTTTTGCGTTTGGATATGATATTTGGTTACTTGAACAACGCCCTTATGGGGTCAATCCCGGCGGCGGTTTTGTTTAGTTCATCTATATTGTCTTTGAGGTAGCGCTCAAGATTTGCCACCTCTTCCGGCGTAAAACCTCGGTTTGTGGTTATCTTGCAGCTGGGGATTTCACCCTCCGCAAAGCGCGTAGCATCGGAAAAAGTCACATATACGACTTTCTGACCGTCTTTCTTGCAAGCCAAAGAGACCTGCATGTTCAGGGTATCGCTGTTTTTGTTATTGTTATTGCCCCAATCAACATCAAAGTTTTCCATTACATATTCCTCATCTATCTTACAGTCGTAGCCGCTTGCGAATACTTTGCTTAAACTTATTTTAACTTTTTTAACCTTATTATCAAAGTGTGAGGTAAAAAAAGAACTCCCCATAAGGAGAGTTCAATAAGACAAAGTGATTGTTGCAGTCTTTACCTCTTTCCGAGGCCTTTTTTAAACTCAATAATATAGTCAATGTTCTTGCCTGTTGCAACGCAAATCTGCTCATCAGTAAAGCTTCCCGAAGTCAACATATTCTCAATAGTAGAGTCTATGCCTTTCTCTATGCCCTTTTCTATACCTTTCTCTAAAACAACTTCACTCAAATTACACATAATGTTCACCTTTTTCTCAGTATCTCTTGTCATTTCCAGACCATACTTCTCGGAAAGATGTTTCTTCTTAACATCGGCAACTTCTTTTTTTAGAAGTTCTTCCAACATAGCAATTAATGTATTCTTGGATTCTTCTGAGTTTTCATTACTCCTCAGCCTAATTATAACACCTTGGACTTTGTCTATGTTAGGAAGATTCATACCGCTTCCAAATATACTCTCCTGCGTCAAGTTCATCCGAATTATAGAGTCCTCGTTATCGCCTGCATCCATACAGATCCATATACTTCGGACCGCCTTCAGGTTATCATAATCAGACTTGGTAAATTCAACTTCCTTCTGGGACGAAATCATGCGTCCAAGATAGTAGATGATTCTATTATCCAAGTGATATCCAAGCTTCGATACATCAGAACTCTTCTGAGCCTCTATGTTTATCAGAACTTTGATAAGATCATCACCACAATATACCGAGAATCTAATATCAAAAAATATCTTACCTTCGCCCAGAACACTGTCTTCTTCTGAGCTTTTCTTTATCTTATCAGTGTTAGTATGCCCGGGTTCAAGTCGGACCCTAGACACTTCCGGTTCATCAATATTAGCTATTATGGTTTTAATGTCGGTGTCTTTAAACTCATCAAGCGTGTATTTGAGAATCCTGGCAAGGATCTGTTTATCCGCCAATAACTCTTTTACACTCTCGTCATACCTTGCTCTGTCATAAGTAATATCAACCGCCTGTGCTATATTCGTCTCCATTCAAATATCGCTCCGTTTTCATATCTGGTAGAAGAATAATAACACATGAGAACAAATCGAACAAGTGTTTGTTTTTCGATTAAAACTGCCCTTAAAACTGCCTGTTTTACCCCAAAACATTTTGTCTTACAGGTACTTGTCCGGCTCATTCAGGAACACATCGGTAACGCCTGCTGCCTCGTATTTGTCAAAAGACATCTTGCCTCCGGTAGGCAATTCCGGATATAAATGTCCTCCAAACCAGGCACGTACAGTGCGGCCCTGGAGCTTCTCCACAGGAAGGTCCAGATGCATTCCGCCGGGATGAAGGGCAATGCTGCCTTTCTCTATGTCATCCCAAAGGGACTCAAGTCCGATGGCCTTGTACAGGCAGTTGGACAAAAGGTCATCAAGAACGCCCAGCTTGGCAGTCGGCTCAAGCTCGTGAACCTTCACCAGTGATTCCGGATAGAAACTGGAGTAAACGATGGAATCTGCAAGCCCCATATCTCCAACCAGCTTAACGATCTTCTCCTCAATGCCGGGATAGTTGTAAACACTGGTCTTCAGCTCTATATTGAGGCGCAGATCCTTTTTCAGCTCCGGTGCAAGGAGCTCCAAAACCTCTTTCATGGTAGGGATGGTTTCAGATTTCATTTTGCCGGCGTAGATGTGGAGCGCCTTAAGCTCTTTTAACGAAAAATCACGTACGTAGCCAAATCCATCAGTGGTGCGGTCTACGCGCTCATCGTGGATCACCACCAGCTCCCCGTCGCTTGTCAGCTGAATGTCCAGCTCGATTCCGGCAAGGTGCGGTATATTCATCGCCTTCTCAAAGGCTGTAAGTGTGTTTTCGGGATAAATTTGCGAGCATCCTCTGTGTGCCCAGATTTTCATGGTGTGGCCTCCTTATTTCTTAATGTATTTTGAAAAAACCTCAGCTCTTGTAATAGCCTCGTTTCTCTCTTTTTGGTAAAAGAGCTCCTGCTCCGGCGAAAGTCCTGTCGCGTCCGCAAGTTCATCGATTCTCCTTACGAATTCACTGAACTCATAGCGCAGTCCGTCGCTCTCAAAATCATAATTGTACCTGTCAATCTTGTTTGGATCCTCGTAGCGGACTTCAAAGTATTTCGTGCGCCACCAGGGTGACGGAGCCAGGATGTAGCCTTTGGTTCCGGCTATAACAAGCTGACCTTCGCTCTTAGCTGTAAGACCGCACTTGGCTGTGGCTGTGGCGCGGATGGATGACTCACCGGCTTCTGCATAAGAAAAGATCGCTTTAGTATATCCGTCAACTCCCGCCTCAGTTATAATGCTCTGGAATCTCACATCGCTGTAATCAGTACCGAGAAACCTGAATATTGGCAGCATATTGTAAGTTCCAAATTCGGTAAAAGATCCGCCATATGCCGAAGGGTCAAACTCTCTGCCTCCTGGAAGTGTAAGCCTGGTAAATGCTGCTTCAACATCTACTATATCACCGATAACGCCACTGGAAACAACCTCCTCAAGCCCTAGAAATCCCGGACAATACGCGGTCTTTATTGCTTCCATTATGACGGCATTCTTTTTCTGCGCCAGATCATAAAGCTCTTTTGCCATATCAGCACCCATGACCATGGGTTTCTCGCAAAGTACATGCTTCCCAATCTCAAGCATTCTCTTGGCATAATAATGATGCGTGCCGTGAGGAGTCGCTATGTATACAGCATCTACCGTCTCTCCGAAGACCTCGAGGTTCGGCGCCGCCTTGGCACCAATTACTCTCTTCGCAAACTCCTTCGCATGATCGTAATTGGGATTGTATACAGAAACCACTTCAATTTCCGGAACATATTCCAGTTCCTTCAGCGCACGCTTTGCAATTCGTCCGGTGCCGATAATTCCAAGCTTCATAGGCGTCCTCCGTGATTTACTCTTCGATTCTTGTTTTGAAATACTCTCCGATTCGGGCAATCATGTGAAGCACATCTTCCTTAAGCTCCACAGGGAAACAATCAAGTACAGGTGCTGTCTCAAAGCTAAGGACATCCTCAAATCCAATCTCCTTAAGTGCTCTGAGCACGCCTTCCCAGTCAAGAACACTGGTGTTTTCTCTGGTCCTGGTAAACGTAAACGGCAGCTGATGAAGATCTGCGATACCGTCATTCTCGTGAATATGAAGGACCTTCAGGCGTTTGCCAAGCGTGGTGATGAACTTGTAGGGATCGATACCAACAAGATTCCCATGTCCGGTGTCGTAACAAAATCCCAGAACTTCCGCGCCATACTTAATTAACCATAATCTTTACATATTCCTCAGACTTGCGGCGCATGATGTCCAGCCCGTCCTGAAGATGCTCAAGTCCGATGCGATGCGTAATGAGTTCAGACGGTCTGAAGTCCATCTTCCAGTTAGTAAGGCGTTCTAATACGTAACGCCAGTCATCGTCACTTCCGTCTATTCCGCTGAATCCGGAATTCCAGGTTCCTTTCAGGGTCAGCTGATTTCTAAGTATCTGCCAGTATGTCTGACGGGTAAGTTCCATATCCGACGCCGGATTACCAACCAGCATCACTCTGCCCAACGGACCGACACATTTTACAGCCTGCTCATAGCTCTCAGAGCGGCCGATGCACTCGAAATAGACATCAGCTCTTTTGCCATCAGTCTTCTCAAGTACATAGTCCTCCGGCTCACGGCGTCTTACATCACAGAAATGATCAGGCTCGTATCCCATAGCCAAGAGCTTCTCCAGCTGTACGTCCTTATTTCCAATGCAAAAGACATTTCGATATCCCGCATCTTTTAAGAACATGGCCACGAACAGCCCAATGGTGCCAAGTCCGCAGACAACTATATTGGAATCTGCAGCCTTCGCCGTAGAATTATCAAGCAGCCCAACCTGCCTTATAGCATGCACAGCCACAGCCATGGGTTCCAACATAGCAGCTTCATCATCAGATATCTCATCGGGTAACGGCAACAGGTTCCATACCGGAGCCACCAAGTATTCCGCAAAACCGCCATCACAG
Source organism: Butyrivibrio sp. NC2007 (assembly GCF_000421405.1). GTDB lineage: Bacteria > Bacillota > Clostridia > Lachnospirales > Lachnospiraceae > Butyrivibrio. The sequence continues at coordinate 10,722 of NZ_ATWY01000021.1, forward strand.
CGCGATCCCAGATAATTGTAGTTCTCGCACATTTCGTAGTGCCCCGATAGGCACTGCGGACATTTCTTGCAAGGAATAAGAGGGAAGATGCCCACTCTTTTCCCAACGAGTTCAGGTCTTGCCTTGCATTCTTCCACAGTTCCGGTCATCTCGTGCCCCGGAATAAGTGGCATGTTATGCGCACCGGTCTTGAACACTCTTGGGACATCGGAGCCACAAATGCCACATCTGGTCACCTGAATCAGTGCCTGCTCCTCATTCGGAACTGGCTTCTCAGCCTCTGTGTATTTTATATTTCCTATACCATATAAGATTTGTGCTTTCACTCCAATATCTCCCTAGCTCTTGCCAGATCTTCATCAGTCGTAACCTTAAAGTTCCTCTGATCCCCGGGAATCATGGCCACATCAAGTCCCGCCATAATTGCCGGTTCTGTAGAGCCCTTGATCACGAGTATCTTATCGGGTAAAAGAGCTTCATTCGCCTCCATATACTTATCAAAGCGGAAGGCTTCCGGCGCCTGCCCGGCGTATATGCAGCTGCGATTCAAAAGCTCGTCAACACGCTTGCCTGTGCGGCTAAAATACACCGTGTCTTTCATAGGAAGAACAGGCATTGCACCTTCGTGATCATCCAGCGCACTAATGCACTCGTCAATGTTCTCCACTGTAACGAATGGGCGTGCAGCGTCGTGAATGATGATATTGTCGATGACTTTGAATTTGCTGTGAACCATGAACTTGGAGCAGTCAGCATTCTCTTTTGCATCCGCGCTGACATTTGCGCTGTCATCGTTAGTACGAGCCACATCAAAGATCTGTCTTAAGTCTTTCATGGCATTATATATAGACATCTGCCTGTTCTCGCCCGGATCCGAAAATCCCAGAAACTTCTCAGCAACTGCGCTCTCCGGGTCTTCAAAGATTGCACCTTCAATCTTCTCCCGCCAGCTCTCATCAGCGACAATCTGAATATTGTCTATCATATCGCTCTCGCCAAAGGGCGCCAGAGCATGCATTATCATCATCTGGCCTGAAAGCTCGATGAACTGCTTGGGGATATCTGATTTAATTCTGCTGCCGGTACCTCCGGCCAGGATGATTGCAATATTCATAGGCGTGCCTCCTGTAACTTCGCTCTTAATATCTGAAAAGACCTGCCATTTTCGGCAGGTCTCTCACCGTTATTTCATTACTTCGACTTTTCTTTACGATCTCCTGCTTCTCAGAAAATCTGATAGACCATGTGCATTCATTCGCCTGCAGCTTCAAAGAACTCAACTGCTTCGCCGCTTTCGCGGGTATCACTTCCCTCACTCGTATCGCTTTCTTTAAACTCTGTTTCAGATTCCGCCTGAGGATCTTTTGTCTCCTCAACCTTAATGTCCTCTTCCTCAGATCCCGGATCACCTGTTTTGTCAGCAGGCGGATCGCTCTCGGTTATATCAGGCGCCTCTTCGCCGCCGCTTTCTATTATGTTCACAGATTCTTCGGTGTCAGAACTTTCGATTATTTTAACCGTATCATCGCTTTCACCGCTCTCAGAGGTCTTTTCTTCCACATCGCGCTCATCCGCTTCGCCCAGAACTTCTGCATATTTCCGATAGGCAAGCTTTGTGATCTCTTCCTCTATCAGCTTCTCAAGAGCCTCATCTTTTAACTCATTAACCTTCTCAAGGATCAGCTCAATGAGCCTTTCTTCTGCGAGTTCTGCAGCTTTGACCAGCTTAAACGCGTCAAACTCCTCAGTCTCTGTAAGCTTCATTGCCGCCTCATAGGAATCCTCTCCGATCACCTCATCCCAGTCGGTCAGCATTGGAGTGACCTTCCAGTTGACGTTGATCACCGGCCAGGACTCTACCTGAGTCCAGTCCGCTTCTGTATTGCAGGAAGCGATGATACCGAAAGAGACAGCGTCAAACTCTGCATTCTCCGCACCTTCTGCAAAAGCATAATCGTAGCTTCCGGTCGCCTCGTTGTAGGCATATACATAGGTTCCATCCGGAGCAGCATTAAGGGTAACTTCAAATGAAGCTTCATCATAGCTTGTAATTACGGAAGCAATGCCGTAGTCATCAGCAAGTGCCATGAACAGAGACGGCTTATCGCCTGAGAGCTCCGAGAGACTTGTCACAAGAGGAACCGAATCCGGATTCTGAATACTTGCTGAAATAGTGATCCTCACAGGAACGTTGCTTTTGTTGATCACCTCATGCATATCGCTTTTGTGCGAGAAATCGTACTCACCTTTGCTGTTCCTGAAAAGGACACTTGCACCTTCCTCAACCCTTCCGCCGCCGTACTTGGCTGCATCGGTCTCGTAGATAAGGCTCATAGGATCAATGATAAAATCAAACGGACTGGTGGCTCCTATGACAGGAAGCTGTACATTGGTGACATCTATGGGGTGACTGTCCGCCACTCCTTCAGGAAGTTTGACCTTAAAAGTGGTCACTTCCCTTCCGTCTTCAAGCACAACAGTCTCTTCATCTATTTTTTCGGCAAAAGAGCTGTCTGCATCATCTGCGGCATCTTCTGTAACATCACCCTTAAGCTCAATATACTCTTCTTTGGTGACGCTCCTTCCCTCGCTGGTCTCCTCATCTATTACAAAATACTCCTCATCAAGCTTGCGCTCAGCAAACTCTTCTTTGAGCTCTTCTTCGCTTATCTTCGAAAGAAGTTCCATGCCATCAATCCCGGCACGAAGCTCATCTTTGTCAATGCTGTCGATTAGTGAGTGTACATCTATGGAAGACCTGAGCTCATCCACGTCAACAAGAGACCTAAGCTCCTCTTTATCAACAAGAGCCCAGATCTCATCATCATCAATTATTGCAGCTGTCTTACCCTGTATCGACCCTCCGAAGTAAGTGTCATCACTTTCATCACTGTCACTGCTGTTTCCGCCAACTACTGTCTCGTTTCCATCAGAAGAAAAGATCACAATCTCCTCACCGGATCCGGATTCTTCGGCCAGCGCAAGAACAGGATCAAGGACCATGATAAGCGTCATGAGTAGCGCCGCTATGCCCATCCATGGGATTTTTGCCAGAATATTTCTCATCGGAAACATCCCCGCGCCTTTCCTGTACGATAAAAAAACATACTACTGGTACATATAGTATATCGACATACCGGGGCAAAATCTTAGATTTTAGGAAAATTTAATAGAAATATCACTGTTGGTAATTATATTCATCCGTTCTTACTGCACACACAATAAGTCTCTCTTCATCATTTTCAGTGCAGGTGGCAAGTGTTATCACATGGTCAGATTCATTAGCCTCAATTCCCGTGTTTATGAATGAATCGCGCTCAACTTCCTTAAGCATCTTCCAGTAGTTCGCGGGTTCTTTTCCAAAAGCCCAGAATACATCGTGATTGTCAGGCACTACATCACAGGCAAAGATCCTGTATCTGTACACACTGTCCCTGGTAAAAACCTGGAAGTACTGATGATCTTCATAGTAATCCGGTTCATTCCTGTAATTGCGCAGTTTACCGAACATGGAGCGGTCACGCATGTTATGTCCGTAGATCAGGCTGTGCGGATCAGAAAAATCCGGTGTCGACTCACCGTCAACAAAGATGGAGCCGGCCCTGGCCTTCTCACCTGTGTAAGCAGTTCTCAGATACTTTTCGTTGTCCCCTGAGTACATTATAGGATAGCTGATATCCTCATTTTCAAAGTATATCCAGCCCACCACATCAGGATAGTCTTCAGACAGCTGTCTGACATTTACATCAACGCAGTCCCACCAGCCGTGCTCAGCTTCTTTGGGCGTATTGTCCGCTGTCTTTTCCTCGAGGTTATCAGGTATTTCTTCCGCAGATTCCTCCACATAGATCTCCTCTGCTCCGTCGTACAAATCCTCAGAAACCTTATACTGGAGCATTGTGGATACCAGGGCTAATACCGATACTATCACAGCGGCTCCGCCGGCAGCCAAAAGAACTTTTACCCTGTTCTCTCTGATCTTGCGGGCAAAAAACTTAGCGGTCGTAATGACAATTATTCCAAGGATCAATAATGCTCTTTTAAGTTTGGAGGGAGACTTCTCTTTATCGGAATGAGGCTTTTTGACATCCCTGAGTTCTCTTAAGGCAAGCGCGAAAGTAACTGCTCCTGCTGCCAGAATGAGTACCCATAGCCAAACTGCATGGATGTTGTCACCCATCTTGGGAGCTCTTGAATCATTCTCACTGTCTTCGCCGTTTCCCTTCTTGTTGTCCTTTGTAGCTGTCCATCCTGCCACCAGCGTGATGTCCTTGGTTATGGCTGTGTCAAAGTTGAAAACTGAAGCGGAAGTCGCACTGCTTGTTGTAGTTGAAGAACTTAATGTTGAGTTTTTGGTGTACCAGCCCTTAAATATATACCCTTCCCTTGTAGGGTCTGCAGGCTTAGTAACCTTCTCACCGGCCTTTACTTTTACCGTGTTCTTACTTGTGCCGTCGTCAAAGGTAACGGTGTAAAAGACTTCCTGCTTATACGCCACTGCAAACTGCGAGAACTTATATGAATAGACGTAAATTTTCCCATCGTCCTCGTTGAGCGTATATGTCCCGTCTGCACCACCGCTTTTTTCTGTTAGCTCCTCAACAGTTCCGTTGTGCTCCCTGAAAATCTTGATGGCATCTTTACCCGAGAAGTCATAAGAAAGCTCGATCTTCAAAGGCATTGCTGCACTGGACCTGTCCTTGCTGTCCTTTCTGACCTCTGTCACGGTCTTGTTGTTGTACGCTTCATTATCAGAGGTCTGAAGGATTGAGATATCAAGGAAATCTGCCTTATAGCTGTTTGTCGTGCTTGTGGTCGCACTTGAACCTGATGAAGTTGCCCTTGCTTTACTTGAGAGCGATGAATTGACGGATGAAGGTGTCTTGATCTTCAGCGTCTCAAGAACAGAGTCCATGGGATCAGCAACTGTGATCGCATACTTTTTGAGTTCTTCTCCTACCAGCCTTCCATTCTTAATGTTGGAACTCTTTGCCGTGTACTCGTACTTTGCTGCTTTTACATTTTTAAACGAGGTGGCTGTTGCCAGTGAGCCAACTTCGAAGTTGAACTTCACCGTGGATCCGGCCTGTGCGTCAAGCCATGAAAGAGCTTCGCCAGCGGACTTGTTTTCACTAAGAAGCTTCACATTGGCAAAAGCCTGCCCGTCAACTTTTACCGTTGCAGTTCCATCTGCAAATTTGTATGGCTCAGGCGTCGTATCGCTGTCGATCCATACCCTCAGTCCATGCGTAGATACAGGGACAACAGAGATTGCAGGATACTCTTTTCCCTTATCATTGTTCATGGCCGTCTGTGCAGCATCCCTGCTGCCGATTCCGATGTAGGAAACCTTTGTAATGCTCTTTTGCGCATCAACATTGCCGATAAGCGTTCCCGTCAGAGGAACGATATCCTTGATCTCCCCGCTTCCAATGGCACAGTCCGTACCAATGGCAAGCGAATGTTCTTCATCCCCAAGATCCGCTTCCACACAGATCTTCAGCGCGTCCTCATCCGAAAAGCCCAGATACAGGTCATCCAGGTCAGCTGTGTCAGTGGCAAAAGCCCCCTGCGTGGGCGCTGCATCCGTACCTGTAATGATCGTCCAGCCCCTGCCACCGTTTGTGGTCTGAATCATATATGCCTTGCCGCCTTTGGCAAACTCTCCCACCACGTCGACAACAGTACTTCCCGAAGAAGTATCAATTGTATAAGCCACAGTCCCGTTACTTATATAGCATCTGTCACTGTCATCATTGTAGGGGTCTGTCCATACTCTTTTGCTGTCAGAAGATGCGTTTATTATCTGAACTTCCCTGGTGGCAGTACCATTTACAAGGCACCTGAACCAGTCCCCGGCTGCGTAAGGCGCATCTTCAAAAATGCCGCCAAACACATTCGAGTGTGCAAGGTCTATATCCTTCCATTCTTTGCTGCCGCTCTTTCTGTACTGCCACTGATAGAGAACTCCTGCACCGCCTTCATTGGCACAGACAGTCTTGACCTGAAGCGCAAAATCAGGCGTATCGTCGCCGGCAATCGCCTCCGGGTCCAGTCCATAAGGGTACTCGTGCACAAGCTCTGCATCGACAATGCCACCACACTTGATATTTATGTTCACCGTGCTCTGCGTCTCATCACGGGAACACGTAAGTTTCACTTTCTTAGTCTGTCCTTCAAACGGCTTTTTAAGAATCATGTACCACGCTGCAGTATCCTCATCCGATGCAGCAAAGCAGCCGTTTGAAACTACCGGATCGTGCACCGCATTGCCATCATCGTCTGAAGAAAGAACACTTTCCAGCCGCTCAAAGTAGAAATACTTTGAATCTGAAGAACTGCTGTATACTATGTCTTTTTCGGGGTCTTCTATTACCAAATTCCCAAGGAGATATCCGTTGTTAAAAAAGACATCGTCAAGACACACGTATGCTTTATCGCTCGGCCATTCGATATCAAATTCATCGCAGGTAAATACCAGCATGTACTTGGAAAAGCCGTCAGTAACGGCCTCGACAGCTTTGGTTTCCTCTCCGTCGACTATGACGGACATTAGCTTTTCAACTTCGATCTCACCGGAGGTGTTGGAAGTTAACTTGGCAGCACCATCGGCAGAGTTTTCAGTATCATATTTGGCTGCGTCTTCGGTATCATCGCCGGCAGCATCTTCAGTTGTTCCATCTGTAGTTTTATCGTCTGCTACAGACTCTGCTGAGTCATCTTCCATGACATGATAGATGTCAGCAACAAGCTCTTCATTCTCAGCTTCTTCTGTTTCAAAAGAGATTATGACCTTACCCTTTTCGGTGTTCGGCTGGATCTCTTTTTCATCCTCATCAAGGACTTTAATGTCAAAGGAATATGACCTGACAACAAAGCCCTGTTCCTCAGTACTATCCATAACTGCTTCCTGAACTGTCTGCTCATCCTCTTCTTCAAGCTTTTTGGCAGATAGAGCTGAACCTTCAGGGAACACGCCTTCTTCAGCTCTTACTCTGATCCTGACTCCATCAACTTCTACCGTCTCATCAAAAGCATAGTTGTCCTCAAGGATCCTTACGGTCACTGTGGGGAGCTCAGCCTCGATATAGTAGAAATCAGGGATCAGAAGCACAGGAATAAACACATACTCATGCCCGACAAGATCAGGGTCGTATGTGTCAGTGGTATTGCTTAGTGGATCCAGGATCCACTTGATACCGGATACCATCTCATGGCTTACTTCGATGTCATCTCTGGCATCGTCTAAATCGGCATTTGAGTCGCCATTCGAGTCGTCATCTAAAGAATTCGTGTAATCTGATGATGCATTATTTCCTGAGTCGGACTGTTTGTCTTCAGTGTGAGAAATTTCTGTATCTGCGGCCTCTGCATCTTTATCTGTTATCTCTGTATGTGCTTTTGAGCCTGCATTATCTGAATCTGCAGAATCTTCCGCAGCATAAACTTTGAGCTCACCAAATGCCGACTTTATCCTGCCAATAAGCCCGTCACTGCCTGCATCGTCTGAAGACTCATCCTTTTCAGCTTCATCTGTCATGCCGGGAGTTACATCATCCCTATTATCATCTGTTTTTTCAGGTGACATTGCATTTTCAGGTACCTTCGTTTCTTTATCTGACGAGCTGTGTGTATCCTCGCTTTTATCTTCCTGGCTGCCTGCTTCTTCGCTTTCGTAGCTGCTGTCTTCTCCCTCATCCCCGTCTCCGATCACACCTACAGAAGCCTCGCCTGTATCTGAGTCAAAAAAGATTATCTCATCCTCATCAGATTCAGAGTCTCCTTCTGAAGCAGCATCTTTTTCCTCGCCTGCAGCGCCTTTCTCCGCGCCTTTTTCTGAAGGCACCAGTAAATCGGCCCCCTCGTCTTCCTCAGGCGCCTCTCTGTCCTGTCTCTCTTTGCCCAGCTCCCTGATGAGGCGCTCCTGCCTGTCAGGGTCCGGGACAACATCTATTCGCAATGTGTCAGGGAAAATGATCTCATCGAGTGCCGTGCCTGCCTTCACCTCCTGATAGGCGACATCTTCGGGAAGGTCATCAAAGCTGATGATCTTCACATCTGCAGGCTCACTCTCAGAATAGGACTCTGCCGCATCTTCTGATTCAGCACTCTCCTCCTCGACAGGCTCATCGTCATCCTCTGCCTCTTCCTGCACCTCAGTACTCTCATCATCAAGCGCATACGCAGGCAGAATATCAAACGATGCATACCCTATACTTGAAACAGTCAGAATACTTGCAATAAAAAAAGAAACTACCCTGTTTTTCATAACCCTCTCCAACTAAAAAGTGTATAAACTCCCACTTATATTTTATCGGAATTTTGTTTCAAAAAAAATAGTTTCAGAAAATTTATTATTTTTTCAGAAATCTGTATTACGGAATTAGTTTCTGCATGGTATCGATAAATTTAATTGTATCCTCTTCAAAGGATTTCTTTTCAGAAGCTATGATCTGCCTGTAATTCTGAAATTTATTCTGATGCTTTTCAAAATCACCGCATATATCTTTCAGCAAAGCATCTATTTGGTCTAACTGCTCAGCAGGGCAGTCAAATTTATACTCGTCAGGTATTGGCACGTCTTTCACAAACGCAGCTGATCCCTTTTTGTTTGTGATAACACAGCATCCATTGGCCGCAGCTTCTCTGGGGATTCTGTCTTTTCCTGGATGGTTTCCAAAATCAACATAAATCTTTCCCGCTTCCATCATCAGTATCATATGCTCAAGATCAAGATTTACCAGCGGTATCCATTTCAGCCATGATGCCTTTTCAATAAGCGGCTTTATATCATCAAATCCTTTAGCAGGGTTATAAAGAGCAATATTTTCTCTTAGCTGCGCAGGGTAAATGAATTATCCGTGGGCATCATTTATGTAATCTGACAGGTACATCCCGCGTGGAGCATCCAGCTTTTTATTTACATAATCAATAGAATAATATGACTGATACAGATGAAAGAATACATTGTCATTTATGTATGAAAGATTTGTCTCTTCAGTTGACTTTATATAATTATCTACACTCATCCTCCATAATACCTTTTGGGCATTGCCAACATAAGACATACTGAGCGTAAGACCTTCCGGAAAAACCACCACGGAGTCTTCTGAACACATAACGTCAACATCTGAAACATGCGTAGTCTCATAGATTTTATAAGGCGCAGGAACTACTGCATCCACGGCAAGCGCCTTGTCAAAAGGCGCCCTTACATCCACATAGCACATTTCCGCCCTGATGTCAGTCAGCCTTTTTATCGCAAAGCATAATTGGTGTGCGAGCTCCGGCCCTCCACTGGCCCGATTCGCAGGAGCTAATATGTATACTTTCATATTATCCTTCCTTAACAAGCATATTCGCGAAACATCTTATGGCTTTACTTGTCAGCCCCTTCGCAATCTAAAGCTCTTGTATACATTTTCTTATAAATCTTCATGGCTTCTTCATTCGCTTTCTTCATTTGCTCATCCATCCAGCCACCATTAAACCAGTGGACTGAGTAGGTATTTCTCGTCTCATTTATGATCCCGGACATATAATCATATGGCTGGAAATAATCATATGCATAGATATTTATATCTCCTACTGCCTGAGATTCTCCATTTATCTTATATCCATGACTCAAAGCCACCCTTGTGTCATAAAAACCGCATGTATTCCTATTTTGTGTGCCATCATCATTAAGGAAAAAGATCTCTTCCCTTGCATCAAGGAATTCCTTTATCATTGGATTCCCCTTAACGGAGCCGCTTAATCCTCCAAAATTTATAATCTGCCACTTTTCCACACCGCAAAACGCTCTTTGAAATCGAAGGTTATCAATATTCTTTTTCAGCTCAACATCTGTATCGAGATAAAAACCGCCATGATTATATAAAATATCAATACGGGCATAGTCAGGCACGTATCCGAAAGCACGCGCGTTATACGCTTGATCCATATATGGATGTTTCTTTATATCATAATTATCCTCATTCCATTCAATAATTTCATAATCAGGGCAATACCTTTTCCAACTCTCAATACACTTTTTCAGGCTATCAGGCAAAGCGTTTCTCCCCAGCCACATATAATGGATTTTCTTTGGTATCAACGGTTCGTCAGACAATTGCACATTCCCCTGAGATTCCCGTGAGCAGAAATTATGAATCAACATCATAGGCATAACAAAGCAAGTCATATCCTTAGTGCATGACATTCCGTCAAGCTGTCTTAAAACATCTGGAAACCTACTAATGTTAAGCAAAATAACGTTATTTGTCCTACATGATTCTAAGTATGTAGGCGGTTTCACCTCAAATGATTCTCCACAAGCCTCAATAAAAGTGCCCCACATTGCAGCATTATTATCAAGATAGCAATCAACAAAGGAGAGCAAATCAAGGTCTCTAAGTATTTCCGGCGTCGTAACCTGTCCAATCGCACCAGCACCAAACATTATGATCCGGCAATCGGTAGACAAAACCCTTCTCTTTAATTCCTCAAAACTATTGCAGCACAATCTCATTGCTAATCATTCCCTTCTGAAAGGGTGTCAACTTAGGTATCTCTTGTTTGCTATAAAAATATTGAATCTATCTTTGTGCTTATACAAAAAAACATTCAATAATCGTTCAGACAAAAATCCGGGGTATCTGTTTTGATAAGTATCCGATTTCTCTCCTATCCTATTTTCACTTGCAAATAAGATAGGAAACATCCACGAACAAAACTCTTTTAAAATGTCACGTCTCATTATGAACATATTGTATGCATGGAAATATATCTGCTTTTCCACAAAAGCAAAACTCTCATCATACTCCGGTGATAATTTGTGGACTTCATCTCGGAGAATCTCCCAATCAGTTTTAGAATGGGTCACACAATATTGACTCCCCACTCCTGATGTATTCATCACCGGAACCGTTACGACAATATCGACGTTTGATTTTTCTAATCCATCCATTACTTCATCAGAAATATCAAACCTCCTTCTGTAATGGCTGATCCCGACAAAATCATCATCCGAGTGCTTCCAAAGCCAGTATAGTGCCGTTAGTTCGCAATATTGCCTGTTCTTGTCAGATATGTTTTCCCCCGCATCATCCCTTAGTGCACATATCTTTGTTTCCGTAAGAGCTGCTCCAACTTGAATATCCTTTTCATAAGAACGCAGGGGAAGATCATCTGTTATCTTTTTATCATATATGCTCTTCGCAACATACACAGTTGTACCATTCTTCCCCATAATGTCTATATCCCTTCCGGCAGCATTTTAAACGGTATATAACACTTGTCCTGATTGTTCAGAAAATAGCATTTCTTGATGTGAGACCACTCGTCACTGGCAGCATTCATAATTAACAGTTTTTTAAACCCTTGTTTATGAAGTCCTTCTATTGCACCCGGCATATTGTTTTCATTTAATGCAACAATGATTGTATCATCTTTATACTCTTCAGCCTCTTCCATTCCAATAACCGGTGTGCCTTTAATCATTTTAGGATTACTAAGTCTGTTAGAAACAATAAAACACTGAATCCTCTTATTAAACGGCTTTGATTCAAGGCACAGTTTCAATGCTTTACCCATAACTCCGGCACCATAGATAACAATCTTATCCATGCACATTATTTTTTCAATTGCAGTATCACTAATCACCACTTTTCTCGCCTTCAATAGTTATCTTTGAATTTCTCCGCATAGGGAAGAACTTTTCTTAACCAGTACGCTCTGTCATTACATATGACAATTGAGTCCTTTTCAATACCACTTTTCATAAGTTGCTTTTGCATATCCATATAATGAACTGTATTGGCAACCATATATACTGCATACTTATGGCTTTCGCATATATACTCTGGCGAAAAAACAATGTGCCCATAAATCTCGCAGTTCTGCTTTTCCCGGTCATTATCAACAAGTATTACCTTCTTGTTACATATAGTGAGAAAATCTACAACAGCTTTCCCGTTATTTCCAGTTCCAAATACAACAAATTCATTATCTGAATGGAATCTTTCATGAATATAATTATTCAGTTGTTTATTTGCCTCACATACGTTTTCTATATGTACAAAATAAGAATCTCTGCCTTCTAAAACAGGTTTTAAAGCCTTCTTTAAATCATCAGAAAAATCTATATAATTATCGTACTCACCTTTTATTTGAGAGCTCAGGAAGTCATATGCTTTGCCAATCCATTCGTTCACATCCTCATCAGGGAATTGTGATATATACCACTCAAAGCTAGAAGCCATCCATTTGAAAAACTGTGTTTTATATCCATCCCACAAACCATTTTCTGTTAATACATTCCTCAGGCTTTCATACTCATTAATATGTTTTTTTAAACCGGCCATTGAATTTACAGATGCGTTCGGATTATCAATCCTATATCTATAGAAACAATCGCTCATATACCACACTCGCCTTGCATATAACTGAGTCATAAAAGAAAAACCAATATCTTGATATGATGCTCCCGGTGTTTCATTCATACGAATACCATTCTTTTCAAGGAATGATTTTTTATACAGTCCGCTCCAAAAACCATTTAACCCAACATCAAGAAGCATCCTTCCTTCATCGTATTCTACAAGTCTATCAAATGGTGCAGCATCACAAGCTTGAAAAGGATATAAACGTCCTTCGCCAGTAATCTCAAGATAGTAATAATATCCTGCCTTAATAATGTCTAAATCATTTTCTTTAGCAATGGTATATTGATGTCCAATCATATCTGGTGGGATAAAATCATCAGCTTCTACGATTGCCACATACTCTCCTGTCGCTTTATCTAATCCATAATTAAACTGAGCGCCAACTCCACCACCTTTAGTAAAAACACGGACTCTTTCATCTTTACTACTTAATTCACTGATAATATCAATCGTTCCATCCGTACTTTCACCATCGACAATAATTATTTCAATATCTCTTTCCAATTGATCAACAATACTCTGGACACACTGTCTTATATAGTTTTCTGTATCTTTGACATAAACAATAACTGAAACCTTTGGCATCTAATACCTATCCCCTTCACATTGAAAACCTTTCGAGAGCCAGAAACATATTTTCGTCACAAAATTCTATGTTTTTAACACCTTTTTTTTCTAAGTTATTCATTATTTCTTTTCTTGCAGCATAATCCATAACGCAAATAATTACGAGCTCACCCCTATACTCATAATCATCTAGCGAAACAAGAGGCACCCCTTGGATTTTCTGATCCAGATCATATTTTTTCGACACCAAGAAACAGCCCACTTTTTCCTTAAGATTGCAGGAAGAAAGGAAATACAGCATTAAGTTTCCTGCTTTCCCCGCCCCATATAATGCCACTCTTTGGTTATTTTTTACGATTGTTTCAACTCCGCTCAATAAAATGTGTGTGTTTATCATGTTTTTGTAGCTGGAGACATTGAGAATTCTGGCTATGAAATCATCAGTAGCATCTAGCTGCAATTCGTCACTGTTCTCACACATTTTATCCATTCGCCTAATATGGTCAGCCACAAGATAAACGTATCTGAAAAACTGCTTTTTTACTTCCTCACTGTAGTCCCTTTGATTAATAAGTTTTAGCAGTTCTTTAAAAACAATTATCCGGCTTCTAACATTCTCTTTGGAAAACCCACTAGTCATTATTGACGCCTCTCGAACTCTATATGTGTATAGCTTTGATGAAATATGTCTCATTCTTGAAGCGTTTAAGAAGACCTTCATGCTAAATATCGAATCCTCGTAAAGAATCCCCTTATAAAAAAACAAATCACTGTCTAGGATCCATTTTTTTTTGACAGCAAGCAAACAAGCCGAATCGCAATATTCATTATTCCTCATCATTTTCTCAAATAGTTTTTCACCGCTTGTGGTATTGGGATAGTCGTGATACTTGTAATACCATGAATCCTTATTATCTCTTTCTCTACTATCACCTTCATATAGAATCTCTGTTTCGAAGCTTATAGCATCTAAATTATCTTCCACCAATGTCTTATTAAGAATCTCCAAGGTATCATTTCTAATGAAATCATCGCTATCAACAAATAGTAGCCAGTCTCCTTGAGCCGCTCTGATTCCAACATTTCTTGTCTCTGCCAGTCCCTGATTAGTTTGTGAAATTACACGAAACCTTAGATCCTGCTCAGCAAATCTTTTAAGTATTATCGACGATGAATCTGTAGACCCATCATCTATACATATAGCCTCCCAATCTGAACAAGTTTGAGCCAATATACTTTCCAGGCATTTGCTTAAATACTTTTCCACATTATATGTGGGTACTATTATGGAAAACTTCATGCATACTACCTCTCATTTTTTACAGCAATTTGGGTTCAGCCCATAATATGTTTTCCTCAGGAATACCCAATGCTATCATTTGCTGTTTCGCTTTATTTGCAATATCCTTATTCCATATAGCAATTACAACGACATCATATTGTGCATCTATTATCCTCCATGGTTCAAAGACATCACATGGAAATGGTATTTTTCTTGATTCCGCTTTCAAATCCACAGCAAAAACCACTTCAATATCAGATTCTTTTAGCTGATGAAAATAATCATATCCAACATTTCCAGCTCCATAGATAATTACTTTTTTTCCGTACAATGCATTAATATTTTCATAATAATAATGATATTTGATCGGTACTTGTTCAACTCTGGCTCTTGCCTCATAGGAACTATGTAATTTTTTTCCTGTAAATTTCCAAAACTCTTTTTCATCTATGACATCTTTATTACTCTCAGCGATAGATTGTCTGCACTTAGACAGCTTGAATTCTTTTTCAAACGTCTCACTTGTGTTAAAGTGGGACAAGGAATTATCAAGTATCCGATAATAGTAAAATGCATCGCTTGTTGTTACAAATTTTCTGGTTTTTATCAACATCCACATAAGCACCAGGGAATCTTCACCATACTGCTGCTCTTCTGAAACATACGAAAAACAATCCATTATGAATTCTCTTCTAAACAGCTTCAAAACCAGGCCATATGGAATCATATGCGGGCCATCAAAATATCGGTTAGAAAACTCTTGTTTTCGAGCAATATTATCTCTTATTACTATTTGCTCATACTTCAAAGCCGCTATTTTCTTTAGTGAACCATCTCTCACTTCAAAATAATTAGATGCCACAAATTCTGCATCGCTACTCTCAAGAATCAGCGATAGCTTTTCATACATATCTGAAGAAATATAATCATCAGCATCTACAAAACCTATATATTCACCATTTGCTCTATTAAGTCCGTATTTTCGTGCTCTGACTGAGCCCCCATTCTCTGTATGAAAAGCCTTTATTCTTTTATCGTTATATGAGTACTGATCACATATATCTCCTGATCCGTCCGTCGAACCATCATCTACAAGAATCACTTCGATATTCTGATATGTCTGTTGTAGAACTGATTCTATACATCGATCCAAATACGTAGACGCGTTGTATACTGGTATAATAATTGTCAGTAGCCGTTCACTCATCTAATACACCACATTTAGGTATCCTGAAATCGTCCTGCACCTATCAAAAAGCGAAATCCTCAAATGCTTCCCTTCTGGAATTCCTATACTCTTCGTTTCTCTGTATATATCCCAGCAAATGATTTGCTGTCGGAAAATCATTGTCACAACGGAACGAATACTTAATAATTGGTCTACATCCGCCATTACATTGCCGGTTTAGGTCATCTCTTATCAATGTTCCTTTTAGGAAATTACCTCTATTTGAATTATCAATAGCCATACATGTCGTTATTTCGCCATCATTGCCAACCAAAAAGGATTTTCTACCCGCTTCACACATTGTCTTTTTATTTACCCCTCTTAGCCATTTCCATTCATCTGGCGAAATGAATTGTTGGATAAATCTCTGATACTCATCGTGCTTTTCATATGTGGGATCATTTGCAAAAGTGAAGTCACCCGCTATATTGACGAATACACCTATCTCTCCAAATTTATTTATTAAATCTGAAACCGTCATGCCGTAATCTTCCTTAAGATGTCTCAGATTATACGGACTTGCAACAAAATTCACCATTGCAATCATGTCATATTCTTTAAGTAGCTTTACTTTTCTAAACTCTTCCTCCAGCGAATGATACTGCATATGATACGAGCAATTTAGCTTTATCTTTTCACTGGGACACTCACGAACTATCTTTTCAGCGAAATATACATTAGTATCTATCCTAAAGCCGGTGATAACATGGTCCATTTTCACCCACTCTCTCAGAATTTCATAAGTCCCATCCACGCAAAATGGTTCGCCTCCCCACATATATGGCTCAACATTGTATTCGGAAAATTTCATCATCGCTTCAATCCATTCATCAGGTGAATGGTCATCAAACATTGTGCTCCCACCACTCTTCTCTTCATTGGAAAGAAAACAATATTCACATCGATAATTACATCTCATTGTCGGAATAAATGTGAATAATAAATTCTCTTTTTCTCTTATCATTTTGCTTCCCTCTCAATCTAAACGAAATATTTTTCTATATCTTGATACATTGCATCAGCCTTCATTCGGAGGCACTCAACACTCTTAACACACTTTTCCAAATAGATATCCTTTTCTTTTATTAGCATAGCTAGTTTATCTGGAATTTTATCAATTTCATTTATCTCTACCGAAAGATCTGCCAACTCTAGCGAATCTACCAATGACCTGACCTTTTCGTGATAAATAATAGGTATTGTCATTATTCCTAGCACGGCCGCCACTAAAATAACATGATATCTCATTGCAATAACGAATTCACACCCCCGCATTTCATTGACTATAGCTTCAACTTTTTCGCTTCTATCCATAAATCTATATCTGTTTAATAATTCTAAGTTTTCTATTTCTACTAATTTGCTCCATTGTTCTTCACTGGCATCTGGAATAACAATTGTAGCTTTGCATTCTCTACAAATAGTCCTAAGAACTTCACTGTCAATGTCCCCTGTTTTATTCTTGAAGGGTAGATTCCGAACATTTATACCAATTCGATTACCGATTGAGTATCCATACTTCAATATTTCGCGATTATGAAACACACAATCAGCACTGCATAAAACATGATTTGAACTGGTAAGTTCCACAAGCCTATGCTGAGAGTATTCGTCTCTTACATAGAAAAACTGTGCATTCTCTATCCAAAAACCAATTTGCTCCTTATACTGCGAGTAATCGGCATCCGAAACTCCTAAACCAATTATGCCATATGGTACATGCAACAAATGATAATCTTCTTTAAAATGTCGTATCACATTAGGCACACCACTCTCAATGATTCCTCCACCTGCAAATAAAAGAAAATCCGTTTTGTTCGCTTCAGCAAAAATCTCCATACATGGCTGTCCCACTTCATAGGGAATAGTCTCTATATTATGATCAGCCAAGAAGTTTCGTGTTGTACGATAGAGCAAGATATCACCAAAATTATCTTCCTCAAAATACCAAAGTAGTAGAACTTTTTTCATTTTAGAAACACCTCGTGTGATAATATGTATTCATGTGTTTTGGGTGTCACAAATTCAGAAATTGATCCCATGTCACCATTTTTAATATTCTTTCTCACTTCTGTCGCGCTTACAATTTTTTTATCAATCTGAAGCCGTGGAATTTCAACAAGCTCAATTCCATATCCCTTGAATATTCGTTTCATAGTTTCATTATATTGTCGTGTTATACCGTCAGTTGGTTCTTCACCCACAAATCTCTTTTTAATTCCAAGCCTTGGGGCAATTCGTTCAGCAAAAATCCTCACATCAGTTTCTGCATTTATTTTCTTCCCTTGAATCTTTTCTTTCTCAAAATAGTCCGGGAAAGTGCTTTTTGAGATACTATACGTTCCGCTAGGAGCAACAAAAACATCGTTCATACTGGCAGTATTATCTATAACAATCTGGTACCTGTCCTTGAACGGAATTTCTGACAGATCCTCTTCGACAACTAAAATCAGTAACTTACCACACAATTTCAATGCCTCTTTAACAAGATACAAATGTCCTTTTGTAAATGGGTTTGCATTCATCACTATGCAGCCAAGGTCCCCATAATCACCCCATTTTCTCTCCATCCTCATTTTTAGTTCATCTACGAATTCAAATATTTGATCATCCTCTTTTTTCATTTGAACAAGTTTATCTTCAAACCCACTACTCCTTGTTCTTTTTGCAGCGATAGCAGTCTCATGTAGCAAATTAGCACCACTACAATTTGTCAATGCTATGATATAATCAGTCAGTTCATCTGCTATCAGCTCTGTTCCATGCGGTCCATAATGATGTAGATTAATAAACACTTGCCCATATTTACTCCTATACGCAAAAGCCGCTGCCATATCAATAAAGCATATTCCATTAGAAGCACACTCTATCTGTAATATATTCTTGTAATACTTTAATTTTTCAGGAGTATAATCCAGGAACTCAGTTGAGTGAAACATCAAAACTGCGTCTGCCTCTTCGGGCGAAGGATCTGCCAACTCTAGCATTGTTGGCAAGTTCATATATATAAAACTCGCCTTTTTCTTTAAAACAGCATCATTAGCTTCTCTTAAATATTCGCCCCATACCAAGACATTCTCATCTGCATTTTCAAATTCATAAAATCCACTTCCCAGTACGACAACATCTCCGGCATCAATTTTCTCATTCTTAATTTGCCACACCATCCGTTCTATATCTCTGCCCGGAATAGCGTAATTTTCAACCTTATACTTTATCCCGTTTTTGTCAATCTTTCTCTGAAGATTAGCTGCTATGGTATGTCTATTCTCTAGCAACATTCCCGACACTCTTGAATCCCCAAATAACAAGATTCTGTTTGTAAACTCTAATTCTTTTGAATCATTCCAGTCTTTTCGTCCTTGAGCATGAACTATGAGCCCATTATCAAAATCTTCAAACCCAATCCCATTCCCCCTCAAGACAAATGCACAGGGTTCTTCATTCAATCTTTCTAAGTATTTGGCATCAGCAATAACCTCTGGTGAATATGCTTTCTTAACAAAATCAGACTTACCGCTTATCAAATATTTCCTGTTATCAAATAAGACTTTTCTGTCCCCCCATATAAGCACTCCTTCATCTTCCAAACTAGTCACGTCTAACAAAAACAGATTAATCTTCACATCGTATTTCTCTAATTCTTCAGCTAATACTTGCGTTCTCTTGTCATACTGCAACTCAGGGTTTAAACCACATATAACATCATATTCCCCACATATAAAAGCATCTTCCGGTGATAAAATTGCCACATCGTTTAAAGGGATGATCTCCGAGCGGTTTTTGTCAATAACTGCTATTATGTCATTACTAACTGCAGCTATAATTTTCCTATATACTATTCCGGCGCCATATAAATAGAATTTGGAGCCCTCAATTAACCGCTCCTTTAATTCTGCTTCGCTCCTCACTGAAACCACTTGACTCCCTCCAGGTTATTATTTTCCCTCATACAATAGTACACTTTTTCCGTTCATTCCTTCATAGGTAATGCTTTGGTCATATTGTCCTTCATGTATGCATTGTAAAAATGTAGATAATTCTATACCCTTTCTTGTAACATTACCGAGACTTATTTCCTTCTTTTCCTTTCTACACTTTCTATAGTCGATGTCCTCGTAAGTCATACATGGAAACTTTTCATCTAATACCTTGTCATTTAGGCAATCATATCTATAAATCATGCCATTAAAAGAATCCAAAGCTCTTATTTCTCCATTAGTTTTATAAAGTGCAAGCAAGTCAAAAGGACAAAAATCACTTTTACCCATGTGATTCTCACCAAAAACTATCTTGAGGATAGTCTTTTCTTCTGAATCAATTTTAAATATTGTTCTTCCACTAGTTTTAGTTACATAAATGTCTTTTTTGTCAATAAGCGTATCAAGGTATGTTCCGTGATGTCCTGCTTCACATATCTCTGTTCCAACAAGAGGAACAAACTCCCCTTTATTAATATCTCCATATAAAATGCTTCCGTTCTTCCCCAAAATCCACATTTCGCCATTCAAGTACAATAAGTTTGATATACCACACACATCATGTTCAAGTACATATTCTTTCAGCCCTTTAGTATTTATATCAAACTCAATTATTCTGTTTCTTGTATTCTCACCTAAATATATTTTTCCATCTCCAAGGCATCCACCCCTAAGAACAAATGGGTCCATCTCATCTTGCTTTTTCCCTGCCAAGTCAAATATCTTATATTCATTTATTTCAGACGTTTTCATGTTGAATTCGACAATATATTCATACCTACATGGGATCAGATACAAAAAATCCCCTTCTACAACACATGTGTAAAACAAACTACTCATTCCATCAGAATAATGATCCAATTTATAGCATTTCATCGATCCATCGTCTAAACAATATGAAGATATATATCGTCCCGCAAAAGGCACGAAGAACAGCTCATTCCCATATCTTACTGATGAAGAATGCAAATATCCTCTACTAAAACTCTCATTTGGAAACATTCTTATAAATTCACATTGACAGTTATCATTACTGATTCTGTATAAACCGTTATCATTCAAAGATGACACCCACAAAGCATCATTGACTATGACTGGTTTATTATATAAAAGTATCTTTTTATCCATTATTTAATCGATCCTCCAAGACCAATATCACAAATCGCACGCAAAAAGCTGCACATCAATGATATCTTTCATTGAACTATTTCACGTTCATATAATTATTATATACCATTTAGCTTGGAAATAATTATGCCATCTATTGTTTTATCGACAGTTTTTTTTATTTCTTAAGCGCGACTCAAAAAGGGCCTGACCCTCTAAGGTCAGACCCTCAATAGCTCTAATAAATACTCAAAAACTTGATTATCTCGGCGAAACAATCCTATACATTTTGAAATTATTCAATGGTCATCGTCTCGCTCGTTTCATCGCTGAACGTAAATGTCACGCTTCCAGTACTATGATTTTCCAACATTGATGCATCAAAAGTATATGTTGAGCCAGATACTGTGTAATGAGATCCTGCTACAAGTGTAACAGTACCACCTGTTGCTTTACCTAAAACTACGCTGCTTACTGTCACTCCGCTAGGCAATGATACTGTAACCGTGTTGCTTGAAGAAGATATGGTGGTTGACGACAAATATGAATCTGTATGCTCTTTATAGGACCAAGTAACTTTGATTGTAGGGAAATCAACCTCATCTCCCCAAGTTGCTGCTTTATTAAGAGCACCTACAAGAGTGTATGAGCATGATTCCCATACATATTCACCGTCAACCTTCTTGGTATCATCTAATATATAGCCATACTTATTAGTGCTATCCCAGTTAGCCTTATAATTGCCAGTTTTACCTGCAACTGTAGTTGTAAGAGTTGCTGCTGTTTCACCAAGTGCTGAAACCTGAGCATTACTTGCTGCGTCATCAGTAACTGCAAGGTACAGCTTTTGCGCTTTGTCTCCATCTTCGAAAGTGGCGCTGTCAGAATATTCAATAGTATCGCTTCCTGCCGTTTTCTGCTCCAGCTTTATTGTAACATCAATATCCTGAGCATTCTCGTTTTTCAGAGTCAGCGCTTTACTCTTATTAGTGTAAGTAGCTTTTGTTTCTCCCTCAGCATCTGTAGTTTTGAAGAAGACGCCTTGGCTTCCAGTAAAGGTTGCTCCATCATAAGCAGCAGCTGCTGTAGCAGCAATAAGTCCATTAGGATCAGCGATATAATTATAAGCTCCATCCGGAATTGTCGGCAATGTAACAGAAAGTGTAGGATACTTCATTTCTCCACCTTCATAAGATCCTTCGCCTTCAGCCACTCCAGGAGTTGTAGTCTCGCCTTCAGCAAAAGCAGTAACGCTACTTCCAACAACCATTGTGCCTGCAACAAGTAATGCTGCAAATCTCTTAAAATTCCCTTTTGTCATTGTAATACCTCCATGTTTTACAATTATTTGTTTTTAGTTTCTATTTTAGTTAACGCTCGACAATTATAGTCAAGCCAACTCTAACCGTACTTAATGATACCTGATTTTCATCGACTAAATGATATTCGACTACAGTTGGATAAGAACCGGCAGGGAGCGATTCATCAAGGGTTATGTCTTTTAACTTGCCACCTCTTGGAATGATCGGCGATTTATATAAGACCACATTTTCATCGCTCTCCAGAAGGATGTCAAAATAAACGTCGTTTGTGTTTCCTTCAACATTTTCGACAATAGCATCGTAAGAAG
The DNA here is from genome assembly GCF_000421405.1 of Butyrivibrio sp. NC2007. GTDB lineage: Bacteria > Bacillota > Clostridia > Lachnospirales > Lachnospiraceae > Butyrivibrio. The sequence goes on from NZ_ATWY01000021.1 coordinate 32,941, forward strand.
CCACATCTCCACTTTCAAAATGCCAAGTAGTATTCATGGTCACTGTATAGTAGCCTGGTGCAACCGTAGCAGCTGCATCCTGCTCTTTGATATCAGCCAATACCTCTTCCGCATTTTCTTCCGTTACCAAAACAGGTCTGCTCTCTTCTTCCGCCTTGTCGTCCTTCCCTTTTGAAGTCGCAAGAACAATTATAGTAACCAGCATAGCCACCATCACTAACGCAATGATCGCACCGATAATCACTATCTTTTTACTGCCTTTGCCCTTTTCTGTACTGTCGGTCATTTAGCCGGCACCTCCATGTGTTAAATTGGGATGTTTCATGCACAATAGGTTATGGCGGTGTTTGCATATCATAGAAACTGAAGTGAAACATCATTCTACTCTTCAGTCCATGGCCTCTTGCTATCGTGTCCATTGGTATCACCCCACATTCCTTAAAAACAGCTCAACCAGTGTCAAAAAGTATATCGGTAGTTTAGATATGATACTTTAGCTTTTTTCAAAAGATTTTTCTGCGCAGTTGGAAGTCAACAAAATCTTTCGAATTAAGCTTAGTCATTGTAGCATCAGATTCTAAAGAAATAATAAACTTACGCTAAAAAAACGTTATATTCTGTTAAAAAATGAAGTATAATTTCATTCTTATGCAGTTTTACTGAAAATTTTATACCTTTTCCTATTACTATTTGCTGTGGATTTTTGAAAATGATTATGGTAATATATCCCACACAGATGGGGTCCTTGCTACCAAATAGGAGGAAATATGTTAACACAAAAAGATTTACAATCAATTGATGCGCTACTCGAAAAACGTATCAGTAGAGTCGATGAAAGGCTCACTAATCTCGAATATGGCATGACCGAGGTTAAGGGCAGTCTCGCAAACGTTGAGTCAGGCATGACCGAGGTCAAAGTAGTAATTCTAGAGAACAATGTCATCCCGAGATTAAGCACTATTGAAGAGTGCTATGTAGATGCTTCTAGAAGATACATCGAAAACAGTGACCAGTTTGGTGCTGCCATAGTAGACATCGAGATGATGAAACTCGCAATTCAGAAGAACTCTGCTGATATACAGGAGCTCAAGAACAGGCAGGCATAATACAGTTTTTACGCATTTGCGGCACAGGATACATATCCCGTGCCGTTTTTCATTGATCCCAAAATCATCCCCATCTCACCCCCGCATCGTCTTTGTGGTACTATATTAATGAGGTAAAAAGCATGAAGCACAGCATAGATTTCTTCAGAGACGAGATCAGATATGGTTTTTATGTACCCACACAGGTCAAGATTGCCTGGGCGACTGCACTTGACTTACTCAGGGTCATTGATGATATTTGCGCGCGGCACGGTATCACCTACTTTGCAGACTGGGGCACGATCCTTGGGGCGGTGCGGCACGGCGGCTTTGTGCCCTGGGATGACGATCTGGATATATGCATGCTTCGTGATGACTATGACAGGTTTATGGCTGTGGCTGACAATGAGCTTCCGGATGGATACTGCATACACAACTACGAAAGGCAGGAAGATCACTGGCTGTTCCTTGCAAGAGTCGTAAACCGCAGAAGAATTTCTTTTGACGAAGACGTCCTAAGGGACAACTACAATTTCCCCTGGCTCACAGGAGTTGATATATTCATCAAGGACTATCTGTATTCCGATCCCGCCGAGGAAAAGAAGCGGGACGACGAGGTTCTTCGGCTGATCGCAGTCGCAGACGGGATAACAGACAATTCCCTCAGTCCCTCCACCATCGAAACAGAACTTTCTTCTATTCAAAAGAAATATAACATCGCCCTCCCTTCTTCCAGAGACAAAAGGGCTGTTTCTGTTGCCCTCTATGCCCTTGCAGAGAAGCAGATGGGCAGGGTAAGTCGTGATGATGCGAGACAAATCGGTCAGATCTTCCCATTTATCCTAAGAGGCGGAAAGGGCGAACCCAAAGAGCTGTATGAATCTTTTGTGCGCATTCCCTTCGAGGATACAACCATACCTGTTCCGGCTAAGTACAACAGAGTGCTTTCAAGCCGCTACGGCAACTACAATGAGATAAGGAAAGTCTGGAGCGGACATACATATCCGGCCTTTGAGGCGCAGAAAGACCTGTTTGAAAAAAGTTCGAACGTAACTCTACCTCATTTTGCATATGATCCCGAGATGATGGAAAGACCGCAGCCTGACACATCCGGCAGCCTGAAGGCAATAGCCGGAGAGTGCCTTGATGGCCTTAAGTCCCTTTATGCAGATGCCTGTGCTATTATAAGTACGGGTACGCAAGATGAACTCTTAGCCAGGCTCGGCGAGCTTCAGCAGCTGGCGGTGGATCTTGGTACCCTTATAGAGAACGTTAAGGGAGAAAATAATCCTCACACCGTGGCCATTGTTTCTGTACTTGAGACCTTCTGCGAGGATATCTACAATTGCAGTCAGTCAGCTTTTGAACTCTTGTCCTGCAACGAAGCCTCCGTTTTCAGTCATGAAGCATCTGCTCAACGTAAAAGCGAATCCACAACCTCTAAAGGCAGCCTCTGTTCTCAGGATTCATCAGTACTGTTATCTCTTGACAGTACACTTGCCGCCCTTGAAAGTGCTCTTTCCGAACACCTTTTTAACCGTAAGGAGATCCTCTTTCTCCCCATCGGACCAAAAGAATGGAACACCTTATCCGGAGTATACGACCGCATTTCCAATGATCCGGACATAGATCCCGTTGTTGTGCCCCTGCCTCTTTTCACCAGGGACTACTACGGACAGCCGACCATGTCCATGGACGAAATAAGAAAGAGTGCCAATATCGGCAATTACCCTAAGGGTCTTCCAATACAGAACTGGGAAACCTATGACCTTGCCCTTCACTGCCCGGATTCAATATACATTCAGTTTCCCTACGACGGCGAGAATCCATATCTTACTATCCCACGGAATTTCTTTGCCGACAGTCTCCGCTCGTATACCCCGCAGCTGGTATATATACCCATAGGTAAGACCTCTGAATTTGGCGAAAAAGACATAACGGACCTGATCGTCCTAAGATACTATGTCACCGCTCCTGCCCTTATCTATGCCGACAGGATCGCAGTTCAGTCAGAGAACATCAAGACCCGCTACGTGACTGCACTCACCGCATTCGCAGACACGGACACAGAGCACATCTGGGAGGAGAAAATATACTATTCCCCCGAGATTTTTGACGAATGCTCCGATATCTTCAGCGAAAACGCTAACTGGAAGAACACTATCACAGAAAAAAACACCACAGAAATGGCCGCCGCAAAGATTACGACAACAGAAATTCCAACCAAAGAGATTACGACCGCAGGAATTACTACCACAGAAATCACTACCTCAAAAATATCTGCCTCAACAACTGCTTCAATTAAAAAGAATCTTCTCTACTGCATCAGTCTCTACGAATTTACCGAGCACGCGGATCACCTTTTGGGCAGCATAGAAGAAAGACTTGACGTGCTCTCATCGGCAAGCAGCAAAATAAATGCATCTCTTTGCTTCTATCCCGATAGCTTTGTCTGCAGTGACCCTCTACTGCATGACAGAATAGTCAGTCTCAAAGAATCCATTATCATAAGCGCAAAAGAAAGAGGAATTGAAACAATCCCTCTTCCCTCAGATGACGTTTATTCATTTGTCAGCTCTTTTGATGCCTACTACGGCAGCTCCAGCCCTCTTGTCCACATCTTTACCGGCCAGCACAAGCCGGTGATGATAGCCGACAACGGCATATGAATGGGCCGCGTTGACTCGTGCCAACACCGACACGCTTATCCCCCGCTCAGATAACGACACTTTTCCCAGCGAAAAAGGCTAGGCTTTTAACAACCGTACTTAACTGAACAGCTTAAACAGAAATTCCGGACGTGCGGCTTTCCCGCATCCGGCTCTTTACGAGACTAATTATTCGTATTACTGCGCATAGATACTTACGTATGTTCTAGGAAGAGCAACTTTATGATGTGAACTAATCATTGCCCAGAATTCGTTCCTATTGTAGCTCTTCTTTTGACTTCGTCTATTCAGCCAAAATAATAGACTTTTAAGGACTTCATATCTAAATGTCTTCAAACTTCGCAAGTTATCTGTAATCCCATAGTAATGGTACGGCTTTGTCTCCATCCATCTTGTTATGACATTCTCTCAAAAGCTCCACATTTATCATGTGGGATATGGATGTAAAGACCATGTTTGGATTCTGCGCGGATAAATCTGCTATTCTCGCCAATTTCGTTGTCATTTGTTTGTTCTTCTTTCTCTGTCTCTGAGTACAGTGAAGACTATCTCTGTGTATAGCAAATGTTTCCTCTTTGATATTGTCTCGCAGACCCAAGCTGTGAGGAACAGCTTGTTCTCGACTTCCCTCCAGCATTTATGTGTTCATGCCTTCATCGGTACTATTTGGGTCTCCGACTACCTGCAAACCATTCAACTCGCCATAAACAATTTTGGTGCATTGAAATGGCAATATTCCAGATTGCTTATTATTGTTTTGCATCCATTTTTCTTTTTACATCCTCAGGATCTACGATCAGTTTACCGTTTTCATCATACTCAAGATAAATCTCAGGAATATCCCATCCTCTTTTTATATGCTCCTCATAGAGTCTGATTCTCTGATACTTGTAGATGGGATATTCATGCTGTGAGGTATGTTTCCTGGGCATCTTATAATCTCCAAATATCCTGGTCAGCACCGTGTCGTAATCTCTGGGAATCGGTACGTCCATAACGCCTTCAAAGGGCATCCAGATTCTGTCTGTAAAATACCTGTCCTTAAAACCAACCATACCGTAATATATGACCTGCTCACGATTTTCAACATCCTCAGAGCCGCAGTCTTCGCATAATCCACAGGCCAGATCAAGGAGCCGCAGTATCTGAAGTTCCAGTGGCTCAGCATTGTTAAATGTGTAGGACAGCTCATTTTCCATTGTAGCCTTGATATTGCAGTATTCTGAATACTCCGCCTCGCCGATGCTCTTGCCATTTACGGCCCATTGCAGCATCAACAGCCTGTCAAGCAGCCTTATCAGTCTGTCCTGATATGCAAACTCTTCCAGGTCAGCCGGCACTCTGTCAAACACAAAAATGTCCACTCCAGTTGAATAGGGACATCCATGAAACCTTCCGAGAAATTCCGGAGTGGTATCAATTCTGGTTCCGTTGCAAATGTTGAAGCACATTTCCTTTGGCGCTATTGCTCCCGGCAAAAGAGACTTTGTCTTTAAATAAGGCGGAAGCTCTGCTGCCACGGCATCCATGAATCTCTCATAATCTGCTCTCAGCATTGCTATATCTATATCATCATCCCAGGGAATAAATCCCCTGTGTCTGACTGTTCCAAGTAGAGACCCGTAGCACATGATCCAGTTTATATCATGTTTTTTACAGATCTCACCTATCCATGAGAGAATCTCCATCTGAGCTCCCCACATTCTCTTCATCATGGCGGTCACATGAAACCCCAGCCGTATTTCATTTTTAAAGTATTCATCGGGAAAAGAGAGCATAAACAGCCTTTCTATATTTCAAGGTTCTGAATCATAACCGGTTTCTTGTTTATAACAAACTTCCTTGCTATCACTCCGGGATCGCCATAGAACGCATCGCACCTGCCAATGTAATTTTCAGTCAATCCACAAGAGTCATAAATACAGTTTTTCCAAACTGTACCTATTCCACTTACAATTTTTTTATACTTCTCCCACAGCGCATCATCCAGTTCTTTCAGACAATCTGTCAGAGCCTTCTGCGGCAGAACCACAGCCACCAGATTGTCAGCATTTTCAGCAAACAGATGAAGCGACCTTTTCATTTTCTCTATTGCCTTGTCTCCTCCAATGAGCAACATACTGATAGAAATATAATAAAGTACGACTTTCTTACCTCCAATATTTCCTACAAATTTATCCCACTCCTCAGAAGAAATCTCCACTGGTTTAGTTTTGTCAAAAATCCCAAAATCCTCCGGGAGTACTATCTTTTGATTCCAGTATTCTCTCGTTGGTTCACCCGTAAGCTCCACAAGTTTCTTAATATAAACCTGCTTCATCTTGTCCGAGCCCAACAGTATCCTGTCGGAATTGACTACAGCAGGCTGTTCAATAAGCACCGATATACTTTTTTCAGCTTTATCTCCTTCAACAGCCGGATCATCAGGATCAAAACAGGGAATGTATAGCAATTCATCAGTATATTGTTGAAGATTATGAGAGTAATAGAATTCCGGAACTGCCATCACTGTGCTGAAATCGTCATATGGAACCTGTATCACTATCATATCCGGATGTTCATTTGCAAAGTCATATTGTTCATGATCCTCGACGCTAACATGATTCGGGAAAAGGTCTTTTTCATCATGATCATCTAAATACTCGCCTTTGTAGTTCCTTTCATTGTAAGGAATAGGAAGTACATGAACCTCCACGTCAGGATCAGATGAAAAATGCTCCCAAAGTGGCTCCATACTACTCCACCACCTTGCTCTGCAGGGCAGAAAAACCACTTTTCTAATAGTTCTGTCTGCAGAAGGATTACTAGCCTTTAGAATATATCTGCTGACCGCCTTCAGCAGCGCCTGATTATTCATGCTATATCTATATGGCTGTCTTCCAAAATGCTCAAAAAGTATCTGTTCCTGTTCACCATATACAGGATAGTCATGAGCCCCACCGACCTTAACTACATTCCAGTAGTCACCATAGTCAGCTCTCAATTTCTCATCATATCTTGCCGGCACTCTTATATATGTATCTTCAAACGGAAGTTCTACAAAGGATTCGTATAGTTTGCGGCTATATATATGATTCCTATCAGTAATCCAAAAGCGCATAAGAGCTACTTTTTCAGCATCAGAAATAGGACATTCACTATAGATTTTTTCAAGACGTTTTAATGACTCCTGTTTATGGTCCTTGGTATATTCTGCAATGACTTTTTCAGCCCGTACTTTACGCTCGGCTTCCTTCTCAGGATCGTTGTACACCCCATCTAGCGGAAAAATATCTACTCCAGCAGTATATGGACACCCATAAAACTCATTCATATGTCCGTCAGAATAGTCAATAGCATGGCTATTCACAACTCTCCCAACAAGTTCTCTATATTCAGGTTGCTCATCAATGTTCATGATCACATAGCCTTCAGGAAGTTCCTTTTTAGCCACCTCGAAAAACCTGACATAATCACTTCTTAGCATGCATATATCAAGATCATCATCCCATGGTATATAGCCCCCATGTCTTACAGCGCCCATGAGAGTTCCATAATCTGCAAACCATTTAATCTCATGCCTGTCACATATTCCGGCAATCACAGACAGAACCTTCAACTGAGCCGCCCAATAGCGCTTCATCATGGTCGGAACAAAAAAGCCTTCTCTGACTTCATCTTCAAAGAAGGCCTCTGCAAAAGAAATATCCAAAATATCTACTCTTCCGTTATGATCCATATACCCAACTGTCCTGCTTTTTTTCGCCACTTAAGTAGCCAAAATCTATCTTCCTGATAGCCTTAATTATATCCTTGTAAGGAGTATTTTTTCCAAACAGAAGTGTTGTGCCAAGAACAAAGCCGTCGACTCCATGGGGAGCATACTTCTGTATGCGCTCAGCACTGCATGCGCCATCCCATATAAGCTTAAATCCCATTTTCTCCCTGAGTCTTATGAGCTGTTCAACCTTTTCTCCTACATAAGGCAGGAACATCTGACTAGCATTTCCAGGATTTACGGCCATAACCAGAACATGGTCTACGATCCTTAGCATCTCTCTTACTGTTTCAACGCTGGTTCCGGGATTGATAGCGATACCGGGATGCATCCCGGCATCTATGATTTTTTGAAGTGTTGCAGAAGGGTGATACTCAGCCTCCGGATGAATGTATACAGTATCTCCGGGACGCAGGTTATCCAAAAACATGTCAATATTATTTCTGGGATGTTCAATCATAAGGTGAACATCAAGCGGAAGGTCGGTTATCCTCGCAATGGCAGCCATGTCATACAAAGACATGGCAAAGTTGTGGACATAACGTCCATCCATTATATCTACGTGGAAAGAATCTATACCGGCATCCTCAAGATTATGTATCTCCCTCTCAAGGTTTCCAAAGTCTGCACACATCATCGATGCACATAAGGTAAACTCTTTATTCACAGCCTTTACCCCCGTCTTTATATTTCAATGTTTTGAAACATTACCGGCATTTTGGCATTTTGCGCTTCATAAGCAAGATCGGACGGATCTCCGTAATAAGCATCACAACCAAAAAGCACTTCCTTAGCAGACTGGTAAGTATCAGATTTGTCCAGATCGCCCCATCCTGCACCGGTAAACTCATCAACTATACTTCTGTATTCTTCTGTCACTCCTGATCTGTTGATCTTCAGGTACTCTTCAGTTCCAGACCAAGGATGCCACACAAGATGTACATCGGCAGATGATTCCTTAAACGTCTCAAGATTTCTCCTGAGTTTTTTAATGGCTTCATCTCCCCTCGAAAGAAATGGCAGTACATCAGTGTAATAAAAGATTTTTTTCATGACTTTTATTCTCCGGTGAATTGTCTGAATCTATAATAATATTGTATCACATAAATACGCTAAATCGTGATAAAATATATGTAATAATGCCGTTAAACCATCTTTTAAGGAGTCATGATGCTCTCTTTTCCAGACGAATTTTTCAAAGAAGAATGCAGAGGTGGCTTTTACATCTCCGAGATTATGAAAAAGAGTTGGGCTGTACAGCTCAACCTTCTAAACGAGATATTCGAAATTGCCGAAAGACACGGCATAAAAGCATGGCTCGACTATGGAACTCTCCTGGGAGCAGTCAGGCACCATGGTTATGTGCCCTGGGATGATGATATAGACATATCAGTCATGCGAAAAGACTATGCTCTTTTCATCAAATATCTAAAAGACGAACTTCCTCCCTATCGCTTTGTTGCAAGCTATTATACAGTGGACAATTACGACAAGCCCCATGCTGTTATATCAAACAGAGCAAACCTTGATCTAGGCAATGACCCTATAGAAACCAAAATCACCCAAGCTGAATATGATTTTCCTTGTACCAGCTGGGTTGACATCTTCCCTATGGATTATGTTCCTCACGATCCGAAACAATGGTCTCTCATGAAGGATCTGTATAATGCTGCATTTGGCCTTGCCACTGAAATGGATGCCTTTATAGCCGATGGTAGTTTTGAAAGTACTCTTTCCACTTTGGAAGAAGTTACTGGAACAAAAATAAAAAGAGACGACAAAATAAGGGGATCTCTGTGGATGTTAGCAGATAGGGTGGCGTCAATCACTCGTAAAAAAGAAGCTCAGAAACTTGCCTGGTATTATGATGGCGTTCATGCAGACGAAGCAAATATGCGCCCCGTATCAGCCTATGACAAGACTCTTTACATAAAATTTGAGACCATTACAGCGCCAATACCTGCCGGTTATGACGAAGTTTTAACTTCTATATACGGCAGCAATTACATGATTCCTGTTAGAGGAACTACAGCACACGATTATCCTCATTTCAAAAAGCAGGAAAGAGCCATTATTGCATGTGACAAAATAGCCCAGTTAGGAGATATCTTCTAAATGAAAAAAACTGTTTTTCTTCCCTGTCACCCAAATATGTGGGAGGGTTTTCAGACAATATGGGAAAAAGAAATAAATGATCCGGATAATCAGGTTGTAGTCATCCCTCTGCCCACATATCAGATAGGGCCAAATGAAAAACTCTACGATGCAGAATATATAACCACGGGATATCCTGAAAGCGTGAAGATATATGATGTAAATGATTATGACCTCGAAGCTGAGCATCCGGACACTATATATATTCAGAACATCTCAGATAATAACAATCCGGTATTTGCAGTCCACCCTCACTTTCATACTTCCAATCTGCGCAAATTTACAGACAATCTTATCTATATACCCTACAGCACCTTAAGCGACATGGACCAGGACACAACCTACCTAAAAAGAGTCTATAGCAAGATAATAACTCCCCCGGGTATTCACAATGCAGATAAGATTATCGTCAGCTCAGAATCAATAAAATCCATGTATCTTAATCTTATTAGTGATGGAGACATAGAAACTTACAAAAAATGGTATCCCAAAATCACCTGTGAAGATTACCCCAGGATAGCCATTTTAAAGAAGTATGACAAAAGCACAGTACCGTATCCAGCCAGCTGGAACAGACATCTTTTTGATTCTACGGGAAAGCGAAAAGAAGCAGTGCTCTTTACAACTTCTGTTTTCGGAGTACTCCAAAACAACAGGTCTCACTTTCGAGCTGCACAAAAAGTTTTTGAAGAATATGAGCAGAAGAAGGATACTGTTGCTTTTATCTGGCGTCCAAACAAGTACTTACCTGACATGATAATGAAATACCGACCTGAGCTTTTTGATGACTTCAGAGTTTTGCTGGAGTATTATATCACTCACGATATCGGTATTTTTGATGAAACTCTGACTCCAACTCCCGCTATAATACTATCCGACAGCTTCATTGGAGATGAATGCGTGGTAAAAGAGCTTTTCGAATCCACCGGAAAGCCTGTATATTCAAATGACGCCGATACTCTTTAAGGCCTCAATAACCTCAGGATATGCAAACTGTCCCAGGTGAACCTTATCAGGCGAAAGATACTTTTCATCTGTCTGCATATCTTCAGTGATCATATCAGAAAACAATGAAATAAAGCCTATACCATTTTCGCCACATCTGCGACAGAGTTCTTCGTTAAAATACTCTGTCGCTTTATTACGTTCAGCAGTAGTCCCTATTCTTGGATACTCTTCAGTTACAGGGCAGGTATCGTTTTGTGAAGCAATAGGTCCCCAGCACAATACTTCATGCCCGAGGTCACTCAGCCACAAAAGAAATTCCATATAGTTATCAAGGATTTCATCTATTATTGTCTTATAGTCTTTTCCCTGCCTCGCTGTCTGCTTAAAAACATGTGCACGCAGGTCAACCTCTCCAAGCACACACAGTATCTTTGCATCGGGAAGAATAAAGTTTTTAAGAGCCCAGTCCAGTTTCTCCCTGAAGCGATTCGAGGATCCATACTGATTGCTCTTATAGGCAAGACATGGTCCGAAATGCAGTGTAGTAATCGGATCATCAGATTTACGAGTACAGGTATTCACCTCATTCCCTATTGGTATAAACGATAGATTCTCATTCCCACTAAAGAAGTTGACATGAGAATCCCCTATTACAACCAGCGTATTATCTCGTATATGTCGTAAGAACGCATCGTCATAATTTGCCTTTTCTATAAACGATGCAGCCAAGTCATTGTCAGGAAGCATGTCCTCATAGGAAATCAGCGTATCGATGATATGTAATGCCTGTTCAGCATCTTTCTTTGCTTTTGCTCCCTCAAGTTCATTAGAAATCTGTCCCAGCTCTTCTTCCAGTCTGTCGAAATGCTCCTTGTCATATAACTGCCGAAGTCCATACAGTTCCACATAAACACAAGATATCAGATCATCTATAGGAAGATTCTCAATAAATCCCGGATTCTTTTGCAAAATATCTCTCAATTTCTTCATAAGTTCTCTATTCTTAACCGGCTCACTTTGACCTTCATCGGAATTGTTAAATTGTCCGCTAGACTCATTGGCATGATCTATAGACTCATCATCATCCCAGACCTCCTTGTAGCCATCCTTGAATTCCATCTGAGCCGCCTGTAGCATCTGCTTTGGTGTAAGCTTTTCCTGATAATATGGATTATCAAAGAGGTTTGCATTGTCCTCTCTCACTGAGTGCCCTTTTTCAAAAGAAATGGCATCAAAATCCTTTGAAAGCCACAAAAAGTCCCTATCCGAAATGGTGTCTATATTAAAAAATTCTCCTCCAAGCCTGAAGGAATGCCACTCCCTCAGAGCATATGCATCGCTATGCCTTTTTGCCACAAAGGTTCCATAAGTCTCAAACTCACTAAAAGAAGAACTCTGTATCTTATCTTCAGGAATTGCATTTAAGATCTTTTCCCAAAAATGAGCACCGGGAATTACAGCATTACTCTCAATTTCTTGAATAAGCTCCTTCATATATTCAACATTAAAGAGCATATGCTCGGATATAAAGGATCTTTCTATTGTTTTTGAAAGTCCCGGAAGTATAATTCCCAAGGTGTCAAAGTATTCCTCGTGAAACTCATGCTTAAGGTCAAAATAGGGTTTCGTGGTACCTTCCGTGAACATGTTTAATTTCCTACAGGGAATGGTGTCCCCATCCCATGTCATATAATATTCATCTTCACACAAAAAAGCATACTGCATCTTGAGAAACTGCTGGTAATACCAGCCTGTTATCCCTCTTGGAAGCTCTCTGCCATTGAGAATATGCTTCATCCTATCGGCAACAACTTTGTGAACACTGTCAAAAGGGATAATGCTATCCTCATCTATAAACCCTACTTTTCCTTTAATCTCCGGGTTTGCGTTTAGTATATCTCCTACTTCGACTTTTCCAACAAAGCAGATATCCCCATAGGTTATATTATCAATAATTCTTGGGTATAGTCCGATTAGTCTCTGACAATCAGCAGGAGTTATTACCACAAGTGTTTTAAAGTTGGTTTTAGAACTCTCCATTTACATTCTCCCTGTTTAGATCAATGTATTTCTATATGTTTTATTGTATCACCAATTAGTGTTATATTGTGTATTAGCACTGAAAAAGAGCCCCGGAAAACCGGAGCTCTTTTTGGTAGTCGCAATGATCTAAACAGACGTTCAAATACATTTAGCCTACAGTTATTAGCCAAGAAGAGACAGAACACCCTGATTTGACTGATTAGCCTGAGCCAGCATTGACTGTCCAGCCTGTGCAAGGATGTTGTTGTTAGAATACTTAACCATCTCTTTAGCCATATCTGTGTCACGGATCTGTGACTCAGCTGCCTGAGTATTCTCAGTTACGTTATCAAGGTTCTTGATTGTGTGCTCAAGTCTGTTCTGAATAGCACCAAGGTCTGATCTCTGCTTTGAAACACTCTGAAGAGCATTCTTAACAGCGTCCATTGCAGTACGAGCATTAGCGCCATCAGTGCCTGAAACGTCGACGTTACCAACACCGATGTTTGAAGCAGTCATCTTTGTGATGCTGATAGAAATCTGGTTTGTAGAACCAGTCTCTGTTCCAACCTGAAGCTTCTTGTCTGTAAAGGTTCCATCAAGAAGTGCCTGGTTGTTGAACTCTGTAGCAGAAGCTGTACGTGTGATCTCAGATGTAAGAGCCTTCATCTCAGACTGAATGTACTGACGGTCTGTTGACTGAAGAGTATCATTAGCAGCCTTTGTTGCCAGCTCGTTCATTCTCTGAAGCATATCATGTACTTCATTAAGAGCACCTTCAGCTGTCTGTACTGCAGAAATACCATCCTGAGCGTTTGCAGAAGCCTGTGTAAGACCTCTTACCTGACGTCTCATCTTTTCGGAAATTGCAAGACCTGCTGCATCATCTGCTGCTCTGTTGATCTTGTAGCCGGATGATAACTTCTCACTTGACTTAGCCTGAATACCAGTTGTGATACCAAGCTGTCTGTTTGCGTTCATTGCTGTGACGTTGTGTTGTACTACCATAATATAATTCCTCCTTGAATTTGTACGGCAGCATCCTTGCTGCTCGTGTGCTTTGTTTTGAAATTACCTTTGTGCTGGCCAAAGATAATCTCTGTTCTTTTTTACACTTTTATTATCGTCTATAAATGTAAAAACTTAATATGTAAAATTATAAACAAATTATAAACTTTTTAAGAATTCTAATTCTATGAAAAAGAGCTCCGGAAGTTTCCGGAGCCCTTTGAATAATTCTAAACCGGTTTACTGTTTTACTGAAGAAGTGAAAGTACACCCTGGTTGGTCTGATTGGCCTGTGCAAGCATTGACTGACCTGCCTGTGCAAGGATGTTGTTATTGGAGTACTTAACCATCTCTTTAGCCATATCTGTATCACGGATCTGAGATTCAGCTGCCTGAGTATTCTCAGTTACATTGTCGAGGTTCTTGATTGTATGCTCAAGTCTGTTCTGTACAGCACCAAGATCGGACCTCTGCTTTGAAACGCTTTGAAGCGCGTTCTTAACAGCATCCATTGCATTTCTGGCATTCACTCCACTTGACCCTGAGACATTGATCGCCGATCCGCTAATACCAATTGCCGAAGCAGACATCTTAACAATATTGATTGCTATCTGGTTAGTAGATCCTGACTCAGTTCCAACCTGAAGTTTCTTGTCCATGAAGGTTCCATCAAGAAGAGGCTGATTATTGAATTCCGTTGCAGCTGATGTACGGGAAATCTCAGATGCAAGAGCGTTCATCTCAGACTGGATATATTCACGATCTGTTGACTGTAAAGTATCATTAGCAGCTTTTGTTGCCAGCTCGTTCATTCTCTGGAGCATATCATGAACTTCATTGAGAGCTCCTTCTGCGATCTGCACTGCAGAAATACCATCCTGAGCATTCTCTGAAGCCTGTGTAAGACCTCTTACCTGACGTCTCATTTTTTCAGAAATCGCAAGACCTGCTGCATCATCTGCTGCTCTGTTGATCTTGTAACCTGATGATAACTTCTCACTTGACTTAGCCTGAACACCTGTTGTAATGCCAAGCTGTCTGTTTGCATTCATCGCTGTGACGTTGTGTTGTACTACCATATTTAATCCTCCATGAACGGGGCTCGCTTCCTTGCTGCCTTTCCATTTTTATTTGTGCAGTCCTACGCGGAGTCCCTTCCATGGCTGCTTTTGTTTTGTTTTACACTAAAGATATCGGCATGTTTTCCCCCTTCTTAACCCCTCATGAATGATTTTTTCATATTTTTTTGCAATATTGAAACTTTTTTATTTTTTTTGCATTTTACCCTAAAGTAAAAAGGACTTGTAGCCGATAAATAGGCTCAAGTCCTTTTGTGTGTTATTTAAATACAATTCAATCAATTCTTCTTGTCCATGAACTGAGGTGGGATATTCTTGAAGTTGTTCATAGTCTGATAGTAGTTGAATGCGGCAGATGATGAGTTTCTGCTCTGATTCATATTCTCTCTTGCTGTACTGAAATATTTCTCTGCCAGTCTTTTATTTCGATGCTCAGAGGCCTCTATTGATGCGCTCTTACCGGTAATCTCCTGGATAAGCTTTTGCATTCTTTTTATTTGGTCCGCATACTGCTCTTTATGCTCGCCGATTTCCTCTTTTACCCGATCAAAGAGACTTTGAAAACCATCATCCAGTGAATTAATCTCATCGATCAGTTTGCTCTTGGCATCCACTGTTGCATCGAAAGCTGCTTCATCCACCTTCCCGGAATCACTTAAAATATCTGCTTGTTTTGTATTCTGCTCTTCTATCCTGGTAAGTATCTCTACCTTCTTCTGAAGGCTCTCCTCTAGCATATCCAGACTGGCTGATATCATGTTATCCCCCTTATGCGTCCTTCACCATGATGTTATTAGCCTTCATTACCTGAACCCAATTGTCCCTGATAGCATGCATATGAGAGTTGACCTCGCCAACAATCTCTCTGTCTTTTGTAATGTTTGCTTCAACCAAACGTCTTGCTATGTAGGAATACATGTTCTCAAAATCCTGAGCAACGGGATATTTCATGTCCAGCGTATTTCGAAGGTAATCTATTATCTTCTCAGTCTTAATTATATTTGTGTGGGCTTTTTGAATATCTTTGTTTTCAATCGCAAAATCGGCGATATTCAAAAATTTGATAGCTCCGTCATAGAGCATCAATGTGAGTTCCGGCCCACTGGCAGCATTTACTTTATTGTTCTTGTACTGTGCATATGCAGCTCTCTGTTGTGCTGTAAGTACCGGCATATTCTCTACCTCTCATCATTTATTCTGGTATATTTAATGACTATCAGCCACCACCAAAGAAACTTGACAGTGATCCACTTGCAGAGTTTATCTTAGACAGGGCACTCTCCATAGAAGAAAACTGTTTGTAATATTTATCCTGAGCGGCTTCCAAGGCCTTCTGAGCGTCTGATATCTTTGTGTTATAAGCGCTATACTGAGAGGCCATAAGCTTATCTTCATAAATCGTAAATGAGCTACTGTACTGTGTACCTTTCATCAGATCACCCATTTTTGAATACAGTGATCTTGAAAGTTCTGTAAAGAAACTCTGTACCATCTCCGGGTCAGTTGAAATTGCACTTCTTAAGAGATCTGTATTGCCACTTGAAACACTATCATCCGCATCGCCATCGATATGGAGCAGGTCTCTTTCATTCTCTTCAGTACCGAAATAACTTCCCGTAGATATTCCAAAGCTTGCCAGTGATAATCTGCTGGCAGATCCATCCTTCATGGTGATATCAATTCCGGTTGTCATAACGCTTTTCATAGCATTTCGGATAGAAGAAATGGTCTCATCACCGCTAAGCAGTCCTGTTTTGATTTTGTTTTCCCACTCCTCGACTTCCTTATCAGACATTTCTTCTTTCTGTTCGTCGGTGAGCATACTGTATTTCTTAGCCGGGTCAGCATTATAAAGAGTAGCGAACTCTTTCATAAGATCATTATACTCTTTTATAAGCTTCTTTACATTATCATAAATACCGCTGGTATCCTGCTGAGTAGTAAGTGTTATTCCTGTCGCCTTTTCCTTTGCGGTAATTGTAAGGCCGTTGATTTCAAACACATTATTCTCTGATGTATATTCAACACCATTGAGTTTAATCTTAGCGCTTGATCCTGCAATGTAGTTAGAACTGTTCTCCTCAGAATCACCACTGAGAGTAAGGCCTAACTTCTGCATTGCATCTGTTGCGTCTTTAATATGGAATGCAGACTTTGCTCCTTCCTTCTGGGAAGCCACAAAAAATCTGCCATTCTTTTCATCATAGTTAAAATCAAGTTTTGTGCCACTTACTGATGAAGCACCTTTTAACTTATTTAGAATGCTGGAAATTGTATCTCCCTCAGCAATATCAACTGCAAGGATATCATTCTCATCATCACCGATCTGGAACTTGATCTGGTCACCGGGATTAATGCGAAGATCTGAAATTGATGTAGAAGCTTTGGCATTCTCTCCGTTAACCTTAACCTCATTTCCGGTAAGGTATGCAGACTTTGCAAGATCTGTTATATCGAGGGTCTGCGAAGAATTCATAGCAGATCCGGAAGTAACTATTGATACTGCATTTGAGTTGCTGGCCGATGTTGTCTTCTTGGTATACGCCGTTGAAAAACGCATATTTGACAACGCGCCGTTATAGAAGGAAACAACCTTCTTGTTGAGTTCTTTAAACTTATCCTGCTTCCAAGAGAGTTTTTTCTGATCTCCCTGAAAGTTCTGTAACTTGGTTTTCTTAGTACTGGTAAGAGCTGTTATGATACTCTCAGTATCCAGGCCCGAGTTCATTCCCGTAATTCGTATAGGCATAGTGTTTCTCCTTTCTCAATCCGTGAGCTTGTTACATGGAATTCCTTTTCCATACAAGGGGTTATCGCTTCTCGTCAACCATGATCCCGGCAATTTCCCAAACCTTGGCTATCATATCCAGAGTCTCTTCCGGAGGAAATTCCTTGATAACCTTCTTTGTCTCCTTGTCAACCATCTTGATGGTCACACGGTTTGTCTTATCATGGATTCCAAAAACAGCTTCAGCGTTGGACTTAACGTTCTTGGTCATCTCAGATATTGCCTTTCTGACCTTCTCGTTATCCTCCTGGATCTGTTCCTCAGTTTCAGCATACCTTTCTCTGGCCTGTGTATAAGCCTGAGTGCCACTCTGAGCGTCATGACCTGAATCCGCAGAATTATCGGCAGCTTCAACCTTAAGTTCAATTGTTGGCGCTGCTTCCTGATTTACAATCTCTGACTGCGACTGATTCTGTTCCTGTACCTGTGTCCTTACCTGTGGCTGTGTCTGCTGAATCAGCGGACTAAAGCCGTTAATTGCATCCATTCCCATAATCTTATACCTCCATGACCTCCATGTCTTAACCGGGTATCAACGTGTTCTATCGCAACATTTTATGCACAAAAACAAAAGGTTTGTACACGATTTCTTATCCTTTATATCGGTAATGAAGATTATAACTTTATGTTTTCAGGTGTTAAAAATGAAGAATTAATAAAAATTTTAGAATTACAGGGTTAAAACTTCGGGAAGTAATTTGGTATAGGCAAACTTTTCGAATACTTTTTTCTGTCCGCTTTGTGCAATTTCTTTTCTCTCATCATCATTTTCAAGGTAATATGCAGTCTTCTCGATGAATTCTTCCGGCGAACGGACAATAACAAGGTCTTTATCTTCTTCGAAGTACTCTGCTATTTCATCCTGATATGTTGTAATAAGGAACCCTCCTGATCCCAGCACGTCCATAACACGAAGAGGAATTCCTGATGGGATGCATCTGAAAGTCATATTGATGTTGATCTTGCTGTTATGGAATATATAGGGCATCTGAGAGTTGTAATCGGCAAGTCCAAGGCAATTCACACCGGGGATAGGCCTCGCATCAGGCGTTGTATAAAGCGTTGTGTCAAAGCAATCTCCCAGAGCTTCAAGTATTTTACGGCGCTCGGTCACTGTTACTTTTTTCCTGATGATATCAAGGATCACGCGGTCATAATCAACGCTGTATTTGCCTGTATCCTCAAACCTGATGAAGCTCCTAAGCGTTTCCATCAGGGAGTCGTCAATAACTCTGTTGTCAGAGATAATGTCTTTTCCATAAACCAGTTGTTGCGCTTTGATCACGTCTTCCAGATAATCCTTAAGTTCATCCGGAAATAATGCCTGATCAAAGAAATTGAATTCGTTATCATAAAGATTTCCAAGGAAAGTTACATCATGCATGTAAGATTCAGGTGTCGTAGTAAGATCAAGGCTCCTAAGCCTTTCTTCATTCACCCCGAGAGGCGTATGATAAACATGCTTCGCGCCAAGAGTTTTCAGCTCTTCACAAAGTCTTTTGTCGAATATATGTATACGGTTTTCTTCATAAGAAATAGTACTTGAGTAAAGCGGATAATGCGGACAATCAAAGACCCATGACACATAGATACTATGATGTTCATGACAGGCTTCTGCCACTTCAGGGAAATAGTCAAAACTAAAAACGCAGTCGTAATCTCTTTTCCCTATATCATCATGATCGCGGAAGGTCTCAACCTCATGCCCGAGTCTCTTCATGGCATCCCGGCAATCCTCGCCGTTAAATTCATCCCAGTCGTAGTAAAGTATCCGCATTGCATCTCCCACATACACATTTACTGCCAAAAAACGCCCTGCACAGGTTGTGCAGAGCGCTTGTAATCACACAAAAATCAAAGCAGGTTCTTCAGAGCCTCAAGTCCTGCTACATCTGTAGCTTCCTTGTTCTCATTCTGAATCTGGATATAAACTTCTTTTCTGTAGATTGGGATCTCCTTGGGCGCGGAAATGCCGAGCTTGATCTGGTCTCCCCTGATGTCCAGAACAGTGATCTCGATATTGTTATTTATGATGATCGCCTCGTTCTTTTTTCTTGATAATGCTAACATAGTTTGTCCCTCCGTGGTTTATGAATTAGCTTCTTTGTTCTTCTTGAGGATATCGTAGATTGGGAACTTAACAGGATAGTTGTCGTTCTCTACGATAGCCTGTGTGCCCTTCATATCCTTAACGTTGATGACAAACGGTCCCATAAGGTTTACGGTCATCTTAGCAAGGTCATGAGGAACAGTAACTGTTACAAGAACAAGAATATCATCATCATTGAGATCGCCCACATCCTCGATCTTGGATCTGTCGATTTCAGGACTATAGTCCGGGCATACTACAAGAGGATCCATTACAGGCATTGCAAAGCCGGGCTCCTCGATGGACTGAAGCCATTTGATGGTGTTTGTAGCGCCGTCTTTGTCGTCGCTCTCATCATGCATCAGTGTGAATTTCTTTAAATCAGGAAAGCCGATTATACCATTTGGGAAATTGATAATCTTGCTATCTTCAATCTCTACTTCGCCGAAAATTCTTGTTGTGAGTTTCATGTTGTAACCTCCATAGTCTTTAGTGACTTTGCTACACATTAATTATATACGCAATTTCGTACAATTGCCATATTAATTCAAACAATTTGTTCCCCATCAAATATAATTCATAAAACTAGTCTGGCTGATCTTACCAGTTGCCATAAGGCTCGCCTCATAAGTAACCTGTGCTGTAGTAAGCTTAGTTGCAGCTTCTGCGATATCGATATCCTCATTCTCAGACTGGAGAGTCTTAAAAGTAGTTGTTTGATCCATAAGTCTCGTGCTTACAAGGTCAAGTCTCTTTGATCTGGTGCCGTTATCTGTAACAGCGATATTTGCTGTATCAAGAGCCTTCTGCATTGAAGTGATCTTGTGCTCGAATTCCTTCTGGAGATTCTCTCTCAGGTAATCGTAAGCCTTGGTTGCTGAATCAATTTCGTTCTGAAGTTTTGCTTTCTTTGCCTCATCGCTGGTGCTTCCAAGCTTGTCCTTAAGAGTCTTCAGAGTTGTATCAAGTTGCTTCAGCTCATTGAGCATGTTCTTAAGATCGCTGACATCTCTTCTAACATCCGTCGTAAACACCGCATCAGCAGTGGTATTAACAACTACCGACTGTGCAAATCCAACATCATAAGCGATATCATGTCCTGCTGTTCCCTTATTATAGAGAATAGATTTTCCGTTCTCATCGGTATAAGTGCAGGCGAATAGGTTCTGAGGTCTGATGTCGCCTGTATCCCACTCCTTCTTGTCATAGACAACATCAATGCTGTTGGCATTGATGAGATCCGGAAGTGTCGCAAACTTGTTTCTGAGTTCCTCGTTCAGAAGGACCTCACCGGTTGCAGCGTTCAGATAAGCGTAGGCACCCTTTTTCTGGGTGAAAAGAGTTTCATACGCATCGTCAATCTGCTGCTCAGTGCTGGTTGAGTAGATGATACTGGCAGGACCGATCTCAAGGCTGGTCTCAAGGTAGGATGAATATACGCTTCCGTTAGCTGTTATCTGAACAACCTCATTGCTAGTTGTTCCGTCGCCGTTGTCTCTGCCGATGTCATTTCTAAGTGTAATTGTTCCGTCACTGTTTACTGTAGCGGAGTAGCCATTCTCGTCGAGCTTGATTGTGTAGCTCTGGTCAATTGCCGGAAGAAGCGGAACATTTAAGCTTACTCTTCCTGCTGTGGAAGTGTAGGTTATTGTCGTTACGTCTTTTGACTGAATCTCAGCGATTGCGGAATCAACAGTTGAAGTGCTTGGATTAAAGGTTCCGTCAGCCTTCAAGTTGATCATGTAAGTCTTTCCCGTGTCCTGATCGTATCCTTCAATATAGTAAGTTCCGTCATTCTTAAGACTTGCGTTATAAACGATATTGTCGCTCTCAATCTCATAAGTTGAGCCGTCTTTGTTGATCGGAATGGATGCGTAGTGAGTGATCCCCTCTTCGGTCTTGTAAGTTACGCTGATGGTGTCCATGGTGCTGGCAACTGTGCTGGTAGCCGGCTGCTGGAGCGCTTCCCTGAACTTAAGGGTTGCAGACTTACCATCGCCTTCAACGAAGTTAAGGTTATCATAAGAGAGTCTGAGCCTTCCGACATTTCTTTCAACTATCTCATGCTCTAAAGTAGCAGTAGTATCATCGTTCAGGATTGTTGTGGAATTGAGTTTATACTTACCGACGATCCTGTCGGAATCTCCGATACTTCCCGCATTGAACTCGTCATTAATATCTGTATAGGCTGCAGTTGTTGTCTTGTCAAAGGTAAGAGGAGTATCTGTCCTGTAGCCTGTAAATACGTATCTTCCTGCGTAGTCAACGTTGCCGGTCGCATAATACTCTTTTGACAGAGCATCCATCTGTGTAACGATTGTGGAAAGATCGTCCAGAGTCAGATCCTTATTGGCGCCCTTGGTTGCCTGCTTTACGCAGTCAGTCAGAACGCTTGTAACCGTTGAAAGCGCATCTGCAGTAACCTGAAGCCAGCTCTCAGCGTCTTTTGCATTCTTCTCATAGTACTGGGAGAGCTGTGTCACGTTACTTCTAAGACGAAGTGCGCGAATAGCGATGACCGGATCGTCCGAAGGTCTCGTTATCTTCTTTCCCGTACTCATCATGGTGTTGAGCTGATCCTCAGACACCTTGTTGTTATTTATATTGTAAAGGGAATTGTTCTGCATGATTTTGTTAGTGATGCGCATAGTAATCCTCCAGGGTAATAAGACATTCCATTGTCCTGAAAAAGTGTGCATCCTTGCAGAGTATATGATTTTCACTACGTATATCGACAGTTAACCCCAAGAACTTAAGGATTTGATGAAAAAAAATGAGCCTTGGTGGGCTGGGTGAGCCTAGGGGACGGAGTCAGGGGTTCATTTTCAGAAAATTCTGAAAATGAACCCCTGACTCCGTCCCCTAGGCTCCCCCAGCCCACCAAGGCTCATTTGGCTCCTCGTATTATACTCCGGTCTGGAGAATCAGTCTGTCGTAAATCTCAGTCAGCGTCGAGATCATCTTGGATGAAAGTGTATACGCGTTCTGGAATTTAACCAGGTTTGCAGCTTCCTCATCCTCATCAACACCGGTATCTGAAAGTCTCTGGTTGCTGATGGTGTTTTCCAGTGATGTGTAGGTGTCTTCAAGAGTCTGTGAGTTCGCCTTGTTAAGTGCTATGTCCGCAAGGACCTTTGTAAGGAACTCGCCTGAAGTTGCGCCTCTGAAGACCTTCTCGGTCTTGAACATGTCTTTTAACTTAGTGAGGTTTCCAAACTCGGACTCACCCTCAGTGATATCGGCCTTGGTAGCCAGTCTGTCGGAATTATCCAAAAGAACTGAACTCACCGTAAAGTTACCGCCCCTCAAGTTATAGTATCCCTTGTTCTCGGAAAGAGTTGTGAGCTGCTCGAAACTATACTCAGCGCCTGTGCCGGTGTCCATGGATCCCGAAAGAGCAAACACGCCGTTGAGGGAATCTGAGGTATAACCGGTGGTCATGATATTGTTGACCTCGCTTGAGAACTGTCTGATCCACTCGTTCATCTGAGCCATGTAGTAAGGAATGCCCTGATAGTTGTTGGAGTAGCCGATGCTTACATTCTTGCCACCATCGGGAATACTGCTCAGTGTTGTAGAATCTATTTCAAATGTATAAGTAGAATCTCCGTCGTAATCCCAGCTGTCATACTTGTAGGTCTTGGCGCCGATCTTGATGGTTCCGTCTGCAGGGATCGTGCACTTATTCATGTCTTTTAAGTAATCGTTGTCAACGTTTACCTTGACCAGTACGCTTCCGTCAGGTCTCTGGATGACACCGCCCTCAGGAGCCTTACCATGGAAGTAGTGGGCATTATTTCCATCTCGCATTGCTAAAAGACCTTGAAGCTCTCCGCCGATCAGCTGTGAATCCAGCGCAAAATCAGAAAGCTCATTTACATTGTCGCCATCCTTATAATTGGCTGTGCCCCACTTGATATCAAAGAGGCCCTTCACATCGTTCTGGCCTGTCGCACCATCATCAGAGCGGGATACACAGATCATCTGTCTGTATTCGTAGGTATCAACCAGCTCATAGGATCCACCAACCCAGATCTGATATCTTGTTGCGCCTGTATCTCTGTCAGGCTGTGACTCATCGACGATTGGGCTCTCCTTAACCTCAACTGAGATTATCTTGGAAAGGTCATCGACCAGCATATCTCTTTTATCTCTGAGCTCGTTTGCCTTGCTGCCGGTCATCTCGATGATGTTGATCTGCTTATTTATAGAAGCAACCTCCTGAGCAATGGCACTTACTCTGTCAGCGCAGAGCTTGATCTCTGCATTGACGTCGGCCTGCTCGTTCTGAAGGCTGGTATAAACGTTGTTAAAGTACTCGGTGATACTCTTTAAACTGGACACATAAGCTGACTTGGTCTCGGTGGTTCCTGCTGCTGTTCTTACTGACTCAAGTGCTGCTTCCATCTTATTGAAAAGAGTGGAGAAGCCGGTGGAACCATCGTCGTTTAAGTACTGCTCAATAAGGCCGTTGTAGTAGTTCTTTTGCTGAACGTTACCAAGAAGTGTCTCGTTCTGCCTGAACTTATTGTCGTAGAAGCTGTCCCTGACTCTCTCGATGGCGATCGTGTCAACTCCGGCACCTGCGCATCCATATGTAGCAAAAACTCTCAGAGCATCAGTTGCTTCCTGTGAGACTTTCTGCCTGCTATAGCCGTCTGTATTGGCATTTGATATGTTGTTTGCTGTGGTGTTTAACGCTGCATTGGCTGCTCTAAGGCCTGAAGCTGCAATGTTAAGTCCAAAGAATTGAGATGTCATAGCCTATCTCCTTCGAAAAAAGTTGACGCCTTTAGTTAGCTCTTTTACGAACCAAGTGTAGTAACAAGGTGTTCAAGCATCTCGCTTACTACGTTGATATATCGGCTTGATGCGTTGTATGCATTCTGGAACATGATCATGAATTCCAGCTCTTCGTCGCTTGATACGCCAAGGATCTGCTCTCTTGCTGCCTCTACTGAAGAAACTGTCTGCTCTTGAGCTTCTTTGATGCTGTTGTAGACATCACCTGAGTTTGCTACCTGTGATACAAGGCTGTTGTAATAAGTAACGAAGCTGTTTCTGGTGGTCACGTTCGGATTCAGTGTGTACTGCTCCTTGGTGAAAGCCTCTTTTAACAGAGTAGTTGTAGTGTTGTCCTCGTTTCCATCTATGGTTCTGAATGTGAAAAGAGTGGGCTCCTGTATGAGCTTTGGATTGATCTGTGAGTTCTTTATTGTAAAGCCTGTAAGAACTGTTCCTGCCGGCATGTTCTTGTTGATGTCATAGGTGAGCTTGTCCTCTTCATTTGCACAGATGAAAAGTGTGAAGTCCTTGGCATCGCCCATGGACTTGTCGAGGAATGCGGGATTACTCTCGGCCTGCTCCATGATGTCGTTGATGGAAGTCATGATGTGGTGCACCATCTGGTCGAACTCAGCCTGAACGTTCATAATGACTGACTGTGCAATGTTGCTGTTGTAGAACTCCTGATCTTCCTGTATGTCATGGTAAGTTGCGTTGTGATCGCCTCTTGCAAGAAGGATTGATCTGAGCTTACCTATATCTGTATTGGTTACGGTTGAAATGTTCTGTGTCAGGTCGTAAACATGTGCTCCTTCGATAGAAACTACTGTCTTGGAGCCGTCCCTGTTGTCGACGGTCTTAGCTGCGTATTCCCAGTAAGGAGTTGCATATCCGACACTGCTCTCTAAGGTGGTGTCAATTGCCAGGTGGTTTACGTGATCGCTGGTTACAAATGTGGATCCTTCGAAAAGAACTGTCACATTCCCGAAAACGTCTTCATTATATTCAATCTTTCCGTACTCGGAGAGCTGATCTAAAAGAAGATTTCTCTCATCTCTAAGGTCGTTGGCACTCTCCTGCTTACCTGACTCTATATAAACGATCTCTTCGTTAAGTTCTCTGATCCTGTCGCCGTACTTGTTGATGGTGTCGCACATTCCCTTTACTGTGGAATCCATGTTTTCCTGATATGCAACAAGTCCGTCGTATACGCTTTTTGCTCTTGTTAAAAACTCATTCGCTCTTGTTATGAAAGAGGACTGCGTAACGGCTGAGCAAGGGTCTTTTGCCATCTCCTGAACTGAAACCCAGAGGTTGTTTAAAGAGTCTGCGAATTCCGATCCGTTCATCTCCTGAAGCTGGTCTTCTATCTCTTCAAGGGCCTTTAAGGAAACATCATAAAAAGCCGCCCTTCCTGTCTCTCTTCTAAATGAAAGATCAAGAAAGTCGCTTCTTACCTGTTTACAATTATTGTAATTTACGCCGGTACCAATCTGTTTCCAGGAAATCTGCTCATATTTTCTCTCGAGCGTCTGATATGCTCTTGTTCCCTGAGAAACCTGCTGTCTGGTGTACCCTTCAGTATCCACGTTCGACATGTTATGCGCTGTGGTGTTGAGCGCATTCTGTGAAGTTTGGAGTCCCGATGTACCTACATACAAGTTGGCCATGAGAGACATAATGTATAACCTCCGTGCCCTATTTTAGGCAAAATTTAAGACACTACCGCGAAAAACGGTATTCACCCGGGTGGATTATCTACATGCATCCGTCTCACTTTATGCGTAGTGAGACGTTACTGCTTTGCATCAAACCCGCCCGATGTGTAACCTAAACATTCGCCTGTAGTGTCTGCAGCTCTTGAGTAATTCGCCGTCTGTGGAGCCTGTTTCGCCGCCTGAATGATGTTCATTTCGAACTGAACCATTTCGAGGGAACTTTTGAGCAGTTCCTGGTTCTGTCCGTTTACACGTCTGACATGATCTGCAACCTGAGCGAGTCTGTCGCGTTGCATTGCCAGATTCTTCTGTTCCGTAGGTCTTTTCTCAAGTACCTGGATCAGATCGGTCAGTTTCAATGAATTAACATCCATGTTAAGTACATTTGCTATATCCGTCATGGCTTCTACTCTTTGTTTTTCGAGGCCCTGGATACTTCCTATTATGTACTGCTCCTCATCCGTGATTTCTGCAAGTGCCTCCAGATCACCTTTGATAATGACTGTGGTCTTTTGGCTAGATAATCCCAGTAATTTTTCGTATGCTGATCCCTCTTTGTCGAGGACATCAACAAGATTCTCCATAAGGCTTGCCACTGGAATCATCCTCCTGATATGAAATTGATGCGTGGGCTGTTATGCCAGCTCTTCGAACTTTGCCAGTAACTTATCAGCAAAAGCCTCTCCACTCACATCATAAGTACCATTTTTAATAGCAGCTTTGAGCGATGCAACCTTATCTTCCCTGATATCGGGGGCAGCGCTTACAGCCTGTTTTGCAACCTGGATATCTTTTCCAATCGAAGAAAATGATACAGTATCTCTGATATCATTGGTCTTCTTAGCTGCCTGTGGTTTACCTACTTTGCTGTTTGAGTAAATCTGCTGAACCTGACTGTATGCTTCTATTCGCATATCTTTTCCTCCTTCCCTGGAGTATTTTTTACATTTCTACTACATTTATCGGTAGAAGTTTCCATTACTTTAGTTCTTTTCCCAAAATATTTCCCCCGAAAATTTTAGGAAATTTCATGGTAAAAATACGCTCAGGGTCTTTATTAAAATGTTGTTAGTTTCCCATGTTTCCTTACATTTCGCGGGTTTTTGGTTTGCCTACCCGGTCGTTCCTTCAGTAATTATATCGGAGGGTATGGGAAAAACTTTAGAGTTTTTTAAGAAATTTTTGAAAAAAATATTTGGTCACTGCCTAAGGCTCATCTGGGCGTTGCTGTAACGCTTGTCACCTGTGACGTCCTGGTCGAACCAGCCTGCGGGCTTGTAGGCGCTTGCTGCCTCTTCTGATGGGAACTCTACTTCCGCTATTATTGTGCCGTCGTATGGGGCGTCGAAGACGTCGAGTTCAATCTTCAGGGCGCTTTTATCGATTTGCAGGTCTTGGGCATCTGTTTCTGTGAACGCATCTGTATTAAGCGGAATCAGATATCTCTTTTTCCTGATCACATTGCCATCGGCCTTGGTGAGCATGTGCTCGTAGGAGTCCTTGTCCAGGGGTAGGTTGTATTCTGTGGCGCCGATTGGGGCTTCCTGCTGGGGTGATGAGTCTTGCTGCGCTCCCGAATTCTGTTGGGCTGACACGTCTGCCTTCTGCGCATACATATCCCTATTCTTGTAGGTCATGTAATATGTGTCGTCTTCTCTGCGGACCCTTATGGCAGGTTTCACATTCAGGTACCCCTGCTCAATGACATGGAACGGGTACTTGTCCAGGTCCTTGGGGAGCTCTTTTACAGTGTACTTTCTTTCTATTTCTACGCCCATGTGGATTGTGGCCTCCTTCTTGGATGTATTCAATCCTCTACCTATTGTAATACGAAGGAGCTGTATTGAAAACGTAAATATGCGAAGGCATTACGGTAGGAAGAAAGATCCTGCCTCTATACAGTAAGGCTTTTTGTTTCCATGCAGTAGCATCACGCGAATCATAGCCCTATGTGCAACTGTAGGGAACAAATTATAGTCCTGCAACTCTTCTTGTGCTAGAATTGTTCTTGTGAATGCTATCGCAGGCAAGACATCCATGGCAGAATTACGAAACCAACAAGTTGAAAAATAAAGCAACATTGAGGGAGGAACACGATATGGCAAAGACAGCGATATTCTTAGCAGAAGGATTTGAAGAAATAGAAGCTCTGACCGTTGTTGACCTGCTTCGCAGAGCAGGAATCGAGATAACGACAGCCTCAATCACTGGAAGCAAGCAGGTAACCGGCTCTCACAACATAACTGTAGAGGCCGACGTTCTGCTTTCAGACATTAAATTTGATGAAACAGACATGATAATTCTTCCGGGCGGAATGCCGGGAACCAACAATCTGGATGCCTGCGAACCTCTGAAGACTCAGATCAAGGCCTTCGCCGATGCAGGCAAGAAACTTTCTGCAATCTGCGCAGCACCGAGAGTATTTGGCAAGATGGGTATCTTAAACGGCAAAAAGGCTACCTGCTATCCTGGAAATGAAGAATTCCTCCAAGGCGCTGATCCTCAGACTGACGAAGTTGTAAAAGACGGCAACTTCATCACCAGCCGCGGAATGGGAACTGCAATCCCCTTCGGACTTGCAATCATTGAAGAGTTCCAGGGCAAAGAAGCTGCCGATGACATGGCTAAAAAGATCATTTTCAGACAGTAAAAGGTGTAAATACGATCATCTCCGCAAAAAAATACATAGAAATATATTTGATAAAAATCCCGCAAGCCCAGTGTTTGCAGGATTTTTTGCAGTTTATAATTTCTTTAGAAAAAAACTTGTTGACAATTTGTTCTAGTTGTTCTATAACATACTTGTAACAAGAAATTAGCAGCCGCTACTTGAGAGTGCTAATAAAAAGGATTAAACACTACAACAGAACAAAATAAATATAGAAAAGGAGTGATAATTATGTTGATGCCTATGCTTTGGAGTAACAATGATATTTTTGATGAGATGGATAATTTCTTTAACGATGGATTCTTTGGCGGAAGTGGCCTGATGCCAAGAGAAGCTAAGCCTTTCGATTCCACATCAGGACCTATGAGAACAGACGTTATTGAAAAAGACAACTGCTACCAGCTTGAGGCTGAGCTTCCCGGATTCAACAAGGAAGACATCAAGATTGATCTCAAGAATGACACCTTGACCATCAGCGCTTCTCACAATGAGAACAAGGATGAGAAGGACGAGAACGGCAAGTATATCCGCCGCGAGAGAAGAAGCTCTTCATATCAGAGATCATTCCATGTAGAAGGCCTTAAGCCTGAGGATATCATCGCTCAGTACAGAAACGGTGTTCTTACCGTTAACCTTCCTAAAAAGGAAGCCATCCCTGAGAAGGAAGAAGCTATCCAGATTGAAGTTAAAGATTGATCGCAGTGACCTAAACATAAACATAAGAAAGGCTGTCATACTAAGAACTAGTGTGACAGCCTTTTTCATGTCATTAAAGGGAAATATGCTGTGGCAGACCACCTACAAACATCGGTGTCAGTTCTGCCTGAATAAGAGGATATGCGTAATCAATAAACTCCTGCTTCATCTGAGTGTGGTCCTCGCTGATCCATTCAAGCGGAACCTTTTTCTCGAGGTTTGCAATCTCTGAAATAGGATGAAGTTCTGTGGTGCACTGGTATGGTGCGTTGGAAATTCGCTTTAGTGCCACCATTTCGCCGGTACAGCCTTCGAAAGCGGCCTTCACAGCTGCTCCGCCTACCTGATATGCCTCGGTGATATCTGTTCTGCTGGTAAGGTGACCAGCGCATCTTTGAAGTGTGGACAACTCTATGCAGCGGGTCTTGGTATCAAGCTGCTTGGCAATAGTGTTTGCCAGGAATCGCGCTGTACCCGTCAGGCTCTTGTGTCCGAAAGCATCAACAGCATGAACGTCATCTGAAAGCTCACAAACATAGCGTCCGTCTTCAAGCTTAACACCTTCTGAAACTGCGATCACGATGCTGCTCTTTTTCTCCTGCATCTTTCTGACCTTTTCAACAAATCTCTCCACATTAAAGGGAACTTCGGGAAGGCAGATCATATCAACGCCCTCGCAGTCCCAGCCCTTGGCAAGTGCAGCAGCGGCTGTGAGCCATCCGGCATTTCTTCCCATTATTTCAACTACAGTCACATACTTAGTGCCGTAAACAGTAGCATCCCTGATGATCTCTTTCATCACAACTCCGATATACTTGGCCGCGGAACCATAGCCGGGAGTATGGTCGGTTACTGTAAGGTCGTTATCAATAGTTTTGGGAACGCCAATGAAGCGTATATCACTTCCCTTTCCTGCGCCGTAAGCAGCAAGTTTGTTGATGGTATCCATGCTGTCATTACCACCTATGTAAAAGAAATATCCAATATTCATGGAATCGAGCTTAGCGAAAATTTTCTCATAAAGCTCTTTTGCCCCATCATCATTAATATCGGGAAGCTTGTACCTGCAGCTGCCAAGATAACTTGATGGAGTGCGCTTCAAAAGCTCTATGTCTATCGGCTTTGTGAAGATCTCCACCAGGTCAACATATCTATCTTCCAGAAATCCCTGTATACCGTTGCACATGCCGTAAACATGCTCAGATCCGCGACTCTTTGCCGCCTCAAAAACCCCTGCAAGACTGGAATTGATGACTGACGTCGGTCCGCCGGACTGTCCGACTATTGTATTCTTCATTACCCGTCCCTCCATTTGATTGTTCACTTGATATATAGTTAATTGCTTTATAATAAAATGATAACGTTAAATATATTCTCATGTAAGAGCTTACATTTAAATAAAAATGGTGTTTTTTGAACTATTTGTGTTCTCATCCCAAAGCGGTCCGGATTTCAAAAAACATCAAAAAAGCTGCCACACCATATCGGTGCGACAGCTCTTTTCTATTATCTATTCATATCAAATTAGTAGTTCTGAGCCTTCTTCATGAAGTAAGCCTGAGGGTGATTGCATACAGGGCAAACCTCCGGAGCCTTAGGTCCAACTACGATATGTCCGCAGTTTGAGCACTCCCAGATTGTATCACCGTCAGCAGAGAATACGATTCCGTCCTCGATATTCTTAAGGAGCTTTCTGTATCTCTCCTCATGCTCTTTCTCAATAGCTGCTACCTGCTCGAAGAGATCAGCGATGTCATCAAATCCCTCTTCTCTTGCCTTCTTGGCAAATGAAGGATACATCTCTTTCCACTCGTAAGCCTCTCCGTCAGCTGCTGCATTGAGGTTATCAACTGTTGTACCAATGCCGGAAAGGATCTTGTACCAAAGCTTAGCATGCTCCTTCTCATTAGCTGCTGTAGCCTCGAAGATCTGTCCAATCTGTACATAGCCGTCCTTCTTAGCCTTTGAAGCAAAGTAAGTATACTTGTTGCGAGCCTCAGATTCCCCCGCAAAAGCTGCCATCAAATTCTTCTCAGTCTCAGTTCCCTTAAGTTCATTAGTTCTTGTCTCAAGATTAGCCATAAAATCCCCTTTCTATGCGAGAAACGCATTTACGTTGCCATAGAATCATTCTACCATATTCTCCCATGAAAAAGATATATCATAATTACTACTATGTATCATAATACTACTGTCCTCATCTTATTTTTTATTTGGGACAGTAGTGCAACTTGTTCCTTTTAGCGAAAGGCTACTGTCCTTATGACATTTCTCTTCTGAGACAGTTACTTTTCTGTGCTTTTCAGCCATTTCCCGCACTCTATCAGCAAAATATACAAACATTTTAACTGTCCCGTGGTCATTATTCTTGCAGGACAGTAGTCTATCCCAATATCT
Source organism: Butyrivibrio sp. NC2007 (assembly GCF_000421405.1). Lineage (GTDB taxonomy): Bacteria > Bacillota > Clostridia > Lachnospirales > Lachnospiraceae > Butyrivibrio. Next base: position 64,804 of record NZ_ATWY01000021.1, read on the forward strand.
TTCCGTTTTTGCTACTGTCTGCAAAAAGATTTCTTCCAGAGACAGTAGTGTCTCACTGAAAAAACTTTATAGATAACTGTCCCATGTATAAAAGCAGTTTTAGACAGTAAATTTTTGATACCTTCCGCATAGTGATGTTAATTTTGAGTCAAAAAAGGTCCACGCGACTCATTGTATGCAATGAGTCAAACTGAAACGTCCCCAGTGTCTCATTTTGAGTCAAACTGAAACGTCCCCGGTGACTCACAATAAAAAAGAGACGTCTGCGAGTGAGGGATTTATCATTTATCAGGCGTCTCCGTAACGGTCTATTCTGTTGTTAGAAATATGCAAATCAAATGGTTACAAGCCAAGGCTCAGGCACCGGTCTTATCTGCTCAGGCACCGGCATTACCTTGCTCCGGCCCAGGTCAGTCCATAGAGCTGTTCCATGAGCTTTCTGAGCTCGTCCTTCATACGGTTGCAGGCTGAAGCCTCATCGACGAAGTTCAGGACTCCGATCTTCTCCTTCTGATCCTGGAAATATACTGCCCATCCGTTTTCTGTCTTATCGAGGCAGATTCTGTTCTTGTGTGATCCACCGATCTTGTAGAGCTTACTTGGTACAAGATGTTCCTCAAAATAAGCTTTCAATTCCTTAGAATTCATAGTGCTCCTCCAAAAACCTTTATCAATCAAGTAGTTATCGACTAACTTACATGTAGTTTTTATTACTACATATAATGTATCACATTACTACTTTTTTGACAAGAGTTGGAAGCGCCCCAAATATCCCTTTTATTCCTCAATATTTCCCAAAGAAAGTGCTGCCAGCGCAGCGCCTTGTCCCCAGGGATATGCGCCGTAATTCTGGTAGTGAACGCCAAAGTCATCGCAGGAACTAAGGGCACTCGTGACCTTTCCGCCATCAGCATTTGTCAAAAGAGCTTGTAGTGACGCCTCCACGTCATCCCCCTCAGCCCCGGCGCCATTCAATAATCCATACACTATCATGCCCGTAGCCGATGTATCCAGATGCCCATCAACGGCCTGTACCTGCCATCCGTAGCCGCCCCCTGGTTTCTGATAGGTTAAAAGAGCTTTCGACAGCTCCCTATACCATTGAACCAGTGTACTTCCCTGATTCTCCAGTCTGCTCTCGGACCCCTTTACATACTCGGAAAGTCCCATGATAAGCCATCCGGCAGCTCTACCCCAGGACAGAATCCCTCTCTTTTCGCAGATTGCTCCGTCGTCCAATAGAGCATAGCCATGATACGGAAGTCCGCTCCGCTCGTCCATTCCGTGCTTTAAAAAGTTCTTAAGCTGGAGCTTAGCCAGCTTTCTCGCATCATCCACGCCGAAAGCCTTTGCATAGGCAGACAGAAACATTGATGTCTGCCCGATACCGTCAGCAAAGACATTACAAGCACTCCTGTCAGAGTTATAGACAATCGTCTCCTCGCCGTCTCTGGCAGCGCCAAGCAGATACTTATAAATCCCGTCCGCAATGCTTCTGCACTCAGTTCTGAGCCTTCCTTCCTCAAGCTGCTCATAGAGCCTGATAAAAGCAACACCTGCGAGAGCATCATCTATATAAGAAATCTTCTTATCGTATTTTTCTTTCCAGAGCCTGATATGCCCAAGAAACGCCTCGTCAATCTTACCGACAAGTCCTTCTTCGCCATCCGGCACAGCTCTTTTTCTGGCTTCCGCAAGGCCCAGCAAAAGCATTCCAGCAGGCCAGAACATGGGATCCTTGGTGCGAACACTTCTTCCAAGAGCACTCTTTACCAGGTCCTTTGCCATCTGCCCAAGAGAGACCTCCATTATGGTCTCAAGCTCTGCTATGGACTCGTTTATGATCTGTTTTTCCCTCTCAGTCATTTATCTCCCTCATCTGCCAAGCTTCTCACGAACCTTACCTGTGAGATACTTAAACTCCTCGCTTCTTCCGTACAGAACAAAGTAAAAGCCGTTGAACAAAACGGTGATGATGATCGCCATCAGTATAAATGTAAGGATATTCAGGTTTGCAAGAACATTAACGCTGATAAGCTGTGAAACCACCAGCACAAACACGAGGCTAGCCAGGTACTTCGCGGTATCAACAAAGTAGCTTCCGGCCTTCATATCAAAGCACTCCCTGTAGATGATAATCGGCTTAGTGACATTTGCAATAAGTCCCGAAACAATGGTTCCAATGTAAATACCGGTAATTCCAAGAGGTGTCTGAACCAGCACAATCGAGATCACAAGGTTTACAACTCCCTGGATCAGCGCCAGATACTTATCAGGCTCAAAGACTCCGGCTGCAGTCTTGTAGTTACTAAGAACAATCCTGTCGCCCTTGAAATAATAGTCGATCAGGATGCAGTAAACAGCTGCTGACGTGAGGATCCAGTGATCTCCAAGCCAGATCCTTATAAGCGGTGTTAAAAGAACCATAAATCCCACGCAGGAGAATCCATAAATCCAGGATGCAAAAAACCTGTAGACCTTAAACATGGAAAACTGCTTCTCCCTCGATTCAGTTGCAATGAGATTTCCAAAGCTTGAGATAACCGAATTGAAAATTATATTTACGAAGTTCGAAACTGTGCTGATGACCATGTTGTAGTTATCAACAACACCCGCCATGGCAACTTCCACAAATGTCGAAATGATAAGTGCATCAGTCTGAAGTCTCGCCACATCTCCCACCTTGTGGAAGACCAGGGCCTTAGTCTTTTTCCAGACCTCATCGCTCTCTTCCTTGGAGAGCTTCTCAACATTCTTCTCCTTAAGGAACGGATACATCTTATCCAAAAACTTTGAGACAAAGATCTTCTGGATCAGCTGAACCACAGCATCTGTAAGGAGGTAGAGCAGGAAGTTCTTTGTTACAATAACAACTATTATCTGAAGGAATACAACGATAACCTTTGTTATTGTAAGAATATTGGTCTGAATATAGTTCTTCTGCTCAGCATTTATGAGGCTGTATTTGTACGCCACAAAATAGCTGCTGACTGTATTAAACAGGAAGATCAGATAGTAGATTGTCAGTTCCCTGACCGAGGTATTCTCAGGTGACCTCAACTTGAAGTACTGAAGGAACGGGGTTAGTAAAAGTCCGACAGCAGCAACAACGCAGGCGATAATAAAGTACGCCTTGCGATAGAGCTGCATATATGACTTGATCTTCTCTTTCTCTCCTCTGGCAACAGGTCCGTAGAGGCTGAAATTCAGCGCTGTTCCGATTCCCAGCTCCGCCATGTTGAGGAGTGACAGAATATTTCCATAAGTTGAGTTGATTCCAAGAAGATCCTCATTTAAGTGCATGATAAAGACAGTTCGCAAAATAAACGACATCAGCGCCGTTGCGATCTGTCCCACATACCCGAAGGCGATATTTCTTGTTGCCGACTTAACTCTTCCCATATAACTTAGATGATACTTCCTTTTTCGTCCATTAATATCCAGCCCTTCCAGTAATCATGCATGATCTGAGGATTTACCGGCTGGTTGTTTCTCATTTTATAGGTGCGTATCACCGTCTTGTCAGGTCTCTTGTTGAGCCTTGCTCCCCAGAAGCTGAAAGTGGAATTCGCACAGATATTGCCCTTGCAGTGACTCATGAGCATCAGGTCTTGAACACTGTTCTTGCCGTTGTTCCAGTCAACGATTGTATATTTGCTCTCATCAGAGAACTTCTCGCGAGCGTACTCGTGGTCGCTGGTGAAAATATAAAAATGTGTATCAGGCTCTTTTACCGTAAAATAATCCATGGCTCCTTGATAATATTGTTCAGTGGCGATGTTACCAAGTATCTCAACATTAGATGGATCCAGATAATCTCCCCTTCTGATGTGAACACTGACAGAAGGCTCTCTCTCCATGCGCTCGACCAATGCCATATTCCTTGCATGAAGGTCCGGGTCTGAATGCTCAGGGAAGATGAACTTCTCCTGGAGCTTGTCCATGATGTCCCCGTAATATTTCTGGCAGGCAAAATAGCCCTTTATGTACTTATCCTCCAGCTCAAACACTTCCGGATGGTACATCTCTTTTTCGGAAAAGACCTTTGGATTGGCCTCGTCTCTAAGACCCAGCTTTTTGAGCACCTTACCTGCAATAGCTGCAAATGCGCCTTGCTTAAGAAGAGCATCCCTCTCATAAGCGCTGCATTCCTCATAGTCCGTGCCTCCAAATATCGGAAGCTCAAACTCCCTTGGCGCCAGCATATTCTTCTGAACCTGCGGGTCAAACCAGGACAAGTCCAGTTTTACATCTTTCCCCATTTCGCGAAGCTTGGTGTAAACAGCATACTGCTGCATCTGGTTTCCGAGCCCCCCGGCGATCTGAATAATCAGCATATTATCTCCCCCAAATATATATTACTTATTTCCCATATTGAACTACCACCACCGTCTATGACGGAAGTGGATTCCTGCTTCAGCCACCCGGGTTATTATCTCACACAGAAATATCCTGGTGAGTTTTCCCCACGGTGTCCACAGGCGTTTGGTTCCCGTAGTCCCTACGGTACCTTTATTTCGTTTATGCTACTGAAGGCAGCAAGGTTTTCCCTTTACTCAGGATATTTATCGCAGCATTTACGTCTCGGTCATGCATAGCCTTGCACTCAGGACATGTCCATTTGCGGATACTAAGGGCTTTGGTTTTCGGCTCCTTGTGTCCACATATATGACAGGTCTGTGTTGAAGCATAGAACCTTGGTACTT
>NZ_ATWY01000022.1 GCF_000421405.1 Butyrivibrio sp. NC2007
AAACAGTCACTTCCTATAATTATCTGCACGATTTCAACATCGCTTATCCTATCATGGATTCTTCATAAGGTTATGAATATCAAAGGAAACACAGCTACTCTTATCGGAGTTGGCTCATCAATATGCGGCGGCTCAGCAATAGCAGCTACGGCTCCTGTCATTGATGCGGATGATGATGAAGTGGCACAGGCAATTTCTGTGATATTTTTCTTTAACGTGCTGGCAGCACTTCTTTTTCCTTCGCTGGGAAAGCTTATAGGTTTTGATATCACAACAGGAGAGGCTTTCGGTATTTTTGCGGGAACTGCAGTTAATGATACTTCTTCCGTCACCGCAGCTGCATCAACCTGGGATAGTATGTGGAACCTGGGGAGTCAGACTCTTGATAAGGCAGTTACGGTCAAGCTTACAAGAACACTGGCTATCATACCTATTACACTGGTACTTGCGTATCTGAGGGCAAGGGAAGCAAAAAAGGATGGAAGTTCGACAAATGGCTTTAGCTTTAGAAGAGCATTTCCGATGTTCATAGTCTTCTTTGTGATTGCTTCAATTATCACAACTATTTGCTTGAGAGCAGGTGTCCCTTCTTATGTTTTTAAGCCACTTAAGGAACTTAGCAAGTTCTTTATAATAATGGCCATGGCTGCTATTGGCTTGAACAGTAACATAATCAAACTAATTAAATCAGGTGGGAAGCCGATTTTGCTTGGCGGCTGTTGCTGGATCGGAATAACAGTTGTCAGCCTTTTGATGCAGCATGTAATGGGAATATGGTAAAAGAAAAATAGGCGTTGACAAATACTCCCCCCTAGTATATATTGCAAATGGTAGGGGGGACTATTTTGTCGTCCCGTATTTATTGTCAAATTATGAACCAAAAAGACTATGAAATTTTTGGATGGACCTAAGGAATCCACCGCAAGCGGTACCACCCTTAGGTCGAAGAATGGAGGATACTCGAATGAAACTTGAAGAAATATTAAAGATGGTTGATCACACACTGCTTGCTCAGGGAAGCACATGGGATGAGATAAAAGAGATATGCGACGATGGTATGAAGTACCATACGGCTTCCGTATGCATTCCTCCATATTATGTGAAGAAAGCCCGTGAGTATATGGGCCCTGATATGCCTATAACAACAGTAATCGGATTCCCGAATGGAAATACAACAACTGCATCCAAGGTTTTTGAGACAAAGGATGCGCTTGCAAACGGAGCAACAGAGATCGACATTGTTATAAACATAGGGGAGCTGAAAGCTAAGAATTATAAGTTTGTTCTTGATGAGATCAATGAACTCAAAGAAGCCTGTGGCGACCATACCATGAAGGTTATCATTGAGTGCTGCCTTCTTACAGAAGAGGAGAAGATCAAGATGTGTGAGATTGTTACGCAGTCAAAGGCAGACTATATCAAGACTTCAACAGGTTTCTCAACAGGCGGTGCAACCTTTGAAGATATAGAACTCTTTGCAAAACACTGTGGTCCAAATATCAAGATCAAGGCATCAGGCGGTATTGCATCAATTGAAGATGCTGAGAAATTTATTGAACTTGGAGCACACAGACTTGGCACAAGCAGGCTGGTAAAGATTGCTAAAAGTATGTGATTTAGAAAAACTATAAAACACTGGAAATGGAATAATCAGTACATATGGACAGAAATAATATTTTGACTGAGTTTAAAAAATATACGGATCAATATAATCCGGAAGATGTGAAAGTAAAGCTGAAGATAGATCATACGTATCGCGTAGCTGATTTATGCGAAATAATCGCCAGAAGCCTTCTGCTTCCGGAGGAGGACTGCGAATTCGCGTGGCTGTCAGGAATACTTCATGATATAGGCCGTTTTGAGCAGCTTAGAAGGTATCATACATTTCAGGATCGAATATCAGTTAATCACGCGGAACTGTCTGCAGACCTGCTATTTAAGGACGAACAGCTGATAGACAGGTTTGATCCGGATAGAAAGATGGACAGAGAAATGATGGAAAAAGTCATCCGTTACCACAATGTATATATTCTTCCTGATGGTCAGACGGACAGGGAGCGGATGTTCTGTGAAATTTTGCGTGATGCAGATAAGATTGACATTATACGTGTTAATTGCGAGACACCGCGAACAGAGATTTACGATCTGCCGGAAAAAGCCTTTACGGATTCGTACATAACTGATGAAGTTTATGAAGACATTATGGGATCCGGAAATATAGACAGAACATACTCGAAAACCGGAATCGATTATATCCTTGGGCATATTTCTTTTGTATATGGACTTGTATTCCCTGAGAGTATCAGGCAGGTCAAAAGTCAGGGATATATATACAGACTGCTCGGATTTAAGAGCAATAATCCGGATACAGTTAAAAAGATGCAGTTTATAAGGGAAAAGATAATTAACTACTTGGAATGCGCTTAAACAATAGTTGTAAAGAGAAATAGAGAGGTGAAGAAATGGCTTCTAATATCATTATCATTGCTATACTTGTTGTTATCCTGCTTGTTGCGCTAAGAGGTTCTATAAAACACTTTAAAGGCGAAGGTGGATGCTGTGGCGGAGGCAGTTCCAGTGTAAAAGAACCGGATAAAAAGCTTTCAGGAACTGTAATCAAAACTAAGGTGTTCATGATTGACGGGATGCACTGTGAAAACTGCACCAATCGTGTTAAGCGTGCTATCAACAGAATTGATGGCGTATCTGCAAAACTGAACCTCAAAAAGAAGCAAGCTGTTGTGAAGTACGAAAAAGAGGTAGAGGATGACACCTTGATAAAGGAGATAGAAGATCTTGGCTATAAGGTTGTTTCTGTACAATAAATAGCCGGGATATGATACTATTAGTCAACATATGAATAATAGGGAGATTACTTATGGCACATAAAAAGACAGTCAGAACAGCAGCACAGAAAAAGGCTCTGACCAACCGGTTGAAACGTCTGGAAGGGCAGATACGTGGCCTGGAAAAAATGATCGAGGATGACGTATATTGCAACGACATCCTTCAACAGTCCATGTCTGCAGCCTCAGCAATAGACGGCTTTAATCAGGAACTTCTTGGATATCACCTGAAAGGATGCGTTACGGACGGCATAAAAAATGACGATGAAGAAATCGTGGACGAATTATTGAAGACGATCCGTAAACTCATGAAATAAAAGAATTACATTCATGAGTAACTATTCCGCGATAATAAAATATGTAGGAGAAATATGCAGACATCTGAGAGTTTTCGATTAAGTGCATTATTATCCTTTTCAGGAGGATTACAGGATGCGTATACATATAATATGAGGGATAAAGTCTTTGCCAATGCACAGACCGGCAATGTTGTTTTAATGAGTCAGAACCTGATGCAGGGTAATTTTATGCAGGGGTTACACTATATGTGTCCGCTTTTTTCGTTTGCTGCTGGGATTTTTATAGCAGAGAGAATTGAAAACGAGTATAAATGTGCTGAAAAAATCCACTGGAGACAGATTATCATAATAATTGAAATGATTGCGCTTAGCATTGTCGGACTTCTCCCCATGGATATGAATATGATAGCAAATATGATTGTGTCATTTTCATGTGCCATGCAGGTGCAAACATTTAGAAAAGTACATGGATATGGATATGCAAGTACCATGTGCATTGGAAATCTGAGAAGTGGAACAGAGAGCCTTTCTAAATACCTTAGAGACAAAAACAAACAATCTTTGTACAAATCATTTCACTTCTTTGGAATCATTCTGATATTTGCTATAGGAGCAGGATTTGGCGGAGTAATATCCGGAATCATTGGGATAAAAACCATATGGATTTCGGTAGTCATACTGCTTATAGTTATCAATATGATGGTAAAAGAATGAGGAGCCGACGGGACAGGCGAAGATCACACCGGGATTCAATCTTTAGAGCAGGCGGAGGTAATGAGTCTTGCATCTCCAATGTTCTTCAACAACATTAGTGGCCCATTACAATCAGCAATAAGTAGAATTTACGCAATGGGTAAGCCGGAAAAACTTAAAAAGTGCGCCATGCTTCTAAGTAGCAGAATCGATGGGATTTATGAAGGTATTATGGAAATCCATAAAATCACAACAAAAATCATGGGGGTAGAAGATATCGGGGTGATTACTTCTGTTGGAGAGCAAAATTCTATTCTCGAAAGAAGAAAAGAAATGATTGAACATGGTTTTGTGTCTGAAAAGTTAAATGTAGGTGTAATAAAGGAAAAACTTGATGAAATTAGGGAGTTTGGTAGAAGACTATAGCAGATGGAACACGTTATCAGATTCAGGTTTTTCGAGATGAATGATAGAACATAAAATCCGAAGTTATGATATGTGTGCTTGACAAAAATACTCCTATATCGTAGTATAAAACTACGATATAGGAGTATTTAATTATGAAGACAAATGGTGGATTTCTTGTTACAAAAATAAAACAGCTGGGTGATCGTATATTTGAAAGGATACTGGCAGAAAAAAACATTGATGCATTTAACGGAGCTCAGGGAAGGATTCTTTATGTCTTATGGCAGGAAGATGGTGTTCCTATTAAAATTATTTCCGAGAAAAGCGGACTTGCAATTACTTCACTTACGACCATGCTTGAGCGGATGGAAAAAAACGGACTGATAAGCCGCAAAACTGATGAAGCTGATAAGAGAAAAACTCTTCTGTTCCTCACAGATAAAGCCAAAGAACTTAAAGAAGCTTATGACTCCGTATCCAATGAGATGGGGAGTATTTATTATCGTGATTTTACGGATAAAGAGATTCTTCAGTTTGAAGAGTATCTTAACCGCATCAGGGTAAACCTTGAGGAATGGAGTGACAAATGAGTATCTGTATTAAAGATCAGATTCAGAACATGAATCTTGTTATAGGGTGCACTGTTGGATGTCCGTACTGCTATGCCAGAAACAATACGAGGCGTTATCACATCATAGATGATTTTGAAAAGCCACAGTTTTTTCAAGGAAAGCTTCGTATGATGGAAAAGAAAAAGCCGCAGAATTTTCTGCTGACCGGCATGAGCGATCTCTCGGGCTGGCATGAGGAATGGAGAGAGGAAGTCTTTAAAAAGATAGCAGAGAATCCTCAGCACCAGTTTCTTTTTCTTACCAAACGACCGGATCTTCTGTCTTTTGAAACAGATCTTGATAATGCATGGTTTGGCGTTACAGTTACGAGAAAGTCTGAGTTATGGCGTATTGATGCACTGCGGAGCAATGTGAAGGCAAAAAAATATCATGTTACCTTTGAGCCTTTGTTCGATGATCCGGGTAAGGTTGATCTTACAGGTATTGACTGGATTGTGGTGGGAACCATGACAGGTGCAAAGAGCAGGACTGTTAAAACAGATCCCGGGTGGGCTTATTCATTGACAGAACAGGCTCATGAACTGAACATTCCTGTATTCTGGAAAGAAGATCTTGTTCCGATTATGGGAGAAGAAATGATACAGGAAATGCCGGATGCTTTTAACAAAGTGCTGGAGGAACAGAGAATATGGAACAACCAGAAATCAAAGTAAATCATATAGAAACAAAAAGTGTAATGACAAAATCGAATACTCCTATTGGAGGATATTCGGTGAATCCCTATGTGGGGTGTCCCCATGCCTGTAAATACTGCTACGCATCTTTTATGAAACGCTTTACAGGGCATACGGAGGAATGGGGAACCTTCATGGATGTGAAAGACTGGCCTGAAATAAAGAATCCAAAGAAGTATGCCGGCCAGAAGGTGATCATTGGAACAGTTACGGATGGTTATAATCCGCTAGAGGAAACATATAAAAATACAAGAAGACTTCTGGAAGAACTAAAGGACAGTGGTGCGGACATACTTATCTGCACAAAGTCAGACCTTGTACTAAGAGATCTGGATCTGCTAAAAGATATCAATGAACATAGCAGACTTACAGTATCATGGTCAATCAATACTCTCGATGAAGAGTTTAAAGATGATATGGATGCGGCAGTAAGCATAGAAAGAAGGCTTGCCGCAATGAAAGAGGTATATGCGGCAGGCATTCGTACAATTTGCTTCATTTCACCCGTTTTCCCGGGGATTACGGATATAGAAGCAATCATAGACAGGACAAAAGATCAGTGTGACCTTGTATGGCTTGAGAATCTGAATCTTCGCGGAGGTTTTAAGGCAGATATCATGAAATACATTTCCGATAAACATCCGGATCTTGTGCCGCTGTATGACGAAATTTATAACAAAAAGAACCGCAGCTATTTTGAAGCGCTGGAAAAGAAAGCAGAAGAGCTGGCTAAAAAGTATGATTGCAGGTTTGTTGATAATGAAACTCCGTATGAGAGAGTAGAGAAAGGACATCCAACAATCGTAGATTACTTTTACCACGAAGAAGTAAGAGGAACTGCCAATAGTGGAAAGAGAAATGTAATACATAATCCTTGATGGAAGAATAAACCGGAATTTAAAGATTCGATAGCATTACAATAAATACCATTTTGCATTTGGTAAATTATTGGATTGAAGGTAAGGACAAGTAATATGGCTTTTCGTAGGACCCTTAGTGATCTTATTCGGCTGTATGCTGATGAGATTGCTGATATGGATGTAGATATTTGCCAGTATGATAAAAGATATGATGTGTGGGGATGCTTTTAGCATTGCTTGTTAAAACTGAAATTAAACGGCCCGTTTTCTTAATAGAAAGCGGACCTTTTTATTTTAGTACAATATCAGTTCTACAGTCGATTAACTCAGGCAGGAGAATTAGCTTTGTCATCTGAGGCATATATAGCCTTCAATATTATAGGTGTCAGAATTGAACTTAATATTATCAACAGGATTACTGCGGTAAAGTATCTGCTGTCAACGATATCAGCTTTTAAACCTCTTTGAGCTACGATAAGTGCAACTTCGCCTCTGGTCATCATACCAACACCAATCTTTAACGAGTCAGAGGTGTTGTACTTAAGGAGCTTTGCTACGATGCCACAGCCTATAACCTTTCCGAGGAGTCCAACGACAACAAATGCTGCCGAGAAGGCAAGGATTGTCATGTCAACAGACCTTAGATTTGTCTGAAGTCCTACACTTGCAAAGAATACGGGACCGAATAACATATATGAATTTATGTCCATTTTTCTGTCTATATACTCGGAGTTGTCCAGGGAGCTGAGAATAATACCTGCGACATAGGCTCCGGTGATATCGGCTACTCCAAAGTACTTATCTGCAACATAAGACATCGCAAAGGCAAGTGCCAGTCCCATGATCGGGATTCTTCTGGTATGAGGCCATTTTGCTTCTGCTTTTGACATTATCTTAAATATGATCATTCCCACAACAACCGAAAGGGCAAAGAAGGCTACGGTCTTTAAGCAAACAGCTGCAAGATTGGCATTTGGATCTTTCAGACCAAGAACAGCTGTAAGAACCACGATTCCTATTACATCATCGATGATCGCGGCGCTCATGATCGTTGTTCCAACTTCTGTGGAAATCTTCCCAAGTTCTTTTAGAACCTGAACTGTTATGCTAACGGAAGTGGCTGTAAGAATAGTTCCTATAAAGAGTGCTTTTATGAACTCGGTTGATCCGGGAGTTGCAACGCCATAGAAGGCCATGTACAGGAGCGTTCCAAGAACAAGCGGAACTCCAACACCTGTGCATGCAAGGATTGTTGCCTTCAGGCCGGATTTTTTGAGCTTGTCGATATCTGTTTCCAGTCCGGCGCTGAACATCAGAAGAATCACACCGATTTCGGCCATGCCCGACAGGAAATCACTGGGATTAACAAGATTAAGCAGTGTTGGACCTATGAGAAGACCTGCGATGATCTCACCGGCAACCTGTGGCGCATGGAGTCTTCTGGCGATCAGTCCGAATAACTTTGCCATGACGATTATGATAAAAAGATCTCTGAGTATCTGAATTGTATCCATTTATATACCTCCTTATTAATAACGCTAGTAAATGAGTATGATACTTTTTCGTCTCAAAATCAAGTTAAAAAACTATAACCAACGTAGTAATAACCCCCCGGGGGGCTTGTGGAGCAGATTTCACAATGCTATCCTTTCCATTGTGTGAGTTAATTCAGGCACAATGGAGGATACTATATTATGAAGAAAAAGTTTTTAGCAGCGCTTCTTGCTGCAACCATGACATTATCAATGGTAGCTTGTGGTTCAGGTGCAAACACACAGACAACAGAAACTCAGGCAACAGAAACTGAGACAACTACTGAAACACAGGCGACAACATCTGATGATCAGACAGCTGACGCAAGTCAGTCTACAGCTACAGGTGAAAAGATTCTTCACACTGCAGCATCTTTTGCTTATCCAAGTCTTGATGTACACAAAGAATACTATGGATGGTACACATCAATTTATGGAGTTTCAGAGGCACTGTTTAAGCTCGACGAGACCATGAGCGCTGTTCCATGTCTTGCTAAGGACGCAGTTGCTGATGGCAGCACATGGACTATTACACTTAATGACGGAGTTCAGTTCTCAAACGGAAACCCTCTGACAGCTGATATGGTCATCAGAAACCTTCAGCGTCTTGCTGCAGAGAACAGCAGATTTGCTTATCTCGGCGATTTTGAAATGACTGCTACAGATGACAAGACAATCGTTATCGATACTAAGGAAGTTTACCCTACTCTTAAGAACGACCTTGCAAGCCCCGAGTGCGGAATGGTCGATCTTGATGCAACAACAGATTTTGACAACGCACCTGTATGCACAGGACCATTTGTTGTTACAGAGTTTATCCCTGAGGGAGACGTAACAGTAGCAAAGAACGAAAACTACTGGGGCGGCGATGTTAAGCTCGACGGCGCTGTATTCTACTACATGCAGGAGGATGATCCCAAGCTCCTTGCTATGCAGAGCGGCGAGATCGACTGCTACAACAGCGTTTCATCAGCAGCTCTTGAGGTTTATAACCAGAGCCCTGATCTGTACGATGTAGTTTCAATTCCCGGTGCACGTCTTCAGTTCTACATTCTCAATGAGAATACACTTGATGATTCTGTGAGGGAAGCAATCAACCTCACTGTTGATAAGGACAAGATCGCAGAGTACCTTTCAGGTACAGTATCTGCAGCAGTTGGACCATTCTCAACATCAGCTGCTTATGGTAAGGTAAATGTTCCTGCAGTAGATACTGCCAAGGCAAAAGAGCTTTTGGAGGCCGATGGTTATACACTTGGAGCTGACGGCATCTACGAGAAGGATGGTAATAAGCTCAGCATCAGCATTGCATACTATGCAGCAAGATCTCTTGATACTCTTGCAATCCTGATCCAGGAGCAGCTTAAGGCTGTTGGTATTGATTCAACACTTAGAGTTGAGGAAGATCCGGATGCTACTTACATTGCAAACGCTGACTTTGATCTTGCTCTTTACTGCATGATCGCTGATAAGTCAGGTGATCCTCTTTACTTCATCGACTCAACTCTTGCAGACGGAGCTTACTACAATGTAGGTGGATTTGAGAGTGCTGAATGCCAGAGCATGATTGAGCAGCTCAGAATTGAGACAGATACTGCAAAGAGAGCAGAGCTTGCCAACAAGATCGTTCAGATTGCTATAGATGACAATGCATTCGGATATGTTGGACTTTTCAATAACACTACAGTTCTTCGTAAGGGCGTAAGCGGATTTGCTGAGTATGTTCCTTTCGATTTCTATGGAGTAGACGCAGAGACTGACATTAATGGCTAAACAAATACTTAAAAGGATCCTGGGACTTGCCCTGATACTTTTAGTGCTGAGCTTTCTTGTGTTTGGCATAATGTATCTGGCTCCCGGTGACCCTGCGGAAAAGAGACTCACCTCCCAGGGTGTGGTGGTCACAAAAGAAATACTGCAAGCGGAGCGGGAGAGGCTTGGCCTCCTCCGCCCCTTTATCGTTAGGTACGCGGAGTGGCTTTCGAATGTTCTTAGAGGAGATTTTGGCGTTTCCTTTAAGGACGATCTTCCCGTTGCGCCCAAACTGATAAAAGGGCTTAAGAACACATGTGGACTGGCTTTAACCAGTCTGCTTTTGGCGCTTATAATCTCTTTTCCACTGGGAATATGGTCAGCGGTCAAAAAGGGAAAATTGGTAGACCATATCGTCAGGCTCTTTTCATTTATAGGTAATTCTCTTCCGAATTTCCTTATATCAGTACTTTTGATGTATCTGTTTTGCATACATATCAAGGTCTTTCCTGTAATTGCAGATGGAAGCATCAAAGGACTTATGCTGCCTGCACTTTCTCTGGCAATACCCATGGCAGGAAGGTTTACAAGACAGATTAGGAGCGAACTCCTGGATCAGCTTGGAGAAGAGTATGTTGTGGGAATGAAGTCCAGAAAGGTAAAGGGCAGATTTATTCTTATCAACAATGTCCTTAGAAACAGCCTTGGACACATACTTACAATAATCGGCCTTCAGATCGGAACCCTGATGGGAGGCAGCGTTGTTATTGAGAATATTTTCAGATGGCCGGGTATCGGCAAACTTGTGATGGATTCCATAACAGCCAGGGACTACCCTGTGATCATGGGCTTTGTGCTTATTATGGGAACAATCTATGTTGTTATAAATCTGATAGTTGATATTACCTACAGGCTTTTGGATCCGAGGTCTTTTTAATGAACCATAAACGGAAAAAGATTAACAGAATAAAAGTAATAATATCTGCAGGTGTTGCACTGCTTTTGGTGCTTATAGCTCTTTTCGCAAGTGTTATCGCACCTAATGACCCATATGCAACAAGCGCATCAGCCATAAGATCAGCTCCGTCCGGGGAATTTCTGTTTGGAACAGATAACCTGGGAAGATGCGTATTTTCAAGAGTTTTATACGGAGCAAGGACAACTATAGCAGCTACATTTATATTGGTTGCGATTTCTTTCATCCTTGGAAGCTTTATCGGAGTACTTAGCGGATATTATGGCGGAATATTGGATGAAATTATGATGAGGATTGCCGATATCATGCTGGCATTTCCTCAGATGGTAGTAGCCATCGCGGTTGCGGGCATTCTTGGAGGAGGACTTTCAAGTGCCATGATCGCGCTGGGAATAACTATGTGGACCGGTTTTGCCAGACTTGCACGGAGTCATACTTTTGCCATAAAGAATTGCCCCTACGTGCAGGCTGCGAAATTGGCGGGAAAGAGTGGGCCGGCTATAATGATGGCCCACATACTTCCCAATATAATAGCACCACTTCTTACAAATGCCCTTACACAGATAGGAACCACTATGATAGGCATCTCGGGCCTGTCTTTTTTGGGACTTGGAGTTGTGCCACCCACTGCTGAGTGGGGGTCAATGATCAATGAGTCCAGGGCATATATACAGATAGCACCTTGGGCTGTGCTGTATCCGGCAATTGCTACCATAGTCACCATCATAGTATTTAACTATCTTGGGGACTGCGTCATGGAATATAGAGATGAGGATTAAGCATGGATACAATACTTAGGATAAACAATCTCTCTGCCGGCTACGGTGATGAGAGTGTTATAAATGATATCTCTTTTGATGTGGAAGCAGGTAAAAGAGTCTGCATCGTAGGCGAGAGCGGAAGCGGTAAATCTACGCTTCTTAAGGCTATTCATGGCTTTGGAGGCGTGACTAAAACAGGCGGAAGTATAGAGACGCCAAAAGACATTTTACTTGGCATTGTGCCTCAGAATCCCGGCGGGTCTTTTAATCCCATAAGGACTTACAAGGCACAGATAATGGAGGCGCTAAAGAGCAATAACATCGACTTTAAAATAGATGAAGTGGAGAAAACGCTCCGGATCCTTGGACTTAATGATGCTAAAAGAGCACTTGCATCAAGGCCTTATGAGCTGTCAGGAGGCATGAACCAGCGTATGGCCATTGCCACAACAATGCTCTTGGAGCCGGGGATTTTATTATGCGATGAAGTTACAAGCGCCCTGGATGTTAAAACTGCAGGGATGGTTGTGGAGCAGCTTCTTGAGATCAACAAACTAAAGGGTACTACCATTTTGATGGTTACCCACCATTTGGGTATTGCATCTAAAATGGCTGATTACATTGGAATCATGAAAAGTGGCAGGATGCTTGAGTATGGCCCTGCAAAAGAGATCCTGGAGAATCCACAAAACGAGTACACAAAGAATCTCTTGAAAGCCGTACCAAGACTGAAGGTGAGCTGATATGCCGGATTCAGATATAATTTTAGAAGGAAAAAATCTAAATAAAAGCTACGTTGATAAAGGCAAAAAATTACAGGCTTTAAAGGATGTGAGTTTCTCCCTGAAAAATGGAGAGATTCTTGGAATCGTAGGCGAGAGCGGAAGCGGAAAGAGCACCCTTCTTCGTCATGTCAGCTGCCTGGAAAAGCCTGATAGTGGAAATCTTTATTATAAGGGAACAGAGTATACAGGTAAGTCGTCGGCCTTTGCCGGAACTTTTCTGCAGATGATATTTCAGGATGCCCAGATGTCTTTTGACCCAAGAATGAAGATGAAAAAAGCCGTTGTGGAAGCTGCAAAGGGCTGTGGCCATGAAAAACTGTCACGAATCCTTGAGGCCGTTGGGCTTGATGAGAGTCTTTTGGAGAAAAAGGCAGGAAGCATGTCCGGAGGACAGTGCCAGCGAATGTCAATTGCAAGGGCGCTGTGTTCTGATGCCGGGATTCTTTTGTGCGACGAGGCAACAAGTGCGCTGGATGTTACAACTCAGGCCCAGGTAGTAGCTCTTTTGCAGCAGCTGAGGGAAAAAGAAGGGGTGTCGATCATATTTGTCTCCCACGACATTGCCCTGGTGAGCATGCTGTGCGACAGGATAATGGTAATGAAAAACGGAGAGTGTGTGGAAGAGGGAGAGACCGGTAAAGTCCTCGGGAATCCACAACATGAGTACACAAAAGAACTACTCGATAATCTGATCGAATAACTTAGTATTAGAAAGTTAATTGGGGTATACGTAGTAATATGACTAAACTTATGCAGATTCCTTTTGAGGAGGAAGCTGAAGATATCAAAGATAAAGTAGTGACCTACTGGTCCAAAAGAGCTGAGAGCTTTAGCGAGCACAAACACGAGGAGATACACAGCAGGAAAAAACAGCTGTGGCAGGCGGAGTTTTTAAGGCACTTTTCAGCTGATGATAAGCTGTCTGTTCTGGATGTTGGATGCGGAGCAGGCTTTTTCGAAATGGTGTTGTCGGATTTTGATTTTGACGTGACCGGTGTGGATCTTACGCCTGAGATGATAGATAAGGGAAAAGAGCTGCTTTCGCGCCATGGAGCAAAGGCGCGCCTTATGGTTATGGACGCCGAGAAACTGGATTTTGCCGATAGCTCTTTTGATCTGGTGATAAATAGAAATCTTGTATGGACACTTCCGCATCCGGTGGAAGCCTACATGGAGTGGCACAGAGTGTTAAAGCCGGGAGGAATGCTGCTTGTGTATGATGCGGAGTATGCAAAGGGATTTCATCACTATGATCAGATGCAGAACCTTGCCCACAAAAATGTGACCGACGCCATGGTAGAGGAGTGCCACGATATTTACCACATGTTATCTATCAGCACTTTGGACAGACCGGAGTGGGACAAGGCTTGTCTTGAAAAAATCGGTTATGAAAATATAGTTACTGATCTTGGAGCGGGAGATAGACTCTATAGCGAGAAAGACCAGTTTTATATGCCTGACAGGATGTTTCTGGTAAAGGCTCAGAAAGCAATAGTCTAATAATATGAATGGAGTTTGAGATGAGAAGAGGAATTGATACTACAGATATGATGGTATATGGCCACGAAGCCTGGATAATCACTGACAAGAGTGTATATGAGCCGGGGGAAGAAGTCTGCGGAATAATGAGGTGGGGACATCACATGAGGCCGGACGGATTCTTTCGTCTTGATGAGATAAGAGCCTTCGCCACAGATGAAAAAGGAAACAGAATAGCAATAACACCGGTAAAGGGTCCGGGCGATGAGCAGGGAGACTATTATGAGCTTCGCTTTACGCCAGTTTCTGAGGGCATTTACACCCTTATGTGTATCTATGACAACAATTATGTAAGAGATGAAAAAGACGTGTATTACGAGGGTGACAGAAGGACATATCCTGATATTCTTGATGCCAAGAACTATCCTCAGATATATGTGACAAACATAACTGTTGGAGATAAGAAGGGGACTCCCGAATTTATCCATGAGTCCAGAGTAAGCTTCGTTCCCGATCCCTGGGAAGCAGACACCGACGTACTTCATTTAAAGCTTATTCACGACAAATTCCCGCTTAAGGGATCCACGGTAGTTGTTGTGTTCTATGATGGAAAAGAGTATTTTGAGAGAATCCTGAACACAGATGAGGAAGGCAGGATATTCTTCTCAGTGGAGAAAAAGGGTGTGTATATGGCCGTTACAAGAACTCCGCTTGCGGAAGGAATTCCTGGAATCTATGACAGCAAAGAGATAGCTTCAACATTCACATACGTTAAAAGGTAATACAAAAACAGGATGCATTCAACATGCATCCTGTTTTTGTATTACTCCGTAGGTCACCATGGGACCATTCTTGATTATGCTAAGAGATGAGCACTGGTGGATCAGAACTCCGTCAGTATCGGCAATGGCTGTGTGAAGGGGTCTTCCAAAGTAATCCCTTATCTCACCAAATTTATCACCTTTTGAAAATCTCTCTCCTACCTTTTTCTCCGGATACCAGCAGCCGGTGAATGGGGCATCGTCGCTGAATTCTCTGAGTTCTGTCTTGGGATATGTCTTGTACTCTCCTTCAATAAGACCAAGGAATTTCAAAATGTTCAGCACATCCTCTTTGTCTGCCTGTACCTCATCCTTTGGAAGCAGGCTTAACTGACCGCGCTCTATTAGAACACTGGGGATTCCGGCCATGGAGGCTGTGTTGTAGGCGCCTTCGGTGGTGCAGGTACTCTTTACGCAGTAGGAGGCGTTGACGCAGTCCACCATCTTTTTTGCAATATCGCTGGCAGGAGAAGCTCCCACGTAGTATGCGTAGGGGATAAGAGTCTCGTATCCATCTCCGCTATGCAGGTCAATGTAAGCATCTGCATTTTTGATAAAAACATCAAACAGAAGGCTTGCCAGGCGATCCGCGGCTGAACCATCCTTGTCTCCCGGGAAGACTCTGTTGAGATTCTTGCCATCCTCATAAACAAGGGACATGGTTCTGTTTTCAAATCCTGACCTGTTGGCTAATGGGATGATGATAAGATTTCCTGAAAGGTCTTTGGGAGAAATCTCATTAGAGAGCTCAATAGCTGCCTGAATGCCGACATATTCTGCGTTGTGAATGCCGGCTGTGACAAGAACGGTTTTGCCCGGCTTTTCTCCGCAGATGATGATGTGGGGAATGTGTATCTCGGTTCCACCGACATGTATATGATCTTTTATCGTCTTGCCGGAGGTAAGTTCGTGTCCGGCTATATTTATTTTCTCCATAGTTTTTAAACCTCACTTCAGAGGCAAGGTTATCATGATATGAGAGGGGCTTTCAAGCCCCCTGGGGGGTTACTGTTTGCAAGGTGATTTAAGAAAATGAACCTTTCAAAACATATCATGACATGATGTCAGAATAACTATATAATTCAAATTGAGAGCAGAATTATTTGCAGAAAGAAAGGCGCACGACGATGAAATACACAAAACTTGGAAATTCAGACTTAAACGTATCACGTATCTGCATGGGCTGCATGGGATTTGGCGACGCTACAAAGGGACAGCACAGCTGGACACTTGATGAAGAGCATTCCAGAGAGATCATCAAAAGAGGTCTCGATTTGGGAGTTAATTTCTATGATACCGCGATAGCTTATCAGAGCGGAACCAGTGAGCAGTTCGTCGGCCGTGCTCTTAGGGATTTTGCAAAGCGTGAAGATGTAGTTGTTGCTACAAAATTCCTTCCCAGAACACCGGAAGAAATTGAAAAAGGAATATCCGGCCAGCAGCATATCGAGAACATGGTAAACACAAGCCTTCAGAATCTTGGAATGGACTATGTGGATCTTTACATCTATCATATGTGGGATTGGAATACAGACCTCTATGACATTATGGATGGTTTAAACCGCATCGTGAAAGCAGGTAAGGCAAGATACATCGGCATTTCAAACTGCTTTGCATGGCAGATTGCCAAGGCTAATGCGCTGGCAGAAAAAGAGGGCTTTGCAAAATTTGTTTCAATGCAGGGACATTACAATCTTATCTTCCGTGAAGAAGAACGCGAGATGGTTCCATATTGTGAAGAAGAGAATATCGCGCTTACTCCTTACAGTGCACTGGCAAGCGGAAGGCTTTCAAGAAAGCCCGGCGAATGCGATACAAAGCGCGCAGCTGAGGATACCTATGCCAAGTTTAAATATGATACTACAGCAGAGCAGGATGCTGTGATCATCAATCGTGTGGCAGAGTTGGCAGAGAAACATGGTGTTACCATGACTGAGATTTCGTTGGCGTGGCTCCTGACTAAGGTTACAGCTCCTGTGTGCGGAGCAACCAAGCTTCACCACATCGAAGGCGCAGCAAAGGCAGTGGATCTGGAGCTTTCGGACGAGGAACTTAAGTATCTTGAAGAGCCATATGTACCTCATTCACTGGCAGGTGTTATGGCACAGAATAAAAGAACTGATGCGTCGAAAAAACACGTGTGGACTACAGGTGCACAGAAAATCTTAGGAGGCGAGAATTAAGATGGCAGAGAAAATTGTACAGACAGCAGGAAGAGAGCAGCTTGGTGAGTTTGCACCGATGTTTGCACACTTAAATGATGACGTCCTTTTTGGGGAAGTCTGGAATGAAGAAGCGATTGATGTAAAGACAAAATGCATCATCACTGTAGTTTCACTTATGGCTTCAGGTATCACGGATTCATCTCTTTCGTACCATCTTCAGAATGCCAAGGCACATGGTGTTACCAAGGAAGAGATCGCAGCCATCATCACCCATGCCACCATGTACGTTGGCTGGCCGAAGGGCTGGGCTGTGTTCCGTCTGGCAAAAGAGATATGGAACGAATGAAGGTTACTGAAAGAGCTGACGATAGCTCTATGCTACTTGGAATTTGGCGTCCAAGTAGTAAAATATACTTTGGTTAGCATGCGCTAACTAATAAGCCAAAAGGAGTATGAAAAATGCAATTTGAAGAAATGGGGAATATGTCCGGTAAAACGCTCATGTTATTGCCGGGTACATGTTGTGATTATATAATAAAGCTGAGGCATATTAAAGGTTCATGGCATGTCCACGAGGGTAATGCTAATGGAAAGAAAATCTATCCTGATAAAAGACACAACAAAAGAAGAACGTGAACAGATCATAAAAAACTCCCTCGACTGCGGAGGCGGATGCGAGAACTGTTCGTCCTGCTGGCTCGGAGGAGGAAGTCCTTGGGATATTTATCAGGATTACATTGATGGCAAAAAAGAGATCCGCGACATCAACATGGAATACATGGAGAAGTACCGCCAGGACAGACAGATTCACTAAGAGGACCTAAGGCCTATGAGAAGTGCACCCGAGTTAAAAGACTCTACGGCAGAAGAGCGCAGAGCATATATAAAAGAGAGATTTCCCTGCATCGCAGACTGCGATATGTGTGGACTCTGCAAAGTTTTCCGCGGAAAAGACGCAGAGACAGCATACGCAGATTATATCAATGGAGACAGGGACTTTTTAGATGTGTCAGCTGATTATAAGTGATTGATAAAATTGTTCAATGATGTGACAATGGAGGTGTTTCTGTGAGTCAGTGGGGACGTTTCAGTTTGACTCATTTTGGTTCGCAAAATGAGTCAAACTGAAACGTCCCCACTGACTCACATTTTTTTAGATTAATGTCACAACAATTTTTTATCGTTAATAAGATTGTAATCGTAATTTAATTTCATTTTAATTGAATTGCATACATATAAGCGCAATAATGATTTGAAAATGATAAAAAAGCAATTGTCAGGAGGGACATCATGAGAATTTTAGGAAACATTTTGTGGATTATCTTTGGAGGACTTTTCAGTGCAATAGGATGGTGGCTTGCAGGAATTTTATGGTGCATTACCGTAGTCGGAATTCCCGTGGGTATCCAGTGCTTTAAGCTTTCATCAATCTCTTTGAATCCTTTCGGAAAAGAGATCGTGGATGAGGGCGGAGCAGTTTCATGCCTCTTAAATATTCTGTGGATATGCTTTTCCGGCATCGAGCTTGCGATCACAAATGCGGTTCTCGGATGCATTTTATGCATAACAATTGTGGGAATTCCTTTCGGAAAGCAGTTCTTTAAAATTGCGAAACTGGCTCTTTTCCCATTTGGCACCAAGGTTGTAAGAGCAAAGTATCTCTGATTCATAAACGAGGGGGAAAACGATGAAGAGACCAACAAGCACAGAAAGATTGAACGACTTCACAATCTTGAACAAGAACTTACGGTTTATTCTACAATGATAAGCGGAAAAGTAGTAAAATAGTTGCATGAAGAAACTTGATCGTGCAACTAAATATACGATCCTTATATGTATTGGACTGGTAATATTCAATGTTATCTTTGGTTTTGCCCTTAGCAGAGTGGCAATAAATGCCCTCAGAACGCAGATCAACGAGCGTATGCTGGATATATCCAACACGGCAGCAGCTATGTTAAACGGCGATGAGCTTGCGAAGATAACGGCTGATGACTATGGCTCTCCGGAATATAATAGCGTCATGAAGACCCTCACGTATTTCCAGGATAACATTGAGCTCTCTTACATCTACTGCATTATACAGGTCAGTGAAAAAGAGTTTGTCTTTGGCGTTGACCCTACCATTGAGGATCCGGGGGAATTCGGTTCTCCTATCGTCTATACAGATGCTTTGTACAATGCCAGCAAGGGAACAGCAGGTGTAGATGAAATTCCTTATGCGGATGAATGGGGCGAGTTCTACAGCTCCTATTCACCTGTGTTTGACTCAAAGGGCAATGTGGCAGGTATTGTGGCTGCGGATTTTAGTACTGACTGGTATGATCAAAGGATCAGGCAGCTCTTTTACATTATTGTCGCCTTTATTTCCGCGGCGCTTATTGTCGGTATTTTCTTGGCTGTCATGATCACAGGGCAGTACAACAAATTCTTTATTGCTCTTGTAGATAAGATGAACGATCTTTCAAACGGCATTGAGACTCTTGTAAAAGAGGTTGATTACAGCGAAGATGACTTTGGATATTTTGCTCTCTCAGATACAGACTCGGATAAGAGCGTGAATGATTCGGTCAAACTCCTTGAGGAGAAGATCGTTATCATGCAGATGAGACTGACGAACCAGATAGAGGTCATCAGATCTCACGCCTACATCGACGTCCTTACTGGAGTAAATAACAGAAACTCTTATATGGAGTATCTGCAGATTCTTGAAGATAAGATAATCAGTAACCCCGAGCTGGTATTTTCGGTTATCGTGTTTGATATCAATCAGCTCAAGATGATCAACGACGACTTTGGTCATGACCAGGGCGATAAGCTTATCATTGAGGTGTCAAAAGAGATTCTTCAGGTATTTGGAGGTAACAGGATATATAGGGTTGGCGGCGATGAATTCGTGGCTATCTTAGATGACCCGGATCCTTCAGAGAAGATACTTAAGGTAAAAGAGCTTTTGGCCAAAAAGATTTCCATCGGATATGCAACCTATGATCCTAAGATAGACAGGACATATTCTGATGTATTCCACAGGGCGGACAATGCCATGTATGTGGATAAGCGGGAATTCTATAAGACCCATGAGGACCGCAGAATGAAAAGAAACTGAAAAATTTAAATACCCTTACTTCCGGGTAAGGGTATTTTTTTTGTGCGATAAAAAGGTTGAATTTGCAAAGTGATGGTAAGTAAATGAATTGCCGCGTATATGAATAATTTATAAAATCTTTAACAAAATATAATAAAGTTTGTCACTATTTGCGGAAATATCCGGGGCGAAAAAGGTATATTTCGTAAATTTGCAGTAATACTGCGGGGGTGTGACAGACTTAGAGGAGGGAAAACGAAATGGGGAACCAGAAAAAAAACGGTCTCGTCAGGGCAATTGCGTTTGCGACAAGTATTTCACTGACAGTTTCAAGCGTATTTGCATATTCGACTGTTAAGTCCTATGCTGCCGAAGAGACAGCTGCCTTAGAGAGTTCTGTATTGGATTCTTCTGAAGAGAGTTCTGATGCAGCAAGCGATGCCTCATCAGAAGAGAGCTCGGCAGCAGCTGATGGCTCATCCGAGAGCTCTTTTGACGAAGCGTCAGCAGGCTCGGGAAGCACAAACGAAGATGCAGCGGCAGAAGAAGATGGCGAGGAAGAGACAGATGAAGAAACAGACGAAGAAACAGAGGAAGAAGCAGACGCTGCTAACTCCGCTAGTACAGAAGCTACAGATGACGACCTTGCTAAGGAAAAAGCGAAGTCTGCAGTAAGGCTTCTTGGCTTGGCACCTACACCTGCTACAGTTGAGCAGGGCGACGACGGATATGAAAACTTCGTTGAAGATACAGTAGTTGCTGACTTCCTGTTTGGAACAGATAACGGGATCTCATCTGAGAGCGTTTACTCAGAGGAGACGGGATATGGATTTAGCGATGTCGACTTTGATACAGACCCGGTGGGCTGGTCAGGAAATGTTTACTATCCGAGAGTAGCAAATGTTACTGAAGACAGCGCTAGCCATGTAACTGATGAGGACTCATATCTTGGAATCTCAAGCAAGGTTTGGACCGAGACAGAGAGCACAGGCTACGGCGTTTACACATATGAGAACACATCAACCTTTAACGTAGACCTCTACAATGCGGACTACGAGGTTGAGGTTACACTTACAAACCCGACAGATTCAAGCTATTCTGCATACCTCGAGGCAGAGGATATCACGCAGGAAAGCGGAATCACAGTAGGCGGCAGATCATCAGCTACAGTGTCATTCCAGACAAACCTGGTTGACTCACAGCTGAACCTCAAGTTCCTTGCAGCAAGCTCTGCAACATCAATAAGCGATGCAGGAACAAACAATGTATATGTTTCAGAGGCTAAGATAACAAGACTTAAGACACAGGAAGCAGGCTCAAAGCCAACTCTTTACATCGCTTCCGATTCAACAGTTCAGACCTACGATGCTTACTACTATCCTCAGACAGGATGGGGCCAGGTATTCTCTGACTGGTTCGGTGAGTTTGTTGAAGAGAGAGAAGCTGATGATGCTGACTTCTCACAGGCTCAGGTTTATGAGACAGCAAATGTCATCGTTGAGAACAGAGCCATCGGCGGACGTTCTTCAAGCAGCTTTATCCAGGAGGGTAAGCTCGAAGATATCCTTGAAGATATAAAGCAGGGTGACTACCTCTTTATCCAGTGGGGACACAATGATGCCACCTACTCAAGACCTAACCGTTACGTATCAAGCAGCGACTTTGGCGACTACATCATGCAGTACGTTGACGGAGCTTATCAGAGAGGTGCAACACCTGTACTTGTAACACCTGTTGCAAGATACAGCTACACAGATAACGGCGACGGAACAGTTACATGGTCAAGCAATTTCGAGGCATACCGTCAGGTTATGATCTCTTTGGCCAATGAACACGACATTCCTCTTATCGACCTGACAGCACGTTCAGGTGACATCTGCGAGGACTTCGGTGCAGAGGGTGCAAAATCTCTTTTCCTGTGCGGAGTAGAAGCAGGGGATTACACAGAGGGTGCATATACAGGCGGATCTTCCGATGCAACTCACCTTCAGTGGTACGGCGCATTCAAGTTCTCTCAGGCAGTAGCTCAGGGAATCCTTGATTTCGCAAATGAGGAAGATAATGATTACGCACTTGGCTTTAATGATCAGCTCGATTCTCTTGCTGAGCTGGTTTCAATAGATGCTTCAACAGAGGCTCCCGAGAAGGTGCTTGACCTTGAGAGCACATCTGTAGGATCAACAAGCGTTTCACTGTCATGGACACAGGCAACAGGCGCAGAGATGTACTACATTTACCGCGCAGAGCTTGAGGACGGACAGACAGTAGCTGATGTGGATTTCAGTAATGCAACAAAGTATTCGGTTTCAACAAAGACAAAATATACTGATTCAGGCTGCAACTCAGGAATTACCTACGTTTACGCTGTAGCAGCATGGAACAGCTTCGGAACAGGTGAGCTCTCCGATGTGATCGCAGTATCAACCAAGGAAGCAGGCCTTAAGTTCGACTTTAACTACAATAACTCTCCCACAATGGAGGGATGGACAGGCGTTAACCAGAATCAGGCCTACGATGCGACTACAGGTTACGGCTGGATAACAGCTCCCGGAAACGGAAGATACAGAAACGGAAACGGCAACAATGATTCTTCAGACATGGCTGATGACTTCAACCTTGGCGGCGGAGAATTTGCAGTAGATCTTCCAAACGGTTCCTACGAAGTTACAATTTACGCGTGTGACCTTCTTCCCGGAACAAGCACTATTAAAGTAGTTTACAATGCAGAAGGAGTGTCTTTTGGCTCAATAGCAACCAAACAGGCTCTCGCTAGCTGCACAGGCACAGTGGCTGTAACTGATGGCCAGCTCAACATCACCGTTGGCGGAACAAACAACTACATCAACGGTATGACTATCACAAGCCTTCTTACAGCTCCTTCAAACCTTACAATTACTGAGCTGAGCTTTACTGCAACAACTGCAAACTTCCTGTTATCCTTCGGAACAGTTGATGATGCAGTAAGCTACACAGTTTATCAGAAGTCAGAGAGCGACGCAGAGTTTAGCGTAGCTAAGACCTTCACAGCACAGGAGCTCCTTGACAGTGAGCTTGACTGCAGAGCAATGGTGGCAGACCTGGGCGAGACCTACAGCTACTACATGACCTGCACAAACTCAGAGGGTACAGAGTCACCTGCAAGTAACGTGGTTACACAGTCAATGCTTGATGAGAGCGTAGCAGTTCCTTCAGCTCCTATCAATCTTGTATGCACAAGCCCTGAGGCAGGACAGACTGAGCTTCAGCACTATGTTGACCTTAAGTGGGATGCAAATGCCACAGAAGAGGGCGTTATCAAGTACATCGTTTACCGTTCACAGAAGCCTGAGAGCGACAAGGCATTCAAGGGCTATGAGAAGATAGGCGAGACAAAGAGCCCTGTTTATACAGACGATACAGTTTACACAAACATTCATTATTACTACAAGGTTGCAGCTCTTAACGCAGGCGGACTTGGAGAGATGTCAGATGTGTGCATCACACCGGTTGTAGGAAACCTGGTTGCAGGCGGACTTGAGCACTACTCATCAAGAGCACTGGTTGCCATCAATCTCGCAGGCGGCGCAGGAGCAGAGACCAAGGTCAGCGCAACCGATGCTGAGGGCAATGAGATCACAAGCGGTGTATACCTTAGCTGGAGAGCATTTGCAGGTGACCTCGATGGTGACGGCAATGTCACAAGCTCTTTTACCGTATATAGAAATGGCGCAGCCATTGCAGAAGACCTTAAGGTTACCAACTGCGTGGATGAGGGCGGAAGTGCATCCGACACTTACACAGTTGTTGGTTCAAATGATGCTTCACTTGGAATTTCCGCAGTTTCAACAGCTGTATGGAACAACCAGTATCAGGAGTTCCAGCTTAACAGACCTTCAGATCAGACAATGCCTGACGGAACATCAGCATCTTATACAGCTAACGATATGTCAGTGGGCGACCTCAACGGCGATGGCGATCTTGAGCTCATCGTTAAGTGGTACCCGAGCAATGCAAAAGACAATTCGGGATCAGGCTACACAGGAACAACCTTCCTCGATGCTTATGACATCGACTTTGCAACAGGAAGCGCTACTCTGATGTGGAGGATCGATCTTGGTATCAATATCAGATCAGGTGCGCACTATACACAGTTCCAGGTATGGGACTACGATGCAGACGGAGCAGCAGAGATCGCTGTTAAGACTGCTGACGGAACAACAACTTACGATGCTAACCTTAATGAGACAGGATTTGTCGGCGCATGCAGCATGGCAGCGCTTGATACAGCTACAATTTCTACTGAGAACGACTACAGAAATTCTTCAGGATACGTTCTTGATGGACCTGAGTATTTCTCAATGTTCAACGGCGAAGATGGCACGATCATCGACACTGTTGAGTACCTGCCCGGAAGAGGCTCTGTATCTGCATGGGGCGATGGCTACGGAAACAGAGTAGACAGATTCCTCTCAGGAACAGCTTACCTCAACGGAACAACTCCTTTTGCAGTATTCGCAAGAGGTTACTACACAAGAACATGCCTCACAGCATATTACCTTTCAACTGCTGATGACGGCACACAGTCAATCGGTGTTTACTGGCAGTTCGACACATTAAATGCCGGTGCACAGTATGAGGGACAGGGTAACCATGCACTCTCCGTTAACGATGTTGACGGCGATGGATGCGACGAGATCATCTACGGTTCACTTACAGTAGATAATGACGGATCGGTTCTTTACAGCACAGGACTTGGACACGGCGATGCAGAGCACGTTGGTGACTGGATCCCAAGCAGATCCGGACTTGAAGTAATGGATGTGCACGAGCATGACAATGCTGCATACCATGTAGAGATCCACGACGCAGAGACCGGTGAGGTTCTCACAGGTTACTACACAGGAAAAGATACAGGCCGTGGCGTTGCATCAGACATTGACCCGAGATACGAAGGCGCAGAGTACTGGTCAATCGCAAATCCTGCATACACAGGATCTGACGAGCCTTCATGGGATACAAGAACAGCTAACGTATTCTCATCACTTTCAGGAATTTATGACTCATCTGACGCATCAGGAAGTTCAATGATCACCGTCAATGAGGGTGCAACACCTCCAAGTAACTTCTCGATTTACTGGGACGGCGACCTCCTTGCAGAGATGCAGGATCACACCTTTGATTCAGGCGCTTATGCTCCTCTTACAACAACCATTGAGAAGTGGGATTACGAAAATGGACAGAATGTAAACCTCTTTGAGTCAAGCGAGGTTCTTACTAGTAACGGAACTAAGGGAAATCTTGGACTTGTAGCAGATATCCTCGGTGACTGGAGAGAAGAGATCATCGCAAGATGTTCTGCAGACAGCAGCAGGATCAGAGTATACTCGACTACTATTCAGACTGAATATGTGATTCCATGTCTTTTAACAGACCTTGCTTACAGAGAGGGTGTTGCATGGCAGAACGTTGGATATAACCAGCCTGCACACACAAGCTTCCTTGTATCAAACGGACTTATTACAGCAGGTCTTTTAGCAGGAGAAATTAGTTCTTCATCTGTTGAAGTTCAGTTCACACCTGCAAATGACGGTGCGCTATACGGACACGAGATCACAGGTTATGAGATCTACAGAGCTAAGGCAGATGATGACGGAAATGCCGGCGAGTATGAGCTGATCGCGTCTAAGGATGTTGCTGAGCTTGATCAGGTGGCAAAGAGCGAGGATGGCTCAGGTTCGGGTTCGGGCGATGCGGCGGAAGTTACAAAGCCTGTTGATTACAAGTTCGACTTCGGCGCAGGAAACACACAGGACGGATGGACAGCAGTATCAGCAGCTACAGAGTACAGCGAAGAGCTCGGCTATGGATTTAGCGATGTATCTTCGATTTCAAATAAGACCTATGCAGCACTTGAGAACGAAGAGAGCGATCTTTACTACGACTCAGCTCTTGCATGGATCGCAAACGGAAGCTGCGAATTTGTTGTTGATGTTCCAAACGGAAGCTATGAAGTAACACAGTACATCTACAACGGATCAGGTGCTTCTTACCAGAAGCTCACAGCTGAGGGAGTAGAGTTTGCAGATTTCAGACACGGCAATACAGATAAGATCACATACTCTGAGACACAGACTGTAGAAGTTACAGATGGAAAGCTCAATCTGGTTAACACAGTTACCAAGAACGGCTATGCTGCAATGTACTTCACAGGATTTGAAGTTAAGACAGCAAACTATGATGAGGCACTTGCAAAGTATGAGGCTGCTCAGAGTGGTGCTCAGGGCGGCTCTGCAAGCGGATCAGGAGTTTCAGCAGATACAGTGTTCAGCTACGTTGATGAGACTGTTGAAGGAAATACAAACTACCTCTACAGAGTTGCAGCGGTAGTTGATGGCAAGACAAGTTACAAGTCACTTCCACTTTCAGTTCTTACAACTGTTTCCATCGCATCAATTGATGCCGATCAGCTCCAGGCACTTCAGAACCAGCAGCTGGTTGAGGACACAGTACTTGCAGAGGGTCAGAGCGTTGCAGATCTTCTTAGGGCCAACGTAGGAACAGTTAAGGTAAAAGACTCTGAAGGCAAGACCCAGACTGTATCGGTTAGCTATGAGGCAGACGAGGTTGATATCGAGAACGTTGGAACATACACAGCTTATGCAAATGTAAGAGGATATGGTTCCAATCCTGTAGAAGTTACTGTAATCGTTGTTCCAAACAAGGCTACAGGCTATGCACAGCTTGATGCGGTTGAGGTTATTGAAGGACAGGAAGCTAAACTGCCTGAGTTCGTTACAGCAACTTTCCTCAACGGAACAAGCAAGGATGTGGCAGTAACATGGGATACAGCTTCACTTGATACAGGAGTTGTCGGTGTTTATGAGATCGCAGGAACTGTTGAGAATGACGCAGAGGCTGAGATCACACTTACAGTAAATGTTGTTGCTGACTATGTTGTGGCAGTGGCAGACAGCTTTACAGAGCTTGTTATCGGAGATGCTGATGCTGCTTCTAAGCTTCCTGCTACAGTAAGCGCTACATATAAGAGCGGAAGCGTTAAGGATGTTCCGGTAGCATGGGACGTTGCAGGTATTGATGTAAGTACAGCAGGAACCTACAAGACTACAGGAACAATCGAGGGAAGCGTAATTGTTGCAAACCTCACAGTTACAGTTGATTATCAGGCACTTTACAAGTTTGACTTTGGTATCAAAGCAGGTGTTAGTGCTGATGGCTGGACAGAAGTAGTTGTTAATCCTAAGAACGGAACAACAAAGCTTTCAGACCTTGGATCTTTCTATACTGAAGAGAAGGGCTGGGGCTTTAGCGATGATGAGCAGTTTACTCAGGGTAGATCAGAAGGATTTACCGTAGATGGAGCGCTCGACGCAAATGTTTACACAGACTTTGCACTTCCTGCAGGTCAGGAATTCTGGGTTGATGTAAAGAATGGTACATATCAGGTAGAAGTTCTTTCAAACTCAGTATACAAGAGCAATGTAAAGGGAGCAGTTGAGGGCGTAAGCTACAATGTTTCCAACGCAGCAGGAACATACAACTGGGCAGTTCTTACAGATGTAGAAGTTACAGACGGACAGCTTACATTCACATTTGATTCTGCGACAACCAGCAGAATGGGTGCAATCATCATTCGCCAGAAAGAGGTTGTTGTACCTAAGGAAGATCAGGTGATCACAGGAACAACAAGTTATAATGTAAGCCTTGCAAGAAACAACTATGTACTTGATGCAGTTACATCAGGCGACGGAGCACTTTCATATGCTTCTTCAAATGAAGAGGTTGTGACAGTGGCTGAGGATGGAACACTCAACCTTGTATCAACAGGTAATGCCATCATCACAGTTACAGCAGCTGAGACAGATGCTTACAACGAAGCAGTGATGCTCATCAACGTACATGTAAATGCGTACTACGAAGTAGATGCTGAGGGCAACAAGGTCTTTTACAAGGATGGTGACAAGCTGGCAAACGGCTTCGTTACTGAGGTAGAAGGAACCTACTATGTGAAGAAGGGCGTTGCACAGACAGGTCTTATGACTGACCGTCTGACCCTGTACTACTTCAGCGAAGATGCCGATGACCTCGGCGTAATGCAGACCGGATTTGTGACAGTAAAGGGCAAGACCTACTACTTCGGCGAAAACGGTAAGGCAGTAAGAGGCTGGTTTAACGTAGACGGCGCTCAGTACTATGCAAACCTTGATTACACAATTCACGACGGATTCCTCATCGGACTCCTGGCAACCTACTACTTTGATCCTCAGACCCACGCAATGGTGAAGGGCTTTAAGACCATCAACATAAGAGGCGAAGAGCTCCTGTACCACTTCGATGAGAAGACCGGCAAAGCAACCACCGGCTGGTTTACAGTTGACGGAGTTCAGTACTTCGCCATCGGAGGTGAAGTCCAGAGAGGTATCGTATGGATACTCCTGAAGGTCTACCACTTCGATGAAACCACAGGCGCACTAATAGCACAGAGATCCATCTTCGGCAGATGGTAATCCCAAGCTCCCCACCCCGGTGGGGAGCTTTTTTGAGCCCTAGGGACGGAGTCAGTGGTCCATTTTTGACCCCTAGGGACGGAGTCAAGGGCTCATTTCTGAGCCCTGGGGACGGAGTCAAGGGCTCATTTTTCTGTGAAGACAGACTCGGAAGTAATATAATGGAAGCATGGAATACTTCTGGATGCAGCAGGACGACATACCGCCGGAAATGGGCTATCCGCTCTTTGGAGCCGCCCATCTCATAAGCGTCGCGGTAACTTTGTCGCTGGTAGTAATTGCATTATTCGTTCTCAGAAAGAAGAGTGGCCGGGTGCAGAGAAGAGTGCTCAAGGCCATTCCCCTTGTCATGCTCGTTCTGGAAGTGGCAAAAGATCTTTTCCTCCTCTCCATACATAAATTCGGCCTGGGGTATCTTCCTCTACACGTCTGCAGTATCGGCATCTTCGTATTTCTTTTACGAGAGTTTCTGCCCCTAAAATGGGCCAAAGCCTACTTCGGCGAAGTCGCATATGCCCTGATCATGCCGGCATCGCTTGTCGCCCTGATCTTCGCAGACTGGACAATCTATTACCCTGTCCTGAACTTCATAAACCTTCACAGTTACCTCTGGCACGGCCTGTTGGTGCTGTATCCGGCGCTTCTATTTATGTCAAAAGAGATCTCCCCGTCCATCAGACATATCCACTGGGTTCTGCTGTTTTTGTGCCTCGTCGTACCGCCAATCTACCTGTTCGACAAGCACTTTAACTGCAATTACTTTTTCGTAAACTGGCCAATCCCCAATAGCCCACTGTCATGGCTTGCATCATTCATGGGAAACCCGGGCTACCTCATTGGCTACGCAATCCTGACTATCCTTGTCCTTCTCCTTGTCTACAAAATGAGCCCTCGACTCCGTCCCTAGGGCTCACAAATGATCCCTTGACTCCGTCCCTAGGGCTCAAAAATATCATATTTCGTTTATCTGTATTTAATAATTTGTTGATATGATATTAAGTGTAATATTATGCGCAAATTATGACCGAGGTCGATATGGATAAACACATTCTCCGGATCTATACCCTGTTCTTGGCAGTGGCATGCAGTATTGTTTTAGTGTATGCCTTTAATGGTGGTGCGAAAAGCCGGTTCAGCATGTATCCAAAAGACACTCAAGTTATACTGACACCAATCACCGACAGCATGGACGAAACCGGCACACGTGTGTTAACATTTGACTCCTCTGAGATCATCGCAGCCGGAGGATGCCTTTCTTTTACATCCGGATTTAATGATGTCCGGGTCTATTCACGTGAATCCATCATTTATGAGAGCATCGGCGTTCGCTCGACATTCCTTCGTTCCAACGGAAATTCCTGGCACTTTGTTCGCGTGCCCGATGTAAACGCTTCTCTAACCGTCAAACTCAAATCCGTTTATAACAATGTACCGACGATCACGCCTGAATTTACGGCCGGAGATTACTATAACCTCAGGTCGTCACTCATAGCTGGCTCCGCCCCCGTACTCATTACTTCAATACTGGATGTGCTCTTTGGGCTTATCATGATCGCATATTCCTATATTATTTGGCGCATTACTCCCGGAAAACCCAGAATCGTCTATATCGGCTTAACAGCTGTTCTGATAGGTCTTTGGTCCGCAGGAGAGACTAACGCCATGGTTGTCCTTCTTAACAATCGTGCGCTGGCCGGCGTTTTCGCCTTCCTGATCCTTATCTTTATCCCCGTGCCCTATGTCATGTACATCCGCGCTGTTTTATGGAAAAATGATAAATTCATATATCGGATCCCAATCTGCCTATCACTCATTGATTTCGTAGTGGTAATGGTCCTTGCCCTCACCGGAGTCATGGACCTCAAGCAGTCGGTCATCATAACCCACCTGACCTGGGCACTCTCTATCATCTATGTAGTTGCAGCTGCCATAATCACACTAAAGAACCACAAAAAAGAAAAAGACAGCATGGCCATTTTCAACGCAGCCTCGATGCTGGTCCTCATCGCCGTCGCAGGCCTTGAGATCGCTTATTACTGGACTGGCGTGCGCATCCAGAACGACGTCTGGGGGCGTGTCCTGATCCTTGGCTACATAGTCCTACTCGCTAACAGAAACATCATCGATTCCCTGAAAGACATCGAGAAAGGCAGAAGGGCAGAGTACTACAAGAAGCTCGCCAACACTGACCCCATAACCGGTCTTGCCAACAGGACCGCGTTCAACCACGACTTAAAGAAGCTTTCCGGGGAAAAGAGCTATAGCATTATCTCCATGGATCTGAACAACCTGAAGGAAGTCAACGACACCAAAGGACATCTGGCGGGAGACGGATATATCATGAAAGCCGCCGAAATCATCAACAAGGTATTTGGAAAAGATGGCAAGTGCTATCGTGTAGGTGGCGATGAGTTCACCGTTATCATCAAAAAGCCGGAAAGTGACGCTGTTGTCGCCGGCCTCATTCCGCAGATGAACGAAGAAATAGCTGCATACAATAACGACAACCCTTCAGAGCCGATCGCAATCGCACTGGGCTATGAGAGCAGCTCCGAAGAGACAGGCTTTGATTTTAACGATATCCTGCGCCTGGCAGACGTAAAGATGTACGAGAACAAGCGCTGGTTGAAGGCAAAAGAATAAATGAGTCACCGGGGACGTTTCAGTTTGACTCATTTTGATAGTTACAGCCACAGAGCAAAAATCTGTGGCTGTTTTTTGTTATAATAAACGAAACGACATTAGACATTGGGAGAAATCTAAGAAATGATATACATCGGTTGTCACCTTACAGTAACAAACGGCTACGAAGCCATGGGCCATCAGATGGTCTCTTTTGGCGGCAATACCTTCGCCTGGTTCACCAGAAACCCCAGAGGAGGCAAGACTAAGGACGCAGACCCGGCAGACGTCGCAGCGCTGTCAGAGATCCTTAGTCAAAAGAGCTTTGGCAAACTTGTAGCGCACGGCAGCTATACCATGAACCTGTGCTCCGCCAACGCTGACACCAGAGCCAACGGCCTCGAGATGCTGGCAAAAGACCTTGAGAAGATGGAGGCACTTCCCGGACAATATTACAACTTCCACCCGGGCTCACATACAGGTCAGGGCGCGGAAGCAGGAATCGAGCAGATCGCTGAGGGTCTGAACAAGGTGCTTTGGCCGGAAATGCAGACCACAGTGCTGCTGGAAACCATGGCCGGAAAAGGCTCGGAAGTCGGCAGAAACTTTGAAGAGCTGAAGGCCATCATCGACCGAGTAGAGCTCAAGGACAAGCTCGGCGTTTGCTTTGACACCTGCCACACCTGGGATTCCGGGTATGACATAGTGGGCGACCTGGACGGCGTCCTTACAAAGTTTGATAAGATAATCGGTCTGGACAAGCTGAAGGCCGTTCACTTTAACGACAGCAAGAACCCCTGTGGTGCAGCCAAAGACCGCCACGAGAAGCTCGGCCAGGGCTTCATCGGCATGGAAGGCATGAAGCGCTTTGCAACTCATCCGGCCTTTGAAGGCCTGCCATTTATCCTCGAGACCCCAAACGACGACGAGGGTTACATCCAGGAAATCGCCACAGTACAGAGCTGGTTCGCGTGATGAAATTTGAAGAAAAGAGAAATGGCTGATATATGACACTTAAGGAAGCTTACAAGATCCTAGGCGCCACCAAATCCGACGACCCCCGGACCATAAAAACCAAATACAAGAAGCTCCTCATCCTGTACCACCCGGACTCAGATCCGCTCGGGGAGAGAGACCCCGAAGACGACGAGCGGATAAGGCAGGTCATCGAAGCTTACAGGAAGATCCGTGAATCAGACGGCGACTCCGGCTACGATCCTTATGAATTTACCTGGGATGCCTTTGAGAACAAAAGAGCTTTTTCCGAGCGCAACATCTACGTCCAGTTCAAGATGTACGACGAAGAGCTGCCTCTTTCCAAGATGGCCCGTGGAAGATTTGTCTGGGACCCTGATATGGAAGAGTTCAGGCTCTTTTCCAAGAGCGTCCTGGAGGCATGCAAGGAAGCAATGACTGATCCCGACGCCGCCATGTCCCCTGATCTGGTAAAAGACATATTCCACCTAATGATGCAGGAGTACATCCTCCCGGGTGACTGCGCCCGGAAGCTTGGCAAAAAAATCAGTGAAGACGATAACGCGGAAACCTACGCCTTTGCAGGATTTGTGAAGGGAGAGACTTTGTCTTTTGACGAAGACGAGCTGTATTACGTGGTCCTGCCCCTCTTGGAAAACCCGGAAATTAAATCGCGCAGAACTGCCAGCGACCGCATGAAAGCTACGATCGAGCTGACAATACCAAAGGGCTACGCAGATAGCCCGGTTTCGAATAAAGAGAAAATACTTGCAAAATTGTCTGCTGCGCGGTGAAGTCGCATCACATCGCGACCATATATGTACGTTGGTTGGAAACGTGATTTCGACCACCCCACAACTCACTTCCATATAAAAAATAGTTGGAAATTACAAAAAGGACTTTAGAGGTTCGCGACTAAACTACAAAAAAACTACATCACAAAGTACCGTGGAGCCGGTAGCTGTGATGTAGCCACAGTGTTAGCCATCAAATTTTCCAAAAGTAGAGGTTTGTAATTTCCAACTATTTTTTTATATACAAATTTTTGGTATGCATTTGAAAAATCAAATCCAACCAACAAGCCCCTATAAAGAGGCTTGTGATGCACTCATGACTCATTTACAAGTTTCCCTGTCATATGCTCTGGCGTCAGCTCAAGGCACTGGACACGTGGCAGGGCATTTTTCAGCTCTTTTTGAAGATATTCTTCATCATCAGTGAACTTTCTGCAGAGATGAGTGCAGATTTCTCTGGCCTTCTCGGGATCTTCAACAAGCTTCATGCGACCGAAGATAACAACACTGTTGATGTTCAGCGCCCATTCACCTTCTTTGCGATAGCCTTCGTCATGCACGCAGTAACTTACCTTGTCGCAGGCCCTGATGGCATCAAGCTTGTGCCCTTCCTTGGCACCGTGGAAATAAAGCTTTCCATCTTCCTCACAGTACCAGTGATCAAGCACAATTCCGTATGGATAGCCATCATCTCCAAGAACCGAGAGCACGCCCCTTGGCTCATTCTTCAGGATTTCTATACATTTCTCATCAGATATTTGCTGAGCAAATCTTCTCATTTTTCTGAACATAGTTTCCTCCTCATTTCAGTTCCAAAACTCAGATTTCATTTTACCATATCTACTTTGCTATAATAAGTTTAAAGCAAAAACCATAAATCAGGAGAAACATTCAATATGAGCGAAATATGGGAAATTCTACATAAACCGGACACCGTTGTATTCTTCGACATCGACGGCACTCTGACCAGCTACAACTACGGCCGCCACCATGCTCATCACGAACTGGACGGAACGCCGGAGTTCCGCGCCGTAAACATATACGCTGACTGCAAGAGGCTCGAGCCCCTGTACAACTACATCAAAGGTCACGATGTGGAAAGGCTCTTTTGCATATCAAGGGAACCCCACGGCCATGAAGCATGGAAGTCGGAGATGGTGGAACGTCTCTACGGAATTCCTGCCGACCACTGCTTCTACACCCTGGAAGCTGCCGAGAAGCCCCAGATTGTCATCAACAAGGTAAAAGAGCTTTTTCCGGGCATTTCACCTGAATCCGTAGTCCTCATGGACGACAACGACGACACCTTAGGAAAATACATGGCGCAGACTCCGTACTGCACCGCTCACCCAATGATCTTCATGGAGCATCTAGATGATTAAATGATGCTAGAGTATCAATAAGTTTACTTTGTGTAGTATTCAAAAAGAAAGTCGAAATGGCTAGCCAAAAACTATTGCGGATATAATGGTCATATGATAATGTTTGTATATACAAACAAATGATAGGAGGAGATATGACTATTAGTGAAAGATTGTTCAAGTTAATGGAAGATAAGAATATATCGATACCTGAACTATCTCGAATGACAGGAATATCAAGACATACGATTTTTGACTGGCATAAGAAGAATACAAATCCTGGTGCTGATAAAATAATGATAATATGCGAGGCACTGCAAATATCACCAGTAGAACTTCTCATTGGAAAAGAAAATCTGGAAGTTACACAAGAAGATATCTCTTCAGGTGATATTGAGACGCAGATTATTAGTGAATTTAGGAAGCTATCAGATTCTAAGAAAAAACGACTACTGGCATATATAAGTATGCTAATGAATATGAAGGAGTAAGCTTTTTTTGTGGTTAGGAATGTAGAAATAAGAACTAATGATGAGGGAAAGCAAATTGTAAGAATTAACGATATACGTTTCAAGGGAAAACGTGCTGTTAACTGGGATGATGTAAAAGAATATCTCAAAGGTTATGTCGGAGCCATGTACAAGATTTCTAATGGTGATGATTTAATATTTATAGGGGCAGATCTTCCAGATGAGTATACTGGTTCAAGATATACTTACAAGCTTATGGGGACTATTGCAAAAGCAAAGGCATATTAGAGATGCTAAGCTTGGCTGGTATCGTTATGATTCAAGATTCGAACTTCCGGTATTCAATGAGGACGGCAGTGTTGAGAGATATAATCTATTCAAAGCTACAATGCTGATTAGACATTCAGCTGATAATAAAATGTATCTATATGACATTTTGGACATAAAAAAAGAAACGAGCAACTCCTTCGACTCATTACGAGTTTACCGGACACAAAACCCATTCCTTTGACAAGAGAATAGCAAAAAGAATAGTGAAAGTCAATCGGAACATTTAAACTTGTACTGGTTTTGGTCCATGGGGATGGAGTTAGGAGACCATAATCAACACGACATAGACAGGAGCTACATGTTAATGCTAAGAAAAATATTATCAATTCTTATCATAATCGCTCTCACACTCAGCTGCGTGGCATGCGGAGGCACTGATAATCCGGTAAAAGACATTTCATCTGCGGAAACTGTCTCGCAACCCTCTGCAGAACCAGAAGCCCAGCCCGAAGCTGAATCTGCCCCAACAGAATCTACATCCGATAACAATTTTGAATCAACCACGACTACAAATCCCGACGCCAGCCTTGAAACTACCACCGCTCTCACCCTCGGCGACGAGCAGTTCGATGCCTACATCCCGCTCCTTGAGAACAAGCGCGTCGCACTCTTTTCCAACCAGACAGGTATAGTGGGCGACAAAGACCAGCATATCCTTGACGCCTTAATTGAGCACGACATCAACGTCACAGCAATCTTCTCGCCTGAGCATGGATTCCGCGGAACGGAAGATGCCGGCGAGGCAATAGATGATTCGATAGACGCGAAGACAGGAGTCCCGATCCTCTCGCTCTACCATAACGAAACCCATTCCCCGTCCCTCGAGGACATGGACACTTTCGACACCCTTGTCGTAGACATGCAGGACGTGGGCCTTCGTTACTATACCTACTACATTTCCATGTACTACCTGATGGACGCCTGCGCGTCTGCGGGCAAAGAAGTGATCATTCTGGATAGGCCAAATCCCAACGGCTTTTACGTGGACGGTCCGATTCTACAGGATAAGTATAAATCAGGCGTGGGGCAGCTCCCGATTCCCATAGTTTACGGGATGACCTGGGGCGAGCTTGCGCAGATGATCAATGGCGAAGGGTGGCTGAATGCAGGCGCAGATGCCTGCGACCTGACCGTAATCCCGTGCCTTAATTACACCCATGACATGAAGACGACGTTGGTCCGCAGACCGTCGCCAAACCTTAAGGACATGCGCGCTGTTTACCTCTATGCTTCCACCTGCTTTTTTGAAAACACCTACGTCTCGGTGGGACGAGGCACTGACACGCCATTCGAGATCTACGGAAGCCCATACCTTCCGCAGGAGAGCAATCCTTACAGCTTCACGCCGCAGGACATGGACGGCGCCGACAATCCGCCTTTCGAAGGTGAGACTTGTTACGGAAAAGACCTGACGGACATCCCCTTAGAAGACATCTGGGCTGCAGGCATTGACCTTAACTACATTATCGATGCCTACAATGATTTCCATGCTGCTAATCCAGACCTTGATTTCTTTGACAGCCCGACCAACAACGTCAAGAACTGGATCGACTACTTAAGCGGCTCCGATGACCTTCGCAAGCAGATCATCGCCGGCCACTCCGCCGAGGAGATCAAAGCCTCATGGCAGTCTGACATCGAGGCCTTCAAAGCCCGGCGCGAGCCCTACATGCTCTATGAATAAAGTGAGCCCTAGGGACGGAGTCAGTGGCTCATTAATGAGCCACTGACTCCGTCCCCGGGGTTCATTTTTTGTTAAAATATACTTACATCAAAAAAGGAGGTACAGATAAGATGACTGACGGATCAAGATACATCCCATACGACGAGAGAACAGGTGCTGAGTCTGTTGTGTACTTTACAAGAGATTTGTCGGCAGCCGGCATCATGAAAGTGTTTGAGAAGGTGAACGGAAACATCACCGGAAAAGTTGCGATCAAGCTTCACACCGGCGAGCCCAAAGGTCCCAACATCACACCTCCGAGCTGGGTTAAAGAGGTAATGGAAAAAGAGCCGTGCCTCAAAGACGCCAGGATCGTGGAGACCAACACCTTCTATAAAGGCGACAGATACACCACTGAAGATCACAGGAAGACTTTGGCCATCAACGGCTGGGACTTCACAGAAGTAGATATCATGGACGCCGACGGAACCATAACCCTTCCCGTTAACGGCGGTAAGTGGTTTAAAGAGATGAGTCATGGCTCACATATGCTTGACTACGATTCAGTGTTTGTGCTCACCCACTTCAAAGGCCACACCATGGGCGGCTTTGGTGGAAGTAACAAGAATATTGGAATCGGATGCGCTGACGGACATGTCGGCAAGATGTGGATCCA
This sequence comes from Butyrivibrio sp. NC2007, assembly GCF_000421405.1. Lineage (GTDB taxonomy): Bacteria > Bacillota > Clostridia > Lachnospirales > Lachnospiraceae > Butyrivibrio. Next base: position 37,164 of record NZ_ATWY01000022.1, read on the forward strand.
TGCCAAGAACGGCAACGACTGGGGCGTAAACGAAGAAGAACTCATGGAAAAGATCACTGAGTCCACAAAGGCCACCATCGACCACTTCGGCAAGAACATCACTTACGTAAACGTAATGAGAAACATGAGCGTTTCCTGCGACTGCGAAGGCGTGGACGCTGAGCCCGTTGTAACACCAAACGTAGGAATCCTTGCTTCAAGCGATATTCTGGCAATCGATCAGGCCTGCATCGACCTGGTTTACGCCATGACAGAAGAAGAGCACAAAGCCCTCGTTGAGCGAATCGAGACAAGGCACGGCCATCGCCAGCTCTCTTACATGAAGGAGCTTGGCATGGGCAACGACCGTTATAAACTCATAGACACCGACAACGGCGACGTCGAGATCACCCAGAAAGAGGCAGTAAAAGACCTTAAGCCTTTCGTCAGGATCGACGCCAGAAAATGAGTCACCGGGGACGTTTCACTTTGACTCATTTTGAGACACCGGGGACGTTTCACTTTGACTCATAATTTATAATAGGTTCATTTTATCGGAAAAAGAGATTTTGCCAAATGGGTTGAATGTTGGTAAAAGACATTTTGAGCCTGATAGTACATAACAACAGGAGTTATATGGACTTCATGGTATGAGTTGATTTTTGAAATGCATAACAAAAATTGATATATGAAAAAATAGTTGGAAATTACAAAATCTTTTCATGGCCAAGAAATAAAAAATTTGATGTCTAGCGCCTTCCCTACATCACAACTACCGGCCTACGGGTGCCATGTGATGTAGTTTTTCGAAAACACTAATGCCTGACCAAAAATCCCTTTTTGAAATTTCCAACTATTTTTCACATAGAAGAGAGTTGTGGGGTGGTCGAAATCACGTTTCCAACCAACGTATAAATACAAAATCCATGTAATGTGGATGTGAGTCACCGGGGACGTTTCACATTGACTCATTGTGCGCAATGAGTCAAACTGTTACGTCCCCACTGACTCAGAAAATGGTCCCTACCCCCCGTCCCCAGGGACCAAAAATGAGCCACTGACTCCGTCCCCAGGGCTCAAAAAACCCCGGATCATTTCTGACCCGGGGGCACCATTTTTAATCACCTATATATCTCTGTATCAGCACTTCCAACCTTTCCCTCGTAAGCTTCGCACCGGTACTATACTCAATCATCGGCTGCATCGTACCGCCTTCAAAATCAGCTCCGGCAGTCTTCATTGCAGCTTCCTTGTCCTTGATCCATTTCTGCTGCTCAGCCTTGAGGTTTGTCATATTCTCCTCATCAAGCGTTCCTCCGAGGTATGTCCACATCTGATTGATAAGCGAATCCCACAGATTAAACTCCTCGTAAGCCAGCTGATTGAGCGTAGCCTGATCGAGCAGAGCATTGGTGGACAGCTCGTTGTCTATCTCAGCTTGCCTGTCCACAGCTGCATTGTATCCCTCAAGAAGTGAATCCTTGGTCGGTGCGCTAGCCTCCGACGCATTCATGAACTCAGTCATCGCAGAGCTGTTGCCCGTCTCGGTACAGTTCTCAAGCGTAACTTCCCTGTTAGAGAATGTATAGAACTTGTTGTCTTTGAATTCGCAATTCCTGAACGTAACCCTGTCGTACTCGCCAACCTCAACAAAGCTGGTAGTGTCGAAGCTCGTCGCATCATTCCCCGAGAACACGCAGTCCTCAAATGTAACATCATAAGCGCTGTCGCAGTCTATCATCGAAAGGTCGCTGCTGTCCCTCATAACGCAGTTCTTAAAATTAAACGTTCCTACATTATGAAGCGCAACCAGTCCGTAAGTGCACTCATAAATATCTGTGTCAGTCACATTTGCATCGTAGGTATTGTAAGCCTCGATTCCGTAGGTTCCGCTGCCGTACAGGTTGCACTTATCAACATTCAGATGGTCCACACCCTCGAAGTACAGAACGCTTCCGCTGCAGTAGCCGGGTTCAACGTGATGTCCGACAGTGAGGTTCCTGAGCGTAATGCCCTTACTGTTGTTAAAAGACATTACGGGGTCATAGGGTTCATCGATACAAAGCTCAACTTTGGCTCCGTCCTTAGCCTCGATGCACAAGCTGCTGACCTCCGAAATAACGTTCTTGGTCCCGTCCCAGCTCTCGCTGACGCGGAAGTTGTTGATGGCCTTTGATGCAACCTGTGAAAAGTCGTATTCTCCGGCCTCAAGCAGGATCTTTCGGTTGTTCTGAATGCTGTTCAAAAGATCTGCAGTATTGGAAACCGTAACCGTATCAAAGTACCTCAGACTCTCCGGATCATCAAACAGCGGTGAATCTTTGGGAAGATAGATGCTGGTGTAGGTGCTGTTTGACCAGTACTCAGAATCACTCTCGTCCTCATATCTGTACTGCTTCTCAACAACGAGCCTTCCTTCCTCATTCAAATAAAGTTTCAATTCCTGAACATCCGAGGAATCGTCAAACGGATCTGCCAATGTGAAGGTAAAAGAGCTGTCGTCTCCACTCTTCACCATAGGAATTCCGCAATTCTTCTCGTAATAATCGTATTCGGTATAGTAATAATCAACAACGTACTGATCGCCTTCGCTTCGGATGATCATCTCTGACGCAGGAGCTTCGCCGTCACAGTACATTAAAGAGGTGTCGTAAAAATCACCATCAGAGTACTCAATGTGGCTGAGCTCACACATCAGTTGCCAGTGTCCCTCAATGCCGGAAGTAGCCACCTCGCCGGACTCTTCGCCACTACCGGAATCACCCTGGCCATCGCCTTTCTGACCATCGCCATCCTGACCCGCGTTCTCCTGAGCCTCCGCACCTTCCTGCGCAGCTTCAGGCGCAGTATTTCCGCATGCTGCCAGAAGAGAAGTTCCAAGGCATATCGCCATGATGGTTGTAAGAAATTTCTTTTTCATATCGATTCCGCCTTTCTAAATACTTACAAATATCTTAACATATAATGACGATAAGAGTTGAGTCAGGGAGTTTATGCAATGAAAAAGCAAGTATTATCAATGGTTTTAGCCATATCATTATTACTTTGTGGATATTCCAACACATCATCCAATACACCATCCAACACATCACCGGCGACCACCAACGACCGCCCGGCGCCTTCAATCCCCGGCAACGGCAAGCACTTTGTGAAGTACGACGGCAAAGTATATTTCAGGATCCCCGGCAAAGCAGCCATGAGAGAAGCAGCCCTCTGGGGCGACTACGACCACGTCATGGCCGACAATTCAAGCATAATCGCAGCTCTGGATCCAAAAACCAACGAAATCGAAAATCTCTTTACCGATTCCTCCTACGGCCCGATCACTATATCCGGCGGACGCTTCATTCTTGCGGAGAGCAGCGGCGGTCAGGAGACCAACGTCCAGTCGGTGTCTTTTGACGGAACCGATCGCTTTGACCTTCCCGGAACTTCCGTCTACGGAACGCTTCCCTCAGGCGAATACTTTGTTACCGGCGCCTACGAAGCAGATCACAAGCTTCTTCTCTACATCTGCGATTCAAAGGGCGACAGCAAGGAGATTCAGAATTCCACTGACATTATTTACTATGCCGGCATTAGCAGCGACAAGCTCTTTTGCGTAACAAGCTCTAAAGAGAGCAATTACGGACGCCTTACCGGGTATGATCTTAAGACCGGCGAGGAGATCATCTACGGTGACTTCCCCAAGATCGTGGACTACGCTGATTACCCGGCAGAGCCTGAGTATCTTACGGTAAAAGACAATATCCTTCTCGTTCAGATGTCCGTATACGAGGGCTCAGGCCATTTCTATGCGGGTTGCAAGCACTTCCGTGCAATGTGCGATGAGCCCGGCTCTTTGGAAGAGTCTTTTCCGGCAGGAGTTCCTGAGCAGCTGAACGCCGGTGACCTTAAGAGCCCCACAGTGATGGGCGTAACTCCTGCGGGCAGATTCAGGTATGCTGTAGGCGTGACCGGAACCTGCGACGTTGATGACGAGGGCCAGATTGGCTATTTTAACGGGATAGGAGAATTCGTTCCTGTGAAGTCAGGTTATGGCTTCACGCTCTATGACAACTATCAGGACCGCGCCAACACTGAGTATGCACAGCTCATCGACAATGATATTTACGTAGTCAGAAACGCCGAAGAATACGCGCCCGAAGCCTGCATCGGATGGCGCGATGCCTACAGAAGGTACGACACTAAGATTGAGAGAATAAATATCATCAAGAAGAATGTCACTCCCGTAGCCCACATAGTTTCTGATCCATTAAAAGACCTTGTGGCAGGCGACATTCTCGTCGTCTACCGCGCTGGGAATCCAATTCAGAACAACCTTTCAGTCGAAGAAGAGGCGCGCGCCTTGGGCCTCTGGGTACAGGATAATATAGGAAAAGAGAATTTCCCTCCGGAAATTTTGCAGATGGGTAAAGACATCGGAAACCGTTACGAATTCTGCTTCGGAACAGATATCAGCAACAACTTCGATGACAATTTCCCACGCATATACGAGACTTACTACGCACTCAAGGATTACTACTACTCCAAAGGCCGCTGGAGCTCAGATTATTACAAATCTCTTCTGGAGGAGAACGAGCTTCTTGGCAACGGCGATCCGCAGAACAGCAGAAACATGTACGCTGATTTGCAGGCCTTCATCACCGCCTGCAACAACATCCTCCGCAGAAAATGAGTCACCGGGGACGTTTCAGTTTGACTCATTTTGAGTCACCGGGGACGTTTCACTTTGACTCATTTTTCAAGGAGTCAATGGGGACGGTTCTCTTTGACTCCTTTTTTCACAGGAGTCACGGGGACGGTTCTTTTGACTCCTTTTTTCATTCGTAGGGAATTATGCGACGGAAAGTGCATCACAAGCCCCTATATAAGGCCGTGCTGGTTGGAGTCTGTTTTTGAAAAGCATCACAAAAATTCACCTATGGAAAATTAGTTGGAAATTACAAAGGCCATTCAAGGGCCAAGCTCAATAAACTTCATGCCTAGCGTCTTCCCTGCATCACAACTACCGGCCTACGGGTGCCATGTGATGTAGTTTTTGGTAAACACTAATTCCAGACCACTAAACCTTTTTTGAAATTTCCAACTAATTTTGAAATAGAAGAAAAATGTGGGGTGGTCGAAATTCCGTTTCCAACCATCGCACAGAGTATAAGCCTGTTGTTATGTCCATCTTCCGCTTTTTTCCGATGCCATCTATATGTCCTGCATTCTCTGATATAATGATGCATATGACTAAATAATTGGGAGAATGAATTATGAAATCAGAGACTATTGAAACATTTCTTGAGAATATTCCTGAAGAATTCCGAAAGGAAATCACATGCAACCATAAGGATTATGGAAAAATTCGATTTGATCCTGATTCATCTCCGGATGCGTGGATTCATTATAAAAAATATTATATAGAAGGCGAAAAGCCTTTGGACTATGATTTTAATACGCTACATTTTCTGTCTTATCGAAATGAAAGAAATAAAATATGGTATGAGGACAAACCAAATACTTACGGTACTAATAGACTTTATGCAGTGCAAAAAGCACGTAGTAATTGGTCTGAAAACGACATAACATGCTTTGGCTCCGGATTGGCATTGGGAGGCGATTGCGATTTTAACTTTAATGAGAAGAAGTGCAGTTTATTCAAGGCAATAATAGACGAAGATTCGAAATTATGCGAGATGCTAGAATGCTGCACTAAAATGCATCATACTGTGTTGAATTTTTCATTAATGCAAAAAACCGGAAATATGCAAGGACATAAGGGTAGCAATAGATTTGATAGATTTGATACGTTTATTTCTGATCTGAATGAATACCTTAATGGCCTCTCAAATAGAGTATTAGATAAAGCGACTGGTGCTAATACAAATGACTTAGTGCATTACCTTAATAGTTTTAAAAACATTTATGATTATATGGAAAAGATGTATTTCATATTCGACGCTGATTTTGTTAATAGGATAATAGATGAAGGGAAAAAACCTTTACTAAACAAGTATGATATAGAACGCTATATGCGATTGGCTATGGACTATTGGACAATTAAGGCAAAATACTTTGGAGATCAGCAATGAGCAAAGCCCTCGTAATCCCCGACATACACCTCAAACCCTGGATTTTCAGTCAGGCCATCGATATCATGGAGACCACCGATTGTGATAACGCAGTATTCGTGGGCGACCTTGTCGATGACTGGGGCTGTCAGTACAATCTTGAACTTTATGAAGAAACACTGGATGCAGCAATAGACTTTACCCGTAGATATCCTGACTCTTATTGGTGCTATGGAAACCACGATCTATCGTACCTTTGGAGCCAGTACGATCACCCGGGCTACTCGATAGTTGCTGCGGATCTAGTATGTGACAAGCTTGAGGAACTCCGCGATACATTAAGCGCACCGGAGAATTACGGCATTATCCATAGGCTGGACAACACGTTGTTCAGTCACGCCGGCCTTACAAGGGAATTTGTAGAGGCGCAGCTTTATAACATGATGGATGACATCGACTGTATGATTGGTATAATTAACGAATATGGCTATGATGAGCTGTGGGAAGATAACTCACCCATCTGGGTTCGTCCCCAGTACGGAACACTCGCAAAGGGCATGTTCCCTGATGGCTTGTTTCAGGTCGTGGGTCACACTCCGGTAAAAGAGATTTTCGTTCAGCCAAACCTTATCACTGTAGATACATTCTCCACCACAAGCAGTGGGCTTCCGATCGGGAATCAGGAATTTTGCTGGGTGGATACGGTCGCTAAGACCTGGGGATATATTGATTGATGAAATTTGTATTTGGGAGCAAAAGACATTATGGACCATTTTTACTTCATCAGACATGGCGAAACAGTCTGGAACGTTGAAAACAAAATATGCGGAGCCACAGACATAGAGCTGACAGCCAAAGGCCATGAGCAGGCCATAGAGACCGGCAAGAAGATCCTCTCTGAAGGCATAAAAGCAGATAAAATATTGTCATCGCCTTTAGTAAGAGCATCTGAGACAGCAAGACACATTTCGGAAATCACAGGCATTCCTATGGAGATAGAGCCAAGGCTCAAGGAGCAGAACTTTGGAATATGGGAATCAACCCCAAGGGATGGAGCAGAGTTCCATGAAGCCAAGAAAGACATGGCAAGCCGATTTGGAACAGGCGAGTCCATGCTTCAATTGGCACAGAGAATTTACAACCTGCTTGATGATATCAGAAACGGCGATGAAGTTGTCATCCTTGTCGCACATAACGGAATCACAAGAATGGTTGAGTCATACTTTAGGGAGATGGACAATGAGGAATTTTCTTCCTGTGGAATTAAGAATTGCGAGATCAAGAGATATGATTTCACTTGAATAGTATATATTTATTGATATGGCAAAAGTATGTATAATATATGTACAGATGAGATTTGTGCAAGAAAGGAGAAAAGGCTTATGAAACCAGATGAAGAAAGAGATGAGTTTTTAGAAAAAGAGTTTGATTTTAGTAAAGCTATAAGGAATCCATACGCCAAAAAACTCCGCAAGAAGATCACTATTAACATTGATGCTGATGCATTGGATTATTTTAAGAAGCAGTCTTCAGAGTCCGGAATACCGTATCAGAAGTTAATTAACCTGTATCTTGTTGACTGCGCAAAATCAAAGAAAAAACTTGAAATAACATGGAAGTAATATTATAGCCAAGGCCATCACTTCTGCAAAATATATAATTTGGGCTAAGAATTTGTGATAACTTTTACTTAAGAAAATGGGGGATTGTAAGTATGGATAAAGTAGAAATGAGAATTGAACGGGGCAACGCTGAACTACTTGTAAGATATGAACTTTCAAACATTCACTATGACACAAAGGTATATAAGAAGGCTTTTGAATTTATTTTCATTACCATTATTCTCGGAGCATTGTGGGTTTGGTGCAGTTCAAGCCCTGAGAGCAATGTTTTCGTGTTTCTGTCTGAACATCAGATGGTCCGGAATGTATTAATGTTTTGCTCGCCAATTATTTTATATGGTATTTGGGGCTGGTCGATTGTACGGTCCTCACAGAACATCCGTAAAAGCATAGATTTAGAAAGTAAAATGGATCCTCTTAATCTGAGAAAGGTGTTAGAGAAGTACATAATAGGTAAATTAGAGATTGATCCGGACCAAGATTTGGACACAAAAATGAAATATGTTGATGATTTATTGGAAAATGATAAGTGCATTGTAATCGATGAATCAACTTTAAGTTCGTATTTGTCTAAAGAGTGCTTTCCACAATATGTTAAGGAGGTATCGGTCAGATTTTGGTATAATCTTGCGAAAATGATACTCTTATCGGCAGTGTTAGAGAGTTGGCTCCTAGTAGAGGGTGAACATGACTATAAGTTTTCAACTAAAGATAATGCTCGTTTGAGAATCATGGTAGTAAACCAGGAATTAAAGGAGATCTTTTAATGCGCTATTACTCTGACACAGACCTTCAGAGAAAAATAGAAGATGAAAGAGCCGGTCGACTGGACTTTGTCTACGAGACGTCTCTTTCGATAGAAGAAGCGATAAAAAGAATCGGGACTACAGTTCACACCAAGCTTTCGTCATATAACTTTAAGCAGGAAAATGGTGTGATGTACATAATAATCACTGATGATATTGCGCCTAGCGACGGTCTGCATTATCTAAAACCCCTGAAATATGCCATAAGATTTGAAAGCGAAGGAAATACTACGATCATTAGGGTGCGATATATCTGGGATCAAGGAGCCGGCAGTGATCCATACCTTTTTCAACCGGACGTCGATGAGTTTTTCTGCACACTCTTTGATGCTAAGATATCCAGTCTTCCAAAGAAAATTTGGATTGATGGAACAGATACATACGCAAGGAATAATCCGGCAAGACTGCTGGGATCCAAGAATTACTGGATTGTTTTAGGACTTATTGCAATAATATGGCTCATTATGGCAATAATAGGTTTCATGAGAATTGGTTAAAAGAGCTGTCAATTTAATACCCAATATTCCCCCCCAAACCCAGTCCCTCTGCACTTTTGCAGAGGGTTTTCTTTTGCTTCTTTTTAGTGTGACCTTTGTGTGTCCTTTGTGTTGTTAATATAAGACCATGAAAACAAACACCGAGGAACAAACCTCAGTAAATACCAATAAATCAAACAAAAACCTAACAGTAAGAAGGGAGATAAAAATTATGGCAAACAGAATGAACAAAGTAAGAGCATTAACCGGTGGAATGGCAGCAATCATGATCATGTCAAACGTGGCAACAGTTACAGCATACGCAGCAGAGCCTGAGACAGTTGCAGCAGAGCAGACAGTAGAAATCACACAGGAAGCTCCGGTAGCAGAAGAGCCAACAACAGAAGAGACAGCACCTGCAGCAGAAGAGCCAACAGCAGAAGAAACAGCACCTGCAGCAGAAGAGCCTACAATCCCCGTAGTAGTAGAGGCAGTACCAAGCAATATCATCATCGACCAGCCAGTAATACCTGATGACGTAAAAGCAGCAGAGCAGTCCTCCATTACACAGGATACAGATGCAAGGCTTGATATCACTCCCATAGTAGAAGAAGATCCCATCGATCCTACACTCGCAGCAATAGCCAATGAAACAGAAACTGAAAAAACAGCAGCAATCGGACAGGCTCTGGAAACAGAAATCCTGATGGCAGAAACCCGGGAAGTTGAATACCAGACAGCTGTAATCCAGGAAGCAGACTATCAGTTCGCAGAAGACTCAACCACAGGTGAAGAGATCGGAACAGCAAAGGCCGGATACTTCGAAGAAACACCTGAAACAACAGAGACAACAAATGCAAATACAAATACAAATGCAAGCACAAATACAGCCAATGTTCCCGGAAACGCTGATGAAGAAACACTTCAGAAGAAAGCAGAGCAGCAGGCAAACAGGATCTTAAGAGAGACTACTGATGCTCACATCATGCGGACTGATAGTGAAGGTTCTATGACAGGTTCACTTTATTTCGAGCAGATGACTGACGGAAATGTCTATGTAACATTAACAGACTACGAAACAGGCGAGAAGGCAGTAATTGATATCATTCCTACTGAGGTACTTATCTCATATGGTTATGATTACGACCTGAGTAGAGACTACGTTATAAAGACACAGAAAGAGCAGGCTGAGGCATTAAAAGAAAAGTATCTGAAAGACGTAGCAGCAGAAGAGAATCTTAAGAAGATCTCAAAGATGAATGTATTTGAACTTCAGGAATTCTGGAACAAGATATCCACAGTAAACACAGAGCTTGCAAACGGCACTTATGTACCGGGAGAAGACGAGACAGAAGAAGAAAAGAACATCCGTGAGACCCTTGAGACTCTTGGAATAGACGTTCTTAAAGAGACAATAGTAAACAGCATCGACAAGTCAGTCGACCTGATCCCCGGAGCAGATTTCGCCGGAGCACCTTTAAAAGACCTGATCAAGAAGACAATGGGTCTTTCAGACGAAAAGCCGGATGTCATCCAGGCAATCAGTGAGCAGACCAAGACTTTGGAGAACAAGCTTGATGATATCTTTAAGAAGCTTAAAGAAGGCAGCTTAAATGCAGTTACAGTAGGAGCATACGGAACAACTCTTAATAACTGGGAAACATCAATGAACAATGCAAATGATGCAGCTAAGCGTATCGATAATAACGAAAATTATAACGACGTACAGAAGCTCGTCAGATATGCAAGCATCATCGGTGGAGAAAATGACTGGAATAAAGCAGACAACAAACTGATCACTCAGCTTAAGCAGGCAGCACAGGTTCTTATAGGTGGATCACAGGTAGACCCTAAAGAGCGTAGCCTTTACGATCTGGCATATGACTACGAGAAAGATGAAAGCCTCTTTGCCGGAGAAGCAATGCAGAAATGTGAAAACTACCTCAAGGTAAGAACAACCCGCTTCATAGCAACATGCAACGTATTCTTAGAGTACCTGGAAATACACAAACAGGTTGCAGATCTCACTCAGGAGCAGGTAGATGCAATGGATGCTGATACCCGCAAGATGTACGACAATATAAAGAGCTCAAAGGAATCCATAAACACACTTATCGATGAAGTGATGGGATGCATCTTCCGCGGCTTCGGTGATGAGAAAAAAATGACAGCAGAGGAAAAGAAGGATCTGCAGCAGAACGGAAAGGGCGTTTTAGCAGTAGCAACAGAGTATTACAACAGAGACAAGACAGTTTACATCGATACAGGTAACAAGAACATTGACATGAAGGACAAGCTGACAGTCAGAAAGCCTTCAGAGTATGTAGAATACGGATACAAGAGTGAGACTAAATCAATAATGGGAAATCCTGTTATAGAAACTGACAACGCAGATTGGATAGCTCAGAAAGTATGGAACCACGTGAACAATGACTTTAATAATAGCGGACTTACAACAGCAGATATTAACAAGATCAGAGATCAGGCAAGGAAAAACGGAATGACTATCAAAGAATACCTCGCATACAGCGGATTTGATGTAAGTAACTTAGGTGATGGCATCCTGGTACGCTGCCCATACAAGAACAACCACGCAGCAGGAGCAAGCGGATACCACGTAGGAAATACCGAAAAGTTCAGTGGTTCAGGACATGACTGCAAGTCACAGGATAAAAGAATGGTTGACTGGTTTAAGGTTTTTGATAAAAATGCTCGCAACATATGGATCGGCCGTGAAGACAACTCAGCAGACTGGTACTACTTCTTCGAGATGGAGTGATGGTAACCTAAGCGTCAGACCAATAAAACTCAAATTAACAACCAACAATCCAATGGGCAGGTCGAAAGACCTGCTCATTACCGGTATTTCGCAGCTTTAATTACACTTTTTTAAGAATTGTTTATGCTCATTTAAGAATATATTGTATATAATAGCATTGAGAATACTAGATGTTGTGGTTGATGTTTGTTTATACAAGGAGGTAGCATATGAACATTGATCTGGTATCCGTAAAAAGAGACATGCGCCGCGCCGTTAGTGGCATTTCACCATCAGGAACTGACATGGAAAGGAAATACAACGGAAGCACCATAATCTCATCCATCTCGTTTTCATCAATGCTCGAGAATGCTCTGAGACAGGAGCTTTCAAAAAATGCCGGCAAGTAATTGCCGGCTATTTTTTTGAGTCACCGGGTGAGCCACCGGGGACGTTTCACATTGTCTCATTTTGAGTCACCGGGGACGTTTCACATTGTCTCATTTTTTGAATCACCGGGCTGAAAGTGCATCACAAAACCTTTATAAGAAGGTGTTGGTAGGAATCTGTTTTTGAAATGCATCACAAAAATTCTCCTATGGAAAATTAGTTGGAAATTACAAAAAGTTTTTCAAGGGCCTGATTTGGAAATCTGATGTCTAACACTTTGACTACATCACAGTTACCGGCTCCACGGGACTTTGTGATGTAGCTTTGGGCCAATATCGCCGTGGGACACCAAAATCTTTTTTGAAATTTCCAACTATTTTTTATATGGAAGTGAGTTGTGGGGTGGTCGGAATTACGTTTCCAACCAAAAGCCTAGATACAAGTTTCTTGTTATGCACATCTGTCTGTATGGGGTATAAGAAAGAACCAGCAACCCTATATAGGATTGACAACTTCAAAGTAAATGGAGGATTATGTTAGAGAAACTCAATAGTCTCTGATTGAAAGAGAAAAGGTAATGAACAATGAGCAAATTGAAACTATGCCTCAGGCACATATCCGAAGTCTTTTTGTACGAGTACTATTGCCTGGGGGATGATGAATACGAATTAACGGACGTGGACACCCTCACGCCTCACAAGGAGAGGGCAAAAGAGCTAATGCTCGCCGGCAATTATTCGAAGTCGCAGAAGGAGTGGCTCGACGCACACTTTGAGAATCCGGTAGACATGGAATCAATCCTGGGGATCATTCTCTGCTGTAAGCAACTGGGCGATACCGAGGGCGAGTATTCCTACACCACGGAGTCCTATAACTACTGCTGCACCAGGGCGGAGCTGGCAGCCTATTACAGGAACCTCGGCTGGTACTATCTCGAAAAGTACAACCCCGAGCTTTCCGCCACCTGTTACCTCTACAGCAAGTATTTCGAGGAATCCCATCAAGCCGACGCAGAGCTTGAGTTTCTCGAGAAGGCCATTGGCAAGAAGGTTTCGGCAAAAGACCTTTCTCAGATCCAAAACATACTGAAAGAAAACAACATTCCCACCGAAGCTAATCCTATAACGCTGGCTCTCCTCTACAAGGCGGCAGAGGAAGCGCAGGAAGCCGGGGATAAATCCCAGGCACTGGACTGCTACAGGATGGTATACGACCTGACGGAAGATGAAGAGGTCGGTAAGAGAATTAGTGGTTTGAGCTAAAGCATAGCCGGCAAGTACTTGCCGGCTATTTTTTGCTTCGTTTAAGCTGGGCTTTAGTTCCTGGCGCCATCTTAAAGATGCTCTTGCTTGTCGGATTAATGTTAATATATATATCAATAAAGCAAATGAAATGACGATAAAATAAGTAGGGACATATTTGTTTTCATCATGAAGTGGAGGAAATTCATGAAAAGGAAGTATGGTCTATGTAGTCTGATGCTGATATTGACTATTTTGACAGTCAACATAAGGGCTGTCACTGCTTATGCAGCGCCTCTAAATGAGAAGGATTCCACAAAAGCCATCGATGCTATTTCTGAGAGTGAGTTTGGAGGGAAGGAAGTAAAAGATGATTACCTTCAGGCTATTTCAGACAGTAATGCTGTTTACATCAGCTCTTTTACCATAACAGATCTGGAAGAACCTGTTAATGGTGAACTGTTGGACAAGAGGGCAACGGTGCTTACAAGTGCGGGATTTAGCTGGGAGATTCCGGTAATCTGGGTTAATAAGTATGGTGATCCTGTAGATTTAGGGATAGTTCTTGATGGAGTTGTGATTTGCTATCCGGTAATATGCTTCTATCTTCCAAAGGGCTATTATATCCTCCACAATGACAGTGCTACTTATGACATAGACATGCCATCCTTTTTCTGTGATCTTGTTGATATAAATGGGCTAACCACTGTTTCAAACACAGAAGATAAGGTGACTTATCTTTTTGCTATGCCTATGGATGATTTCAGGGTTCGTGACATAGTGATCGAACCGGAATCAAGTGGAACGGAGCAGGTGACTCCTGAGCCTACACAGTCTTCGCCTGCTATATCGCCTTCGGGAGGCGGAGGAGAGGAACCAAAGCCGGCACCATATCCGGAGGATGACCCAACGCCGGAACCGGCACCCTCACCGGAACCTCAGCCACAACCTGAACCGGATATCGAGGAAAAGACACGGATTGTGACAACGCACTGCGATTCCAGTGTTGTGACAAGATACGGGGTTGAAAATTTGTACAACCTGATTGCACTGGTAAAAAATGTTATACATCCGGAGGCAATGACTTATCTTGTTGATCATTTTCCTACATTCACAAGTGCTTATAGAGAAGAGGGTCTGAGCGAACAGGAAGGACTTCATATTATTTATACTGCAACATCAGATGCATTGAGTTATGTGACTTCGGGGAATGATATATCTGCAGCAACCGGCACACAGGATCTGGAATTCCATCACAGATTAACTCTTAATTCCTGCTATCTGTTTTCTTCTGATACCGATCCGGAGTCAGGAGAAACAGCGTACACACTTGATACAGAAGCGGTAAGAAAAGCACTGGATAACAGAATGATCTATGCAGAGATGCAGTCTGTTCTCAATGATTCCTTAAGGGCCGGGATGAGCGGTAGCCATTATGATGCACAGGATGATAGTGTTACGAAGAGTAATTATTCTTCTGTTAAATATCCTGACTGGTTTGGTGCAGCGCTGGGAGCATCGGTGATGAATCCCTACCAGATGTTCAATGAAGCTTTTCATGAAAATTTTAATTATGATGAAGAGACGGGAACATATTCTGCATCAGGAATAGTGAGTGACAATACTGTTAAGCTTATATCATCATCCAATAATATGTATCCAGATGTGGAGGCCATGAAGCCTGCATATACCAGTAATTATCTGGCTTGTGTTTATCTTGGGCACCTCGCTGCTTTAAAATATAATGGACAATCAGCTATTTCAACTGATTCAGGGGGAAACGTAACAAATGTCGACAGTGCGATCATTCGGGGTGGAGTTGATAAGCTTTTGGAAAAACTTAACTCAGGAATGACGCTTGATGAAGTAATATCTGAAATATCTACAGATGATTCGCAAGCTACGCTATATTCAGACACTCAGGATTTTTCGGATAAGTTTTTGCTGGACAATAATGCTCCGTCAACTGAATTCTGCACGGCCTTTTTGAATTATCTTGAGAGTAAGTGCTCGGATACAGGCACAGTGAATGGTTCCATTCTACAGGATTTTTCGTCAACAGTTACATCTCCTCTGGATGAGAGCCTTTTGGCAGATCCGGTTACAGCTTTTGCTATATCAGACTCTAAAGAATGGGTTGCGTCTTCTGTCAATGAAGAAGATGCGTATACCGGCGGAGGGAAGTCAGCGCCGGGTACGATAAATGATAATTCCGCAGCAAATAACCTTTCAACTATGATGTTGGCAGCACCGGCAGTTCTTGCTCCTGAAAATGAATCGGAATGCGAGGAAGACCCGGAAACTGAAAGTGTTTTGGAATCCGAGGGTGTTGCGGAAACAGCGGAAGCAGAAGCCAGTGAGATTAATGAAGATGAATATAACAATTCGACTATAGAGGAATATGCTGATGAAAATACTATCATCCCGTCTATAATGATCAATAATGACAATCAGGACGGGCAGGAAAGTGATTCGGAAGATAACTCGGAAAGTGTCGAGTTTGATGCACTTCCTGCAGAAACATCATCTGATGATGATTTGTCATCTGATGACTCAGCTGAACCCGATGAAACAGGTACATGATAAACAATTGGGAATAATCAAAATCCCCAAAGGCACTTGCTGCCTGAGGGGATTTTTTTGACTATAGTATTTATCTAATTTTGTAATCATGTATTCAAATATATATCATTCCAATCCTCTTCCTCAGAAACAAGCCACTCCAGTCCTCGTCTTCGCTCGGCCACAACCTCGCCGTTGATCTTCGGAAGCTTTTTAAGATTTAACCTGGCATCTTCGGTCGTCCAATGATACCTGTAAAAGAGATCCAGCATATCCAGAATTTCTTCTATGCCCCGCATGTTGACCTTTGCCTTGAATTCATCATAATCCTTGCATTCACGGATTATCCTGATAGCTTTCATATAGTCCATCACATCGACCGGTACTTTGAATTCGTCATCGCCTATAATGCCAAGCGCCCACAGCAAAGCCCATAACGTCTCATACTTCCAGGTGATATTGCACAGGCTCTGTTTCGTGTAGGTCCCGTTCCACAGCTCTTTTTCTTCCTTGTTCAGATAGTCCTCAACTCCGAAGCGTTGAAATTCCTCAGTGAAATAGGATTTTGATTTCTCAAACTCATTATTCAGAGCGTCATGAGCCACCTGAATGATAAGCAAAGTCGATATGGCTTTCTTGCAGATTACATCTACATCCTTAAGCTCTACCTCAGAAGCATCCTCTATGAAAGGCAGACTCTCCAGATATTCTATTCCCTGCTCCTTCAAAAATTCGATACTCTCTCTTTTTCTTTGTTCTGCAGACTTACAGCCACGCTGATTATTGTTAGCATTCTTTGGTTTTAGTCGCTTGATGAAATCGAACAGTCCCATGCGCATTCTCCTTTCAAACAAAAGGCCATGTTTTTATTGTAGTATGTTCGTCTTTTTAATACAATTACACAATATAATACTTAATAGCGTTTGAACCAAAGGAGAAAATCGGTGAAATTCAATGATTCCTGTGCCAAGTGCATGTACGACAGGCAATGCCTGAAAACCGACAACAAAGAATATCTGGCCGAAATAAAGCGTCTTCTTGACAACAGGCCGGATGACATAACCAGCCCTCAGTTAGTTGCAGCATTCAACCAGCTTCACGAGAAGTACATCGGTCCTCTCCCAAGTTTCAAATACGTGAAAAAGCAGTACAACGACCTGGTGCTTTCGATGGAAGAGGATCTGAGGGATAAGCTTAGAAAAAGCGCTGATCCCCTCGCCACATCCCTGGTTATGGCAAGAATCGGCAACTACATTGACTTTGCTGCATTAAATGAAGTTAATGTTGATACTTTTCTTTCACTTTTTGGTGATATAGAGATGCGAGAAGAGGAAAAAGAAACTTACAGATCCTTTACTGACCAATGCGCCAAAGCCAAAAGCTTTCTCCTCATCACAGATAACTGCGGAGAGATCGTTTTGGATAAGCTGATGCTTGAGCAGCTCAAACAGCAATTCCCGCACCTTTTAATTACTGTCATGGTAAGGGGCGGGGAAGTGGCCAATGATGCCACTATGGACGACGCCTTATATGTTGGCATGGATTCCGTTGCAACCGTCATAACTAATGGAGCCAAGATAGCAGGAACAGTTTATTCACTTCTATCCGAAGAGGGTAAAAGAGCTGTCGACTCCGCGGACGTCATACTCGCCAAGGGGCAGGCTAACTACGAATCCTTCGCCGGTGAAGGCAGACATGCTTTCTATGCGCTTCTTTGCAAGTGTGATCTGTTCATTAACAGATTCAATGTACCAAAACTGACCGGAATCTTTGTGGTGGAATGAACACATGTGAATAAGAAGTCCTATGATAATTGCTGATACGCATTGCAAAAGTCATAGGACTTTTGCTATAATAATTGCAAAAGTGGCACGACTTTGGAGGCGCTATGTATAGAGAGATAATAAAAGATCTGAAAAAATGGAAAGAAAAAGCCAGAAGAAAGCCTCTGTTGCTGACCGGTGTACGTCAGTGCGGGAAAACATATATTGTGGAGAAATTCGCCAAAGAAAGCTTTAGCAGCTATGTATATGTAAACTTTGAGAGCGCCGATAATCTGGCGGGTATTTTCGATTATGACTTCGACGTAAAAAGAATAATCATAGAGCTGGAGCGGCATTTTAAGACAAAAATAGTTGCCGGGGAGACTCTGGTATTTTTTGACGAGATACAGGAATGCCCCAGGGCGATTACAGCACTGAAATACTTCTGCGAGAATATGAAAGATCTTCATCTTGTATGTGCCGGTTCGCTTCTTGGAGTTGCGCTCAAGGAGGAGAATATCTCTTTTCCTGTTGGTAAGGTAAATCGACTTCAGCTGTATCCCATGAGCTTCAAGGAGTTTGTAATAGCAAACGACAGAGCAGACCTTATAGAAATATTCGATGAGTGGCCGGTTGACAGAGTTATTCCTGAGATATACTCAGTTCCAATGAAGAAACTACTTAAGGAATACTATATTGTCGGAGGAATGCCTGAAGTAGTACAGACCTGGATAGATACCCATGATATAGAAGAGGTAGAAGAAGTTCAAAAAGATATCCTAAAGGATTATGCTGACGATTTTTCCAAACATGCGCCATCAGCTGAAGTTCCAAAGATCAGATGGATATGGGATTCGGTTCCGGTACAGCTGGCAAAGGAGAACAATAAGTTTGTCTTTTCCCATGTTAAGGAGGGAAAGAGGTCTGCTGAACTGGAAGATGCCCTTCAGTGGCTGGAAAATGCGGGACTTATCATTAGGACCGAGCTCGTAGAAAAGCCCGAGATTCCTCTTGAAGGTTTTGCTGACAAGACATATTTTAAAGTATATATGTCTGACATAGGTCTTTTACGCGCCAGATCCGGGGTTTCACCTCAGACAATACTTAACGAGTCGGATCTTTTCATCAGATATAAAGGGGCCTTTGCTGAAAACTATATTTTAAATGAACTTAAATCCATAGGCAAAGTGCCGTTTTTCTGGCGCTCAGGTAATTCGGCAGAAGTAGATTTCATTTACGAATCAGACGGGGAAATGATTCCTGTCGAAGTTAAAGCGGCAGATAATACTCAGGCAAAGAGCTATAAGCAGTTCTGCAAAAAGTATTCCCCCAGAGTTGGATTTAAGATGTCAGAGAAAAACATCGCTGAGAACGCCTGCGAAAAAACTGCGACATATAACATTCCGCTATATCTTGCATGGAATATAGATAGATATGATTAAAAAAAGTCTCTTTTGCAATCTTTCTATAAACGACAGATTGCCAAAACATAATCTGTTTGGGGAGTGATTTATGGAAAACATTTGCAAGTACAAGTATGAGGATTATCTTGATTATATGAGCCGTTATGATAACGGAAGCGGTTATGAGTGGATAACACTTAATTCACAGGGATGGACGAAGCTGATCCATGATATGCTTGATGAGCGCATTTTAAATGATTTCAATTTGAGTCCGGTAAAAGAGCGGTGCTGGGCTAGGGCCTATGATAACGGAAGGCGGCCGGTCATCTCAATGTTCCCGGTAAATGATATGTATGCAACTTTTGAATGGGGATGGAACTTTGAATATATTCCAAGGATCAGCGGCAACAAATGCGTATGGGCCAGGACAGATAAGTCAATCTATGCACATACTTTCAGATTGTCAGATGGATTTATAAACGGCGGGAAGACTGAAGGATACAAAGAGTCTGTTTTTGGGAGAATGAGTTTTAAAAAGCCGGAAGAATTTGGCAGGATTGTGGAAGAAATAGACAGTGCCTATAGATATGTAAATAAAGATATAAAGGCGTACTTTGAAAAAACAAGCGCGGATACCGGTATGCTTACAGAACTTGAAACTATATATGATCACAAATACTACAAGTTCTTACATCCGGAGAATCTGTTAGTGAAAGCTTGTTTGGAAAAACGGATGGGAATGATTGAGAAGGCAAAGGAGGAATTTGAAGAAGTTACCTTCCGAAGCGATCAGTTGAAGGAAGAGTACAGAAAGAAAATCGGATTTGTAGAGCGATTAAATTCCATTTAATGGAGTAATATTTAGGGAACTTTTGCGTTGATATATTGCAAAAAAGTTCCCTATAATGTATGATGTTTTTAGGGAACATAATATGAAGATTGCATATAAAAAGTTCCCTAAAGGAGATTATAGATGGCAAACAATCTGGAAACAATACAGCTTCTGTTGCAAGATAAAGCTGATTTTCAAGCAAGGCTTAATCTCTTACCTTATGACGGTTCCCCAGAGGTTAAAGAGAATAAAAGCGGAAGATACTTATATATTCGAAAGCGTGTTAATGGTAAGTTAACATCCACATATGTTGATGTCTATTCAGATGAGTTGTATCAGTTACTTTTAAGGAATACTCGTGAAGCAAGGGAACTCCGTAAGAATCTTAGAAGAATAGATAAGGAACTTGCTTCATTAGGATATTCTTCCTCAGAACTATCAGTTGAGGTAGAAAAAAACTTAGACTTTGCCAGAGCAAATCTGAAGTCGAACATTTATGATCAGGCCGTTCTGGAAGGTGTTGCTACTACTTTTCCACAGACTGAAGAAATCCTTGAAAAAGGAATAGTTAATGGAATGACCGCAGATGATGTGCAGAAGATTCTTAATCTTAAGCATTCATGGGAGTTTATACTTGATAAGGATGTTGTTCAGGCGGATACCGACTATTATTTGTTGTGTCATATAGCAAAACTGGTAAACGAAGGTTTCTTTTCCTATGGGGGGAAGATTAGAAACGTGCCTGTAACTATCGGCGGAACAAAATATGTTCCACCTATACCAATTGAGTCTGTAGTCATTGAAAGAATCGATGAAATCCTTAGCTCTAAGAAAAAGCATATAGATAAAGCTATCGAGCTATGTATGTATTGCATGAAGACACAAGTTTTTGTTGATGGGAATAAAAGAGCTTCAGTAATTTTTGCAAATCATTATCTTATTGCTCATGGGCAGGGGTTATTGGTCATTCCGGAAAAAGAAGTTCCTGAATTCAAGAAACTACTCGTCAAATACTATGAAGGTGAAAAAATAGAGATTATTGCAGATTTCTTAAAAGAAAAATGCTGGAGGAAGATGTAAATCATGCCCCGTAGGAAGTGAGAAGATTAAAATGAATAGTAGTGATTAAGGTCGCCCGCCATGCGACCTTTTTTATTGCCCTGAACGTTATCATAAGATCATAAAATGAACCCGTAATAAGGAGGCCAAAGAACATGACAAACGAAAGAATAATCAAAGTAACCGGCAAGGGCAATCTCAAGATAAAGCCTGATATGACAAGGATCACAATCACCCTTGAGGGCCAGAATAAGGAATACGACAAGACTCTTGCGCAGTCTTCAAGGGATACAGAAGCGTTAAAAGACATCCTGGAGAAGCAGGGACTTGATAGAACTGCCGTCAAGACTCTGATGTTCAATATAGACACGAAATATGAAGGCTACCAGGCTTGGGACAAGAGCTGGAAAGAGCGCTTTGTAGGCTACGAGTTCAAGCACGTGGTCAAGGTTGAATTTGACTCTGACAATAAAAGGCTCGGCAGGATTTTATATGCCCTCGCTAACGCAAAAGACATCCATCCGGACTTCAGACTCAGTTACACCGTCAAGGATCCTGAAGCCTCCAAGAATCAGCTCCTCGGCAAAGCTGTAGCAGATGCCAAGGCTAAAGCAGAAGTCCTTACTCAGGCAGCAGGTGTGAGTTTGAAAGACATCAAGAACATCGACTATTCCTGGGGCGAGATTCAGTTTGAATATGCACCAATGAACAGGAATATGTTCTGCAATAAAGTTATGGCTGATGGAGCAGGGGCATTTGATATGGATATTGAGCCTGATGATATCAGTGTTTCTGATACTGTGACGGTTGTGTGGGAGATTGGGTGAAAACTATAGTCCTGTTATACTTCTATTACAATCGGATCACAGTTATGGACTTTGAGCGACAGTGTTTCGTCTTCTGAAAGCTCCAGCAACTCCTTAATGATGCATTTGATAACCACAAAGTGAGATACAATCACCACTTTATCCAGTCCTTCTTGTAGAATCTCCATTACAAAAGGTTTAACACGCATGCATACATCATGGAAGTTCTCACCATTTGGAGCTTTCGCTTCAAAGTCTTTGCGGAATCTCATGTAGAATGGGTCATTAAAGTATTTAGCATATTGAGGATCTGACTTTATATCTATGATTTTCTTTCCTTCAAAATCTCCGAGGGAGCGTTCCATAATTCTGTCATCAATTACGAGCTCAGCATCCGTAAATGCTCTGGCCGTTTTGACTGCTCTTTTTAGAGGTGAGCAGTAGTACTTGTTAACATTTTCAAATATAGGAGAGCCATTTAAAGCCTGTGCTTGCCTGTATCCTGTTGCTGTAAGATCACAATCCCATCTGCCGGTATAGACAGCATCATCTCCTTTTAGTGCATTTCCAATGCTTTCACCATGTCTTATAAGGATTATTTCCACTTTCTATTCCTCCTAGAACAATCATCTTGTCCATTTTTGATTGGATATTTGGATACTAGTGATTTTTGCTGGTTTTTATTCTGACAGAAAGCAGTTTCATTGTCCACCAGATGAGGAAATGAGTTACATAATTAAACGGAAATACGTGATACCAAAAGAATTATTGATTACTAATTGTCTTTACATTAGTTTTTTTTAATAGTCTTTTAACATAGAGTTTGTTTTATTATGAAGGATCTGCCTTTATAATATCCCATACGAAACATAATTAAATAGAGGGTAAAACCGGAGCAATCCGGCGGCACAAAGCTATAGGGGCTCAAAGAGTCAGCCAGTTGCAGAACATATGAAAAGACATTGCCCTGGTTGGAGCGATGTCTTTTTCTTTCACAAGCAGATTTGAGAAAGTGAGGATTTAATATGCAGAGATTGATAAGAGTTAGCATTATGGGACTTACAATGGCAGCTATGATTATAGGGACTCTGTTTACGGGTAATATACAAGTCTATGCTGCGAATGGGAAAACAACAAAGACAACGAATGCATCAAAATCCACCTATGATGTAGAAAAAATAGAAATAATGATGGCTGCTACTGAAATACTGCTTAGCAAGAATTTTGGAAAAAATTATTCTGTATCAAGAAAAGATAATTTGGTTATAATCAATGTTTGGCAAGATGGGATGGCAACAGGAGCAGTGGGGGTTCAGGCTGGCCTGATTGACAAAAGAGAATGGACAAATATGACCAAGAGTATTCAATCGTTTTCAAAATCAATATATGAAGAGTTTGAGCCATACGGGGCAAATGTTAACGTGAACGTCTTAAATGATATGAATACTGATAATGTATTAATAACTTATCTCAACGGAGTTAAGTTTTATGATGTTTTAGATCAGTAATACGCACTGGTTTACTGATTGTTACGGATACATTATGTTATCCGGCTTATGGAAAAGGTGCAATCAGCTCATAAGAAAGAGTACACTACTTGATTGAACTATTTTATAGTGATAAATTTGTTTCGCACCAAAACTCTATAGCATATGAGGTAATTAAATATGAAAACAATTGTTAGAAAAAACATAATAGCATTATCTATGGTTGTTATGATCATTGGTTCAATGTTCATTGGAAGCAACAAGGTTTATGCTGCTAGTGATGATACTGTTGTTTACATTACTAAGACAGGAGAGTGCTATCATTCAGATGGATGTAGCAGCTTGAGGAAAAGTAAGATTGCAACTACATTGAAGAGTGCTGTGGACAAAGGATACAGACCGTGTTCAAAATGTCATCCGGGTACTCTGGATGCGGCAAGCACATCTGCAACTGCTACAAAGGCAGCAACAACTACAAAGGCAGCGACAGCTGCTACTGCAGTTAACAGTGCTGTTGAAGCTCTTAAGAAGTATAAGGGCAATACCAAGGACTTTAATGCATATACATACTACACCAATTATACTGATCTTCAGACAACTATAGGTGCAGATGGAGACAAGCTTCTCAAGCACTTCAATGAATTTGGTAAAGCAGAAGGTAGAGTTGCTAAGTAATATACAGCTGGTTCACATTATTGTGAACCAGCTTTCTATATGGGGAGAAGAAATAAATGGAATCAGGACATAGACTTAAATGCAATCAATGTGGCTATACGTTCATATGTATGAATGGAATCGGAAAGCTATATCCAAAAGTTTACACAGACACAGTCCAACGCGCCAAAGATGGAGAGCTTGGCTCGGAGATCAAACAATTCTTTGCGGATTATCCTTATGGAGCCATCAATGCTGAACAGGTCACTTTTTATAAGGCATACAAGAAGTATCCTCATAAGTGTTCAAAATGTGGTGAGAAAATGCACATTGTTACTGATAATGAGGTAGTAATGTGCCCTAAATGCAACAGCCCACTTGAGTCAACAATAGAATTCATAATGTGGGATTAAACCGGAAAGCAATGATTATCGGACAAATGATCCATTGGTATTGAAGCCCAGATTATCTTCTGAGCCAAATGCTGATCCGTAAGCCTTGACCATTCCAATGATCCAGTCGACAAGCCACCATATTCCACAAGTTGCCCAGTTAAACAAAAGTTTCATTATTCCTAAGAAAATCTGGCCTCTAACAAATCTATCAACGCCCAGATATCCGAAAATAAAGGAACAAACCCAAACATATACATGCTTATTTATTGACTTTGGGTAATTAGTAGCATAAGCTACATTTCCACCTTGCTTAGTTACGATATAACCATTACCGTCTTTATAAATGCTCACAATATCCCCTACACGTGGATTGGGATATCCAAAATACCCTATCGGAATATTTATAACTCTTCCATCGTCGGTTCCTATTTTTGCTGAAGTTTGCTCGATTTTTAAGATTTCTGCCATAGTATAAGCTCCATTCTTGAGTATCTATCAACCCAATTTGTATTTGAATAAAAAGATAGGCGCGATAATTGTTGCTGTTAAATCAATTTTGAAATGACGATATTTCAACATTATAATTCTAGCAGATAAATCTTAAAGCTTAATAAAAATACATAACCAACATTTAAATATTATCTAAAAGTTATTTGAGGCTTGTCATAAATAAGGAAAATTCAAATATACTTAAGAGAAAAAGCGAACTTATATTTATTTGCTTTATCGAAAGGAATTGATATGTTTGAACTGTTATGCGAGGATTATTATAAAAGGATTGTTAAATAAAACAATTGCACGAATAGAGCTGTAGGGAAAGGTACTAACACCATGGATTTCAACGAAGTAAAACGCCAAGTCCTCCAATTCACCTCAGACCGCAACTGGGACCAGTTCCACACCCCCGAGAACCTAGCCAAGAGCATATCCATCGAAGCCGCCGAACTCCTCGAGTGCTTCCAGTGGAGCCCCGATTACGACAAAGAAGCAGCCAAAGAGGAACTGGCCGATGTCATGAACTATTGCATCCAGCTCGCAGACAAAATGGGCATTAGCATTGAAGACGCCATCATGGAAAAGATAGAGAAGAATGCTAAGAAGTACCCGATAGAAAAGAGCTATGGCAGCAGCAAGAAGTACACTGAACTGTAAAAGAAATATTACGTACAAATATTGTCTCATCCATCTGCAAACTAACATTGATTTACTACCTAAAAAAATATAAAATTTAGGTAGTAAATTTTTATGTGAGGAAATATATGAGAAAATTTGATTATAGTTTTTTGGAGACCAGCATTCCTGCCAACATAGCATCGTTATCTGCAATAGTAGCGGATTTGCGTGCAAAGGGGGAATTCAGAAAGCTTCAATATGCAGATTCTTATGAAAAACTGAGGCAGAAAGCAATTGTGGAATCAGTAAAAGGAAGTAATGCTATAGAAGGTATAGTAACTACTGATGACAGAATAAGAGATATTGTAAACGGTGCTATTCCTGTTACTCACGATGAGAAAGAAATATCCGGTTATAAAGAGGCGCTGAATCTAATCCATACGAATTATGATCATATGGATCTGACTGAGGATACAATTAAAGTACTTCATAGAATGATGGAATCAGAGGTAAATCCCGCTGAAGCTGGTCAATACAAGTCTCACGACAATATGATCATGGAATATCTGCCTGATGGAACCAGGCATATCAGATTTAAGCCTGTTGAGGCAAAAAAAACTTCTAAAGCTATGGAGCAGCTTCTTTTGGCATATTATGATGCAAGACAGAATTCAAATATTGCTGATCTGTTGCTTATTCCATGCTTTGTTGTCGATTTCCTTTGTATTCATCCATTCCTTGATGGAAACGGAAGAGTATCGAGGCTACTCACAGTACTTCTTCTGTATATGTCAGGATATGATATAGGAAGATATATATCTATTGAAGGACAGATTAACAAGTATAAAGAAAGTTACTATGATGCATTAGAGCAGTCTTCTGCAAAATGGCATGAGAACCAAAATGATTACACTCCTTTTATGGTGAATTTCATGCAGATTCTTTATAGATGTTACAAAGAGTTGGATGAGTCCTTTATGGATATAAAATTAAAGAAAGCAAAGAAATCGGAACGAGTAGAGGCGATTCTCTTAAATGCCATAGTCCCTATTTCAAAGGGTGATATCCTGGACAAGGTGCCTGATATCAGCGTAAAAACAGTAGAGCTTGTCCTCAGCAAAATGATAAAAGAAAATAAGATTGTTAAAATAGGGTCTTTTAGAGATGCCAGATATATGAAAAAGTAGCTCACTCCTCAATCTTCCTCACCGGAAAATCAAAAAAAGTATCCGGGTACGTCTCATCACACAGCGTGAAGTGCCACCACTCGTACTCATAAGGGGCAAAGCCGGCATTCATCATGACATCACGTAACAGTGTGCGGTTAGCGCGCTGAGCATCCGTAAGATCAGGGTGATCAAAATGGCTTATATCCCCGAAGTAATCAAAGTATCCACCCATAACCACATCGCATCCCCGGGACATATCAAAGAGGGTGAGATCAACTGTGCTTCCTCTGCTGTGGCCTGAATGCTCTGCAATGAAGCCGAGTTCAAAGAGCCGCTCCTTGGGAACCTCCGGGTAGAAGACCTTTTTCATCCGCTGGTCAGAAGTGTCTTTTGCCCATCTTACAAAATGATCCACGGCCCTCTGAGGTCTGTAGGCGTCGTAAATCTTAAGCCGGTATCCGCGTCTTGCGAACTCATCACTGGCAGTCTTAAGAGCTTTGGCAGCTTCTTTTGTCAAAAGAGCTGTCGGCTCAATATACCCATCTATTCTCTCCCCTATGAAATTGAAAGTCGAATAGTAGCGAATCTCCAGGATCACATCAGGTACTGCGTTTGCAATCTCGATAAAAGCTGAATTTATGTTGTCCATATCATGCCCCCAGAATTGAACCAATGATTATACCAAGCCATGTGCCTATCACATAACCGAAAGTTCCCACCAGCATGCATGGGCCGACAAGCTTGGTCCAGCCCAGTGAAATGGCCATTCCTGCTGCGGTTGTAGGACCACCAATGTTGGCGTTTGAAGCCAGGATGATATCTTCCAGATCAATGCGCAGCAGCTTACCGAAGCCAAAGCAGAACAGCATGTTAAATACAACCAGGATAAAGCAGAACAGCAACAGAAGCGGAGCGTTCTGAATGATCATGGTAATAGATGCCGGAACACCGATAACAAAGTAGAACAGATAGATAAGCCAGGTGCCGATTTCTTTGGCTCCGTGCATCTCTTTTGCCTTGTTCTCGAAGAAGGAAGCAAATACCATGGAGACGTTGGTGATCCACACGTACTGACTTCCGAAGAAGGCGTTCAGCATCTTCAAAAAGCCGTTACTGTCAGGGATGATTCCTGAAAGAGCTCCGGCGATAAGCTTTGAGACAGTGACAACTATAGCCGAATATGCAAGGCAGGCAGCAATGTCTTTTAAAGAAATATCGTGACGCTCCCAGTAGCTTGCAGCCAGCGTTTCTCCGGTCTTGCCGGCTCCGGCCTTTTCCACCTCATCGATGTGAGGGTGAGTGTAATGATTCCTGAAAAAGGCACCGGAGGCGATGGCGAGAAGGATCATCAGATACACTGCCATGTTCAGGTTGTCTGCTACGGTAGTGGCAGAGATGAGGCTTCCGTCGACATGAAAGGCATCGGCAATGGCGGTGAAGTTTACACCTCCGCCAATGTAAGAGCCGGTCATCATGGCTGCGACTCCGGGAAGGCCGTCAACTAGCTTTGTCAAAAGAGCTGTTCCCACAAGGGCACCAACAAAGGTTCCCGCAGCGCCAATAAGAAATATCACCAGGAGCTTCCCGGTTTCACGCCAGATTTTAATGATGTTTGCATTCAAAAGAAGCAGTGGAATTGCTAAAGGTACAGCATATCCCCACACGATGTCATCAAAAACAGGAGCACTGGCAGGGATGATACGAAAATTTGTCAGAAGGACTGCGATCCCTAAGGTGATTATAGCCCCGGTGATCTTGGCAGCCCACTTGTACTTCTGCTCAAGATAGATGGCCAGAAAGCTGGATAAAAAGAGAATTGATAAAAGTGCCCAGTTGTTGTCAGGTGCTATAAGTGTGCTCATACAGATTGCCTCTTTCTGGTTACTATTCACAGCCAAATAATGAGTGTTGAGCGACTCTGCAATTGTCAAAATGATGATTGCAGAGTTTTTCTATGTGTGTCATTCTTAATAATATCATATTTGAAGAGGTGATGTTTTTGAAAGCACTTAGCCTAACACAGCCATATGCTGAACTAATAAAAAATGGGGTTAAGTCTATTGAAACCCGTAGCTGGAAAACTGATTATAGGGGCATCATGTACATACATGCAAGTTCCACAAAAATTCCTAAAGGAAGCAGGGAGAATACCGAGTTAATGAAGCTGGCTGGAGGCAATGATATGGATTATGGTGCTA
>NZ_ATWY01000023.1 GCF_000421405.1 Butyrivibrio sp. NC2007
GATTCATACAGATTCCCCCTTTGCTCATTATATCAGCAAAGACAGCCTAATCTGTGTCCACATATCGGAAATGTAATAGATATTTCCAGGAAAGTATATTTTTTTACTGCCCATTTCGTGTCCACGTCTTGAATCTGCTGCAAAAATACTGCCTAAACTGTTTAATGACGTGTCCACTTTCTAGGGTCCATTTTACATGCTTTGCTACGGTCTTTTAGAAGTTTTTGCTTAGGAACAGTAGCCCTCCAAGGACCACACCGATTTCCATTACGGTATATAATGAGTTTTTGCTTAGGGACAGTAGTGCTCTATGAATCACTCATTTTCGACTACGGTATTTTTGAAATTTCCCTTTCAGGACAGTAATGGGCCGCCCATACTCTAAGAAAATATTTGCACAAGGGGTTCTCCCTGCCTCGGCGCGCATCCCTTCCCGGGAGTCCCCTTCTGCCGGCCCCCTTAGTGACCTAAACGCATGAAATGCCAAAACGTCAAGAATGGGCGCTTTTTGCCCACTTGCTTTGTTCTTGACGTTTTGGCATTTCATGCTACAATCCCCGAAAACGGGGGCGGCAGATCATACATCTGTCTATAAAATATTTGAATTGATTAAGTCAGAAGAACCGTCCCTTTGACTTCTACATCTGGCAATAGAATATTTGAATTAATTAAGTCAGTAGAACCGTCCCTTTGACTTCACAGGTTCATGCCGCTTCGTGGCATAACAGAAACCCTTTCCGACGTGGAGTCGGTGTGGGTATCAGTTCATTCATGCAAATGTACTGTTGGAAGATTCCATTCGAAATGCATAGCGAGGAAGCGGAGCAGTACTATGGTTGAGAAACCGAAAAGTGAGCTGATAAGTTCACTTCCTGTAAACTTCCACAAAACTACGGTTACAGCCGCACCTGCGATGCAAGCGATGGCGTATACGTGCTTGACCAGAACGTATGGCACTTTGTCAGCGAGGACATCTCTGATAAGCCCGCCTCCGATTCCTGTTATTACTCCCAGGAATGCAACGAGAAAGAGATTGTCTGAATAATCGGAGTAGATTCCGGCAAATGCGCCATCTACTGTAAAGGCTGCAAGGCCGAGAGTATCAAGCCAGAACAGGAGCTTGTCATATACCGGAGTTATGCCTTTGGGCATGGGCTTTTTGAGATACATGACCACAAATGCAATATTGGCAGTGATGAGAGTGATGATTGTCAGTGAAGGATTTACAAACATCACCGGTGGGATCCTGTCAATTATGATGTCACGGATAAGTCCGCCTCCTGTGGCAGTAACAAGAGCCATCAGGTTTATACCGAACAGATCCATATCTTTCTTGGCTGCAACAACAGCTCCCGAAATAGCAAAGGCTATTAGTCCGACATTTTCGATTATAACCATTATTAGTGAATTCATTTAAGTTTCCTGCTTATTGTTTTTTTTAATCAGCCTTAAAATCATATATGATTTTTGGTCAAATGTAAACTCGATTTGGCTTATCTGTGCATAAATGCGATAATCGGCGATACGTGTTTAATTTATCAAAATTTAAGAAAAGATTCTGACAATTATAATGCGATATTTTGTATAATTATTATGTTATATCAGCATTATTATGTCTTTTCCTAAGGAGGCACATTATGGAAGCCAGAGAAAGAAAAGGTAAGCTTGTTCAAAAACTCATCATTGCAGCAGTTGCTGCTATTGTTGGAGTATCGATTGTGCTTGTAATAATAAGCGCTTTATCAATCAACAATACCTATGATGAGATGGTTCAGGAAGAACTTCTTCTTGCCGTAGAACAGCTTAACAGTGAGATGAGCAACGTATGGGACGGTGAATGGGAATATACTGACGGTGTTCTGACAAAAGGTGGCGAAAACGTCATGGCAGAATACGAAGA
The DNA here is from genome assembly GCF_000421405.1 of Butyrivibrio sp. NC2007. Taxonomy (GTDB): domain Bacteria; phylum Bacillota; class Clostridia; order Lachnospirales; family Lachnospiraceae; genus Butyrivibrio. The sequence goes on from NZ_ATWY01000023.1 coordinate 1,901, forward strand.
GATCATGGATGAGCTCAAGGCCAGTACAGGAGTTGAGTATTCTCTTTTCTATGGAAAAGAGAGAGTCATCACTACTCTTAAGGATTCCAGTGGTGCCAAGGCTGTAGGCTATAATATTTCTGATAAAGTAGCAAGTACTGTTCTGACAAATGGTCAGACCTATTACGCCAAGATGGTGCCTGCAGGTGCTACAGGGAGCTATTTTAGCTACTATATGCCACTTAAGAATGATGACGGAACCATCGTAGGAATGGTTTACTCCGGCAGAGAGAGCGATTCAGTTGACGCCAAGATCAGGGGAATTACAATACAGATGGTTATATTATCCCTGTTAATTGCTATAGGCGTTTCGATAGTAGGTATCCTTGTTGCTAATAAGTCTTCAGGCAAGATGAGAGCAATTGCCGAGGAACTCGGCAATCTTTCCAAGGGTGAACTTAAACTTTCAATTGACAAGTCATCTCTTGATCGAAATGATGAGATCGGACTTCTTGCAGACGGAGCACAGACTCTTTCTCAGAAACTTGGTGAAGTAATCAAGTCCACAATGGAGATGTCTGAGGAACTTAAGAGATCCGGCAGTGAGCTGTCAGAATCAGCGAGTCAGGCATCTGTAGCATCCGGCCAGGTATCCCAGGCTGTGGATGATATTTCAAAGGGCGCTGTAAACCAGGCTGAGAGCGTAGAAACAGCAGCCGGTAATACACAGGATATCGGAAAAGACATTGAAGATGTATCAGAGAACGTACAACAGCTTAACAGCTATGCAAACGAGATGAAGACCTCCTGCGAAGCAGCAATGGAAGCTCTTAATAAGCTAATTGTTCAGAGCAGCGAAGTACAGTCATCGGTTCGTGATATAGGTGCAACCATTGATTCAACCAATGAATCTGCAAAAGAGATCTCCAAGTTCTCAGAGGCTATCACAGAGATCGCATCACAGACCAACCTCCTTTCACTCAATGCAAGTATTGAGGCAGCAAGAGCGGGAGATGCAGGAAAAGGCTTTGCGGTTGTTGCTACAGAGATCGGCCAGCTTGCTGTGCAGAGTAGTAATTCCGCAGAAGAGATCAAAAAGATCGTTGAAAAGCTTGTTGCTGATTCCGAGCAGTCTGTAGAGGTAATGCAGAGACTTAATGCAAGCTTCGAGCAGCAGGAAACACAGCTTGATGATACCAAGGTCAACATGCAGAGCATGGCTGAGAACGTAGATAACGTTTCTGAGAGTACCGACAATATTGCAGAACACGTCGATAAGCTCAATTCAGCCAAGGACAAGCTTGTTGAGATCATTTCCGATCTGTCGGCTATATCAGAAGAAAACGCAGCTTCGACAGAAGAGACCAATGCTTCAATGCAGGAACTCAACGCTACATTTGCTATCATTACAGAGTCTGCAGGAAAGCTGCAGGAACTGGCTACTAACATGTCCGATACGATCAGCTATTTCAAACCATAAAATATAAATAAAATTTACGATTCCCTGACCGCAAAAGCGCATGGTCAGGGGATTTTTTAACGATTTTACGGAATTGACATATATTTAACGTATAGATATAATCAATTTGTAGGATAATTAACAAACAAAGCAATATTTTTGGAGAATGACATGGCAGAAAAAGAGATTTCTCAGGCGGTCATAAGCAGACTGCCCAGATATTTTAGATATCTTGGAGACCTTAAGGAGAGAGGCGTTGAGAGGATTTCTTCTCAGGAGCTTTCCGATATCATGAAGGTCACAGCTTCACAGATCAGACAGGATTTCAACAACTTTGGCGGCTTTGGCCAGCAGGGATATGGCTACAACGTACAATATCTCTACGACGAGATCGGCAAGATCCTCGGCCTTGATAAGCAGCACAGCCTGGTTATCATCGGTGCAGGACACCTTGGCAAGGCCCTTGCAGGTTATACCAATTTCACAAGAAGAGGCTTTGTATTCAAGGGAGCTTTTGATTGCAATCCTGAGCTCTACGGAACCAAGATCCGTGACGTTGAGGTAAGACCTGTTGACGAAGTAGAAGATTTTGTCAGAGACAACAAAATAGAAATAGCTGTTCTTACAATTCCCAAGGAGCAGGCTGTACCTATGGCACACAGACTGGCAAACTGCGGAATCAAGGCTATATGGAACTTTGCACATGTTGACCTTGAAGTTCCTAACAATATTCAGGTAGAAAATGTACATTTATCTGACAGTTTGATGAAATTATCGTATAATATAGATAGGTATGAAAAATCATTAAAACATTAGTGAGAGAATCTGATGGCAAGAGATGATAATGTCTATATGTCTGCGCTGGAGGGCAAGAGTATCCCTATTCTGACACTTGATGACAAGTGGCACCAGCTTTTCACCCAGACTGAGATGACTCCGGAGATAGAGAGTCTTTCCGATGAACTTAATGCATTGGTCGACAGGGACGGCAAGATACGCACAGAGACCAAGAAGATAAAGAAGCTAAAAAAGACGCTTCTTTCAGAGATTGTGCCCCTTCGCGACAAGGCCAACAAATCAGGTGGCAACAATGCAGCGATAGAAAAAGAAATCTCCGAGAGAACCAGACTTATCAATGAATGTAATGAGAAGCTTGATAGTCACAACGACGAGCTTCTGGACCTTTCAAGGCAGATTTATGATGTGGATTACAAGCTCATGATAGAGACCATGAAGGCTTGTTACGATACGCTACACACCAACACCGAGTATATCAAGGGCCTTGATGAGTGGATATCCAAGGTGCGAGTAGAACTCAAGAAAAATGTCATCCATCTGCAGGAAGCAGAAATGGAGAACTACAATCTCTATTCCTACATGCATCAGATCTTCGGGCCGGAAGTTATCGACCTCTTTGATATGAAATATGATCCAAACCGCAGACATCCTATAAGACGACCTCTTGAAGGGAACGAGGATGAATATGTAGAGTGATTGGAAATAATACGTCCCGGTCTGGCTTTTCAGACCGGGGCTTTCGTTTAACAGGGGGGATTGGTATGGTGAATGGTTTTAAATATGCTGTAAATAGCCAGGAAATGAGGATTTACGACAGGAATACGTCGGAACATTTTGGAGTGGCGACGGAAGTACTGATGGAGAGGGCATCTCTTTCGGTTGCAGATGTCATTGATGAGTGGAGAAGCACAAGAGAAGCTAAAAGAACATATAGGGCGCTGGTCATGGCCGGAGTCGGCAACAATGGCGGAGACGGAGTGTGTGTTGCAAGGCTCCTCAAGCAAAGAGGCTATCAGGTGAACCTGTGTGTTGTGGGAGATCCGACTAAGTGCTCGGAGCTTCTTTTAAAGCAACTGGAAATTGCAGAAAACTATGGAATCCATAAGGACACTTTTTCCAACATAAGCTGCAACAAATCCGAAGCGGACTTTGATATCATTGTAGATGGTTTATTTGGTATTGGTCTATCAAGGCCTGTTACCGGAGAATATCTGGATGCTGTCAATTATATAAACAGTTGTAAGAGACAAAGAGATACAGATCTGTTCCTCGTTTCAATAGATATTGCCTCGGGAATAAGTGCTGATGACGGACATATCTGCGGAGCAGCAGTCAGGGCCGATGCCACAGTGACCTTTAATCAGGCAAAGATCGGGCATATCATGTATCCCGGATGTGAATACGCAGGTAAGCTTTTTGTTAAAGATGTCGGCATTACCGAAGATAGCTTTCTTTCTAAGGAGCCGGGAGCCATCTATTACGACGGCAGTGCGAAAGCTCTTTTACCTGAAAGGAACCCTTCAGGAAACAAGGGCACTTACGGGAAAGTGCTGATCATCGCAGGTTCAAAGGATATCAGCGGAGCGTGCATCTTGTGTGCTGGAGCATGTCTTAAGGCCGGAGCAGGGATGGTCAGAGTGTTCACTGCGTCGGAGAATGCAGAGGCGGTAAAAGCTCTTTTACCTGAAGCGATACTTGATACCTACGATAACTTTGAACCTGTGGGAGATAAGCTGATGGCGGCCATGAAGTGGTCAACACAGGCGGTCATAGGCCCGGGAATCGGAACGGAAGGAAAGGGACGCGAGCTTCTTACAGATGTTCTTACCTTTTATGACAAGAGTCTTATTATGGATGCCGATGCCCTGAACCTTATTGCAGAGGATGAGCAGCTCTTCAAGCTTGCAGGTAATTTTGGAAGAGACGGGAAAAGACTTATCATAACACCGCATATGGGCGAGTTTGCAAGGCTGTTTGGAAGCGATATTAGGGACTGCAAGGTGCATATTACCCAGTATCCGTTTGAACTTGCAAAAAAGCTGCACTGCACTGTTATCTGCAAGGACGCCAGAAGTGTTGTGGCTGACATGGGCTCAAAAAAGATATATATTAATGTGAGTGGGAATGACGGAATGGCAACAGCCGGAAGCGGAGATGTGCTGGCCGGAATTCTCGGAGCGCTCCTATCATACGATATGGATGGATTTGAGACTGCAATAGCAGGTGCATACATTCATGGACGGGCAGGAGATGTGGCAGCAAAAGAGATAGGGAAGCACTCGGTGGTTGCTTCGGATATAGCAGCTTCGCTCCCGGAAGTGCTGCGATAAATATTTAAACATTCAAAAGGATGTACTTAAAATGATCACAAGTAACGATGAATATTCACGTGTGGCTGCAAGGATCAGCCTTGGCGCAATTGAACATAACCTTGAGGCTATGAAGAGAAATATCCCCGAAGGGACTAAGATGATGGCAGTCATCAAGACTGATGCTTACGGGCATGGCTCGGTGGAGATAGGCAAGTTCCTCGAGAACAAGGATTATATCTGGGGCTATGCTACAGCAACAGCTGAGGAAGCCTTTGAGCTTCGCGATGCCGGACTTAAAAAGCCTATTCTGATCCTTGGTTATACTTTCCCTTACGCCTATGAGAGGATGCTTACAGAAGGTATCAGACCTGCAGTTTTCAGGATGGATATGGCAAAAGAGCTTGATGAGTGTGCCAAGAAACTCATGGCTGAGGGTGTTTTGAAGGAGCCGGCTCCTATACATCTTGCAGTAGATACAGGAATGAGCAGGATTGGAATAACGCCTGATGAAGACGGAGTGTCTTTTGCAAGAGATGTAAGACTTTTGGAAAACCTGCATATTGAAGGCGTGTTTACTCACTTTGCAAGGGCTGATGAAGAGGACCTTACAAACGCAAGAGAGAGGGAAGAGGTATTTAAGAGCTTCCTTGCGGCCTTCGAAGAGGAGTGCGGATATCGTATCCCTATCAAGCACTGCGCAAACTCAGCCAGCATAATTGCTATTCCGGAGTCTTCAATGGATATGGTAAGAGCCGGAGTTACAATGTACGGAATGTGGCCTTCTGACGAGGTACCCAAGGATATCATAGATCTTAAGCCCGCAATGGAGCTTATCAGCCATGTTGTTATGGTTAAAGACGTTCCCAAGGGAACTCCTGTAAGCTACGGTGGAACCTTTGTAACGGATAAAGATAACACCAGGATTGCAACGATTCCTGTGGGATACGGTGACGGATATCCAAGAAGTCTTTCAAACAAGGGATACGTGCTGATTGACGGACATAGCGCTCCGATTCTCGGAAGAGTATGCATGGATCAGTTCATGGTTGATGTCACGGATATTCCGGATGTACGAGAGGGAGACGAAGTAGTTCTTCTCGGAACGGACAAGAAGTCCGGGGAGACCATTTCAGCAGAGCTGCTTGGTGATATGAGCGGACGCTTCAACTACGAGCTTACCTGCGATATCAACAAGAGGGTGCCAAGAATATACATATAGTCCCCTATAGACTATTGAGACATGTGCTGATATAATCTAAGTATCATCACATGCCTTTTTTATTGGAGGTAATTTACCATGAGTTATGGTGAGAAATCCAAGAAATCAACAATGAAGTATATAAAGGATAAGCAGCAGGAAATAAAGGTACGTTATAAAAAGGATGAATATCTGCTTGAGATTCTTCCTACGATTAAGAGGTCCGGACTTCCTGTCGCAACATATATCAAACTTGCAATCGCAGAAAAAATCGCTTCGGATAAGTCTCATCACGAAGAATTGGAGAAAATATTAGAAGCTGTAAAAAAAGCGACAGTAAAAGAAATACCTGCTATCTTTGATGATGATTGCAGACAAATTATTCTGTTTGGTTCATGTGCAAGAGGCGATTATACTGTTAATTCTGATGTTGATATTGCGATTTTAACAAATAGTGACCGTGAAAAAGCTAAACAGTATAGTAGTCAGGTTGATGATGTTGCAGCAAAAATCGGAATTGATACTACTGCTGTTGTAAATTTCGTCTGCCTTCCCTATAAGGAATATCAGGAAAAGAAAGGATGGTATCCTTTCTTTAAAAACATAGACAAGGATGGAATAGTATTATATGAACGTTGAAAATTTGCGTACATTACAGAGTATGGAACGAATACGAAGTGCATCTGATTATGATGACTTTTATGTAACAAATAAGGCAGAGTGTGAAGAGCAAGTAAAAAAGGCAAAAGATCTGCTGGATAAGATATGTAAGTATCTTGTTGCGGAAGATGTATTATAGTCAGTTGTAGATGTATGGCTTAGAATAAAAAAGATTTCAGTAAATACATTACTGAAATCTTTTTTTTGCATCAGCATATTGCGCGTTGATTTCCTGGAGAGCTGCAGTGTCGCCGTCCATGTTGTCGGGGTGATATAGCTTTACGAGTGATTTGTACTTCTTATCTACGCTTTCACGGCTGGTGCAGCCGGCAAAGAAGTCGAAGGTTGAAGAGGCTACAGGCTCGCGATAGCGCTCCTGTCTGGGATCGTCGTAGTCGTCCTCAAAGTCCTCGTCTTCATAATCTTCGTCTTCGTAGAAGTCTTCGTCCTCATCCTCATCTTCATAGAAGTCTTTCCCGTCTTCATAATCTTCATCACCGTAGAAGTCTTCATCATCATCGTATCTGCCGCGGCGATCATCATAATAATCGTCTTCGTAATCCTCATCTTCATAGAACTCAGCGCGTTTATCGCGTCTTCGACTGCGTTCTTCCTCTTCAAGCTCTTTATTTCTGCGCTTCATCATCTTGTCGTACTTGCGCTCCTCGTGCTTTCTTCCGGCTTCCGGGAAGAGGCGGTAATACCTGCCCATGAACTGGGCAAGGAAGTTCTTTCCAAATAATGCCATAAGAACATAGAGTACAGCATCAATTACCATTCCGATAAACAGGACATTTCCGTAAGAGGCAAAAACCGAGATGAGTAGTAGCACGCATACTACAGGAAGGAACATGAGAATGGTCAAAAGCAGCAGTGCAATATAAGCAGCCTTTCCCTTATAGGAGTGGACATTGAACATCCACCAGCGGAAGAGCTCTGCGAAGATTGCGGTAGTGACGTGCCTACCTCTGTCCAGCATTGGTGTTGCCTGCTGAGCAATCTCGCCGCCCTCGGGAATGTTACCCACAATACTGTTGAAGCCACCAAAGAGCATGAATATATTCACAATAAATAGCAGGAAAAAGACAATGCAGGTGACGGGAAGGGCTGCAAAAAAGAGCTTAACAACCTTAAGTAAGCTCTTAAGAAACCATGAGATAAGCGAAAAGAACGCCTTTAAAGCATATAAAATCGCAGTAGTAACTGCGTTGATGATCATTGTAAGAAATGAAACCATTTTGCCTCCAATCAATACTTTCTCAATTATAAGAAAAATGTGTCATGTTCACAAGTGAGTCAGTGGGGACGTTTCAGTTTGACTCATTTTGTGAAGCAAAATGAGTCAAACTGAAACGTCCCCACTGACTCACTTTACGTAGATACAGCTTTTCTCATATAATTAAGACTACAGAAACGAATAGAAACATCGGAGGATAACAATGACACAAAAGCTTGGAATAATAGCCCTTGAATCAGCAGCAGACATAGGAAAGAAGGTCAATGAAACATTAAAGAAATGGCGCGGAGAGGACTTTCTGATCGGTTGTGAGTGCCCGAGATTTAACAGCGGAGAGGCAAAGGGAATAATAAGAGAATCTGTCAGGGATAAGGATATCTACATAATTGTTGATGTCTGCAATAATTCCCTTACTTATAATATGGACGGAGAGCCAAACAGGATGTCTCCTGACGATCACTATCAGGATCTTAAGAGGATAATAGCAGCATGTAACGGTAAGGCTTACAGGATAAGCGTTATAATGCCTTTCCTATATGAGAGCCGTCAGCACAGAAAGACCATGCGCGAGTCGCTGGACTGCGCTGTGATGCTCAAGGAACTTGAGGCAATGAGAGTTCATGATGTTGTGACGTTTGATGCACATGATCCCAGGATGCAGAATGTAGTTCCTCTTAAGGGAATTGAAAACATCTCGCCTGCTCTTCAGTTTTCACAGGCTCTTCTTACGGAATACGATGATATTATCATCGACAAGGAACATCTGATGTTTGTTGCACCGGACGAGGGAGCAACCGAGAGAGTAGTATTTTTGGCTTCCATCTTTGGCGTGAATATCGGAATGTTCTACAAAAGAAGAGACTATTCTACGATAGTTAACGGTCAGAACCCAATCGTTGCGCATGATTTCTGTGGCGGAGATGTATCAGGTATGGACGTGGTAATTGTAGATGACATGATAGATTCCGGCGGAAGCATGATTGATGTTTCCAGGCAGCTCAAGGACAAAGGCGCAAAAAGAGTATTTATTTTCTCAACCTTTGGCCTGTTCTCAAGGGGCTTTGATAAGTTTGACAAAGCATATGAGGAAGGCGTTTTTGACCGCATGTTTATCACGGACCTTATCCATCAGAAGCCTGAGTTATTGCAGAAACCATATTACTGCAACGTCAAGATGGGAAGATATATAGCAGCAATAATAGATACCATGAATAATGGCGACAGCCTGCGTGCCATCGTTAAACCGGCGGAAAGAATCAAAGAAACTATAGAAAACTATAAAAAGAATAAGGCATAATATGCAAAAATGTGGTATAGTGTAATTTGACTTATTTTGCAAACCTATTTAGCAGGAGGAATTATTATGGAGGGTGGTCCCTCTTCAGACAGTATTATCGCCTTTTTTGTCATTCTCATAATTGATTTTCTGATACAGGGCTTTGGTATGGCTCTTGACCATGTCAGCAAGGACGAGATTGAGAAAAAGAGCCTTGAGAACAAGGACGGTGTTAGCAGCAAGCTCCTTAAGCTCCTTGAGAACGAGACTCGTCATATAGAAGCGATGCAGCTTCTTACCATTATTTTAAATATGGTTCTTGGAGTTTTATGCGTTCTTAATCTCAGCAGCTTTTTTGCCAGGACCTTTGCATTTTCTCAGAGCATGGTAACATGCGCACTTGTCACCATCCTTACAGGTATTCTGGTGGCGGTTCTGATCATGAGCTTTGGAGTAATAATCCCAAGAAGGCTCGCTGCGAGAAACCCTGAGAAATGGGCTTACGGCTGCTATTATCCAACAAGCGTTTTCAGAGTGATCCTCTATCCGCTGGTTGTGTTATCAGATATCATATCAAGCGGAGTACTCTACCTGTTTGGTATAAGAGGAGATGACAAGCTCGTAGATGTTACCGAGGAAGAGATCAAGTCCATGGTAACAGAAGGTCAGGAGCAGGGCGTTATTCAGGAATCTGAGGCAGACATGATCTCCAATATCTTCGAGTTCTCCGACAAGGAAGCTCAGGATATCATGACCAACAGAAATGCCATGGTAGCCATTGATGCCAACAGCTCCCTTAAGGAAGCTGTAGACTTCATGATGGACACCAACAACTCAAGATTCCCTGTCTATCTTGATGATATTGACCACATAATAGGAATCATGCACATAAGAGATGCCATGAAAAAGCTTGCTGACAGCACGGACTCAGATCTTCCCATCAGGAAGATAAAAGGACTCCTAAGACAGCCTAAGTTTGTTCCCGAGACCAGGAACATTGATTCTTTGTTCCACAGCATGCAGTCTTCTAAGACTCAGATGGTAATTGTCATCGATGAGTACGGACAGACAGCAGGTCTTGTTTCCATGGAGGATATCCTTGAGGAAATTGTAGGAAATATCATGGATGAGTACGATGAAGAGGAGAACTACGTAAGACCTACCAAGAACGCAGGAGAGTTTACGGTAGATGGCAAGACCCCTCTTGAGGTACTTGAGAAGAAATTCAAGATCTCTTTTGGAGAGAGTGAGTTTGAAACCCTCAACGGATACATCATATCCAAGCTCGACAGGATACCTGAGAGCGATGAGGACTTTGATGTAACAGTAGATGGCTATAATTTCAAGATTCTTTCAGTTCAGAATCACATGGTTACAAGCGTTCTTCTGACCAAATTGCCGGAAGAAGCGCCTGCTGAAGAAGAAAAAGAATCAGAAATAGCAAAATAGATTAACAAGTAATACGAAAGGAAGTTTTTATGTCAGGACATTCAAAATTTGCAAACATCAAGCACAAAAAAGAAAAGAATGATGCAGCAAAGGGTAAGATCTTTACCATTATCGGAAGAGAAATTGCTGTAGCAGTTAAGGAAGGCGGCCCTGATCCTGCCAACAACTTTAAGCTTGCTCAGGTTATCGCCAAGGCTAAGGCCAACAACATGCCTAACGACACAATCGATCGTGGAATCAAGAAGGCATCCGGCGCTGAAGGCAACGTTGATTATAAGAACATCACTTACGAAGGATACGGCCCCGGCGGAACAGCTATCATCGTAGAGGCACTTACAGACAACCAGAACAGAACTGCATCCAACGTTAAGGCAGCATTTTCAAAGGGGAACGGCAATGTTGGAACACCCGGATGTGTATCTTACATGTTTGATAACAAGGGACAAATCCTCATCGACAAGGAAGAGTGCAAGGTATCATCAGATGATCTTATGATGCTCGTTCTTGATGCAGGCGCTGATGATTTCAACGAGGAAGAGGACAGCTACGAGATCCTTACAACTCCTGATAATTTCCAGGCTGTAGTTGAGGCACTTAACAAGGAGAACATCGAGACAGCATCTGCTGAGGTTACAATGATCCCTCAGAACTATGTTGCTGTAACAGATCCTGAGAACGTTAAGTATCTTCAGAGAATCCTTGATCTTCTTGACGAGGATGACGATGTTCAGGCAGTATATCACAACTGGGATGAGCCTGAAGAATAAAACAAAACTTTAATATTGGGGGACTTAAAATGAAACTGAGACGTGCATGGCCGGCGGTAGGCATCTGGGTTATATTTCTTATATTTGAATTTGCAATGGTGGCAAGTAGCGGTTTCTTTTTAGGTCTTTTTCCCAATGAGAATAAACTGATCTATTCCATAGTCTTTGCAGTACTTAGTATTCTGCTCATGTCAGTGATCGTGATATTTGCAGGCAGATGCAGTGACAGCATGAAGGCCAATCTATGGCCATCCAAGCTGCCCTTTAAGATTGGGTATCAGATAACCATTGCGCTTATACTCATAGGAGCTGTCTGGTACAGGATTGAACTGCTGGCAAATACGTCAAAAGAGATCACGGGCAAGATGAGCCTGTATGAGAACGCCATGGTTGGCGGAACACCTGTAGCAGAGTACGATCTGTTATCCATCGTATATTCAACGATACTAAAAGGAATACTGTTCTTTACCGGTAACATTATAACGGTTCCGTTCTTTTTCCAGATTGTATGTTTCACAATATTTATGATCTGCGGCTTTTTCACAGTGCAGAAGCTTCTTGGCTATGCAGCAGCTCTTGTCTTTACTGCTTATGTCGGCTTTATGCCGGTGTTCACGCCTGCATTTACAGGCCCAGAGCTTTCTACAGGCCCATTGTTCATGGCTATGTTTGGCATAGAGCTTTTGTTTGTGGCTCTGTTTTTGGAAGGCTCTTTTAAGAAAAAATATACTTCCAAGGCATGGATACTCTGGTACATTCTGGTTGGTATCGTTGTGGGCTTTATGTCCTATATGGATGCCGGAACCATAATCATGATCATACCGTTTTTATTTGCAGTACTGTTTATCTATGGCACTAAGGTAAAAGAGGAAGTCGTAAGGCTTATCATTGTGGTTGCAGCAGCCGTGCTGACCTTCATCGGCATGTTTATCCAGGAGCAGGGATTTATGATGGCCGATGTACGCTTTGCAAACTGGGCATCATATTACTTCCACAACCTCAACACTTTTGATATGTTCTGGGCTTACACTGATTACAAGATCATCTATCTCGTAACTCTTATCGTTATGAGCGGAGTAATTGTGGGCTTTTGGAAGAACAGGACTGTTGAGAAGATTTCACCCTGGCTGTGGTCAATTCTCTTTATCTTTGTTTCTGTTCCTTTTATGGGAGCAACAAGGATGAATACACAGGTCTTCGTTACCGTTTACTACGCATTCATCTTAGGATGTGTTGCGTCACTTATCGCACTTCCTGCAGACGAGGAAGAGGCGGAATACGTTGAGAAACCGGTAAAAGAGACTGTAGAAGAAAAAGAGGCTGAGGAAATCAGGGAACTTGCAGAAGATGCAACTGAAGAAGGTGCAGATGAGACTGCATCAGAGTCACCTGAAGCTGCTCAGGGTGCGCAGAAAGTTACAGAACCTGACTACGAGTTCGAAGATGAACCCGAAGAGGAAGAGCCTCACGGACACTTTGTTCCCGAGGGAATGGTGCTTCCAGAGGATGATGAAGACGTCGACCTCACACCTCGCATGAAGATGCCTGAATTTACAGGAACCATCAGCCTTGCAGAGACAGCAAGACAGGTTAACGAGAAACTCAAGGAAAAAGAAAGAAAAGCAGCAGAGAAGAGAGAAACTGAGCGGAAATCAGCGCCTGTTACAGACAAAAAGCCAAGAAAAGATGACTTTGACATCGAGCTTAAGCCCGGTGATGACTTCGATATTTAAAGAGGTAGTGTAAAGCAAGTTATGAAAGCATTAGACCGTCCTAAGGAATCCACCGCAAGCGGTACCCCCTTAGGACCTTAGATAGAAAGGTACATAAATGAGAATTGAAGATTTATCTTCGTATGAAATTATTGAAAAGAGAAGGATTGATGACCTGAATTCTGAAAGCTATTTGTTAAGACACAAGAAATCAGGTGCGAGAGTAGCTCTTTTGTCCAATGACGATGAGAACAAGGTGTTTTCAATCGGCTTTAGGACACCACCCAAGAACTCAACAGGTGTGGCTCACATTATTGAGCATACCGTGCTCTGCGGTTCTAAGGAGTTCCCGGTTAAGGATCCTTTTGTAGAGCTGGTTAAGGGCTCGCTTAATACATTTTTGAATGCAATGACTTATCCCGATAAGACCGTGTATCCGATAGCCAGCTGCAATGATGCTGACTTCCAGAATCTGATGCACGTTTATCTGGATGCAGTTTTTTATCCGAATATATACAGTACTGACAAGATATTTAAGCAGGAAGGCTGGCACTACGAGATGGAGGATGAGACATCAGACCTTACCATCAACGGTGTTGTTTACAACGAGATGAAGGGAGCGTTCTCATCTGCTGATGACATGCTCTCAAGAGAGATCCAGAACTCTCTTTACCCTGATACTACCTACGGTATAGAGTCAGGCGGAGATCCGGATGTTATTCCTGAGCTTACCTACGAGGAGTATCTGGACTTTCACAGGAAATACTATCATCCTTCAAACAGCTATATTTATATGTTTGGAAACATGGATATGGCTGAGAAGCTTGATTATATCGACAAGAACTACCTCTCCAAGTTTGACCGCATAGAGGTCGACTCTGAGGTTGGCGTTCAGAAGGCGTTTGATAAGCCGGTTAAGGTAGTTAAGCCTTATCCAATCCTTCCTGATGATGAAATAGCAAAGAACACTTATCTTTCCTATAACTTCAGCGTTGGATCACCACTGGATAAAAAGCTCTACGTTGCTTTTGATATTCTTGACTATGCGCTTTGTTCAGCTCCCGGAGCTCCAATCAAGAAAGCTCTTATTGAAAAGGGCATCGGACAGGATGTCTACAGCGAGTACGACAACGGTATAAGGCAGCCAATTTTCTCTATCGTTGCCAAGAATGCTGATGAATCACAGCTGGATGACTTTGTGGATACCATTCAGTCACTGCTTAAGGAGCAGGTAGAGAAGGGAATTGACAAGAAGTCTCTTCTTGCAGGTCTTTCCTACGATGAGTTTAAGTACCGCGAGGCAGATTTCGGAAGATTTCCAAAGGGCCTTTTGTACGGCCTTCAGGTTATGGACAGCTGGCTCTACGACGATGAGAAACCCTGGATAAATGTAGAGGCCGGAGAAACCTTCGCTGAGCTTAAGAAGGAAGTGGATGGCAGATACTTTGAGGAGCTTGTTGAGAAGTATTTCCTTAATAACAATCACAAGAGCGTAGTAGTTCTGCGCCCCGAAAAAGGCCTTACCGAGAAAAAAGACGAGGAGCTTAAGAACAAGCTTCAGAAGTACAAGGATTCTCTCTCCGAGGATGAGATAAAGAAGATCGTTCAGGAGACCAAAGAGCTTAAGGAATATCAGGATACACCCGATGATCCGGAAGACCTTGCCAAGATCCCGCTTCTTACTCTGGCTGACATGAAGAAAGAAGCCGATAAGTTCATATATGAGCTCAGAAGTGCAGGGGATACAAAGGTTCTTTTCCATAACGTGTTTACAAGTGGCATTGCATATATAAACTTTGTGTTCGACATGAGCACTGTAGACAAAGAGCTCCTTCCTTACGCTTCATCTCTTAAGAAGGCACTTGGAATGTTGAATACCGAGCATTATGCATACGGAGATCTTTACAATGAGATCAACATAAGAACCGGTGGAATCAGCGGATCTATCAGCACTTACACAGATTCTGATGATGTTAAGAAGTTCAGGACAGAGTTTGAGATCAGCGTCAAGGTTCTTCACGATAATCTTAGTTATGCATTTGATCTGGTAAAAGAGATCATGACTGCCACCAAATTTGATGACGTAAAGAGACTTCGCGAGATCTTTGGAGAGCAGTATGCAAGGCTCCAGACCGACCTTGCATCTGCAGGCCACCAGAGTGCAGCGCTCAGAGCTATGAGCTATGTATCGCCTGCTGCAATGGTTTCTGACAATGTCAGCGGAATCGGTTATTTCAGACATCTTGAGAGGATGAACAAGGCTCTTGAGACCGAGGATGGGGCAAAAGAGATCATTGAGAAATTCCAGCATCTCTGCCGCCTGATATTCAGACCTGAGAATCTTCTTGTGGATGTCACAGGTACAGAGAAGGAATACGAGGGTATAGAGGATGAGGCAAAAGAGTTTGCGAAAGCTCTTTATACAGATGACGTTACAAAGGGTGAACTCAAGCTTGTACCCGAGAAGAAGAACGAGGGCTTTAAGACAGCCGGACAGGTTCAGTACGTTTGCAGAGCCGGTAACTTTGCAAAGAGCGGCCTTAAGTACAACGGCTCCCTTCGTGTTCTCAAGGTAATGATGGGCTATGATTACCTCTGGAAGAATATAAGAATTCTGGGCGGAGCTTACGGATGCATGAGCAGTTTTGCCAAGAACGGTGATTGTGCTTTTGTTACCTACAGAGACCCTAACCTTCAAAACAGTATAGACGTATTTGAAGGGGCTTCTGAGTACTTAAGAAGCTTTGAGTCTGATGATAGAACAATCCTTCAGTATATAATCGGTGCAATATCAGACCTTGATACACCCAAGACACCTTCAGCAAAGGGAGCATATGGTCTTACAGCGTACCTTTGCAATGCCAAGATGGAGAACATCCAGAAGAACAGGGATGAGCTTCTTGGAACTACCAAGGAGAGCATCAGAGGCCTTGCGGAGTATGTTGATGCATTCATGTCCGACGAGTGCCTGTGCGTCATCGGATCAGCTGAGAAGATCGAGGAGAGTAAAGAGCTATTTAACTCAGTTCAGCAGCTGGTTGGAAAGTAAATCTATCGTATTAGGACGCCCATGGCGCCAAAAGGAGGAGATTATGAAAAAGAGAAGTGTCAGAGTATTTGGAACAGCCATGGCTCTTGTCATGGGAGTTATGCTCACAGCCTGCGGATCTTCTTCAAGCGATTCATCAGGATATGCCAAGTATGCAGCGACTGAGACAGCTGCTGACTATGGCGTATATGAAGAGCCTGCTGCGGCTATGGAGATGGCAGATACTTCTGCAGGAACAGATGGCCAGACGCAGGTCAATGACACCAGCAGAAAGCTGATTAAGACCGTTAATCTCGATACCGAGACTGAGGACCTTGATCAGACAGTATCCCTTATAGAACAGAAAGTTACCGGACTTGGCGGATATATCGAGTCCAGCAATATCTACAACGGAACCACCTATTCCGGACGTTCATCCAGAAGTGCCAGCATTACTGCAAGAGTTCCTGCTGTAAATCTTGACTCCTTTGTGGATTCTGTAGAAGGAAACACAAACATCACAAGAAAATCTGTCAATGTAGATGACATTACTCTTACTTATGTTGATATCGAGAGTAAGAGAAACTCCTTAAGAACAGAGGAAAAGAGACTTTTAGAGATTCTGGAATCTGCTGAGACAGTTGAAGACCTCATAACAGTAGAGGATAAGCTTGCTGATGTAAGATATGAACTTGAGAGCATAGAATCTCAGATCAGAAGCTACGACAATCTTGTTGATTACAGCACGGTATACCTTAACATTGAAGAGGTTGTTAAGTTCACTCCTGTGGAGAAAGAGAGTGCCTTCAGCAGAATGGGCAAGGGCTTTATGGAGAATCTCTCTGATGTGGGCGAAGCCATTGTTGACTTCCTTGTATGGTTTGTATCACACATCCCCGGACTTATAGTATTTGTCATAGTTGTAGTAATTATTGTGCTCATTATCAGAGCAATTGTTGTGGGAAGCAAGAAGAAAAAGGCTAAGAAGATGCAGATGATGTATCAGGCAGCTGCGCAGAACGCAGCTCCGGTACCAAGTAACCAGGCACCTCAGCAGGCTAAAGAGCCTGAAAAAGGAAACGATGGAAATAAGTAATTTTAAAACAGGTTTTGTAACTTTAATAGGGCGTCCCAATGTAGGTAAGTCGACACTGATGAACCACCTCATCGGGCAGAAGATCGCCATAACTTCCAACAAGCCTCAGACCACCAGAAACAGGATCATGACTGTTTTTACAGATGACGAGGCACAGATGATATTCCTTGATACCCCGGGAATCCACGACACCAAGAATAAGCTTGGTGAGTACATGACCAAGGTGGCAAAGAGTACGCTGGAAGAGGTGGACCTTATTCTCTGGCTCGTTGAGCCCAGCACCTATATAGGTGAAGTGGAGAAGTCCATTATCGAGGAGCTTAAGAAGTCCAAAAAGCCCATAATACTGGTCATCAACAAGATTGATACCGTATCGGCGGAGAACCTTCAGAAGTTCGAAGATGCTTATACCAAGGAAATGGACTTTGCCAGAGTGGTGAAGGTTGCAGCCCTTAAGGGCCAGAATGTAGATGGCGTGCTTGCTACAATCAAGGAATTCCTTCCCTACGGACCTGCTCTTTATGATGAGGACACCATTACAGATCAGCCTGAGAGACAGATCGTAGCGGAGATCATAAGAGAAAAGGCTCTTCGTCTTCTTCAGGACGAGGTACCTCACGGAATTGCTGTAACAATAGAGACCATGAGGATGAGGGAGAAAAAGGCAGAGAAACCTAAGAAAAAGAGACATCAGCATCCACCGAAAAAGAGCGCTCTGGAGAAACAGATGCAGGCAGCTATGGATGAAGACCTTCCGGATGGCCCGGTTGTCTTTTGCCTGGATGATATGAATGCCGAGGAAGAGGTTTATGATCCCGAGGGTATCATGGACATTGAGGCAACGGTCATCTGCGAGAGAGACTCCCACAAGGGAATCGTCATCGGAAAGGGCGGCGCTATGCTAAAAAGAATCGGCAGCGCAGCCAGAAAAGATATCGAGGAACTGGTTGGATGTCAGGTTAATCTCCAGCTCTTTGTTAAGGTAAGAAGAGACTGGCGCGATGATACGCAGCAGATGAAGAATTTTGGTTACAATCCAAAGGATTTTAAATAGGAGCTT
The DNA here is from genome assembly GCF_000421405.1 of Butyrivibrio sp. NC2007. Taxonomy (GTDB): domain Bacteria; phylum Bacillota; class Clostridia; order Lachnospirales; family Lachnospiraceae; genus Butyrivibrio. The sequence goes on from NZ_ATWY01000023.1 coordinate 19,932, forward strand.
TTGATGGAAGATATCATTACCGTCAGAGGAATAGTACTAAAGCATAGTCCCAGTGGGGATTATGACTGGGTAGCAACTATATTCACCGCCGAGAGGGGCAAGATCACAGCCTTTGCAAGAAGCGCAAGAAAGCCAAACGGGCGGCTCTCAGGCACAGTTGAGCCATTTTGTTTCGGAACTTTCAAGCTCTTTGTGGGAAAAAGTTCCTACAATATTGTAGAGGCTGATATAGAGAACTACTTTGAAGGATTTAGGGGGGATCTTGAAGGTGCCTGTTACGGCACCTTTTTCCTTGAACTGGCTTCGTACTATTCAAAAGAGAATATTGAGGACAGGGAACTGCTAAATCTTTTGTACATTTCCCTGAAAGCTCTGCAAAAGGACTCAATTCCCAATAAGCTGGTAAGGTGCATTTATGAGCTAAAGAGCCTTCAGATAGAAGGTGAGTATCCCGGAGTTCCGGCAAATATGGAGATACAGGAATCCACGAGATATGCTCTTTCACATATTGAGTCTTCGCAGCTTGAGAAACTCTATACCTTTAATGTAAGCGATGAAGTACTCTATGAACTTTGCAGGGTAACGTCCCTTTACAGAAGTAAGTTTATCGACAGGACACTAAAAAGCATGGAAATGCTCGCCACCTTTGACGATGCCCTGTAATGAAGGCGCTATTGAAAAAGAAAAATGATTTGGATATAATTACTTTGTTTGTGAGGTGAAAAGGTGGTTATTATAAAGAAAAAACTTACGGCAGCTGCCGTAATATCTTTTACCATATTGGGACTGTGCGCCTGCGGAAAAGAGACTGCGGGGGTTTCCACTGTATCGGTGGACAAGGAAGGTAAGGTAGAGAGCGTTTTATACGATACCTTCGACAAGGATTACTACAGCCTTGAAGAACTTAAAAATATGGCAGAAGAAGAAATTTCAGATTACAATTCAGAGTATGAAAACCCAAGGATCACGCTTTCAGATGCCCAGGTGCTTGAGGAGGAAGGCGTTGTTAAGCTTACGATGCAGTTTGAGAGCGCCCAGGACTATTCCTATTATAATCAGGTGGATATGTTCTACGGCACTGTGGCAGATGCCAGAAGCGCAGGGTATGAGCTTAATTTAAACCTTGTGGATGATAAGGGTGACAAGATAGATCCTTCTATAATCGATCAGAATCCTGACAGACACATAATAATAACCAGTGACAAGACAAACATTAAGACCCCTTATAACATCGAATACATGTCAAAGGGAGTCAACAGCCTTGGTAAAAAGGAAGCAGAGCTTCATGCGGTAACTGCAGAGTACGCACAGCTCCTTCTTTCAAAATAAGAAACATTTACAGAGAGGAATATTTAAACATGGAAAAATCAGCAAAGACAATGGACAAGATTGTTGCTCTGGCAAAGGGAAGAGGCTTTATTTATCCCGGATCTGAGATCTATGGCGGACTGGCGAACACTTGGGACTACGGTAATCTCGGCGTAGAGTTCAAGAACAACGTTAAGAAGGCATGGTGGCAGAAGTTCGTACAGGAGAGCCCATACAACGTAGGCGTAGACTGTGCGATCCTTATGAACCCTCAGACATGGGTTGCTTCAGGACATCTTGGCGGTTTCTCAGATCCTCTTATGGATTGTAAGGAGTGCCACGAGAGATTCAGAGCAGATAAGATCATTGAGGACTTTGCTGCAGAGAATAATATTACTCTTGAGACATCAGTAGACGGATGGTCTCACGAGGAGATGGAGAAGTTCATAAACGATCACAACGTTCCCTGCCCATCATGTGGCAAGCATGACTTCACCAGCATCAGAGAGTTCAACCTTATGTTCAAAACATTCCAGGGTGTAACAGAGGATGCCAAGGATACAGTGTATCTTCGTCCCGAGACTGCCCAGGGAATTTTTGTAAACTTCAAGAACGTACAGCGTTCATCACGTAAGAAGGTACCTTTCGGAATCTGCCAGGTAGGTAAGAGTTTTCGTAACGAGATCACTCCCGGTAACTTCACTTTCCGTACAAGAGAGTTCGAGCAGATGGAGCTTGAGTTCTTCTGCAAGCCCGGAACACAGACAGAGTGGTTTGAGTACTGGAGAAAGTTCTGCTATGAGTGGCTTCTTTCTCTCGGAATCAAGAAAGAGAACCTTCGTCTTCGTGACCATGATCCTGAGGAGCTTTCATTCTACTCAGATCACACAACAGATATCGAGTATGCATTCCCATTCACAGAGTGGGGCGAGCTCTGGGGCATTGCTTCAAGAACAGATTACGACCTTACACGTCACCAGGAGACATCAGGCCAGTCTATGGATTACTTCGATGATGAGACAAATGAGAAGTACATCCCTTATGTTGTTGAGCCTTCACTTGGTGCAGACCGTGTAGCTCTTGCATTCCTTTGCGAAGCATACGATGAGGAGAACCTTGGAACAGAAGATAAGCCTGATATGAGAACAGTTCTTCGTTTCCATCCTGCAATTGCACCTGTTAAGATCGGTATCCTTCCACTTTCCAAGAAGCTCAACGAGGGCGCAGAGAAGATATATGCTCAGCTTTCAAAGAAGTACAACTGCGAGTTTGACGACAGAGGAAACATCGGTAAGAGATATCGCAGACAGGATGAAATCGGAACACCTTTCTGCATCACATATGATTTTGATTCAGAGACAGACGGCAAGGTAACAGTAAGATTCAGGGATTCAATGGAGCAGGAGCGTATTGCCATTGATGAGCTTGAGAGCTTCTTTGCTGATAAGTTTGACTTCTAATGGAGGAATATAATGAAACAGTTTACTGCTAATGAGCTTAGAAAGGCTTGGAAGGACTTCTACATCAAGAGAGGTCACGTTGATTGCGGAGCCGTATCACTGGTATCAGACGGTTCCACAGGTGTTATGTTCAACGTTGCAGGAATGCAGCCACTTATGCCTTATCTTTTAGGTAAGAAGCATCCCATGGGAACAAGACTTTGCAACGTTCAGGGATGTGTTCGTACCAATGATATTGATTCCGTTGGTGATAAGAGCCACGGAACCTTCTTCGAGATGATGGGAAGCTGGTCACTTGGTGACTACTTCAAGAAAGAACGTTGCCAGTGGAGCTATGAGCTTCTTACAGAGCTCTTTGGATTCGACAGAGATCACCTTGCTGCAACAGTATTTGCAGGCGATGAGAATGCTCCAAGAGATGAAGAGGGTGCTAAATACCGTATCGAATCAGGATTTAAGCCTGAGAATATATTCTATCTTCCCGCTGAGGATAACTGGTGGGGACTTGAATACGGTCCATGTGGCCCCGACTCTGAGATGTTCTATGTAAAAGACATCCCGGATTGCGGACCTGATTGCGGACCCGGATGCCACTGCGGTAAGTACACAGAGATCGGTAACGACGTATTTATGCAGTATGAGAAGCATCACGACGGTTCCCTTACACCTCTTTCACAGAAGAACGTAGATACAGGATGGGGACTTGAGAGAATCCTTGCATTCCTCAACGGTGTTGATGATGTTTATAAGATCGATCTTCACGCTCCTGTTATCGCATACATTGCAAAAGAGAGCGGAATCGCTTATGAAGCTGACGAGAAGTCAACAAGATCCATGAGAATCCTTGCTGATCACACAAGAACAGCAGTAATGCTCATCGGTGATGAGGCTAAGCTTCTTCCTTCAAACACAGGAGCAGGCTACATCTTAAGAAGACTTATCCGTCGTGCTGTAAGACACGCAAGAGCCCTGGGACTTAAGAAGGAGCAGATCCTCGGAGTAGCAACAATTTACCTTGATGAGTACTCAGAGAGCTATCCTAACCTTGTTAAATACAGAGAGTTCGTATTAAGAGAGCTCGGAAGAGAAATTGATCGTTTCGAGTCAACTCTTGAGAACGGAATGAAAGAGTTTAAGAAGATCCTTGATAAGACTTCATCAGAAGGAAAGAAGACAGTAGACGGAAAAGATGCATTCTTCCTCTATGATACCTTCGGATTCCCTGTAGAGCTCACTGTAGAGCTTGCTGAAGAAGAGGGCTTTACTGTAGATGAGGACGGCTTTGCTAAGGCTATGGAAGAGCAGAAGCAGAAGGCAAGAGATAATCAGAACTTCTCAGCTAACCTCACTACCGGCGCCGGAGTATTCGATTCTCTTAATGAGTCAGTTAAGAGCGAGTTTGTTGGATATACATCTATTACAGCTGACGGCAAGATCGTTGCCATGGCTGATGAGGAGCTTTCAGATGAGCTCACAGCCGGATCAAAGGGCAGCATCATTACAGACGTTACACCTTTCTACGGAACAATGGGTGGACAGGTTGGAGATATCGGTGTGATCGAGGGCGCAAACGGCGCTAAGTTCACAGTAACAGACACCATTCATGTAGCAGGCGGAAGGACAGCTCACGTAGGAGAGGTTACAGAAGGCTCCTTTAAGGTTGGCGATGCTGTTAAGCTCTGCGTAGATGCAGAGAACAGAGCTAAGACCTGCAGAAACCACAGTGCTACTCACCTTCTTCAGAAGGCACTTCAGGAAGTACTCGGTGATCACGTTGAGCAGGCCGGTTCTTACCAGGATCCTGACAAGACAAGATTCGACTTCTCACACCATCAGGCTATGACGGCTGAGGAGATCAAAAAGGTTGAGGATCTTGTAAACGAGAAGATCGCAGCAGCTCTTCCTGTTGTCACAGAAGAAATGACAATGGAAGAAGCCAAGAAGACAGGAGCTATGGCTTTGTTTGGTGAGAAGTACGGCGAGAGAGTCCGCGTAGTCAAGATGGGAGATTTCTCCATAGAGCTCTGCGGTGGTACTCACGTATCAAATACAAGTCATGTAGGTATCTTCAAGATTGTTTCAGAGAGCGGCGTTGCAGCAGGAGTTCGTCGTATCGAAGCTCTCACAGGAAGCAATGCAAGAAATTACTACAGAGATGTTGAGAATAAGCTTGAAGAGGCAGCTAAGGCACTTAAGACAACACCTGCCGATATAAATGACCATATAAAGAAGCTCCAGGAGGAGCTCAAGGCTCTTAAGAGCGAGAACGAGTCCTTAAAGAGTAAGGAAGCTCAGGCAGCTCTCGGAGATGTGGGCGACCAGGTCAAGGAAGTAAAGGGAGTTAAGCTCCTTGCTACATCTGTTAAGGGTGTTGACATGAACGGCCTTAGAGACTTGGGAGACCAGATGAAGACTAAGCTCGGTGAGGGCGTAGTAGTTCTTATCTCTGAGCTTGATGGCAAGGTAAACCTTGTAACCATGGCTACTGACGGAGCAATGGCAAAGGGTGCTCATGCAGGTAACCTCGTTAAGGCAATTGCGCCTAAGGTAGGCGGAGGCGGCGGTGGTCGTCCGAACATGGCTCAGGCCGGCGGCAAGAACCCTGCAGGTATCGCAGATGCCATAGCTGAGGCAGAAAAGATCCTTGGTGAGCAGATAGGATAAAAAGGAAAATGATGGGGCTATTCGATTTACTACAAATTAAGACTCAAAATGAAGACGCCTTTGAAGAAGAATTAAAAGAGCTCGAGACTCAGAAAAAGCACATCATCGAAAAAATCGGTGAGAAGTTTGCTTCTGAGAATCGCTACAATGACATGTCGGGGACACAGTACGAGGAGCTGTTTCATAAGCTTTCGAAAGTTGAGGGTGAAATGGACAGACTCCTTGATGAAGGCCCCATAGACAATGTCCTGAAAGGCGAAGAAAACGAAGGGCAGTATGAAGGAGCATCAAGCAGGAAACTCCAGTTGCGGCTTGTTATCTCCGGAACAGTGCTGTTCGTTGTCGTGTGCCTTGGCATAGGACTGGCTCTTTTGTACAGACAGCCCAAAGTTGACCTTGGAAATGATGAACCGTCTCAGGCAGTTATAGTAGAAGGGCCTGATGCAGCAACAGAAGAGAGCACTGTGGTTTCACCACAGCAACTCATGGAAGAATTTGGCCTGTACAAATCTAACCGTGCCAATTATGAAAACTCTCAGGTGCTTGACTATACCAAGTACAAGAGATATGACTCGGAGATCACCGGATTTTCTTTTAACTATCCATCAGATATCTACAATGATGTGAAGATGGTGAATAATCAGGAAGATGGTGACTTTGGCAAGATCATAAGAAGCATCACGTTCTCCGGATCGGATGGTTCAACAGCTGTTTTTAGCGTCTATGAAAACGGACTTAATTACAAAAAAGACATGGACGCCATGATGGAGAAGGTCATAAGTTCCGAGAAAGACAAGCTCTTTTCACCTGTTGTGGAAAAGAGTCAGATCTCAAAGGAAAAGGATAATGCCATTGTGATCATTACGGCTTACGCCGATGGCGGAGCTGAGGCTGAACGCGTTTATGATCTTTGCAGGATAGAAAACGAAAAAATATATCAGATGAAGCTGACCTATCCAAGACCTGTTGACGAGGAAGAGGATAAGCAGAAGGCATATTATTCCTATGTTCTGTATAACCTTTGCGGATTTAGCGGGGCAGAAGCTGATAAGCTTGAGAGCTTTGATGAGTTTGTTGACGGAAACTATACAAACTTCCAGCCTACTCAGCAGCAGAAGGATATCTTCTGGGGAATCATGGATAACATGGTTACCTCCAGAGACCTCTATGACCAGCAGGGTATGGAGTATGTTGTACCGGTTGGAACCACTAAGGAGCTTGAAGATATACTCTCAAAGGATCCACTGCTTCTTCAGATGTACTTAAAGGCAGGAATCAACAAGGACAATGAAAATATCCAGTCTGAGCGATTCGCCTGCATCGTCGATCAGGGCGATGGTACTAACAAGATGTACCTAAAGAGTGAGATTGGAAAAGAGGAATTTGAGGAGTTTTACAGCAAGGCTGTCGGAGAGAAGAATTTGCTCGGCGGATCCCTTGCATATGCCAAGACCTTTTTCCGTGATATGTTTTCGCTTGAACTAGATGTAAATAGTGTAATGCAGGATAATCCGAGTGTTTATCCGGAAGGTGCTTCACTTTTGTTATACAGTCCAAGTTATAATGAACTGGTATATGCCAGCGGATACGGAAACAGAAACAGAGTAGACGGTCCTGAAGACTATGATTATAACGAAGAGCTACAGTGCTTTGATTATCACTTCGGTCCTGTCTATGAACTTACTCCGGGTGATCTGAACTGGCAACAGAAAAGAGATGAAGAAGATCCCGGAAACGGTATTTATATCGCACATATTCGTCCATATCTGAACAATTCTCTTGGCTTTAAGCTTTTGGGGATTGAGAGAGTGGAATAAAATAACTAAAAGAAATTTAAATTTTCCCTTGACGGAATTTGGGTTTTATGCAATAATATGTGATGTTATGTGAGCAAATGGCTCAAAACATAGCAAATAACCCAATCAGTCATGTACTTAATGGGACTGAAGGGAGGGTAAGAGTAGAGATGTCAACTGTAGTAGTAAAAGAAAACGAGACTTTGGATAGCGCACTGCGTCGTTTTAAGAGAAGTTGCGCAAAGGCTGGTATCCAGCAGGAGATCCGTAAGAGAGAGCACTACGAGAAGCCAAGCGTAAGACGCAAGAAGAAGTCTGAAGCAGCAAGAAAGCGCAAATATAACTAAATCAATTGGAAGGGTCCCTGGATTTTCCGGGGACCTTTTTATGTATCTGCAAAACTCAAAGTACAAATCTGTGCTTAGCTGTGATAAAATACTTTTTGTTACGTTTGAATTGGGATAAGTGCCTATGTTGATTTCTACTATTGTCATAATTGCATTACTGATAGTTTTATCCGGTATTGTCATATATCACGACACTCATAATTTTAAGATTTATGAGTATGAAGTTACTACTGACAAGCTGGATAGGGACTTCGTGTATGTATTTCTGACTGACCTTCACGGATATTTTTACGGGAAGGACAATGAAAAGCTTATAGAAGCTGTTGATAAGATATCGCCGGATGCCATATTCTGCGCGGGTGATATGATCACTGCAACTAAGAACCATCACAATGTTGAGGTGGATTCGGGGCTGCGACTTTTGGAGAATCTTTCATCCAGATATCCCGTATATATCTCAAACGGCAATCACGAGGAGAAGATAAAGACATATAAAGATTCCTTTGGGAATCTCTTTGACAGATATAAGAACAGATTAAAAAGAGCCGGAGCCGTGTATCTTGAAAATGACTCTGTGATGATAGAAGAAACAAACATCAGAGTTACCGGTCTTTGCCTTGACCTTGGCTTTTTTAAGAAGGTTGTTAAAGCCAATATGGAAGATGACTATCTCGATAATCTTTTAGGCCGCGTAAATACTGCTGAGAAGGAGCATTATCAGATACTCATTGCTCATAATCCGATCTATTTTAAAAACTATGCCGACTGGGGAGCTGACCTTGTTCTTTCCGGCCATGTTCACGGCGGGATCATAAGGCTTCCGCTTCTTGGAGGTGTAATATCGCCTGCAATAGCTCTTTTCCCTAAATACGATGCCGGAAAGTATGAGAAGGATGGAAGCACCATGATACTCAGCAGAGGCCTCGGAACTCACACAATTCATGTGAGGATGTTTAATCCGGGTGAGATTTCTGTTATAAAACTACGAGGAAAAAAGAATGTCACTTGAGGTCAAACTTCAGGTGTTTGAAGGCCCCCTTGACCTTCTTATGCACCTGATCGATAAGAATCAGATAGATATTTACGATATTCCCATCGTTACCATTACAGAGCAGTATATGGCATACATTAATGCCATGCAGAGGGAAGACATGGACGTTACCTCTGAATTTCTGGTTATGGCAGCAACGCTTATCGATATTAAATGCAAGATGCTTCTTCCCAAGGAAGTAAATGAGGACGGCGAGGAAGAGGATCCCAGAGCAGAGCTTGTTGAGAAGCTCCTTGAGTACAAGATGTACAAATATATGGCATACGAACTCAGGGACATGCAGATGGATGCCGACATGCAGTGGTTCAGGGCAAAAGACCTGCCTAAGGAAGTCAAGGACTACGAGATGCCCATTGACTTTTCAGACCTTATTGGCGATACAACTCTGACCAAGCTTAATTCAATCTTCCAGGAACTCCTTAAAAGGCAGGAGGATAAGGTGGATCCGATCAGAAGTAAGTTCGGAAACATCGAGAAGGAAGAAATCGACATGGATGCCAAGACTCTTTATATCAAGGCATACATCAGAGAACACGAGAGATTCAGTTTCAGGCAGCTCCTTGAAAAACAGCACAGCAAGACCGAGATCATTGTGACCTTTCTTGTTATGCTTGAGGAGATGAAGCTTGGCGAGATAGAGATCGAGCAGGAGACCACATTCGGCGACATAATAATTACATCCAGAAAGGCAAACTAAGATGACCAGAGAAGAAGGCGCAGCCATCGTTGAGGCTATTCTTTTTACCATGGGAGATTCCGTTGAGATAAATTCCCTTGCCAAGGCAATGGAGGAGGAGCCCAAAAAGGTTAAAGACTATATTGCATATCTGAAAGAGAAATATGAGAAGCAGGACAGCGGAATAGGAATCATTGAGCTTGATAAAGCCGTTCAGCTCTGCACAAAAAAGGAGATGTACGAGTACCTGGTCAAGATTGCCAAGGCACCCAAAAAGGCAGTACTGACCGATTCGCTCATGGAGACCCTTTCCATAATTGCTTACAAGCAGCCTATAACAAGGCTTGAAGTTGAGAAGATCCGCGGCGTTAACAGCGATCATGCAGTCAACAGACTTGTGGAGTTTGGACTGGTTCAGGAGCTTGGAAGGCTCGATGCTCCGGGAAGACCACTTCTGTTCGGAACCACAGAGGAGTTTTTAAGGAGTTTTGGAGTTCGCTCCATCGAAGAACTGCCGGCAATAGGCACTGTACAGGTAGAAGAGTTCAAGGCACAGGCCGAAGCAGAGGTAAATTTAAAACTTGATATTTAAAAACCTAGGGAGAATGTGAATTAATTGGCATTCTCCTCTTTTTTTTGCCGACTTTTGTGATATACTATACTGTGACTAAAGTTGCGGAATTTATGCATAAAAATATATTCATGGAGGTAAACAAATGAGTAGTTCTTCACAAGCGAGTCAAAGAATAAATGCTTTGCTCGATGAAAACAGTTTCGTTGAAATTGGCGCACTTGTGACCGCAAGAAGCACAGATTTCAATCTGAAACAGGAAGAGACACCATCAGACGGTGTAGTAACCGGCTACGGTGTCATTGACGGAAATCTGGTGTATGTATACAGCCAGGATTCGTCTGTACTTGGCGGATCTATTGGTGAGATGCATGCCAAGAAGATCGTTCGTCTTTATGACCTGGCTATTAAGACCGGATCACCTGTTATCGGACTTATCGATTCAGCAGGCCTTCGTCTTCAGGAAGGCAGCGATGCACTCAATGCATTCGGTGAGATTTATCTTAAGCAGGTGGAGGCTTCAGGTGTAGTTCCTCAGATAACAGCTGTCTTTGGAACATGTGGTGGAGGACTTGCTTTAATCCCTTCAATTACAGATTTCACATTCATGGAGTCTGACAAGGCTAAAATGTTTGTCAACTCACCTAACGTACTTGATGGCAACTACAAAGAGAAGCTTGATACATCAAGTGCCAAGTGGCAGAGCGAGAACGCAGGCAACGTTGATGTTGTAGCTGATGAGGCTACAATCTATGCTCAGATCAGAGAGCTCGTTTCACTTCTTCCTTCAAACAACGAAGACGGTGATTCCTATGACGAGTGCACAGATGATCTCAACAGAGCATGCGAGAATCTCGACGGCTACACAGCAGATCCTGCTCTTATCGCAGGTCAGATCGCTGATAACGGCGTATTCTTTGAGACAAAGAGAGACTATGCAAAAGAGATGGTTACTGGTTTTGTTAAGCTTAACGGCTCAACCGTTGGTCTTGTAGGAAACCGTACAGCACTCTTTGACGAGAACGGCAAGGAAGCAGAGAAGTTTGGTGACAAGCTCACAGCTCATGCATGCAACAAGGCAGCTGAGTTCATTAACTTCTGCGATGCTTTCGATATTCCTGTTCTTACACTTACAAATGCAACAGGCTTTGGCTCAACACAGTGTGATGAGAAGCACGTTGCAAAGGCTGCAGGCAAGCTTGTATTTGCTCTTGCAAACGCAACAGTTCCAAAGGTTAACCTTGTAACCGGCAAGGCTTTTGGAAGTGCTTATGTTGTTATGAACTCCAAGGCTCTTGGTGCAGACATCACCATCAGCTGGCCTGATGCTCAGATCGGAACAATGGATGCAAATATCGCAGCCAAGATCATTTGTGACGGCAAGGATGCTGAGACAGTATCCAAGACAGCTACAGAGTATGCTCAGCTTCAGAACAATGTTAAGAGCGCTGCAGCAAGAGGATATGTAGATGAGATCATCGAGCCCGCTGACACAAGAAAGTATGTCATCGGCGCTTTCGAGATGCTTTTTACAAAGAGGGATGAGCGTCCTGCCAAGAAACACGGCACAGTTTAATGAAGGGAGCACTCAGAATGAAGCATAAAATACTTGTTTTGGGACTTGTTATGAGCTGCCTCCTTGGTTTAACAGCCTGTGGAAAAGAGATTACCTACAACACTGTTGAGGGTAGCAGATACAATCCCGAAGAATTCAACCAGGATTTCATGGCTAATTATGCCAACATATTCGAGGACAGGTTATTCGAACAGTGGTATCTTCGCGACATAACCCCAGAGAACTTCGAGAAGGAGCTGTACTTTGATATAGCTACAAGTCAGCAGGGCGGAACAATCACCTATGACGATGACTTCTTTGAGGTTTGCAGATCCGGATATGATAGCTGGTATAAGGCTATTAAGGATATCGGATTTACTTCAAAAGACACACTTGCTGATGAAGTAAAGGTAACCGATACAACCTACTACATCAATGATGACGGCGTTCTTGTACTTGACGCCACAGTTACAGGAACCAAGCACTCCGCTCTTATGGAGATGTATTTAAACAACAGTGGTCTTCCTACAGACGTAGGTATTACAGTCAATAAGACCACAGGAGAGAAGCTTGAGAATGCCGGACTTAATACTCTTCTCGGAATGGGAATGGCATTCGCAGTACTTATCATTATTTCTCTTATAATTTCATTGTTCCCGCTTATCTCCGGAACAGGCAGAAAGAAGAAAGAGAGCGATAAGGAAATTGCCCAGAAGGCAATGGATAATACAATCACTCAGATTGCTGACAAAGAGGATCTTTCCTCTGACGCTGAGCTGGTTGCAGTTATTGCAGCAGCTATCGCAGCATATGAGGGAAGCGCATCTACAGATGGCTTCACAGTAAGATCTATCAGAAAAGTAAATTCAAAATGGAAGAATAACAGATAAGCTTTGGGCTTTGAAAGGAGAAACAATGAAGAACTATACAATAACCGTTAACGGAAACGTATATGATGTAACAGTAGAGGAAGGCGCAGGCGGAGCAGCTCCCGTAGCAAGAGCAGCAGCTCCCGCTCCTAAGGCTCCTGCAGCTCCTGCTAAGAAGGCCAGCGCAGGCGCAGGTTCTATCAAGATCGAGGCAGGTGCAGCAGGTAAGGTTCTCAGAATCGATGCTAACGTTGGCGCTTCAGTTAAGAAGGGCGACACAGTTGTTACTCTTGAGTCTATGAAGATGGAGATCCCTATGGTAGCTCCTCAGGACGGAACAGTAGCAAGCATTGATGTTGCTGCAGGTGATGCAGTAGAGGCAGGAAGAGTACTTGCAACTCTTAACTAATAAGGTCAGAGAAACTTAAAGTTTGAAAAAACAGAAAGAGGATACGAATGGATTACATAGTTAATACATTATCTAATCTCTGGCAACAGACAGCCTTTACAACAATGGAGCCGGGCAACTACATCATGATCGTGGTAGCGCTCGTGTTCTTGTACCTGGCCATTGCCAAGGGATTTGAACCTTTGCTTTTGGTACCGATTTCTTTCGGTATGCTTCTTGTAAATATTTATCCTGAAATCATGGCAGAGCCGGCAAATGGTGCAGCCGGTGGACTTCTCCATTATTTCTATATCTTGGATGAGTGGGCTATCCTTCCTTCACTTATTTTCATGGGTGTAGGTGCTATGACAGACTTTGGTCCGCTTATTGCAAATCCTATCAGCTTCCTTATGGGAGCCGGAGCTCAGTTTGGTATCTTCTCAGCTTACTTCATGGCCATCGCATTTGGCTTTAATGATCAGCAGGCTGCAGCAGTATCAATCATCGGAGGAGCAGATGGTCCTACATCTATCTTCCTTGCATCCAAGCTCCACCAGACATCAATCCTTGGACCTATCGCCGTTGCAGCTTACTCTTACATGGCTCTGGTTCCAATGATTCAGCCACCTATCATGAAGGCTCTTACAACACAGAAGGAAAGAACCATCAGAATGCAGCAGCTTAGAGAGGTTTCCAAGCTTGAGAAGATTCTTTTCCCTGTAATCGTTACTATCGTTGTATGTATGATCCTTCCTACAACAGCACCTCTTATCGGTATGCTGATGCTCGGTAACCTCTTCAGAGAGTCAGGCGTTGTTCGTCAGCTCCAGGAGACAGCATCAAACGCACTTATGTACATCGTAGTTATCCTTCTTGGAACATCAGTTGGTGCTACAACAAGTGCTGAGGCATTCCTCAACAAGACAACTCTTATCATCGTTGTTCTTGGACTTATCGCTTTTGCATTTGGTACTGCAGCAGGATGTCTCTTAGGTAAGCTCCTGTGCTTTATTACCAAGGGCAAGATCAATCCGCTCATCGGTTCCGCAGGTGTTTCAGCCGTACCTATGGCTGCCCGTGTATCACAGAAGGTTGGTGCAGAGTATGATCCATCCAACTTCCTGCTCATGCATGCGATGGGACCTAACGTTGCCGGAGTTATCGGTACTGCCGTAGTAGCAGGTACCTTCATGGCCGTCTTCGGCGTTTAAGATTTAGATAATAATTATCTTAGAAAGGATATTAGATATGGCAGAATTAGAGAGAAAACCAGTTCGCATCAATGAGACCGTTCTGCGTGACGCTCATCAGTCTCTGATCGCAACCAGAATGCCTACAGAGAAGATGCTTCCAATCATCGATACAATGGATAAGGTTGGATACAATGCTGTTGAGTGCTGGGGCGGTGCTACATTCGATGCTTCAATGAGATTCCTTAAGGAAGATCCATGGGAGAGACTTCGTAAGCTCAGGGCAGGATTTAAGAACACCAAGCTTCAGATGCTTCTTCGTGGACAGAACATCCTTGGATACAAGCATTATCCCGATGACGTAGTTGAGTACTTCGTACAGAAGTCAATCGCTAACGGTATCGATATCATCCGTATTTTCGACTGTCTGAATGACCTTCGTAACCTTGAGGCTTCAGTTAAGGCCTGCAAGAAGGAAGGCGGACATGCTCAGATCGCTCTTGCATACACCCTTGGTGATGCTTACACAGAAGAGTACTGGATGAACATTGCAAAAGATATCGAGAACATGGGTGCAGATTCAATCTGTATCAAGGATATGGCAGGACTTCTTCTTCCTTACGAGGCAGAAAAGCTTGTTAAGGCTCTTAAGAGAGCAACCAAGCTTCCTATCGACCTTCACACACATTACACCTCAGGTGTTGCCAGCATGACATACATGAAGGCTGCTGAGGCAGGTGTTGATATCATCGACTGTGCTATTTCACCTTTCGCTCTTGGTACATCACAGCCTGCTACAGAGGTTATGGTTGAGGCCTTCAAGGGACAGCCTTTCGAGACAGGACTTGATCAGAAGGTTCTTGCTGAGATTGCTGATTACTTCAGACCTTACAGAGAAGAGTGCCTTGCAAGCGGACTTCTTGATCCTAAGGTTCTTGGTGTTAACATCAAGACTCTTATGTATCAGGTTCCCGGCGGAATGCTTTCCAACATGGTTAGCCAGCTCAAGGAGCAGAATGCAAGCGACAAGTACACAGCAGTGCTTGAGGAGATCCCAAGAGTTCGTAAGGACTTCGGTGAGCCACCTCTTGTTACACCTTCATCACAGATCGTTGGTACTCAGGCTGTTATGAACGTACTTATGGGCGAGAGATACAAGGTTGCTACTGACCAGACCAAGGACCTCCTTGCAGGTGCTTATGGTAAGACAATCAAGCCTTTCAACCCTGAAGTTCAGAAGAAGATCATCGGCGACAGAGAGGTTATCACATGCAGACCTGCTGATAAGCTCGAGCCCGGACTTCCTGAGTTCGAGAAGGAAGTTGCACAGTGGAAGGAGCAGGATGAGGACGTTCTCTCATATGCACTGTTCCCTCAGGTTGCTACAGACTTCTTCAAGTATCGTGCAGCTCAGAAGGATAAGGTTGATATTACAGCAGCTGATACTAAGAATGGGGCATATCCCGTATAATTTGGCTTTTGCCTTATAGAGAATAAAAAAGATGAAATTTTGTTACGCTTGCGTACAAAATTTCATCTTTTTTTATTCTTTGCACCCCTCAGTAGTGGTAAAATATAACTATGGACGAGATTAGAAGACACGCAAAGCCTAAAAAACCAGTAGAAATCGGCGAAAGCGCACCCAGAGAGCTCAGAAAAGCAGATGTGGGAAGGCAGCTCCTTGCCCTTAATGAAGTAAACGGCTACAGGATCAGACCCGGCTTCTACAACATAAATGGCGCCACCATGCTTACTGATGGCGTTAATTTTACTGCCTATTCCAACGGGGCTACGTCTATAACCCTTCTTTTGTACAAAAGAGGCGAAATAAAGCCCTTTGTGCAGATTCCTTTCCCGGAGAGCTACAGGATAGGTAAAGTGTATTCAATGATCGTTTTTGGCCTTGATATTGAAAATCTCGAGTACTCCTACAGTGTTGACGGACCCTGGGAGCCGGAGAAAGGTCTTTTGTTCGATAAGAATCATCTGCTGCTGGATCCGTTTGCAAAGGCTGTTTCAGGCCAGAGGATATGGGGACAGAATCCAAATCGCGACGGAGCCTACAGGGCAAGGGTGGTTAGAGATAACTTTGAGTGGAATGATACCAATTCACTGGGAATCCCCATGTGCGACTCCGTTATCTACGAGATGCATGTAAGGGGCTTTACCATGGACCCATCATCGGGAGTTAAGTTCAGAGGAACCTTTGACGGCATCAAACAGAAGGTAGAATACTTAAAGAGACTTGGTATAACAGCTGTTGAGCTGATGCCGATCTTTGAGTTTGATGAGACCAGAGACAAGAGAGAGGTAAACGGAAAGACTCTCCTTGATTACTGGGGATATAACACCATCAGCTTTTTTGCACCAAATACCAGCTACGCTTCTCAGAGTGAGTACAACAAAGAGGGCGTTGAACTTAAGCATATGATAAAGACCCTTAAGGATAACGGAATTGAGGTTATCCTTGATGTTGTGTTCAATCACACGGCTGAGGGCAATGAAAACGGCCCGTTTATCTCATTTAAGGGCTTTGATAACAACATATACTATCTGCTGACTCCTTACGGGCAGTACTACAATTTTAGTGGATGCGGAAACACCATGAACTGTAACCACCCGATGGTACAGGAATTCATCGTTGAGTGCCTCAGATACTGGGTTGAGGAATATCGTGTGGACGGATTCAGGTTCGATCTTGCAAGTATCCTCGGAAGAGACCAGGACGGAGCTCCCATGGAGAAGCCTCCGCTTATTCAGAGGCTTGCATACGACCCGATACTTGGAAACGTTAAGCTTATTGCAGAAGCCTGGGATGCAGGCGGAATGTATCAGGTTGGTAACTTCCCTGCCTGGAAGAGATGGGCTGAGTGGAACGGCAAGTACAGGGATGATATCAGATCCTACCTGAAGGGCGATATCTGGTCAGCACCTGAAGCAGTCAAGAGAATTACAGGTTCCATGGACCTTTACGGCGGATCGTACCTTGGATACGATTCTTCGGTTAATTTCATAACCTGTCACGACGGCTTTACTCTCTATGACCTGTATTCTTATAACAACAAGCACAATGAGGATAACGGCTGGAATAACACGGACGGAGCCAACGACAACAGAAGCTGGAACTGCGGATGCGAGGGTGAAACCGATGATCCGTCGGTTAATGACCTCAGATTCAGGATGATGAGAAATGCCATAACTGTGCTTATGTGCAGCAGAGGAACCCCGATGATCTATGCCGGGGATGAATTTGGCAACACACAGTTTGGCAATAACAATGCATATTGTCAGGACAATGAGATAAGCTGGCTCAACTGGGATCTTCTTGATAAGAACAAGAACTTCTTTGATTTCTACAGGAATATGATCCAGTTCAGGAGAAAGCACCCCTGTATAAGAAAAGAGCTAAGGCCGGCTCAGTGCGGATATCCATCAATTTCCGTGCATACAGAGAATCCTGACCACGGCAATATCACCAAGGACTCCAGAGTTATCTGCGTGAGATTTGCCGGTTACATAAAGAAAAAAGGACATGATGATATCGTATATCTTGCCATAAATGCTTACTGGGAAGATATACAGATGATGCTTCCAAATCCTCCGGAAGGAGCTTTCTGGGCTCTTTGCGTTGATACCGGAGATGAGGGTGGCAAGTATTTTTACAACAGACCAAAGCCTATGACATGGCGCAACAAGACCCTTAAGGCCAGAAGTGTTAATGTATTCATAGCATCTTACGGAGCTGAATATGGCGGCTGATGAAGGAAAAGGCAAAGAAAAGTTTATAGTTGGCGGGTATGAGTTTTTATCAGAAAACGACGCACAGAAGGCGTCCATGGACCTATCAAAGATAAATCTTCTTGAGGCAAGGGTCAAGGCATCAAGACCTGTCGATATAAAAGCCGTTTATGAGAAATCAATTGAAAATAAGATATTCAAGACTCCCATAGGCTGGGAATATCTGGTAGGGCTAAGGCACAAACTCCTTGAGAGCGGTTATAAGGAGGAAGATCTGATCCCTATCCCTTTGAATGTTTCCATGACAAGGCACTCCGCCATGGACAGCCTTAATGTGAAGCAGAGAATCCTGCCTCAGGAACCCAAAAAGGAAGCAAATTTTAAGACCATCTTCTCGATAATCCTGAACATTGTGCTGCTTATTCTGATTGGGGTGATGTTCTATATTACCGTCACTGCGGAGACCGATAACATCATAAATTACAGGAAAAACATCACAAATCGCTACGCCGGATGGGAACAGGAGCTTTCTGACAGGGAAAAAGCCGTCAGGGAAGCGGAAAAAAGACTTGGCATTGAAGGTACGAAAGGCTATGATGAGGATACAGGAACAAATTAGACAGGAGGAAACCTTCAGTGGACGATTTAAAGATACTTGTAGTAGATGACGAGAGCAGAATGAGAAAGCTTGTAAAGGACTTTCTTACAAAGGACGGATACATTGTCCTTGAGGCTGAGGATGGCCAGCAGGCCCTTGATACATTCTATGCTGACAAAGATATAGCACTTATTATCCTTGATGTAATGATGCCAAAGAGAGACGGCTGGGAGGTATGCAGAGAGATAAGGACAACTTCAAAGGTACCGATCATCATGCTGACAGCCAAAGCCGAAGAGAGGGATGAACTTCTTGGTTTTGAACTTGGTGTTGATGAGTATATTTCAAAGCCCTTTAGCCCAAAGATCCTGGCAGCAAGAGTTTCGGCAATCCTTAGAAGAACCACAGGCAAGTCTGTAAATGAAAAAGTTTTAGAGGAAAACGGAATTGTCCTGAATAAGGTTGCACACAGCGTTTTGGTAGATGGAAAAGAAGTTGAGCTCAGCTACAAGGAATTTGAGCTTTTAACTTACTTCTTTGAGAACAAGGGAGTTGCTCTTTCCCGTGAAAAGATACTTAACAACGTTTGGAACTACGACTATTTTGGTGATGCGCGTACCATTGATACCCATGTTAAAAAGCTCAGAGGAAAGCTCGGCGATAAGGGCGAGATGATCAAGACCATCTGGGGTATGGGCTATAAGTTCGAGGCATGAGTACCAAATGAAAAAGAAAAAGATCCATTCGCTGAGATTTGAGATTAGTGCTTTATTCATCGGCACTATGGTAGGCACATTTTTGATGTGCCTTGTTGTTAACCTCTTCTTTATGGAGAAGTTTTATATCCAGAACAAGAGAGAAGCCATTATAGCTGCCTACAGGAGTATATCTCAGGCCATAGGAAGCGGAGACATTACCTCTGAAGAATTCGATGTTGAAATCTATCATATCTGCGAGAGATACAACATCGAGATGATAGTACTGGATGCTGATTCAAAGACACTTAAGACATCCAGTAACAATGCTGAGCTCCTTGCAAAGGTTTTGTGGGATAACATGATAAGCTCTGCAACAGGAATGGCCAGCAATATGTCCGACAGGACAATAATAGATTACGGAGATGACTATACTCTTCAGATCACTGTGGATAAGGGGACAGGCAGACAATACCTGGAGATGTGGGGCATTGTCGGAAACGGAAATCTGGTTCTTGTAAGGACCACTATGGAGAGTATCAGAGACAACGTTAGCATATCCAACACTTTTATGGTATATGTAGCGCTGATTGCCATCGTTGTTGGTTCTGTCCTTATTCTCTATATTTGTAAAAAAGTAACTGACCCAATCAAGAGGCTCTATTACATCTCAGATGACATGAAAAAGCTTAATTTCGAAGCTAAATATGTACCTGAGAATGAATACCGAAACGAGATAGATGTTCTGGGGCAGAACATGAATGAGCTTTCTGAGACCCTTGAGTCAAACATCAAGGAACTCAAGAATGCCAATATTGCTCTAAAGAGGGATATCGCCCGCAAGGAAGAGATTGATACCATGCGAAAAGAGTTCCTCTCAAACGTATCACATGAGCTCAAGACTCCCATTGCTCTTATACAGGGCTATGCAGAGGGACTTAAGGAAGGTATTAACGACGACGAGGAAAGCAGGAACTTTTACTGTGAAGTAATCATGGATGAAGCATCCAAGATGAACATCATGGTCAAGAAGCTCCTTACACTTAATCAGCTTGAGTTTGGCAATGAGAGCGCCAATATGGAGCGTTTTGATATTGTCGATATGGTATCCAATTACCTTAAATCCGCATCCATGCTGGCTAAGCAGAAGGATGTAACCGTTAAATTCGGAGATTATCCGCCGATATTTGTATGGGGGGATGAATTCAAGATTGAGGAAGTGCTGCAGAACTACTACAGCAACGCCATCAACCACATAGACGGAGAGAAGGTGATCGAGGTCAAGATCACCACAACTGAGGATAATCATGTAAGAGTATCCGTCTTTAATACGGGAGAACCTATTCCTGAGGACAGCATAGATCATATCTGGGAGAAGTTCTACAAGGTAGATAAGGCAAGGACAAGAGAATACGGAGGAAGCGGAGTAGGACTTTCGATTGTTAAGGCTATTATGGAAGGTATGCACCAGAAATACGGTGTCATAAATTACGATAATGGTGTGGAATTCTATTTTGAACTGGAGACAAAATAGTATGATGAAAAAAAGGTATTTGCAGGCGGTACTAATAGTTATGACAACGCTCATGATGACAGGATGCGGAACGAAATTTCCGGATCTGACTGAGGAGCAGTATAAACAGACTGTGGAATATGCTGCAGGTCTTTTGATGAAGTATTCAAATAACGGCCAGGAGCGACTGGTTGTTGTGGATGCAAAAGAGGTCCTTAAAGAAAGGCAGAAAGAAGCTGCAAGGGCTGCTGAGATAGAACTTGCAAAAGAACAGGCAGCCAAGAACAGTCAAAAAGACCAGGCTCCTGCGCAGGTACAAGAGCCAGAACCTGCATTAGAGAAGACAGAGCCTGAAGGACAGGAGCTTACAACAGATCCTGATGCTATGACTGAGGGCACAGAAGCTACTGAAGGCGATAGCAGTGAAGAAGCAACAGAAGTATCAGATCCCAATGCAATAACCTTATCATCTGATGAGTCACAGGAGATCATGCCTGATATCTTCTTGTCATATCAGGGCTATTCAGTATCCAGTACATATCCCGAGAGTTCAAAGAGCTATGTAGTAAATGCAGATAAGAGCAAAAGGCTTTTAGTGCTTCGCTTTGATCTCTATAACGGATCAGATACAGAAAAGAGTGTTAATCTTATTCCGCTTGGACTTAGCTTTAAGATAATCTTAAACGGCAAGGATATTGGCTATTCATCGGTTACTTTCCTTCCTAATGACCTCTCATCATACTCCGGGAATATAGATTCCAGGGCGCACGAGAGCGTTGTGGTCCTCACGCAGATAAGTGAAAAGGAAGCAACTAAGATAGAGAGTCTTGGAATGATCGCAACTATCAGGGGAGAAACTCAGACGATAGTTCTTAAATAAAACGGAGAATACAATGATCAAGATACTTTCAGACAGCACATGTGACCTCTCGCCCGAGCTGATCAAGAAATACGACATAGGTATTATTCCTTTGTATGTAAGACTCGGAGAAGACGAGTATTTGGACGGAGTTAATATCACTCCCGACGACATCTATAAGTGGTCCGACGAGACGGAGAAAACGCCGGGAACGGCTGCTCCAAGCGTCAATGACATCATGAATATCCTAAAGACATATGATGCGGACGACTATATTATCTTTACAATCTCAGCCTCCATGTCCTCATGCTACAGCAATTGTATGCTGGCAGCTGAGGAACTTGCCATGGAGGATCATATTCATGTAATAAATTCCAAAAATCTTTCAACAGGAATAGGACTTCTGATAATTGAAGCTGCGCAGATGGCGGAAAGCGGCAAAAGTGCAGCGGAGATTACAGACTATATAGAAAAGCTGATTCCCCGCGTAAGGGCCAGCTTTGTTGTTGAGACCCTTACATATCTTTACAGAGGCGGAAGATGCTCAGGCGTTGCAGCTTATTTTGGCAACGCTCTAAAGCTCCACCCCAGGATCGCTGTAGTTGACGGAGGAATGAGGCCTGAGAATAAATACAGAGGTTTTCCTCAGAAGTATATAAGCGACTATGTAAAAGACATGGAAGATGCCCTAAAGAGTGCTAAACCTGAGCGAGTATTCATAACTCATTCCGGATGCAGCCCCGAACTTGTAATCATGGTAAAAGACTACCTCACAAAAATGGAACGATTCGGAGAAATCTTAGAGACAAGAGCAGGCAGCGTTGTTTCATCGCACTGCGGACCGGGAACACTTGGTGTCCTGTTTATAGATAAGGAGCAGGAATAATATTTACGCTTTGTTTATACTTTGAGGAACTTATGGCGATGAAAGGCGATTTTGCAGACCTTGTTTCAAGACAGCTCCTTGAAAATGAGGTCAGTGCATAAGAAATTCAAAAAAAGTTGTGGCTCGAAAACGGCGTGGTTGCGCCGTTTTTTTGTTTTGAATATAAAAAATTTAAAAAAATTTGAAAATTGTTGTTGACATCTTTTTTGGCAGGTGATATAGTTAGATTCGTTGCGGCGCTGATGAATAAAAAACAGCGCAAACGCAGCACTGGAGCAGATTCTAGGCTCCTGCACCTTGACAAATAAACAGTAATGCAACCCTGAAAAATTCCAAGAGAATTATTCAGAAGTAACAAACCAAAAGTAATAACGGACAGAACGAAAGCTAACGTTTTAGTTCTGGCTGGAATTGAACTTATTTTAACGTGAGAGTTCGATCCTGGCTCAGGATGAACGCTGGCGGCGTGCCTAACACATGCAAGTCGAACGGAGATTAGACGCTGACGAGACTTCGGTCAAATCTTGTTTAATCTTAGTGGCGGACGGGTGAGTAACGCGTGGGCAACCTGCCTCATACTGGGGGATAGCAGTTGGAAACGACTGATAATACCGCATAAGCG
>NZ_ATWY01000024.1 GCF_000421405.1 Butyrivibrio sp. NC2007
CTTTTTTCATGTCCTGGGAGCGATAAGGCGGGATTTTGCCACAGATTTTCGGAGGGAGTAGCTCCTTGTGCAAGCTTTTCTCATGTCCCGGAGGCGATGAAGTGCGGATTTGCCACAGATTTCAGGAAGGTGTTGGATGAGTTTGTGGCAGGAAGGGGTGTTTTGGCTTTTTGACATGTAAAACGCTTGAGCACAACCTGATTTCTGGATGATTTTTATGGCAGGGAGAAAGGAAGTGGATGCTTTGACAGGTAAAAGGCTTGAGCACAATCTTTTTTCAAGCTTTATTTTATGGCAGGAAGAAGGAATACAGGCGCTTTGACAGGTAAAAGGTTTGAGTACAACCTTTTTTCAAGCTTCATTTTATGGCAGGAAGGAAGGATACAGGCCCATTGACAGGTAAACGGTAGTGGGTACAGAGGAGCCAGAGTGTTGTAGGGGATAAGTAAAACTTATAACCCGCTATAAGAACCATGTCTTTTACAAAGGAGCCGGGCTAAAGCATAATCCTAAATAACAAATTTGATTAAGTTTTGAGGAGGACAAAGATATGAAAAAGAATCTCATTGCTACAGTTTTAGGAACAGCGTTAGTTATTGGATCACTTACAGGTTGCGGAGAGGCAGCTACAGCTAGTGCAAATGCAGCTGATACAAAAGCAGAGGAAGCTGCAGAAAAGACAGAAAGCTCAGAAACAGAAGATCAGGCACAGGCTGTTGAAGTAAAAACCATCAAGGCTGCAACAGGTGGCGGACCTAAGCCTTACGTATATGTTGGAGAGGATGATCAGCCTACAGGTTATGACATCGAGGTACTGAAGGCAGTATTCGACATTATCCCTGAATATGATCTTGAGATTGAAGTTACAGATTTCCCTTCAGTATTTGCAGGACTTAACGCAGGCAACTACCAGATTGGTGTTAACAACTTCTCATACAACGAAGAGAGAGCAAGCTCATATCTATATTCACTTCCCTATGACAAAGTAAGCTACGTGTTCGTATATGGTAAGGACCAGACACCTATCACATCACTTGCAGATGCAGCGGGACTTTCATTCGAAGGTGGTGCGGGCGTATCAGTAACAAATGCGATTGAGCACTGGAACGAGCTGAATCCTGATGCACAGATCAACATTACATACACAGAGGCAGATACAACAGTTGAGCTTCAGCACATCCAGGACGGAACAACATCCTTCGGAATCATTGATGGCCCTATGTACACAGCTTATGTTGATGAGTACGGATTTGATATCGACAAATCAAACATTCCTGAGGATGAAGTAAAGCTTATCGCTGATAATCTCTATGCATACTATATTCTTCCTAAGGATGAGACAGAGCTCAGAGATAAGATTGATGAAGCAATCAAGCAGCTCAAAGCCGACGGAACATTAAAGAAGCTCTCAGAGCAGTTCTTTGGCGGAGTTGATCAGTCACCTGAAGAAGAGATCCTTAATGCAGGAAAGACAAACTAATTAATCATGAATATTACTTATAAGACAACAAAAGAGAATATCAATTGGGAGGAGGTTGCTGAGGTCTTAAGAAGATCTCACCTCTCCGACCACTCTGCAAAAGAGCAACAGATTGTCTTTGAGAACAGCTACGCCGTCGTATTTGTATACGACGGCGAACGTATAGTAGGAGTTGCAAGGGCACTATCTGACGGACTCTTCCAGGCAGCTGTTTACAACGTTGCCCTTGATGAAGAATACCAGGGAAAGGGAATCGGAAGACAGCTCATAGGTAGGCTCCTGGAGCAGCTTAAAGGCCAGAATGTAATTCTTTATACACACCCGCATACCGTGGAGATGTACGAGAAGTTCGGCTTTAGAAGAGCAAAGACTGCTCTGGAGCTCTTTTCCGGAACTGCGGAGCAGCTTGGGTGGATGGAAGATACAGGGCTCTTCCTACCCGAGAATTACAGATTTGAGGATGAAAAAGACAGATCCGACATGAAGGGACCAACATGGAAAAATCCCGAATCGAGGATCGAGGTATAAGGGGAGACCAAAATGCCATATATAGTGCCGTTTCAGACAGTGGAGCTGTTTGAGAATACATTCAAAAAGCAGATAAATAAAACTACGGGAAAGGTTGAGGGTAGGAAATTTGTCTTTGATAAATTGTTTGGGGACGGAGAAGACAAACTACCTGTGGAGGCAGACAGGTACAGACTGATCTGGATGCCGGGATGTCCGCATTCAAACAAGGCAGTAATCACACTGCGCCTTCTTGGCCTTGACAGAGTTATCAGCATTGGCGAAACCGGCATACTCAGAGACCCGAGAGGTTGGGTGTTCTCAGAGGACCTTGGAGAAGTTGATCCCATTCTGAAGATCCATTATCTCGATGACGCGTACTTAAAAGGAGATCCAACCTTTACCGGAAGGTCCACTGTTCCTGCAATTGCAGATGTTACAACAGGGGCGATAGTGCAAAACGACCCGGTGAATATTCCCAAATACTTTGTTCTTGACTGGAAAAAGTTCCACAAAGAGAAAGCACCGGACCTTTATCCCGAGGCGCTTCGCGGAGAAATAGACGAGTGGAGCGACTTTATCAACAAGAAAGTAGACGCCTATGGATGCGGCTTTGCAAGAGACCAAGAGACCTTCGATGAGGCTTTTGATAACTACTTTAAGACTCTGGATACGCTGGAAGAGAGGCTAAAGGACAGGAGATTTATAAACGGAGATCACATCACACTTTCCGATATTCATCTCTATGTTGCCCTGATCCGCTTCCACATCAACTATCACCTGGTGTTTGGCGTCAACAAGAAAAGACTGCAGGACTACCCGAATCTTTGGGGATACACAAGAGACATCTATCAGACAAAGGGCTTCTATGATTATACGAAGCTTGAGCTTATCAAGAAACACTACCAGTTGTCTCCTCACATGAGAGCTAAGCTCGGTAATGTATACGGCCTTATAGGAACAGGACCTGATAATCGTCAGCTCCTTGCTCCCACAGGAAGAGAGAAGTTGTCAAAAGACCCTGAGCACAAGTTCACTTTGGAGGAAAATGCCAATGAACTTTTTGTCCATGATACTTTGGAACATGAAAAAGAATATCTTGAATATGCTCTCATTAAGCCCATTAAAAGGGCAGCAGAGGCAACCTATCAGAACGAGCTTGAGCGATGGGCTCATCTGGAGGAAGATGCCTTTGAAAGTATCGACTACAGGCTCGGTAATTCCGAATTTCTTCTGGGAGATGAGATAAGTGAGGCAGATAAGGAGCTTTACAAGATACTTCTTCGTCACGATCACATCTACTACTATCTGAGCAAGCTAAACTTTGCCAAGGCTACCGATTATCCGAATTTGAAAAGATATATCGAAAGACTTTCAGGTATTGAAGAAATCAGGGATCAGATTGACATTGTAAAAGAAAAAGAGCAGGCCTTTCTGGAACTGCAGGATGAAAGAAACCCTTATCATCTGATATTCAGAGGACCTGAAATTATATAAATGTTGGAGGTATATATGCCGGAATTAGAAGCAGCTGCATGCTCACTTGCAGCACACAGAAAAAAGGTTGAAGAACAAAACAAGAATAATTCAGGATTTGGCAATGTTGCCTCATCTGAGCTTAAAAGAGAAATCGCAGATAATGGTGCTTTTGTAAGACAGAAGAACAGATTTGATACACCCTTCGGAAATGAAGAGGGTCAGCTCCCTGTAGAGGCGGGCAGATACAGACTTATCTGGACTCCGCTATGCCCCTGGGCTACAAGACAGGTCATTGCATTCGGCCTTCTCGGAATCACTGAGGATGTCATCAGTGTAGGAAAGGTTGCACCGATCAGAACCCCTAAGGGATGGGAGTTTTCACTGGATGAAGGCGGAGTCGATCCGGTACTTGGAATCCGCTACCTTCCTGAGATATATGCTGAGACTGATCCCGAATACCAGGGCAGAGCAACGGTTCCCACAATCGTTGATTTAAAGACCAGAAAGGTTGTTAACAACGACTATCACAAACTCACCAACTACTGGGAGACTGTCTGGAAACCATTCTGGAAAGAGGGAGCACCTGACCTTTATCCACAGGATCTCAGAACCGGCATCGATGCTCTCAATGAAATAATCTTTAACGAGATCAACAACGGTGTTTATAAGGCGGGATTTGCACGAACTCAGGAGCAGTACGAGCTCAATTACAAGCTTGTTTTTGACAGACTTGACTGGCTTGAAGAGCACCTTAAGGACAACAGGTTCCTCTTCGGTGACAGACTTACCGATGCCGATATCAGACTCTATGTAACTCTTGCGCGCTTTGATACAGCCTACTACTTTGGCTTTAGGCTCAACAAGAAGCGCATCAGAGACTACGAGAATCTTTGGAATTACTCAAGAGAGCTCTATTCTATCCCGGCATTTAAGAATGCAACGGATTTCGATGCAATAAAGAGAGGCTACCTTCTTGGTGCAAACAAAAACCCAAGTGAGATCCTTCCTCTCGGACCTGATAACAGCGTATGGGAAGAGCCAAATAACAGAGCAGAGAAATTCGGAAAACTTGTGATTTGAGGGGGATAAAAAAAGTGGCAGTAGTAGATCACGTTACAAATAAAGAAGTACAGCAGAACGGAAAATTTGAAAGACAACCCAACAGGTTCACAACACCTTTCGGCGATGGAGAGGGAGAACTTCCTGTAGAAGCAGGCAGATACAGACTTCTGTGGGCACCTGTGTGTCCCTGGGCCAACAGATCAATCATAGTAAGAGAGCTTCTTGGACTTGAAGATGTTATCTCAGTTGGAACCCTCGATCCTATAAGACCTGACGTTCCGTGGTCAGACTGGTCTTTTACCCTGGATGAGGATGATAAAGACCCGGTTCTTGGCATCAAGCTCCTTTCAGAGGCCTATAAAAAGGCAGACCCTGACTACGACGGAAGATTCACTGTTCCTGCGCTTGTCGATGTTACAACAGGCAAGGTCGTAAACAACGATTACTTCAATCTCACTTTGTACTTTGAGACAAAGTGGGAGAAGTTCCACAAGGAAGGTGCACCGGATCTTTATCCGGAAGAATTAAGAGATCAGATAGATGAGCTCAACGCCTTTATCTTCCATGATGTGAATAACGGCGTATACAAGGCAGGATTTGCCAAGAGCCAGGAGGCTTACGAAGATGCATTCCATCTTGTGTTCAATGCCTTTGACAAGCTTGAGGAGAGACTTTCGGAAAAGAGATTTCTCTTTGGCGACTACATAACCGAGTCCGACGTAAGACTCTATGTTACCTTGGCAAGATTTGATGTAGCATACTTCAACGGCTTTAGAGTAAATAAGAAGATGCTGAAGGACTATCCGAATCTTTGGGGATACGCAAGAGATCTTTATGAGGAAAAAGCCTTTGGAGGAAATACGGATTTTGACGCGATAAAGAAGCACTATCATCTGTGCTGCCTTGAGACCAATCCGCTGAATATTCTTCCCGCAGGTCCTGATCTTTCTATCTGGAAAGAGCCTCACGGAAGAGAAAAACTTAGCGAAGATCCCGAACATAAATATAGGTCAAAAAACAGTTAAGATAGGAGAAAACCATGGACATATACAGAGTTACTAAAGATTCGCCACAGTGGCAGCATAAAGTCTATGAATATGCAAGAACCGATGCTTTTGTTTTCGGGCAGGGGATTCCTATAGAAGCAGAATATAGTCATGATGAGCCAATTGATGAAGATTATAAGGCAGTGATCATTGTGGATAATGGGAAGCCTGTTGCAGGTTGCAGGATTACATTTCCGGCAGATGATATCGGCAAGATCGGCAGAGTATGCGTTACAAGAGAATATCAGAAAAGCGGAATAGGAACTCTTCTTATTGGGGAAGCTGAGAAGTGGATCCTTGAAAGAGATGTCTCAAGAATTGTGATCAATAGCCAGGACAGAGCGCAGGGATTTTATGAAAAAGTTGGATATGAGCTGGTTCCGGGGGTTGATCCGCATCCTTTTGAGAGCAGATTATCTACAGCATACGATGATATTCCAAGGGATTATGTACCCAAGAAGAATCCGCTCGGATTCTCATGTGTACTGGTAGAAAAGAAGATATCATAAAGAAAAAAAGCCATGTGACATTTGCCACATGGCTTTTTTATTGGATTTTTTAGGGATAAAGAAATCTTATAACCACCTATAAGAACCATGTCTTTTACAAAGATGGCGGCCTCAAGCATAATTGCATTTAATAAAACAAAGGAAACGAGGAGTGAGGTATGGCTAATCTATTTGATTTCAAATTGG
This sequence comes from Butyrivibrio sp. NC2007, assembly GCF_000421405.1. Taxonomy (GTDB): domain Bacteria; phylum Bacillota; class Clostridia; order Lachnospirales; family Lachnospiraceae; genus Butyrivibrio. The sequence goes on from NZ_ATWY01000024.1 coordinate 6,270, forward strand.
TATTTACACAGATACCTGATCTGCTCAGGTATCTCCCGGTAACACTTGAACTTTCAATTATTTCAATGCTTATCGGAATTATCCTGGGACTTATACTTGCGATCATAAAGATCCGTCAGGTGCCGGTCCTTAAGCATATCGCAACATTCTTTATATCACTGATCAGAGGAACACCGATACTGGTGCAGCTCTACATCGCATACTTCGGAATCCCGATGTTCTTTAAGTGGTTCAATGCCAAGAACGGAACGGACTTCAAGGTGGCTGAGGTTTCAGGCTTTGTATACGCGGTAATCGCGCTCGGCATAAACCAGTCAGCCTATAATGCAGAGTTCATCAGAGCAGCTCTTTTATCTGTGGGAGAGGGACAAATCGAGGCAGCAAGTGCGCTGGGAATGACATACCTTCAGGCACTTCGAAGAATCATCCTTCCCGAGGCAATCACAGTTGCACTTCCCTCCCTCGGAAATTCCTTTATCTCAGTAATAAAAGGAACATCACTGGCCTTCACCTGTGCAGTGGTTGAGATGACAGCCCAGGGTAAGATCCTCGGCGGAAGAACATACAGATACTTCGAAGTATATGTATCTCTTGCCATCATCTACTGGGTGATCACTATCATCATTGAACAGTTGTTAAAGGCAGCAGAGAAGAAGATTGCCATACCGGATCAGGTGGCAAACTACATTCCGGAAGATGAGGTAAAGGCATGATACAGATAGAGGAACTTTCAAAAAGATATCACGACAATATAGTTCTTGAAGATGTTTCCCTAAACATCAACGAGGGCGACGTAATAGGAATAATCGGACCTTCGGGCACAGGTAAATCAACGCTCCTTCGCTGCATAGACCAGCTGGAGATCCCGGAGAAGGGCACAATCAACCTTGGGGAAAAGACAATTGACCTGTCCAAAAAGAATAAGAAGGATATAAACGAGATAAGACAGAACACGGGAATGGTCTTCCAGAGATTCAATCTCTTTGAGAAAAAGACAGCTCTGGAAAATGTAATGGAAGGTCTTATCGTAGTAAAGAAATTGTCCAAGGAAGAGGCAAGAAAAATAGCGCTGGAGGAGCTTGCAAAGGTTGGAATGACAGCCTGGGCAAATCACTATCCAAAGCATATGTCAGGCGGACAGCAGCAGAGAGTTGCAATCGCAAGAGCTCTTGCAATGAAACCGAGGCTCCTTCTTTTGGACGAGCCCACATCAGCTCTTGATCCTGAACTTGTTGGAGAGGTTCTGGATGTTATAAAAGAGATTGCCGGAAAGGGCTACACAATGCTTCTTGTATCCCACGAGATGAGTTTTGTAAGGAACGTATCAAACAGGGTTATCTTCCTCGACAAGGGACATATCGTTGAGGACGGTACACCTACAGAAGTCTTTGAGCATCCAAAGAATCAGAGGACAAAAGACTTCTTTGCAAAAATGAATTTAATGAACCAGCCGGATTACATTATTTGATCATCATATCAGGAGGAGAGAAAAATGGGGAACGCATGCAGCATAGAGGAACACAGAAAAAAGACACAGGCAGGAGCACCTGCAGACGGATACACAGATGAACTTGCAGCAAAGTTCGCAGAAGAGGTGGGCGTTCCACCAAGACCAAGCGAAGTTAAAAATGAGATTGATGAGAGAGGCGCATTTGTAAGACAGCCCAATGCTTTCATTGCTAAGGCAGGAGAGGGCGAAGGCGAGTGGAAGCCTGAAGCAGGAAGATACCAGATATACTGGATGAAGGGCTGCAACTGGTCAAACAGACCTGTAATCGTAAGAGATATTTTAGGTCTTACAGACGTCATCTATGACATCAGAACTTCTCACAGCGGTGAGACAAACAGATACGGTCACGGCTTTGGTGATCAGGAGGGCTTTAAGGATCCCAGAACCGGAGCATACTTCCTCTCTGAGTTTTATCAGAGAGCAAACCCTGATTTTAAGGGCAGAGCAACAACACCTACTATCGTTGATATCAAAGAAAAGAAGGCAGTTAACAATGACTACCACAGAATGACCAACTATCTTGAGGTAAACTTCAGAGCACTTCAGCCTGAAGATGCACCGGACCTTTACCCGGTAAAGTACAGGGATGTCATCGATGAGTTCAATGACTGGCTTTTCCCTCATGTAAACAACGGACATTACAGAATGGCTTTCTGCCAGTCTGTTGAAGCTTATGATGAGGCATTTGATGACTTTTATGATTCACTGGATAAGCTGGAGAAGAGACTTTCCGAGAACAGATTCCTCTTTGGTGATTACATCACAGATTCTGACATCAGATTCTTTGTGACCATTGTGAGATGGGATACTAGCTACTTCAGAAACGTAGGACCTACAAAGCACAGAATCGCTGACTATCCAAACATCTATGCATACATGAAGGAACTCTACAACATTCCTGCATTTAAGAATGCTACATTCGTGCATGATCTTGTACTTGGAAGAGGCGGAGACAGAGATGCTCTCTTTGCAGACTACAACGTAAGAATTTCAAGCCAGATCGACTACGATAAGCTCTGGGCAGATGATGGCAGCAGAGCTGCACTTTCATCCGATCCTAACGGTGACATCTACTTGCGTCACCCTAAGGGAGAGACAGTAGAGGATTACCAAAGTGAGATTTCTGTTTCACACTGGAACTTTGAGTCTCACGCTGACAGAGATCCTTCAGATCCAAAGAACAGTCCGCTCAGAGTTGATGCAAGCAACAATCCTCTTAAGGGTCTTTTGAAGAACGAATAATTACTGATTGGCCGGGAGAACAACCATGGGAAAAGAGATCGCAGACAGGATAACGGATTCATTCATAAAGCTTGCTGAGATTGACGGCATAAGCTACGGGGAGAGGAAAGTTGCCGATCATCTTAAAAAGATATGGAAAGAGCTTGGAGTGGAGTTGAGTGAAGATAACGCCGGAGACAAGATTGGCGGTGATACGGGAAATTTGTTTGGCTCCGTACCCGGAAAGGGAGAGCTTAAAGACGCTGATCCGATCTTGTTCTGCGCTCACATGGATACAGTATCTCCGGGAATTGGAAAAAAGATAGTCGTCCATGAGGACGGAAAAATAACCAGCGATAAAACTACAGTACTTGGCGCGGATGACAGAGCAGCCCTTACGGTGATCTATGAAGGCTATCGGCAGGTCCTTCTGGAGGATGTTGACCATGTACCTATCGAGTTTTTGTTCACGCCTGCAGAGGAAACATATACTGTTGGAGCTTCGTCTTTTGACTATTCCGTTGTGAAGGCGAAGAAAGCTTTTGTGCCGGATTGCAGCGGTGATTTCGGAGTGTATTCATCACAGGAGCCGACTCTTATTTACTTTGAGATAACTGTTAAGGGGAAGTCAGCTCATGCGGGATTCGAGCCCGAGAACGGAATAAATTCAATAGCTGCTGCAGCTTCTGCTATTAGCAGAATAAAGCAGGGCTGGGTGAATGATCACACATCACTGAATTTCGGAACCATTGAGGGCGGAACAGTCAGCAATGCAGTATCTGCTAAGGTGCTTATAAAGGGCGAGATCAGAAGTGCGGTTCATGAGGATGCTCTTGCAGCGTTTGAAAATGTCAGGAAGGTCTTTGAAGAAGAGACGGCTGCTATTGGTGCTTCGTTAGAGTTTTTCAGTGACATAAGGCTGAAGGCTTACAAGGCTAACGAGAGCGAAACAGGAAGCGCATTGGAGCTTTACAACAAGGCTCTTTCGGCGATCGGAGAAAGGTCTTTTCCCAAGAAATCATTCGGTGGAAGTGACAACAACGTGCTGGTCAGAAACGGAATCGACGGGCTGTGCATCTACAATGCCATGCATGAGATCCACACGGTAAATGAGTATACAACAGTAGATGAATTGGTTAAGACCACACAGCTTGTCAAAAACATAATGACGGGCTGAATATATAGGAGGTTATTAAATGGGAAAGACATACGACAGCATACTTGAACTGGTTGGACACACACCTATAGTGCAGCTTCACAAGCTGGAGGCGAAGGAGGACACGGTAGCTCACATTTATGCGAAGCTCGAGTTCTTCAATCCTACTGCAAGCGTTAAGGCACGTCCTGCCCTGAACATGGTGGAAGAGGCCGAAAAGGACGGAAGACTTAAACCCGGTGGAACCATCATTGAGGGAACCAGCGGAAATACAGGAATAGGCCTTGCGGCAGTTGCTGCAGCAAAGGGATACAAGTGCATCATCTGCATGCCTGATAATCTGTCAAAAGAGCGCCTTCTTACCCTTAAGAGTTTCGGAGCAGAGGTAGTACTTACCGATTCCAAGCTCAACATGGCAGGAGCAGGTGCAAAGGCAGCTGAGATTTTAGAGAAGACTCCGGGCGGAGTTATCATGGGACAGGGCGGAAACCCTGCTAACCCGGGAGCACATTATAAGACAACAGGTCCTGAGATCTGGGAGGACCTTGATGGCAAGATTGATATTTTCCTTGCTGCATCAGGAACAGGCGGAACCATTTCAGGAGCGGGAGATTATCTTCGTGAGAAGAACCCTGATGTTGAGATCATCGCAGTTGAGCCCAAGGGAAGCGCTGTTTTGAACGGCGGAGAACCGGGACCTCACAAGATCCAGGGAATCGGAGGTGGAGCAACTCCTCCTGTGACAAAAGTAGAGCTCTTTAACGAAGTAATTGATGTAACTGATGAGGATGCTTATGTGTATGCAAGACTTATTCCTCATCTTGAAGGATTCTCTGTTGGTATTTCAGCAGGCGCAGCGCTCTGGGCAGCAGTACAGGTGGCTAAGCGCCCCGAAAACAAGGGCAAGAACATAGTTACAATAATTCCCGATAATGGCGACAGATATCTTTCCAGCGATCTTTATGATTAATATTTGGCAATAAGTAAACCATATACCTCCCGATAAGCTTTCTTTAATTTTCAAAGCTCTTTTGCCGTGATAGTATCAATATATCAAAACAAAAGAACATAATTGATTGGAGGAAAAAATCATGGCAGATATAAAGCAGAGCGCATTAGAACTTATTGGGGGAACACCACTTCTTCAGCTGAACAATTACAGCAAGAACGCAGGAGCTACAGGAGCAACAATCCTTGCAAAGCTTGAGTACTTAAATCCGGCAGGATCCGTTAAGGACAGAGTTGCACTTAACATGATAGAGGATGCAGAAAAGAGCGGAAAGCTCAAGGAAGGTGCAACAATCATCGAGCCTACCAGCGGAAATACAGGAATCGGTCTTGCAGCAGTTGCAGCAGCCAAGGGATACAGAACAATCCTTACACTTCCTGAGACCATGAGTGTTGAGAGAAGAAATCTTCTTAAGGCATACGGCGCAGAGATCGTTCTCACTGAGGGCGCAAAGGGCATGAAAGGTGCCATCGCCAAGGCTGAGGAGCTTGCAAGCGAGATACCGGGAGCTATCATCCTCGGACAGTTTGTAAACCCTGCAAACCCTGCAATCCACAAGGCTACAACAGGTCCTGAGATCTGGAAGCAGACAGACGGAAAGGTTGACATCTTCATCGCAGGTGTTGGCACAGGCGGAACAGTTACAGGTGTAGGCGAATACTTAAAGGAGCAGAATCCTGACGTTAAGGTTATCGCTGTTGAGCCCGCAACAAGCCCCGTTCTTTCAAAGGGAACAGCAGGACCTCACAAGATCCAGGGTATCGGCGCAGGTTTCGTACCTGACACACTCAACACCAAGATCTATGATGAAGTAATCGCAATCGAGAATGAAGATGCTTTTGCTGAGGGCAAGAGATTTGCAGTTTCAGAAGGAATCCTGGTTGGTATTTCATCAGGTGCTGCACTTAAGGCAGCAACAATCGTTGCAAACAGAGAAGAGAACAAGGGCAAGAACATCGTAGTGCTTCTTCCCGACTCAGGTGACAGATATCTTTCAACACCTCTCTTCGCAGATTGATAAGGCTCATAATAGTTTCTTTTTCATAACATATTTAAAGGTTGCTCCACGGCTCATTCGCTGTGGAGCAATTATCATAAATAAAATGAGTCACTGGGGACGTTTCAGTTTGACTCATTTTGAGTCAAACTGAAACGTCCCCAGTGACTCATTAATAAAAAACAGGATATGGTGGCTATGGGAAAATACGATTTTGACAAGATTATTGACAGAAGAAATACTGACTGTATCAAGTGGGATTTCGGTATGCAACGAAAGGGCAGGGATGACCTGCTTCCGCTATGGGTTGCTGACATGGATTTCAGGCTCCCCGAAGAAGTGGTAAAAGACATTTTAGACAGAGTGCAGCACGGAGTATTCGGCTACACGGATCCGGGTGATAAATACAGAAACACGGTTAAGGAGTGGTATGAGAGAAGGCATGGTTTTACTTTTGATGGAAAAGACATCACAGTTACCCCGGGAGTTGTCTACGCCATAGCCATTGCCATCAGGGCATTTACAGAGTCCGGCGATGCTGTACTGATTCAGCAGCCGGTGTACTATCCGTTTTATGAGACTATCGTTCTCAACAAAAGAAAAGTCGTCAACAATCAGCTTGTCTACAAAGGTGGGCATTATGAAATAGATTTTGAAGATTTTGAGAAAAAGATCATTGATAACAATGTAAAGATGTTCCTGCTCTGCAGCCCGCATAATCCGGTGGGAAGAGTGTGGACCGTGGAAGAGCTGACAAGGCTCGCGGAAATCTGCAAAAAGCATGATGTATATGTCTTTGCGGATGAGATTCACTCAGACTTTGTCTATCAGGGATTTAAGCATACTTCTTTCATGAGTCTTGCACCGGAACTGAGAGAAAAACTTGTGCTTGGAACTTCACCAAGCAAGACCTTTAATCTGGCGGGACTTCAGGTTGCAAATATCATCATACCCGATAAGGAAATGCATAGGTCTTTTGACAGAGAAAATGAAGCCGCCGGCTATTCACAGCCGAACGTCCTTGGAATGGTTGCCTGCATGTCGGTTTATACAAAGGGCGAGCAGTGGCTGGATGAGCTTTTGGAGTACCTTAAGGAGAATCTTGATTACGTGAGGGAGTACTTAAAGGAGAGTATTCCACAGGTTAAGCTCATTGAACCTGAGGGAACTTATCTTATCTGGCTTGATTTCTCGGCAGTTACGGACAATCACAAGGAGCTTGAGGACATCATAGTCAATAAGGCAAAGCTCTGGCTTGATCCGGGGATCATATTTGGCAGAGAGACTAATCTTTTTGAGAGGATCAACATAGCATGCCCGAGGTCAATTTTGAAACAGGCTTTGGAGCAGCTTAGTGAGGGAGTCAACGGGGACGGTTCTTTTTGACTCCTTTTTTCAGAAAAGTAGACATATAAGATGAAGTGGTAAAAAAGGAGTCAAAGAGAACCGTCCCCATTGACTCCCTGGGAGGAGACATAGATGGAAAATTACAGTATAGAGACGGTCTGCCAGTTGAATGATAAGTCAATTGCAGATCAGTGGGGAGCCCTGAGTTTCCCCATATATCAGTCGGCGACTTTCGCCCATCGGGGGCTTGGCGAGAGCACCGGCTTTGATTACACAAGAATGCAGAATCCAACAAGGCAGCAGCTTGAGTACGTTGTGGCATCGCTTGAGCACGGCACCGATGCCATGGCTTTTGCCAGTGGAATGGCAGCAGTTGCGGCTGTGATGGAGCTCTTTAGACCTGATGATCACTTTATTGTGGATTCCGATCTTTACGGCGGAAGCATCAGGCTCTTTAACGAGATCAGTAAAAAGAATGGTCTGACCTTCACCACAGGCGACCTCAGCAGTGGGGATTACAGATTTCTTTTCCAGAATAATACAAAGGCTGTATATCTCGAGACGCCCACCAATCCTATGATGAATGTTACGGACATCGCAGAGTTGGCAGTGGAAGCCCACAAGAGAGATGCGCTACTGATTGTGGACAACACTTTCCTGTCACCTTACTTCCAGAATCCTCTGGATCTTGGGGCTGACATCGTTATCCATTCCGGAACCAAGTTCCTGGGCGGACATCACGATACCATCGGAGGCTTCGTTGTTGTTAAGGATAAAGAGCTTGATGAGCGCCTACGCTATATCTACAAGACCACAGGCGCCGGCCTTTCACCCTTTGACAGCTGGCTGATCCTCCGCGGAATCAGGACGCTCTCGGTACGACTTGACCGCGCCCAGGAGAATGCTTTCAAGATTGCTGAGTACTTAAAGACCAACAAGTACGTGACCAAGGTCATCTATCCCGGCCTTCCCGAGCATCCGGGCTACAAGATTTCCACGAAGCAGGCCAGGGGCTACGGAGCAATGCTGAGTTTCGAGGTTGAGTCAAAAGAGCTTGTGGAACATATTTTAAGGAGTCTTGAGCTGATCTACTTTGCCGAGAGTCTTGGCGGAACAGAGACACTCATAACCTATCCCATTACACAGACCCATGCAGACGTGCCTAAGGATCTTTTAGCAAAGAACGGCATTACCGACAGGCTTCTGAGGCTCTCAGTCGGAATTGAGAACGCGGACGACCTCATTGCAGATCTGGAGCAGGCTTTCGCCTCATTCTCTTGAAGTCATGGGGACGGTTCTTTTGACTTCATGTTTTGAGTCAACGGGGACGTTTCAGATTGACTCACTTTGAGTCACTGGGGACGTTTCAGATTGACTCATATTTGCATCACAAGCGGCTTATTTTATAGGTGATGGTTGGAAGTGAAATTTGAATTGCATCACAAAAATTGGTATATGAAAAAATAGTTGGAAATTACAAACCTATACGCTTGGAAAATTTCATGGCTAACACAGTGGCTACATCACAGCTGCCTGCTCCACGGTACGTTGTGATGTAGTTTTTTGCAAGTATTACTAGATGCCACCTAAAATCCTTTTTGTGATTTCCAACTATTTTTTATATGGAAGAGAGTTGTGGGGTGGTCGAAATAACGTTTCCAACCAAGGTGAAATTATTTGCCTGTTGTGATGCTATAGCAGAAGTTTATAACAGGCTATAACAGATGTGTATTTTACGCCGGGACAGGCCTCGTGCATAATTAATTTGTAAGATAAACATGCACCTGAAAAGAGGTCTGATATGAAGAATATTCTTGCGTTTGGCGATTCAAATACATGGGGACTGGTTCCCGGAACTAAGGAGAGATATCCCTGGGGAGTAAGATGGACAAGCCTGGTTCAGGAGAGCCTTTCCGATGCCAGAGTTATAGAAGAGGGATTGTGCGGAAGGACAACAGTTTTTGAAGATGAGCTTCGTCCATTAAGAAAGGCTTTAGATGCGCTTCCTATGGTGCTTGAGAGCACGTATCCGGTGGATGCGGTGATCATTATGCTGGGCACAAATGACTGCAAATCTTTATTCCATGCTAATGCCTACACCATAGCCAAGGGCCTTGAGCAGTGCCTTAATACAATCAGCAGCTACGTTTCTTCAGATAAGATACTGGTTGTATCGCCGATTCATTTGGGGGAAGAAGTTTGGAGAGAAGATAAAGATCCCGAGTTTGACAGCCGCTCAGTAGAGACAAGTAAGGATCTTCAGAAGTTCTACAGACAGGTTGCAAAGGAGAGAGGATATAAGTTCCTGGCAGCTTCGGATTATTCAAGGCCCAGCAATATCGATGAGGAGCATATGGACGAAGAGGGACATAAGAAGCTGGCAGAAGCTATTCTTGAGAAGATACAGGAGATGAAGATAGCTAAAATGGACAAAGACAAGGGGACGTTTCAGTTTGGCTCATTTTGATTTGCAAAATGAGTCAAACTGAAACGTCCCCTTTGACTCATGGCAAGTGCGCTTAAAATCTGCTTATCAATGATTTTTTTCTTCATAAACTCACATTCCTCACAGTTATACTAGTTTCCGATTTATATCATGGTAACATCGCTATAATCATAAGAATAATCATAATTGGGCACTGAAAATGTTTTAATAGTTTCTTGATGCAAGCTTTAAAAAATTAATTGTTTTTTAACACTTTATTGATTTAAAGACGAAAAGCGTGTTATCATTTCAGAAAATATTTTTTTAAGGAGTTTTAGCATGACCATACTTCAGTTGAAATATGTTATTGCCATAGATGAAGAGTGCTCCATGAGAAAAGCTGCAGACAGGCTCTATGTTTCACAGCCCGGTCTTTCAAGTGCCGTAAGGGATCTTGAGAGCGAGCTTGGAATCCAGATTTTTGAGAGAGTCCACAACGGCGTAGTAACAACAGCTGCCGGAGCTTCTTTTATTGCATACGCAAGAAATGCCGTGGAGCAGTTTGAGAAGGTTGAGGACAAGTACTTAAATGCCAAGAACGAAAGGCCCACATTCTCAGTATCCATGCAGCATTACACCATAGCCGTTGACGCGTTTATCGATACGGTAAAAGAGTATGATCTCCCCGAGTATCAGTTCTCAATCCGTGAAACCCAGACCAGCGAAGTGATTGAGGATGTTAAGACCTTAAAGAGTGAAGTCGGAGTTATTGCACTTTCCGACTTTAACAAGGCGACATTCAAGAAGATATTTGTGGATGCAGCTCTGGAGTTCCATGAGCTCTTTTCTCGTGATACCTATGTTTACCTTAGCAAGGACCATCCCCTGGCTGATGCAAAAGAGCTATCGCTTGAGGACCTTCAGGACTATCCCTGCATGGTATTCGATCAGGGCGACAATACCTCTTTCTACTATAGAGAAGAGGCCCTTGCTACCTACGATTACAAGAAGGTTATCTCAACCAACGAAAGAGCTACATCAATCGAGCTCATGCTGGGACTTGACGGATACGCTGTCGGCGCAGCAATGCTTGGTGAGGGTAAGACTTCATCCGATATCCATGTAATCAAGCTAAAAGAGGACGAGATGCTGACCTTTGGCTACATCACCAGAAAAGGTCAGGAGCTTAGCGACATGGGCAAAACCTTTGTTGAGAAGCTGGAGAGACATAAGGAGAACTGATCACCCTATAAGCTTTATTTATCGGCGTCTATAAACCCCTTGTTATTGCACGGGTGCAAAACGGGGAGTATATTATAGAAAATAGTTAATAACTGAGGAGGACAATTATGAAAAAGAACGTATTGGCAAGCCTTGTACTTGCAACAACATTAACTCTTGGCGCTCTTACAGGCTGCGGAGACGCAGCACCTGCAGAGACCACACAGACAACAGAGACAACCGAGGCAGCTTCTGAGGCACAGGCAGAAGCTCCTGCTACAGCAGATTCAGGTGACAAGAAGATCACAGTTGGTGCAACACCTGTACCTCACGCTGAGATCCTTGACAACATCGTAAAAGAGGTTCTTGCAGAGGATGGATGGGAACTTGAGACTGTAGTTTTCTCAGATTACGTGCTTCCTAACACATCACTTGAGCAGGGAGAGCTTGATGCAAACTACTTCCAGACTCTTGGTTACATGAACCAGCAGAACCAGGATGCAGGCCTTCACCTTACAGCAGTAGCAGGCATCCACATCGAGCCAATGGGTATCTACTCACAGAAATATAAGGCTCTTTCAGAGCTTCCTGATGGCGCAACAATCGGTATTCCTAACGATCCTGATAACGGCGCAAGAGGACTTGACCTTCTTGTTCAGAAGGGACTTCTTGTTTCAAAGGGTGACTTCGGAACAGATCCAAGCTACACAGAGGATACACTTTCAAAGGATAAGGATGCTAACCCTCACGGATATGTGATCACACCTCTTGAGGCAGCAAACCTTCCACTTTCACTTCCTGATCTTGATGCAGCTACAATCAACGGAAACTATGCACTTGAGGCCGGTCTTCCTGCTGAGTATCCTGCACTTGATATCGAGACATTTGATGATGAGACAACTGTAAAGAGAACAAACTTCCTTGTTGTTAAAGAGGGCAACGAGTCTTCAGAGAAGACACAGGCTCTTATCAAGGCTCTTCAGTCTGACAAGGTTCAGAAGTACATTGACGACACATACAAGGGTGCAGTTATCACATCTTTCATTGATGCACAGTAATTTTAGCCATTAGCCATAACATAATAATCCTACCAATGAGAAAAGACACGCTGCCCATTTGCAGACGTGTCTTTTTCCATATAATGCGAAGCAGTCCGCATTGTGGTACAATAGAGCATGTTTAGGGCAAAAGAGCTCTTATCAAATCAGATTGGAACGAGAAGAAATGATAACTATCAGTAATGTTAAGAAAACCTTCGACAGAACAGAGGTACTTAAAAACGTCTCCATGGAAATTGAGAATGGAGAGATATTCGGAATAATCGGTCAGTCCGGAGCAGGAAAATCAACACTGCTGCGCTGTATCAACGGACTTGAGACCTATGACAGAGGAGAGATCAGGGTAGACGGTAAGCTCGTTGATGTTAAGAAAAAAAAGGAGCTGCGCCTTCTTCAGAAGAGAATGGGTATGATCTTCCAGGGCTTTAATCTTCTTGAGAGACTGGATGTCTACCACAACGTGGCACTGCCCATGAAGTTCTGGGGAATTCCCACCAATACTCCGGAGGCAAAAGAGAAGATCATGAACCTCATTCGCCTGGTCGGCCTTGAGGAGAAGGTCCACGCCAAGCCAAGGGAACTCTCCGGCGGTCAGAAGCAGAGAGTTGCCATTGCAAGAGCGCTGGTACTTGATCCGGAGATCCTTCTTTGCGATGAGGCAACAAGTGCGCTGGATCCGGAGATTACAAAGGGTATATTAGCTCTTTTGCAGAGGATCAATAAAGAAATGGGCATCACCATCGTAGTGGTTACTCATCAGATGGAAGTTGTTAAGCAGATCTGCCAGAGAGTTGCATTTCTTAGTCACGGACAGATGCTGGCTATCGGCAAGCCCGAGCAGCTCTTCGTATGGCCCAAGGAGAGGGAGATCAGAGACTTCCTGCGTGAAGAGTCTGACAAGCTTCCTACTACCGGAATCAATCTAAAGCTCTTTTTCTTCGGAGAAGGCAATCAGAGGCCTATCGTTACGCAGATGTCTCAGGAGCTTCAGACAGATTTCAATATCTGCTGGGCTAAGCTTGAGGACTTCAGAGAGGATGTTTACGGAAGCCTGGTTCTCAACATGGAGGAAAAAGACCTTGAGAGAGCATGCGCTTTCCTGGATTCCAAGGGCGTTACCTGGGAAGTGATCAAATAAGAAAGTAACTCATTCGGAGGAAAAATAGATGTTAGAGCAAATACTTAATCCCGCCATTTATCCAATTATTCTGCAGGCGTTTTGGAAGACCCTTGTCATGGTTTTCTGGTCAACGCTCTTTTCTGTGATACTTGGATTTATTCCGGCGGTAATACTTACACTTACAGCACCCGGAGGACTTAAACCAAACAAGATTGTGTATGGAATCCTGAGCTTTATTGTAAATGTGTTCAGAAGCTTTCCTTTCATCATCCTGCTGGTTATCCTTATCCCCTTCACAAGGGCACTGGTTGGAAAGTCCATCGGTACAACGGCTGCGATCGTTCCGCTTACTGTTTCAGCGATTCCTTTTATCGCAAGGGTGTTTGAGACGTCTCTCAGGGAGACCAATCCCGGAGTTATCGAGGCTGCAAGATCCTTTGGGGCTTCAAACTTCCAGATACTTATGAGAGTTTATGTAAAAGAGTCTATTCCGAGAATGCTCAACGGAATCGTGCTTCTTGTTATCTCACTTGTGGGCTACTCAGCTATGGCAGGAACTGTTGGAGGCGGCGGTGTCGGTGATATCGCAATCCGCTATGGATATCAGCAGTACAAGACTGAATACCTGATTGTGTGCTCACTGATACTTATCATATTTGTACAGGCTGTGCAGGCTCTTGGCAATTTGATGTACAAAAAGATGAGCTGATAGTTTTTTAGGTAGTTGCTTCTTTTGACTTTTCAATGGAGGTTAACTTTATGAACGCTAATATCTGGATCGGTATTTTAATTCCTTTTGTTGGAACAGTACTGGGCTCGGGCATGGTCTTTTTCATGAAAAAAGAGCTTGGTGGTCAGGTGCAGAGAGCTCTTACGGGCTTTGCCAGTGGAGTCATGGTAGCAGCATCTATATGGAGTCTTATAGTTCCTGCGCTGGAACAGGCTGAGGGGCTGGGGAAGCTGTCTTTTGTCCCTGCTGCAGTCGGCTTCTGGATCGGAATACTGTTCCTGCTTCTTCTGGACAGCGTGATTCCACATTTGCACATGAATGCAGAAAAGGCTGAGGGTCCTAAGTCCAAGCTGCAGAAGACAACTATGATGGTACTTGCAGTTACACTTCACAACATTCCGGAAGGAATGGCAGTAGGCGTGGTGTTCGCAGGCCTTATGTCAAATAGCGCACCTGTTACGGCAGGTGGAGCGCTGGCGCTTGCTCTTGGTATCGCAATTCAGAACTTCCCTGAGGGAGCCATCATCTCAATGCCGCTTCATTCAAAGGGAAAGACCAAGTTCGGAGCGTTTATGGATGGCGCTTTATCAGGTGCAGTTGAGCCTATCGGTGCTTTGCTCACAATATTTGCAGCAAGGCTGATTGTGCCTGCGATGCCGTATCTTCTGAGTTTTGCAGCAGGTGCCATGATGTACGTTGTTGTTGAGGAGCTGATCCCGGAGATGTCTGAGGGCGAGCATTCTAACATCGGAGTTATCATGTTTGCGCTTGGATTTACACTTATGATGGCGCTGGATGTTGCTCTAGGCTGATGAGAGCCGTGGCGCATTTGGCCGGGGCACACATGACCTTGGCGAGAGCTAAGTTGGAGGATTTTGATGAGAGATTTTGACGCAGTGGTTTTCGACATGGACGGGATCATCTTTGATTCCGAGAGAGCCGTGCTCGAGAGCTGGTACGTGGTTGCTGACAGGCATGATCTGGGGGATATCACAGAGGCGTTTTTGGCCTGTACAGGAGTTAATGACAGAGAAACCAAGGAGATAATGCTTCGCCGTTTCGGAGAAGATTTTCCTTATGATGAATATTCCAAGGAGGCGTCCGTTATCTTCCATGAGAAGTACGACGGTGGCAAGCTTCCAATGAAGATCGGGGTAAAAGAGATCCTGACTTTCCTTAAGGATAGTGGCAAAAAGATAGCGCTGGCTTCCTCTACGAGAAGACCGGTTGTTGAAGCTGAGCTGAGGGATGCGGGAGTTTTGGACTACTTTGATGAGCTTGTAACCGGGGACGTGGTTAAGAAAAGTAAGCCGGATCCGGAGATATATCTTTTAGCATGTGAGAAGATAGGTGTGGCCCCTGAGAGGTGCTATGCCATTGAGGATTCCTATAATGGGGTCAGGTCTGCAAGCGGAGGCGGACTTAAGGCTATCATGGTGCCTGATCTTCTCCCTGCAAATGATGAGATGAAAAAGCTGACGGAGAGCGTTCAGGAGAGCCTTCTGGATGTGATTGATTATTTGAAAAACGAGTAATGGTGCGGTTTATGGATAGTGGATTAAAGAGTAAGTACGAGAGGCTTCTTGAGATCCTTAAGGGATACGGGAGTGTGGCGGTTGCCTTTTCAAGTGGAGTGGATTCGACATTTCTTTTGCATGCTGCCAAAGAGGCTCTTGGGGAGAAGGCTGTGGCGCTTACTGCCAGTTCCAGCTTCGTGCCAAAGAGAGAGGTTTTGGAGGCCAGGGAGTTCTGTGAGAAGATTGGCGTAAAGCATCTGGTGGCTGATGTGGATGTACTTGCTATTGACGGAGTTGCTGATAATCCCAAGGACAGGTGCTATATCTGCAAGAAGGCACTGTTTCAGGGATTTCTTGATACGGCTGAAAGAGAGGGCCTTGCGGCTGTAGCTGAAGGGTCCAATGTAGATGACGAGGGCGATTACAGGCCCGGAATGAAGGCTATCGCCGAGCTGGGGGTTAAAAGTCCGCTGCGGGAAGCAGGGCTTAAAAAGCAGGAGATAAGGGATCTTTCCAAAGAGTTTGAACTTCCTACCTGGAACAAGCCGTCTTTTGCATGTCTTGCCAGCAGGATTCCTTATGGAGAGGTTATTACTAATGACAAGCTTCGCATGGTTGAAGAGGCGGAAGAATATCTTTTGAATAAGGGCTTTAAGCAGTTCAGGGTCAGGGTCCACGGAGATGGAGCGCCGCTGGCCAGGATAGAGCTCTTGCCGGAGGATATGGACAGGGCTATGAGCCTTTCTGTTCGAGAGGAGATAAATGATAAGCTTCATGGATTGGGATTTGCGTATGTTGCGCTGGACCTTAAGGGTTATCGCACCGGAAGTCTCAATGAAGTTTTGAAATGAGTTGTTATGGGACTTTTTCTGAATAAAGGACTTAAAAAGATAATAAATCCCCGGGCGGTTTCGGCACTTGCTGTGACAGGCATGGTGTCTGCACTTGCCTGGGGTTGCGCTTTTTTCGGGGAGAAGATATATACCTCGACGATATTTGCCATGGACACTGTCATGGAGCTGCAGATTGCAGGGGTTAGGGATTTTACGCCGGAGGCTGAGGAGTACATAAGGCGCCTTGAAAAAGAGCTGTCGGTTACGGATGCTTCCAGCGAAATTGCAAGGCTTAATGCTGACGGAGAGGGCGAGCTTACTGAGGAAGTCGGAAGCATTCTTTTGCAGGCAAAAGACGTGTGTGACAGGACCGGCGGAGCTCTGGACATCACTATTTATCCTGTTCTTAAGGCCTGGGGATTTACAACCGGAGAGTACAGGGTCCCCGGTGATGATGAAATTGCAGAGCTTCTGCGCAGTGTTGACTATAAGGGAATTGATATAGAGGTTGAGGAGAATGTATCTGGTTCAGGTTCCGATTCCGGGGATGGGGACAGTGCCGGAAGCACAGTTAAGGTCGGGCTTTCTGAAGGAATGCAGGTTGATCTTGGGAGCGTTGCCAAGGGATATACAGGAACTGCAGTTGCTGACATGCTTAAGTCTGAAGGTGTGACACACGCGCTTCTAAATCTCGGCGGAAATGTGCAGTGCATAGGAAGTAAGCTTGACGGAAATCCCTGGAAGGTCGCAATAAAGAGCCCATTCCCTGATTCAGCTTCGGGGATGATTGGCGTCGTGGAAGTTGATGATGTTGCTATCATAACCTCCGGCGGATATGAGAGATACTTTGAGGAAGATGGCAAGAGATACTGGCACATCCTAGATCCGGAAACCGGAAGGCCTGCCGAGAACGGCCTTGTATCCGTGACGATTGTCGGTAAGGATGGTCTGTTGTGCGACGGGCTCTCGACAGCTCTTTTTGTTAAGGGGCTTGATAAAGCCATAGAGCAGTACAGACAGTCCGATGACTTCGAAGCAATCTTTGTGACTGAGGATAGGGAAGTCTATGTTACAGAAGGTCTTGCGGATAAGTTTTCTCTAACATCCGAATACCACGACCTTTCCATGCATACCATATCAAAATGAGTCACCGGGGACGTTTCACATTGACTCATTTTGAGTCAATGTGAAACGTCCCCAGTGTCTCATTATGAGACAAAGTGAAACGTCCCCGGTGACTCACCCCCGGTGACTCAAAAAGGGAGTCAAAGAGAACCGTCCCCGGTGACTCCCTCGCGGAATTCGACAGGGGTTACGCCGAAGCTCTTTTTGAAGAGTCTTGTGAAGTAGGAATAATTATCGTAGCCGACCTTCAGTGATATGTCGCGGATAGAGTCGTCGGTCTTTAAAAGGAGCTTGCGCGCAAGGTCAAGGCGCTTTTCTATGATGTAATTCTTAAAGCTCATTCCTGTTTCTTTTTTGAATATCTTAGTGATGTAGTCAGGGGCAAAGTAGAAGAGCTCTGATAAATGCTCTCTGCTCATGTCCTCGGTGAAGTGGGCATCAACGTACTGAAGAAGTGATGTCACGGAGGTTTCATCGATGTAGATGATGTCCTGGCTCTCGTCAAAGGGCATGGAAGCCATGTTTACAAGGCTGTCCAGAACATCCGGGATGTCTATAGGTTTTTTGTCAGAGCTGATAAAGAACCTTGGCTTTGCAGAGAATTCCTCGGAAAGTGAGTAGTAGAGCTCGCTGACAAGCGGGCGAAGGCCTGCCTGATAGGACTCATCTTCCACGGGTATGAGGCCGAAGAGCACGTAATCCTCAGCCTGGTAAGGAAGGAGCACACCCTGAGAAATGAAGCTGCTTCCAAAGATCGACTCCATGATGGCTCTGATCCTGATAGCCATCTTACCTCTGTCATGCGAAAGGTTCTTGCTGCTGAACTGGATAAGGCATGCCACAAATGAAGACATATCCTCGTCAAATCGGCGGATTCTTCCCATATCAGCAAGAAAAGCCTTATAGGTAATGCGCCTGTCAATGAGATAGTCATACCAGAGCTTGGAGAGCACACTTCCGGTGTCGGGCTCATCGGATGAAACCTCTGCCAGAGCCTGTCTGATTATATTGGTCAGCTCCGGGTAGTCGATGGGCTTAAGAAAGTAGTGAAAACTCCTGAGTTCCAAAGCTCTTTTCGCATAAGAAAAATCAGCGTAATTGGTCAGGAAGATCGCCGGAATGGTGTTGCCCTGTTCGCGCAGGATTCCCAGAAGATCAAGACCGCTCCCATGGGGCATGTCGATATCACTGAGCAGAAGATCCACGGTCTGATTTGACAGGATCTCCTGAGCCTTGCCGATGTCATTGGCGGTGAAGACCGTGGTGATTCCAAGGCTCTCCCAGTCTATATTCTTTTCAAGTGCCGCAATAACAAAGCGGTCGTCATCTACCAGTAAAATGTTCATCTAGTTCCTCATTCAAACTTTGACGGGGATGCGAAGAGTGATCCTTGCACCGTGCTCCTCTGTGTTGTCAGCGATGAGCTCAAAGGAATTGTTGTAAAGAAGACTAAGTCTCCTTATACAGTTCGTGATTCCGATGTGGCTTCCATCGTCTGAGATAATATCCTCGCCATTTTTTATCTTATTAAGGATCTGCGGGTCAAATCCTTGTCCGTTGTCGCTGATGACAATCTCCAGAATATCGCCTGCACCGTCCTCAGCATCCAAAAGCTTTTTTGCCCGGATGGAGATCTTAAGACTCTCGCCTTCAGGTGGAGTCGCGTGCTTGACGCTGTTTTCCACAAAGGTGATAAGAAGAAGCGGAGGGATGCTAAGCTGATTGCAGTCCTTGGGAAGGTCAGTAACGTACTGAGTGGGGCGTGATAGCCTCATGTTCTGAATCGAGAGGTAGTCCTCCACATGGGCCAGCTCGTTGATGAGCGGCACAAAGTTATTGTTCACCTGGAAAAGATATCTGAAATACCTGGAGGTGAACATAAGCATCTTCTTTGCTGCATCCATGTCCCCAAGGCTCACCATGCTGTCTATGGTGGTGAGACAGTTTAAGTAAAAGTGCGGTTTTATCTGCTGCTGCAGGAAGTGGATCATGAATTTGTTGTTGTCCAGCTCCGCCTCGTAAACATCAATTCGCAGCCTTGTTATCTCATGAATGAGATTCTTGAACTGGTCGTTGATCTGATTGAGCTCCTGTACACGGCTGTCAGTGAGGACCAGTCCCTCAGTGTCTTTTAGCGAATCCATCTCTGAGAGGCTCTTTGAAAAGATCTTTATGGGAAGAATGACCTTTCGATAACTTACCAGAACGTATCCGCCCATGATAAAGCACAGCATCAGCGCCGCTAAAAAGACGATGAACTGTAAAAAGAACAGCCTTCCGTAATTACCAAGCGCAAGAGAATCTATGGCCAGAGTGAAGGGAAGATCTGCCTCGTCGCCGGGGAAGATAAGTCTGTTATAGAAGTTTCCTCTAAAGCCCCCGGGACCTTCGCTTGTCCTGTAAAAGACATCTCCGTCTGCGCTAAGTGCCTGGATGGAGCCCTGCTCTCCCAGATTTATTGAAGAGAGCGGAGATAAGATATCCTCCATGGAAACAACGCATGAGAAAATGCGATGCTCGTAGGTGATGCTGTAGTACAAAAAGGCATTGTCACCGATCATGCATGGTTCCCAGGTATAGTTGGTTCCTACATCGGACTTGATTCGCTCTTTTATCTTTTTATAGGTCTCATAGTTTACCTTCAGGTCAGAGGCATTAAAAAAGATATCCTTCTCATCCCAGTAAAAGAAATACATATACTCAGAACCTGTCGAGTACTGCATGTCACTTACGCGAAGACGCAACTCGTTGCTGGCGTCTCTGAAGTCGCCCATGTGCCCTGACTCATCAAAGGCATCAAGGATCGGGTCGTGAACTACGGTCCACTGAACGAAGTGCTCTATGGCAGAGAGCTTGTGCTCTAATTCATTTTGATAAATGTTTACGCTGCTCTTAAGAGCCAGATTGTTCTGCTTTCTGATCTCGGAAAAAGAGAACCAGCTGACCACTACAAAAAGTATCACCACCGGAATGGCGAGATAAAGTGTCTTGGTCAGCATCTGAACAACCGGGTAAGAGCGCGTTCTTCCTTTATTTTTCATGAGTTCATTATATAGAAAAGAGATTTGGCAGGCTATAGCTTTTAGATACTTTGTCCAAAAAGTGCTACGGGGTGAACGAAAAAGTGCTATTTAAAAAAATCTAAAAAAATTATTATCGATTCATAAACAAAAGGAGTGAGCGATGAATAACAAGTTCCTTAGATTTATCAAAAAGAATTATCAGCTGTATCTGCTTCTTGCACCTTCAGCAATACTGCTGTTCTGCTTTGCCTACCTTCCCATGGTGGGAATCGTGATTGCTTTTCAGAGTTACTCACCGGCGCTTGGAATACTGGGCAGTAAGTTTGTGGGCATGAAGAATTTCATGCAGTACTTCAGATCATATCAGTTCGCAGTTACCATCAAGAACACGCTGGTATTGAGCATTTACAGCATACTGGTTGGCTTCCCGCTTCCGATTCTTCTGGCGCTGATGTGCAACCAGATGAAGACCAAGATGTTTAAGAAGGTGTTCCAGGTTGTGACTTACCTTCCGCACTTTATATCAACAATGGTTATGTGTGGTCTGATTCTCATCTTCCTGTCACCATCAAGCGGACTGTTCGCAAACCTCTTTAAGCTCTTTGGAGCGCAGTTCCCAAACCTCATGGCCAGCGCAGCAAACTTCAAACATGTATATGTATGGAGCGATATCTGGCAGCACCTTGGATGGGATTCAATCATCTATCTGGCAGCACTTGCAGGAATCGATCCAACATATTACGAGGCAGCAACCGTTGACGGAGCAACAACTCTTCAGAAGATAAGATACATTGACATACCGATGATTCTTCCGACAGCAATGGTTCTTCTGATATTAAGAGCCGGAAGCATTCTTGGTATAGGCTTTGAAAAGGTCTTTTTGCTGCAGAACGTACAGAACATCATGAGCAGCGAGATCATATCAACCTATGTTTACAAGATGGGTATGCAGAGCATGCAGTACAGCTTATCAACAGCTATCGGCCTGTTCAATACAGTGGTTAACGTGATAGTTCTTTTACTGGTTAACCTGATATCCAAGAAATTCACAGATAACAGTCTGTTCTGATAAAAGGGGAAAAGAGATGATCGGTAAAAAGAAATTTTCCCAGGACGCCGTGGTCAACATCATATTCCACGTTATCGCGATCCTGATGATCATAGGAGTTATTTATCCGCTGTGGTTTGTTATCATAGCATCCTTCAGTAATCCTGCGGATGTTGCCAGCGGTAAAGTATGGTTTTGGCCTAAACAATTTGATGTAAGGGGATACCAAAAGCTTTTTGAGCAGAGA
The DNA here is from genome assembly GCF_000421405.1 of Butyrivibrio sp. NC2007. Taxonomy (GTDB): domain Bacteria; phylum Bacillota; class Clostridia; order Lachnospirales; family Lachnospiraceae; genus Butyrivibrio. The sequence goes on from NZ_ATWY01000024.1 coordinate 27,857, forward strand.
CAGATCTGGAAAAGCTACTTGAACACTATCCTTTATACCATAGTCGGCACTGCGGTTGCTCTGTTTGTTAATATAACTGCCGGCTATGCAATGTCCAGAAAAGATTTACCCGGAAGAAAATGGATAAATGTTTTCTACATAATCCCGATGTTTGTCAGCGGTGGACTGATCCCGATCTACCTGGTTGTCAAGCAATTTGGCCTCCTTGATACTTTTCTGGTTATGGTTCTGCCCTTTGCGGTATCCACTTACAACATTATTGTGGCAAGAACGTTTTTTCAAAATTCCCTACCGGAATCATTGTGGGAGGCAGCCCAGATTGACGGCTGCTCCACAATGAGGTACTTCGTTCAGTTCGCAGTTCCGCTCTCAAAAGCAGTCATCGCGGTTGTGGGACTCTGGACAGCAGTTGGACACTGGAATTCATGGTTTAACGCTCTTATATATCTTCAGAATGAAGACCTGATACCTTTGCAGCTCTTGCTTAGAAGAATACTTATTGCAAATGAGTCACTTCTCGGAGCAGCAACAGGCACCATGGCACAGGAGCTCAGACAGCTCTCAGACATGATGAAGTACGGATCAATTGTGATTTCTACACTCCCCATTATGATGCTCTATCCATTCTTACAGAAATATTTCAACCAGGGCGTCATGATAGGAGCGGTGAAGGGATAAATAGTATACAATTATAGTTATGAGAAGGAGAGAGAAAATGCAGAAAAAGTATGGTTTATTGGCTGGCGCACTGGCACTGAGTTTTGCACTTACCGCTTGCGGAAGCGCAGCAGGTAGTACTGCTACTCAGACAACAGGTACAGATGCAACACAGGCAGCAACTACAGCTGCAGCTCAGACTGAGAGCGCAGGTGGTGATAACGCCTACACAGTTGCTACTGTAAGATGGGCTGATTGGGGTGAGGATTATCATCTTGGATTCCCGGACAAGGCTGCAGAGGAAGCAGGAATCAGCCTGACATGGGACACAATCCTTAATTCAGACTGGGCTGACAAGAAGGCAGTTCTTCTTGCAGGCGGAGATCTTCCGGATGCTTTCATGGGATCAATCTGTTTCTCAGAGTCAGATGTTCTCACAAACACAGGATCATTCATTGCCCTTGATGATTATATTGACGAGTACATGCCTAACTTCAAGGCAATCATGGAAGCAGATCCTACAATGAAGGCTCTTGCTACATCAGCTGACGGACATATCTACGGACTTCCTTCCAAGAAGCCTTGCAGACCTATCGTTGCAAACCAGATGTTCATAAACAAGCAGTGGCTTGATAATCTCGGACTTGAAGTTCCTACAACATATCAGGAATTCGAGGATGTTCTTACTGCATTCAAGGAGCAGGATGCAAACGGAAACGGTGACCCTAACGATGAGATTCCTTTCGGACAGGGCTATGCTGATTCAGTTATGTTCTTCTGCCTTCCTTTCGGAACAACAATCGGTGCTGACGGAACATACATGATGGCAGTTCAGGACGGAAAGCCTGTTTACCTTCCTGTAACAGATGGCTACAAAGCAGGTATCGAGTGGATGCACAACTGCTACGCTAAGGGACTTATCGATCCTGAGCTCTTCACAGAAGATTCTTCAATGCGTGATGCAAAGCTCATGAACGAGACACCTATCGTTGGTGCAGCTCCCGGATGGACAGCTGATTCAACCTTTGGCGCAAACGCAGGCCAGTACGTTGCACTTCCTGCACTTGCAGGTCCTGACGGCAAGCAGTACATCTCATCAGACCCTGAGCACTGGAACTACTCAAGATACGAGTTTGTAGTAACAAATAAATGTGCAAACCCAGGTCCACTTCTTGCATGGGCAGACAAGTTCTACACTGATGATGCATCAATCCAGAACTTCTATGGCTCTTTTGACAAAGCAATCTCTAAGGCTGATGACGGAACATACACAGTTCTTGAGCCCGATGATGGCAACTCTGCAGATACATTTGCATGGATCCAGTCACTTCGTGATTTCGGTCCTAAGTATGTAGCTGACGGCTTCAACGACAAGGTTAAGTACGCAGGAGCAAACGGCGATGCAAGTAAGCTTGCCCTTGATAAGGAAATGAGCAAGTATGCAAAAGAGGCATATCCTAATGTGAGTTACACAACAGATCAGCTCACAACTCTTGCAACTCTGTTCACAGACCTTGATGCTTATGTTACTGCATCACAAGCTACATGGGTAACAGAGGGTGGTGTAAACGAGCAGTGGGATGGATATATCTCAACTCTAGAGACCATGGGATATAACGATTTCATCCAGATCCAGCAGGATGCTTACAACACATATCAGGCTAATAAATAATAAAAACCATGTTTTTATCTAAGAAGCCGGTGGAGGCCTTTACAGTCTCCGCCGGTTTTTTTACATTGGATTTCTTTAGTGCTATAAGGTATACTCTTTAGGTGTTTCGAAGGGGAGAAAAAGAGATTTCCAGAATGACAGAACAGGAATTTTTAGATAAATACGGATCAAAACTAAATGATGAACAGCTTACGGCTGTAAGGACTGTAGAAGGTCCGGTGCTGCTTCTGGCTGTCCCCGGAAGCGGAAAGACTACTGTGCTTGTGAACAGGCTGGGGTACATGCTCTATGTAAAAGAGATTGACCCGGCAAGCATACTGACGCTGACTTATACCGTTGCTGCCACAAGAGATATGGCTGAGAGATTTAAGAGCATCTTTGGCGAGGATGTGTCTGAGAGGCTTGAATTCAGGACCATCAACGGAATCTGTGCCAAGATTATAGCTCACTATGGCAGGCTGATCGGGAAAACCTCTTTTGACCTGATCACAGATGAGAAGCTCTCGGGCAAGATCCTGACCGACATCTTTGTGAAGGTGATGAAGGAATATCCCACAGAGAGCGACATCAAGATGGTCAGGACGTTCATCACCTACTGCAAGAACATGATGCTGGGCGAAGATGAGATCGAGAGGCTAGGTGAAGATGAGGGAATCGAGCTGCTTCAGATCTACAACAGCTACAACAAAGAGCTCAAGGCCAGAAGTCTTATGGACTATGACGATCAGATGATCTATGCCTACAGGATGCTCAAGGGGTCAAAAGACCTTTTGGAGTTCTACAGGGATAAGTACAGATATATCTGTGTCGACGAAGCCCAGGACACCTCGAAGGTGCAGCATATGATCATAGCTCTTTTATCCGGAGAGCAGGGTAATCTTTTCATGGTCGGAGACGAAGACCAGAGTATTTACGGGTTTAGAGCTGCATATCCGGAAGCTCTTTTGCACTTTGAAAAAGAACATCCCGGGGCCAAAGTTCTTGTGATGAACAGGAACTACAGATCCAGCGCCACGATAGTGGAGGCAGCAGACATCTTTATTCAAAAGAACTTCAGCCGACATGAGAAGCACATGCGCGCCACCAGGGATGCGCAGTCTGATATAAACTTTATCACGCTTGGAAAGAGAGAGTCTCAGTACAAGTATCTGCTTGAAGTGGCCAGGGATGCATCGTCTCAGACGGCGGTTTTGTATCGCGATAACGAGAGCGTGCTTCCGCTGGTGGATCTCTGCCTTAGAGAGAACGTGCCGTACAGGATAAAGAGTGCCGACATGGCATTCTTTTCGCATCGAGTTGTGGTGGATGTTGTCAACATGCTCAGGTTCTGCCAAAACCCATACGATCCGGAGCTCTTCATGAAGATATACTTTAAGTTCCAGACTTTCCTCAGAAAGCCTGATGCAGAGGCTATGTGCAGGATTGCGGATGAGAGGCATATAGGTATTCTTGATGCTGCAGAGTACGCTGATTTGGGCAAAAGAGTCCTCGGCAACGTCAGGGCTCTCAGGACGCACTTCAGAAATATGGCAGGCGAGAGTTCTTATAAGGCCATAAGCAGGCTTGATAAATTCATGGGATACGGCGAGTATTTAAGCGATAACAATATGGATGTGGGCAAGCTCTTTATCCTGGAGTGCCTTGCCAAAAATGAGCCGACAATAGATGGCTTCCTTGACAGGCTTGATGTGCTCAGGCAGACACTTACAGAGGAGAAGCCAAACTATAAGAGTAAGCTCATTCTGTCAACGATCCACTCCAGCAAGGGCCTTGAGTATGACTCAGTCTATCTGATGGATGTCATAAACGGTGCTCTTCCCGGCAAGGTGATAAACTTCAAGAAGGCAACACCCAAGGAGAAGCAGGACTATGAGGAGGAGCGAAGGATCTTTTACGTCGGAATGACCAGGGCTAAGGATAACCTCAATATCATGAAGTATTCAGATGCACCATCTATATTCGTGTCAGAGATGAGCAAGATGAAAGAAGTGCCCGACGCCGAAAAAAAGAAACCAAAGAAAAAGGCAGCAAGTGTCCTCCTTAAGCCAACTCCGCTTCTTAAGAAAAAGAAAGCAGCAGTGGAAGAGAAGGATGTACCCGATAATCTTGTGAGCGGTGAGAGAGTAAGCCAGAGCAAATATGGCGAAGGCACAATAATCGACGTCAGGTGGGATGACGATGATTTGCCCACAAAATTTACAGTACAATTTGACTCCGGAGACGAGAGGATATTTATGTATCCTTTCGCATTTACTACGGGGATGAAGGTGATAGATTAGGATGAAAAAAGGTAGTAATTTTCTTAGAGGTCTTTTGACTACAATAGTTATGCTCTCGGTCATGGCAGGTTCAATGTTCTTGGGATACAGATTCCTTAAGGCGTTTAACCCTGTGGCTGCGGAGAAAATCGGAGATGCTGCGCAGACAGCAAAGGACAAGACAGAGGAAAAACTAGGGATTGAGCTGACGCCTTCGGGGCAACCTGAAGAAATTCCGGAAGTGACGCCGGTGGACGAGACGGAAAAAGAGAGCGGGGTAAAAGTTGTAGATATTACGCCCGAGAAGAAGCCATATACCGGTATAAAACTTTACGAGACTGACGGATATTTTTTTAATGACAACGGAGAGGTGCTGACTAATTTTCATGACAACGATCCATTTGGGATGTATGTCTATTTCGATGCAGACAGAAAATACGGAGTAATCCTAAAGAACAGGAATTGCTACCTGGTGGAAGCAGACCTTACATTTAAGCAGATAGCAAGTGGCTGCTCTTGTGCCGGTATCAGCTATGATGGTACGACGGTCTATTACATTTCTTCTTCGGCAGGACTGTGGCTGTATAATACTGAGACCAGGGAGGAGACGTTTCTTTCAGATAACGGTAGCAGACCACGTATTTCTCCGGATGGTAAAACAATTGTCTATAATGATTACCTACCTGACAGTAAACACGGCGTTGTTATCGGAGGAATCGGAAAAGAGCCGGTTGTCATTGATGAGGCTAAAACAGGTATGTTTACTCCTTTGGCGGTTAACAACGGCGGTAATATTGTATTTTATGAGCTGTACTCGGGAAACGACAATGGTTTTTACTGTTATGAAAATGGTGAGTCAAGGAGAATCAACAAGGAATATGCATACCATTCTTACTTTGACAGATCCTGTGAGAAGGTGCTTTATACAGATAACGAAAAGGTATGGTACTTTGAGAGTGGGCTGGATGTGCCGGTAGAGCTTGCAGATGACATGCGTGAGATCGAGATTGTAGATGCTGATGTAAATCATACAGGTGACATGGTGAACGATGCTATTGTTGGTGTGGATAACCTGGCGGATGCTGTGATACTGGATTGCGGAGATAAGACTTATTGCTTGAGTAAGGACTGCACATCGGCTGTGCAGCTCAGAGATGGCGGATATGCGTATAAGTATGCCATGACTTCAGAGGGACCGACCTGTCTATATAAACAGGATGGCGCTACCTATAAAGCGGTATATAAATCCGGTGATGTTGACGAGACGATCATATCCGAGAAAGACAGGATTTTGGAGCGCATAGAATATGTAGATGGCTTTTCTGAGGGCTTTATTCTAAAATTAGAATATGACGAACACGGTGATGATTTCAAGCTCTATTATTTCAAAGAGGGTGAGGAAGATGTACTTCTTGATAATTGCGGTGAGGAAAACATTAACGGAGTGATCTGGGATGAACTGTTCGGAAAATGCTACTACACATGTGATGGTGAACTCAGAAGCATTAATAAAGACGGATCGTCAAAGGCAACGGTTGCTACCGATGTGGACTATCTGATAAATTATGTAAACAGTGAAGAAGTTGCAGGCTATGAAGACAGCAACGGTAAGTATTTCATTGTCATAAACAACAATGTATTCGAGAAGTAAAAAATGAGTCACCGGGGACGTTTCAGTTTGACTCAAAATGAGACACTGGGGACGTTTCAGCTTGACTCATTTTGAGTCAAACTGAAACGTCCCCGATGACTCATTTTCTTCAAAAGAAAAATAACCTCCCGGTTTTCTCCAAAACGAGCATTTTTGTTTGCGCCTTGTGGAAGTAAACTCTTATCAACAGGTAAGAACTTGGAGAAAACAAAAAGGAGGTGAACGCACATGATGACTATCATATTCTTTATTTTGTTCTTCATGATCTTCGGCAGACTGCTTGGTTTCGCATTCAAAGCAACCTGGGGCATAATGAAATTCTTGTTCTACATTGTGTTCCTTCCATTTATTCTTGTTGGAATGGTTGCATACGGATTTGCTTTTATAGCTCTTCCGATTCTGCTGATCATCGGAGTTGTCGGACTTCTTAGAACAGCTTGATAATAAAAATGGCGCGGCCTGATGGCCAATGTCATTAAGATAAGATGACGGAATAAGATCTCTATATCAGAAATGGTATAGAGGTCTTTTTTTATTAAAAAATAGTTGACAGATGACTGAAAAAGTGCGGCCGCTTTCGCTACGAATTGTATTTAGAAGTAGCGAAAGCGGCCCTTGAAATTAAAGACAAATCTTTTTTCAAGGAGGCACTAAATGAACTATTCTAAAACTGTTAAAAACAAGCTGCTGTCAATTATTGATCAAATGGACCGAGTTCATTGGCTATTTACCCGGAACCCAAATACGGATTTTTGCCGCACTAAGAAATGGTCGTTTACAGATATAATGAGATTTATCTTAGCCATGGAG
>NZ_ATWY01000025.1 GCF_000421405.1 Butyrivibrio sp. NC2007
CGTTTATCTCTCATGAACAGCCTCCTTATGGATTGTGCGTTCGATATTCTCCGTTTATATCACATTCGCATACCGGTATTCCTGGTCTGTATTCCCAAATCATTTTGCATAACTCATCAATATCGTCATCAAGCATGTTGAAAACAACAACCTGCTCAAGGCCATCAATATTCTTTAGTATTCCTAAACTCTCTTTTGAGATTCCACTGCCATAATCGAAATATATTGAAGCTACAGACGCCTTTAAATTAACATCTTCTGTGTAGACTTCCTCCGGAAGATCCATCTTGTATAATTCTATGGTTTCAACTTTTCCGGATTGCAGGTCTTTCAAAGCATCATTCTGATCCAGCACGTAGGAATCAGGTGCCTTGTTACCAAACGCAAGTAATGATGTCAATTGTTTTCGATTTCCACTCACAGCTATAATTGAGATATCGGAATCACCAAAGTATCCCGGATTCTCATCAATGAACAGGTTGGTGGCATCAACCACCTCGCTCAGTTCTCTATATCCGTCTACATTCACACACTGAATACGCAGTTGTATTGTACCGTCTTTCTCACTGTAGCTCTCAACTGAAAGATTCTTTTTACTCTTCAAATCCAGCGTGTTTACCCATTCTTCATAAGAGGTGTCAATGGAATTGCTTGAGAATCCACATCCAACGAAAAGAATACATATACAAACTGTAGCTAGCAATATTATTGCTTCAATTCTTTTTTTCATAGCATTTATCTCACTTATGCACTAGCTTAGTAATTTACGTCTTCTTCATATCTGGACCACGCACTTTTCATTTGCTTCCAATCCATTTTTGTAACCGTATCTTCACCATTTTCCACATTTGACATTATCATCTCGAACTCATCAAAGCTTTCATTAGTAATTTGTGCTATCCATAATGGACGCTCTACTTCATGAAAACCATGCTCTTTTGCATAGGTAGCATTACCAGTGAGTACTACCACATCATTGCCTCTGACATCACTCACAAAGAATGCCAAGCCATCTGAAAATGCCCGAAACGCAACTGTAAAACAACCATTTGTGTCTTTTAAGTTAACAGTTTTCTCGTAACAAATAATGCCGCCTCGACCGATGTCTGTTTTTCGGAAGCCATCTACGGGAGTATAACGCCATATATCTGCTTTTTTCCCTTTTTTTTCGATATTGAATATTTCACCTTTATACTCTGTAAGCATTACTTTCCACCGTTGCTTTTTCAAATACATGTTCACTCATTTTAGTCGCCGCCTAAGATATCTGATTTAATGCTTCTTTTTTCAATTCGTACTTTATCTATTTTGGCTGTCTCTTCCGGAGACAGATCTTTATATGTACCATCATAAAAATTATGGGTAAAACTTATCGGACAGCTATCATACAAGGATGGATCAGTTTCTTTTTTCATATGATCGTTTATCATTACATTACTCAAATGCTCAGATACAGCAATCACCTCAAAAAGATAACCATAGAGCGATACGTACATAGTGCACTTGTAAATATCATCAAATTCTTTGGCATTTAGTTGTGTCCGATACTTACATCTGCCCTTATAGCGAGTTTTTTTAGATTGTTTACATATTGGCACGGCTGAATGTATAACAACCTGCTTATCTCCTTTTAAAGTTACATCATAGCAGTTCCCTTCATACAGTCCTTCGTGATAAACACCCCATCCGGAAAAAGTTGATTCTTTCGAAAATTCTTTTGCGTTATATTCTTCCACTATTACGCCGACGAGTCTTTCTGCTTCCTTCTGTCTCATGTCTTTGACATGATTTATCATGCAGTCAACCGCCTCTTTAACTGCATCTTCTGCATCTTGGCTTTGCAGCCTCTTTTCCCCGAACACGGATTGAAGCTTGAAGAAATAGCTGTTATGTATTACCGGCTGTTTTTTCCACTCAACATTTGCGATTAGGTTTTCACCAAGGAAAATGTCAAAGCTTTTCATAAACAGTTCATGCTCATAGTTTGTATCACAGACACTTAAGCATTCATTACACAGGCAGATATATCCGCTTGATGCATCAATACTATATTGGTTATTGCATTTATTACAGGATACCAACATCTCTCTTCTCCAATTCATCATGTCCTCTGAATTTATTAAATTTTTATAAATAAATCGTATTATATTTGATTTATCCACTTATTGCAACACATTAAAAAAGGCCATGGAAAAAGTCCATGGCCTAAAATCATGTCTTAGTCTTTCTTATCAAAGTCCTCAGGAACGCGGGAGAAAAGTCCCTGGTTCTGAGTGGGCTGAGGCACTTCCTGTTCTGAAGACTCTTCTGTGACAGGGGTATCTGTATCTACTTCACGGAAGTCCTGAACCTGTGGCTCGGAAGCCGGTGTCTGCTCCGGTTCACTTACTACCGGGTTCTCAACAGGCTGCTCGGGAGCAGGCTCTTCTTTCTTAGGCTTTTTAACAGGAACATCCTCACCAACCTTAGCTGATTCAGCTCTTGTGGCGTAGATTCTTCCTTCCTTAGCCTTCTCCTGCTCTTCCTCTGTGGGTTCAGGAATGTTCTCAACCTCGCGGTAGATCTTCATGAACTCCTTACCTGTAATGGTCTCTTTCTCAATAAGGAACTGAGCAATCTTGTCCATTGCATCGAGGTGCTCGCTGATGATCTTCTTAGCCTTGGCGTAGCACTCTGCAAGGAGCTTCTGAACCTCGGCATCAACCTCAGCAGCTGTCTGATCGGAACAGTTAAGGACTCTGTTTCCGTCCAGGTATCTGTTCTGGATTGACTCAAGCTGCATAAGTCCGAACTTGTCGCTCATACCGAACATGGTGATCATGCTGCGCGCCATGCTGGTAGCTTTTTCTATATCGTTCTCAGCACCGGTGGTTACCGTATTAAAGATAACTTCCTCTGCTGCTCGTCCGCCGAGGCTGACGATGATGTCATCTATGATCTCGTCCTTGGTCTGAAGGAATTTCTCATCCTCAGGAACCTGCATTACATATCCGAGAGCTCCCATGGTTCTTGGAACAATGGTGATCTTCTGTACGGGTTCTGTGTTCTTTTGAACCGCGCTGATAAGCGCATGTCCAACCTCGTGATAGGATACGATCTTTCGCTCTGCCTTACTGAGGATTCGGTCCTTCTTCTCTTTTCCTACAAGAACCTGCTCAACGGCTTCCATAAGATCCTGCTGGCATACATACTCTCTGTGTGCCTTGACTGCATTGATGGCTGCCTCATTGATCATGTTGGCAAGGTCGGATCCTACAGCTCCGCTGGTTGCAAGTGCGATGGCCTTAAGATCAACGGTCTCATCCATCTTAACATCCTTGGAGTGAACCTTGAGGATCTCCTCACGTCCCTTAAGGTCAGGCTTATCAACGATGATTCGTCTGTCAAAACGTCCCGGACGCAAAAGAGCTTTATCCAGGATCTCAGGTCTGTTGGTAGCGCCAAGGATAAGTACACCCTTGGAAGAATCGAAACCATCCATCTCTGAAAGGAGCTGGTTAAGAGTCTGCTCTCTCTCCTCATTGCCTCCGCCGTACTTGCTGTCACGGCTTCTACCGATGGCATCGATCTCATCTATGAAAATGATACATGGTGCATTCTTACTTGCTTCGCTGAAAAGATCTCTAACCCTGCTGGCACCTACGCCGACATAGAGCTCGATGAAGTCCGAACCTGCCAGTGAGAAGAAAGGTACATGTGCTTCTCCGGCAACAGCCTTGGCAAGAAGTGTCTTACCTGTTCCGGGAGGGCCTACAAGCAGAGCGCCCTTGGGGAGCTTAGCTCCGATCTTGGCGTACTTACTTGGGTTATGGAGGAAATCTACGACTTCCACCAAAGACTCTTTTGCCTCATCCTCACCTGCTACATCCTTGAATGTAACTCCGGTCTCCTTCTGTACATAGACCTTGGCATTGCTCTTACCTACGCTAAGTGGTCCGCCGCCTCTGCCCATTCTCTTGAAGATGATGGAGAGAAGGAGCCACATAAGAAGAATCGGCGCTATATAATAAAGAAGAAACGTAAGTATAGCACCTGAGCTGTCGGGAACTTCGCTTGATACCTCAACTCCCGCATCCAGCATTCTCTGGGTAAGGACGCTGTCCTCTTCTGCCTTGCCTGTGTAATAAGTCACTGTGGTATAGCCTGTGAGGGAATAGCCAAAGCCGAGCTGGTCTTCTGCCTTGGTTTCCTTGGGATAGATGTTGATGCGATCTTCCTCGATCACGATCTTCTCTATCTCGCCGGCCTCTACCTTCTGAATGAATTCCGAATAGGTAACTTCACTGTTGGTGTTCTCTGAAAATGCTCTGAGAAAGTATGTCATGCAGAACATTGTTACCAGTGCTGCTACAAGTAGCAGTATGAGGTTCTGTCTTCTCGGAGAATTATTGCCACCCCCTCCGAGAGGGTTGTTATTTCCATTTCTTTGATTTTGATTATTGTCCATATATTTTCCTACTTCCTTAAATGTCCGTTCATGCTATAATAAAAAGGATGTTTTAACTATAACATAGAATTATATCGTGTACAATCGATTAAATCAAGGGGAGGCGAAAATGGCAGTAAAATACATCTTTGTGACAGGTGGTGTTGTATCAGGTCTAGGGAAAGGAATCACTGCTGCGTCGCTGGGACGTCTACTTAAGGCCCGCGGCTACAAAGTTACAATGCAGAAGTTTGATCCATATATTAATATCGACCCGGGTACAATGAACCCCGTACAGCACGGAGAGGTATTCGTTACCGAAGACGGAACAGAGACAGACCTTGACCTTGGTCACTATGAGAGATTCATCGACGAGAACCTGGACAAGAACTCAAACGTCACAACCGGTAAGATCTACTGGTCAGTTCTTCAGAAGGAGCGTCGCGGTGATTACGGCGGAAGGACCGTTCAGGTAATCCCTCACATCACCAATGAGATCAAGAGCAAGTTCTACCGCAACTTTACAGATGATGAGACACGTATCGCCATCATCGAGGTTGGAGGAACCGTGGGAGATATCGAGTCACAGCCGTTCCTTGAGGCCATCAGACAGTTCCAGCACGAGGTAGGACACGACAATGCAATGCTCATCCTTGTTTCTCTCATTCCTTACCTTCGCTGCTCACAGGAGATCAAGACCAAGCCCACACAGTCAGCTGTTAAGACTATGCAGGGAATGGGACTTCAGCCCGACGTTATCGTCTGCAGAAGTGAGCTGGAGCTGGATATCGAGACCAAGGAGAAGATAGCTCTTTTCTGTAATGTTCCATCAAGCCATGTTCTCAACAACCTTGACCTTGAATACTTATATGAAGCACCACTTGCCATGGAAAAAGAGCATCTGGCTCAGGTTGCATGTGAGTGCTTGAACCTTGAATGTCCCGAGCCCGACCTTACAGACTGGAAGGCAATGGTTGACACTCTCTACTCCCTTAAGCACGAGACAAGGGTTGCCCTTGTTGGTAAATATACTCAGCTCCACGACGCTTACATCAGCGTTGTTGAGGCACTTAAGCACGGCGGTATTTCCAATCAGACAGCAGTTGACATCAAGTGGGTTGATTCAGAGGAAGTTACCGAGGACAATGTTGCAGAAATCCTCTCAGATGTTGACGGACTTATTGTTCCCGGCGGATTCGGCGATCGTGGTATCGAAGGTATGATCACCTCCATCAAGTATGCGAGAGAGAACAACCTTCCGTTCCTTGGACTTTGTCTTGGAATGCAGCTGGCTATCGTTGAGTTTGCAAGAAACGTTGTCGGATATACAGATGCTCACTCAATTGAGTTTGATCCAAACACCCAGCATCCTATGATAGCTCTTTTACCTGATCAGAACGGTGTTGAGGATATCGGCGGAACTCTCCGTCTTGGTTCATACCCTTGCGTTCTTGATAAGGACTCCAAGGCTTACGAGCTCTTCGGCGATGAGAACATCACTGAGCGTCACCGTCACAGATATGAGGTTAACAACGACTACAGAAACGTGCTGGTTCAGAACGGAATGAAGCTCTGCGGAATGTCACCGGATGGCAGGATTGTTGAGATGATCGAACTTCCAAGCAATGACTTCCACATGGCAACTCAGGCACATCCTGAGCTTAAGAGCAGGCCTAACAGGCCACATCCGCTGTTCTCCGGATTTATTAAGGCTTCACTGGCGCATGAGAATAAGAGATAAAAATTATAAAGGCTTTCCTCTTGGCGGAGGAAAGCCTTATTTTTACTTGGATTCCGTGCCGTAGACTTCGATCTGGGTCAGCGCCGGGAAGGGGCTTGGGTCGTCTGCTTTGATCAAGTTGCCAAGCTTGAGGGATTCGATTCCCTTTCTGGTTATGTTGAATATATGTGGCTCCTGTACTTTCTTGTCCATTTTTATGGTTTCGCTGCTGCCGTCAGAGAAGGTAAAGGTTCCTTGTATCCACCAGTTGTCATGCGGGAAATCCGCTCTTGTGTACAGGACGATCTTGTCGATATCTACCTTTCTTCCGAAGTCCAGCGTGATCTCTGCATCGTCCTGCCTGTTGATGCCCCAGGATTCGTATGGCCACTCACCATGGGAAAGGGTTGCCTTGCATCCGTCTATTGCGTTACGTGCTGCAAACACGGCTTCGCCTCTGGTCTCAACGTTGGCGCTGGCGTGCGGATAAACTCCTGATACTTCATGCTGGTCAAAGGGATTAAGCGCCAGGTTTCTGTAGGCTTTGATCTCGTATTCTTCTGCCTTCCTGATGGTGACTATGTGCCTGTTTCCGAAGAAGGAAAGGGGATTGTAGCTTGTCTTTTTCTCATAGAAGGGCACAGTGAAGAGAACTGTTTCCTCCTTTATCAGTACCAGCGCCGGGTCGATGGTGGCATCCACCTTCACCACATAGAACTCTCCCGGAGTTATTCCGGAGAACTCGATGATATCGCCTTTCCTGTATTCTCCATCCCAGGCCAGAATCACTTCTGCCTCGCATTCCGCTTCTGCTTTCGGGACATGGTCCCAGTCATTGTATATGCTAATCTTCATACTGAAAATCTCCCTTCGATGCCGTAGAAGTCGATCACTCTTGTTTCGCCGCTCTTTAGGTGGATTGTAACGGGGCCGTAGCCGCCGCAGTTCTGGGGATCGGTGTATTCCACTTTCTCTATAGGAAAGATCTCGTCCTCGGTGAAGTCCTCCAGAGACTCCTTGGTGATGACCTGGGAGATCAGGAAGTAGGGTTCGTACCCGTACTGCTTCTGCCTGGAAGTCTTGGCGTACATGACGATGGACTTCTTGCTGTCGGGGTTTGTGCCCTCAGAGTCTATGCGCTCAATGCTGCTCCAGCCGTCGAATATGGTGAAGGCCATCTGCTTCTCTTTGCCGGTGTGGTCATGGCCCTTAAGGACTGCTGCCCTGGCTCCGTTCTTCTCAAGAAATGTGACATCTGTGCCGTTATCCGGGAAGCCGAAGGCGCCGAGCGTTACTTCAAGTGGCCTTCTGTACATGCGGATCTTGTCGGCCCTGATGATTCCGTAGGGAACGGCAAAGTCCGCCAGGTCGATAGCTGTGCGCCAGTGGCACTCGGTCTCCATCTCGTAGTCAAAGAACTGCCTCCTGTAGAGGACCTCGTCCTTCTCTCCCGCCCAGTAAGTGACATTTCCGCGAAGCGCCATGTCTTCGTCGGTGTAACGAACCACGTACTGCTGGGACTCAACCGCTCTATCCACGGTAGCTTCCCATGGGAATTTAGAATTAAAGACAAGCTTGGAGTAATTGTTCATGCCATGCTCATCATCTTTGTGCTTAACAATCTTGCCGGTGCGGAGCTCCGTAATGCCGTTGGCCTGATGGTTTGCCATGCAAAGCCCCGGTCCGTCAAGGGTCCAGACCTTAGTTTCCTTATCCTTAAGCTCATCCCAGATTCCGCCATTCTCCCTGGCAGTCCAAAACGGATGATCCTCAGGCAAGTGCAGGCACAAGAGAGCCTTCGCCAGCCAGAAGGGTGACTCTGCGCAGGAGTATCCCTGAAGAAGCGGTGAGAACGGACCGTAGAACCCAAGCGTCGGAACGCCCTCCCACAGGAAGTCATCCCTTGTGAAGAACTGAAGTAGCGACCCTGAGCAGATGCGTCTTGCAAGTCCCGGATCCACCGTAGGATTCTTCATCATAAGATTTCCGTCAATGGCGCTGGTAGCTGCGTTTCTGTAGATTCCGCTCCTGCCCCACATATTTGTAAAACCGTCCCTGTCGAAGAAATAGGGATAGGTCTTCATAAGTTCATTGGAATTCTCCTCAAACCTCGCTGCGATGTAAGGCTCTTTTTCATAGCCATACCAGTTGTTCCAGATGGCTGTGTACATGTTGAAAGCCCAGCATGAGTAGTAGTCAAAAGAGTGCCCGTCGCGATACCAGCCATCTCCAACATAATAATGAAGTATGTTCTGGGCGTGGTCTCTCATGATGTCCTCGTCGATCTCATACCCGTTCATGTAGAGGAAAGCAAGGTCCAACATGTTAAAGAGCCTCCAGTTCTGAGGCACAGTATTGGCATGGGCAAAGTCCGACAGAAATGCTGCGATCCTGTCCTTCTCCTCCTTGCTGTACTTATCCCAAATCTCCTCCGCAGACATCCACAGGCAGATGACTAGCGCCGCCGTCTCCACGGTCTGCTGATATGCAGCAAACAGATTTCCGCTCTCGTCCGTGCTCTTCATATCCGTGTAGTTCAGGACATAGTTAGGCTCCCCGGGCGTCACAGCGCACAGAACCTGCTTTGCATAGTAGTCCCTGACGTTTATCCCGTTCAGCTCAAGCTCCGGCTTAATATGCACAAGTGGCGCAGCTATGAAAAAAGATCTCGCCAGCCCCTCAAAGATCTCGGCCTTAAAGCGCCACTGCGGATGATCCGGCTGAGGATATGTGATCTCTCTCTCATACCTCGGCATGACTACCGGATCCTCAATTGACTTAAGATTATTAAAGACGCCGGACAAAAGATATTCTGCCGCCTCTATCCAGCTCTCTCTGGTAAGCCCCGTGTAAGGGCTGAGTTCAAAGTCTGTATGTGTAGGTTTAAATACCATCTTCTCTCCCCCCGGGCCTTAGAAAATCCTAAGTGCCTTATCTGCCAGCTTCATAAGCGCTTCTATAAAGTAGTAATCACCATAGATGATGGACATGTTGTGGCCATCGCCGTGATAATCAACCGCGCAGTTATTAAGAAGATTGTCTGTATCCGTGCCCCAGCTTACGCGCTTTTCATCAAGTGTCCTAAGGAGCCTGAGCGCAGCATCCAAATACTTATCTGCCTCGCCATCATCATCAAGCCCCCTGGCCAGCTCGATAAGACCTGAAGCTGTGATGGCTGCTGCCGTGGAATCCTCAAGGTCCACGTCCTTCGGCTGTCTGTAGTCGATGGGCACCAGATAGCTCTCCGGCATTTCAGAGAGCACATAGTCAGCAATCTTCGCCGAAGTCTCCAGATATTTCTTTTCCCCTGTATAAAGAGCTGACAGCGCAAAGCCGTAGATTCCCCAGCTCTGGCCTCTTGTCCAGGATGAGCCCACAGCGTATCCCTGACCGCCCAGGGTCTCAGTCACCTTGCCCGTGAATGGATCAAAGACAACGATGTGGTTAACCGATCCGTCCTCTCTGACAAATTCCTTCATGGCAGTATCCGCGTGAGCTACAGCTATCATCTTGAATCTCGGGTCCGTTGTCTCCTCGCTCGCCCAGTAAAGGAGCGGAAGGTTCATCATGCAGTCGATTATCGCATAGCCCCTTCTGTCCACGTTGTCCCAGTTGTTCCAGGCTCTGATGAAGTTCCCGGCAAGGTTGAATCTGCCGGCCATGTTATTTGCAGCCAGCATCGCCCTGTTCAGGGACTCCTTGTTCTTTTCCTGTTTGTATCTGATAACGGAAGTCGGCAGCCACTTAAAGCCGTTGTCGTGATCCAGCCCGTCAGTGTTCATAAGGTTCTTATCGAGCTTGTCCTCGACGCCTATGGCCTCCTGCCTGAACATCTCGTTTCCGGTCAGCGCAAAAAGCTGCCACATCTCGCCGCCCCAAAAGCCGTTGGTCCACCAGCATGGGTCCGAGACGCTCTTATCGTCAAACCTGCCATTTTCTGTGGTGTAGGGGATCTTGTCCCTATTTCTTTCTGTAACCACTGTCATTTTATCTTCTATCTTCTTAAGGGTCTCAAGGACCCATGCACTCTCATTTTCTGTCAGCGCTCTCATACCGATTCTCCTTCTCTTTTCTCTAACTTATCTTAAGACTTATCCTGCCGGCGCTCATCTTTATCAGCACCCTGTAAACCTCATGCTTCCAGGAAATCTTCAGTCTCTCGTCGGTGATGGGATAGGTCTGGATTTCAACGACCTCACCTCCGGTAAGAACTGCCTCTCCAAGATCTCCAATTCTGATGCATGTTTCTCCCGAAGTACCAACATTTACCTCGGGCCTTTCGTACGTCATCAGGGTCAAAAGAGCTGTCGCACTCCCTTCATACTCATCCAAAACCTCAACACCGCTCCCTTTTTTGTGGGTAATGGTCCTGAAATATCTGCGGACCTCATCGCTCTTATAAGCTCCGGCGATGTCCATTGAAAGCGAACTTGCTCCGGTTTTTGAATCCCCTTCAAGTGCAGCTAAGACGCCTTTTGCGCCAAACTCTTTTCCGTCTTTTTGCAGAATAATGCCATCATTATAGTAATCCCCGGCTGCGTCAAATCCTAGGCTGGCGATTTTTACTTCAGTATCATTTTTTATAAAGGTAGGCACGTTGTGGAACTGCGACTGCATAGTCCAGATCTCATAGCGCCTGTCGGAAAACGTCTCTCTGGTATAGGTCCCGACTCCAAGGTCGATGATAAGTGGGTTTCCTCCCTTATAGATGGTAAACGAACCCACGTCGTTGTGATTGTGGCTGTCGGCATTGTCCCCAGCCTTGGCTGCACAGATGTAAGTCTCATCCCTGCTGACCATGAGCCCCGTGCTCTCAAAGAATGAATCCCCGCAGAGCGTCTCACTCTCCGGGTACTCTGTCATCTCTTCATAGCTAAGTGCCTGAAGCACATGGTAAAAGAGATTTATCTCTCCCGTAAGTATCCTGTCGCCATCATCAGCCTTCCTGAAATCAGCAGCTGCAAAGGAAGCCAGCACTTCATCTCCGCAAAGCTTACCAAACAAGAATTCTCTTGAAGTTCTTCTTGCGCCAACAGCTGCGCAGTCCGCGAAGTTTATGTATATGTTGTCCGTTACATTCATCTTTACGATGAAATTTGCGATGTTCTTTATTAGCGGCTCTTTAAATATCTGATCAAAGCCGGTTCCCTTAAGCACATCACTCATCAGGTACAGCGCCCCGAACAGGCACAGACCTGCGTGGGAGTAATAGGATGCTCCCTCGTTACAGCATCCGTCATCGCCGTACTCATCAAGAAAGAAGTCCAGAGATATGGCCGATCTCTCGAGGTAGTCCGTAAGCTCTTTTTCCTGAAAATATCCTTCCGCCCTTGTGAGTGCGCAGATGAGCACGTTCTGAATTATCCAGGGCGTCCAGTTGCACATGGGCTGCTCGCCGTCTCCCATCCACCAGAAGTGCTCGGTTTCATAGGGCGTAAAGATCCTCTCTTTCAGGGCGCTTTCTATAACTTCGCTGATATCAGAGCTCTTTTCCCTAAAGACAGGGCGAAGCAGATACTCAGCAAATGCCAAAAGGGCGCCGGTCTCTGCGGCGAAAAGGTCGATTATCGGATGAAGGACGTCGGGCATTTCCTGCTGCTTCTCATCCCTGATATGTGAGTTGTGGGCAGGAAGACACCAGGAAGATTCTGAGAGAATAAGGTATATTCCGTCAAGGATATCCTCGCAGAAATTCCCCTTGTTCTCTGCAAGCTCCGCCATTACAAGGCTGCAGAGTTTTCTTCTTCTGGAAAAATACAGTTCCTCAAACCTTACTCTGTTTCCGTTTTTTGAAAACTCCAGATAGTCGGACAAAAGGATCACGGACCAGGGCTCTTTGTTAGCTCTTTTACCATCTTCTATGAGCATGTCCTTAAGATGCGCCGGGAGCCCTTCGTACTCCTTCCTGTCACTGATGTCAGGACACAAAGAAAACGCGCACAGTGAGCGCGTTTCCTTAAAGTAGTCGTATACGAGGTGTCTATGTGAAATCTCTTTTGCCATCTGATCATCCCTTTACTGCACCGGTTGTAATGCCGGCAACGAAGTACTTCTGAAGTGAAATAAACACAATAAATACCGGTATTAATGATAACACAGATGCTGCCATAATAAGACCATATTCGGCAGAGTACTGCGAAATAAACATCTTCAGTCCGATCTGCAATGTCTTCTTGGACTCGGTGGTCAGATAGATGAGTGGTCCAAGGAAGTCGTTCCAGGTGTTAACGAAGGTAAAGATGATCAGTGTTGACAGCGCAGGCTTTGAGAGCGGAAGCATGATCTTGGCGTAGATCTCGTACTCACTCATTCCGTCGATCCTGGCTGCTTCGCACAGCGAATCCGGGATTCCCTCGTAGAACTGTCTCATGAGGAACACTCCAAAGGCCGAGAAAGCCTGAAGTATGATGATGGCAAGGTGCGTATCTGCAAGGCCGAGGCTTCTCATGAACATGAACTGAGGAACCATGTAAACCTGCCATGGAACTGCGATGGTTGCCACGTATGCCAGGAACAAAAGATCTCTTCCCTTGAATTCCAGCTTGGCAAAGGCGTAGGCTGCAAAGCTCGAGGTAAAGAGCTGGAGCAGTGTGACGATAAGTGTCAGCTTGGCTGTGTTCAATGTGAACTTTGCCAGAGGGATCTTGGTCCAGATATCAATGTAGTTCTGCCATCTGGGCGCCTTGGGGATCCACTCGAAGGGAATTACGAATACGTCCTTGTTAAACTTAAGCGATGCGGAGATCATCCAAAGGAAAGGCACAAGCATCATAAGTGCCAGGAGGATCAGCAGCGCATAGATTATGATATTTCCTATTATGCGATTGTTCTTTTTGCTCTTCACTTTTGATTCCTCCCCGTCAGTCGTTAGCGTAATTCTTCTCACCCCTGAACTGGATGAGTGTAACAACAAGAACTATGGCAAAGAGCACCAGTGCTGATGCAGAAGCTCTTCCCAGCTTCCAGTTTCTGAAAGCTTCCTCGTAGATGTAGTAAACAAGAACGATGGCGCTCTTATTGACAACACCGTTGGAGCCTCCTGCCAGCATATAAACAATGTCATATACCTTGAAGCAGTTGATAGTAAGCATGATTGTTACAAAGAAAGTGGTGGGCTTGAGCTGCGGAACAGTGATGTGCAAAAACTTCTGCCATGCATTTGCTCCGTCCAGGGAAGCGGCTTCATAAAGGTCTTCGCTGATTCCCTGAAGTCCCGCCAGATAAATGACCATATAGTAACCCATGTTCTTCCATACGGAGAACATGATAATTGTCAACATTACCGTACTTGATGATGCAGCCCACTTAAGAGGCTGAGCATGAAATACGTTCATAAGAAGCTGATTCACGATTCCGCCCTTGGCCGGTGTAAAGAGCATGTTCCATACAGCAGCAACGGCAACCAGTGAAGCAACATATGGGAAGAAGGCAACGGTTCTGAAAAAGCTCTTTCCCTTGATCTTCTGATTGAGAAGAATAGCCAGTGCCAGCGCCATTACAAGAGTTACGGGCACTGTGAATATACTGTAGATGATCGTATTCTTTAAGGCAGATGTGAATCTGTCGTCTGCAAATATCTGCGTGAAGTTGCTAAGACCCACAAACTTCATCGCATTACTTCCGTCCCACTCAGCAAAAGACATGAGCAGGGCCAGGATTATAGGTCCAAGGGTAAATACTGCAAACCCTATAAAGTTCGGTGCGATAAATGAATAGGCCACCAGATTTCTTTTCCTCTGGCGTCTCTTCATATTCTGTTCCATTGCAGTAAGTTCTGCAGCCATGTGTGTTTCCTCATTTTCCTTCGATTCAGTTTCAGCTTGGTGAGTCACTGGGGACGTTTCAGATTGACTCATTTTGTGAAGCAAAATGAGTCAATCTGAAACGTCCCCAGTGACTCACCAATGCCTTTTTCCTAAAAAGAGCACTTGAATTAGGGCTTTCCTGAAATTCAAGTGCTCCTTCTTTTTGGTATCTGATTATAATTTATTACTGAGCAAGAACTGCCTGAACACCTTCGTTCATTGCAGCGATACCATCATCAACGCTTACTTCCTCATTCATGATAAGGTCGTGCTGCTCGTTGAGAACTGTCTCGATCTCAGATGACTTGTCGTTTGCAGGCATCTCAAGATATGTGTGGCTTGTGATAAGAGCTTCCTTGGAAGCATCGTCTGTTGGGAAGCCGTCCATAGATGCGATGATGTCAACGATTGTCTTGTTGGTCATAGCAGGGATGTTACCTGTAGAAGCCATAACCTCTGCACCCTCAGCGCCGCTTACGAACTTAACGAAATCCCAAGCTGCATCCTTATTAGGAGCTGATGTAGGAACTGCAAGAGCTGTGATTGTTGAAAGAGTTGAACCGGGCTCAACACCGTCAGCGTGAGGATACTTAACAATACCCCAGTTTGTGCAGTCTGTGTACTCACCGTCTTTGATCTTCTGGATAAGAGTTGCGATGAACCATGATCCCATGTTCATTGTAGCTACGTTACCCTGAGCAAATGCTGCTGAGTAGTGAAGTCCCTGTGTCTTAAGTGTTGCATAATCCATGCAGACACCGTCTTTCTGCTGATTAAGAACCATCTCGTAGTAAGGCTTTGTGAAGTCATACTCGCCATCAACGATGGTGTGCTTGCCATCAAGGATACCATCAAGCTGGATTGTTGATCTCCATGTGTGGTAGTGAGATCCGTAAACCTCAGCACCTGGTGTTGTATCTGTAACGCTTCTTGCAAGCTTGTCGTACTCTTCCCATGTCATGTCGTTTGTAGGGTAAGCAACGCCTGCCTTATCAAAGATGTCCTTGTTATAGAAGAGAACCCAGATATCTGATCTGAAAGGAAGCTCATAGAGGTTTCCGTCGATAGTAACCTGATCTGTTACTCCGTTGTAGAGTGAAAGATCAACGCCGTCTGCTGCGATGCGGTCGTTAAGGGGCTCAAGAACGCCCTTGTTAACCAGTGATACGTAGCCGGGAACGTCCTTAATTGTTACTACGTCGAAGTCTGAACCTGCTCCTGAAAGCTGTGTTCCAAGAACTGTGCTGTAATCTGTTGATCCAAGGTCAACCATCTCGATGGTTACATTTGGATGTGCTGCTGTATAAGCGTCGATAAGTGGCTGATAGTAAACTGTGCTTGATACATCCCAAAGAGCCCACTTAAGTGTTACTGGCTCATCAGATGTAGCTTCCGGTGTCTCAGCTGCTGCCTGTGTATCTGCTGCAGGAGCTGCCTCGGGCTGTGCCTGTGTTTCTGTCTGTGCTGTGTCTGCTGCAGGAGCCTGCTCTGCTGCTCCGCAAGCGGTGATGCTTGCAACGACCATGGTCATAGCAAGTAAAGAGCTAAGAATTCTCTTTTTCATATTAACCTCCCTCTCAAGGTGCCATCACATGACGGCTTGTTTGTTATACACATAGTTTATATTTTGTTAATAATTGAATGAATGTACATTCTTTATTTCTTGTTGTCAAAAAAATGCAATTTTTTTATATAAAATTGTATTTTCTTTATTTCCCCACTGCTCTAATATATACCTATGCATACCAAAAAACACTCTATTCGTAACAAAATCGTGTTATGGGCTGTGGGTTTTGCCCTCATCATAGCTCTGGCAGTTGCCTGTGCAAGCTACGTTCTCTCCGCCAGGTACCTCAGGGAAAACCAGCAGCAGTCTGCGCTCACCAACATCCACGTCCTCGGTGGCGATCTGGATTCCGACATAAATACCGTTATCACCTTCACCAACTGGATATGCCTCGACAGTACCATCGGCAACTATCTCCGCACCGTGGACAGGTCTTATGCCAATGACATTCAGGCCGGCAGGAAGCTCTCAGTCGGCGCCTGGAATCATCTCAATAACGAATTTAATATAGTAGGTGTCAGAAATTCCGTAACAAGGGTCATCATCTCAACTCCCGGCGGAACTCAGTTCCTTCAGTGTGTCTCGGGAGGTAACGATCAGTCCGTCACCGATGTGCCCATGACCATTATGGATACTTCGTTCTTCGATGATCTTATCACTGCTCCCGGCTTTAAGTGGAACGGCTTTTATCCCAATCCCTTAAGTAAAAACGGCAATCCAAAGGTCATCCCCATCATCAGGCCCATCCACAGCTCATCCTCCTCGGCCATCATCGGCTGGGTTTACATGGATATTCCGATCTCTGTCATAACCGATTCGCTAAAGAGCTTTGTGCTGACGGAAGATGATGCACTTTATATCACATTCAGCAAGGGCGTAACTTACAGATATACGGATGAAGGTCTTTTAAAAGAGACTGTTCCTGAAGGCGCGATTTCCTATACCCTCCCGGACTCGGGCTGGACACTGTCCTACCTTCCGTCAAAAGCCGCACTGATAAACAGGATGCGATCCTATCAGCTCATGATCATGGTCATCTTCCTTGTCATTCTCTTTGCAGGCGTGATGCTTAGTTTTTCTCTGCACAGGACCATAACAAGACCTGTTGACCGCCTGATAAGCAGGCTCGATACAATCGGTCAGGGCGACTTCTCACGTGATGAGAAGATCGAGTGGAACAACGAGCTGGGCGAGATCGGCCGTGGCATCAACAACCTCTCCGAGAACGTATCCGATCTTATGAACAAAAGACTTCTCGACGAAAAGGCAAGGCACGACCTGGAATACCAGATACTTCAATCCCAGATCAATCCTCACTTTTTGTACAACACATTAAATACCATCAAGTGGATGGCAACTATCCAGGGGTCGGAGGGCATCGCGGATATGTCGACATCTCTTTCGCGCCTTATGAAGAACATCGCAAAGAGCACTGAGGACCTGATCCCGATCAGCGATGAATTCTCGCTGGTCGATGACTATTTTACCATTATGAAATACCGCTACGGCGGAACCATCGATCTTGAGTACATCACAGATGACGAAGCACTGCTAAAGCAGCACATCAACAGGTTCTCCCTGCAGCCCATAATCGAGAACGCCATCTTCCACGGCATCGAGCCCAAGGGCAGCGCAGGCAGGATCACCATCCACACTTATCGCAAGGACGGCAATGTTATAATAGATGTTACCGACAACGGCGTTGGCATGACATCGGAGGCAATTGCCGAAGTGCTCTCCGGCGCAAGCCAGACCAGCACCGAGTTCTTCAAGCAGATCGGCGTTTACAATGTCAACGAGCGCATCAAATATACTTTCGGCGAGGGCTACGGAATCACGATAGAAAGCGAGCCGGGAGTCTACACCACCATGAGATTTACGCTTCCCTTTATCGCACCACCGGAAGAAAAATATATGTAATAACAAGTTGGAGTTTTAAGATCAATGTACAGATTACTGATTGTAGATGACGAGCCTCTTGTGCAGATAGGCTTAAAGAGTATGCTGGCAAAAGAGCTGGCTGACAAAATAGAAGTAGTGGGAACAGCCTCCAACGGACAGGAGGCCTGGGACATCATCTCGGAAAATCCGCCGGACATCGTTATTGCCGACATCAGAATGCCGGTGATGACAGGGCTTGAGCTTCTGGGTAAGTCCCACAACAAGTACGGCTCAGTTCCTGCCTTTATAATGCTGACTGCCTACGAGGAATTCGAGATGGCAAGGCAGGCCATCGTCTATGACGCCGTGGACTACCTGGTCAAGATAGAGCTCAATCCCAAGACCCTTGCAAGTGCTATAGACAAAGCTATTTTGCGTGTTGACGAAGCACGTCCGTCCGGTGCATCCAAAGAAGCCGGCAGTACAGGCTCTCTTGAGGACCTCAGACAGAAGTTCATGATGAAGCTCTTCAGTCACCTCCTTGGTTCTGAGGAAGCTCTTTTGAGCGAGGCAAGAAGCCTTAATCTTTCTTTTGACTACAACCGCTACATCGTGGTTTATGGCGAGATTTCATCAGATGGCGCTTCGAGCTCAGGGGATGGCTTTACCCCGGAAGCACTTGATATCTACAACTCCAGCATCAGCATGGCAAAAGAGATCATCTCCCGCCATGCACCGTGCCAGATTGTTTCAATTGACCTGCAGCACTTCGCAGTTGTCTTTTCCTTCACTGAGGATACTCCCGTTGCCGGAACCATGGACCTTATAACGGAGGCACTGGAGAATGCCAGGACCATGATAACCAGTTACTTTAAGGCTTCCCTTACCTTTGGTATCGGCTCTGCCGTCTCTACACCCATGGATATCGCAATCTCTTTTGACGAAGCAAAGACTGCACAGCAGCAGGCAGACAGCGCCCAGCCCATTCGTCTCTTCAGTCACATCGTAGGCAGCAACAGGCGCTCGGGCAAGGACAAGCTCATCGGCGCGATCCAGCAGTACATCGACGAGAACCTCGGCGGTAAGCTGCAGCTAAACGAAGTCGCAGAGGTCTTCGGACTCTCACCGGCTTATCTGTCAGTTCTTTTCAAGAAAAATACAGAGACGGGCTTCTCAGAATACGTCTACACCAAGAAGATCGATCGGGCAAAAGAGATGCTCCTCTCCGGTGATATGAAGATCTACGAAGTCGCTGATGCTCTTGGGTTTGAGTCAGCGTACTACTTCTCCAAGGTGTTCAAGAAGGTAGACGGGCATAGCCCCAGAGAATATATTCAGAGTAAGAGTGATATGTGAGTCAGTGGGGACGTTTCAGTTTGACTCATTTTGCTTCACAAAATGAGTCAAACTGAAACGTCCCCACTGACTCACAACTGTCTCCCCAATGTCTTCTTAGATTACCCACTTTTTTAGCACCGGTATGTGACTGATCACAAGTACGATGCAAGCAGAAATCACATAGTCTGCAAATGCAAGTAGCGGAAGCATCAGTAATGGCGTTCCTAATACCGGACTTAATCCAATCTTCCTAAATACAATAAGCCCAAAGTCATGCACCAGATATATTCCGAGATTCATTTTTGAAAGCTTTATTATTACTCTCATAATTTTGCTACCCGGATCCACATCCTTAAATCTGTATTTGAAAAAGACAAATGCTGCCAAGCCAAAAAGAGGCATTCCGGCATTTGTATATTTATGATAGGCGAGCGTCGGATACTGATTGATGATTATTATCGTAGAAACCACTGCAAACATAATCAGCGCTGATGCTATACCAAGGGTGTAGATTATCTTTCTCTGCTTGGGACTCAGCTCCATAGTGCCAAAATAGTATCCCGCAAGATAATAAAGAACATATCCTGAGATGTTAGACAGATCAAACTTCCCCGTTAACCATGTAGTGCTATCTGCAACTGCAGGAATAAGCTGCAGTGTTGGGATCAGATAAGTAAGCAAAAATGACACCAGAAGAAAATATCTCATGGCCTTTCGGTCAGTAGCAACAGGCCTTAGAGCCGGTGTAATTATGTAGAGCCCTGCTATGGTAAAGATATACCACATATGATATCTGCCCGAAAGTGTGTCCTGAAGGAGTTTCTCACCAACGCCTCCCGACAGCGATCTCGAAGTCATGAAGCCACTGGTGATAAGGGCATAGAGAAATGACCAGAAAAAGAAAGCGCAAAGAAGTCTTGGTATATACTTTTTAAAAATATCAGAAGGACTTACCTGTCTTTGCGGGTTCAAAAACAGATATCCGCTGATCATCAGGAAAACCGGAACGCTAAATCTCCCCAGCATATCAAAAACATTTATCACTCCCCAGGGATAGATCCCAAATGGGGCCTCATACCAGCTGATAGTGCCGGTGTGAACAATTATGACACCTAACATGGATGCCACTTTTGCAATATCAAGAAAGCATTCTCTTTTCTTTTCCATCAGAATTCTTTTGAAACTCCTCCCAACAATTATTAATAGTATTATACGAAAAGGCACTACGCCGGAAAAGACGTAGTGCCTCATTTATTTTTTCTATTGAAGAACTTCTAAATTAGAGCTTAGGACCAGCTGCAACAAGTGCCTTACCAGCATCGTTTCCTTCATACTTCTTGAAGTTCTTTGTGAATCTCTCTGCAAGATCCTTAGCCTTAGCTTCCCACTCAGAAGCATCAGCGTATGTATCTCTAGGATCAAGGATTGCAGGATCAACACCGGGAAGTGATGTAGGAACTTCGAAATCGAAGATCGGAATCTTCTTGGTCTCAGCCTTGAGAACGTCGCCGTTAAGGATTGCATCGATTATTCCACGAGTATCCTTGATGGAGATTCTCTTGCCTGTTCCGTTCCAACCTGTATTTACAAGGTAAGCCTTAGCGCCAGACTTCTGCATCTTCTTAACGAGCTCCTCACCGTACTTTGTAGGATGAAGCTCAAGGAATGCCTGACCGAAGCATGCTGAGAATGTAGGTGTAGGCTCTGTGATTCCTCTCTCTGTTCCGGCAAGCTTAGCTGTGAAGCCTGACAGGAAGTAGTACTGTGTCTGCTCAGGTGTCAGGATAGATACTGGAGGAAGTACTCCGAAAGCATCAGCTGACAGGAAGATTACGTTCTGGGCTGCAGGACCTGAAGATGTAGGATGTACGTTAAGAACGATGTTCTTAATGTGGTTGATAGGATAAGATACACGAGTATTCTCTGTAACGCTCTTATCATCAAAGTCGATCTTGCCGTTGCCGTCTACAGTTACGTTCTCAAGAAGAGCATCTCTCTTAATAGCGTTGTAGATATCAGGCTCTGAATCCTTATCAAGACCGATAACCTTAGCATAGCAGCCGCCCTCGAAGTTGAATACTCCGTTGTCGTCCCAGCCGTGCTCGTCATCACCGATAAGAAGTCTCTTAGGATCTGTTGAAAGTGTTGTCTTACCTGTTCCTGAAAGTCCGAAGAAGATTGCTGTGTTCTCACCGTTCATATCTGTGTTAGCTGAGCAGTGCATAGAAGCAATTCCCTTAAGAGGCAGGTAGTAGTTCATCATTGAGAACATACCCTTCTTCATCTCTCCGCCGTACCATGTGTTGATGATAACCTGCTCACGGCTTGTGATGTTGAATGCTACGCATGTCTCTGAGTTAAGGCCAAGTGCCTGGTAGTCGTCAACCTTTGCAAGAGATGCATTGTAAACTACGAAGTCAGGCTCAAAGTTTGCAAGCTCTTCATCTGTAGGAACGATGAACATGTTCTTAATGAAGTGAGCCTGCCAAGCAACCTCAACGATGAAACGAACTGCCATACGAGTATCCTTGTTAGCTCCGCAGAATGCGTCAACAACAAAGAGTCTCTTGTTTGAAAGCTCGTTCTTAGCGATCTCTTTAACCTTAGCCCATGTCTCTTCTGTCATAGGGTGGTTGTCGTTCTTGTACTCGTCTGAAGTCCACCATACAGTGTCCTTGGAGTTCTCATCCATAACGATGTACTTATCTTTAGGAGAACGACCTGTGTAGATACCGGTCATAACGTTTACAGCGCCAAGCTCTGTGTCAACGCCCTTCTCATATCCGGTAAGTTCAGGCTTCATTTCCTCTGTGTAAAGATCATCATATGAAGGATTGTGGACGATCTCTGTAGTACCTGTGATTCCATACTTGGTTAAATCGATGTTTGCCATTTGTTAACCTCTTTTCTTAATAATTTTTGCACGAATAATCATATACCTCACTATATACTGATAATTCGCGGATACACTATTAAATTACGGGGCAAATTGCGCCCACTACTACATTTATACTACAAAGCCAAGCTTTTAACAATGTTTTTAGGGCAAATTTCTATGAAATATGTGTAAATTAGTTAGCATTAGCTACATGGACTGAAAATATCATCCGCCGCGTCTTCCGTCGCTTCAATGGCATAGCACTCAACTGTGTGTGGTGCCATGTCAACGCACTCTTTATCCTTGACGATTCCCTGCATTCCGCTCCAGATATCAACGGCCTTTGCCTCGGTCCCCGAAAGTCCCAGATCTTTAAACTTTATCTTGTGGCTCTGTGTCTTTTCCCCGATGTTAAAGATGGCAAGGAATGTTCTTCCGTCCTTGGCTCTGCTCCTCCAGATAACCAGGTCCTTCTTTCTGTATATTTCCTTTGGCTTACGGCCTTTCTTGTGCATCTCAAGGAGTCTTTCATTGGTTAAAAGAGCTTTCGTAAACTCGTCATTCTCTCTGAGATCGCCGCCAAACATAAGAGGGGATCTGAAGATGCACCAGAGTGTCATAAGGATCTTTTGCTCATCATGTGTTAAGTGTGTGTAGTGGCCTTTCTCGCCGTTCTCGTCATTGCACATGCAGACGCGTCCAAGAGGAAGCATGTCGCAATCAGGCCAGTGCCCCTTGCAACCTACGCCTTCCCACTCGTGGGCTTTCTCGAACATGTCGTAGAGCATCTTCCAGTTATCCCAGAAATCATCCGTCATGCGCCACATGTTGGCATTCTCTAATAAGAAGTCCTTCTGGCTAAGCTTGGCAGGTCCCGGTGAAAGGCTGAGAACCATGGGTCTTCCACACTTCTCAATAGCCTCTTTTATCATGGCAATCTCGGAAAATCCTGCTCCCGGAGCCTCCGGTCCGCAGTCAATCCTTGCGATGTCATCAACCTTGACGTAGTCAACGCCCCACTTCGCGTAGAGCTCAAATATTGAATCATAATAAGCCTGAGCGCCTTCAACCGAGGCGTCAACGCCGTACATATCCGTGTTCCACATGCAGATGGAGTTAGGGATCGCAATATCCCTAGCAGTCTTGTCTGTTCCCAGGATCTTGGTGTTCTGATGAACAGCCTGTCTCGGGATTCCTCTCATGATATGGATTCCGAACTTAAGGCCCATGTCATGTATCTTTTTCGCGATGGGGCCAAAGCCCTTGCCCTTAGCTGCAGAAGGGAATCTGTTCACAGCAGGCACAAGCCTTGAGTACTCATCCATCTCCAGCTCTGTAAATTTGTGATACTGATGAGAATCCGCCGTGGGCTCATACCACTGGATATCGCATATCACGTACTCCCAGCCGTAGTCCTTAAGATTCTCTGCCATGTACTTCGCATTTCCGAGAAGCTGCTCCTCATTTACCGCTGCCCCGTAGCAGTCCCAGCTGTTCCACCCCATGGGCGGTCTTTTTGCAATAATCTCTTTCTCTTCCATGATCAGTCCCCCTCTTCTGTATTAAGCAGTGCCTGATAGATCTCCCTCTTTCCGACACCTCTGTCGGCTGCCACTTTCTTCATGGCGTCTTTGTGGGAGATTCCCTGGTCCTCGTAGTACTTCATGTGATCTTCGATGCTCATCTCCTGCCAGGAAAGTCTCTTTTCCTCGTCCTGCTCTTCGAGGCTCTTTCCCTCTATTACCAGCACATACTCGCCTCTGGGCTCGTTTTCTTTGTAAAAAGAGATTGCCTCGGCAATAGTGGTTGGTCGAACTTCTTCATATTTCTTGGTGAGCTCTCTGCAGATGGAGATGCGCCTGTCGCCAAGCGTCTCATACAGGTCATCCAGCGCAGCCTTTAAGTGATGCGGTGCTTCGTAGATGATCATTGTCCTGCTCTCATCCTTGAGGTCCTCAAGGATTCTTTTTCTGCCTTTTTTATCTTCAGTTGCTGAGGGCAGAAATCCCTCAAAACAAAATCTTCTGGTCGGAAGTCCCGACAGCGTCAGCGCTGTTATGCACGCAGCCGGTCCCGGTAGTGATGTGACAGTTATGCCTGCCTTGTGGCACTCGGCAACAAGAACCTCCCCCGGATCCGAAATGGCGGGCGTTCCTGCATCGGTAATAAGCGCAACATCGATTCCTTCCTGCATCTTCTGGATCAGGTACTGCGCTTTGTCGTACTTATTATATTCGTGATAGCTGGTCATCTCGGTGTGAATATCGAAATGATTCAGGAGCTTTATGCTGTTCCTGGTGTCCTCCGCAGCAATAAGGTCGACACTCTTTAAGGTCTCCAGAACCCTGAAAGTCATGTCATCCAGATTTCCGATGGGGGTAGCACATAGATAAAGTTTACCTGCCATTTTTTCTCCCTCTCAATATCCGTAGATATCGTAGATCTCCGGCGTATACTTCCCGGGAGCCTCGTAGATAATAAGCGGTTTTTCAACCGTCAGCCTTGATCTTCCGCCTCTTGCTCCTTCAATAAGAACCATGTTCGGCTCCTTGTCGGCGTAGGGGTAAACCAGCTGCATTCTCTTGGGCTCAACCTTGTACTCGTGCATCAGCACCATGATCTCCGCAAGCCTGAAGGGCCTGTGGACCATGTAGAACTTACCGCCGCTCTTAAGGCATCTAGCTGCTGCCCTGATAACGTCCTCAAGGTCGCAGAGCACCTCATGCCTTGCAATCGCCTTAGGGCCCTCCGGGTTCTTCAGCCCGTGGCCTCCTATCATATAAGGTGGATTACTTGTAACCACGTCAAAAGAGGCAGCGTCAAATAATTGCCCTGCCTCCTTAATATCGCCCTGTACTATTCTTACTCTGTCCTGGAGATCATTGTAAATGACGCTTCGCTGCGCCATATCTGCGCTCTCCTCCTGGATCTCAAGGCCTATGAGCTCTTTTGCATCTGTCTTGGCCGCCATTAGGATCGGTATGATCCCGGTTCCTGTTCCCAGATCCAGTACTCTTCCTCCTTCCGGAGCAGAGGCAAATCCTGACAAAAGAACTGCATCCATCCCGAAGCAGAATTTCTCCGGGCTCTGGATTATCTTGTAGCCGTTCCTTTGCAGGTCATCAAGTCTCTCGCCTTCCTTAAGATCAACCATCTGTAAGCTTGGACTTTCCTTCCTGCTTTTCGATCTTCTCAAGTTTCTCGAGCTCTTTCATCTCCTCGTCTTCCTGAGAATTCTTCTTGTTGTTATTGTTCTTTTTCTTCTGTTTCTTTCTGATCGTCTCTATCTCTTCGAGCTTATACTCGTGAACTTCCTTCTCGTCGTTGACTTCAACAAGGATCTTCAGTGTCTGTCTTAAGATATTGACAGATGATACCTCTCCGCCAAGTCCATCCTTAGCTACGCAGTAGTCACCGACACCGGGCATCTTGCGATTGAGCTCCTCATATACATCTTCCTCGTTCTTGAGGCAGCACATAAGTCTTCCGCAAACACCGGAAATCTTGGTAGGATTAAGTGAAAGGCTCTGCTCCTTGGCCATCTTGATGGATACGGGAACAAAGTCTGAAAGATATGAGTGGCAGCAAAGAGGTCTTCCGCAAATGCCGTAGCCACCGATTATCTTGGTCTCGTCCCTGACACCGATCTGCCTGAGCTCTATCCTGGTCTTAAATACAGCCGCCAGGTCTTTTACCAGTTCTCTGAAATCGATCCTGCCGTCAGCTGTAAAGTAGAAGAGGATTTTGTTGTTGTCAAAGGTATATTCTGCATCGATGAGCTTCATATCAAGGTTGTGCTTCTTGATCTTTTCAAGACAAACCTTAAAGGCCTCTTTCTCTTTTTCCCTGTTGGCCTTCTCCTGCTCATCGTCCTTGGTGCTGGAGGTGCGAAGTACTGTCTTAAGGGGCTTGACCACCTTCTCGTCCTCGATGTCCTGAGGCTCTGAAACTACAGTTCCATACTCAACGCCCCTGGCTGTCTCAACGATTACATGGTCACCCTTTTTAATGACATACTTGCCCGGTGAAAAATAATATATCTTGCCGGCTGTTCTGAATCTTACGCCGATTACTCTTGTCATAAATACTCCTTAATGCCCATGAGCATAAGCTCTAAGGCTAAATCTATATTAACATTGGAGTCTATGCGGTTTTTCGCAATCTCCATATCTTTAATAATGCTGCTTATGCCCTCATAAGTGCAGTTTGTGGTAACACTACTAATATACGATACCTTGTCAGTGAAAATCAAGTGAGTATCATCCCCTGTGGCCTTATACACCAGCATATCCCTGAACAGGAAAAGAAGTATGTCCATAAAGTCAGCGTACTGACCAAGGTCAATTCCCTTCTTGCTGCTTTTCTCATCCCCATCGGGGTTCTCTAATATGCCGTGAACCCTGTCCATAATCTCGTGTATCTCAAGGTTCTTGAGCTTAGCCACCAGCTCTATGGTCTCGTTCTTTAAAGTCTCGAACCTCTCATTGGAAGCCAATTCCAGCGCCTTGCCCACATTTCCTCTTGCAAAAGAGGCGCACAGCATGGCCTTGTAATCCACCACGTGGCACTCCTGCATCAGGTAATTTATGATGGAATCGTCCCTGACGGGCTTCATGGGAAGCACGATACATCTACTTATGATAGTAGGCAGAAATGCATTTATGTTGCTGGTCAGAATAATGATGACAATATATGAAGGTGGCTCCTCCAAAGTCTTTAGCAGAGCATTCTGCGCTTGGGGCGTCATCTTCTCCCCCTCGGGAATGATATAGATCTTGTATCTGCTCTCGTAGGGCTTAATGACAACATCGTCTCGAAGCTGCTGCCTGATGTCGTCAACACCTATACTATTAGGCTTTTCATGGGTTATGGTTATGATGTCCGGATGATTGTCTGACAGTGCCTTAATACAGGAGGGGCACTCGTTACAGGACTCCCTATAATCTCCCCTGTCCTGCCTGTTTTCGCACTGAAGAGCCTTGGCAAAAGTCTTGGCGATAAACTCTTTTCCCGAACCACTCTCACCTGAGATGATATAGGCATGAGAAACTTTATCAGTAATGAGCGCATGCTGCATGTGCTCTTTCATCTGCTGTTGATCTATGATATCGGCAAAATCCGCCATTTACTCTCCCCTTAAGTAAAGATGTCCAGTAGTAACCCCTGTATCTGTCCAATCTTAGCAAGTATATCGATACCGTTCTTCTCGTCCTTGACCAGTTCCTGAGCCAGTTCATCAAGCTCTTTATCCACCTGCCTGATTATGCCGTAAACCCTGTGTCTTCCCTTCCTGTCAAGGAAGTTCTCTCTGGAAAAGACATGACTCCTCGTCACTACTTCGTTCATGAAATCCTTGATAAGGATCCTGTACCTCTGCATATCCTTGATGTCATTTCTCTTGGATATCTTCTCGCCCTGCTGGATGATATCCTGCATCATGAGATTCAGGCGCTCTGCAAGCCCCGAATCCTCAAGCTTGCTGGTAAGGACAAACTTAAAGTCGCCGTTTGCCTCCTGCACCTGCTCCGGAGCCGGGGTCTGAGTTGTGGGTGTAAGATTACTAACTTTAATATCCATACATTCCCTTCCCGCCTTATAAGGTCAGCTCATCTTCTCTAAAATGTGTTCCCTTATCTCTTTTATACAGTCCTCGATAAGTCCGTTGTTGAAAAATCTCTTTTCCACGCCGGCCTCTTTTATCTTGGCCTCGTCAAAATCTTCCTCGTCTGCCAAAAAACGTCTGCACATCTCGTCATACCTTGGATGTTCCTGCTTGGCTTCTCTCTTCATGGCTCTCTCAAGCCTTATCCTTGCCTCTACATCGATCAGTATCGGAAGGACATTCTCTTTTCCGAAGTAATCCCTGAAGTAACAGTAGGACTCAAGTGTCCCGATTACCAGGTAACTGTCGCCACTGGCAAGATCAATCTGACCGTCATCTACTGTAAAGTACCTCCACTCGCCGTAGTTGGTGTGGTAGGTTCTCTCCTCGATAATCTTCCCTCTGCTGCGAAGGTCAAGGTAGCCCTCTTCATCTCTGAAGAAGTACTGAACTCCGTCCGTCTCACCATCGCGCATGGGGCGCGTGGTGTAGGGAACGACCTTCTTAAGGGATAAGTCATTATCAGCTATTAGGTTTTTGTAGATTGTGTCTTTCCCTGAGGTGCTCTTGCCCATCAGAAGGAAAATCCTGCCGGTAGCCATTTTGCTTATACTTCCTCAACTCTTATCATGTTTGTTCTTCCGGGGATGCCAAGAGGTACGCCTGCTGTGAGGACTACCTTGTCGCCGGCCTTTAAAAGACCTGCATTCTTAGCTGAACTTATTGCCTCCCTGAAGAGCTCATCTGCTGTGTCTTCCTGCCTGATGTGAAGAGGCGCAACGCCAAACATCAGGTTTGCCTGTCTGCATACTGTAGGATTGATGGTGCATGCAATGATCGGGCAATTTGGTTTATACATTGAAACCATGCTGGCTGTAAAGCCGCTCATGGTGACTGTCAGGATCGCATCGGCGCCAACCTCTGCAGCAATGTTGCAGGTAGCATGTGAGATCGCTGTGGTGTCATCGCTTGGTGCGTAATCTCTTTTCTTAAGTCTTCCTACATAATCTATATCGGCTTCTGTTCTCTCGGCTATACGTACCATGGTCTTGAGGGCCTCTACAGGATAATCGCCTGCAGCTGTCTCGCCTGAGAGCATGATAGCTGTTGTTCCGTCATATATAGCGTTGGCAACGTCGGTAGCCTCAGCTCTTGTTGGTCTTGGATGGTGGATCATGGAATCCAGCATCTGTGTGGCTGTGATAACGTACTTACCTGCAGCCTCTGCCATCTTGATGAGCTTCTTCTGAACTACGGGAACCTCCTCAAAAGGAACCTCCACGCCCATGTCACCTCTTGCAACCATGATACCGTCTGCAGCAGCAAGGATCTCTTCAATGTTGTTGATACCCTGAGTGCTCTCGATCTTGGCAATGATCTTCATGGGAGAGTTCTTCTCTTTTAATATAGCTCTGATATCCTCTACGTCTGCCTTGGTTCTTACAAAAGAAGCTGCGACAAAATCAAAGCCCTGCTCACATCCGAAAATGATGTCGCTCCTGTCCTGCTCGCTTAAGTACTCCATTGAGAGCTCAGCTCCGGGAACATTAACTCCCTTCTTGTCAGAGATAGGACCACCGTTTACTACTGTGCAAACGATATCAGTATCTGTAACCTTCTCAACTGAGAGCTCAATGAGTCCGTCATCAAGAAGGATTGTCATTCCGCTCTTGCAGTCCTTGGTGAGGTCCTTGTAAGTGATGGATACCTCGTCCTTGGTGCCTTCTATATCTCTTGCTGTAAGTGTGAAGGTCTGTCCGGCCTCCAGCATCTCTTTTCCATTCTTAAAGTCCTTAAGTCTGATCTCGGGACCCTTTGTATCAAGCATGGTTGCAACGGGGATATCAAGCTCATCTCTGAGCTTTCTTATCCTCTCGAACTTTCTTCTGTGCTCATCATGTGAGCCGTGTGAAAAATTGAATCTTGCAACATTCATACCGGCCAGCATAAGCTCTTTTAACTTATCCTCACTCTCACTTGCCGGTCCAATAGTACATATTATCTTGGTTTTACGCATAAAATTCCTCTCTTATCTATATCTATTATACCCTTATTCTCGCTATTTTCGAGCTCCAAAATACCCTGGACATTAAGTCCTTCGGCAATATATCGCTCTATGTCCTTTATGAGATCTCCGCCAATGACCTCTCCGGGCACTATCAGTGGAATTCCCGGTGGATAAAGGTTTACAAAGTCCCCGCTTATTCTGCCTTCCGCCAAATTTAAAGACACCGTTTCCCGCTCGCTGTCCCAGGCTTTTTGCAAAGACATCTCTCTTTTTGGAATAGCATATTTTTCATCTGCTGCGACGATCCTTGCTCCCGCTTTTTTCTGCAAGTTCTCATCTATCTCGCAAATTGCCTTTATAAGGCGCTCTATTCCTTCCTCTGTATCCCATCCGGTAATTATGGCCAGAGCATAGTGCTCCCCTGCCATTTCCAACTGCAATAAATAGTCCTCACGCAGTATATCATATAACTGCTGACCTGTCATTGTATCAGTATCCGCATAGATAAGCACCTTTGCCGGATCCTGTAGTTCGCAAAGTCCAGGAATCTTAAGGACACTGCAGCCTTTGGTCTTTTCCTGTATCTTATTCCTGTAGCCAAGGAGCCTCTCTGAAAACTCTTTTCCCCTCTCCTGCATCTCTTTCATGCACAGATCTATGGAGGCCATCAGCACGTATGATGGGCTGCTGGACTGATATATTCTAAGGAACCTCTTTAAAAGAGCTTTATCAACAAGGCTGCCCTGAACATGAATAAGCGCAGTCTGTGTCATAGCCGGCAGCGTCTTATGAAGAGAATGTATGACAATGTCAGCTCCCGCCTTCACAGCGCTCTCAGGCAGTCCCTTTCCGAATCCAAAGTGCGCACCATGGGCTTCATCCACAATAAGGATCACGCCTTCTTCATGGCACACTTTTGCAATCCCCTCAACATCCGAGCATCTTCCCTCATAGGTTGGGGATGTGATAAACACGGCTCTTGGCTTATCCGTCAGGGAGTCTAAAGCTCTTTTCACATCTTCTGCACTATAGCCGTCGAAAATCCCGTACTCCCGAATCATCCCGGCTTCCAGGTAATCTATCTCCAGCCCTCTCAAATACGCTGCATGGTAAAAAGACCTATGGCTACCCCTTGCAGCTAATATCCTGCCGCCTTCCGAAACCGCCGCAGATACAGCGCTGAGTACGCCTGATGTACTTCCGTTTACCAAAAAGAAAGTCTCATCAGCGCCGTATAAGCTGTTTGCCCTTCTCTCGGCCTCAAGTATTATGCCCTTCTCGTCATGAAGATTATCAAAACCGTCAATTTCCGTTATATCACAACGAAAAGCACCCTTTAACGGGGTGCTTTGAAGGTTTCTCTTATGACCGGGCATATGGAAGGGGTACATGTCCCCCTCCGCCAGGTTTATCAGCTCCTGGTAAATATCAGGCATAATTTACGTTAATCTTTCCCTTCTTAAGCTTGAGTGTCTCCAGTGTTGATGCATACTTGTCCGCAAGACATACCACCCAGGCTTCCCTGCATTTAGGCGGCTTAACCGTAAGCGGCCACATGTGCTTTTTTATTATCTCTTTCTCTCTCTCGGAGAGCGTAAAGTCTCTTGTCGCGTTCCTCAGCGCAATTCCCGGATGATAGAATCCGTGGAGCTTGGGATGAATGTTCCCGGGCGCTTCGCCGTCATGCCAGTCGTAGAGGAAATAGTCATGAAGAAGTGCTCCTCTTACCAGCTCCCTCTCTCTGCTCTTAATCCCAAGTTTTCTGTTGAGCCTTATTGCGCAGAGCGCCACATGGATACTGTGCTCATAGACCGTAACATTTCCATGCTGAATAAAACTCTTTAACCTGATGTAATTCTCAGAGCCGAGGATATCTGCGCCGTAACGGCATAGTGTTGCCCTGTATTCCTCGTCCTTCTCAAGCTCAGTTAGTAGCTCAGGATCGAATACATCAGGGTCATAGTCCTTAACATCCAGGACTTTCTTTATTATCTCTTTATCTTCTTTTGAAAGTCTGTGCATCTATAAACTCCATAAAACCGCATAGTTATGGCTGTAAACTTAACTTTTGTTTCAATTCATAATAACACACATTGCCTAAGAAAAAATTAAAATCATGAAAAAACTAACTAAATATTTACTTCTTGTTAACCAGCTCCTCGTACTCGTCCACAAGCGACTTGAAATACTCCAGTGCCTTGTCGTAGGTCTCGTCTGAAAGCGGGTCAATTCCTGCCTCTGAGAGAAGCTCTACAGGCGGCGCAGATCCACCAAGCTTAAGGAAATCCAGATACTCATCCACAGCACCGGCTTCACCTGATGTGATCCTCTCAGCAATTGATGCTGCATAAGCCACATCTGCAGAATACTGGTACACATAATAAACATAGTAGAAGTGAGGAATTCCTGCCCACTGATATCTTGAAGCCGGGAACATGGTAACAGCATCGCCTCTGTACTCCTGAAGGAGCTCCATCCACTTATCACCAAGGTCCTCAGCATCCAGCGACTGTCCTGACTCCACAACCTTGTACATGTAATCCTCAAACTCGGAATACATCATCTGAGTGAAGAACGTTCCAGCAAACATGCTGATTGCATTCTCCAGATAAAAGAGCTTTTCGTCATCACTCTGGGCATTTTTTAACTTATATTGATAGTACAAAAGCTCATTGGTAGTAGATGCAACTTCCTGAGTAAATATTGTGGGATTGCTGTAAGCAACAGGCTGGTTCTCTGTCGCGTACTGATCATATACAGCATGTCCCATTTCATGAGCTATTGTACTGATATCATCTGAGTAACCCTTATAGTTAAACAGTACCCAAGGATAATACTCAACTGATAGCTTGTTCTCAAAGGCTCCTGTAGCTTTGTTAGCAGCAGGATAGACATCAATCTGCTCACTGGTGATTATCTTGGTGAAGTGATCAATATAGTCATCTCCAAGAATTCCAAGAGCGTCTATAACCTCATCCACCGCATCATCATAGGGTGTAGGCGGAATGTAGAAATCTGATACGCTTTCTCCCATGTTGTATGGGTATTGCTCCTCAAGGCCAAGCCCCTTTGCATGGAGCTTTAAGTATCTCTGATACTCCGGAATACCCTTGTGCGCTGATTCCACCAACATGTCAAAGACATCTGTATCAAGATCATAGTCATCAAAGGCCTCTTCCATGGTAGTATCAAAGCCATCAATGACTGCTGATGCATAAGCCTGTGAAGCGTTCGATTCCAAAAGAGCAGCGAAGGTGTTAGCAAAATTCTCGTATCTGGTTAAGTAAGCCTGGTTTGCTTCTGCCCTGAATTTATCCGAGTACTTCGGATTACTGATTATCTCTGCATAAAGCTCATCGGTAAGCTCCTCCTCCTTACCCCCCGGCATTGTGATTGTAGGATAAGGAAGTTCAACCTGATCAAGTATGCCAAAAATCTGTTCTCCGTAGCCCATACCCATTGAAAGAGTGGATACCAAAAGAGTCTCATCCTCTGTAAGTGGCTCGTAGTCAGGATCAAGATACTGCCTTAGCCAATACTCATCGCCATCAAAAAGGGGATCTGAAAAGATCTTCTGTCTCTCCTCCAATGAAAGTGCAAATATCTCATCCTCCGCAAAGGCACATCTCTGGGTTTCTTCCCTGCTCATGGCATCAAGCTTGGCCAGCATGTTTTTATAAACTGCATCCGTTGCGTTAAGAGAGTTTCCCTGCTTAGCATAAAGCGCAAGCTTCTGCTGAATCCTTGTCATCTCGGTAAAGTAAGCAAAGTCAAAGTATTCTCTTATAGTCTTGGCATTATCAAGCTTTCCTCTGAATTTATCGTAACCATCCAGCATGCCCATTACCTTGTCGTAATCAGCCTGCCAGTCTTCTTCGCTGGCATAAATCTTCTCAAGATTCCATTTTGTCGGGTACTTGCCCTGTGTCTGTGTAGAAGCACTCTGATCTGATGCACTCTGATTGCCCAAAACTCCCGTAAAAGATCTGCCACATGCGGTAACAGAAATGATCAAAATCAGTGAAGCTGCTATTCCTTTTAAACGTCT
This sequence comes from Butyrivibrio sp. NC2007, assembly GCF_000421405.1. GTDB lineage: Bacteria > Bacillota > Clostridia > Lachnospirales > Lachnospiraceae > Butyrivibrio. The sequence continues at coordinate 33,274 of NZ_ATWY01000025.1, forward strand.
GATATTCATAAACTCCTCTTATCCTCTTTATTTATAAATCTCGTACTCTTTATTATAACATATCCTTTCTTCAATAAAAAAATCCCGACGCTTTGTCGGGACTAAAGATTAATAAAAAAAGATGCCTAGAGTCGGAATCGAACCAACGACACGAGGATTTTCAGTCCTCTGCTCTACCAACTGAGCTATCTAGGCATATAGTAGCGGGAACAGGATTTGAACCTGTGACCTTCGGGTTATGAGCCCGACGAGCTTCCAGACTGCTCCACCCCGCGTCATTATGAAATTTATTGCTTATTGCAATAAAAAAATGGATGGCGGTGGATTCGAACCACCGAAGCAAATTGCAGCAGATTTACAGTCTGTCCCCTTTGGCCACTCGGGAAGCCATCCATATAGAGCCGATGAGCGGACTCGAACCGTTAACCTGCTGATTACAAATCAGCTGCTCTGCCAATTGAGCCACATCGGCTTACACACGAATTGTGTTGTGTAAAAAAATGGGGCCTACAGGGCTCGAACCTGTGACCCTCTGCTTGTAAGGCAGATGCTCTCCCAGCTGAGCTAAGACCCCGGTCAAATTAAAATATGAAGTTGAGCGACCCGAAGGGGGTTCGAACCCCTGACCTCCGCCGTGACAGGGCGGCGCTCTAACCAGCTGAGCCACCGGGCCATATTTCTTCGATTGTACCTTCAAAACCGAACACTGAAATCTCTTAGATCCGTCTCTAACCTTTGCTTTTTTGGATAAGCCCTCGACCTATTAGTACACATCAGCTGAACACGTTACCATGCTTACACCTTGTGCCTATCTAACCTCGTACTCTCCAAGGGGTCTTACTCCATAAAGGAGGGATATCTCATCTTGAGGGGGGCTTCACGCTTAGATGCCTTCAGCGTTTATCCCTTCCGGACGTGGCTACCCAGCCTTATGCACCTGGCGGTGCAGCTGATACACCAGCGGTCCGTCCATCCCGGTCCTCTCGTACTAAGGACAGCTCCTCTCAGATATCCT
>NZ_ATWY01000026.1 GCF_000421405.1 Butyrivibrio sp. NC2007
TGGCTAAGATAAATCTCATTATATCTGTAAACGACCATTTCTTAGTGCGGCAAAAATCCGTATTTGGGTTCCGGGTAAATAGCCAATGAACTCGGTCCATTTGATCAATAATTGACAGCAGCTTGTTTTTAACAGTTTTAGAATAGTTCATTTAGTGCCTCCTTGAAAAAAGATTTGTCTTTAATTTCAAGGGCCGCTTTCGCTACTTCTAAATACAATTCGTAGCGAAAGCGGCCGCACTTTTTCAGTCATCTGTCAACTATTTTTTAATAAAAAAAGACCTCTATACCATTTCTGATATAGAGATCTTATTCCGTCATCTTATCTTAATGACATTGGGCAATAGCCGCATCCCTTTTTTATTTCTTTTTATTTTTTCTCGAAATGCTGATAGTCTTTCGAATTATTCCAGTCTCCGCCCCATTTAAAGCCATGCTCCTTAAAGAGCTTATAAGCCAGATCGTTTTCATCAATCTTGTACGGGAATGAAGCTGATCTGTCTGCATAGGCTTCACTACCTGCAGGTGATACATTTGTCGTACCATCCTTGTTATAGGTGATATAAGGGTTGTAGAAAGGATTTATGTCTATCGCACGTCCGTAAGCATGGTTTGAAAGTCTTGTGGTTCCTTCAACCACTCTGTAGTTGAAACAGGAGGTATTATTTGCCAGCATGGATGCTGTGTCATCTCCTCCGTATTCATCCACCAGCTTTACACTTTCCAATTGATAATTGTTTGAATATAATTCGTAGAAAATCTCTACCATATCCTGGGCGAGAGCTTTATTACATATCAGCTCGCCTTTCTGAGTCTCTCCGTTAAAATCTACATACATAAGGCCGACATACCTAAGCTCATCAAGTGGTACCGTGCAGTCAACTGGATAGGATATTCCTGAGATACGCTTGAATACTTCATTGGTGATTGGCTCATAGTAAAATCCATCCATGTAGGTGATCCTCTCGGGTGACGGTTCAGGTTCCGGTTCGGGTTCAGGCTCCGGCTCTTCGACGATTTTAGGCTCAGGCTCCGCCTCTTCGATAACTTCCGGCTCTTTTGCTGGTACAGATTCCGCCTCTTTTACAGGCTCAGGCTCCTTAACTTCTTCTATAGTTGATGAAACAGCAGCTGCTTCCGGATTCTTTTTTGCATAGTCGGAAAGAGTTTCGCCTCTAGCAAGAAACCTTGCTCCAATGGCGGCAATGATGATAACTCCTGCCAGAAGTGCCAGTTCTTTTAAGTACTTGATGGTCATGTTGTTTGATTACCTCAGCTGTTATATTTTTCATGGTCCAGTAGACCTTCGTTACTTGCGACAATTACCGCAGTAGCCATGTCTCCTGTAGTATTGGACATTGTATCGGCCATGTCAAGAATAGGATTGATGGCTATGATAAGGCCCAGCGCTTCGATTGGAATATTAAGAGATTCCGCTACAACGCCAAGGCAGATGAATGCGCATCCGGGAACGCCCGGTGCTCCAAGAGAGAGCATTATGATGGTGAATGTGAGGGAAATAAGCGAAGGCAGGTCAACAACGATGCCATAGGCTTTTGCCAAAAACAGCCCGATTATGGTCAGGTAAAGACATACACCATCCATGTTAATGGTTGCTCCGAGAGGGATAGAGAAATTGGCAACCTTCGGTGATACGCCCAGCTTCTCGGTGCAGATTCTCATGTTTGTCGGCATGGCTGCTGAGCTGGAAGACAAAGTTAGGCTGGTAAAAATACCCTCCTTGTCGTTTTTGAAAAATTTAAGAGGATTGAGCCTGCCGATAACAAGGATCAGAAGTCCATATATGCACATCATGCAAAGGATGGCACCTGTATGCGTCAGTGTGACGCTGAGTATTGAAAGAAGCGAATCTCCGCCAAGATTGATAACAAGGAGTGATATTGAAACAAAAGCTGCAAGCGGAATAAATCTGGTTATCAGAGTTGTTATGGTCAAAAACAGTGTGTTAAGGGCGTCAAAAAGCTCTTTTAACATAGAAGAGTACTTGCCTACCATTCCGACAGAGATTCCGCAGAGCATAGCCAGGAAGATCAGTTGAAGGGTATCGGATTCAAGGAATGGAGACAGGAAGTTGGAAGGCACTATATTCATAAGCGTTGACATTATGGATGTATCCACGGAAGTGTCCACGCTTACTGCCTGAGTGGTGATTCCTGAACTCAGCGCAAAGCCGAATTCTCCGGGCTGTACCAGGTGAAAGATACCAATGCCCAAAAGAACAGCGATGACCGTGGTCAGAAGATACATGGATATGACACGGCTGCCTATCTTGCCTACTTCCGAGAGATTCGTAAACTGTGAGAAGCAGGAGACAATGGAGAAGAATACCACAGGAGCAATAATTATCCTTATGGCATGCATGAATACGATCTTGATAGGCTCTAATACGTAGGTGCAGAGCGTAGTGTTAACGGATTCAGGGAAAAGAAATTTCGCAAGAAATCCAAATGCCAGACCAAGGAAAAGTGCATAAATGGCGGAGTTGTTGAGCTTTTGCTCCGACTGACCGGCAACTATCCTGACATGGTTAATATTGTTTTTGTTTCTGTATTTGAAATTTTCACCGAAGGAGCGCAGAAGTACGGCGCGGATGGCACTGACGCTGGCATCTTCGCTAAGGTCATCTTCATCAGAATAGGGAGAAAACTCCTCACCCTTCATGGACATGTTCACGCTGGTTTCGCCAAAGAATTGTCTGACCTGGATCTTTAGATCGGTATTGGCCGGAGCGTGCTTTAGAAGGTCTGCTATTATCTCCTCGGAGATAAGTAAGGTTTTTTGAATGAATTTTTTGCCGACAGACATCTGAATCAGGCTGCTTTCAATAAAGCCCATTACGTCAGACATAAAGGTGCAACTGCCTGAATTATAAAAAGCTGACGTGTTTCTGATCATTTTCATTAAACCGCAGGTCCTTTCCGTTTAGTCCGTGATCGCAATCACATATAAAAATTATATCATGCAAAAAGCGCTTAAAGTTGTATTATCCCCTGAAATCTAGTAAAATTAGCACTGTTATGAAGAAGATGATTCGCACAGATAAACTTGTATTTGAATATATAAGGCGTGACGAGGAAGGCAATGTTGAGGGCATCACAAGAGCCATTGACGATGTCAATCTTTCTGTGGAGCCCGGGCAGTTTATTGCCATTTTGGGTCACAACGGCTCCGGAAAGTCAACGCTTGCCAAGCATTTCAATGCACTGCTCTACCCGACAGAGGGCGAGGTCTATGTGGATGGAATGCTGACTGAGGATGATGAGCACCTTTGGGATGTCAGACAGGAAGCGGGAATGATATTCCAGAATCCGGACAACCAGATCATCGGTCAGATTGTTGAAGAGGATGTCGGCTTTGGACCTGAGAACATGGGTGTTCCCACTGAGGAAATCTGGGAGAGAGTTGATGAGAGCTTAAAGGCTGTCCGTATGGACAAGTTCAGAAAGTCATCACCCAATCATCTGTCAGGTGGTCAGAAGCAGAGAGTATCCATAGCCGGCGTCATCGCAATGCACCCCAAGTGCATTATCATGGATGAGCCCACGGCCATGCTTGATCCCAACGGCAGAAAGGAAGTAATAAGAGCTGCCAGGGGACTCAACCAGGTAGAGGGCATCACAGTTATTCTTATAACTCACTACATGGAAGAGGTTGTGGATGCGGACAAGGTCTTTGTCATGGACAAGGGCAAGGTTGTCATGGAGGGAACTCCGAGGGAGATCTTTGCTCAGGTGGACAAGCTTAAGGCGCTTAAACTTGGCGTTCCGCAGGTTACACTCCTTGCGCATGAACTTAGAAAGAGCGGTGTTCCACTTCCTAATCCTATCCTTACGAGAAAAGAGCTTGTGGAGGCTTTAAAAGCATGTCGATAATGCTAAATCATGTCAATTACATATATGACGAAGACACTGCCATGGCCAGCGCAGCTCTTATTGATGTTTCACTGAAGATCCCGGATGGCCAGTTCATCGGACTTATCGGACACACAGGGTCAGGTAAGTCAACGCTGATACAGCATATGAACGGTCTTGTTAAGCCTTCAAGCGGTCAGGTTTTCTTTAACAATGAAGATATCAATGACAAGGACTACGACAAGAAAAAGCTAAGAGCCAAGGTGGGGCTGGTCTTCCAGTATCCGGAGCATCAGCTCTTTGAATCAGACTGCTTTAAGGATGTGTGTTTTGGCCCCAAGAACCTGGGACTTCCCCAGAAGGAAGTTGAGCTTAGGGCTTATGAGGCCTTAAAACAGGTGGGCTTTGATGATGATTATTTCTATCAGTCCCCTTTTGATCTGTCGGGAGGACAAAAGAGAAGAGTCGCCATCGCAGGTGTTCTGGCTATGAAACCCCAGATTCTGATCCTTGATGAACCTACAGCAGGCCTTGATCCCAAGGGCCGTGAAGATATACTCAACTTGATATCGGACCTCCATAAGACCATGGGCATCACCATTATCCTTGTGAGCCACAGCATGGAGGATGTTGCGGATTACGTTGAGAGGATCATCGTAATGAACAAGGGCAGGGTTGCATTTGACGCGGAGCCCAGAGAGGTCTTTTCCCATTATAAAGAACTAGAGGAGATCGGACTTGCTGCGCCTCAGGTGACCTACTGCATGCAGGAATTGAAGGCTGCGGGCTTTGATGTAAGTACCGATATAACAACCCTGGAAGAAGCAAAAAAAGAGATTTTAAAGGCGCTTGGTAAATAATGCTTAGAGATATTACGCTGGGACAATATTATAGGACGGAATCGGTGATCCACTCCCTTGACCCTAGAGTTAAGATCGTGGGAACCTTCTCCTTTATTATTTCCCTGTTTCTGGTGAAAAATTTCATAGGATATGTCATTGCGGCACTTTTTTTGTGCGTGTGCATAAAGCTTTCAAATGTGCCTCCAAAATTCATTTTTAGGGGCATGAGAGCGATCTTTTTCCTGCTGCTCATAACTATGGTGTTCAACCTGTTTTTGACGCCGGGAGAGCCTCTGGTGAGCTTTTGGAAGATTAAGATCACGAAAGAGGGAATAAGGCTTGCGATCATGATGGGAGTAAGGCTTGTGTTCCTCATCACCGGATCGTCGCTGATGACGCTGACAACAACGCCCAACTACCTTACGGACGGCCTTGAGGACCTTCTCAAGCCTCTTAAGAAGATCAGGGTTCCGGTCCACGAGATTTCAATGATGATGTCTATTGCCCTCAGATTTATCCCGATTCTCATGGAGGAGACGGACAAGATCATGAAGGCGCAGATGGCAAGAGGAGCGGATTTCGAGAGCGGATCCATCATGAACAGGGCAAAGAGCCTGGTTCCGCTGCTGGTACCACTGTTTATTTCGGCCTTCAGAAGAGCCAACGACCTTGCAATGGCCATGGAAGCCAGGTGCTATCGAGGTGGAGAGGGCAGGACCAAGATGAAGCCTCTTGTTTATAAGAGGATTGATATCATCGCACTTGCAGTGATCTTTGGATATGTAGTCTGCTGCTTGGTTTTTGGCAGAATCCTTTTTAGATAACTTTGGAAAAAGAGCTGATGAGCGAAAAAAGACGCGCCATGCTGGTGGTGTCCTATGACGGAACAGCCTACAATGGCTGGGCACTTCAGACCAGCACTCACAATACAATTGAAGAGATGCTAAACCGTGCTATACACGGCCTTACGGGCGAGGAAGTACAGGTGATAGGTGCCAGCAGAACAGATGCAGGAGTCCACGCCTATGGGAACATTGCAGTTTTTGATACTGCCAGTTCCATTCCGGGAGAGAAATTCTCTTTTGCCCTAAATCACATACTTCCGGACGACATACGAGTGGTGGAGTCAAGAGATGTTGCTGCAGACTTTCATCCAAGGCACTGCGATACCGAGAAGACCTACGAGTATCGCGTTCTCAACACCCGGTTTGAAATTCCGGTGAAAAGACATTACACCTATCATTTCAGTATGCCTCTTGATGTGGAGGTGATGCAGGAAGCAGGGAGTTACCTGGTGGGAGAGCACGATTTTACGAGCTTTTGCAATGTTCAGTCACAGGCGCTTACACATGTGCGCATCATTAAGGATGTCAAGGTAAGGCGAGAGGGCGACGAGGTCATCATATCGGTGACGGGTAACGGATTCCTCTACAACATGGTGAGGATCATTGCCGGGACACTTCTGCAGATTGGAAGGGGCAAGGGTAAGCCTTCGGATATAGCAGATATGCTTAATGCAAAAGACAGATCGGCAGCAGGACCTACAGCTCCTCCTCAGGGTCTTTTCCTGATGGAGTACAAGTTCTTGGATGGAATCCCGGGACCTTTGGAAGATTCAAATAATTGTTGACAAATAATGGCAAATAGTCATATAATATCTTACTGTGTGACGTAGTATAACTATGTCCTCATTTAAGCTAAGTGGCATATTGATGTCCCGGTAAGCCTCAATATGTTCATATACTGCACAATCAGGTGAAGGGTTGCGCAGAGGAGTAACAAATTTTAAGTAATTGTTCTAATCTGGTAATGGAGGAAACACAATGAAAACATTTATGCCTAGTGCAACTACAGTAGAGAGAAAGTGGTATGTAGTTGATGCTACTGATATGACACTTGGACGTCTTGCTTCTAACGTTGCAAACGTACTTAGAGGTAAGAACAAGCCTATTTACACACCAAACATCGACACAGGTGATTTCGTAATCGTAATCAACGCTGATAAGATCAAAGTATCAGGTAAGAAGCTTGATCAGAAGATGTATTGGCACCACACAGATTATGTTGGACATCACAAGGAGTTCTCACTTCGTCAGATGCTTGAGACACACCCTGAGAGAGTTGTTGAGCACGCTGTTAAGGGAATGCTTCCTAAGGGATCTCTTGGAAGAGATATGTACAGCAAGCTCCATGTATATGCAGGTGCTGAGCACCCACACGCAGCTCAGAAGCCTGAAGTATTAACATTTTAATCGGGTAGTCGAAAGGAGAATCTAAAATGGCAAAGTCAGCTAATTACTACGGAACAGGTAGAAGAAAAAAGTCAATCGCTAGAGTATACCTTGTATCCGGAAATGGAAATATAACAATCAACAAGAGACCTATCGATGAGTATTTTGGTCTTGAGACTCTTAAGGTTATCGTTCGTCAGCCTCTCGTAGCTACAGAGACAACAGACAAGTTCGATGTTGTTGTAACTGTTAAGGGTGGCGGAACAACAGGCCAGGCCGGTGCTATCAGACACGGCATTTCAAGAGCTCTTCTTCAGGCTGATTCAGATGAGTACAGACCTGTTCTTAAGAAGGCCGGATACCTTACAAGAGATCCTCGTATGAAGGAGAGAAAGAAATACGGTCTCAAGAAGGCTCGTAGAGCTCCTCAGTTCTCAAAGAGATAATCATCTGCTATTGCAGATCACAGAAGACTCGGTACATTGTACCGGGTCTTTTTTTACGCGTGAAAAATGGTCCCTAACCCCCCGTCCCCAGGGACCATTAAATATTTATAAAATCCCTTTTTATTTAACGGTTTTACGGTTATTATTAATATATTCAGGAGGATTATAAAAAGGGATGTATTATTCAGCAGTCGCATTGCTTGCGCTGACAATAAATGTGATCTTGAATCGAAAATCCATAATGAAGATATTTGCAAAGACTGATGCACAGGATGCAGAACAGCAGGTGAAAGTGCGCTACAGTCATTTTTTGCATGCAATAAACTTATATTATCTGGTAGAGATAGCCTGGGGTATTCTCTATGAGAATCACAATAATCCCAAGCTGTTTACAATTATTTATATAAACACGGTTTTTTATTTCATTTTTATGCTTCTTACTATGCTGGCATGGACGCGCTACATCGTTGCATATCTTGAAAGTGACGATATCAGGGCCGAGATTATGACCGGCGCAGCGTGGTTTGCGTTCATTGCCGGGCTGATCTGTCTGATGTTCAATCGGTTTTATCATTTTATCTTTTCCTATAGTGATGATCATGAGTATATTCCGGAATCCGGAAGGCATACCATATATATTTTTTTACTTGTCTTTTATTTGGGAATTGCTATCAGGATGTTCATTGTTTCATGGAAATCTTCAGGACGCCAAAGCGTCAGGTACAGGGCAGTGGCTTATACTAGTGTCGCATTTGGCGTTTTTATGTTCCTGCAGATTCTGGCTTCATTCTATCCTCTATATGTCATTGGGCTTTTGATTGGAACTTGTGTAGTGCATTCTTATGTGGAAGCGGGCGAGAAACAGGAAAAAGAGATCCAGGATAAAATCGCAACAGTAATGGCTGAAGATTATATCGCCATCTATTATATCAACGTAAATAACGGAGAATATCTTGAATACGCCGGAAGACAGAAAGAGTTTATGAACATGCCTTCATCCGGAAAAGACTTCTTTACTGCATTCAAGGCAAACATTGAGCAAAATGCTTTTGACGAGGATAAAGGGGCTGCTGAAAGCTCTTTTACCAAAGAAACTATGATTGCAAATCTTGAGGGTAGACGTTCATTTTCCTGCAAATACAGGTTTATGGTGGGGGAAGAGCCGAGATTCTTCCTCGTTACTTATATGCGCGCAGGTAATGATAAGGAGCACATTATCTTTTACGAAAAAGACATTGAGGATGAACTAAGGGCTGAGAAGAAACGTAAGGAAAGTCAGAAAAAGACCATTACATTTACTCAGATCGCAGAGAGCCTGGCATCCAACTATGATGAGATCTATTATGTTGATATTGCAACCTCGTCCTATGTGGGCTACGAATCAAACAATATCTATGGCCAATTGGAGATCAGCAATTCGGGAGAGGATTTCTATGCTGAATCTATGTCCAATATTCCTCAGATCATTCATAAACAGGACCGTGACATGCTGATCGAATTCATGGATAAGGACAATATGATCTCTGCTATGGAGAGCCATAAGGTCCGCAGTATCGATTACCGTCTTATGGTGAACGGAAGATCTCGGTATACCAGGATGACTGTACGTAAGAGCAGCGATGGAACGCACTTTATCATAGGTGTCGAGAATATTGATGATGAGATCAAAAAAGAAAAGCAGCATATGAAGGCTCTGAAAACTGAAAAAGAGCTTGCAAGACGCGACGAACTTACCGGTACCAAGAACAAGACGGCATATAAAGAACTTGAAGAATCAGTGCAGAGCAATATTGAAAACGGCATGGACTATCTGCCGTTTGCGCTCATTGTATGTGATGCAAACAACTTAAAAGAGATAAATGATACTCAGGGGCATGTTGTGGGCGATGAATATATCAAGGAATCTGCAAAGCTCTTGTGCAATATATTTAAGCACAGCCCTGTATTCAGGATCGGCGGAGACGAATTTGTAGTGCTCCTTAGAGGTGATGATTACGACAAGAAGCAGGAGCTTATGGATAAGCTAAGGAACCAGGTCCTTAAGAACAAAGAAAGTGGCACCGGGGCGGTTCTTGCTTCAGGCATTGCTGAGTACGAACCGGAGAAAGACAGTCTTGTTTCCGAGATCTTAGACCGTGCCGACAGGGCAATGTATGAGAACAAACAGAAGCTGAAAGCTTAGTATTGGAGTAAACATGCATGGATAAAAAGCCATTTATCTCTCTTAAAGTAAGAATTTCCATAGGCGTTGTTTCTGTGTGCCTTTTACTTGGGTTTTTGGCAGTTCTTTTGATGAACAGGATTGCAAGAGATATTGTTGATGAAGAGTACACCGATGATGCCGAGAGGATATCGAGAGCAGCTGTGAGCACCCTTGACGTAGGCGATGTCAAAGAGCTTACAGATATTGTAATGGGCATTTATGAAGATGCCGGAGAAGTTGTACCCAGTACTGAGTGGGGGTCAGAAGCCTGGAATAAGTACATGTCAAACTTTGAAGGCGTAGAAAGTCTTCCGGTATTTGGAAAACTAAGAAAGCAGCTCAGAGTATATCAGGAAATATTTGATGTCGAGTGCATATATATCATGCAGTTTAATAAAGCCGGTGATCATGCCATATACATAATAGATGCGGCTTACGAAAATGTATGTCCTCCCGGTGTTGTTGATTCATTTGTGGAAGGCTTCTGGCCGGATTCAACAGGACGTGCCATTCCCACTACCATAACCAATGAGGAAAGGTATGGCTGGCTTGTTACGGCAGCTACGCCTGTTATGCTCGATGATGAAGTAGTTGCTTTTCTTTGCGTTGATATTTCTATGAATGAGATCAAGGCAAACGAGAGGGATTATGTTTTTATGACAGGTATTGCCATGGCCCTCTTTACTTTGATGGTTCTGGTATTCTCCCTGATATATATAAACAGGAATATTTTCGGCCCTGTGGCGCTTCTGTCGGACACGGCCAAAAACTACTGCTCAGAAAGCGGTGAGATCATCCACCATGAGTTTGAGAAGCTGTCTGTCAGGAACAACGATGAGATTTCGGACCTTCTTCTGTCCATGAAGCAGATGGAGGCAGACATGAATGCCAATATCACCGCTTTAATGGATACCAAGGTGGCGCTTAAGGCTACTGAGGAAAAAGCTAGTACCATGGAGGCATTGGCGGTCAAGGATACCCTCACCGGTATTTGGAACAGACTGGCCTACGAAGATGAAATAAAAAGGCTCAACAAAGATATTCGTGAGGGCTTTACCGAGTTTGGAATTGCAATGATAGATCTTAATGATCTTAAGAAGATAAATGATACTTATGGCCACGAAAACGGCAATATCGCCATCAAAAGCTTAAGCGCCATTATCTGTGATGTGTTCAAGCGCTCAAGGGTATTCAGGATCGGCGGCGATGAGTTTGGGGTCATCTTAAAGAAAAAGGACTTCAAGAATATAGATAAGCGTATGGAGGACTTTAATGACAGGCTTACGAAGATTGCAGCGGACAATCTTCTAATGCCTTGGGAAAAGGTATCTGCGGCGATCGGCTATGCCATGTTTGACGATGATGACGATGTGACCGCCGAAGATGTTTTCAAAAAGGCCGACAAAGCCATGTACGAGAGAAAGACGGCTATGAAAGCAGGGCTGACCCTATAGCGTTCTTTCTGTATTCGTTCGGCGTTATGCCTTCTCTTTTCTTAAAGCAGTAGCAGAAGGCACTCTCGTCTATAAAGCCGCAGGAGAGGGCAATCTCCGAGATGGTCATGTTAGAATTGGACAGATTATATTTGGCCGCAGAAATGCGCGTCGATAAAAGAAACTGGTGTGGTGTCACGCCGGTTTCTTTTTTGTATTTCCTGTTGAAGTGGTAGGGCGATAATCCTGCCATATCTGCCATTTCCTCAAGAGTTATCTTCTTGCTGAAATTCTCTGTGAGATAGGTGGTGACTTTCTTTATTCCATCTTCATTTGCAGCATCTTTAGAAGAAGGGCTGACTGATAACTCCAGCAGCAGATTCCCTATCATAATGCTCATCTGGGCTTCGCTAAGAGACAGGTGCTTCTCCATACCATTAATGAGATTTGAAAGAATGGAGCGGGCGGATTTAAAGTTTGAAAGAGCTATGATATTGCCCCGTTCTCTGACCAGATATTCGTAGTAGCCTCCTGCAAGCTTTCCATCAAAGTGGAGCCAGAGAGTTCTGCATCCGGTGCTTGTTCTATAAGCATGGTGATTGTAGCAGTTGAGCAAAATGGCATCACCTTTGGCGGCCGTAACATATTTTCCGTCCAGCAATATTTCCATAGTTCCGTTTTCTATCAGGATGACTAGATAGCTGTCATAGCGATTTCTTTCAAGAGAATAACCCGGCAGATATTCAAAACCTCCAATGACAGTCGGATACAGGAAAAGAGCCTTCGCAGCAGCTGTGGGTGTATATATAAAATACTGAGATTCTCTCGCTATTTTTTCTTCAGTTGTGAACATGATGAGCCTCCCAAAATGCATAGCAATTTCTTTATATTATAGAGCAAGTTTATCAATTGAGAAAGCCCTTTGATTATCTTATGCTCAAGATAGAGATTAGCTATCACAGTGTTTTACCAAAGGGAGAATGACATGGATACAGTAAAGATATGGGAAGAAAAGCTTAAGATTCCAACCTACGAGATCGGAGAAGCGGACATAAATCCGATGTTCCTCGAAAAGAGAGTATATCAGGGCAGCAGTGGCAAGATTTATCCATACCCTGCAACTTCAAAAATAAGCAGGCAGAAAAAGGACAAGGAGTGGAACGTTGTCTTTTTGGAGAACAAGTACTTAAAGATCATGGTAATGCCTGAGCTCGGAGGCAGGATCCAGAGAGCTCTCGATAAGACTAACGGATATGACTTTGTCTATTATAACCATGTTATAAAGCCGGCGCTTGTGGGACTTACAGGCCCCTGGATCTCCGGCGGTATTGAGTTTAACTGGCCTCAGCATCACAGACCAACCACCTACATGAAGGTAGAGCACAAGATATGCGATAATGCAGATGGTTCCAAGAGTCTTCTTCTGGGTGATGTAGACAGGATGTACGGAACAAGGGTCATCACGACCATAACCCTGTATCCGGACAAGGCATACATCGAGATTGAGGGCCAGCTTTACAACAGAACTCCGCTCCCTCAGACGTTCCTCTGGTGGGCCAATCCTGCAGTTTCCGTTAATGACAACACCCAGTCTGTTTTCCCGCCGGATGTACATTCGGTCTACGACCATGGTAAAAGAGCTGTCTCAAGATTTCCAATTGCAACCGGCACCTACTACAAGCATGACTACAGCGCCGGTGTTGATATTTCAAGGTATAAAAACATACCCGTGCCGACTTCCTACATGGCAGAGCATTCCGACTATGATTTCGTGGGTGGATACGACTATGGCAAGGAAGCAGGTCTTTTGCATGTGGCAGATCATCACATATCGCCGGGCAAAAAGCAGTGGACCTGGGGATGCGGTGATTTCGGAAAAGCCTGGGACAGGAACCTTACGGATGAAGATGGTCCGTACATTGAGCTGATGACCGGCATGTACTGCGACAACCAGCCCGACTTTGCGTGGCTTATGCCCTTTGAGGAAAAGAAATTCAAGCAGTACTTCATGCCCTACAAAAAGGCCGGATACGTCAAGAATGCCAGCACTGATGCGGCGGTAAATCTTGAGGTTACGGACAAAGAAATAAAGGCCTGCGTTTATGCTACAGGAGAGCTTTCAGGCGCGCAGGTAGTCATAACAAGCGATGGAAAAGAGATATTTAGTGAGAAGGCGGATATATCTCCGGAGAAGGTATTTGAGAGAAGTATTCCCGTGGCCGGTGCTGATAAGTACAAGGTCAGGATCGCAGTGATCTATGAGGGAAAAGAGCTTGTCTCTTATCAGGAAAAAGACTGCGGAATCCCAAAGCTTGCTGAGCCTGCCAAGGCTGCGAAAGCGCCAAAGGATATCCTTAGTAATGAGGAGCTGTATCTGACGGGACTTCACATCGAACAGTACAGGCATGCTACTTATCTTCCGGATGATTACTATCTGGAGGGATTAAAGAGGGATGATGGAGACATCCGTATAAATAACGCATACGGAATGCTGCTTCTTAGAAGGGGAGAGTTTGCAAAGGCAGAAGGATGCTTCAGAAAGGCGATAGAAAGGCTGACTCTTCTAAATCCCAATCCCTATGACAGTGAGGCGTACTATGACTTAGGGCTGAGCCTCTTTTATCAGGATAGATTTGATGAGGCCTATGATGCCTTCTACAAGGCAACCTGGACCAGTGCCCAGCAGGAGATGGCTTTCTACTATCTCTCCGTGATCGCCTGCAGGAGGAAATCCTATGAAGAGGCGCTTTCGTTTGCAGAAAAGAGCCTTATAAAGAACAGCGAAAACATCAAGGCAAGAGGTTTAAAGGCAGCGCTTTTGGTGGCGCTTGGAAGAAATGATGAAGCGCGGGAGTACCTGGAAGAGAATCTCAGGGTGGATGCCTTTGACTTTGTGTCGAGATGTCTTTTGACAAAAACTGGCGATGGCTACGGCGAGGAGAAGATAACCGGGGACATAGAGAATTTCCTGCAGACAGCAAGGGACTTTGCGGAGTATGGCATGTATGATGCGGCGGTGGAAGTGCTGGATTCATGCTCGGCAGAGAGCCCTTTAAAGTACTATTACAAGGCATTCTATCTTGATAAACAGAGTGAGGCCGAGGCAGCAAAGAAGGCGCTTGGGAATGCGGAATGTGCTGACTTCAGGTACTGTTTCCCCAATAAGCTCGAGGACCTTAAGGTGCTGGAAAAGTGCATAGAACTGGATCCTGATGGCGCTAAGGCCTATTATTATCTTGGCTGTCTGTACTACGACAAGCTGGGGTATGAGAAGGCAGTTAAGCTCTGGGAGAAGTCAAAAGAGCTTGATGATACCTTCCCGACTGTGTTTAGAAACCTCTCAATAGCGTATTATAATAAGTGTGGTGATAAAGACGGAGCAAAGCAGTGCATGGAGCGGGCATTTGACCTTGACAGGAGTGATGCGAGAGTGTTCCTGGAGCTTGATCAGCTCTATGCAAGACTGGGAGTGGCGCCGAAAGAGAGACTCTCAAAGTTTGAGGAGAACCTTGAGATTGTTAAGGAAAGGGACGACCTCTATACGGAGTATGTGACTCTTCTTAACATCTGTGGCAGATATGATGATGCGCATCAGAAGATAACGAGCCATGATTTCCAGACCTGGGAAGGGGCAGAGGGCAAGATCACCTCGCAGTTTAAGATATCTCTTTTCATGCTGGCTAAGGATGCACTTGATAAAGGAGATGCCAAAGGCGCTGCAAAGCTCATAGAAGAAGCACTGTCCTACCCTGAGAATCTGGGCGAGGGAAGGCTTGAGGGAACCAAGGACAACAACCTTTATTACCTTCTGGGCAAGTGTTACAAGGCGCTTGGAGATGAGGCTAAGGCAAAAGAGTGCTTTGAGAAATCAACGCTCGGTGAGTCCGAGCCTGCGGGAATGATGTACTACTACGATCAGCCTGCGGACATGATCCTGTTCCAGGGCCTTGGCTTTAAAGAGCTAGGTGATGAGATGGCTGCCAATGCCAGGTTCTATAAGCTTTTGGACTTTGGCGAGCACCACGTAAACGATAAATTTGTAATGGATTATTTTGCAGTTTCCATGCCGGATATGTCAGTGTTTGATGCGGATATGGATGTTAAGAATAAGGTACACTGCTACTATCTTATGGGACTTGCAAATATGGGAATAGGTGACGGAAAAAGAGCTGCCGGGTGGTTTGAGAAAGCTCTTTTACTTGATAAGAATCATCAGCTTGCAGCGCTGTATCTGGGGCTGTGTAAGTGACGGAGATCTGTGATGAGAGAATTTAGAAGTCTTGCCGGAGAGTGGCATGTGCGCCTTTTGGATGGTGGCACATATTCTGCGTCTCTTCCGGGGACGCTGGATACAAATGAAATAGGACATGAGGATAAGCTGACGGGCAAGCTCCATCAGGACGAGAACTATGTGGAGAATAAGGCGCTTACGTCGGCGGATGTGATTGCGACAAGGCTATCGAGAAAACATACCTACGAGGGGAAGGCTGTCTTTTCCCGGAGATGGGAAGATGATGTGCCCGGCGGGAAGCGGCTGTTTCTGCAAGCAGAGAGAGCGAGAGTGTTAAGGCTCTTTGTGGATGGAAAAGAGATTCCGGCTAAGGTGGGAAGTCTTTCGACACCGTATGTGTTTGAAGTTACGGATGTGCTTGGTGAGGGAGCGCTGATCGAGCTTGAGTCGGATAACGGCTACGAGGGGCTTCCAAGGAATGACATTGTGTATTCTTCGGCTGCCACGGATGAGACCCAGACTAACTGGAACGGAATTATCGGGGAGTTTGGGATAGAGGTAAGAGAGAAGACATTTATTGAGGGTGTCAGGGTTTATCCGAG
Organism: Butyrivibrio sp. NC2007; assembly: GCF_000421405.1. Lineage (GTDB taxonomy): Bacteria > Bacillota > Clostridia > Lachnospirales > Lachnospiraceae > Butyrivibrio. The sequence continues at coordinate 15,860 of NZ_ATWY01000026.1, forward strand.
GAAGGAAGCGGGCGATGGCAAGTGGACGCTGGACGTGCAGGTTACTGTGGACTCCCTTGATGGCTTTGATGGGAAGATTGCACTTGAGTTTGAGGAGCTGGGAATAAATAAAGAGCAGGATGTTTCCTGTGGCTGTGGGAAGAGTTCTTTTGAAGTCCGGGTAGATGCTGAAGTGACGAAAGAACTGTTGTGGGACGAGGCTTGCGGAAATGTTATGCATGTGAGCGCAAGTCTTGGAGATGATGTGTATAGGGCCGGTTTTGGTATCAGGGCATTTGAAGACATAGACGGGCATCTGTGCCTGAACGGGCGCAGGATTTTTCTCAGGTCCGAGGCAAACTGTGCGGTATTTCCCGAGACCGGCCATGCGCCAATGGATGTCTCTTCCTGGAAAGAGATAATCAGGACCTACATGGGCTATGGGGTTAACTGCCTCAGGTTCCATTCCCACTGTCCTCCTGAGGCGGCTTTTTATGCGGCTGATGAGCTGGGAGTTCTGATGCAGCCGGAGCTCTCACACTGGAATCCAAGGGATGCTTTCTCTGACGACAAGTCAGCGACTTATTATGAAAATGAGCTGAGGGAGATTCTTGAGGTTTACGCAAATCATCCGTCGTTTGTGATGATGACTTTCGGCAATGAGCTACAGGCAAAAGAAGATGGAATGAAGGTGGCGCACAAACTCCTAGAGTGGTGCCATGATGCGGATAAAACCAGGCTATTTGCATTTTCTTCCAATGCGTTTTATGGGGAGAAAGGTGCAGATGCTGAGAGTGATTTCTATACTGCCGCTAGTTACAGGGACTTGCCCATGAGGGCGACTTTTGCCGGTATGAAGGGGTATCTTAACAACGACTATCCTGATGCTAAGCATGATTATTCCGGTACGGTGAAAGAGATCAGAAAGGATTATCAAAAGCCGGTATTCAGCTTTGAAGTGGGGCAGTACGAGGTTTTGCCAGAGCTGCATGAAATTGAAGATTTTAGCGGAGTTACAAGAGCCCGGAATCTTGAACTGATAAAGAAAAAAGTTGAGGAAAAGGGGCTCCTTGATGAGTGGGAAAGAAGAGTAGAAGCTAGCGGAGAGCTGTCACTTCTTAGCTATCGTGAGGAAGTAGAAGCGGCTCTTAGGACTGAAGGCTACAGCGGAATTTCGCTGCTGGGGCTTCAGGATTTTCCGGGGCAGGGTACAGCTCTTGTCGGGATGATGAACTCTCATCTTAAGCCCAAGCCCTACAGTTTTGCTGCGCCTGAGAGGTTTAGGAGTTTCTTCAAAGAAGCTATTCCTTTGGTGTTACTTGATAGGTATACCTATGTTGATGGTGAGAAGCTATCGGCGGTGGTGAAGTTTGCTAATTACTCCAAGGGAGATATTACAGGACAGCTCTTCGTGAGAGTGTCAGATGGGGAGAAAGCTTTTTTGACAAAAGAGTTTGATAAGGTAAACTGCCGGCAGGGAGAACTTAGTGAAGTCGGAGAAATTGAGATTAAGTTGGAACTCCCGGAGCCTAAGAGGAATAGTGAACTGACTCTAGATGTGTCTTTTGCAGGATACGATAACTCTTACAAGATTTACGTCTACACGAGGGAGAGTCAGAAACCTGAGAAACCGGACTGCGTCTACGAGTGCAGGACTTTGGATGATAAGGCAAATGAGATTTTGGAAGATGGCGGAATTGTTTTCCTTGCGCCGGATTCCACAAAAGAGGCGCTTCCTGAGTCAGTAAAGAGTTCCTTTACCACGGACTTTTGGTCTGTGGGAACCTTCAGTTCTCAGGAGGGAACTATGGGGCTTCTGATAGATGATGAGCATCCTTTGTTCAGGGACTTCCCGACAAAGTTTTACCCGGGCTATCAATGGTTTGTGCAAAGCTCGCAGAGAGCTCTTTTGCTGCCTGAGGGAGTGCGGAGCATAGTTACTGTTATGGACTGCTACGCGTATCTTCGCAACATGGGAATGCTTGTGGAGTACAGATGCAAAAAGGGCAGGATATTTGTTTCATCAATGGGACTGCATAACCTGCTTGATTACCCGGAGTGTAGAGCTCTTTTGACTGCGATATACAGATACCTTGCGTCGGAGGATTTTGATCCACAGCAGGAGATGTGAGTCAATGGGGACGTTTCAGTTTGACTCAAAATGAGTCAAACTGAAACGTCCCCGGTGACTCATTGATTCCCCGGAGTGCATTTTCGAAAATTATGTGATATCATTTTCGCGTAGAAAAAGTTTTGTTTCTAATCGGGGAAAATGGGGTATGAAAAATAGGAAGTGGACTATGCGCCGGGCCGTTATTGGGCTGGTTATAGGTTGTACGCTTTTTGCAATCGTTGCACAGACGGTTGTTTTTGAGGTGATCTCCAGGCAGCAGATAAGGAGAGAATCTCTTCTCAATAATGACGAGACGCTTCAGCGTATTGAGGCTGAGCTCGATTCTTACATTCATGGCAATATCGTCAAAATGCAGACCATATATACCGAGACGGATATGGTCTATGCCATGAGGCATTCCCAGAAAAACAAAAAAAGACTTCTTGATTATTACTGGACCGCGTGGCATTTATCTGAGCGCAGGTTCGATTCTGATGACCAGCTTCTTGCCATGTATATCTATGACAATGATGATACCCTGGTCAGTTCCTGGAGAAAGCAGCCCTACAATTATCCCCATGATCTTTATAACACGGAGCAGTACGTAAACGTGGTGCACCTGAAGAACTATCTCCGCTCTGATGATTATTCAGTCCTGTTATCAGGCTACCACAATGAAGCAGCGGACACGGATGTTATCAGGTTTGTGCTTAAGCTCCACACCTATGACGGAGACAGGGCGCAGTTCGGATATCTTATCTGTGATTACAGCACCCAGAACATAGCAAATATCATGAGCAAGTACATCTCTTCAAGAGATGTTTATGTCTGGCTTCAGCCTCAGGGGGATTCACCAATCACCCAGGTTGGTAACACCACAAAGGAGGAGAGCAAGCTCTTTTCCGACCTCACGAAATTAGTGGCGACTTCATCGGATTCTTTTCCGCAATTTGATGACGAGTACGGCTCTTTTTACTTAAACAGCAGACAGTCGGAGAAGTACAATCTCCACCTTATCATGCTCACACCACAGTCCCTGATGATGCATACCCAGAGCGCTCTTGCAAGAATGCTGATCGTTATCGCGGTGTTTATCATTCTGGTAACGCTCCTGTTTGGAGCCGCCATTTCAGGATACATCTACCGCCCGGTGGAGCAGCTCTCCAACACCATCATCAAGATCAAAAACGGCGAGACGGACCTCAGGGCCAAGACAGATGGCTGGAGTGAAGAGCTCAAGGTCATGGGCGATGAGTTCAACGAGATGCTTGATCAGATTGGACGCATGGTGCAGGATGAGTATGAGGCCAAGGTGCTTATGGAGCGCACCCAGTACAAGGTCCTTCAGGCTCAGATAAATCCGCACTTCCTCTATAACACCTTAGATACCATGAGCGGAATCGCTGCGTCACAGGACTGCACTCTGGTCAGCGGCCTTTGCCAGTCCCTGTCTGCGATATTCAGATACAGCCTTGATATTTCCGACACCCAGTCAACACTGCAGCAGGAGATGGCCCACGTCAGGAACTACCTCTACGTAATGGATGTCAGAAACGGTAACACCATTAAGTACAACTATCAGATCGACTCGGATACACTTGATGACAACATTCCGAGGATCACGCTGCAGCCTATCGTTGAGAATGCGCTTCAGCACGGCCTTCGCAACACACGCAGGAAGGATAAAGAGCTGACGATTTCCGCCACGCACAAAGACGGGCTCTTACAGATAACCATTGAAGATAACGGCGCAGGCATGGATGCCGAGGCCATGAACGAGCAGCTTGCAAAAGCTGACATCGGAAGAATAGAAATGGGGCGTTCCATCGGGGTAATGAACGTAAATGCCAGAGTAAAAAGCGTCTACGGAGAAGGCTTTGGCATTCACTATGAAAGCAATCCCGATTGCGGAACGAAGGCAATTATTGTGCTGCCCATTGTAAAAGAGGAGGCAAAGGATGAACGCGAAGTACAAGGTTTTGTCAGCTGACGACGAACTGTGGAGTCGTGAAAATATAAGACGAATGCTGGCCTGGGAGGATTACTCGATCGACTTTCTTGAGCCTGCCTGTGACGGCGAAGAAGTACTTGAGAGGATACCGAAAGAAAAGCCGGACATTGTCATAACGGACATCAACATGCCCTTCCTTGGCGGCCTTGAGCTTCTTGATAAAATCCACCATGACTACCCGGACATCATAACCCTGGCAGTAAGCGGCTATGATGATTTCCAAAAGGTAAAGGGCGTTTTCATGGCAGGAGGGATCGACTATCTCTTAAAGCCGGTGGGCAGAGAACAGCTGGTAGACTCTTTGAGCAAAGCTCTTAAGACCCTAGAAGAGCGTGAAATCCAAAAGGCGGAAAAAGAGGACAGTATCCTGCGTGATAACTACGTCTCCTCTTTCCTTGAAGACGACGAGTTCTCATCTCTTTTAAACGGTAAGCTCTTCAGACCCGGCAAGGAATCCCATGTGCCCAGTACAAAGGTCTTTTCCGAAATATCAACGATACTGGTGAAGTTCCACGACGTAGAGGTCCTCAAGCAGAACTACCAAAAGGATGTCCTTAAGATGTCCTACGACATGAAGAGGCGCTTAAGGGACCTGATAGATGCCGAGAAATCGATTGTCTTTAACTATACCGACAAGGTCAACGAATTCTTAATCGAGCTCAATGCAACGCCTGCAAGGCTTAAGTTTATCGCAGACAGAATACTTGAGGCTTTCCCGGTAGAGAGCCAGGGACCGGTTACGATCGTGATCCACGACCAGGCAAGCTCTCTTGACGACATCGCTACCGTTTATCGCGAGATGATAGCAGAGCTTGTGACAAGGCCCTTTGGAAGGCAACACAGCATAATAACCTGCAGCCCAAGCGGCAAGAAGCAGAAGGTTAACGAGCGCTTTACCGACAGGGTGGAAGCCCAGATCACAAGCAGCCTTAATGCCAGAGATATCAAGCAGGCCAAAAACATCATCATGGAGAGCGCGGGACTTGGCAGGTGCGACAGCGCAGGCTGGAGCCTTTTGGAGGTGACACAGTTCACCACAAGGGCCATCAACGCCATAGCGGACTGTGACAAAAATGCAGACAGCCGCAGTTACGAGGAGGTTCAGGATGCCATAGCCTATGGCCTTCGGACCCTGAGCAAAGACATCATCATGGAGAACATTGACCTGGCGCTGGAAATTGCACAGGGCACGGAGACAACAGAGACTACATCCATCAATAATCAGGTGGAGAGCGTTCATGAATACATCAGCGAGCACTTCGCAGAGCATTTATCGCTATCAGACCTGGCCGAGCAGTTCTTTGTGGAGGCCAGCTATTTGTCCCGCAAGTTCTCGCAGAAATACGGCGAGACCATTACGGCCTATATAACCAGGTGCAGAATGGATAGGGCAAAAGAGCTGATGAAGGAGCCGAAGAACAAACTCGAAGTAATCTCTTTTACAGTAGGATACGATGACTACAACTATTTCAGCCGCGTATTCAGGCGCTTTGAGGGCACAAGTCCCAGCGAGTTCAGAAAAAATGTCGCAGGCATAGAAGATTGACAATTTTGTATTTTTTCAAAAAAGTGATAGTAAGATTTTCTAAAATGTGCTAATTGTCAAAAAACTTAATTGATAAAATAAGCTTCGTAAACAGGAATGGGGAAAAACTGTTTGCGAAGCTTTTTTTGTTCAAAGGGAGGAGTATCACGGTGTTCAACCATAGAAAAATCACACCTTTCATAACTACATTTGCCTTATCGGCTCTACTACTGCTGAGCGGCTGCGGAGCCGAAGGTAAGGCAGCTATCGACACAACAGATGGCGTGACCAATATCCTTGACTACGTAAGCGTTGACTTCGACGGCAAAAACGGGGAAGGAACTGCTTTTGTAAACGTAGACTACGACGGCATCGAGACCGAGATGGTTGGAGGTGAAGAGAAGATAAAGGAGCTCAGCGATGTGGAAGATCTTGCAGAGCTCACCAAGTACATTAACGCTGTTTCATCAATCTCTTTTACCATCGACAAGAATAAAGAGCTCTCCAACGGCGATCAGGTCATTGTCACAGTCACGTATGACAGCAGCGCTGCAGAGGCAGCAGGAGTAGTGTTCGGGGAACAGAAGAACAAGATATATGTGGTGAAAGGTCTTAAGAACTAAGGTTCCAAATTCGGCCCGCGGATGGCTCGGACCGGTAAAAATACTTACTTTCAAATATACAAAGGAGGGTTACAAAGACTATGAAAAAGAGAATCAAAAGGTTGGGATCACTGCTGATGGCAGGCGTTCTGGCAGCATCACTTGTTACAGGTTGCGGAAGCGCTGCAGGCGGAGCATCTTCAGGATCAGCTTCGGGGGGCGGATCTGACAAGATCAAGATCGGTGTTTCAATTTGGAGTTCCACAGACGTTCTTGGAAGCCAGTGCAAAAAGATCGTTGACAAGGCAGCAAAGGCTAACGGCGTTGAGGTTCAGTATGTTGACCAGGCGCACGTTTCAGAGCAGGTTACAGCATCAGTTGAGCAGCTCTGCGCAGCAGGATGTCAGGGTATCATCATTTGTAACTCAGCTGATTCCGAGATGACATCAGCAATCAATACCTGTACAGAGCATGGCGTTTACATCGCACAGTTCTTCCGTATCATTTCTCAGGAGAACAGCCCTGAGGTTTACAAGACAGCTTGCAACTCCAAGTACTATGTTGGTGCAGTTCATGAGGACGAAGTAACAAACGGTTACACACTTGTTAATCTCCTTCTTGAGAACGGCGACAGAAACGTTGGACTTGAGGCTTGGACAGTTGGTGATGCTACATTCCAGCTTAGATGGAAGGGCTATCAGCAGGCAATCGATGAGTGGAATGCTTCACATGCAGATGATCCTGCAACAATCACAGAGCCTGTTTACGCTAACACATCTTCAGAAGAAGGCGCTGCAGCAGCTATGTCTTTATACAACTCAAATCCCGGAATGGACGCTCTTATCGTAGCAGGCGGCGGTGGAGATCCTCTTGTAGGTTCAATCGGTGCTTACGCAAATGAAGGCCTCACAGGCAAGATCGACGTTGTATCAACAGACTTCCTTGATGACCTTGCAGATCAGCTTAAGTCAGGCGGAATGTTTGCTGAGTCAGGCGGACACTTCTGCGATCCGCTGTTTGCATTCTATCTCGTACTTAACGCAGTTAAGGGTAATTATGTAAAGGAGGAAGGCACATTTGGTTATGAGATCCTGTTCCCGTATCTCTATGTATCATCGCCCGATGATTACGCGAACTATGAGAAGTACTTCGTAAATGATGATCCTTATACAGACGAAGAGCTCGTTGAGATGGCAAGTTACAGCTTCGAAGATCTGAATAAGGCAGCTTCTAATCTTTCAATCAACGACGTTATTTCACGTCACAGCAACTAATAGTCAATATAAAGCCGTATCCTCCGCCATCCGGAGGGTACGGTTTATGTAAGAGAAATCTCTTTTCATAAATTAAAAGCACCCTTAGGGAGGAGTGTATGAGTAACTTTAAAAAATTCAGGCAGAGCCACTGGTACGGACTGGTGATGCTGGCCGTTATCACCTTTGTTTTCTGGGCGTTCTTCAAGATCCTTGCGCCACAGACCTTCGGTGATTTTAATAAACTTCAGACTTATCTAAAGACAGCTCTCTACTATGCTGTAGGCGGCTGTGGTCTTTATTTTATCTGCGTAATGGGACCCTTTGATATGAGCGTTGGCGCAAACATCGTGCTTTCATCGGTGCTTGCCGTAAATATGAGCGAACGTTTCGGATATGCGGGACTTCTTATAGCGCCACTTATAAGCGGCACTTTGGTTGGCCTGCTGAACGGACTTGTATATATAAAGCTTAAAATTTCATCACTTATCGTAACCGCCGGTCTTTCTCTGGTTTACGAGGCTCTTTCAATTTTTGCAACCAACGGAAAAGAGGCTATCCTCTCCCCAAGTTACAGGGCATTTGGTGATTATCCCGGAAACCTGATCCTGGCGCTCCTCGCGTTCTTTTTCTGCGGATTCATCCTTAAGTACACCAAGATCGGAACCTATACCTATGCCATCGGCTCCAATGAAGTTGTAGCCGGAAACATGGGTGTTAACGTTGATAAATACAAGGTTGTTGCATTTGTCCTTTGCGGATTCTTTGTAGGTATCGAGTCAATCCTGACCATCTCCTACGGAACATCAATGACCAGTGCATCAAACCTTGCTTCCATGAGCCGAAACTTCCCACCTCTTATGGGAACGTTCTTTGGCCTTGCCTTTAAAAAGTACGGACATCCTGTCATCGCAATTGTTGTGGGCGAATTCATAATCCAGCTCCTGTTCCAGGGGTTCGTCGCTCTTGGCGCGCCCACAACAGTGCAGAATATCGTAACAGGTATCGTGCTGCTTGCAATCGTAACCATGACCATCAAGCCCGTTAAAGGCGCAGTTGTTAAGTAAGGAGGAGAGATATGAGCGAGGTTATACTTCATGCCGAGAAGATCGACAAGAGCTTCGTTGGCACACATGCCATAGATCATGTCACTCTGGACTTTTACAAGGGTGAGATCCATGCGCTGATCGGCGAGAACGGATCCGGTAAATCCACGTTTACATCATGTCTTACGGGAATTTACCACAAGGATTCCGGAACGTTTACTCTTTTGGGAAAAGAGGTTAATGCCAAAAATCAGGTTGACGGAAACTATCAGGGTGTTGCCATTATCGTTCAGGAGACAGGCACACTTTCAGGACTTACCGTTGCCGAGAACATATTCCTCGGAAAAGAGGATGAGTTCACAAAGTTCCATGTAAAGAACACCAAGGCCATGAACAAAAAGGCCCAGGAGCTTTTAAACTCCTATGGATTTGATTACATCAAGGCTACCGACATCATAGACAAATATAACTTCGAGGACAGAAAGCTAATCGAGATCGTAAAGGCAACATACTTTAAGCCCCAGGTCCTCATCGTTGATGAGACCACCACTGCACTTGGTGAGAAGGGAAGAAAAGAGCTTTTCAAGGTAATGAAGGATGTCAAGGACGACGGAAGATGTGTAATCTTCATATCCCATGACCTTGATGAAGTTCTCGAGCAGTCTGACAACGTAAGCGTCCTAAGAGACGGAGAATACATTGATACAGTAAAGAGCAGCGATGTGACTACCGATGACCTCAAAAAGTTAATGGTAGGTCGTGAGATGAGTGGAAACTACTATCGCGCAGATTATGGGGAACCGATTTCTGATGAGGTTGTTCTGCGGGGGGAACACCTTACGGTTCCCGGCGAGATCGAGGACTTTTCCATAGAGCTGCATAAGGGCGAGATCATCGGAATAGGAGGCCTTTCTGAGTGCGGAATGCACGAGGTTGGAAAAGCTCTTTTCGGAGCATCCTATGACAGAGAAGGCACCGTTACTACTGCTGACGGCACACAGATAAAAGACATTAAGACGGCCATTGATCACAGCATAGCCTATGCTTCAAAGGACAGATCCACAGAGTCGCTGGTCATCAACGACACCATTCAGGATAACATCACGCTTCCATCCCTTGAGGACATCAAGAGAAATCACATCCTTCATGCCAAGGATGAGAGGGCATTTGCAGAGAAATATGCAAGACAGATGAGTACCAAGATGGTTGGCGTTCACCAGTTCATGTCAGCGCTTTCCGGAGGAAACAAGCAGAAGGTTGTCCTTGCAAGGTGGATAGGCAAGAACTCGGATATCATTATTCTTGATTCACCGACACGTGGAATTGATATCAGGGTTAAGGCTGATATCTACCAGATGATGGACAAGATGAGAAAGAGCGGAAAGTCCATTATCATGATCTCCGAGGAAATCTCAGAGCTTCTTGGAATGGCAGACAGGATCATCATCATGAAAGACGGTCGTCAGAATGGTGAATTTTTAAGGCATGAAGGTCTAAAAGATACAGACCTTATTGCGAAGATGGTTTAAGGGGGAGGCCGGTTATGGATACAGAGAAAAAAGTAAAATTATCACTGATGAATCAGCCTCTTTTCAGGACGGTAATGCCATTTGCAGGATTCATCTTCATTGTAGTTTTGTTTGCAATCTTAACAGGGGGTCAGCTCTACACCCCGGGTAACTTAAAGCTTTTGTTGTCACAGTCCTATGTACTTCTTATAGCATGTGTTGGCGTATTCATGGTAATGACCATGGGAGGCCTTGATTTCTCACAGGGTTCCATGCTTGGTGTTTGCTCCGTTGTGATATGTTTTTTGTCAAACGTAAACATTGTGCTGGCAATCCTGTGCGGAGTTCTGACAGGTGGACTTATAGGAATTGTAAACGGATTCTTTAATGTAAAGAGAAAGATCACATCCTTCATCGTTACTATCTGCAACATGTATCTGCTTCGCGGAATGGTTGCTTATGCTACCACAAAGAGCCCTGTTTACGGAGTTTCAAATATCACCTCTTATAACACCATGGGCTTTAACCTGACATTTACTATTGTGATTCTGCTGGTGGCATTTGCAGTGTTCAGATACACAGGCCTTGGCAACAGACTTAAGGCTATCGGAGCTGGCGAGACTGCAGCCCGCTTTGCAGGTGTTAGAGTTGAAAAGACAAAGATGCTGATCTACATGGCAGCAGGCATGATCACAGGTCTTGCAGCATTCATCAACAGTATCAAGGTTGGATCTGTTACATCGACAGCAGGAAACCAGCTTGAAACACAGATCATGATCGCGCTGGTACTTGGCGGAATGCCGGTCAACGGCGGAGCTAAGGTAAGGTTCTACAACATCATTCTTGGTGCGCTGACATACAAGATCCTTACTGCCGGACTTGTTATGCTGGGAATCGAGCCAAAGACACAGCAGCTTATTATGGGTATTGTATTCCTTGTGATGGTTGCAGTATTTGCAGACAGGGAAACCGGTATGATCGTAAAATAATTTGAAAATTAAGCTGGGGGCGAATGGTCCCTGGGGACGGAGTCAGTGGTTCGGTTTTGGACCCTGGGGACGGAGTCAGCGGCTCATTTTTTGCAATAAAAACGTGGTAATTACGGCAGATAAAAAAATGAGCCACTGACTCCGTCCCCAGGGTCCAAAACCGAACCACTGACTCCGTCCCCAGGGACCATTTTGTGATATCATTTTTAGGGGAGGGTTACATATTATGGAACAAACTGATGAAAAAAGTATGATTGCCAGAGCCAGCGGCCTTAAGACGCCGGAGTATATCTGCTACGCATTGGGAGATGCAGGCGGATGTCTGGTATTTGGACTTGTTACGTCGATTCTTCAGACGTATTACACGGATGTCCTGATTTTAAGTCCGTTCTTTATCATGGTGATGTTTGTACTTACCAGGGTATGGGACGCTGTAAATGACCCTATTATGGGCAGAATTTGTGATACAGCACCTGTTTCAAAGCATGGAAGATACAGGGTGTGGTTTCTGAGGGTGGCATTTCCTCTGGCCATCGCTTCAATCCTTCTTTTTCTTAAATTCGACGGTTTCGGAACACCGGGAGATAATCTTCCTGCATATATTTATGCAACCATCACATATGTGGCGTGGGGTATGATCTACACTATGCTTCAGATTCCCTATGGCTCTCTTGCCACAGTTATTACCCTTGATGTAAAAGAAAGATCCAAGCTCTCTGTCTTCAGAGCAGTAGGTTCAGCACTGGGCAGCATGCCTGTCATGGTGCTTTCAATGCTCTGCTTTTCCACAGATAAGGCTACGGGAAAGTCTATTGTAAAGTATGATGTTCTTCTGACAGGCGTCATTGTCATGTCTGTGCTGTCTGTGATCTCGCTTCTTCTGGCATTTGCAGGTACAAAAGAAAGAGTAAAAACAGAGCCACAAAAGCATGAAAAAGGTGCTGCGTCAAAGGCCCTTAAGCTTATATTCAGGAACAAGGCCATGCTCTCTATTTCCGTTGTTGCAATGTTGCTCCTTGCAGGACAGATGTTCACTCAGAGCTATTATATTTATCTGATCAGATACTACTTCGGAAAGGGCGGAATCTTTGTATCCCTGCCAACAATTTTGACCTATATCCCAATGGCAATACTTATGCTTTTTACCCCAAAGCTTGCAAGGAAGTTTGGTAAAAAAGAGATTACCTCCGTTGGTATGATCATAGCTGCTGCAGCAAATTTCCTGATGTTTTTCTTGAAATTCCTGGATCCGCAAGCGGCCCTCATGCCTTTTATGGTTTTGTGTCTTATCTCCGGATTTGGTCTTAATCTCTTTGTGCTTCAGCTCTGGGCAATGGCGGGGGATGCCATAGATGAGATTGAAGTCAGCACCGGAAGTAAGGACAACGGTACTGCATATGCCTTCTTAAATTTCTTTAGAAAGCTAGGTCAGGTTATTTCGGCAATAGCTGTAAATGCAGCCTTACTTGCAATGGGATATTATGACACTGCAAGCACTCTGGAATTTGTCTTTTCCGAAGGACAGCTTGATCTGATGTATGTTCTTGCAACCCTTATTCCGGCGGTAATGTTTGCGCTGATGGCAATTGCTTTGCTTTTCTGGTATCCACTCTCCAAGGAGAAGGTTGGTGAGCTTCAGAACCGGAAGGAAGACTATTTAAAGGGACAGGTCAGATGAGTAAATACATCGAAATAGACACAGATCTCGGTAGGATCCGGGGAAATGAAAGAGAAGAGTGTCTTGAGTTTTTGGGAATAAAATATGCTAAGGCCAAGAGATTTGAGTACGCAAAGCAGGTAGAGGGTTGGGATGGCACATACGATGCCACAGGTTTTGGAGATGCATGCTCCCAGTACAGGACCTACTTTCCACATCTGGATGTTCCTGAGCGGAGATTCTATCACAGAGAATTCCGTGAAGGGCTCGATTTTACCTACAGCGAGGACTGCTTAAATCTCAATATCTATACACCCAAGAATGCACATAATGCACCGGTGCTGGTCTTTATACACGGAGGCGGATTTAATTCCATGGCCAACAGCGAGGGATATCTGGATGGCGAAGCCTATGCAAAGAGAGGGCTGATCCTTGTGTGCGTTAACTACCGCGTGGGTGTTTTCGGATATATGACACACAGGCAGATTCAGGATGAGTTTGGAAGAGATGGGAATTTTGGACTTGATGATATATTGGTTTCACTTAAATGGGTAAAGAGTCATATAGGCTCTTTTGGCGGAGACCCTGGTTGCATAACTGCCATGGGACAAAGCGCAGGTGCGATTTCGTTGCAGTATCTTTGTCTGTCAGAGAAGGCTAAAGATCTTTTTGAACGAGCAATTATGATCTCAGGAGCAGGTCTTTTCCCAAAGATGGGACGACCGAAGGCATCTGCAGACACCCGCGGCTACTGGGAAGAAGTGATAAAACTCTCCGGTGCGACAAACTTTGATGAGTTTAAAGAGCTTGATGATAAGGCGGTTCTTGGTGCAGTTGAAGAGATTAAGAAAGTCCGAAAAGATAATATCGTCAACACACAGCCTGTTATTGACGGATATCTTCTGACGGAAAGCGTGGAAAAACTGATAGAGAAGCCACTTAAGCTTGATTACATGGCGGGAACTACAAGTAATGATATGTACAATGTTGTTTTGTATAACATGGCACGGAAGTTTATGGGAAAGGCCGGCGGATATCGCTACTATTTTGACATCGATGCCCCCGGCGATGACAATGGAGCATTTCATTCATCAGATTTAAGATACCTGTTCGGAACTCTTGAAAAGAGCTTTAGGCCATATGATGACAAGGATATGGAAATATCAGCTCTTATGATGGATTACATTGCAGATTTTGTGAAAACCGGAAATCCCAATGCTTCAGGGCGTCCTGTATGGAAGAGGGGAAAGAGTTGTCTTGTTATCTCAAAAAAAGGAATAAAGATGAAACGTCCGGACCCTGTAAAGCTGATAGTAAATACCTTCAGAGGAGACCCAAAATGAAATATGACCACAGATTTACTCTTAAAACCCGGGAGGAATCCACATTCCTTTTCAAGGAATCAGATATAAATGCAAGGCTTGATTTTTTCAAGGACATGGTCCGGGTGGCAATCTATAAAGACGGTACAAGGTTTTTTAACACCTTCTCAGTATGCCCGGATGGGGAGATACCCTATGAGGGAAGGGATAAGTTATCTTGCAAAGGCCTTGCAGGTGAAAAAACACAGATGACTGAAGACGATGGTGGCTGGACATTCACCTTTGGCAGTCACAGGCTCTTTGTCCAAAAAAAGAATTTTCTGATCACCCATTACGAAGGCGGGGAAGCTCTGTTCAAGGACAGGGAATACATGGCATATAACCTTGAAGGCGAGCTGGGAAGAGGAGCCTGTCATTATCTTTCAAGACAGGAGGATGAGTACATCTTCGGGCTTGGAGATAAGTCAGGGGATGTCAACAAAAACGGGAGATGCTTTAAGCTTGGAACCACAGATTCCATGGGATTTGATGCCAGGTCATCAGACCCTTTGTATAAGCATGTTCCGTTCTATATCTGCAGGAATTCTGCAGGTTCATACGGAATCTACTATGATACTTATTCTGACGGTGAGTTCAACTTTGGAAGAGAGCATGACAACTATTACTCACCTTTTAAATCCTTTAGATGTGAGGAAGAGTATCTTGTCTATTATGTCTTTTACGGAAGCGTACCTGAGATACTAAGGAGTTTTGTCCGCTTGTCCGGAGGGACATTCCTTCCTCCGAAGTGGACGCTTAAATATTGCGGAAGTACAATGGCGTACACAGATGCTGATAATGCAGGAGAGCAGCTTGAAGGGTTCCTTGCGCTCTGCGAAAAATACGGCATTTCCCCCGGAGGCTTCTATCTGTCCAGCGGCTATACCCAGATCGGCGACAAGCGATATGTCTTTCACTGGAACACGAATAAAATCCCTTCGCCTGAGGGGCTTAGCAGGACCTTCAGGGATAAGGGAGTAGAATTTCTGCCTAATATAAAGCCGTGCTTTTTGGATGACCACCCGATGTATGAGATGATCGCTGAGAACGGATGGTTTTTAAAAAACGGTGACGGCACTACGGCAAAGTTCCCTTTCTGGGGTGGAATGGGAAGTTATCTGGACTTTACCAATGAAAATGCAGCGACGTTCTGGACAGAGTGCGTAAAAAAAGAACTGATAGATAAGGGCTATTACAGCACCTGGAATGACAATAACGAGTACGACGTTCCTGATGAGGACGTATATGCTGACGGTTTTGGCAGGCCCATCAGAGCCAAGCTGATAAAGCCTTTGTTTTCATACCTGATGACAAGAGCAAGTCTAGAAGCTGCACCCGATATATCAAATAAGACAGCCGTATCAAGGTGCGGAATTGTTGGAACTTCAAGGATTGCATCCACCTGGACAGGAGATAACAGAACCAGCTTCGAGGATTTCAGATTTAACCATAAGATGGCAATGACCATGAGCCTTTCCGGCATCTATAACTTTGGTCAGGACATAGGCGGATTTGCCGGCCCCAAGCCCTCTAAGGAGCTGTTCCTTAGATGGATTCAGTACGGAATATTTACGCCCAGGTTTGTGCTGCACTCCTGGAATACAGACGGAACTTCAAACATGCCCTGGCTGTATGAGGATGAAGTGGAGACTGTAAAGCGACTCTTTGACCTTAGGGAAGCGCTCATTCCATATTTGTACAGGCAGATGGAAAGATCAGTTTCTGAGTGCACTCCAATCATCTACCCTGTCTTTTTAGAAGATTCCGATTACGATCCGGAGAGCGATGTCTTTTTCTTTGGAAGAGATGTACTTGCATGCCCTGTTTTTGATGAGGGAGCTACGTCAGTCACAGTGACACTGCCGGGAGGAGAGTGGTGCCTGGTAAAAGAGCTTTCGGACAAGGGAGAAGTTCTTTTGGAATATAAAGGCGGTGATACTGTAGAGGTATCCTGCACGATCAGGGATATCCCGGTGTTCTTTGTAAGAAAGGGAGCACAGGTTTTTGATAAGTGATATAATACGTGAATATGACGAAAGAAATAGAACTAATAAGAAGTAAACGAAAGACCATTTGCATAGAGATCACGCCGGACGCAAGAGTTATAGTCCGCGCTCCGAAGTACGCTTCGGTAAGCGAGATCAACCGCCTCATAGGAGAGAAGGCGGACTGGATCGATAAGCATTTGCGCAAGATGCAGGAGAAGCAAAAAGAGAGAGCAGAAGCGCCACAGCCTGAGCTGACCAAACAGGAGATCAAGCTCCTTACAACAAAGGCAAAGCGTATCATCCCTCAGAGAGTAAGGTATTACGCAAATCTTATGGGAGTAGAGTACGGACGGATAACTATCAGGATGCAAAAGAGCCGCTGGGGAAGCTGCTCAGGAAAGGGCAATCTAAACTTTAACTGCCTCCTGATGCGCACACCGGATGAGATCATCGACTACGTGGTAGTGCACGAGCTCTGCCATCTAAAAGAGATGAACCATTCCCCCAGATTCTGGGCGGAGGTTGAAAAGATCTTTCCCGATTACAAGGAGAGAAGAAAGTGGCTCAAGGACCACGGCAATGAAATAACTACAGGCTAATGGCAACAAAAAGCCCACATGCTCTTGCATGTGGGCTTTATTTATCAAACCAATCAAAGATTCTTGATCATCTCATCTCTTACGCTGTCATAGTGAGGACCAACGATACCGAAGTCCTTCTCCTTGTAAACCCAGAGGGCTCTGCCGATGCCGTATTTCTCGAAGGCATCGTGGATATCCTTGATCCAGTTGATGGTTGAAGGATTAGCCGGAGCCTGGTCGATTACGCCGTACTCTCCGCAGTAGAGAGGAGCGTTATTTTTGGTGGCAGCTTCTACAGCAGGCTCGAAGAGCTCTGCAAAGTAGTCAGCACCCATCTCCTTAACCTTCATCTTAAGGATTGCGCCTGCCCAGTCAGGGTCAAGGCCCTTGCTCTTTTCTGAGTACTCGGCTGTGGTTGCAGGATATTCAACCGTGATGTCTTTTGGCATATTGTCCATCCACCATGCTCTCTGATGTGTGAAGATCATGGGCTCGTAGCAGTGGAAGTTGTAAACTACGTGGTCATCCTTGGGAGGATTGAGGAAAGGTACGCTGCGAACGTTGTTGTAGCAAACACCGCCAACAACAACATAGGTGTCAGGCGCATTCTTTCTGATTGTATCGATTGCCTTGTCAGCGATGGCATTCCACTCGTCCTTGATATCAGGAGAGATAACCTCGTTCAGAAGCTCAAAGGCAACATCCTTCTGTCCTGCGTATCTCTTGGAGATGCGATCCCACATCTGATAGAATCTCTTCTGAAGATCTTCATTGTGGAAGAAAATCTCTTTATCTCCGTTAACCTCGAGCGGATCGAATGTGTATCCGTATGTATTGTGCATGTCGATGAGGATATTGAGGCCAAACTCTCTGCACCACTTGATGCAGTTATCAACATAAGCATAGCCATCCTCGAGCATATCACCGTCTTCGCTCTCAATGACAATGTAGTCGATTGGGAGACGAACGTGGTCACAGCCCCAGCTTGCGATTTTCTCGATATCTTCTCTTCCGATGAAAGTATCGTAGTGCTGCTTTGTCTTTTCATCTGCCTGAGAGAGCCATCCTCCCAGGTTTACTCCCTTTTGGTAACCTTCGAATTTTCTCATAGACGTTTTCCCCTTATCTATATTGTGTAAATTTTCATTACAATCAAGTAACTGATCAATCCACTTCAATCCTAGCACGAAAACGTTTAAGTTGCACGTGAATTTTTGTGAAATTTTTATAATAACGTGCGAGAAAACCCCTTCCGATGAAGGCGGTTGTGGGATGAATCGCGCTGATGTTTAAATTTTGTAATACGAGAACATATGTTTGCCAAAGGACTGCAAAAGTGCTATAATACTAGCATAAGACAAGTTTTGGAGCAGCTTCTATGGATGAGTATATCTACCTCAGATATCAGTACCGCATATATCCCAATGACTTACAAAAAACAAAAGCACAGATTACTGCTAACTGCTGCAGGTTCATCCACAACTACTATCTGAACCTGAGAAGCCTTGCATGGCGCACTCAGCACCGCAGTATGAACTACAATGCCTGTGCAAATGACCTGAAGTACTTAAAGCTTGTCTACCCCTGGCTGGCGCAGGCTGATTCCATGGCACTTCAGGAGGAGCTTAAAGATCTCCAGAGATCCTTTGAGAACTTCTGGCGTGGCGATGCTTCTTATCCCT
>NZ_ATWY01000027.1 GCF_000421405.1 Butyrivibrio sp. NC2007
CAAATGACCTTTCGGTTATTCTTGACATGGCAGATATCAGAGCAATCTACGTCAACGGCAAGACAGCACTCAAGTATTACGAGAAGTATACTGAGCCGGTCATCAAAAGACCTGCTATCTGCCTTCCATCAACCAGCCCTGCAAACGCAGCCTGGAATATGAATAGGTTGTTGGAAGCATGGAGCGTTACTGTCCTAGAGCAAAAATGTCAAAAAGACCGTAATAGAAAATGAAGTGATTCATAGAGGACTACTGTCCTAGAGCAAAAATGTCAAAAAGACCGTAATAGAAAATGAAGAGATTCATTAAGGACTACTGTCCTAGAGCAAAAACTTCAAAAAGACCGTAATAAAAAATGAAGAGATTCATTAAGGACTACTGTCCTAGAGCAAAAACTTCAAAAAGACCGTAATAAAAAATGAAGTGATTCATAGAGGACTACTGTCCTAGAACAAAAATGCTCAAAAGACAGTAGCAAAGGCGAGATGGGTGTCTAAGTGATTACTGTCCCAAAAGAAAAACTCTTAAAATACCGTAACAAAGCATGGATAAGTGCCCAGAGCGTCACTCTTCAAGCTGGAATTTGTGGCAGAATGGTAGGATTTCGTAGCCGGGACATGAGAAAAGCGAGCACAAGGAGTTACTCCAAGCTGAAAAATGTGGCAAAAGGGCAGGTTTCAGCACTCGGGACATGACAGTAGCCTCCAAATGAAAGAAAACCCCCAAATGACAGAAAAACCAAAAAACCAAAAAACTAAGAGAGGACCACTACACCAAATGATAGGACTTGGAACAATTATAAATACTGTGGCTGTAATTGCCGGAGGCCTGATAGGGCATTTCGCGGGAGGCTTGTTCAAGAAAGAACAGCAGGAGGCGCTTAACAGAGTATGCGGAGTGAGCGTACTGTTCATAGCAATTGCCGGCGCTATGGAAGGAATGCTCACCGTAGACGGAGCTACCATAACAAGCGGAAAGGCAATGCTTGTGGTGCTGTGCCTGACTATCGGTGCGCTGATCGGCGAGCTGGCAGGAATAGAGAATTGGTTTGAGAAATTTGGAGAATGGCTCAAGATAAAGACCGGAAACGCCTCAGATACAAGATTTGTTGACGCATTCGTTACTACATCGCTCACCATCTGCATAGGCGCTATGGCCATCGTCGGAGCAATCCAGGACGGCGTTCTGGGCGACTATACGACGCTTGCCATCAAGTCAGTCTTGGACTTCATCATAGTAGTTATGATGACATCCTCCATGGGAAAGGGAAGTGCCTTTTCTGCAATTCCTATATTCCTCTTCGAAGGAACAATAACAATTCTTGCAAAACTCATCTCGCCCATTATGACTGACCTTGCGATAAACCACCTCTCGCTGATAGGTTCAATCCTGATCTTCTGTGTAGGAATCAATCTCGTATGGGGCAAAAAACTAAGAGTAGCAAACATGCTCCCGGCAGTAATTCTGGCTGTCATCGCCGCATATTTGCCCTGGCAGTTCTGACATATATCAGCAATCAAAAACGGACAGCGGAGCTTACCTCCACTGTCCATTTTCATAATCCAGCACCTTCGCCGTCTGCCCGGGACTTAATATCGAGTCGCCGGCTTCATTGATGACACACTTCATGCCCGGGAATCCGTTAAGATATGCGGTAATTGCATTGTGCACGTGCACGCCCTCTACGTCGGGAACCTCCATGGCGCAGTACATCGGAATTGTATTATCTCTGTTGTACAAATATATTCCAAGTCCTGTTGCGTTAAAAGAGCTGACATCTTCCGCAACTTTAAACGAAGCATATCCGAATCTCTTGCCGTCGGGATTGATCCACTGTCCCCTGTCCGGCACATCGTAAGGAACCTCGCTCTGATACATGATGCAGGTTCCGTCATTTCCGCTCCACATGGTCTGATAACCGTTAAAGTGCTCCACCATCAGCGCATACATCGTGACATTATCGCCATTTATAATGATGCCATTCTCGCAGGTATTCATATCCCACCCAACGTTATCACCGTGGTCGGCTCTCCAAACCCAGAGGTTATCGCCAACTACATTATCAAGATCAATTGTGATGCAGGCCTTTGTCTTGCAAGGCTCATCTGATGCTATTCCGCCGACCCTGAAATACACATCTGCGATCAGAGAAGGCTTAGCCCCCTCCTTAGCCCCGAGGCGAACAAGATTCTCAGACTCTGCAGTTCCGGCATCAAACAACAGTCCCGCCAGAATCAGATCATCAGCATTTTCTGAAACGACACATTCATTCCCGGCAGCAGAGCGTAGCGTTGCAAGTCCCATTCCTAAGAGAATTGTTCCTGACTTTTTCACAGAAAGTGCCTCATCAAGATTGTAAATTCCCGGTGTAAAAAGAACATTCTTTCCATCCGCCAGCGCCTGGTTAATACTTGAAGCTGTATCCACGTTCTCTTTTGCCACATAGAAATCGTTAAGAGGCAGGACTTTCCCTTCCGGAGCGTCACCTTCCCAGGCAAAAGACATACTTTCTTCTTTCCACTCCGGAACATAAACTCCAAGTCCTTCCTTCTCGTCATATACAAGAAATGGCTTTTCTCGAATTATAGGCGTCTGTGAAACAGCAGTATAGGAAGCTTCTGGCCAGGTCTTATCCGGAACGCCGGAAGGCTCATCGCCCAGCATCACGATGTTCCAGTTCTGGCCGGTCCAGGCGCTGTAGCTGTTGTTCCTTGAAAGCCACTGCTGCTGGGTTCCGGAATCCACAAGGCCTGTAACCTTGGAGTCTGCAAGAAAGCCTCCGCTTGCCCAGCCGTAATCATCATGAAGAGTGAGATTTCCATCAACCTGAACCCTTCTCATATCTGTGGCCTGAGACACAGCCCACACTGTATTCGACTCCATTTCGATATTCTCAATACTTCGCCAGAAGTTACAGGTAGCATTGTGCAGACCCTGAGGGTTTGACAGCCACCTTGCATAGGTGTTAGCTACAGCAATCTTAGTGTCTGTAGGCAGAACTCCAAGCCCGGCCAGCTGAGTATAAAAGCCGACATCAGCGGAAACATTGTAAGTCCCCGGCATGAAGTACACTGCATACCTGTTATCATCAAACTGAGCTGTTTCCTGCAAACTATAAATCCTATCAAGTGTTTCCTGTATCTTGGTCTGTTCATCTTCAGGAGTAAAGATATAAACATTCTCTCCCAAAATATCAGTGTGATAATCTTTGATCTCCATATTATTCTTCCCGCATCCCACAAAAAGTCCTGTAAGTGCAACAAGCCCCAATAAAACTAAATATTTCTTTTTAAACATAATAAAAAAGTCCCCTTCTTATACAAGAATAGTGAAAACAACTCTTGCATAATAGGGGACATTTTATATTAAGGTGTCATTTTATAATTTGTATTTCTTAACGATCTCATCAAGCTCTCCGGACTGAGAGTTGATATCTGAGGATCCGTTTGAAATGACGTTGACGAGTGCAAGGACTTCCTGGATTGAGGCGTTTGTCTCCTCGGTGGCAGCAGCATTGGTCTGTGCTGCTTCTGACAGGCGCTCCATAGCTGTTCCGACCTTCTCACAGCTGTCGGTCATGGATCTGCTCACTTCGCCAAGGCTCTTAACTTCTTTTTCGATGATCTCCAGGTTGTCGGAAATATCCTGATATTTTGTTCTGGCATCATCAACACCCTGTACCTGACGATTAACAGCTTCTTTTACGCTGTCGCTCTGCTGGTTGGCATTGTCAACATTAGCCTGCAGCTCTTTTAACATCTGAGTGATCTCGTTGGCGCTGTTTGCGGAATTCTCTGCAAGCTGTCTGATCTCATCAGCAACAACCGCAAAGCCTTTTCCCATCTCTCCGGCTCTTGCTGCCTCGATGGAAGCGTTGAGTGAAAGGAGATTGGTCTGTGAGGCAATGCTCTGGATCATCTCGGAAGACTGTCCGATCTTGGTGGTACTCTCGTTGATGCTGTTAATACTGTCAAATATCTCTGAGAAGGATTTCTCGCTCTCTTTTGTTATGTCATAAAGATCGTTCATTACGAGGGTTCCGGCCTTACTTGCTTCACCGATCTCGCTGCTGGCCTTGGATAGATTCTCGGATGTAGTCTCGTTTTGCCTGATGATGTCTCTGAGGTTATCAATCTCTTTCATGGAGTCGTTGATATCCTGTACCTGTTCACCTGCAGTTTCAGCGACGTTGTTTACCGCTCCGGTGATCTCGTTTACGTTCTTAACGATCGTGTCGGAGTTCTTGCTCATCTCATCAGACATTCCACCGAGCTTGTCGGTAGATGTTGAAAGATCTCCCATGATCTCACGGGTGGATTCAAGAAGGGTATTGTATGCTTCAGAGAGTTCACCGATCTCATCGTTCTGGCTGATGTCAATCTTATCGGAAGTCAGATCTCTCTGCGACAGAGTTGAGATTGCGCTGCTGACTTTAAGAATAGGCTTAAGAACCTGCCTTATTACAACAACTGCGATCCATATAGCAAGAAGGATATTGATAATGGAGAGAATTACATTTGTTGTAACCATGGAGATTTGGGCCTTGTTTATGGCTGCAA
Organism: Butyrivibrio sp. NC2007; assembly: GCF_000421405.1. Classification (GTDB taxonomy): domain Bacteria; phylum Bacillota; class Clostridia; order Lachnospirales; family Lachnospiraceae; genus Butyrivibrio. The sequence continues at coordinate 4,560 of NZ_ATWY01000027.1, forward strand.
CTTCGCTCTTTACATCGTTCTCCATTTCTTCAACCATGGAATCTACCTTTTCGGAGAAAGCTTCAGTAGCGCCATCCACTTCTTCCATAACTATATTACCTGCATCAATACCTACATCAATATACTCATCTGCCATATGCGAGCAGAGGGAATACAAAGCATCATATGAGGTTTTGAGCTCGTTCATAGTCGCAGCAGTCTCTGGCTTGACACTCTTCATCTGATCAAAGCAGGAATAGATGCTGTCTCTTACTTCTTCAACTTCCGCAAGTACCTCGCGGTCGTGAGTTGCGGACATATCTGTAAAGAGTTCACAGGTATTAAGGCCATAGTATCTGATATCCTCAGCGATCTCCATGGCTATGATTGTCTGATTCTGAAGTACTCCAAGGTCATTCTTGATCTTGATGGTACGTATCTGGGTAGAAACAAGGGTGATGATCAGAAAAACGATGATAAGTATGATTGGCCCCAGAAGCTTAGGGGTCAGACCGGTAAAAAAGTTCCTTGTTGATTTGGATTTCGAATTTGTTTTTGCCATGATTTTGCCCTCATAAATATACAAAAATTACATGGTTACACATACAGTATATGAAACGAAATAGTGAATGTCTATGTTTGGCATTATGTTTAATGGAATATTTATAAATGAAAAAATCTCAATATATAAGCAGAATGATTCCTACACACGATGAATACACCCCGGCTTGCATATCAGGACGGGGTGTATTTATAATTAATATTTAGTAAATTACGGAGGCATAGCTGAATGAAATACAGACAACTTGTTGCTCTCACAACCGCTACAGTGCTGGTTCTCTCTACTGCAGCCTGTGGGGCAAAAGACATAGAGGACGCCCCGGCAGGTATCCAAATAGAAACGCTTCAGCCGGAGGCAGAGGTGCAAGATAGCGTTGACCAGCGACAGCAGCAGGCTCAGGAAGCCCAGGCTCCGGCTGAGCAAAAAGAATCAGAGAAAACCGAAGAAACAAAAGCGCCGCAAGGCCCGCTTAAACCGGAGCTTGTAGCCGGCTCTGCACCGAAGCTCCCCATAAGGGTCAGCTTCCCCGACTGGAAGGGCTACACCGACAATACCCTTGCCATGAACAGCATGTACAGTTTCAAAGGTTACCACGGCCAGGGAGAGCTCTTTTTAACCATATCGGGCAAAGTTGAGAGCTTTGATATGTTTGTAAACGGAATGCCGGTAGACACCAGCGAAATTACCTCGCTTGGCGATTGGAAGATAGACATCTCATCCGTAACCAAGAATGGCGAGAACACGGTGCAGGTATCAAACATTGTTCCTTCAAGTGAGAAAGAGGCTGTGATCGTTGGCATTCCTTACCCGGAAGTCATAGCCGGAACCCCTGAGGAAGAAGGCATTCACCCTGAGGCTTTGAAGCTCATTTCAGATCTTATAGAGACTGACATCGAGAACGGCTTTACCAGCGCTCAGCTCGCCGTTGTAAGAAACGGAAGATTGGTCTATGAAAACGCCTGGGGCAAAACCAACACTTACCAGCCAAACGGACTTCCGAATACAGATAGTCCAAACGTCACAACGGATACTCTATATGACCTTGCTTCCGTCACCAAGATGTTTTCCGTAAACTATGCGATACAGAAACTCGTCACGGATGGCGAAGTGGACCTTGATGATAAAATCACGAAGTTCTTGGGTGATGAGTTTGTTACAGAAACCATCCAGGTAACCACCGATTCCAAGGGAGACCCCAAGGACCCTGCGAGCCTCATCGACCTTGATACGCTCAAAAAGTGGAAGTCAGAGCTTACCATAAGAGAGCTTTTAAAGCACCAGGGAGGATTCCCGGCAGACCCTAAATACTGCGCGCCCAAGCTCTACAAGGATGGCCTAAAACCCGGAGAGGACTATCCCGAAAATCCGCTCTTTGCAGGAAACGTGCCCTCTGAAGAGACCAAGCAGGCGACCGTTGAAATGATCTGCAAGACGCCTCTTGACTACGAGCCGGGAACCAAGACGGTTTATTCCGATGCAGACTACATGATACTTGGACTTGTGGTTGAGAAGGTGACAGGACAAGACCTTGATACTTATCTTAAAAAGACCTTTTACGAGCCCATGGGTCTTACCCATATAACCTACAATCCGCTAAGAAATGGCTTTTCGAAGGATGACTGCGCTGCAACGGAGTTAAACGGAAATACCAGGGACGGACTCCTTAACTTTGAGGGCTACAGGACAAAGACTATTCAGGGAGAAGTCCATGATGAAAAAGCCTTTTACAGCATGGACGGAATTAGTGGCCACGCAGGACTTTTCTCCAACGCCACAGACCTTGCAAAGCTTGCATCTGTAATGCTTACAGGAGGCTACGGCGAGCTAAGTTTCTTTTCCCCGAATATCATTGACATGTTCACTTCACCAAAAGAAGAGGACGCAGCAAACTGGGGACTTGGCTGGTGGAGACAGGGCGAGGATCAGAGAGTCTGGTACTTCGGAACACAGTCGGAATCAGGGACATTTGGCCATCAGGGCTGGACGGGAACCATTGTCATGATAGACCCAGAGAGAGATCTTGTTATCGCATACCTGACCAACAAGAAAAACTCCCGTGTGACCAACGTTAAAAAGGATGCCAACAAGTTCGACGGCGACTGGTATACCTCCGCAACACTGGGCTTTGTGCCTGAAATCCTGTCCATAGGAATGGATGCGGACGTAGACATCACGCAGCAGCTAAAGAGTCTTACAAAAGACATGGCGGTTTCAGCCAAAAAGATCCTTCCCAAGGGAGTGTCCATTGACAGCTCTCACCCTGCGGCAAAAAGCGCACGGAGCAAGCAGCAGCTGGCAGAAAAATATGAATAAATAACAAAAGACACCGGTCATTACGACGGTGTCTTTTTTGGCATAAGCTTATATTTGATCAAATAGTAAGTGACTTCCACAAGGCAGCAGCTCATCCATCCCACAGGGTATCCAAAGCCCACGAGTTTCGGCGTGTTTGCTATGTAGTGCGTCAGGATATAAAGGTAAGTCTGCCGAAGTGCAACAAAAGTTGACAGCATTATCACCATCGGCCCCGTGGAATCTCCGCGTCCCCTGAGGCTGCTGGCCAGCGTATGGTTTACGCAGTTGAACATCAGGAAAAAGACATTTGTATGAATGAACAGTGCTCCATAGTCAATAACTGCCTGTTCGGCGGAGAACATTCTGATGGCGGGCCTTGCGAATATGTAGAGAAGCATGGCAATAACGCCGGTGGTCAGAACTCCCATTATTATTACAGTCCTGGTTCCTTCTTCAGCTCTTTTCACCTTACCTGCTCCGATGTTCTGGCTGACAAAAGTCGTGGCGGCCATAGCCATACTCTGAAGAGGCAGCATTATGAAGGAGTCGAGCTTGTTATAGCTACTCCATCCGGCCATGCAGTCTGAGCCGAAGTAGTTGATATAGGACTGGACAAAGACATTGGAAAAGGCCGTGATGACGGACTGAATACCTGTGGGAAGACCTATCAGGACTATCAGCTTCATTATCTCCGGATTTATCCTGAGGTCCTTAAGCGTCAGCTTGTAGATATCATCGGTGCGAAGGAGCAGCCACATGATAAGCGCAGCGGAGATGAACTGGGAGATAATGGTTGCGTAGGCAACGCCCTCGATACCGAAGTGAAAGACCTTTACGAAGGTGAGGTCCAATATGATATTCATTACGCTGGTGAGGATTAAGAGAAAGAGCGGCCTTATGGTATCGCCCACGGCACGCAATATTCCGCTTCCCATGTTGTAGATTAAAAGCCCAGTGATTCCCAGGAAATAGATGGTGAGATATTTGGAAGCATCTGCAAAAACGTCATCGGGAGTCGCCATGAACCTGAGCATCGGTCCTACGCCCTTGATTCCGATAATGGTAAAGGCAATGCAGAATATAAAGGTCGCAGCCATGGTGGTCTCGATGGCCGTATGGAGACGGTCAATCTCTTTTGCCCCAAAAAAGCGCGAGATAACAACGCTGGCGCCGACAGAGAATCCGTTGAAGAAGAACACCAGCATATTTATTATCATTGTCGTGGATCCCACGGCAGCCAGGGCCTGGGTGGACACATAATTGCCCACCACAATGGAATCTACGGTGTTGTACAGCATCTGGAATATGTTCCCGAACATAAGGGGAAGTGAAAAAAGAAGTATCTGTTTTATTATTGAACCGCCGGTCATATCCCTGGCGGTTGAACTTTTTGCTCCGGGCATGATGGATAAACCTCAAGTGATTTCGGGTTACCTGCTGCTTAAGCTTGAGAGGAACTGTTTGGTTCGCTCCTCTTTAGGGTTGTTGATCAGCTCTTTTGCAGAACCCTTTTCCAAGATTATACCATCATCCATGAAGATTGCGATATCTGCCACATCTCTGGCAAAAGCCATCTCGTGAGTGACGATGATCATGGTGGTGTGACGGCTCGCAAGCTCCCTGATCACGCGGAGAACTTCTCCTGTAAGCTCGGGATCAAGAGCAGAGGTCGGTTCGTCAAAGCACAGAATGTCAGGCTCCATGGCAAGTGCTCTTGCAATAGCCACACGCTGCTGCTGACCGCCGGAGAGCTGATGAGGATAGTTACCCATCCTGTCCGCAAGACCCATTTCTGCCAAAAGAGCTTTTCCCTTTTCTATGATCTCATCCTTCATTGAAGGATCCGAGTGAAGAAGGGGAGCAAGCGTGACGTTCTCAAGAGCTGTGTACTGAGGAAACAGATTAAACTGCTGAAAGACAAGGCCAAAGTGCTTCCTGTTCTCTCGCAGCTGCCTTTGGTCTGTTATGGGATTAGCCCCGTCAAGAAGGAGCTTGCCACGGACAGTTATTGTACCCTCATCAGGAGTCTCAAGGAAATTCAGGCAGCGAAGAAGTGTTGTCTTACCGCTTCCCGAGGACCCGATGATGGACAGGGTCTGTCCCTCTTCAAGGTCAAAGCTGATATCCTTTAAAACCTCTGTATTTTCAAAATTCTTTTTTATATTCTTAACTTCTAAGATAGGCATATTTATATTTCCAGTCTAAGCAAAACTTTTTATCTGAAATAATCCAGTCTCTTTTCAATCCTTACAAAGAGGACCGATAACAGTCCGCTGAAGATCAGGTAGAAGGCACCGGTGTAGAACAGTGGCCAGATAATTCCGCTGCTCTTTATGAATGACTGACCGTTCCAGATGATCTCGTATACTGCAATAACCCTGGCCAGCGAAGTGTCTTTTACCAGAGTGATGATCTCGTTGGAGATGGGAGGAACGATCCTCTTTATCAGCTGAAGCATGGTGATCTTAAAGAAGATCTGGCTCCTGCTCATACCAAGAACCTTGCCGGCTTCCCTCTGGCCCACAGGGATGGACTGAATTCCGCCCCTGTAGATCTCGGAAAAGTAGCAGGCATAGTTGATGACAAAAGCAATCAGCGCCGCAAGAAAACGTCCTCTGTTATCAGTTCCCCAGACGTTGATCCCAAGAAAGATTCCGGGGCCGTAATAGATAACAAGGAGCTGCAGCATGAGCGGAGTTCCTCTGATGACCCAGATTATCAGTCTGATGGGAAGTTTGATTAGTTTGACCTTGCTCCTTGAGCAGAGGCATATAGCAAGTCCCAGTGGCAGGGAGAACACGAGAGTCAGGCAAAAGAGCTTTAGCGTTCCCCAAAAGCCTTCCAACAGGGACAAAGTAACAGTCCAAAACATCAGTAGTTTAAACTCCTTTATTATGGTGCGATAACAGCATCCTGTACGCCGTAGGTTGTGGCGATGGCTGTTGTAGTTCCGTCTTTGTAGTACTTATCAAGCTGATCGTTGATATATGCAGCAAGGTCGGATCCCTTACGGCAGCCGATACCGTATTCTTCGGATGTGAGTTCTGCTGTGTGTGCAAGATCGGGGTAACTGGTTCCTTCACCGATCATGGCGCCTGCCATGAGAAGGTCGATGATGCAGGCATCCGATGTTCCGGCGTCAACTTCCATAACTGCGTCAGCCTGTGACTGGAGGGAAGTGTAGTTAAATCCGTTCTCCTCGGCAGCAGCTTCTCCTGCTGAACCTGCCTCTACAGCAAAGCTGAGGGCCTTGGCTGACTCTGCATCCTGATACTGGCCTGCTACGTCTGCCTTAACAACCACTACCTGAGCGTTGTTAAGGTATGGATTGGTACACTCCATTGAGTTCTTAACTTCATCGGTAAGTGTCATTCCGTTCCATACAACGTCGATTGATTTATTGTTGAGCTCAAGGATCTTGTTATCCCAGTCGATCTCTACAAATTCAACATTTACTCCAAGTGACTCACCGACTTTATTGGCGAGGTCGGCATCAAAACCGATCCAGTTTCCGCTCTCGTCCTTGTAATCCATTGGAGCAAAATCCGTGATACCAACGATGAGTGTTCCCTTGTTCTTAATGTAGTCAAGGTCGCTCTCTGTAGCCTTTGCTCCGCAGGCTGTAAGTGAAAGCATGGCTGTCACAAGTAAAGTTGCAAAAATTTTCTTTTTCATACGATCTCTCCTCAAAATTTAATTGATGTTTTTTAAGCATACTCATTACTTTATCACACTACCACACTAAATTGCAAGGCTATTTATAATAAGTCGCAGATGTTTTATTATATAAGTATCAATATGTAAAGGAATTACTGAGCTAATGAGTGATAACACAGGAAAAGAAATCTGGAAACCTGGGAATATGCTCTATCCGATCCCGGCTGTCATGGTGAGCTGTGGCAGGGAGGGAGAGACACCCAACATCATAACCGTTGCCTGGGCAGGAAATGTCTGCTCATCTCCGGCTATGCTCTCCATATCCGTGCGCAAGGAGCGCTACTCCTACGACATCCTAAAAGAGACCGGAGAGTTTGTGGTCAACCTCACAAACAGAGAGCTTATGAAAGCCACAGACTGGTGCGGAGTAAGATCTGGGCGTGACTATGACAAGTTTAAGGAGATGGGCCTTACGCCTCAGAAATCCCAGATGGTCAAGGCACCGGGTATCCTTGAGAGCCCCGTCAACATCGAGTGCAGGACTAAACAGATATTGGAGCTCGGAAGCCATGACATGTTTGTGGCTGAAGTTCTCTGTGTTACGGTAGATAATAAATATATGGATGAGAAAAAGAGATTTGACCTTCGGGCAGCAGATCTCATCGCCTATTCTCACGGTGAGTATTTTACACTGGGAGAGAAGATCGGTAAGTTTGGAATCAGCGTAGCTAAGAAGACTAAGAATTGCTACAATAACAGTGAAACAAAACCCAGAAAGGGCGGTAAGAATCATGGCAAAAATCAGCGTAATAGTTCCCGTATACAACACAGCTGAATACCTGGAGAAGTGCATGGAGAGTGTTCTTGCGCAGACTTTTTCAGACATTGAGATAATGCTTGTTGATGATGGCTCCACTGATGGGATTTCTCCTGCTATGTGTGATACTTATGCAAAACGCGATCCGAGAGTGAATGTCATTCACAAGAAAAACGGTGGTCTGCAATCCGCTTGGATTGCAGGGACTAAGGAATCAAAAGCTAATTATGTGACATTCATCGACAGTGATGATTGGGTTGACGCTGATATGTGTGAAAAAATGTATGAGCAAACCGACAGTGCTTATTCCGATAGTGAAGTGATAGCTGCCAACTACATTGTAGAGAAGGCAGGTGAAAAGCGTAAGGAAACACAAGGACTTGTGCCGGGTGTTTATACCGAATCTGCTCTTGACGAAATCAGAAGAAATCTTCTTGGAAATGAGATAAGACCTATTACCATGTCGAGGTGTATGAAGCTTATTTCCAAAAAGCTTATTCTGGATAATATTAAATACTGTAATCCTGATATTGTCATGAGTGAGGATGTAAATATAATGTTACCTTGCTTTTGCGATTGCAAGAGGCTGGTAATAATGAAGGAGTCGTACTTTTATCATTATAGAACTTTGTGGGATTCCATGAGCCACGACTACAATCCGAAGCTTCTTAAAAATCTTGAGCTGACAGATAAGACTTTCAGAAATATTTTGTGGGACAAACAGGTGTTAAATGCTGATTCTCAGATGAACAGGGAGTTTGTGGTGATGCTGTTCGTGGTGCTTAAAAATATACTTCGCTCCGGCCGCCCTGACACGACTGCGTTGGTAAAAGAAATATTCAAACGCCCGGACATCAAGGAGAAGATTGATAGCACTACCGTTGGGGTAAATTCAAAGGCTAACAAGTTGCTTTATTTTACGATCAAACATCCGAACTCCATTATGATTTCAGTGACAAGAGCCCTTATTAATTACTATGACAAAAAGACTAATCAGCTCTGAAATATGGTAGAATTGATATATTAAATCCTTAGGAGGAATGCTTATGGGAAAGGTTTTTCATGTTGATCACCAGATAGCCAACAAGAACGTGGAGGATTCCATAACTGAATGCACCAAGGTGGTCAAGTACTCGGACATCAACAGCGAGAACAGACTCTTTGGAGGACAGCTCATGTCCTGGATAGATGAGGTGGCAGGAGTAGTTGCAGTAAGACATTCAGGCAATCCCGTTGCTACAGCGGCTGTCGACAACATGCAGTTCAAGCAGGGAGCGAAGCTCGATGACATCATCGTTATCATAGGTAAGCTCACCTACGTCGGCAAGACTTCCATGGAAGTAAGAGTTGACACTTATGTCGAGGACCGCAGAAACGGAATGAGACACATCATGAACAGAGCATACTTCACCGAAGTGTGCATCGATGAGGACGATACTCCCGTACTGGTTCCTTACGGACTTAACGTGCGCACCGAGAGCGAGAAGGCAGAGTGGGAGGGCGCTTTGAAGAGACGTGAACTAAGGCGCCAGCGCAGGATGGAAGGATTCTAAAACTTAATAATAGTTCGTTGCATTTATTAATTGATAGTGTTAAAATTTTGTCAGTCGGCGTTTTCAATTTAATAGTTTGGAGGTTATTCCGCAATGAGTAAGAATTTTGATGACATTTTAGCTAAGCTTAAGACAGCTGAAACCAAGAAGATGTCTGTAGCTGTAGCTCAGGACACTCACGTCCTGGAGGCAGTTAAGGTAGCCAAGGAGAGAGGAATCGTTGATCCCATTCTTGTAGGTGACCTTGACAAGATTAAGGAGAAGGCAGCAGAAGTTGGCATGAGCCTTGACGGATACGAGATCATCGATGTTAAGGATGATATCGAGGCTGCACGTTGTGCTGTATCACTGGTTCACGATGGCAAGGCTGACATCTACATGAAGGGTGCTCTCGAGTCCAAGGACTTCCTTAAGAGCGTTCTTGATAAGGAAGTAGGTCTTCGCACAGGACGTCCTCTTTCACATGTATGTGTGTTTGAGATCCCCGGTATCGACCGTCTTCTTTTCCTTACAGACGTTGCTTTCATGCCATATCCTACACTTGAGGATAAAAAGGTCATCATTGAATATACTGTAGAAGTAGCAAGAGCATGTGGCGTTGAGTGCCCTAAGGTAGCTCCTCTTGCTGCAGTAGAAGTTGTTAACCCCAAGATGCCTGTAACCGTTGAGGCAGCTGAGCTCACCAGAATGTGCGAAGAGGGTGAGATCAAGAACTGCATCGTTGACGGACCTCTTTCAATGGATCTTGCAATCGATCCTGAGGCAGCCAAGCATAAGGCAGGCGCTCTTGACCGTAAGATCGTAGGTGATGCGGACATCCTTCTTTTCCCTGATATCCACGCAGGAAACCTTACATACAAGACAATCGTAAGACTTGCAACTGTTAAGAACGGTAACATCCTTACAGGAACCAAGGCACCTGTAATCCTTACATCAAGATCTGATTCTGTTGATGTTAAGGTTAATTCAATCGCACTCGCAGCAGTAGTTGCTGAGGATAAGAAGAAGGGAGTTTTATAATGATAAAGAGTTTGATCATCAATCCTGGTTCAACATCAACCAAGGTCGGCATCTTTGAGGATGAGACCCTCGTTAAGGAAGAGACTCTCCGTCACAGCACAGAGGAGATCGAGTCCTATGCATCAATCATTGACCAGAAGGACTTCCGTAAGAATATCATTCTTGATTTCCTTAAGAAGGAGAGCATTGATATTAAGAGCTTTAACGTAATCGTAGGAAGAGGCGGACTTCTTCGTCCCATTCCCGGCGGTACATATGAGTGCACAGATGCACTTTTAGAGGACCTTCGCAAGGGCGTTCAGGGTCAGCACGCGTCTAACCTCGGCGGAATCCTTGCAAGAGAGATCGGTGACGAGATCGGCGTTCCTTCATACATCGTTGACCCTGTAGTAGTTGACGAGATGGAGCCTGTTGCAAGAATCTCAGGTGTTCCTGAGATCGAGCGTGTATCAATCGATCACCCTCTTAACCAGAAGGCAGTTGCCAGAAGATATGCCAAAGAGATCGGCAAGAAATATGACGAGATCAGCGTTATCGTAGTTCACATGGGTGGCGGTACATCAACTGGTGTTCACAAGAACGGCAAGATGATCGATGTTTACGCAGCTCTCAACGGAGATGGTGCATTCTCACCGGAAAGAGCTAACGGCATTCCTGCCAAGGCGCTTGTAGATATGTGCTTCTCAGGCAAATATACCTATGATGAGATGAAGAAGAAGATCGTCGGTTACGGCGGACTTAATGCTTATCTTGGAACCAACGACATGAGAGAAGTTAACAAGATGTGCGAAGACGGCAACGAGAAGGCAATCCTTGTTCGTGACGCTTTCATCTACCAGATCTGCAAGAACATCGGCGCATGCGCTACAGTTCTTAAGGGCAAGGTTGACCAGATCATCCTTACCGGCGGAATCGCTTATGGCCAGGTTATCACCGACGCCATCAAGGACAGAGTAGACTGGATCGCTCCTGTAACCGTTTATCCCGGTGAGGACGAGCTCCTGGCTCTGGCTCAAGGCGCTATCCGCGTACTCAACGGCGAAGAGAAGGCTCAGACCTACTAATTTCACATAATATTAAAGGAGTCAAAGGGGACGGTTCTCTTTGACTCCTTTTTTTGAGTCACCGGGGACGTTTCAGTTTGACTCATTGTGAGACACTGGGGACGTTTCAGTTTGACTCATTGTGAGTCACCGGGGACAGTTCAGTTTGACTCCCCGCGAAGTCAGAAGTCATGGGGACGGTTCTCTTGACTTCACGCAGAAGCTATGTGTCCCCCGCTGTCGGTGATTGTAGCTTATAATAAAACCGGAGCTAAAGGCTGCCCGGGCGCCAAAAAGCGGCGCCCAGCGTACTGTCCTTTGACTCCGCTTTTATTATGCGCATCATGGCCACTAAGCGAGGCTTGCATAGGGGGTGTGACAGAATTGGCAGTTCCTGGCTTGGGGACATGACAAATGCAGGAAGAAGAGGCCTCTTCTAGCTTGAATCTGTGGCAAATGGCCAGGTTATAGCAGCCGGGACATGAAAAAAGCAAGAACAAGGGGCTCCTCCTAGCCTAAAACTGCGGCAGACAGCTAGGATATAGCCGCTGGGACATGAGAAAATCAAGAACAACAGATTGCTCCCGGCCAAAATTTGTGGCAAATAGCTAGGTTATGGCCACCAGGACATGAAAAAAGAGTGCAGGAGCTAGCTTTGAGCATGACTGTGGCACAGAATTGGAACTTCCGAAATCACATTTCTTCATGACCCGCTTAGTGACAAAAAATGCCCTGGCAAATGAATGTCAATGGCACCGTGGAATACCGCAGCACGCATTTTGCTAGGATATGCCGCGAAAGGCCATTGATATTCATTTGCTAAGGCATACACTTCCTAAGCTGCGAGTCATGAAGGCGGGAGTCAAAGAGAACCGTCCCCAGTGACTCATTGCGTGCAATGAGACAAATTGAAACGTCCCCAGTGACTCAAAATGAGTCAAACTGAAACGTCCCCGGTGACTCACTTTGCTTTAAATCCTTCTTCAATCGTACTTCCGATAAGTTCTGTTCTATCGGCCATTCCTGAATAGCATGTGGAAGGATAGACGTAGTAACTGTTGATCTCATCATTATCAGCGTGATAAACAGTAACTCCGTTCATATCCATGGCTATCATATTGCCCTTATCAAAAGGCACCGGAGTAATGTAATAGCCGGCTGTCACATTCTGCTTTGCAAATACCATATCGTCAGTAAAATAGTTATCTATCCAGCTGCAGAAGTTTATCAGGATAAGTCCCGAAAGTGCAATCAGGATAAGGTTCTTTTTCCTGAACATAATTTCCAGAGCATCTCCAATTGCACACAGCGGCAGAAGGAGCAGGAACGCCAGGGCATATCTGATAAACGGCGCTGTCATGAACCAAACGGCGATGTTTACAAGAATAGTCAGGTAAAAGATAAGTAAGGCGGGCCTAAAGCTCTTTTCCCTAATTCGGAAGAACGTCACAACACCAAGTAACATAAGGCCCACAGCCTGTGAGTAGATCAGCATTTCCTCGTAGTGCTCCTTGGCTTCCCACCACAGAGGGAGCCAGCTCGATACCGGATCATCCACCTTTGTTACGTTGAAAAGACATCTTCCCCAGACCTTTATCTGGTCTGAATCATGTTTCATATATTCTACAGGAATCTTCCAGACCACATCAAACAGATCAATTGATGCCACCGGATAAAAGAGCCATCCCGAGAGGATCACGTTTCTGACAAGGAACGGCAAAAAGCTCAAGAACCCGATCAAAAGGTAAGATATAAGCTCCTTCCACATTTTCTTTTTCACAAGCATGACAAACGGTAAGATGGCCAGAACCACCAAAAATGCTGCCGAGAGCTTCATGCTGACGGTAAATATAGAGAGGACAGAAAGGTACCCGTAGGTTCTTATGTCACGGTTCTCATCGCCGGACTTTTCTTCTGCATAGCAGATCCACTCACTCAGGATAAAGAGCACCATGAACATGGTTCCGTAGTCCGTGGCAGGTGACTGAAGCCCTGATAAATTGGTCATTGCATAGATCAAAATCGCAATCCTTGAGAAATCGCCTCCGTGGCGCTCGTGTTCTTTAAACTCATAGAGACCGTAAACAGCGTGAGCGCAAAAGAGCACCATGAAAAATCCGGTCATGGTATGAAGCGGACTACTGAGCATAAATCCAAAGGTGAACAGTGCGCACAGCGGAAGATATGAACTGTTATAAGCGAAGTGAAGCTGCAGATTGCCAAGACCTTTAAGCACGCCGTACTCCTCAAGCAGGCGGATTGCCTGGGCGTGATAGATGCCGGTGTCGGTGTGGAAGGTTCCGCGGGAAGTGCAGAAAGCTCCGATCAGAACTATTACGGCAAGGATGATGAGCCTCTTTTGGGAAAAGAAATCACGAAGTTTTGAAAAGAGCTGTCCCCTTAAAAGGAAGATGCACAGCCCTGTGCCAATGAGCATTATCAAATGGCAGATGAGCCCGATTTTGTAAAATATACTGAAGGTCTCCGCATAGACTGTAAGGGTGACAAGTCCTGTTACGCAGTTCCTTGCTATTGATGTATTGTCTGTGTCAAACAGCCATTTATCGACTGCCGTTCCGATGGCAAAGGCTATTATGAATATATATACCCAACTTAAGATAACAACTAACACGGCTTTTTCTCCTATTTGTACTATGTTTCGATTATACCCCAAACCTTGAATAGTTGCTATAAATCTGCTACAATGTCCTTTAGACTTTGTCTAGTATAAAGGGATTAGTATGCCCTTTTTTAGGAGATAAAATATGAGTATTCTTGACAAGATTATTGGAACACATTCACAGAGGGAACTTCGCAGGATCAACCCAATCATTGATTCTATCGAAGCCTTGAGACCTACCATGCAGGCTCTTTCGGACGAGGAGCTGCGTGCTAAGACAGACGAGTTTAAAAAGAGACTGTCAGAGGGCGAGACTCTTGATGACATCATGCCCGAGGCTTATGCGGTTGTGCGTGAAGCCAGCAAGCGAGTTCTTGGTATGGAGCACTTCAGGGTTCAGCTCATAGGCGGAGTCATTCTTCACCAGGGCAGAATTGCCGAGATGAGAACCGGTGAAGGTAAGACCCTTGTGGCTACACTTCCTTCATATCTTGAGGCTCTTACAGGTAAGGGCGTTAACGTTGTTACAGTAAACGACTATCTTGCTAAGCGTGATGCCGATCAGATGGGTCAGGTACACAGGTTCCTGGGACTCACTGTTGGCTGCGTTCTTAACAGCATGACCAGTGAGGAGAGAAAGGCAGCTTATAACTGCGACATCACATATATTACCAACAACGAACTTGGATTTGACTACCTTCGTGATAACATGGCTATCTACAAGGAACAGTGCGTTCAGAGAGGCCTTAACTACTGTATCATCGACGAGGTAGACTCAATCCTTATCGATGAAGCGCGTACTCCTCTTATTATTTCCGGTCAGTCCGACAAGTCCACCAAGCTCTATGAGGCCTGCGACATTCTGGCCAAGCAGATGACCCGTGGTGAGGACATGGAAGAGCTCTCCAAGATGGATGCCATCATGGGAGTTGAGAGAGAAGAGACCGGTGATTTCATCGTCAACGAGAAGGACAAGATAGTAAACCTGACAGCGCAGGGCGTTGCTAAGGTTGAGAGATTCTTCCGCATAGAGAACCTTGCTGATCCCGAGAACCTTGAGATCCAGCACAACATTATCCTTGCTCTTCGTGCCAATAACCTTATGTTCAAGGATCACGACTACATTGTTAAGGATGACGAGGTACTTATCGTAGATGAGTTCACAGGTCGTGTTATGCCGGGACGTCGTTATTCAGACGGTCTCCATCAGGCTATCGAGGCCAAAGAGCACGTTAAGGTTAAGAGAGAGTCCAAGACTCTTGCAACCATCACCTTCCAGAACTTCTTTAACAAGTTTGACAAGAAGTGCGGAATGACCGGTACTGCCCTCACAGAGGAGCAGGAGTTCCGTGATATCTACGGAATGGACGTTATCGAGATTCCTACCAACAAGCCAGTTCAGAGAATTGACCATCAGGATGCGGTTTATAAAACCAAGAAAGAAAAGCTTAACGCAATCTGCGACGCAGTAGCAGCATCTCATGCCAAGGGACAGCCTGTACTGGTTGGTACCATTACCATTGAATCTTCCGAAGAGCTTTCAAGAATGCTTAAGAGAAGAGGCATCCAGCACAACGTCTTAAATGCCAAGTTCCATGAGCTTGAAGCTGAGATCGTAGCAGATGCAGGTAAGCATGGCGCCGTTACCATCGCCACCAACATGGCCGGCCGTGGTACTGATATCAAGCTTGATGACGAAGCAAGGGCAGCAGGCGGACTTAAGATCATCGGTACTGAGAGACACGAGAGTAGACGTATCGATAATCAGCTGCGTGGTCGTTCCGGTCGTCAGGGAGATCCCGGTGAGTCCAAGTTCTACCTTTCACTTGAAGATAACCTCATGAGACTCTTTGGTTCAGACAGACTTATTTCAATGTTCAATGCACTGAAGATCCCTGAGGGACAGGAGATTGAGCACTCATCTCTTTCAAAGGCTATCGAATCAGCCCAGAAGAAGATCGAGTCCAACAACTATGCAATCCGTAAGAACCTGCTTGAGTATGACCAGGTCAACAACGAGCAGAGAGAGATCATCTATGCAGAGCGTAAGAAGGTTCTGGATGGAGTATCCATGCGTGATTCCATCTACAAGATGATCACAGATATTGTTGAGTCCTCAGTTGAGACAGTTGTGGGAGAGGAGAACGATCCCGATAACTGGAACATCGCAGAGCTCAATGAACTTCTTCTTCCTACTGTTCCGCTTAAGAAGATCACCAGAGGAAGAATTGATAACCTCACCAAGGCAGGTCTTTTGCAGCAGCTCAAGGAAGAGGCAGTTAAGCTTTACGAGTCCAAGGAAGCAGAGTTCCCTGAGCCTGAGACCATCCGTGAGATTGAGCGTGTCATCCTCCTTAAGGTCATCGACAGAAAGTGGATGGACCACATCGATGACATGGATCAGCTCCGTCAGGGTATCGGACTTCAGTCATATGCCCAAAGAGATCCTAAGCTTGAGTACAAGCTTGCAGGTTATGAGATGTTCGACGACATGACAAGGAACATTGAGGAGGACACAGTAAGACTCCTGTTCCATGTTCATATTGAAGAGAGAGTAGAGCGTGAGCAAGTAGCCAAGGTTACCGGCACCAACAAGGATGATTCTGCGCCCAAGGCTCCTATCAAGAGAGCTGAGGCCAAGATTTATCCCAACGATCCATGCCCATGCGGAAGTGGCAAGAAGTACAAGAACTGTCACGGTAGGGCGTGAGCGCCGGTGCTTAGTAGTTAATTTATAGGAGAGAGAATTTTTTATGGTAGTTTTAGATCAGATGAAGGTTGAAATCCAGAACCTTCAGGATACATTAAAAGAAGTAACGGCTTCACTGGACCTTGATACCAAGAAGAAGATCATCGAGGAGCTTTCCCGTGAGATGGAAGAGCCGGGCTTCTGGGACAACGCAGAGAAGGCCAACAAGAAGACAAAAGACCTAAAGAACATGCAGGACCTTGTTGAAAACATTGAGCACCTCAACACACAGTACGGCGATATCATCGATCTTATCGATATGCAGAACGCTGAGGGTGTAGATGATGAGGACATGGCTGCAGAGATAAGAGCTGAGCTTGATGACTTTGAGAAGACTCTTGAGGACATCCGTATCAGCAATCTTCTCAACGGACCTTATGATAAATATGACGTAATCCTTCGTCTCAACGCCGGAGCCGGCGGAACAGAGGCTTGCGACTGGGCTAGCATGCTCTATCGTATGTACACAAGATGGGCAGAGAGAAAGGGCTTTACCATTGAGACTCTCGACCTTCTTGACGGTGACGAGGCAGGAATCAAGTCAGTTACTTTCCAGATTTCAGGAACCAACGCTTACGGACTTCTTAAGTCAGAGCACGGTGTTCACAGACTTGTCCGTATCAGTCCTTTCAACGCACAGGCTAAGAGACAGACATCCTTCGTATCCTGCGATGTAATGCCTGATATCGAAGAAGACCTTGATATCGACATCAATCCTGATGATCTTCGTATCGATACATACAGATCAAGTGGCGCCGGCGGACAGCACATCAACAAGACATCATCTGCCGTACGTATCACACATATCCCTACAGGTGTTGTAGTTGCCTGCCAGAATGAGCGTTCACAGTTCCAGAACAAGGATAAGGCTATGCAGATGCTCAAGGCCAAGCTCTTTGTAATGAAGCAGGAAGAACAGGCAGCCAAGCTCGCCGGAATCCGTGGCGATGTCATGGACAATGCATGGGGCAGCCAGATCAGATCTTACGTACTCCAGCCATACACCATGGTTAATGATACACGTACAGGCTACAAGGCATCCAATGCCGACGGCGTACTTGACGGAGACCTTGATCAGTTCATAAATGCATATCTCAAGTGGCTTGCAACAGGTGGTAAGCCTGTTGGAGAGACAGAAGAAGCTTAATCGATTTAGACAAAATGCAGTCCGTAAGGGCTGCATTTTTTTATGACCTTTTTATTCACCTATGATTTATTTTTTGATACAATTACATTTAAGGAGTATCAATTATGAGAACAATTAAAGCCGCCAAAACGATAATGAGCCTTGTGAACGACTTAAAATCAATGAGTCGTGAGGAAAAGGCTGATTTCTACCAGTCCAAGTGTGACTACTATCAGGGCATAGTAGAGCTTGGTCTTGTTGTGTCTGCGGTTACGACTATTTTCTTTATCTATTCGGATTATATGATCAACGGATCAGCGCTTCCTACGCTGATTCCCAGACTTTCAATCCTTATTTATGTGGCAATATTCTTTCTTGTTACACATTACTTTCCAAACAATCACCGCGTAACTGTTATTATGGACTTTTTCCTTGGTCATGGTATGGTCATCGCAGCCAGCTGGACGGCGTATAACCTGATTGACAGGAGTAATTCCATCGAAGGAATCATCATAGTCAACCTGATCTGGCTTGTGGTGGGATTTGCTGCAACTACGCGCGATACCATCATCAACGGTATCATATTTATCATAGAGATTGTGATCACCAATACTTTCAACCACTACACGAACTATAGCCTTATCATGGCGCTGGAGATTCCAATTATTATCGGAATCATGTTCGTCCACTATGTAATGACCGCTTACTATCTGGATCACTACAGAGTAACTCAGAAGCTCGAGCTGGCCATGGTAACCGATCCTCTGACTCAGGTTTACAACAGGCATCTTTTGGAGAAGATCATCTCCGAGAACACTATAAATGATGTTAAGCCGGGAGAGCATATAGCTGTAGCTCTTATCGACATTGACGACTTTAAGAAAATCAACGATGAGAACGGCCACTACACCGGTGACCTTACTCTTTTATACATGGGACAGAAACTCTCCAAGGAGACCCATGATAACGACTATGTAATCCGCTACGGCGGCGAGGAATTCGTTCTCATTTTAAGAAACTGTGACGTCAACAATGCCTGCGCACGCATGGAGCAGTTCAGGCAGGACATTGCAAATGCAAAAGACACACCGGTACCATTTACAATTTCGGTAGGTGTGTCATGCTATACAGGTGATTATTCAAAGACCCTTCAGAACGTGGACAATGCTCTTTACAAGGCCAAGAATACCGGCAAGAACAAAGTCGTTGTCATGTAATGAAGTCGCATCAGTAGAGCGCAGTAACATCGGTTATTTCGCCGCTCTCCACCTTGAAGCTCCAAATGGAATGCCCCTGGAGCCTGTGCTCTGTTAAGAAGTACGTATCATCCACCTTGGAGATGTTATAGGGTGTGCCGCCGCCCACGAAGTACTGTGCGTAAATATCTTCATAATCCCCGCTTTTCAGCTTATCAAGGGATGAAGTGCGGATAAGTGTGGCGTAGTCCTGATTGCCCGTAATATCCGTGGAAACAGTGATATAAAACATATCGTCAATGGGAGTTATCTGTACCATTCCGGCAAGCTCGTCCGGGACCGGATAGCTCTTTTTTATATTTAAGGTCTTGAGGTCGCACTGAAGTATCTGTGGCGTAGCGCCTGTGGCTGATACTCCCGATACGAAGTAAATGTCGTCTCCGACGATGGTAAAAGACCTGACGTAGAGGCCGGAGAGTTGATCGATCTTTCGCACTTCAGTTAGATACATCCTGGTTGAATCCGGCGTATGCCTGAAACAATACAGTTCGCCTGTGCTGGAGCTCCACACGTAGAAGGTGTCAGAAGTCTCATCATAGGCTGTAAAGTGAGGTCTATTGCCAATTTCATAAAAGCTTTGAGTGTTGATGAATTTGTTATCTCTTTTCTCAAAGACCAGGACCCTGTTGTTCTCGGTGTCTTCCACCATATAGACGATCCCGTCGCTGGCCATGGTGTGAGGCTGTGTTGCCTGATCACACATGATCTGCCATTCATTTAAGGGAATTCCGAGGTTGTCGGTGTAGATGATCCGGTTGTGATAGCAGTCAACGATAAACCAAAGGTCATCAGTCTTGGTGACATAGGTAGGGACACTAAGAGCCGAGTCGTAGTTATTTATGACAGTATAAGAATCAAAGGCACTGTCAGGATCTTCGCCGGCTGCTGTCAGCTCTGATTCGCGGAGGTACTCTTTTCCGTCATAGGGAGCAGCCTTTTCGGGCGCAGAAGGCTCTTTTGCACATCCCGTAAGAGCTGCGCACAGCAAAAGACCTGTCGCAACCAGGGTAGAAATTTTATTTAGTTGAAATGTCTTTTTCCTTGTAAGCATATGATTATTCTAGCACAACTAAAGTGCACAAAACATAACAAGTTCATGGTATGATTAATGTAGCGGGTATAGGTTGTTAGCCAAACAGGAGGGTGTATATGGTTACGATCAGTCTTTGCATGATAGTCAAAAACGAGGAGAGTTGTCTGGAGAAATGCCTTAAGAGCTTAGAGGGCATTGTTGACGAGATGATCGTGGTGGACACAGGCTCTACGGACAGGACCAAGGACATTGCCAAAGCGTGCGGTGCCAAGGTGCTTGACTTTGCCTGGACCGGGGACTTCAGTGATGCCAGGAACTTCGCCTTTGCTCAGGCAAACTGTGACTATATATACTCCGCAGATGCAGACGAGGAGCTGGATGAGGACAACAGGCAGCGCTTTATGGAATTGAAGGCCGACCTCTCCGAGCTTGATATAGATATCGTGCAGATGTACTACTGCAATCAGCTTCAGTACCGCACGGTTTACAACTTTGACAGAGAACTTCGCCCTAAGCTCTTTAAGAGAGTAAGACATTTTGTTTGGGAAGACCCAATCCACGAGCAGGTGATCTTAGATCCCGTTATCTGCAACAGTGAGATTGAGATCATCCATCGTCCCAAGGAGAACCACGCAGGGCGCGACCTCGAGACCTTCAGGCGCACCATCGCAGGCGGAAGACGCCTTTCTAAGAGACTCCACGGAATGTATGCAAGGGAGCTCTTTATGGCCGGAACCGACGAAGATTTCCTTAAGGCAAAAGAGTTTTTTACTGCGTCCGCGCTTGATACCACAAGAGGACTTGATGAGATCAAGGAAGCCAGCTGCGTCCTTGCCCACATCGCTGTTATCGAGGATGACCTGGCTGCGCTTCTTAAGTATACATTGAAGGACGCCATCACCGAGATGAGCAGCGAGATGTGCTACGAGCTCGGGGATTACTATTTTGGCAAAAAAGATATCGATGAAGCCATAGTCTGGTACTACAATGCAGCTTATGAATGCAGCAGCATTCTTGATATAAAAAAGAGCGGAAGTCTTCCACGTCTTGCGCTTGCAAAGTGCTACCACGAACTTGGGAACGAGGAGCAGGCAAGGGATTACGAGAGAGAAGCTTCTGAAGTTGAAGAAAACACTGATTGAGCCTATAATGATATTCGTATTATTATGTTTATCAGCGGAGGCATGTTATGCAGATTATAATTGTGGGCTGCGGAAACGTAGGACTTACACTTACACAGCAGCTTAGCAAGGAAGGCCACAACATCACTATCATTGAGGAAAAGAGTAGTGTTGTACAGGCAGTAGTAAACAACCTGGACGTCTTGGGTATCGTTGGAAATGGCGCCAGTTATTCCATAATGAAGGATGCGGGCATCGAGACAGCAGACCTTATGATCGCGGTTACAGATTCAGATGAGCTGAATCTTCTTTGCTGTCTTATAGCCAAGAAAGCCGGTAACTGCCATACTATTGCCAGAGTCCGCAATCCCGTCTATAACAACGAGATCAATTTCATCAAGGAGGAGCTTGGACTTTCCATGGTCATCAACCCTGAGGAAGCAGCAGCTTCTGAGGCAGGCAGACTCCTTAAACTTCCATCAGCAACTAAAATCGAGACCTTTGCCAGAGGTAGAGCAGAGCTTGTGCGCCTTGTGATCGACGAGAACTCAAGGCTCTGTGACATTGCGCTTAAAGATATTCCGTCAGACCTTAAGAAACAGGTAATCATCGCAGTTGTTACCAGAGGCGGCGACGTTCACATCCCGGATGGTAACTTTATCTTAAGAGCAGGGGATGAGATCACAATCTTTGGCTCCAGCAAGAATACCGTAAGCTTCTTTAAAAAGCTGGGTCTTCCTTCAGCCAAGGTACATTCAACCATCATCATCGGCGGTGGAGAGACAGCTTATTACCTTGCCATGCAGCTTATTGCACTCGGTATTAAGGTAACCATCTTCGACAAGGACCCTGTAAGATGTAAGGAACTGACGGATATTTTGCCTCAGGCGCTTATCATCAACGGAGACGGAACCGACAAGGATATGCTTCTTGAAGAGGGCGTAACCAGAACTGATTCCTTCGTATCCCTCACAAACCTTGACGAGGAGAACATCATGCTCTCTATGTATGTAAAGAGCATCAACCCCAAGGCCAAGCTCATTACCAAGGTTCACAGGGTTACCTACGGTGATATCATCGGTTCTCTTAATATCGGAAGTATCATTTATCCCAAGAACATCACAGCTGATAGGATTGTTCAGTTTGTTCGTGGTATGTCAGCATCCAAGGACAGCAACATTGAGACTCTTTACAAGCTCAATGACGACAAGGTTGAGGCCCTTGAGTTCATCGTAAGAAACGGAAGCCCAGTTATTGGCAAGCCACTTTCTCAGATGAAGATCAAGAAGGGCGTTCTTATCGCGTGCATCAACCATTACGGCGAGATCATTTCACCTTCCGGTGACAGCGTTATAAGGGACAGAGATTCTGTCATCGTTGTAACCACACTGGCAGGATTAAAAGATATAAGCGACATATTGGAGAATTGACATGAATTACTCGATGATCAGATTTGTGCTCTTTAGATTGTTCAGAGTCTTCGGAGCTCTTTTGGTACTGCCTTTTTTGGTGGCGCTGATTTATAAGGAATATGACAGCGCAGAGGCGTTTTTTGTGCTGATACTTATCAGCATTCTCATTGGATATTTAGGATCGTTCAAAAAGCCGGCAAATACAGTTATCTATGCTAAGGAGGGCTTTACCATTACAGCTCTTGCCTGGATAGTAGTGAGTATGCTTGGCGCCATCCCTTTTGTTGTAACTGGAACAATTCCCAACTATATTGATGCCTGCTTTGAGACAGTATCAGGCTTTACAACAACCGGAGGCAGTATCCTTACCTCAGTTGAGCAGATTGAGAAGAGTGTTCAGTTCTGGAGAACCTTCACTCACTGGATCGGCGGAATGGGTGTTCTTGTCTTCCTTCTTGCTGTTGTTCCCATGGCGGACGGCTACAGCATGCATCTTATGAGGGCAGAGAGCCCGGGACCTGTTGTAGGTAAGATTGTTCCCAAGGTAAAAGATACTGCTAAGATCCTCTATCTGATTTACTTTGGCATCACGGTGCTGGAGATCATATGTTTAAAGATTTCCGGTTTATCACTTTACGAGGCTGCAACCATCACCTTCTCTACTGTAGGTACCGGAGGATTTGCTGTAACAAATGCAGGAATCGGTGGTTATTCAACGGTTTCGCAGGCAGTGATCATCTTATTCATGGCTTTATGCGGAGTTAACTTTACTGTTTATTATTTCCTCATCAACAGAAAGCCCAAGGAGGCTTTTGCCATAGATGAGGTCAAATACTACTTCGGAACCATGGCTGTGGCAGCATGTCTTATAGCCATTAACATCTACAGGGCAGGAGTTTTGGATTCAGCAGGAATGTGTTTCCACCACGCACTGTTTGCAGTTACATCAATCATGACTACTACAGGATTCGGAACTTTGGACTTTGATAAATGGCCGGAGTTTTCAAGAGTTCTTTTGATGGGACTGGCTCTTGTCGGTGCCTGTGCAGGATCTACAGGCGGCGGATTTAAGTTCTCAAGAGCCCTGATTGTCATCAGAAATGCGAGAAATGAGCTGAACTTCCTGGTACACCCCAAGGCAGTAAAGAGGGTGTTCATGGACGGTCATGCTGTTGAAGGAACCACAGTTAAATCTGTTTCAGCTTATTTGGGATTGTATGTTATCACTTTGGTGGTTTCGATTTTCCTGGTATCGCTAGATAACTTTGACTACCAGACAACTGTTACATCGGTAATTGCTACACTGAATAACATTGGCCCCGGACTCGGTATGATTGGACCTATGGGTAACTATTCTGAGTTCTCATATTTCTCCAAAATCGTGCTAATGTTCGATATGTTGGCGGGTCGTCTGGAATTGCTCCCGTTCTTCATAATCATGAAACCGAAAACATGGAGACGATAACAAATATAAAAAAACTATAAACTATTTTTATAAAAGGCATTGCTAATTGTGTCCAAATTGTGATAAACTTATAAAAGTTTTTAGACTAGAACGTTTAAGTAAATGGAGAGAGTCTTATGAATAGGACGAGGAAAGCAGCTATTGCAGTCCTTGTCATGTTCCTTATCGGATGCATAGCTTTTGCAGGTTTTGCTGTTTATGCTGATAAACAGACCAGCACAAATAACGACGGAGATTGCTATAACGCAGTTACAGAAGCGATTCTCGGACTGGCTGGCATTGACCTTGATAAAGAGGCCGATGATGTCTTGGGCGACAAGAGATTATCGCAGAAGCTTATAGTTACTACAGATAACGGCGCTGTTATCTCCAGTGGAACAGTGACAAAGATTCAGGATGATTTTTATCCTGATAGCTATAAAATAACATTTTCAAAGAAAGCAATTCTGACATCCAGAGCAGTTGTGGAAGTTACCATGGATATCAAGAAGGGCGAAGAAGTATATATCCTGATCGGTGACAAGGATTCAGGCTACACAGAATATGCCTGTGTAACAGCCAAGGAAGACAATCTTGTTTCCTTCGACACCAATATCCTTCAGGATTACACACTCAGTAAGACAGACATTAAGAGCGCTCAGGAAGCCATGGCTGATATCTTCTCTTCAGATACAGGCGCTTCAGACAGCTCAAATAATTGATTCATTAATTTGCTATAAGTCCTCTTGGCTGCATGATGCAGCTGGGGGGATTTATTTTTGGTTTTTTACAGCCCCGCACGCTGTTTATTGTAGTTCAAAAAGATATCGGAGCCAAGGGCTGCCCGGGCGCTTGAAATGCAGCGCCCAGCGTACTGTCCCTTGACTCCGGTATCTTTATGAACATAACGGTCACTAAGCGGGGCTGGTTAAAAGGGGATTGTGGCAAGGTAGATTCTGTGGCAAAAAGGCAGGATATTGGCTCCAGGACATGAGAAAACAAGCAAAAGGGGATTGTGGCAAGCCGGAATCTGTGGCAGGAAGGTAGGATATTGGCTCCAGGACATGAGAAAACAAGCAAAAGGGGATTGTGGCAAGCCGGAATCTGTGGCAGAACGGTAGGATATCGTCTCTGGGACATGAGAAAACAAGCAAAAGGGGATTGTGGCAAGGCAGAATCTGTGGCAGGAAGGCAGGATATTGGCTCCAGGACATGAAAAAAGCAAGCATGGAACACTGAATATCGAATTCATTACTGCTTGTTGAAGATTTTTAATCTAGGACAGTAGTGCCTCATGG
>NZ_ATWY01000028.1 GCF_000421405.1 Butyrivibrio sp. NC2007
CTAGGAAAAGACTCTTTCTCAGCGCTTCTCTTCTGAAGCAAGACCTGATAAGACTCTCCTTCTTTTCTCACAATCCAAATATGTGCAGTTCTATGAGGAATTCCCTCTTCGTGAGCCTTTGACCTGGTCACCGTCTCTCCTGTAGGAACTCCGTTATCATCGGTTATATCAAAAATCTCTTCCATGTCAGCCTCCAATTCAACCCCTATTCTACACCAAGACAGCCGCCTAACAACAGTCAAATTTCCAATACGCCAAATGAGCCCTGGGGACGGAGTCAGTGGACCAAAGGTGAGCCCTGGGGACGGAGTCAGTGGCTCATTATCTGAAAGTTATTTTTCTAGCGGTTAATTATCAGATAATGAGCCACTGACTCCGTCCCCAGGGCTCACCTTTGGTCCGCTACCTCCGTCCCCAGGGCTCATTTTTAGCAGGCCTTACTTCTTGGGATAACGTAGGGGTCTCCTGTGACAGGATCTGTGATGATGTCGCTCTCCATGCCGTAGACCTCCATCATAAGCTCAGGTGTGATGATCTCCCTGGGCTCGCCCTCGGCAATAAGTCTGCCTCTCTTCATGGCAAAGATGTGGTCGGCGTACCTGATCGAGAGATTTATGTCGTGAAGAATCGCAACAATCGTAGTCTTCTTGGTCTTATTAAGCATCGCCAGACAGTCCAGGATCTCCACCTGATAAGCGATGTCCAGATAGGTTGTCGGCTCATCCAGAAGAAGAATGTCCGTATCCTGCGCCAGCACCAGCGCGATCCACACCCTCTGCCTCTGTCCGCCGGACAATGAATCCACACTCTTGTCCGCAAGGTCCGCGATACCCATGGCCTCCATGGCGTCGGCGATGGCCTTGTAATCTGCTTTTGAGAGCTGTCCGAAGAGATTCTGATACGGGAACCTTCCCCTTGCAACCAGATCCGCTACGGTTATGCCCGCCGGAACAATCGGCGACTGGGGCAAAAGACCTATCTGCTTGGACAAACGCTGTGTTGGAATGTCATAGATTGACTTCCCGTCCAGTACCACGTCACCATCCTTAGGCTTTAAGAGGCGCGCAAAGCTCTTTAAAAGAGTTGACTTACCACAGCCGTTGGGACCTATCAGCACGCTGAATTTCCCTGCAGGAACGATGATGTCCAAATCTTTTAATATAAGGTTTTCTTCATATCCTGCGCTTATGTTTCTCGCGCAGAAATCATGACTAAGTGCAAATCCATCCATTAGATCTTTTCTCCCTTCCTGTTCAGGTTAAGCAGCAAAAACAAAAGATAAGGTGCTCCCAAAAGTCCCGTGACAACGCCAACAGGGTACTTGGTTTCAAACATGTTTTTTCCAACAAGCTCCGATGCGTAAACAAGTATGGTTCCGATAAGTCCGGCAACTACCATGGCGTTCTTGCCATTCTTGGTACACTTGCCGGCGATGGGTCCTGATAAAAAAGCAACCGATGCAATAGGTCCCGTGATCGACGCAGCAGTTGCGCTCAGTACCAGCGCGCAAAGCATGCAGCAGAATCTCACGGCCGAAAGCGGAACTCCAAGCGTTGTCGCATACTCATCTCCCAGCTGCATCATCCTCAGATACCTGTTGCAGATAAGCAGCAGAGCGCTGCAAATCACAGTAACCAGCGTAATTCCCAGAGCATCACTCATCTGCACCAGGTTAAGGCTTCCTCGAAGCCACCTGAGAGCCGTTGCCACGTCATATTCAGAGCCCACCAGCAGCATCCAGGAAATAAGCGCATTCAAAACCGCCTGAATTCCAATTCCGATGAGGATCATCCTGCTGCCAAAAAAGCTTCCTCTGCCCGACAACACAAAGATCACAGTAGTGATGAGAAGTCCCGCTGCCACGGCGAAAAAAGTCACCGCCGGTCCGCTTATTCCAAGGATCAGAATGCAGAACACCGCTGCTGCGGATGACCCGGCCGAAACTCCGATGATATCCGGCGAAGCCAGTGGATTCCTTAGCAGATTCTGAAAAGTGTATCCGGAAATTCCAAACGCAAATCCCGCAAAGCCTCCCACAATAAGCTTTGGAAGCCTAATGGTCTTTATGTTGTAAGCCGCACCTTTGCTCTCAGAGCTTAAAAGGTAAGCCAGCACCTCTTTTAACGAGTAATTGGTATTGCCCAGGGTCATCATCAGCACCCCAAGGGTAGCAATGATCACCAGCAAAGCCACTATACAAGCAGTGTTCAGGCGGCTGTGTTTTCTATATATATTTTTAAGATCATGTTCAAGGTTCTTTGTCATATACTCTTAGCCTTTGTCTTACATACAATCCAAATAAAAACAGGTGCACCGACTATCGCAGTGATGATGCCAACTTCCAGCTCTCCGGGCCTTCCAAGGACTCTTCCCAGGACATCCGAAAAAGTGAGAAGTCCCGCTCCGCCGATGGCCGACATAGGGATCACCAGCCTTAAGTCGCTGGCAAAGAGCTGCCTGAAAATGTGAGGAAGCATAAGTCCCACAAAGCCGATGGGTCCTGCCAGTGCCGTGACCGAAGCGCAGAGAATAACGCCTGCAAGAGCTGCAAACATCCTGACAACTCCGACTTTGACGCCCAGGGATATTGCCATCTCATCTCCAAGGGCCATGGCATTTAAGGGCGATGCCAGCGCAACTGCGCAGACAACTCCCACCACCAGGAAAGGAACGATGAGCTTTATGTCCTCCCAGGTCGCTCCGCTGATGCTGCCCACCTGCCAGAACCTGAACTGCTTCATGACCTGCGTATCCGGAAGCATGATGGTGTTCACCAGTGCTCCAAGGGCCGTAGAAACCGCAGCTCCCGCCAGTGCCAGCTTAATGGAATTGGCTCCGCCGTAGCCGACAGACGCAATGCCATATACGAAGAGTGCTGTCAAAAGAGCTCCTGCAAAAGATATACCTATTAACCTGATGCCAGAGGAAATGTTTAGATAGGCGATACCAACCACCACAAACAGCGCAGCTCCCGTGTTTACTCCGAGGATGCTGGGGTCAGCTATGGGGTTTCTTGTTATTGCCTGCATAAGAGCGCCCGATACCCCTAAGGCAGCACCGGCCAGAAGCCCGAAGACTGTCCTCGGGATTCTGGCTGCGATAACTGCACTTAAAAACTCGTCGGTCAGGCCACCTGTGAAGTAGCTCATGGTGTCACCAAAAGGAATACTCTTGCTTCCATAAGATATGGAAAGAAAAAGACTTAGAATGACAAAACAAATTTCAATTGCAAGTGCAATAAATATGCGATTGTTACTGTATTTTCTGTGCTGCATCGTTTAAAGCTTTCAAATAATCATCAATTGCATAAGGAATGGAAAGAACTGTAGGTGTGCTTGCTGCTGCAAGAACATCGTTGGTATCAAGAAGCACAAATGCTCCGTCCTTGACAGCCGGGATATTTGCAAATCTTCCGTCAGCCTGCATTGCATCAACCAGGGACTCAGTACCGTAGGTGATGATGATGTCTACATCATTTAAAAGATCTGCATTCTCAGCACTTACTGTAATTGAGAAATCCTGATCGCTGGTGATAAGGCTCTTTACACTATCAGGTGTTACAAGTCCAAGGTCTGAAAGAAAAGCTGCTCTTGGATCGTTTCCTGTGTAGATGTAGAAGGTTCCAAGGTCGTCCTCAGAAAGCCATGCAAAGGCTACTCTCTTGCCTGCAAGGTCAGGATACTGGGTGAGCTTATCGGCGATGAGCTTCTCTGTCTCTTCCACAAGCTCTTTTCCCTCCTTCTCAAGGCCAAGGGCTCTTGCGTCGTTAATGGCCTCTTCCTGCCAGGTTGTTGTCCAGGCGATCTCGGGATAAGCCACAACCGGTGCGATCTCTGAGAGCCTGTCGTACTCCTCCTGGCTAAGTCCTGAGTAAGCAGCAAGGATGACGTCGGGATTGCAGTCTGAAATTGCCTCGTAGTCCCATCCGTCTGTGTCATCGAAGACGTTAGGTGTAACGCCCGCATCCTCGAAAGCCTTGGCTGTCCATGCAAGAAGGCCGTTCTCATCTCTTGGTCCGAAGTTCGCCTCGGAAATTCCAACAGGGATAACGCCGAGAGCAAGAGGCACGTCAGGGTTTCCCCAGGCGATGGCAACTACGTTTTCCGGCTTCTCCTCAAGGACTATCTCGCCGAGACCGTGTGTGATCGTCATAGGAAAAGAGCTTTCGGACAATTCATCCGTAACGGCTTCCTCCACTGAACCGGCTTCGGTTTTTTCAGCCTCTACTTCGTTTACAGTTTCTTCTGTTGTATTGATTTCGCCGGCAGCTCCGCAAGCCATTGCTAACATGCTGATTGAGACTGCAAGCATTGTTGATAAGATTTTGTTCTTCATTTTACCCTCCTCTTTGTTAGCGTCCGCTAACCATGACATATTCTCATATATCAATTTAATTGTCAACAACTTTTGTGAATATTTATTAGTTTATGCTAACAAAAAAGAGCCCTTTCTTTCGAAAAGGCCCTTATATAAGGCTTTAGCACTGTATTATCATTCAACGATCTGTCCGTAGAAAAGAAGTTCCGGCTCTTCAGACGCCGTTAGGATCATGAACTTAAACGGCTCATCAGCGGTAAACTCTTTTACCTCAGGCTGCTCTAAGAATGCGCCTTCAGTCATCATGATAGCTGTCGCTGCTGCAGCTTCAATGCCCTCTTCGTCGACTTTGATCTTGGTCTTCTGAATGATGTCGGAGATAAATACTGACATGTCGTCGCTCATCAGCGAGAAATCTGCGTTTGCGGTGAAGGCATCTGCTGCTCCGCGCTGCTTGCAGAAGTCAACCAGTTCGTTGTTACTAAACTCAGTCTCTGTCTCGAATTTTGGCAGCGAAACTGCGACTTCCTCGGCCGTTGCACTTGCCATTTTGCCCGCAACGTCTTCCACGTCACCAAGAATAAAGACTGCATTGATTCCGCCATTCATAGGAAGAACCACGAACTTACCGTTCTCGTCCTCGTAATACATGAAGCGGCTCTGCTGGTGCATGAAATCTTTTTTGACAACATCACCGGAGATTGTGGTGAAGTCGCCTTCTTTTGTCGCAAATTCTTCAAAAGAGCTAACCCATCCGGCACGTAAGTAGAGCGTGTTGACAAGGATCAGGTCTGCGTAGGAAAGGTCATTACTGATGGTCGGAATAAGTCCGTTGGTGTTTTTGTTGATCCATGAGTTGACCTTGTCCGTGATCTTGTCGGGCGCCACGTTCTCTGCTGTTGCGCCGAAGTTCTCTTTTACAAGTTTGATGTACTTCTTGGAGAGCTTGCCACTGGCCTTGGTGTTGCGCCAGATAGAATTCTGAAGGTCAAAGCTTCCTTCCGGTGCCTTGGCATCATCGCCGTAATATTCCTTGTACTCCTCGAAGTCTTTCTTGGCAAACTCAAGCCACTCGTTGTAAGAATCGACGGATGCGGAAACGCCCTCGTACCAGGTCGTCAGCTCTTCCATGCTATCAAATCCCATGGCCTCAAGGAGCTGATCTTTGGTCTCATTATCCGCGCCGGATACTGCCAGTGCCAGAGCGGCTCTGAAGGAGGTTGGGGATACCATGTAGTTTTGGTTCTCAAAACCTGAGCTTTCTATGAAGTTTATAAGTGCGCTGTTAAAGTCCATATCAAGGCTATCCTCGGAAATCGCCGACTCTACTGCCACTGCTTCTTCTGTCTCTTCTGCCTGCTCAGTGATTGCTCCCATGGTTGTCACGCCTTCTGTCTCAGTGGCAGGCGCCTGAAGTGTAGTAACAGCATCTGTCTCAGGAGGTGCCTCTTCAGTTGCCGGAACCTGCCTGATATTCCTGAATACCACGCCTGCTACCACCAGTAGCAAAAGACCTGCTGCCGCCAGATAAAGGCTTCTGAAACGCGCAATGTTACTACGCTTTGCAGCTTTGGCCTTGCCCTTTCCTCCTGCGCCTCCTGCGCTTTCGATGTGCTTTGGATCGATATCTCCTATTGCATCTAATAAATCATGTTCGTTCATAAAGTGAATCCTCCGTCTGTGAGATGGACTTTTAATTTCTCTCTCATCCTAAAGAGCGTGGTCTTGACCTTGCTCTGGGGGAGGGAATACCGGTGACATATCTCAGTTACGGAATCGAAGTACCAGTACCTTCTGACGAAGATGTTTCGCTGCTCCTCTGTGCATGAATCAAGGAATGCGTTAATGCACTCCGAGAGCTCTTTTGCATCAAATTCACCTGCAACGTCTGCGCTTCCGGGAATACACTCAAGCATCTCGTCCGATAGATCGCAGTACTGGGCAGATCTCTTTTGCCTGCTCTCGTGACGAAGCCTGTCGATTGCCAGGTGCCTGACGATCTTGCCGACAAATGCAAAAAGGTAGTTTCTGGGCTCGTTTGGCGGAATCAGGTTCCAGGTCTGCAGGTACGCATCGTTCTCGCACTCTTTGGCTGTCTCTGCATCTGCCAGGACGTTTCCAGCGATGCTGCGCAGTCCGTTTCCGTATTTTTGCGATGTCTGTGATATAGCCGTCTCATCTCTTATTAAGTAAAGATCTACAATTGCTGAGTCATCCATTAAGATGATCCTCTCTTTCTTTTAAGGCCTTCACTTTATATAGCGATGTTTGATAGTAATTGGTTACATGAATTTTGAAAATTATTTCATTTTGTCTTTTAACGTATCAAAAATGGTCTGGGCGATCAGCTCAGAACCCGCCGGGGAAGCGTGTCTTCTGTCGGTAAAAAACAGATCGACCTCCGGATGTTTGTGAACCTCTTCCCACCATTTTTCGCCGACAGGTGCCACAAGGCAGTTATGTCTTTCGCCGAGTTTCCTGTACCTTGCGCTCATCTCGGTCTGGTAGCTCTCGTTGTATTCCTCGGCCCAGGTCATGTAGTAGCAGGGAACGGCCTTTGTCTGCCTTATCCAGCCCATGAGCTTGTCGGCAGCTGCTTCCATGACTTCGTACTCACCCATGGGGTGCGCAACGTGCTGCAGAATGATAAAGTCGTAGTCGCCAAACAAAATGTTGAACCTGGTCTGCTCGTTCTCTGCGTGATAATCAAAGCCCATTCCGCCTTTGGTCAGCATGGTCACCTGCATGTCGATCCCGTTATCAGCGCAGATGTCCTTGAACATCTTGGGCATGTCGTTGTAATAGGTGTGACTGTTTCCGATAAAAAGTGTTCTCATACCTCATCCTTCCGTCTTGCTCTTATCAAGTTTAAGTGTGTCAAGGACAGCCTGTGCCTCCTCAAACTGGCTTCCAAACCATGAATCGCAGCCAACGGTCTGAGCGATCATCTGTGGCTGGTCCTCTCCAATTATTATGAAATCCCAGTGCTCGTGGTCGTCGTAGGTTCCAACGTGCGCCTTGAGCCCTGCAAGCTCGATCTCTTCACTCTTAAGGCCTGTTCCGCAGACACCGAAGTTCTCTGAGCAAAAGACTTCTATGTGTCCCTCATCTGCAGAGTCAGGCGCAAGGATGAATCCGTAGGCGTCAGCAACGAGCTTGTCGTCACCAACTTTCGAAACTTCACAGGTCCAGGACTCGGGGACGGTTATGGATAGCTCGCCAAGTGGTCCGCCGCTGGTAAGGGTCTTTTTCTCGTAAACACTTCCTTCGGCAAAAGAGCTCCACTCACCGTAGGTTCTATCGCTACCCGTTCCGGCGAATGCTCTGACCTTGATTTGGAAATCAAAGTAATCCTGCGCGCCGTCAACGTAATTTGCTTCAGTGGTCTCTACGGTTTCGGGTTCGCGGTAGTCTTTTTCCGCAAAGTACTTGTTGGCAACGGATACTTCGTAGCCGTCAGCGCCTTCTATCGGAGCCCACTCAAAGTATACTTCCGCGCAGTCTTCGCCGGCGCGGGAAACTCCGTCTTTTACCTCCGGGGTGCCGAGGGCTGTGGGGGCAGGTGTCTTCTCAGGCTGCGCAGTACTTGTTTGTGGCTCTTCTGATTGGGGCTGGTTCTCAGTTGTAGATGCCTGTGTCTCGGCTGTGGCTGTGGTTTGTGGCTCCTGGGGCTGAGTGCTTCCACAGCCCACCATGAGCAATGTCGCAATAGTTGCAGTGGTTGCAAATAACAGTTCTGATTTTTTCATAATATTTCTCCAGTCTTAGATCTCTTTTACCAGGTTGCAGAGCGTCTCATAAAATTCAGGAAACTCCTGCTTCATCCTGATTGGCTTTCCTTCTGTGTTCAGGAAGGCATGGGAAGTGGTTCCGCTGCAAACGGTCCTGCCTTCCTCATTCTTCATTTCGTATCCGAGAAAGAGCTTGACGCCCTTAAACTCTTTAACTGTAACACAGATTGAAACCTTCTCCGAAAATTTGGTCGGAAACTTGTAGTCGCAGCTTACGCTGAGCACGGGCGAGACAATCCCCATCGCCTCAAGCCTCGCGAAGTCCCATCCTATCTGCGAGAGGAAATCGACTCTCGCTTCCTCCATCCACCTTATGTAATTGGAGTGGTGAGTTATCCCCATTTTGTCGGTCTCGTAGTACTGAACGATGTGTAAGTAATCCATGGCCGGTCTTCTCCTCTTTTTTATATCAATGTATCAATTATAGCCTAAAAATGAAAAGCTGTTGACCCCCATGTTCGGGAGCCAGCAGCTCTTTTGCATTATTATTTATTATTTCTTGTAATCATAGAAACCTTTTCCGGCGTTGATACCTGTCTCGCCCTTATCGATCTTCTCCTTAAGAAGAAGGCCGATCTTGTGGATTGTTGAATCGGGATCCTGTGCCTCGGGCTTCATCTGGTTGATGTTGTAAGCTGTCTCAAGGCCTACGATGTCGAGGATCTCAAAAGGTCCCTTAGGTGCGCCGGTTGCAAGGCGCCATGTAAGGTCGATAGTCTCGGGATCCGCTACCTCTTTTGCCCAAAGAGCCTGGGCTGCCGAAAGGAATGGAACCAGCATGGAGTTAAGGATGTAACCGGGCTGCTCTTTCTTGAGCTCCAGTGAAATCATGTTGATCTCTTTTGCAAACTCAACGACTTTTTTGTAGATTTCAGGATCTGTTCCGGGATGTCCCATGATCTCTGCTGTGTTGTTCTTCCAGATGGTGTTGGCAAAGTGCAGTGAAAGGTACTTCTCAGGCCTTCCTGTGTACTGAGCGAACATGCTTGGAAGAAGAGTCGATGAATTGGTTACCAGGATGGTGTCAGGATCAAGAAGGTCCTTCATCTGCTCATATACATCAATCTTGGCGTCCGGATCCTCTGCCATGGATTCGATAACAATATCTGCTCCTGAAACAGCCTTAGCCATATCAAGCTCGATATGTATATTGTCAGTCATGTTCTTCTCGCCCTTGGCTATAAGCTCATCAATAGCCTCAGCAGTGATTCCGTCCCAGCTTGTGATTAGTCCCTTGGGATAAAGGAGCTTACCGAGCGGATTGCCAATCAGGTTTTTTGCTGCAGCCAGGTCGTCCAGCATAGTTTTTCTGTAGAGCTCGATCTTCGGAGTTGTTCTTCCGATTGAGGACTCGCTTCTAAGCCAAAACGTAACGTCATGACCGGTATATGCGCACATAAGACCGATCTGTGTTCCCAACACACCGCCGCCTGCAACAACTACTTTGTTCATTGCCATAAATACCTCCATAAATATGATTTGATTGATTGCCTTCTCCGTGATGCATAAAAATACAGTCACGCATAATTCATCTTACCATATATGGACGGTTTTCAAAACACTAAAATGAGTCACCGGGGACGTTTCAGTTTGACTCATTTTGAGACACCGGGGACGTTTCACTTTATCTCATTTTGAGACACCGGGGACGTTTCAGTTTGACTCAAAATGAGTCAAACTGAAACGTCCCCAGTGACTCATTCTTGTTCGTATAGTGCTGCAAAATTCTCGAGCTTCTTCCTGATTTCTATATGCTGAGGACAGTTCTTTTCACAAAGGCCGCACTTAATGCACTCCGACGCCTTGCCGTGGTTCATGGAGAAACGCTCGTAGTACATGTTTGACTTGTTGCCGGTCACGGCGTGCATGTTAAAGAGCCCGAAATACTCAGGGATGTTGATGTTCTTCGGGCAAACCTCCGTGCAGTATCTGCAGCTGGTGCACTGGATGGTTCCGGTGCTGCCAAGGATCTCGGTTATATCGTCCACAAGCTTGTACTCCTCTTTGGAAAGGGGCTTAAAGTCCTGCATGTATGTGGTGTTGTTGTCAAGTTGCGCAAGGTCGCTCATGCCACTTAGGACGATCTGCACATCGCTGAGGGATGCTGCGTACCTTATGGCCAGCGATGCAGGGGTCAGGGCCTGATTGTTCATGGGCGCGTAGAAATCATTGAATTTCGCGATGGCTGCATCCGGGAGTTTCACCAGCGCTCCGCCCTTTACGGGCTCCATTACCATGACCTTCTTGCCGTGCTTTTGTGCCACTTCGTAGCACTTGCCGGACTCGATGGCAATGCTGTTCCAGTCAAGATAGTTGATCTGCAGCTGGACGAAATCAACCTCCGGGTGATCCGTCAGGATCCTGTCCAGAGTTTCGGCATCATCATGAAAAGAGAATCCGATGTTGCGGACGTAACCGTCTCTTTTAAGCTTCTCGATAAACGGGAATCCGCCGAACTTCTCAGTATTGATATATCTGTCTCTGCCCAGGTTATGGAGCAGGTAGTAGTCAAAATAATTGACTCCGCAGCGACGCAGCTGCTCATCGAAATACATCTGATAATCCTCAGTTTTTGTGACCCTGAGTATCGGCATTTTGTCAGCAAGAACAAAGCTGTCTCTTGAAAATCTCTTTACAACAGCCTCTTTTACCGCTCCTTCAGAGCACTCCTGATGATAGGGATAAGCCGTGTCAAAATACGTAAACCCGCGCTCCATAAAAAGATCTGCCATCTTCTTGAACTGCTCAATATCGATCGATGCAGGATCATCAGGGTTTAGGCGAGGTAATCTCATGGTTCCGAATCCAAGTTTTTTCATATACTCTTCCTTTTTTAGAAAAAGCACCTTAGTGCGAACTAAGGCGCTTTTTACTTTCTTACTTCTTGAACAGTCCTCCGGCGAGGTTCTTGATGTCTCCAAGATCAAGCTTGCCATCAGCTACAGCAGCCTGAACCTTCTTAATGTCATCCTCGGAAACATCGATGTTGGCCTTCTTCAGAAGAGCAACGCCCTCCTTGGGATCAGCCTTGGCAATCTGCGCCATCAGCTCCTGGTTGCCGTTGATCTTTTTGATGATATCAGCTACGTCTAAGATACTACCCATTTTTTTACCTCCTCCAATATAGTTGAATATTTATTCTATTGTACCAAAAAAAATGAGCTCTGGGGACGGAGTCAGGGGATCATAATCTGAAAATACTCATCCCTAGGTTCTATTGTCTGATAATGAGCCCTTGACTCCGTCCCCGGGGCTCATTAATTGAACCGCACATCAAAGGACCTTTCATCAGGGATTAGTGGAAGTTCCTTCCGGTCTATGTCTGTTATGTCGATGAACCTGCCACTACGGATAGTTGCCACGAACCTGTCGATGGCCTCTTCTTCGCCCTGAACTTCGCAGGTCACGGAACCGTCGTACTCATTCCTGACATATCCTGTGAGCCTGTACATATTCGCAGCGTGCATGGCCGTGAACCGAAAGCCCACGCCCTGTACCATTCCGTAAAAGCAAAGCCTGTATCTCTTTTCCAATTTCCAATCACTCCCATAATACTTATCGTTATTTCGGTACTAAATTTGTGATATGCTTAAATAAAGGAGGCGACGCATATGATCAAGACTGTTTACATTGAAGATATGGACCACCTGTATGAGCTCCTGAACGAGCAGGAATTTCGCTCTGACCTTAAGAGAAACCGAAATCTCTTTGTCTATCGCGGCCAGCCGGATGCTTCCTTTAAGCTAACTACGAGTCTTGCCAGGAACTGCAAGGACAAGCAAAAAGTCCTCGAGCCCTGCATGCTCAGAAACTTCACTAAATATGCGGTTTTGGAAGAACCTTCCATCGAGAACTCCGTATGGAGACAGATGATATTCGGCCAGCACCACGGCCTTCCCACAAGGCTCCTTGACTGGTCATTCTCTCCTCTTATCGCCCTGCACTTTTCCGTCACAGAAAACGATATGGAAGATATGGAGAAAAGAGACAGCTGCGTGTGGCGCACTGATATCCACGAGCTTCACGACCTGCTGCCCGATAAGTACAAGGAGATATCCGCCAAGTACAACACCACAGTCTTTTCCGTAGACATGCTCGCAGAAGCCTGCGAAAGCCTTGATATGTACGACAAAGACATGGGTTCATCATCCATGCTCATGATTGAGCCGCCTTCAGTCGATGTCCGCATCGTTAACCAGTATTCGTTCTTCTCCGTAATCCCCACCGATATGCACGATATCGAGGGGTTCCTCAACGTGCACACCGAGAAGACCGTCCGCTACATCATAAAGAAGGAAATCCGCTGGCAGATCAGAGACATGCTCGATCACCAGAATGTCTCGGAGCGTATCGTATATCCGGGTCTTGACGGCCTTTCACGCTGGCTCGGGCGCCACTACTACGTCCGCTGAAATGAGCCACGGGGACGGAGTCAGTGGCTCATTATCTGAAAATGCCCATCTCTAAGTTCTATTGTCTGATAATGAGCCACTGACTCCGTCCCTAGGGCTCATTTTTTCCCGAGTGCACTTTCGAATCTTTTTTCAAAAGACCTTTCGGCGTCACTTCCAATAGCCGGCAGCTCCACCATCTCTCTTTCCCAGGAGGAGAGATATATTGCGTTGGACAAAAGCAGGCTCTTTCGCCCTTCTCTGCCGTCGGCGATGCTCTTTCCGGTTCCGTTTATTTCATCAGTAAATCTCTTTATCACCTCTACATAAGGCTGCGGCTGAGTTTCAGGCACTATCTCGCTCCAGGTTCCTTTTATCTTGGCAAAAAAGTCTGTGGAAGTCTTTCTGTACTCGGCTTCCTTGCCGCCCATCTCCTGCGCCACTTCGCCAATCCGAAGCTTCCCATTCTCGCACACGATCAGCGCTTCTTCCAGAGATATCTCAAGTCTGTTGATGCCCGGCGCATCTCCTGTTGACGTTATGAAAGTGCCCGTCGCGCCGTTTTCCCATTCAAAGTACGCCGTGACATCATCTTCAACCTCAATGTCATGGAATCTTCCCTCATGGCAAAAGCCCTGGACTCTCTTGGGATTTCCGCAGATCCACTGCAGGAGATCCAAGTTGTGAGGGCACTGATTGAGCAGCACTCCTCCGCCGTCCTTATCCCAGGTTGCATGCCAGGAGCTTGATTTGTAATACTGCTCGGGGCGATACCAGTCCGTAACCACCCAGTTCACGCGCTTTAACGCGCCGTACTTCCCGCTCTCCACAAGCTCTTTTAACTTAA
The DNA here is from genome assembly GCF_000421405.1 of Butyrivibrio sp. NC2007. GTDB lineage: Bacteria > Bacillota > Clostridia > Lachnospirales > Lachnospiraceae > Butyrivibrio. The sequence continues at coordinate 13,347 of NZ_ATWY01000028.1, forward strand.
TATACACAGGAAGAGTCCTCTGATTGAAGACCATGGAAAAGACCTTTCCCGACCTATCAGCTGCTTCCTCCATGAGCCTTGCCTGCCTTGAATACACGCCCGAGGGCTTGTCGCACAGAACGTCAAGTCCGTTTTCAAAAGCCCTGACAGCAATAGCTTCATGAGCAAAGTGCGGAGTCGCAATGATCACGGCATCCAGCGCAAGACTGCCGCTCTCCACAGCCTCAAACAAAGCATCGGCGCTCTTAAAAACCGGAACGCCTCTATCGATCGACTTCTGCAAAAGCTCTCTATATGCGCCTCTTACGCGGGTGAGCGCAGAAAGCTGCGCGCCGTCAACCAGCCCGTCCTGAAGGATCTGCGCATATTTGCTACCCATATTTCCAACGCCAATTACTGCGATTCTGATCATCCTGTTATCCCCTTGTAAACCTCGTAGTCCGCCTGGCTGAAATTCACTATGGTAACTTCCATCTCATAATCTGCATGTTTCTGAAGCCACTCTTTTACCGTTGCAAGAGCAATCTCCGCCGCTTCCCTCTTGGGATATCCGTAGACACCGGTCGAAATCCCCGGAAAAGCAATGCTGTGAAGGTCGTTGTTCCTGGCAACTTCCAGGCTGTTCCAGTAGCAATTCCGAAGGTCCTCCGCATCGTACTTACTTCCGCTGTAAATCGGTCCAACCGTGTGGATCACGTGCTTTGCTGGAAGATTGTAGCCTCCCGTGATCTTCGCTTCGCCAGTTCTGCACCCGTTCAAAGTCCTGCATTCCTTGAGGAGCTCCGGGCCTGCTGCCCTGTGAATTGCTCCGTCAACGCCTCCACCGCCGAGCAGGCTTGAATTTGCCGCGTTTACGATAGCGTCAACTGCGAGTTTTGTTATGTCTCCTACGTAAAATTGAATATTGCTCATAGCTCTTTTCCTCCATATGCAGTCCCTGCGGGAATCGCGCAGGCTTCAATCACTGCCCAAAATCCCGCCAAATATCCTGCCTATCCATTCCCTAAATCTCTGCCAAATGTCATGAATGGGCCTCGTCTCAACAACCGCCTCTGCCTCCGGCGCAAGCTCATTGCTGCCGTCTGCATAGTTTATGTTCACGCCCGGCTGCACGTTGTAGCAGAACACGTTAAAAGAAATTCCTCTTCCCTTATCTTCAACCGAATATGCTTCAATTTGAACCCCATCGCACAAAAGGTTCTTTTCCCTGAAAACGGGCGTAACCCTGTACATCACATGCCTGCCCGTGTCCTGAACGTACTCAGCCACCTCATTCTCGTAGGGCAGCATGCCCTGAACATTCATGTACCTGGTGCCGGTGATAAGGTTCTTTTCATTGGCGTTCTCGCCCGTCAGCTGGAAGCCGATCATGTGGCATCTGTTGTATAGAAAGGGCGGATCCGTGTCGATGAGCCCCGGGTACTTGTTCTGCTTCCACCCCGTCGGTCTGATCTCGCTGATTTCCTGCCGCTCTTCCTTTGGCATCAGGTCCCTGCCAAGGCACGCAACCGCCGCCGTGCATCTTCCCAGCCCATCCAGCTCTCCGTATTGTTCAAAAGAGCTTGTGGTGATCTCGTCAGCTGTGAATTCCGGCACGTTGCCGTTTACCACTACAGAGGCTTCTCCGCTGTATGGCGAGATCTGCTCTGCTAATGTTTCCACGCTGTTCGCCCGGGTCTGCTCTGCTGCCCGGCTCGTAGCGTTGCACAACATCAGCGTCAACATGCATATGCAAAGCGCCAGGAGCAGCAATATTATTCTGTTTGCTATGCTTGATTTTCTGGTCATGGGCGTTCTTTCTCTTATTGCAATTATTATATCATGGCCGCCTGCCTATATTTCATGTTACTTAGCCACATCTCCACTGCATCATAGTTTTTTGTGTATTTGCAGTGGATGAATTTCCCCTATCTCATGATGACCTTCCACTGCAATCTTCATTTTTTGCCAAAATGCAGTGGATAAAATCACCTTAATCCGCCGTCGGACATCCACTGCATTTTTCCATTTTTCAGAATTGCAGTGGATGATTAGCCAAAAACTCTTTTTTATTATCCACTGCATTTCCACTTTTCTATTGTTTGCAGTGGATGCCATTTGCAAAACCGTTGTTTTTTAACCACTGCATTTTCATATTATTGAGATTTGCAGTGGATGAAGTGCCAATCCGGCCCGCCAAGTCACGTTACATCCACACAAAAAAATCCCCCAAAGTCACGCCTTGGGGAATTCTTCATAAGTCAATATTCTATAATATGCCTTTAGCAGCGATCTATCTCTTTGTCCAACAAGCTCACACAATCGAATACTGCATAAACTCGTACTTCAGCTGCGTTCCTTCTGCAATCCCTTCCGGCAAAAGAGCTCTCGCAACCAATTTCAGATCATCGGACTCAATGTCTGTTCTCTTTAAATTTGCATAATCGCCGTCAATGCTGACAACTACGTAATACCAGGTTTCCATGCAAGTTACCTCCTTAAAAGTATCACCAGTATTATACCATTTTATGCGATCAGAATCTCATACAGATCCGGTGTCAGATACTCCTTCAGAATGCCCTCTGCATCTACATTTCCGAATCCGCCGTAGAACTCTTCTGCAACACCGCCTGCGATTGCTCCGAAGGTATCAGAGTCGCATTTCAGGGAAAAGACATTTCGGATAAAGCTCTCGTAATCGGTGCTCTCGTAAAAGCATCTCATAGCCGCAGGGACTGAGCCCTGGCAGCTCTCGTTCCACTTGTAGCGAGGCCTGATCTCATCGAGGCTATAGGCGATGCTGTACTCGTAGTCATCCTTTGGATACTGCTCCAGCACGTAGTCGTAGATCTCCTGCTTGCTCTTTCCGTGCCTTGCCATCCAAATGCAGGTTGACGTTACCACCGCGCCTTTGATGCCCTCCGGGTGATCGTGCGAAACTGCCGCCACGTCGGCTGCCATCTTCTGCATCTCGTCGTAGTCATCAAATGCCTCGCCTATATAGGCCGTCCTCATGGCTGAGCCGTTGCCCCAGCTGTTATAAGGCGTGTGGTCAGGCCCCATGATCCAGCCATAGAATCTTCCACCATAGCCACAATCCGGGTACTTTCTGCCAACAGCCACCATGGTCTCAACAAGGTCTTTTCCCTCTATAAGTGCCTTCTTGATGGCCAGAGTCATCACTGTGTCGTCCGTGTAACTCATCGGAAGCCACGATACCAGCGGAACATTCTTCCAATCAAGGTTCTTTGGTCTGTTAAATTCGTACTGCGATCCTAATATATCTCCTAAAACTGCTCCTTTTACTGCCATCTCAATTCTCCTTTCTAAATGATCCCTGGGGACGGAGTCATGGGCTCATTATCTGAAAATTCCAACTCCTATGTTTTATTGTCTGATAATGAGCCACTGACTCCGTCCCTAGGGCTCATCCTCTCTTCCTATAATCTGCTGCGATGTCTTCGTCCCATCCGCTGGCATCGAGGTCGCGACCGGCGTCGCGAGAGGTCCTTGCCATCATTACTGAGCAGACAGCCTTTGAAACTCCTGCGTAGACAGTGGCTGTTCCGATTCCATCGCTTACGTAGTTGACTGTCCTGTCTTTTCTGATGCCGTACTTCTGGGCCTCAGCGTAGGCGTCGATATTGGCTCCGATAAAGATGAACTCCCAGCCATATTTCTTTTGCTGCTTCTTGACCATCTTCTCGATCTTCTCACGAGAGTATCTGCTGCTGGCGTTCTCCTGTCCATCAGTTGTGATGACAAAGATGGTCTTCTCGGGCCTGTCCTCTTCCCTTGCGTACTTGTGGATGTTTCCGATGTGGTGGATTGCTCCGCCAACCGCGTCCAGAAGCGCTGTGCAGCCTCTGACGTAATACTGCTTGTCTGTCATCTTCTCAATCTTCTCGATGGGCACTCTGTCGTGGATCACTTCGCAGACATCGTCGAAAAGAACTGTCGACACAACCGCCTTCTCGCCTGTCTTTTTCTGCTTCTCCATCATGGCGTTGAAGCCGCCGATGGTGTCGAGCTCCAGACCGCCCATGGATCCTGATCTGTCCAATATATAAACAATCTCTGTATATCCTTTACTCATAACTATTACCTCTCCTTCTTTGATGTGCTCCCGCGGAAGAGCTGTCCTTGTTTGTAAGGTAATAGTAATTCATGCGGGAATAAAAAAGGTCGCACGGGAGGCGACCTTGAAAATTTATTTTGTTTCCTTTGAAAGTGGCGCAAGTCCGTAGTCGAAGAGCACCATATCTATTTTGATCACGCTGTACTGCTCGTGCTCGATAAAGTATTTGACCACCGCATCCGTCTGCGAGATTGGCGAAATGGCGTAGCCTGCGATCTTCAAAAAGTCCACTGCTTCATCCATGTTAAGGCGAAGTCCAACTGCCAGGGCCAGGACTTTTTCTTTTGACGGCTTGACCTGACCTTTGAGGAGCTTGGAGAAGTACTGCTTGTTGATATTCGCCGCGACGTAGACCTCAGAGTTCTTCAGGCCTTTCTTATTGATCAGCTTCTGAAGGTGCTTTTCAAAAGAGTCTGTGTAGATTCCTTTCAGCACATCATCAAGGGACTCGGCCTTCATGAACTTGTTCATCTTAGGCAAAGGAGCTCCGTCTTTAACCTTGCGCGCAGACGGCGCAGCGCCTGTCGCTTCATATGGTGCCGAGTATGCCATTCCGGTCGGAACGCCATCGTCCATTTTAGTCGGTGCAGAATCTGCTCTTCTTGCCGCCATATCCATATGCCAGGTCGGCGCAGAACCATGCAGTCCTTCCGGAAGTCCCTGGTCAATATACTCATCCTCGTAGGCTTCTGTAACGTAGTCATCATCTATGAAGCTGCGCACTTCCTCGCCTAGTTCGCCTGAAACCTTCACGGTTCCCGGGTCGAACACCACAAGGTATATCTCCATGTCATGCTCTTCCAGGAACTTGGTAAAAGAGCTGACGGCCACCTCCATACCTATCTCAGCCGGAAAGCCGTAGCACCCCGTAGCCATAACAGGAAATGCGATGGACTTGCATCTCTTCCTGGCAGCCAGTTTAAGCGCTTTGTCATAGCACTTGCGAAGGAGCTCTACCTCGCCCTTGTCTCCGCCTTCCCACCAGCAGCCGACTGCGTGGATGATGTATTTTGCATCAAGATCAAAGGCCTTCGTGATTGCAACTTCGCCGTACTCCAGTGGACCAATCTTAGCACGGGCGGCCAGGAGCTTGTCTTTTCCAGCAGCATTATAAATGGCAGTGTCAACACCGCTACCTATGGCCACTTTGGGATTTGCCGTGTTCACTATTGCATCTGCTTTTACTTTTGTTATGTCGTTTCTGATTATTTGAAATGGCATGAGGATACCTCACCTATTCTGGCATTAGTCTTATATACTATTGTACACTAAACCGCTATAAATTCATCGCTAATCAGGTTAGAAAGTTTTAATATTTATTTATGCTCATTTTAGAATATGTTGTATATAATAAAATTATAGAGCACAAGATTTAGTGGTCATGGGTCTCAGAGCGCCTCGAGCGTTCGCGGAGGAAACACCGTTGAGCAATGAACATGTAACTTATAGATGCTATGGCAAACCCATCCCAAAAACATATGACGCCATCAACCTGCTTGGCCGTTACAAAGATCCACGAAGTGTCACAAAAGGAGTAACCGGAATCCTCTCAGCAGCGCTTGCTGCCGGACTTGTAGCCCTCCAGCTCCTTTACATCTTCAATTAAATTCGAATGTTTCAGGACCGTGTCTCCTGATTAGCCATTTTAAAAGCCCTGTGTATGTATATCATGACATGTACATACACAGGGCGCCTCCATTTTTGAGCCACTGACTCCGTCCCCAGGGCTCATTTTTGATCCCTAGGGACGGAGTCAGGGGCTCATTTTTTCATTCTTCGTCTTCTGTTCCAAGACCGTAATACAGCATCTCGTTGTACTTGGCGTTGGCTTCCTCGGCGGCTTTCTTGTTGTGCCAGGCATCCACGTCGCTGCAGATGGCGAGCATCTCATCCACTATGAGTTCTGCTGTCCTGGGCTTAACATTGTACAGATAAGCCATCATCCGGTCCATGGCCTTAGGGCTTCCAAGCTGCCTTGCGATCTGATCACCCAACTCCCCAGGAAAGCCCAGCTGCTCTATGGCAGCCACAAGCTCATCGTGCTTTCTTGTCCACTCTCTTTCAATCATTTCTTTTCACCACACAAAAATCCTGATATTTCCTGCAGGTCGCCGGATATGAGCACGTCGGAAAAGAGCTCTTTTCTCCCAAACTCTGCATTAAGAATATTATCAATAACCGCCCTGAAAGGCTCATAGTATCCATCAGTATTGTAGAAGAGTATAGGCGCATTAATTATGCCAATGCTTGATAAAGACATCACTTCCGTAATCTCATCAAGAGTTCCGATTCCGCCGGGCAGCGCAACAAAGGCATCCGCAAGCTCTATCATCTTAGACTTGCGCTCTGCCATGGTCTTCGTCTCTATGAGCTCCGTCAGGCCGGTGTGCTTCCTTGCCTGAATCATGGCAACTTCCGGTATAACGCCAATGACCTTGCCTCCGGCTTCGATGGCCGCGTTGGACACAGCGCCCATGAGCCCCTTACTAGCGCCACCATAAACCAGCGTATGCCCATTCTCCCCTATCCACTTTCCAAAAGCCCCGGCAGTTTCCATAAACTTAGGATTATTCCCGCTGCTGGAGCCACAATATACTGCGATGTTCATCTCTTATACCTCTCTCCTCATGGTTCATCCAAAATGAGCCCTTGACTCCGTCCCCAGGGCTCAAAAATGAGCCACTGACTCCGTCCCTAGGGCTCATTTTAGAAGTTAGACCCGTTCCAGCCCCAGTCGCCTGAGCCGAAGTAGCGGATGTACATGTGATCCGGTGCAACACCAAGAATATCTCCGTAGATTCCGGTGAGCTCAGTCGTCATCTTGTCATAAGCATTCCTTGGCGCTCCTCCAAAAGTCTTAACATCCACGAATGCTACAGGCTGAGAATCATCGCCCCTGAAGTACATAGGTACGTCGCCTTCAATTGCAACCATAAGCCAACTCTCGCTCTTTCCCGGAAGGATTGAGATGGCCTGTCCGAGGCGCTCTTTGAGCTGTGTTTCCTTTTCCTCTGATACTGTTACATTAGTTTTTGTTGAAATGAATGGCATGTCTTTTCCTCCTTGTAATCTGATTGAAAATCCCCTTCACATTTTATTCACATCATTTTAAGGTTCGTTTTAAGTTGGCCATGTATTATAAAACCATCAAGGAGAGCAAAACTTCTTGAACCCCCACACTTTTCATAAACTTTCATAACACACTGCCCTTCGGACACAGGTCCGGAGGGTCCTCCCTAAAACAACGCCGCAGCACCTCTCCTGATAAAAAAGTGCTACGGCTTAATTATACATCAGAGCCCAAGCTCCTTGCACAGGGCATCATATCTTTTCTGCTCTTTTTCCTTAACAGGTTTGAATGAATCTTTGAAGCAATGGTCGATGACATCAGCATCCTTTAAAAGCTCATCCATCGGGCCATCTACTGCCCCCTTATCATCATGGTGATAGATAGCTGAGCAAATGATCTCGGTCTCATCAGGAGTTGTCAGTCCCAGTTTATCCAGCACCTTCCTCGCCAGCTCAGCCCCCAGATGCGCGTGATCATCGTATGAACCGCTCTTATAAGCATGCAGATCATGAAGCATTCCGGCCATGGCAGCCAGCTCCGGATCAAGGCCGCGCTTTTTGGCCAGAATCTGCGCCGCCAGGGATACGCCGTACAGGTGCGCAATCGCACCGGTGCGCTTATCAACGTCATCAATCTTGTTTATCTTCTTGTCCACGTATTCTCTCAGTTCTTTTAATCTGCTCATGTTACCCCTCCATTTATATTAGAAATTTACACACGCCAAATATGTTAACGCGCTACGCCAATCACGCATGTCACCGCGCCACACCGATCACACTTACCCAGTACTCCGTCTCTCTTCCGGGCCTTGAGTCCGGTCCGACCGAGTTACTTACTATCTCAAATCCCGCATTCTCAAAAAGCGGAACTACGCTCTTCTCATTAAAATCGCTAAACAGCCTCTCGCCCCTCACCTTCGTACCCTCTCCATACTTGAATGACGCATACATTGCGCCACCGGGTTTCAGCGCCTTTCTCATCCTGCCCATGACCTCCGGCAACTCCTCCACCGGCACATGAAGGAGCGAAGCGCTCGCCCATATTCCATCAAACTCTTTTTCAAAAGAGATTTCCTCAAACCGAAGGTCCAGCACCTCCCTGCCAATGTACTCAGACGCCCTGATCCGCATCTCCCTCGACGCGTCGAAAGCAACAATGTCATATCCCGCATCCAGGAACGCCTTGCTGTCTCTTCCGCTACCACAGCCGGCGTCAAGTATCTTGCCACCCCCGGGAACATATGCCAGGAATGCCTCCCTGTCCTCTGCCATATCAACATTCACCGATCCGTTAAAAAAGCTGTCGGCGTTTTTATTGTAATACTCTACATTGTTGTCAACGTCTTTTCCCATTTTCATGTCCCCAAGTCGTGTATTATATTTATATATTTTAACACCTTAACAAAGAAAAATCCCCCAAAGCGCCATGCCTTGGGGGATTAAAATTACTTGTCTTTTTTCTTTTTTTCCTGCTTTGCCTTAGCAATAAGCTCTTTCATTCCCATAACCATTGCAGTCATATTGTTTCCCCTTTCAAAATACTCAGTAGTGTTCTTAACAAAAACAATATTAGCAATAGTTTTATCACATTACTGTCACACTCAGGCCATCTCCTCGAGATATCTGACCTTCTTGCCATGGGCCAGTGCATAGTCGATCTCGGACCTAGTGCTGTCGCCGATATAGCCGCCGACATTGATAACGAAAATCTCGTCCGACATGTCGATCTTGCGCTTGTGTATGTCGTCCAGCATCTCTTTTGTCTTGGTCAGCGTCCCCTCGTCCATGTTCTCCCAGACTTCCGAATCGCCGGAATGCCCGAACAGCCCCACGCTTATCACAATGTTGCCTTCCAGCGTCAGTTTCTTTTGCATCTCCATGAACTGATCCTTAAAGCGAGTGCTTCCGCACAGTGTTATTACCGGATATTTCCCCTGCATCTCTATTCCTCCCCAATCAAATATCAGTCAGGCTGCTGCCCGTCGTGGGCCAGCCACTTGCATTCCGTCATCTCCATGTCAGTGAATTCTGCGGTAAAAGAGCTGTCTTCAGGCGAACATGCATAGATACCAAAGCTGATCTTGCCTGCCCCTTCAATCACGTGGCAAACCCTCATCTGCTTCCATCTTGCGCCGTCTTCCGAGCACTCTATGCAGTAATCATCTTCCCTTCTGCTGAGCCTGTACCACATCTGCTTGACGTCAGCCGGGATCTCGGTTGTCGCCCAGTCCGAGTAGCCATGGTTTGTCACAACGCTTCCCAGATGCTGAAACTCATCATTCTCAAACTCAATTGAGCCCTTCACCCAGTTCTCGCTGTCTAAGTACATAACAACTCCGCACTGATCAAACCTGTGATGGCTCTCCTCAAAGGAAGTCTTCACCACAAAGCTGAAGAACTTCTCCTCAGTCTCCATCTGAAAAACCGGCGCATTGTCATTCCTGAAATGATAGTAAGTGCGTTGCCAAAGATCCGTATGAGGCATCGTAGTGATCCGCACCTTGCCATCAGCTGCTTCCCACTCTGCCGGCTCTCTTGTCCACTTAAACAAACTCAGGTCCATAAGCTATCTCCTTCCACCAATTGCCTTCAGCATTTCCATAGCCTTCTCATAAGACTCTTTCATCGAGGCAGGGTCGTTGGTCGCAATTCCCCTCTCCACTGCCTTTGCGAGCAAAGCCTTATCATCACTGATAAAGAGCACATCTCCCTCACCACCTTCGATGATCTGCGCAGCTTTATCTGCATCCACTCTTTCAACTTCCGCATGATGCCTCTCGCTCAGCATCGACAACTGCCTTGTAAGAACCTCATCTTCTTTTTCCGAAAGACACAAATAAATTTTTGTATACATACGCTAAAATCCTTTTCTTTCCTTGGCTTTCTCTATCAGCTCTTTTGCCTCATTAAACGCTTCCGGGAGGTAGTCAGCCTGCCACTCTTTGCCTTCTTTCTCCTTGCGTTTGATCTCCGCCCAGGCGTCATGAAGCTCTTTTTCCGAAGCAAACTTCATGTCCCCGAACACATGTGGGTGCCTGCGGACCATCTTGTCAGAAATGGCCTTCGCAACGTCATCAAATGTGAAAAGACCTTCTTCCTCCGCCATCACAGCATGAAACATGATCTGCAGTAAAAGATCTCCCAGCTCCTCTTTCAGATTGTCCGGATCGCCGGTCTTCTCCAGTATGTTAATGCCGCCGATGACCTCCGCTGCCTCCTCGATGCATCCGGGCTTTAGGGAAACGTGCGTCTGGGCCTTGTCCCAGGGACAGCCGTCCTCGCTGCGGAGCTTCTCCACTATTGTTTTAAGTCTTTCAATCTCGCTCATACTCACTCCCACTTCTTCCATACTTCCGGCTGATAGCCAAGTGTTGACTGCCTGCCGTTTCTCACCACCGGGGTTTTTATCACCTGCTGATTCTCAAGGAGCTTCTCGAGCTTGTCCTCGTCAGCGATATACTGGATGAGGGCCAAAGTGTCTTTATCCTTGGCATTTGGATCTATCATGTTCATGATCCCGCCGTTTGCACTTGCGACAGAGGTCAGCTCGCCCTTGCTCATGCCCTTTTCTTTCATATCGATGAACTGAAATTTAATGCCGCGCTCCTTAAAGAACCGCTCAGCTTTCTTGGTGTCATTGCACTTTTTTGTTCCGAAAATCTGTATGTTCATATGTTAACTCCCAATCATTTCTTGTTAAGTCTGTAGCCCACAACTGCGCCAACAACGCCGCCCAGAATATGCGACAGATTTGAGATGTCATCCTGCAGGAAAACGCCTTCATAAACCTGCTGCCCGATGAAGACTATCGCTACCAGAATGAAGGTCAGCGGAATCTCGCCGTTCTTGAAGCTTGTAAAAGAAGTCAGCAGGATGAATGCAAATACCACGCCACTTGCTCCGCACAGCGCCACGTTCCAGAACAGAACATAGTTCACAACTCCCGTAACCACCGCAGTTATGAGGATGACCCACAGAATCCTCTTGGATCCGTACTTCTCTTCGAGCATCGGGCCCAGCAGCAGAATATACGAAGCATTCCCGATGTAATGCCCCCATCCGCCGTGTCCCAGCACATGAGTAAAGAACCTCACGTAAGTCAAGGGATTAGTCAGCGATGAATGGTAAGTCATGAACAACAGCTCGTTGCTCTTGCCCATGGTCAGGATGCCCAGAATCAGCACCGCCAGACTTATGAATATGAACCCCAGCACAACCGGGGAATTGAATGTGATCTTTAGCTTTTTCATCTATCCTCCTAAAACGCGCCAACGTATCCTACTTCCGTGTATACCATGCCATGCCTTCCGCGCTCGGACTTCATCACGGAAATCCCATTTACCCGCATGGATTCACTGTCTCCGAACTCAGGCAAAAGAGCTTTTCCTTTCACGCACTCAGCTCTTCTTATCAGAGTCACATGAGGCAGGAACTTCTTTCGGTCAAAAGGAATCTCCTCATCCAAAAGAGCCTTTCTAAGGCGCTTCACGTAATCTCTTAAATTCTCATTCTCCTCAAAATTTGCAAAAATCATATCCTTAAAGGGCTGATATCCGCTCAGCTTGATGGAGAATGACCTCAGCGGAACCTTTCGCATCACTTCCACAATCTGCTCCGGATCGTCATACTCTCCTATGAAAGCAAGGGTCATATGCAGGTTCTCACGGGGAGTGTAGCTGCCTCTAACATCACTCCGGCGCAGGTCATCCTGGATCTCGCTAAGAGCATCAAGCATGTCTTCGGTGAAGGTGATTGCTATGAAAAGTCTCATTTCGGGCCTCCTTTTCGGGGATGGTGTGTGCAGGAGTCGGGGTTCTACTATTTTGATGGCTATTTGGGCCTTTGGTCCCGGGTTTCTGCTATTTCGGTGGCCGGTTCGGCCTCCGGTGTCGGGGTTCTGCATCACACGAACCCTCTATATGTCTCCTTGGTTGGAAACGTAATATCGACCACCCCACAATTCTCCTCTATAGAAAAAATAGTTGGAAATTGCAAAAAGCGATTTTTGGAATTGATCTTCAATTGCATCACATGACATCCGTAGGCCGGTAGTTGTGATGTAGGGAAAGCGCTAGGCATGAAGTTTTTTAAACCATGGCCCTTGAAGAGCCTTTGTAATTTCCAACTATTTTTTCATATGGAAATTTTTGTGATGCATTTTAAAAACACGTTCCAACCAACGGGGTTGTATATCTTTCCATGTGATGTATTTATAGACTCTATTTTACTATTAATCACATACAAATTCATCGCCCGCGAACTATAATGATAATATGAAAGCCTTGTTAGTGATTGATATCCAAGAAAAATACCTGCCCTATTACGACGCTGATTTCCTCACAAGAATCAACGCCAGAATTTCTGCGGCTCAAAAAGATAACGAGCCCATATTCTACTTCCGTAACATTGGAATTCAGGGTGATAATGACAGCTATGCCCTGGCCAGCGACCTTCTTATAGTTTCAGAACACATCTATGAAAAGAGATTTCCCAGCGCCTTCACGAATGACTCTTTTGTAAAAGAGCTGACGAACCTTAATGTAACTGAACTTGAAATAATAGGTGTTGATGGCAACAGCTGCGTAAAAAAGACATGCCTGGACGCTGCCAATGCAGGTTACAAAGTAACTCTTAACCCGAATTACACAGCTGCCAGGAATGAAAAGATATTTGAAAAGACACTTACAGAACTGTCTGATGCCAATGTAACACTGATAAGTCACTGATTAAAAAATGATCAGATCAGTATCCCATCAAAGTGGTCGATCTCATGCTGAATTATCCGAGCAGTAAAATCCTTGTACTTCCCATGCTGAGGCTTAAAGTCCTGATCAAGGTAATCCACCTCAATCTCTTTATACCTGGTGCAAGGCCTTACGCCCTCAAGAGACAGACAGCTCTCTTCGGTTTTGTACTCACCGCTCCTCTTGGTAATCACAGGATTTACCATAGCGAAATTAAACGGTCCCATGGCGACAACGATGATTCTTTTCTTAACGCCAATCATGTTCGCCGCCATGCCAACACAGTGCTCCTGGTTAGCTCTCAGCGTATCAAGAAGATCCTGAATGACCTGCTTATCCGCCTCTGTCGCAGGTTCCGACTTTTGCTGCAGGAACATCGGATCTCTAATAATCTTTTTAACCATCAGACTTCATTCTCCCCGTTTTGATATATTTTAAAAAACTTGGTCATCAGTGGAATATATGTCAGAAGAAATGTTGCTCCTGCGATTCCATAGACTTTCTTTTTATCATTAGGTTTTACAAGCATTCCAAGCATAACGCCGAGAGAAATCAGGCAAAACTTAAGAACCGAGATAGTCTTCCAATCACTGTTTTTAATGTAACGATTCGCAACTTCAAAAAGCTTATCCATAGAGACCTCCTATCGTTATATGCTTGTTTCAAATTCCTTACAGCTTCCCATCCTTCTTCGCCGCCTCAACCAGCGCAGCAAAGTCCTCGTAGTACCAGTCCTTGGTCGGTTTCTCATGATCTATAGTATTAAAGAAACACCCGGGAATCTCTTTCCGAGTAAGGTTCTTCAATATGCACAAACTGCACCCCTGGTCATGATTCACCGGATGGTTCGGGCAATCAGTAGCTGTGCATGTACAAAATTCTTTTGGATCTTTAGTCATATTCTTCTCCCTTTATTTTTCTATCGCACCCTTGTATGACGCGATTCTGCCTCCTCATCTCACGCCATCCAATACGTTCCATCCGCTGCCTGATGGATAGAGCCAACCTCTTCGGATATGGTATTCCCGTCAAAATCCTTAACAATCACTTTGTCATAAAACTTGTACTCATCAGTCGCGCAATCATTCTCATCATCCCAGCCCTCTTCGATCCAGGCTTCCAGGATAACCCGGTCATCTGTGATCAGCTCCACTGTCTCATTTGCATTTAGGGCAAAAGACATTTTCTCAGGATAATAGCACTTGAAGACCTCCGAGTTTTGGCTAATTACATGTACTTTCTGCCCGACAATCTGAAGATTGTACAGATCCACTTCATCCAAAGAAAACTTGGCAACTTCCTCAAGCTCTTTTTCCGGAAAATATTTATAAAGAGTCACGCCCTTCAAACCATAATCAGCCTGGAGGAAATAGTAAAATCTGTCATCATATGCCGGTTTGGAGTAGATCACATCCCTCTTTTTCTCAAACGGTGTGTAGACGTTTCCGGTTTTAAAATCGTAAAAAACCTCTTAATTGCTTCCACTTTCATCTACTCCGTTACAACTTCTCCGGTCCAATCCACGATTCCGCCAAACTCAAAAACATTTTTGTAACCCATATCAAACAGTTTCTGAGAAGCTTCCTTGCTTCGCCTTCCGGTTCTGCAATACACCAGAATTATCTGGTTCAGATCAGGGAGCTCCGCCGGCTGCGTATCTGTTATGCTCTCATTTGGAATGCAGATTGCTCCGGGGATATGACCTGCGTCAAACTCATCCTGCCTGCGAACATCCACAACCACATGGCCGTCCTCAAGTTCCATCATGGCCTTCGCCATTTCCTGATCAATCTGAGTGTAGCTGTCAGCACTACTATCACTTGCCAAAAAGATGGATGTCGGTCCATCTGCTCCACCGATAATATGAACTTCTTTCTGACCACAGCTGGCAGCTGCCACCGACATGAGCAGCACCACCAGAATAACAATACTCTTCATTTTCATCAGACTAATACTCCGTTAATTGATCAATCTCATCTTCATGGAAATTCCTTCTGGTGAATTGGTTTAAGATAGTTCTTTTTTAATGTACGCTCATCTCCAAAATAGTATTTCTCTGATTTCGAAAGAGCATGTCTCTCCATCTTTAACTCTACCAATTTCAATGTGCAGACAAGATCCGCCACCTGAAACAGACGATAATCCGAAGGAATCACTTTCCTAAATTCAACATTATCCAGCAAAGCATTAAACACAGCAGCTAGTATTCTGTTTACTTCCACCTGACCATTATCATAGTATATTTTTATACTATCAAATTTCAGAAAGAACTGAAGGTTACTTCTTATAAAAGCCGCCAACTGCTTACTAAGGCTTCCAGTCGCCTCGACAAAATCTTCTACACCTCGTTTTTCGATATATACTGATTTTATATGTATATCTATTCTTCTCATAAATGCCATCAGATTCTTGAGTATCTTTTGCTTCTCACCCAAAGAATAATCTTTGTACTCATGCTCTGACCTAATAATAGGGCCGGCATGAATACAGTGATTAGGCAATCCTAAATAACGCATTTCCTGTTCAAGCTTATCCAAATCTGAAGATATATCCACGGACTGCGCATGTAAAACCAAAGATATTATGTAAAATGGTGTGTGTTTCTCAAACTCACCAAAATCTCCTGATTCATCAACAAATATACTCAATTCATTCATAAAGCACCTTTTTATTGCAAAAAAATAGCGGGTGTCTTACCCGCTAATTGGTGGACCCGGGTCTTTCGACCAGCCCCAAAAGCATCACTGCTTTCTTCTTGACTAAATGTTACCATTCTGCACACCAAAAAACAAGCATTCGTTATTAAATGTTTCTTAACAGCTCCTTAACAATCACATTTTGCCATATAAGAAGTCCTATAATCCTCCCTCTTACAAAACCTATCTGCCTAAACGTTACTATTCACAGCCTATCTGCATTCCGGACTCATTTTTTCACCACAAGGAAAATACATAACCATTAATTCACCACAGCATCAAATGCCAAAAACCTAGATTTTTCCTATGCTTTTTGGCATTTTTCTATTGTGTTAAATATCGTCATGTGTTATACTATATACATGACGATATAGGAGGTGAAATCATGTCTATAATTCATCAAAAAGATAAAAGATCCGGAATCACGTATGTCTATGAATGCAAATCTTTTTGGGACAAAGAAAAGAAACAATCCCGGTCAAAGAGAACTCTTATAGGCAGGCTAAACGAAGAAACAGGGGAAATTATTC
>NZ_ATWY01000029.1 GCF_000421405.1 Butyrivibrio sp. NC2007
TTATTAAGAATGACACACATAGAAAAACTCTGCAATCATCATTTTGACAATTGCAGAGTCGCTCAACACTCATTATTTGGCTGTGAATAGTAACATAACCAATTCCCAGACACAATATGTGGCATAGAAAAAACTCTCGATACGGATTGCTTAATCCAGCACGAGAGTCTTCAAAATCTATCCATCATAGCTTTTTTAAATTCTTTTCTCCCAGACGCAAATCGTCTTTGCATTATGTGTTTCTACACAGTTTTTCGCCAGATTCACCCAGCTTCTGCAATGATCAAGTATTATGGAATCTGATGAAATTACATAATCCTTTTCCCACAACATCTTGTCCACTTCATCCAGCACCTGGATGTCCAGATTAAAAGATTTGTTCTCACCAACTTCCGCTATGAGAGCTTTCAGCCGCCCGGAATTAGAAACAGGCTTATCAAGAAGAATGTGAACCGATGCCACATTCATCTGCTCCAAAACATCAAGCATAATCCTGACCGCTTCTTCCGTTTCCGGAATGATCCTGTAGGTACCACGAAGCGCTGCCAGATCACGGATGGTTCCATCCATGCAATCAAATAAAATAGAATCACTGAGCATAACTTCCAAAGTGATTATGGTATTGAAACCATCAATCCAAACTTCAGCTCCTGACAACGAATGAACCTCCTTAGCTTTTCGAGTCGCGAGCTGTTCTTCTGTAGCAACGCTACGCACTATAGCCATCCGCTGACGATCTGATAAGACATAATGGTTTCCAACAAAAGTTGATGCCTGTTTAAGGTCATAACCTTCGTTAATCAGATAGCAGACATGCCGTGAGGCATGTCTCATTTTCTCAATGGCTTCCGGTGCAAAGTTCTTATCATCCTCCGGAACATAACCCCTCTTAGCGTTCATTGACTTGCCTCCGTTTTCCCATCTCATAGCCCCAGGATTGTGAAGCAGGTAAGCTCCTTAAACGCTTCTTTTGCCCAGGCATCAGCTTCTTCATAGAGCTCAATGCTTTCAGTGTCATCCTCTGGAATGCATTCTCTTACAGCCTTCCAGTTTTCTTTGGTAACCTCAACCATTTCATATGGGTCATAGCCGGGCACGGCTTGACACAAAGCATGGTAAAAGCCCTTGTGATTCACAAGCTCGTCGTCAAAAAGATATATGGACTCCTTACGCCAAAAAGACTTTTCATCCCATCGGCCTTTGAAAAACTCATGATAAGCCGTACTTGTTCTTTGATCATTTGTCACAAAATATTTCATGTTCTTCTTTCCGCCCTAACTCAAGGCTGCAACTACGTTGTGGGTATGCCAGATATGGCAAAGAGTGAACCGGACAGGGTGCCTATGCACCCTGGTTCACGTTTTTGGCAAGCAATGCAACCGGGTACCCGGTTACACTTTTTCCAAATTTCCGAATGGTCGGAATTTTGCAAAAATGCTTGTTAGGGGAAGCCCCTAATACCCCATTCAAATTTTCCAAATTTGAAGCAACGCCCTTCCGGGCTAAGTACTGATTTCTGTTCACCAAGCAGGATTATTTACTGCGCTCCCGCTCATCTTTTTCAAGGAAATCATGAACTCCGTCATGGTCTCTATCTAAGATTATATCAATATTTTTTCTCGCTACGGCAATTTCTGTATAATCTCTTCTGGCTTTTTGATAATCCTTGTAAAGCTCAGATTTTTTAACTTTCAGCTCTGCATATTCAGCCTTTAATTCCTTGATGGTTGGAAGCTTACCACCCTCATATTCTTTGAAATGTTTTCTGGCTTCCTCGTGATCCATGATGTCTTTCAGGAGCTCTTCTTTAACCTTTTTACTATATCCTGACTTCTTATATTTCTGATAGGAATCATTAGTCTGTATGTAAGTTATGATGGCGCCCTGGAGCTCTTTTATCTTTTCCATTCGTTCGTCCATGCCTTTGATTTTCAGCCTCAATGATTCGTAAGTATCAAAGAGTTTTTTGTGAACACTCTTCAGATCATCATAAGAATTCACGTCCATATCTGACAGAAAACTTAAGGTCTTGGCGGTCTGTTTCAGGTTGAATTGCTTTGCCCAGCGTTCATATCCGGAGCCTTTTCCTTCCTGGATCTTCTTCTGAACATCGATCAAAAGGCTAAGCTTTTCATCCCTTGACAACATGTCAGGATTAATGGTTTTGATGCGTCTTCCAGCCAGTTCTTCGTACTGATTATCTTTTCCTTTTATCACAGGAACAGCTTCGCCACGGATCCTTTTTTCTATATCTTCACGAGTGTAACCTGCGCCCAAAGAACCTATTCTGGCAAAAGTTTTCTGCCCCTCGCACTTTAGTTTTGTATGCTTTCCGGACTCATCAACATCGATGTTGTATTTTGTTTTTAGCAGTTCAACCAGTGCCTTAAATGACGCCGGTTTTTCTTTTAACGCATCGTCGATAGCGGTCCTGATATAGTCGCGATGTGAAGGTTTCTTATGATCACCGAGCCACTTGCCATAGGTGTTATTGCCATGCTTTGGATTCTTTATGACTGACAGATTATTCTCCAGACAGATGATGTCATTGACCTTCCTGAGAGCAAAACTCGAGCCCCAGAAGTTTCGAAATTTCTTCCTGGAATCCATAGAAACCGAGTTGAAAATAATGTGATTATGGATATGTTTTTTGTCTGTATGCGTTGCCACAATGAACTGATAATTGCCCTTGGTGAACCTCATGGCCAGGTCATATCCAAGCTTATTAGCCTGTTCCGGAGATATCTCTCCCGGGGCAAAAGCCTGACGAATCTGATATGCAATCACATCAGATTTAGCTCCAATTTTGCCATGATCTCTGTCGTAAATCTGCCTGACAAAAGTAAATTCTTCGGTAACAGTTTCCTGATCACAGCGGTAGGAACTTATGTATTTCCCCTCTTCCGTCTTATCAGGATTTTTTGCATAATCAGTCCTCAGACCAAGTGATGTTGTTAATGATGTTCCGCTATGCGCATGCATGGGAATTAGTCTTGTTGTTGCCATGTTTTTCTCCAAAAAATGGCAGGCATTTGTAGCCCGCCATCACGATTTTGTTATCATGTTTACCTGTCTCAGGATTTCTTTTAAAGAGCCCCACAGCTCCTTGTAATTCTTCTGTATTTCTTCCAGATCGTTCTTATAAACGCCGCCGGTTTCATTGGCATGTCTGGCAAT
Source organism: Butyrivibrio sp. NC2007 (assembly GCF_000421405.1). Classification (GTDB taxonomy): domain Bacteria; phylum Bacillota; class Clostridia; order Lachnospirales; family Lachnospiraceae; genus Butyrivibrio. The sequence continues at coordinate 3,178 of NZ_ATWY01000029.1, forward strand.
CTGATTTAGGTTGTTTGAGGAATATCTAAGGAGCCTTATAGTCTCACTTATCCCTGTAATATCTACGTTTATCACGTAACCATCAATAGCCATTTTCCTCAGATATGCACCTGTATTCCTGATGTTCGCCAGCTGTTTTTTCTCGCGGATCAGTCGAAGCTCTTCGTCCGAAACCCATAGTTTAATTTGATGTGGACGCTGTCTGGTATAGTTCTCCATTCATCACTTCTCCCTGTCAGGCGAATCCATTTCAAGAGCCTTTATATCAAGCCTTATTGACTCCTTCAAATCATCAAGTCTCTTCTCTATTCTCTCGAGCTCTTTTTCAATACTGTTTTTCTGTTTTGCCACCTTGTAATGCTTAGCTTTACCTACAACACCTTTATGAATATTTCTGCTTGGCTTAGAGCTCGAAATACTGTCTCTGTCGTCATAACCATCATGGGTATCAGGAACATCTACGCCCTGTTCCGTGTCCGAGTAAATCGTCTCTTCTTTTACATCTGGCTTCATCGTCATCTCCTCTTCCTTTCTGTCGAATCTGTGAAATCTGGGACCTTTATCGGGTCTGTTTTGAAGGTAAGCATCCATCTTTTCTCTGGCATAGGAATCTAGCGCTGCAGCGTTCTTATCCTTTGCTATATGCCCCTTAAATTCATCTCTATGGGCACTTATGTATCCGTTTATGATATGAACATCTACGCCCTTTTTTGAAGCGTATTTTGCTATGTTCATAAATTCACCCGGGGATGAGTTTTTCTTTGAATCCGGGGCCATATTTTCGTTTTTCTCACTCATTCTTTTGCCCTTTCTTCAAATCCAGCTCCTCATAAAACTTTGTATCCCGCTCCAGCATCTGGTCTGTAAAAGACTCCATTTTATCCAGGCAATAATTTAGCCAAGGCTCATCATACAGAAGCCTTATATACATGTCTCTGATAGCCATGTAATCATCAAAAAACAGACATGTCCTGATGGTATCCGTCATCTTTTTAGTCTCTTTATCTCGGACCACATGCGAGAAACGGATTATTCTTTTATAGCGACTGTTTTTGTCGAGCTTTATTGCTGTCACTATCAGATTGAACTCATCAAAACACAGCTCCTGTTTGAACTTTTCGTTTGTATGTATTGTGCTGATCATGCTGTCCTCTTTTTATGAAAGCCAGGGCAATGCCCTGGCCTTATCTTTACTTGAATGGCAGATTTTCATCGTCCGGCATAGAGAATGTTTCCTCTGCTTCTGATGATCCTGAGCCCTTGCTATCTGCAAATTCCTGATCTTCTGCAACAACATCTGTCGTGTACACCCGCACACCATCCTTGTTGGTATAGCTGCCAGTCTGTATGCGACCTACAACAGCCACTTTCATTCCCTTTTTGAAATACTTTCCGGCAAAATCTGCGGAAGGCCCGAAAGCAACAATGCCTATAAAATCAGCTGTCTGTTCCTCTTCTGTCTTCTTGGATCTTCTCCTGTCAACCGCAAGTGTATACCTGGTTACGGATGTCGAATTGTCCTGGGCAGGCTTAACATCAGGATCCTTTGTGAGCCTTCCCATTAGTTCAACTTTGTTCATGGCTTCTCCTCCTTAGTCGAATGCATTTGTATCGTCATAGGATGTTTCCTGCTCATCCTCAAACTGATATGCTTCCTCAAATTCCTCTGCTTCTTCCTGGTCCTTCTTTGGCTTATAAACCCAGTAATAGAAGATTACTCCAACTCCAGCCAGTCCTATGAGAATAAAGATAACAATAAGAGATGCATTACCTGACTTCTTGGGCTGTTCAGGCTCCGGTTCCGGAGTAGCTTCCGGCTCTTTTGGCTCTTCTACAAGAGGAGTCTCTTCTTCCTTTATCTGGACTGTCCCGTCTTCTTCCTCTGCCTTTTCTGCAAGAGCTAAGAGATCTCTCTCCTTGGTTGTATCAAGGAAATATACGTTATTGTTTTCCTTATCCAGATCAACAATGAGGTAGAACACGTTTCCGGCATCAGTTGCGATTGTGTAGAACTGTTTTGAGCCGTTCAGGACATTATCTATCACAGTACCAGTTCCGTCATATGATAGTGGAGTGTGATCATCCTCTTGCGCCGGTTCTATTTCAGGGTTCTCCGGAAGTGTCTGTTCGCCTTCCGTTTCAACCGGATCTCCCTGTGCCAGTACAGGCACAGTAAACATGTTTATCAAAAGCCCCATCAGGGCTAATGTCTTAACTACTTTCTTCATACTGCTTTTTCCTCCAACTCTTCTTTCTGAGGTGCCTTTACAGGTTCTGAGACAGGCTTCCCTGACTTTATACTGGCCAAAAGAGCTCCCAGCTCTTCCGGGGAAATATTCAAAGCCCTTATACTTGAAACCATCTGGGCATTTTCAGCTTCCAGCCTCTTGTTCTCTAGGCTCCTTATCCTGTCGTTACAGGCTTTAAGCTTTTCTTCCAGTGCTTTCTTTTTCTCAAGCTCTTTCTCGATATCAACAGCAATCTTCTCCATAACCTTATCCATCTACTCTCCTCCTTAAGCTCTATATCTGCCGTAGCTATAAAAATGTCGTCTCCACCATCCCGTAGTGATGTTGCAGTATTTTACAGGGCTACCACAGTTTATTACCATGTAATTCCCAACGTATATGCACACGTGAGTGACAGGATTACCGGATGCATATGTTCCTGATAAAAACACAAGATCCCCAGGTTTTACCTCATCTGCCGATATCGGATCGCAGTGGTTATACAATTCCTGTGCCGTTAGTCTCGGCATTGATGCGTATCCGGAAGTGTTATACACGTAGTAGACAAAGCCTGAGCAATCAAATCCATCAGGCGTGGTTCCTCCCCAGACATACGGGGTATCTATGAGACTGTCTGCAAGGGAGTACAAAGAAGCGAAAGCCGGATCATCACTAAGGATATTCGCAGGAACCTTGTAAGTATTCCTGGAGCCTCTGCTCATGCCTTCTGAATCGTCGGCATTATACCCATCCCACAGATACGCCTTATGGCCCTTTACTCCAAGCTGTACTGAAAACCTTTCATCACCCTGGCTATCAAGAAGCGCATACGCCGTCTTTACTTCTCCCTGGTTCTTCACATGGACATGCAGAATATGCACATTTACAGTCTCAGTGCCTATATAAACGCCGTGTTCATCGTATTTTGGCTCTTCTCTCTCAACCCATTCATCAGTTGTGTACCAGTGATACTGGGTTTCAAAGAATGTATCTTCATAACCTGTTACAGCGCCTGCAGTAAACGGCTCATGAAGGAGCGCATTTAAATACGTTGCTATCGCATAGGGATTGTGCTCTATTGATGCCACATCAGAGTAGTCATACTCATCATATCCGGGATAGGTGGTTTCAATGTTTGCAACCCAATCCCGCAGCTCATCCTCTCTTCCCTTGTAGTAATCCTCTGCGGCATATATATCCAAATCCTCCGCCAGATACGTTGTTGCAAGACCTGACGTCTCACCGGATGTAAACACCATGGAAAATAGATTCAGAATCATGTTCGTAACAAGAACGACTATAAAGACCGCCCCGCCAATCAAGAGAAGATGCGGTCGTTTTGCAATTTCTTTAGCTAGGCTCTTAAGCATATTCCCAGCCTTTGAAGCAAGGTTTTTACCCTGCTTTTTGGCCGTCTGCCCAGCTTTATTAAGCGTTTTATGTTTTTGCTCAAATATCTTCCTGGAAAACTTCCTCTGATTGGCTTTTTTACGGAACTCTTTGTATGCCTTATGGGAATCAAGGGGCTTATCTTTACTTATTACATCAGACACCTTAAAGTGCCTGTCTCCCTTTTGGAACCATTTCTCCAGGGATTTGGTGTCTCCAGTCTCAAGAGCTTTCTTGTATTCCTTTTCAAATTCCTTGGTGGTGTATCTCTGGGCCCTTACCGCCTTCGCCTTTTGTTTATGCAGCTGCCTGGATATAGCTTTTTGCATGGACGTTTCGGAATCCACAATAAACGAACCATTGCTATCTCCATAAGAGTCTCTGGCACTCTCCTTTGCAGCGAACTTAACAGTGGCAAGCTTCGCCCTTTTAAGCTTGATGGTAGCTTTTACTCCTCCTTTAGCAGCAATCTTCCCTGCTTCTAAAGTCTTTTCTGCCACAAACTCTTTTGCGTTTCCCATTTTTGCAGCACGGAATTTTGCCCCGGAATTCGTGGGTGCGCTGCCACTTTTGAACTCAGCCATTTACCACCTTCATTTCATCAGGTCTGGTCGTAAGCACGTCATAGATCTTGCCCTTGGGGAACTCATCCTTAAACGGGATTATCATCGTTCCAAACCTCATGAGACCTTCTCCTGAATCAGTCTGGGTAACATAGTCCAGCTCTTCATCCGAGATAGACAGGGCTTCCGCCAGAATATCCTTATCTCGCTTTGATTGAGGCAACATGTATATGAATTCGGAATTTGAAAAGATCTGCTCGATCTGTGACGACTTCAACAGGTCAGTAACGTTTTGTGTCAGGCCGGTCGGAACACCTCCCCACTTTCTGAATCGCTTCCAAAATTCCACAAAGTATATGGCTGTCTGGGGGTCGCGCAGCATCAAGTGAAATTCGTCTATGTCCAGTAGAGTCTTTTTCTTCTGATCTCTGTTAAAAGAGACTCTGGTCCATATGAAATTTATCAAGATGACAAGTGCTACCTCCCTCAGATTTGCAGTAAGACGCTTTATGTTAAAGCAGACCACTCTGTTGTTAAGGTCTATGTCCGTATGATGATTGAAAACATTCAGCGTACCTGTAATGTATATCTGGAAACAATCAGCAATTCTCTGCGCTTTGGGGTTTGGATGCTTCCTGAGCGCCTCGTAGAAGTCGCTTAGCGTAGGCATTTCCTCCGCTGTGGGATTTCTTTTCATGCCATACCAATACTTCTCCTGAAGCTCCTCGTACATATTCTTGGCAATCTCATCTACGATACTGACCTCATCACCTTCCAGGCCAGCTCTTATTCCGTTTATCTTCTGACTTGCCACCTGCTCTGCGATTGAGAGTAGGAACTGGCTCTTCATTGCTATTGGGTCCTCATCCTTATATCCGACATCAAAGTTGATATCCATTGGATTTATGTGCTGCATTGAAGATGCTGAGAAATCCACCACCTGCCCGCCAATCAGCTCAACCATGCCCTGATACTCATCTTCCGGGTCGATGACCATAATGTCGCAGGAATCATAGTTAAGGAAATACATCAGCTTTTCACGCTTTCCGGCAAAAGACTTACCACCTCCCGGGACACCCAGATACAGGCCATTGGGATTCTTAAGTGCTGTCCTGTCTGCCAGGATCAGCTCTTTTGTCAGCGGGTTTATACCATAATACGGCGAATTTGGCATAAATATCTTTACTGCTGTAAACGGATTCAGCATGGCAAGCTGGCTTGTCATAATGGTTCTCTGAATCTCAATCTTGTTGATTCCCAGGGGTAGCGTAGATACAAAGCCCTGTTCCTGCTGGTCCCTCAGAAGAATCAGCTGACAAGACTGCTTATTTGCTATCTTCTCAACACTCTTCCATACTGCCGTCAGCTCTTTTGGCGACTGGGCAAAGCATGTTATGAGTATTGTCATGTTAAAGAGATTCTCATTGCTTGAGTTAATCTCTTTGAGCATTTTGGCAGTGTCCTCGCCGTTTGCAGTAAGCTCCGGTGGAAGGATATCGATGTCATAACCTTCGTTAGAGGCATGCTTCTGCTCCTTGATCTTGGAAGAGTTCAGCTGCATATTCCTCTTTTCGATGTATTTCTTTGCCTTTACCCTGTCGATAGGATCCAGGTGAATACTGACAATTATTGGTGTTTCAATGTTCAGGATATCTGTGATCATCCTATCATCCACCAAGGGGCAATCCAGCGAAAGCAGGGACACGTTTCCAAAAACATCTCCCATCCTGAAATACCTGCCATTTACAGGGAATCTGAAGGATATAGGTGCTATGAAATCCTTGGTATTAAGACCATCCTTTGACAGAAGGTTCCAGTTAAAGCGGAACTTATCATCTCCTTCCGGATGCATAGCTGAGTGCAGGACTTTTAATCGCTCAGTCCCATTAAGAACATGACTTCTGGCTTTAAGTCCTGCCTTTTTGAAATTCTCCTGTACTGCGCTGTCTACATCCTTCATCTTCTTGGCAGCCAGCTCAGGGTCCTTCTCTTCAATAACGTAAGTCAGGTACCTGTTCTTTTTTATTCCCTTGTTGCCTTTTCTCTCCTTGTCCAGAAGGATCTCAGAAAGCTCATCCCTGAGCTCATCGTAGCCGTCATCCTGTCCAAGGATATATAGTGCTTTTCTTATTTCTTCCGGGGTTATCCTCGTATTCATGTAGGTCATTTCAACATGGGTATCCTCGGTAAAATAGTTATAAAGGTCAGAAAGCTTGGAAAATACAGTCTTTTTGTCTTCATTGTCTTTGAGCTCATAATTGATATCTTCAAAAGCAATGGTCTTGGAAAAGCTGTATCCATCATGCTGGCACATCCCATTGCGGTACATCGCCTTATAGGGAATGGTGCCCTGCGCAGTCAGAGGAAACTTTCCTTCTTTCTGAGCTTTCCTTATGGCTCTCTCCAGCTTTTTGGCATCTTCTTTGGAGATTTTTCCATCTGTACCCTTTATGATCAGTTTTTTATTTTCTTTCTGTTTTCCCATGAATCCACCTCAGGCTGTTATACTATTGTCTTTTTGCTCTTTATTTGCTCTAAACAGCCTTATTTTGTTATTAGCCTTAGATTTATGCCTTAAAGACTTTTCTTCTCTCTTTTTGGCTTTAAATGCTTTTTTCACGGCCGCCTTTCGAACAAAGCCCTTATACTTCTCCTCAAGCAGAATCTGCTTCTTTATCGCCGTATATCTGTTATCCGTTGAAAAAGGCCTGTTTGACTGTGTTAGGAACACCAGACGTATCTTGTCTCGGATAAGCTTCTCCACATATCTCCCATGCACATCCTCGTAGGTTCCGCCGAAAAAGATCGGAATACTGATCAGGCAGATGATAAGGCATGCAAATGTGTTGTCCATTCCGCTTTTCAGACATAAAACGTAAACTGGCGCATCAATCAGAATTACAATTGCGAAGCATACAACCTGCCTGATGGTAAAACCGGAAATCGGCTTATCCTTGATCTTGTTCAGGTCACAATGATTCTCTGTATATGCCATCTATCCTTTTCCTCCTAAATCGCTTAATGGGCGCCAAGAGTGACATCTGCGACCTTCTTTGTTGAAAAGAGTCCCATACAAAGCGCCAATGTGTACATAAGAGTGCTCCACGCCATGGTGCTTATGGTCAGATCGGTCCTTGTAGCCAGTTCTGAGATCAGCACTTCAAAAATCGCAATGATGATCAGCGTAAAAAAGCCTTGAAGTCCCAATGATGCCAGATTCTTTAAATAGTTCTGTCCAGTCTGGTTCTGTCCCTGATCCATAAGTGTTGCCATAGGTATTGCTGCTGCGGAAGAATATACAAGGATACTGATTATCCTGAAATACATAGCCACTTTGCACAGCACAGCAACAATGCTGACAAGAACTTTGCACATCATAAGCTGAATAGTCATACCCAGGACTTTTCCTATGTCTGTAGGATCTACCAGATCAACCAGGTCATTTAGTTTGTCCTGAAGATTGATATCTGCTTCTGTCAGAGTTATGATCGCGCCTGCCTTTGCCAGTATCCATCCAACAACATCGAATATCGCAAGGACAATGTCATAGGTCTTTGTCACAAGTACGATTCCGATCGTGGTATACAGGATCCACTTGAACACAGGCATAAATGTCATATCTTTGTATGTGTTCTTATCCTCGATGATCTTGATGAAATTGATGGTCATCAGATAACAGAGAATAAGGCATGCAACTGGCACTATAGCTGTATCAGATATTCTTCGTATCATTGTAAAAAGCGTTGCATCATATGTTCCGGGATTGACATCAATTAGACCTCTGACATCGCCAGTCAGACCTGATAACGCTTCAAAAAAGTCATTGGCCGCCCCCTTAAGCATTTCTAAAAACATAGCTTGAAAATAGTTACTTAGCCATTCCATTTTGTTTTTTCCCTTTAAGAAAAGGGCTTAATTCAGCCCTTTCCTTGCATGTTATTAAGTTAATGTGATCATTCCAGAAAGCTTTGGTACAAGTACCTGTCCTACAGCGATGATGATTGCACCACCGATGAACATGGCAATACCAGTTGCTCTTACAGCCGGGTTATTATCAGCCTGGGACTTACCTACTTCTATCAGGCCTCCTATAATTGTCGCTGCCCCCAAAAGTGTCACAATTGTCTGGAGCAAACCTACTCCTGTTGTAAAGAACTCCATGATTCTCCTCCTTTTTCAGTGTTTTTTATAAATAAAGCCTGTGGCTGTATTTATCCTGCTTTACTTTCACTTTCATCAGAAAGGTCTATGACTGTTGTTTCATACTCAGTGTCTTCGCACAAAAAGCCCATTCTGTAGTTTTCAAGATAATCCTCGAGATTAAAGCTGTTCTTATCATCAGCATCAGCTGTGAATTTATAGAGCGGATGCTTGGAAGTGTCATATTTATCCGAATAAAACGGCGGTACTCCCCTGAGCTTTACGAGCAGCTTGTTTCCCGGCATGTTACCTATATCTTCAACACTCATAAGCTTTTTCCCAGCCTTCCTATAGCTGTTACCGCTGCTTCGCGTCTGGCCGTAGGTATCAGATTGCCCCAAAACATCTATAGTCTCCTGGCCCAAAAGATCTGACCAGTCTTTCCAGGAAGTAAACTCATTACCTCCAAGGAATCCCTTAACGTCACAAGAGGCTTCAATGTTCTCCGCCTTTTTATCTCCATAAAGGTCTATAAGCTGATTCTTTGCCTGGAAGAACATCCACATGGAAATTCCTCTTGAACGAAGCTGTGATATAAGATGCTCAAGCTTTGGGACCTGCCCTGTGTTATAGGTCTCATCCCACAAGACTCTGACATGGTACTTGAGATGTCCTCCACTAAGATCCGCCTTAGTTTTCAGCGTATTAAACATCTGTGATAGCGCCATCGATACAAGGAAGTTAAATGTGGTATCTGAGTCATCTATGATGAAAAACACAATGGTCTTCTCATCACCGATCTTATCCAGCTCAAGCTCATCAAATTCCATCTTTTCCCTAACAGTATCTATATCAAAGGGTGATAATCTTGCTCCTACAGAAGCCAGAATGCTCCTTTTGGTCTTGCCAGCACCTATAAGGAACTTCTTATATTGCCTCACGGAATAGGTTTCACCATTTTCCTCTTCATGTTCCTCGAACAGGATGTCTACAGCGCATTTTTCAGCTTCCATTGAGGTATATTCTTCTTCCTCACCCTTATCGTTGATCCTTGTTTTCTTGACAGGTACCGGATCTGTTACCTTGATCTTGGCTATAAGGTCCAACATTGTGATCATGTTTCTGGCATCAGTGACTTCTCTTTCGCAGATATATCCTATGATTGCGTTATAGAGAAGTTTCTCTGCCTTGGGCCAGAAAGGGTCCTGTCCCTTTTCATCAGGCTCTTTAGTATTTTCCATGAGTGTTGATACCATTTTCTGGATATCAGTCTCTTTTTTTATATAAGCGAACGGGTTATAACCCATAGATTTATCAAAATCTATTGTGTTAAAGACCTTTATCTTATATCCCATCTTTGTAATGAGGCTCCCGCAGCTATCAAGCAGCGTTCCTTTGGGATCAACTACCACGTAGCTTGAATGGAACTGTAAGAGATTGGGTAGCAACATACTAAATGTCTTACCAGCACCAGAGCCTCCGTAGAATATAGCATTCTTATTTCTGCCCATATACCAGGGCTTAACCTTTTCTTCCATCGTCAGGAACTCTGTTTTTGAAAGGATACAGTTCTCTCTAAACTTTGGATTTACGAATGGCTTTATATCTGCAGCTGTTCCGATCCTTGCATTTCCATATTCTTCGCCTGGTCTCATCTTCTTTCTGGTCGAATCCTTGTACCAGATATATAGGAACAAGAATGCACATCCCACGAGGCCCCATAACAGATCCCAGAGGTTAAAGGACAATATTGGCCAGCCGAACAAATTGCCGTAGTCAATATTTGTTATCTTGTCCGAAGCGTTGTTTCCTTCTGCAACCCGATAGATGTAGCCAAACTTATCCATAAAGTAGAATGCAGCTGCATAAGGGATCAGTTTATATAACTTGCTCTTGTCCATTACTTGGTACGCTCCATTGGCTCCAACTCCTTAACATCTATGTCGATATGCGAGTTGATTTCTTTGTTTACTGTATTTGCATGTTCTTCATAGAGCTTTAATCGCTCTTTTATACCTAAGGCTTCTTTTGTCTTAGCTTCTGTTGCTTTTGCCGGCTTCTTTTCGCCTGCAGTTACATCCTTTTCTGCTTCACGCTCAGCATTTCTCTCTGTTTCCTTTTCTGTCTGGTTACCAAGCAGCTCATTCTTCACATCCTGCTGATATTTGTCCTTCACATAATCCTCAAACAGATGGCTCATTACCTCTGCATTTTTCCCAGAGAAAAAGAAATGCATTGTGTTCGGATCTACTGAATCCTTAACTATGGCAAAGTCCACACCGTTCTTTTTGCAGGTACGTGAGAACTCTTTGAAATCTGTCTGATTTACATCCAGCTTTCCTATAGGTCCGGAGTGATTTTTATCGAACTTCAAAAACTTCTTGAGCGCTTTTGGACCCTCATAAACTCTTGTACGGTTGTGAAACTTGTTATAGGCCTGCCCTATCAAAAAAGCTGCTGCTTTACCGCCAATCTTAAGCCCCTTTTTACCTAATTTAACTGCGACATGAATTGTTGTTTTTGCGCCTATAGCGCTAACCCTTTTAGCATCTTCCTCTGTCATTTCTAGCACGCCTCCACTTTTCCAGGTCTTCTATGAACGATAAAATATGCTTTCTTTGTTCATTAGCCAGATTAAGCGATTTGATCCTTGTTCTTATCTCTTCTATGGATTCTTTCTTTTCCAGAAGCCGATACATTATTTCAGACTCAATTTTGTTGATTAGTTCATTTCTCCAGATCTGATCTCCAACGCTCATCTCTTACCCCCACTCTCACGTTAAATCCGACTCGTTTATTACAAATTCCCCTATTTCTACTCCAAGGCATCTGCATAGCAGTTCATACTCTGCAAACTTAAATGCCCGTTCTCCGTTCACTTTTTTGTATAGGCTGTGCCTGCTCATTCCACAGGCATTTGCTATCTCTCCGAATTTGATACCGGAATTCCTGATAGCTTCATGAAGCTTTTCATAATCTAGCATTATATACCAACCAAACTTATATCATATAATTTACATTCATCTTTCCGAGTCAATAATATATTTCCTTTGTTTTGATTTGTCAACAAAAATATTAACAAAAGTTATACTGTATAAGTTTCAACGCAATATATAATGTTTATATTCAATTTTCTAAAAGTTCTCTAAAATCGCGCAAATTAAACAAACTTAATCGTTTTTGTTTCTTTTTTGTGCTATAATTCTCATTGCTTATATATAATTTTAATTCATATTTTGGAGATATTATTATGGACGTTCTTTACGAGAATATTGCTAGACTTAGACGTGAACAGGGCCTCAGACAGGCGGATCTGGCACAGAAAGTTGGCTATTCAGCCAACACCATGATTGCCCACATAGAGCAAGGTACTGTTGATCTTCCCTACTCAAAGATACAGGGCTTTGCGAAAGCTTTGAATGTTACTGTTCCGCAGCTTATAGGTTATGAATCAGATGAATTTACAACCAAGATGGCTACTCTTTCAGAAGAGGGCAAACAATTTTTAAGACAATGTCTGGACTTTGCGCTCTTCACTTACGGTACAGAGTCTAAAGATTCTGAAGAGAAATAAAAAGATGCGCCAGCTCACACTGGCGCAATATCTTTTGTCAGAAATTGTATTATGTCTTCGTTTACTTCTACCAAATAGACAAATAGCATAACAAGTAGTTTATAGAGGACAAATATAACCGATGAGATTCCCATGGATATCAGTGCAACCTTAAATGTTCCTACTTGAGCAAACCAAAATACAAACCCTAGAATCGTGATAAGGGCCATCGCTCCTCCAATTATATAACCGAAGAATAAAATCCAGAATTCCCCGACCATATCCAGGAATTTTATGATTATGTAGATTGGTAAATACAGAATCAAAAGTATTATCTTTAATGCCTTCATATTCCCTCCGTCACAATACTTATCATTCAGTTTCCCTGGGCCATCTCTAACAACCTGTTATCTTCTTTACACTCTTCTACTTCTCCTACATAGTTCACCAGAACTGATCTAACAGGTTCGTCGAACCCTATCTCATCAATCACCTTAAGAATTGTTCTTCTCTTGATACTCATGGCTGCAGCTATGAATATTTCAGCCTTAAGCTCTACTATGTACCTACGGTCAAAATGGCAATTCTTTTTGACCTTATGTAGATTCTGTTTAAAGTCTTCTTTCGCATCAAATTGCATATTCGCACCTCTCATTCTGGAATAGATGAATTAAAATTATATGAAAGTGTGCTTTAATACTGTTTTTATACCTTTAAACTTATAAAATATAATTTAAAATGCATTTTTAATATATTGCGTTTATTCTCTTCTGTCAATCCAATGTATCTCTATTAGATTTTCTAATAGAATAATTGTTTAGATTATTTATCCTCTATTCAAATTACATGTCTCTAATAGACTTGCTAATAGATATCTAATAGACTTCTATTAGATATTTGTAATAAAATTCTATTATAGTTTCTATTAGCATGTCTAATATTATAATATATTAGTTGTTCTAATATGTATTCTAATTTATTATCTAATATTTCTGTATATTAATATATCTATTATATTATCTAATCTATTTTATATTATATCCTACAATATATTATCTTATACATTTTATATTTCTATTTACAATATGTATTGCATTTTATATTTGAATTACTATTTGTATTTTATATTATAATGTGTTATTCTATTATATATTAGATTTGAGAATTTATTATATTACACAATACAATATATATTTGTAATGTATTTTGCATTAGGCATCCAATTATATATTGCAATAGATATTCTATTAGATTATCTATTAGTGCAGGAGGATTAAATGGCAATAAAGATAGCAGTAGCAAATCAAAAGGGCGGAGTAGGTAAAACCACAACAGCAGTAAACCTTGCAGATGCATTAAGACACTTCAACTATAAGGTACTGTTCATAGATCTTGACCCACAGCATAACTCAACCAGCACCTATGGAGCTGTAATAGAAGATGAGAACACCATAGTAGATCTGTTGAAGAAGGACTGTACTGCAAAAGAAGCTATTCAGACAACTCCTTTAGGAGACATAATCGCAGGAGATGGCCTTCTGGCAACAGAAGAGAACTACTTTAATTCACAAAAAGCCAGAGAGAGGATTCTTAAGAGCCGGTTAAAAGAACTGGAAGATGATTACGATTTCATCATCATGGATACACCGCCAAACCTTGGAATCTATATGATAAATGCTCTTACAGCCGCTGATGGCTGCATTATTCCTATAAAAGCAGAGCAATATGCTATAGATGGTCTTGGACTTCTTATTGAGACAATAAACGAAGTAATTGATCTTTTAAATGAAAACCTCAAAATCTATGGTGTCCTGATGACTTCATATGACGCAAGAAATGGTCTGGATGTAGGAATAAAAGAAGCTCTTCCGGAAGTGGGCGAAGCAAGAGGATTTAAAGCATTCGATACACAGATCCGTATCAGCCAGGATGTTAAGAAAGCCCAGGCAATCAGAGATTCCGTTGATGAAGACGGCAACCTTATAGTGGCAAACAGATCACTTTTTGAAAACTTTAAAGCAAGTAACGCAGCTGTAGACTATGTTAATTTCACAAAAGAAGTATTGGAGGTAATCAATGGCTAAGCACACACAGAAAAACGATGCACTTGGAATGTTTGGTAACACAAAACCAGTAAATATCAAGAAACAGCCTGCAAAAGAGACTCCAAAGAAAGCTGAAATTGTAGAGGAAGCAGAGAAGAAAGCTCCATCACCTAAAGCTGAAAAGGTAGAAGAGAAGATTCCTGAAAAGAAGACAGAACCAAAAGTTGAGCAGGAAGCTAATCCTGTAGAAACACCAGCATTGTCAGGAATGGGATTAAAGCTTACAATGGATCTGGAGAAGAAAGAACGCACTAAGAGAACAAGATGTTTCTATCTTAGCGATGAAACTTATGAAAAGCTTGTAGAAATGTCAAAAAAGAGTCAGTCAAATGCTTCTGAGTATCTGGAATTCATTTTAAAGCAGGTACTGTTTAATTAAGGATTTATCCACAACCAATAATTACGTTTTTAGATTGCTTATATAAATATATATTAATAAACAACAACAGAGAAAAATTAATTTGTTTGTTTAGGGACTGCGAAAGCCCAGTATTTAAGCCAATTGTAGCGATTTGGAAAGTAAGAAATGGATTAATAGAGCGTAGCTGTTGGTTACATGTAACGTAGAAAATGGATTATATTGGCGGTAAGAATGGTGATTGTCAGAAAAAACATACACCAATCTTACCGCTTTTTGTACCCATAAATAACGTAAATGTAGGTAAATACGTAAAGTCTGGATACAAATGATGACCTGGAAAGGGCAGTAGAAAGGCTTATTCCGAAAGTACGTAATAATTGGTTGTGGATAACTCGGAATATACACCAAAAACTACGCATTTAGATCAAAATAGGTGTTTTTAACGTAATTTTTGGTGTATAAATCATTGACCAAATCGGTTAAGAATCATAAGGAGCCTATATTTGGGCTTATATTTAATGAGAAATATCTACGTAGAAATTGGATGTATAATCAGCACACCAAAAATTACGTTTTTAGACTCGAAAACAGTGTCTCAGGATACTTTTGGGCAAAATCTAGACTGAAGAATATCCAGTATTTATGCGTTATGTAGAAATCTACGTAAAAATTGGTGTATAGGAAATATGAGTGTACCAATTTTTACGTGTTCAGAACCAGATAAGAACTATCTACGTAGAAAATGGATTAATATAATAGAATATCGACTATATCGGTCAATATATTAAAAATCACGTTGATGCCAGATATAGTACACGATTGAAGCATTATTAGACAGAAGTATGTATACACCAAAAATTACGTAGATGGGCTTAGATGATCTTCGTTAGAAGTAAAAGCGTAAAAAATGGTGCATGTTTTTTGTGGCAAATACTCCAGATAAATAGAAAGAAGGATATATAAACGTAGTTTTTGGATTGAAAGATACACCAAAAGCTACGTTTTTTGCATAGAAGGCCGGAATACAAACTACGTAGAGTTTGGTGGTTAGAATCAATCCAATCACTACTGATTATTCTTTAAAAGCGTAGTAAATGGTTGTAAAATATAAACCAAACGCTACGCTTTTTGTTGACATCGGCGTAGAGCTTGGTTTATTCTAAAATCAAGGGTAAATACGTAGAAAATGGTTTAATGAACGTAGTAATTGGTGGGGGAATTAGATGAGTAAGGCAAATGAGCCGCTTTATAATTTGAGCTTGGTAAAATCAAATGACATGATTTCAGCCAAGTATAAGGCGACACTTCTTGAAAACCAGGTTATGGCCATTGCTTTAACCAGAATAGAAGTGAATGAGAATGATAAAGAGCATCCTTTAGTAGCCCGGCTGTATCCGAGAGAACTCAAAAAACTAGTAAGTGATGACAGACATATATATAGAGATCTTAAGGATCTTGCGAAGACAATAACCGGACATACGATGTTTCTTGAGGATGGAAAGGGAAACTTCAAGGCTTTTTCTGTAGTTCCTAATGCTATCTATAAGGATGGAGTCTTTAGTATTATCTTTAACAGTGAGCTTAAAGAGCATATCTTAGGACTGGAGAAGAACTATACAACGTTGGAATTGTCAGTAATGACTGATTTTGAAAGGAACTCTTCATTCCGTATATATGAGCTACTAAAGAAGGATCTTTACAAGAGTAAGCCCGATGTTAATGACGGAAGAGTAGATGTACAGTACAATCTGTCAGAGTTCAGATTCATGATTGGCCTTGCAAATGGTGATGATCCGATAGTTGCTAAGGTTATGGCCAGACAAGGGCAGAATATTGATTGGGATGCTGTTTATGCGAAACTCCCCAAAGACAGCAAGAAATATGATCCCTGGTACGAGGTTCAGAGAAATGTCCTTAGACCTGCTCAGAAGGAACTCAAAGAAAAGAGCGATATAAGGTTTGAGTATGAAGGCCTGAAGAATGGCAAGAAAACAGCAGAGATTCTTTTCCATATCTATCCTAATAAGCCTTCAATTTCTGTTATTTCCAAGTCCAAGGTTATAGAGAGGGAACAGCTTAACAGACAGCTTGAAATCCCTTACGATCTGGAACAGTTTGCGCCGCTATATGATGAATTTATAGGTCATAACGAGTTGACCAAGGAAGATATTGATCTGCTTCTTGTAAAAGCTGATTTCGACAGCAAGAAAGTTATAGCTGCGATCGATTATGCTGATGAGCAGCCACATGTATATAACTACATGGGATTTCTTATTAGAGCTATCGAAGAAGGCTACACGCAAACATTTACAATTAATGGAGATGCAGAAAAAGGCGCAGGATTCGTCAAATTTAAGGAAGCGTATAAAGAAGGCAAGAGGACAGGAGATATTCAGAAGGCTGCCTGGGAAAGAATTCAGAAAAATGATGACTTCCAGGAGTTTGAGGCAATGATTGTCGAGAACGGACTGACTATAGAGCAGCTTGTTTCAATCTATTCTCTTGATGAGGTAATAAAGTTCTATTCAGACTGGAAATTCGGCAGACCACTGAACTTTTAAGACTATAAGACGTTCTAATAGAAACCCTATTAGAACGTCTATTTTTTGATAAAAAGGACTAATTTTAACGTGTTGATAATTTATTAACGATTTGCTATAATGCGAGATAGCTTGCGTCGAAGGGAGGAGTGTGCAATGTGTAATTATTGTGTTCCTGGAAGTGAAAAGCTTGAAGAATGCATCTATAACAAGAAGATAGATGCAGGCATTCTAGGGGGACTATTCCTTGACATGAGAGTTGATAGTGACAACAGCGCGGTAAGAGTAGACATCGGCAATTCGAATGGTGAGGGAGCTGGAGACTTAATCAAAATCAATTATTGCCCTTTTTGTGGCAGGGATTTGAACGAGGAAGCCAGCTAAAGTATTGAGGCTAGTGTTGATATAAATGTGTGAAAGAAGGCAGATCAGATCATTCTGGTCTGCTATTTTTTTACAGCCAAACAAAGGGTATAATATAGCAGTTGATGGCCGGGGAAAAGTTGACTAAAAAGGAAGAGATGACCGTTTACCTGCTCTATCTGAAGAACGATTAGAGAAACGCCATGGATAACACATGATATCTATAAATGCTACAGTAACAACCCTTTTATAATAAGGCATTAAACCAAATATTAAATCGCGCTTTAACAAGTTAAAATTTGAAATCAAAGGCGTTTTTGAGGTGTTTTTGTACATGGAATGTATTTTAAAGGTGACTAAAAAGGGAATGATATTTAAACCTTGTATCGAATAAGGAATCATAATGACAGATCAGGAATTTATAGCCAAATATGGAAGCAAACTAAATACTCAGCAGCTGGAAGCTGTCAGGGCCACGGAAGGACCGGTGCTTCTTCTTGCTGTTCCAGGGAGCGGTAAGACCACGGTTCTGGTCAATCGACTTGGATACATGCTCTATGTTAAGGGGATTGATCCTTCAAATATCCTAACTCTTACCTATACAGTGGCAGCTACGAGGGATATGGCAGAACGTTTTACAGCTCTTTTTGGAGAGGATATCTCTGACAGGCTTGAGTTCAGGACCATAAATGGAATATGTGCCAAGATCATAGCTCACTATGGAAGACTTATCGGCAAGACTTCATTTGAGCTTATCACTGACGAAAAGATCTCCGGTAAGCTCCTTACTGACATCTTTGTGAAGATCATGAAGGAGTACCCCACAGAGAGCGATATAAAGACAGTACGGACGCTTATCACCTACTGCAAGAACATGATGCTCGAGCCTAAAGAGATTAAAGAGCTGGGTGAAAATGAAGGAATAGAGCTTCTGGATATCTACGAGAGCTACAATCGTGAGCTCAAGGCCAGAAGTCTTATGGACTATGATGATCAGATGATCTATGCCTACAGGATGCTTAAAGGTTCAAAAGATTTATTAGAGTTCTACAGGGATAAGTATCGCTATATCTGTGTGGATGAAGCCCAGGACACCTCAAAGGTTCAGCATATGATAATAGCTCTTTTGTCAGGTGAAAAGGGCAATCTGTTTATGGTAGGGGATGAGGACCAGAGTATATATGGATTCAGAGCAGCATATCCTGATGCGCTTCTTCATTTCGAGAAGGAGCATCGTGGAGCCAAAGTCCTTATCATGGACAAGAACTACAGGTCCAATGCCAAGATTGTAGAAACGGCAGACAGATTCATTCAAAAGAACTTCAGCCGTCATGAAAAGCATATGTGCGCTACAAGGGAGGCAGAGAGCGACATCAGCTTTATATCCTTAAGTACCAGGGAATCTCAGTATAAGTACCTGCTGGAGATGGCAAAAGACGTAAAGACCCAGACAGCAGTACTTTATAGGGATAATGAGAGCATTTTGCCGCTTGTAGATCTGCTACTTAGGGAAAATGTTCCTTACAGGATAAAGAATGCAGACATGGCTTTCTTTACACACAGAGTAGTGGTAGATGCTGTAAATATCCTGAAGTTCTGCCTTAACCCTTCAGATCCCGAGTTGTTTATGAGGATATACTTCAAGTTCCAGACCTTCCTTCGTAAACCTGACGCTGAAGCCATGTGCAGGATAGCGGATGATAGGCATATAGGGATTCTGGATGCTGCAGAGTATGTAGATATAAATAAACATGTTTTAGGCAACGTAAGGGCCCTTAGGACGCATTTTAGAAATATGGCTTCAGAATCTACCTACAAAGCCATAAACAGGATGGACAGGTTTATGGGCTATGGGGATTACCTTCGGGATAACAATATTGATGACAACAAGCTCTTTATCCTGAAGATGATATCTAAGAATGAGCCTACGATAGAAGGATTTCTTGAAAGGCTTGAAGAACTGCGCCAGATCCTTACTGATGGTGAGGTCAATTACAAAAGCAAGCTGATACTTTCTACCATACATTCCAGCAAGGGCCTTGAGTATGACACTGTGTACCTGATGGACGTAATAAATGGTGTATTCCCAAGTAAGATCATTGGCTTTAAGTCGGCTTCCCCAAAGGAAAAGCGTGATTATGAGGAGGAGCGAAGGATCTTTTACGTTGGAATTACCAGGGCAAAGGATAAGCTCTGCATATTCAAGTACGGCGATGAGGCTTCCATATTTGTCTCAGAGATAAATCCTGAGCAAAAGCCCATAAAGAAAGAGAAGGTAAAACGGAAGAAGGAGAATGTACTTCGTAAGCCGACTCCTCTTTTAAAGAATAGGCCCGCGGTTACAAGTAAGGATAATGTCCCGGATAGTCTTATTATAGGTGAGCGTATATCATCTCCCAGGTACGGAGAAGGCACCATTACTGATGTTGTTTGGGATGACGATGAGATTCCTATGAAGTTTACCGTGGAGTTTGATTCTGGGAATGAGAGGATATTCATGTATCCCTTTGCTTTTACGACAGGGATGAAGGTAATAGAGTGAGAGGCGATGGTAAGGTGACAGTAAGAAAACGGATAAGAAAGATCTTTACAAAGCAGGAGCAGATGTCAGAAGCTCTTTTTCTGAATCTTATCCTGGCATTTAGCGGCGGTTTTCAGGACGCATACACCTACATGGTGAGGGATAATGTATTTGCCAATGCTCAGACCGGAAATGTAGTGCTTATGAGCACTTATCTCATGCAGGGACTGTGGCAAAGAGGACTGATGTACCTGTTTCCGCTGTTTTCCTTCATGGCAGGTATATTTATCTCTGATAACGTAGGCTTTTATTATCGGAATGCGAAAAAGATACACTGGAGACAGGGGATAGTAGCTGTAGAAGCGTTGATAATGTTGATTGCGGCATTTCTTCCGCAAAACCTGAATATGCTCTGTAACTGTCTCATCTCTTTTTCCTGCGCGCTGCAGGTGCAGTCCTTTAAGAAAGTGCATGGAAATGTGTATGCCAGCACCATGTGCATCGGAAACATAAGGAGCGGAGTGGTGTCTTTTTCCAAGTATCTTAAGACCAAGGATGTTAAGGATATCAGAAAAGCAGGAGACTATTTTGCAGTGATAGTGACTTTTGCAATAGGAGCCGGATTTGGCGGCAATCTATCAGAGCTATACATGGAAAAGACAATCCTCGTATCTTGTGTGTTGTTAATCATCTGCTCGTTTCTTATGGATCTTGATAAAGACTGATATTGCTGCAGTCTAGGTACATGTTTAACGGAGAGGAGACCATAATGAACGTAACCAGGATAGAGGATGATCGCTTAAAACCATGCCCATTCTGCGGTGAGAAACCGTGGCTGGCGCAGAGTTATGCAAAATATGGCTTTTGTAGCAGCCTGGATGAATTACCAGAGGGAGCTGAAGCCAGGGAGAATAGAGGAACAGAAGAAGACCCCAGTATCTTATGGGAAATGAAGACTTATCGTGTGAAGTGTGGCACATCTAAATGCTTTGGAAATCACTCGCAGTATTATTATCTTAGCATAGATGAAGCATTAAAATATTGGAATAACAGGGTTTGAGAGGAGATTGTATGAAAAAAGTTGAGATTATTGCGCTGATAGGTGCTATTACAGTATTGTCTGCAGGTTGTGGCAGCAAGCCTGCAGATGTGTCGGGTAAAGAAACAGCAATAGAGACTGCCACTGCGGAGGATTCAGTAAAAGAGAGCCTTCAGGCGCCGGTAGTAAAGGACGGAGTGATGGAGCCGGGAGAAGATGCCATAAACGTTGTATTTGAGTGGAATCCTGTTGATGGTGCAGATGGCTACGAAGTCCTCGAAGAGAATAAGTTTTGTGAAGAAGATGAGTATCGAGAAGTGACCGAGGATAGCACATCTGTTATCACTGATACCTCTTATGTTACCGGAGCGCAGGATGACTTTGATTTCAGGATTAAGGTAAGAGCTTACCGGGGAGACGGTGAAAACAGGGAATATAGTGAGTGGAGTGACTACTCATATGGCAGTTCCTACGATAAAGCGGACAAGGTATCAGGCATTGAGTCTTCAACAGGATCTGCCACACCTGAAGAAGCAGATGCTCTGTTTAAGCAGGCTATAAACGGGGAAATTATTGTCAATGCAGTCTACGAGGACGGGACTGATATTTCTTTCTGGATACCTGATCTGCCACAAGACCCTGAGGAGTGGGACAGTTATTCTGTTGGCGAGAGAGTAGACCTTGATAACGACGGAGTTAATGAGCTTATTCTAAACGGACCCTATGGCGGCAAATACCTGGATGCAAGGGACGGCGGAGTTTATCAGCTCGCTGAGGGAGAAGGAACTGCTGGGCAGCTGTATTACGCGGAATATGATGGAAAGACATATATCTGTCACGTGGACAATTCTCATGGCGGCAGAGAGATCTTTTTGATGGACCAGTACAATGGGAATGGCGCAATCGTAGAATCTACGTCGCTTACAGCTGAATACTGGGACTACGTAGAGTTTACTGCGGATGCTGCTGTATGCCATTTTGGAGACGAGGAAATATCGGTTGAAAGATATCTGGAACTAAGAAAAGAGATTTTTAAGTATTAAAGATGAATACAGAAATGACTAAACTGCAGGACATCTTGCCTTTTTGGGAAAAACTGTATATAATTCTAATTAACCGAAATGGATTTGGGCTAAATTGATTTCGGTTAATTGCATTTAGGTGGATGGAGGATAAACATGAAGGATATATTCCGAGGTCGATCTGCTGAGCTTAAGATACTTGATAAAAAATTCAAACAAAAGGGCTTTGTAATGACGGTTTTGTACGGCCGAAGAAGAGTAGGCAAAACGAAACTGGTTAATAAGTTTATTCAGGATCATGACTGTAAGAGCATCTCTTTCACAGCAGTCGAGCGAGAAGAGTCTGAATTACTGTCAATGATGACAGAGGCTGTCCTTACGGCGCTAGCACCGGATATGCTTGGAGATATCAGCTTTAACAGTTTTGAGAAATTATTTGATTTCATCGGCAGACAGGCTGAAAGGGAGAGAATAGTTTTCTTTATAGATGAATACCCATATCTGGCAAAGCAATGTCCATATATTCAGTCAGTTCTGCAGAAGACCATAGATACAAGGTGGAACACGGGGAATCTGTTTTTTATTCTGTGTGGTTCTCTTGTCAGTTTCATGAAAGAAGAGGTACTTGCAGAGTCTGCTCCATTACATGGCAGAAGCAATTTAGAGCTTAAGCTCAGACCATTCAATTATCTGGAGACAGCAGATTTCCTCGAGGGATTTTCGAATGAAGACAAAGCTATATGCTATGGGCTAACGAATGGTGTAGCGAAATATCTAGAACAATTTGATACGAGTTTGTCATTAGAAGAGAACATTATAGACCAGTTCTACTCTGTAGGAGGTTATTTCTCTGAAGAGCAGGTTAAGACGGTTGTTTCAAGCGAAAAACAGAGCCCTGCTCTTTATAATTCGATTATTTCGGCGGTGGCTACAGGGCATACAAAGAATGGAGAAATAGCCACTTATATCGGTTCTGATGATGTAACGTATCCATTAAAGGTCCTTGTTGGTGCAGAAATACTGGAAAAAAGGATGTCTAAGAAGCCGTACTATGTACTAAATGATAGCATGCTGGAATTTTGGTTTAGATATGTTAACAGGGCAACCAGTCTCATAAATGCAGGCAGAGGAGAAACATATTATCATTCCAATGTTAAGGAACATCTGCATGATTTCATGGGAAAAGTATTTGAAAAGATGGCTAAAGAGTATCTTATATTGAATGCCGGACTTAATGGATTGCCGGTTTTGACAGAGATAACTGATTATCAGGCATCAGTTCTTGATGAGAACAAGGAGCAGATGCAGATAGAGATCGATCTTCTTGGAAAGAACGACAAGAACATTATGTTGGTTGGCGAGTGTAAGTTTAAGAATTCCCCGTTCGATAAAGAAGAGTTTGAATGGTTCATGGACAAAATTAAATACATACCTGCGTCAGCTCCAGTGATATGTATTTTTTCTCTTGGTGGTTTTACAAAGTACGTAAAGGAAAATGCGGGAACGTGCATGCTAATCGGCATTGATGATATGTATTGAACATCCCAGAAGAGTGCAGAATAATGCTAAAAGATAAAGATATTCGGGAACCGCTTTTTGACTTCCTTGAGGATACATATGGGAAAGTCCGGATAATTGAAGAAAAGACCATGGGTCGCTCCAGAGCGGATCTTGTGATGGTTACAGAAGACAGCCTCGTTGGTATTGAGATAAAGAGCGATGCTGATACCTATGCAAGGTTGGTGACTCAGGTAAAGGACTACGACAAGTACTATGATTACAACATTGCTGTAGTTGGTTCCAGCCATGGGATCCATATAAAAGAGCATGTTCCGGTGCATTGGGGCATAATCACCGTTGAAGAGGTGGATGGAGTACCTGATTTTTACATGCTAAGAAAGCCTGAAACCAACCCAAACATGAAGCTTGAGAATAAGCTTAAGATCCTTTGGAGACCTGAGCTTGCTCTTATTCAGGAAAAGTATGGAATGGCAAAGTACAAGGAAAAGAGCAAGTCTTTTGTAATTGATAAGATCAGCGCTCTTGTTCCGGATATTGTTACTATGGAGGCCCTGTCCGGTACTATCAGCAATATTCTCTTTGAAAGAGACTACAGCAAGGTGGCGGAAACCCTTACAGAGTACCGCAAGGGAGAGCTTCAGAAGGCTATAGAAAAAGAGACTGATCCTAAGAAAAAGCTTGAACTCATGGTAGAACAGGCTGAAAAGAGTAATAACTTTACTAAAAAGACCAAGAGAAGACGCAGGAGAAGATAAGATGGCATCGCCAGTTAGTATAAAGAGTGCAACTGCGAAGAAAGCGCAGAAAACATGAAAGAGATAAATATCAAAGGCATTCTTCTTACAATAATCGGAGCAGCTTGCTGGGGGTTGTCCGGATCCGTGGGGCAGTACTTATTTGACGTTCAGGGGATGGACAGCAGATGGCTGGTGCCGATAAGGCTTGGAGTATCGGGAATACTCATACTGATTTACTGTTTTATAAAATATGGTAAAACAACTCTTAATCCCTGGAAGACCAGAAACAGGGCGGTTCTTATGGTCGTATATGGCGTTCTGGGCGTATCGGCCTGTCAGTTCCTGTATTTCCTTACGATTGAGCTGTCAAATGCAGCTATAGGAACGATTTTACAGGATCTGGCACCTCTTTTTATTCTGGGATATACCTGCATAACCATGAAAAGAAAGCCGGGGGCTTTTGAGGTTATATCAATCATACTGGCGATGCTTGGAGTATTTCTTTTAACTACTCATGGAAGTATAGATAACATGTCTGTCTCAGCGCCGGCGCTTATTGCAGGAGTCGGAAGTGCGTTTTGTGTTATGGTCTACAACGTTCTTGCACCAAAGCTTTCAGATGACATACCGGTCATTGTGGCCCAGGGATGGTCATTCCTTATGGGAGGCATCGCAACTGCGCTGTTATTCAGAACATGGACTATAGATTATAAGCCAGGATTTATGGGCTTACTTGGTATCGCTTTTGTTGTTGTCATAGGAAATATCTGCGCTTTTACTTTGTATATCAGTGGTGTGAAGCAGATAGGCCCACAAAAGGCAATCTTGTATAGCTTCGCAGAGCCAATAACTGCAGCAATCATTTCCGTTACTGTGCTTGGAACGTCGTTTACTGTATTTGATGCATTGGGATTTTTGTTGATCTTTGCTATGCTGTGGCTTATAACATTGTTTGGTAAAAAACAAAGCTAAAATAAAGGATTGCTTTTATCGTTTTGTTATTCATATTTTATCGAATATTAACATAATAATGATAGAATTAAATATGAACATTTAAGGCAAAGTACAACGATAAGGCGAGTGTATCATGAAATCAAAAAGGATCTATACTACTATCAGCATAGCCCTCCTTTTCCTGGTAATCTGTCTGGGCGTCTTTTTGACGCCTGTTTTTGCTTCGTCTGATTCTCCTGCTACAGTATTTACAATTGGTGTGCCTGTAGATAGATGTCCTATGTTCTATCTTGATACAGCCACCGGCGAGATTGCAGGAATCGGCGTTGATCTTATGGAATCCGCTGCCAAAGAGGCTGGTTTCAATGTCACATTCAAAGCTATAAGTGAATCAAATCTTAAGGAAGCCCTTGATAGTACTGAGTACGATCTTGTTATGCCCTTTGGAAGTGCTGTTTCAAGTGCATCTGGTCAAGCGACCATCGTATCGGACAATCTCATCCAGACCCCATTTACCCTTGTGACTACAGATAAGCACTCTATTTCTGACATAAATACCATCAGAGTAGGCATGCTAAAATCACAGGGCGGAGTAGCAGAAACTGTAAAGCAGTTATACCCTGGAATAACGATAAACCTTTACAATTCCATGGCTGATTGCATTAAAGCGCTTAGAAATGAAGAGGTAGATGCACTTTTACATAACTCATATGCGTGGAGCTATGTGCTTCAAAAGCCATCCTATAAGGATCTTAAAGTACAGCCTTCTGCCATGTTTTCAATGGATTTTCGTGCCGGAACTCTTGAAACCCCAGAGGGAAAAAAACGAATTGAACTTCTAAACGAAGGAATTGCAGCTATTCCTGAAACCAAAAAGCAGGCTATAGCCCTTGATTACACGACCAGAGATCTTTATGTGTATACTTTCGGAGACTATCTATTCCAATATAAGTACTTC
>NZ_ATWY01000030.1 GCF_000421405.1 Butyrivibrio sp. NC2007
CCCAAGGGCTGCCCGGGCGCCAAAGGGCGGCGCCCAGCGTACTGTCCCTTGACTCCGGTATTTATATGAGCGGTCGGTCACTAAGGCGGGCCGGTAAAGTGGGGCACGGGGGATGCGGAGACTATGGCGATTACCTTGAATTGGTCAGTGATGCATCACAAAGGACCTGTAGTCTGGTAGTTGTGATGTTGAATAAGTTTCATTCACCAAATTTTCTACATATATCAGAAAAAGTATCGTGTGGGTATAGAAAATATTGAAGTTAAAAAATGCAGATGCTCATTTTTTCTACATATATGAAAAAAAGTACCTTGTGGGTATAGAATTTGTAGAAGAAGTCTTTACAACTTTCTATATATATGACAAAAACTTGGCTGTGGGCGTAGAAAATTTGGTGCTCTAAAATTTTGGATGCAAAATCTTTCTACATATAGCCGAAAAAGTGCCCGATTGGTATAGAAAATGGGACGATATGTTGAAGAATGCCGCCTCGGCGACTCAAAATGAGTCAAACTGAAACGTCCCCACTGACTCACTGTACTGAAAATGGGACTCAATCCTTGCTAAGCTGTGTATAACAGAAAAAAGCTTCATTGATTGAGAAGGAGGAGTTACCATGATTCAGCACATATATACAGAGGATACCTTAAACCAGAATATTTCTTTTGGGATCTTTAATCGCAGGATCTTTGATAACAGGAAGAACCTCAGGGACCTTTCCAATCACACAGTGATAATCGTGACTGACGAGATCATAGATGAGAGTCTTATCAAGGAGCTGGCAGACGTGATCCTCAAGAAGGGCTGCAAGAACGTGGCATTTTGCGGAACAGCATCCGATGAATGGCAGAGAGTATTTGATGAGGCGGATCGTGAGATCAACGGCTTCAACGATATCACAGGCTATGAGGACTTCGCAGTTATGTGGAGATTTGAGGATATCGAATCTCTTGCAGACGAAGTTTATACATGCTGGAATGAGGTGCTGATCCTCTGCAGCAATATGTCCCTTATCAGAGAGTGTCAGAATGTCTTGGAAGAGGCATGATGTTCATAAATTATACATAAAAGACATTTATAATATTGCTTAACAACGACATCTACAGGAGGAGCAACAATGAGGGAAGCAATTACAAGAAAATGTGATCTTTTAATCGAGAACTGGAAACTGATTCATAAGGGTTATTGGCTCGAGAATGGCAGCATTGCTGCCATAGCAGCTGCTACCTTCGCTGAGAAGGATAGGGACGCCGATGTTGAGATGCTCAAAGAGTGCCATAAGATCCTCAAGAAGAAAGAGGGAATATTCTCAGAGTTCAGAGGCAACAGCGAGCTCATAGTAACATCGAAAATGGCTCTCAGTGCAGATCCCGAGCGCTATCTCGAGGATGTTACAGGAGTATATAAGAAGTTCCAGAAGGGCAAGTTCTGGGGATCCAATTACAGAGCACTTGCTGCCATGACTATTTGCGATGTGGGTAAAGCTTCTGAGGCAGATGCTATTATTGAGAAGACTAACGAGATATTAAAGGGCATGAATAAGGTCCATCCGTTCCTTACATCGGATGAGGATACCTCTTTTGCCGTTCTTCTCGCCATAAGCGGCAAGAAGACAGAAGACATCCTGGAAGAGCTTGAGGAGACCTATCAGTGCCTTAAGAAGAAGTTTTCACTTCATGACAATGCAGTATATTCACTGAGCCAGGTTCTTACTTCATACGAAGGTGGTGCACAGGACAAGGCAGACAAGGCTATAGAAATTTTTGATGCTTTTGCCGCAGCAGGAGCTAAGTATGGCAAGGGCTATGAACTGGCTTCTTTGGGAACACTTATTGGCCTTAATGCCGGATCTGACGATATTGCAGCAGAGGTCGTAGAGACAGCTGATTACTTAAAGGGCAATAAGGGCTTTGGTGCCTTTGACATGGGCAAGGCTACAAGACTTATGTTTGGAACCATGATGGTTGCAGGAGACAATTCAGACGAGAACTACAAGGTCGGAGCGTCTGTTATAAGCGGAGCTGTAGCAAGAGTAGTTGCAGAGCAGACAGCAATGCTAGTTGCTATTATGGCTGCAAGTACTTCTTCCGCAACAACTTCTTCATCACATTGATGAAAGGCAGGACAGTTATGAGAGCATATTTTGCCGGTGGATGCTTTTGGTGCGTCACACCGATCTATAAGATGTACGGAGTAGACAAGGTGGTCTGCGGATATTCCGGAGGGGATGAGGTTGATCCCAAATATGAAGATGTTAAGGCTCAGAAGACAGGGCATCGCGAGACTATTATGCTTGAATATGATTCCGAGAAGGTGACATATGACAAGCTCCTGGATATCTTCCTGGCAAACGTTGATCCATACGACGGAGAGGGACAGTTTATCGACAAGGGATTCTCCTATACCCTGGCGATCTACTACACCACAGAGGAAGAGAAGCTAAGGGCACAGGCTCGTATTAGAAAACTGGAAGAGGAGTCGGGAAAGCGCGCCCGAATTGCAATTGAGAAGTTTAAGAGCTTTTACGAAGCTGAGGAGTATCATCAGGACTACTACCTGAAGAACCCTGAGGCTTTTGAGAAAGAGCTTATAGAGTCCGGCAGGAAAAAGGTATAAAGCAGATGATCAGGAGGTTCTTATGGCAAAGGTATTACTGTTAAACGGCAGTCCTCACGCAAACGGCTGTACAGCCAGAGCACTGGAGGAGATGGTAAATGTCTTTTCACAAGAGGGAGTTGATACTGAGGTTATCCAGGTTGGAAATCAGGATATCCGCGGATGCGTATCCTGCGGCTTTTGTGAAAAGAATAGAAAGTGCGTATTTAATGACCTTGTAAACGAGGTAGCAGAGAAGTTTAAGGATGCTGACGGCCTTGTTGTCGGAAGCCCTGTTTATTATGCTTCTCCCAACGGAACTATCCTTTCGTTTATGGACAGACTCTTTTACAGCACATCTTTCTCCAAGCATCTCAAGGTGGGCGCCGCGGTAGTCAGCTGCAGAAGAGGCGGCAATACAGCAACCTTTGATGCGCTGAACAAATACTTCACTATCAGCGGAATGCCTGTTGCACCCAGTACATACTGGAATCAGGTGCACGGCTTCTCAAGAGAAGATGTTGAGAAGGATCTTGAAGGCCTTCAGACCATGAGAAATCTGGCCAGAAATATGTCCTTTATGATCAAGGCATTTGCTGATGCAAAAGAGAAATATGGCGAGCCTTTGGTGGAGAGAGACTTCTTCACAAGCTTCCCTGATGGCAAGTAATAACAGAGGCAAGGCATGGGAAATGAAAACGGAACCTGGATAATGTACGGTGTTGACTGGAATGATCCGGAATGCCTGCATACTGTCCGGGATGCGATCAACTACATAAATGAGACAGGCTTTTTGCCATTGTTTAAAAATGATATTCCGGGATTCTCGCTGGAGGAGCGCACAGTGCCGGACTACTGGTGGTGCGGAGATCCGGAGGTTGACCCCTGGGAGTGGAGAGAACTTATTGCGCGAAGCACAGAGGTTGCCTATGGCAAGTTCTTTGATAAGAAAGCAGGCTTTATCTCCAAACAGTGGCTTCCGTATTTTGCAAATCACAGGCGCGACGGTTATGACTTTGATGCCCTTTGGGACGATGAGAAGGCTTCAAGGCGCCAGAAGAAGATCATGGATGTACTTGAGCTTGAGCAGGAGATATATTCCAATGAACTTAAAGCCCGTGCAGGTTTTGGCAAGGGCGGAGAAAAGGGCTTTGACGGAACCATCACCGACCTTCAGATGAAGACCTATCTCTGCGTTCGGGACTTCAGGCAGAGGAGGAACAAGAAGGGCGAGCTCTACGGCTGGCCAATAGCAATCTACACCAAGCCTGAGACCTTGTGGGGATATGATCATTTGACATCTGCGTATAGAGAGTCATCTGCCGACTCCGGAGCACGCATTGCAGAACACATGAAAGACATTTATCCGATCGCCACTTCTGCGCAGATGAAAAAGGTCCTGGGCATTAGTTAAATAGGTAAATCAAAGAGCTGCCATCCCAGAACGGGATGACAGCTCTTTTTTAAGAATTTGGGATTTATGACTGTATGTTAAGACATCTTTGAAACATGCTCGAACTTAGCTACCATGTCATCATCAGGTGCCGGTGTAAGAAGACTTACAACCACGATCACGATGATTGCAACAAGGAAAGCAGGAGCAAGTTCATAGAGGTTCCAAACACCACCGAGAGGTCTTACCAGATATTTCCAGATGAATACCATTGCACCACCTGAAATCATTCCGGCAATTGCTCCGAACTTGTTAGCTCTTTTCCAGTAGAGAGACAGGATCATAGCCGGGCCGAATACTGCGCCGAAGCCTGCCCAGGCAAAGGATACGATACCAAATACTGAGCTGTTGGGATTCCATGCGATAACAACACCAAATACAGCAACAGCGATAAGAGTAATTCTTGCAGTCAGCATAGCTGCGCGCTCGGAGAGCTTAATGCCAAGGGTATCCTGAACAATGTTCTCAGAAACTGCAGAAGATGCTGCGATGAGCTGTGAGTCTGCAGTTGACATTGTTGAAGCAAGGATGCCCGCGATGATGATACCTGCTATAAGAGCAAAGAGGAAATTGTACTGGCTAATCTGATTTGCAAGAACAACGATAAGTGTCTCTGCCTTTGATGAGCTGGTTGGATCTTCGATGAGTGATTCAAGAGCGCCGGTCTGAGTCATTGCTCTTCCGATAACGCCGAGGATAACGGCAACACCAAGTGAGAATACAACCCATACGGATGCAATTCTTCTTGAGAGCTTAAGCTCTGATGACTTTCTGACAGCCATGAATCTCAGCAGGATATGAGGCATTCCGAAATATCCGAGTCCCCAGCAGAACATTGTTACCTTGTTAAAGAAGCCGTAGGAGTCAGCTGCACCTGTGGCATTGTTGTAGGTTGCACTTACATCGAGGAATCCCGGAAGGCTCTTGGCATTTTCGGAAACAGCAGCAATACCGCCGGCTGCGTTGATACCGAAGCATACAACAAAGGCAAGGGCAGCAGTCATAACTATTGACTGGATAAAGTCTGTCTTGGAAGCAGCAAGGAATCCGCCGGTTGTGGTGTAGCCCACGATGATGACTGCGGATACGATCATTGCAAGCTGATAGTTAACGCCGAACAGTGATGAAAAGAGCTTACCGCAGGCAGAGAATCCTGATGCTGTATAAGGTACGAAGAATATAAGGATAAATGCAGCGCCGATGCAAAGGATTACATTGCTCTTGTCATTGAAGCGCTTTTTAAAGTAATCAGGGATGGTTATGGCATCCAGAGACTCTGTGTAGTTACGAAGCCTCTTTGCGGTAAAGAGCCAGTTGAGATAGGTTCCGACGATAAGACCGAAAGCTGTCCAGCCTGCGTCGGCAATACCTGAAAAGTAAGCAAGTCCGGGAACTCCCATAAGAAGGTAAGAGCTCATGTCGGAAGCCTCTGCACTCATGGCAGTGACGAAGGGACCGAGCTTTCTTCCGCCCAGATAAAAGTCTTTGACGTCGTTGGTATCCTTGGAACTCACAAAGCCCACAAGAAGCATTCCACAGAGATACACAAGAATTGAGATGATAATTCCAATTTGTGATGATGTCATGTTGTTTCCCCTTTCTTTTTTCATACATGTTTCACTTCACCATGTTAACACATTAAAGAGGTAAATAAAACTACAAATTGTATAATATCTTCATTTATTAAAAAAGATTTCTTCAGTATAATGGGTTGTGGCTGAAAATTGAAAATAAAAAAGGAATAATTACAGTGAACGATAAGATAAAGAGAAAACAATTCATACTATGCTTTGCAGTCTTTTTGACAAACGGAATGCTGGCGCTGTCCATCGGCTCCCTTCTGCCTTTTTTGAGAGATGCTCATGGGCTTGACTATGCATTTTGCGGACTTATAGTAAGCCTTCACTCCGTGGGAAATCTCTTTTCAAGCTTCTTCTCCGGAGCGCTTCCTATGCTTATAGGAAGGAAAAAGAGTATTCTCCTCTTCGAGATCTTTTTCCCATTGTCATTTCTCATAATGCTCTTTGGAGGAAACAGATTTCTTCTGGCATTTGCTTTCTTCGCAACGGGAGTTGCAAGAGGCGCATCAAGTAACTACTGCAACACCAAGATAAACTCAATAGCAACAGGAATGGCCTGGGCTCTTAACTGCCTCCATGCCTGCTTTGCTGTCGGAGCCTTCGCATTTCCGCTGATCCTTATGATGATCACAAGGACTCAGAGCACTAACTGGGTTTATGCCTGCATCTTCCTGGTGGTTTTGGGTGTCCTTACCTGCGTTATGTACTACATGATCCCTGAGGATCAGGATGAGGTAAAAGAGCTTGACCAAAAGAAAGAGAAAAAAGCCGGCAATACTTTTGGGTTTTTCAGTGAACCCATATTTTACATTGTCACAGCTACACTGTTTTTCTATCTCTGCGCTGAGCAGGGAGTAATCGGCTGGATGATCACCTATTTTAAGGATACAGGTCTTTTGCCTCCAAACCTTGCACAGAGCACAGCCAGCATCCTATGGATAATGATACTGTGCGGAAGACTGACGACAGCCTTCCTTTCTACCAAAGTCAGAAAAGAAAATCTTCTGCCGGCCATGGGCATCGGAATTGTGCTCTTCTTCATCGTGCTTATCATGTCCAGATCAACGACTCCTATCGTTATAGGGATCATGGGCTTTGGCTTTTCCATGGCAGGAATTTACGCAACCACAGTGTCTTTTGCCGGAGAACTCATCAAGAAATACAGCCTTGCCTGGAGCTTCATTTTGACAACAGCCAGTTTCGGGTCTATAATCATGCCTTCTATAGTTGGTTTTATCGCCGATGATTTTGGCATCGCAACAGGAGTCGGAAGCATTGCGATAGCTCTTTTCATCGACATGATCTTCATCATGATATTAGTAAGAAAAGTAAAGAAGGGTATCAACATAAAATGAACATTATCATTGCGAACATAATAGATTTCGTGGCTGCCATAGTCCAGGTAGGATCCGGCGCCATCAAGAAAAAGAGCAGGATTCTTATTGTGCAGACCATCCAGCTCCTTATGCAGGCTGTGAGCATGCTCCTTCTCGGGGGAGTGACAGGCGCTGTCAGCAACGTCCTTTCCTGCTTCAGGAATTTCCTGTGCTACAAGGACAAGCTGAATCTTGCGTGGAAGATAATTCTTATAGTTGCATCCATAGGATTTACCATCGCCCTCAATGACCAGGGATTTCTTGGAATTATTCCGGCAGCAGTCTGCACCGTCTATATTATATTTATGGATATCAAGGACCCTGTTAAGTTTAAGCTCCTTGTGACACTTTCATTTGTGCCCTGGGCGATCTATCACTTTGTCCTGAAGTCCTATACCGGTGCTGCTTTCGATGCTCTTACAGTTGTAACCAGCACAGTCACACTCATCAAAATGATCATGGACTCCAGGAAAGAAAAAGCAAAAAAGGCTGAAGATATACAATAAGAAAGGAAGGACTTTCGTCCTTCCCTTATTTTTGTGTATGTATGAAAAAGAAATGTTAATCGTCAATGTCAAAATCTACGATCTGTCCTGTTGAAACTTCGATATCGTAATTGTATTCAATAAATCCCTTGTGGAATTCTACTTCCCAAACTTCCATTCCATCATCATAATCTTTCTTAACTATAGGAAACTGCACTTCGCTCTGCTTGTATCCTGCATGTGTGAGTGCTATCTGAAGAGCCTGATCCTTTGTAACAGGGCCTGTGAAAGTCTGTGTTGTTGTAGGAGTTGTAGTTGTGGTATATACCGGAGCGTATTTCTTTCCGTCTCTTCCTTGTCCACTGTGACATGGACGTGCTGCAAATGCTGTCATGGGTAATGCCGTAACTGCTATAGCTACTGTTGCCATAAGTGTTGCTGCTCTTGTGATCATAGTCTTCTTCATAATTTTATTCTCCTTTATGTGCTATTTTTATTTGCTTCTCTGAAGCGTTGTTGTCTTTTGATAGGTTAAGAATAACAAAACTAAAATCACAAAACTGTCACACTACCTTAAAAGTAATTCGTCTGCCCCATCAAATGGGTTTTATGCTATACTATATTAGTGATAATTTTGCATCTAATGTCCAATACGTTGGGGGAAGAGGACTAGAAATATGGCTGGTAAGAACAGAGTAAAACTAAAGGGGAGACTTAAGTCTTATTTTCGCGTCTTTACATATCTTGGAATCCTGCTGGCGCTGGTCAATCTGGCGGTGTTTACTGTCAGTATCACTGCCGGTCTGATTCTTCTTGCGTTCACAGGACTTTATTTCATTGCGGTTTTATATATGCATTTCTACAGCAAGCCCATCATTATGAATGAGCTTGTCAGCTTTGCTACGGAGTACGGTCAGATCCAGAAGAAGCTCCTGAGGGAACTGGACCTTGCCCATGCTGTACTTGATGACACCGGCAAGGTTGTCTGGACCAACTCGGCGTTTGAGAAGATCGTTCATCAGGAGAGAGGATACAGAAAGTCTATAACATCTCTTTTCCCGACTATCACGGTAGATAAGTTCCCGGTTGGTTATGAGGAGCTCTCCTACGAACTCGAATACGAGAACAGTAACTACACCATGAAGCTCAAGAGGATCTCGTTAAAAGAGATGGCGACCAACAGCGACATCATTGATGCCGAGGGGTACGACGGAAGTCTTATAGCTGTTTATCTGTTTGATGAGACAGCACTTAAGCTGGCAATTCAGGAAGTAGATAATCAGTCACTGGCAGCAGGACTTATTTATCTTGATAACTACGAAGAGGCGCTGGACAGCGTAGAGGAAGTAAGAAGATCTCTTTTGACAGCTCTTATCGACCGTAAGATCAACAAGTATATCGCTTCCTGTAACGGTATTACCAAGAAGATTGAGAAGGATAAGTACTTCGTTGTAATGCCCAAGAAGTCATGTGAGCTTTTGAGGGAACAGCGATTTGATATCTTAGAGGATGTAAAGACCGTCAATATCGGTAATGAGATGGCAGTTACCTTGAGTATCGGTATCGGTCTTAACGGACTCTCCTATGCGCAGAATTACGAGTTTGCAAGAAACGCCATCGACGTTGCTCTCGGCCGAGGCGGAGACCAGGCGGTTGTCAAGACTGCGGACAGCATCTCCTACTACGGAGGCAAGAGTCAGCAGATCGAGAAGAGTACAAGGGTTAAGGCAAGAGTTAAAGCTCACGCCCTTCGAGAGATCATTTCAGGCAAAGACGATGTCATCGTAATGGGACACAGAATGGGTGATGTGGACAGCTTCGGATCCTCCGTTGGTATCTACAGAATTGCCAAGACTCTGGACAAGAAGTGTCACATCGTTTTGAACGATGTCACAACTTCCATGCAGCCACTGGTTGACCTGTTTAAGTCTAATCCCGAGTACGAGGATGACATGATCATATCCAATCAGCAGGCCATTGATATGGCAGGCAACAACACGGTTCTTGTGGTAGTTGATGTTAATAAGCCCAGCATTACCGAGTGCCCTGAGCTTCTTAGATTCTGCAAGACCATAGTTGTTCTCGATCACCACAGGCAGGGTGCAGAGGTTATAGAGAATGCCACTCTTTCCTATGTTGAGCCATATGCTTCATCAGCTTGTGAGATGGTATCGGAGATCCTTCAGTACATCGGTGACAACGTCAAGATCCACGCAGAAGAGGCTGACAGTCTCTACTCAGGTATCATGGTAGACACCAACAACTTCATGAACAAGACCGGTGTCAGAACCTTTGAGGCAGCAGCGTTCCTTCGCAGAAACGGCGCAGACGTAACAAGAGTAAGAAAGCTCTTTAGAGAGGACGTAGGCGAGTACAAGGCCAAGGCTGACGCAGTAAGTCAGGCAGAGATCTACAAGGGCAGATTTGCAATATCGGTTCTTACCAATGACGATATTTCAAGCCCGACCATCGTTGGCGCTCAGGCAGCCAATGAACTTTTGAACATCAAGGGAGTAAGAGCCAGCTTTGTATGCACTGACTACCAGAATCAGGTATATGTCAGCGCCAGATCCATCGATGAAGTCAACGTACAGGTTATCATGGAGAAGCTCGGCGGAGGCGGCCACATGAGCAGCGCCGGATGTCAGATGGAAGGCGTCTCAGTCAACGAGGCCATTGCCACACTTAAGAAGACACTTGATAAAATGCTAGAAGAAGGAGAATTGTAATATAATGCAGGTTATTTTATTAGAAGACGTAAAGAGTTTAGGAAAAAAGGGCGAAGTCGTTAAGGTTAGCGACGGATATGCCAAGAATATGCTTATCCCCAAGAAGCTGGGCGTAGAGGCTACGCAGAAGAACCTTAACGAGCTCAAGAACCAGCAGAAGAGGGATTCAATCGTTGCCAAACAGCAGCTCGACGAAGCCAAGGCTTACGGTGAGAAGATTGCAGAGAAGACAGTTCAGCTCACAATGAAGGCCGGTGAAGGCGGAAGAGTATTCGGCTCTGTTTCGTCAAAAGAGATCGTGACAGCCGCCAAGCAGCAGTTCGGATTTGACATTGATAAGAAGAAACTTCAGATGCCTGAGCCCATCAAGGCTTTCGGCACCTACGAGATTCCCGTTAAGCTTCATCCACAGGTTACAACCACTTTGAAGGTTCAGGTAAAGGAACAGTAATATGCAGGAAGAGACCATTCTGAAAAGAGTGGCACCAAACAGCCTTGAAGCTGAGCAGTCCGTTGTGGGCGCCATGCTTCTTGACAGGGAAGCCATTCACGTAGCATCTGAGATAATAACGGCAGATGACTTCTATAACAAACAACTTGGAATACTGTTCCAGACCATGGAGGAGATTGAGGCTGACGGAAGAGTGGTGGATGTTGTCACACTTCAGGACAGACTAAGGGACAAGAACGTATCGGCGCAGACCAGCAGCGCAGAGTATCTGGCAAGCCTCGTTGATGCTGTGCCCACCTCTGCCAACGTCAAGTACTATGCCCAGATCGTTGCTGAGAAGTCCACACTCAGAAAGCTCATCCACGTCAGCGAAGATACCATCAACAACTGCTACAACAATGCAGATGACATGGAAGGAATCCTCAATGATGCTGAAAAGAGCGTATTCCAGATAACACAAAAGAGAAACACCGGAGAGTTCGTCGCCATCGACAAGATCGTTATGAACGCTCTGGACAGAATAGAGAAAGCCAGCAAGACCACAGGAAACGTAACGGGCCATGCCACCGGCTTTACAGATCTTGATTATGACACAGCAGGCTTCCAGCCTTCGGATCTTATACTTATCGCAGCGAGACCTTCAATGGGTAAGACGGCGTTCGTTCTTAACATCGCTGAGCACATGGCTTTCCATGACGATAAGTGTGTTGCCATCTTCTCACTCGAGATGAGTAAGGAGCAGCTGGTAAACCGTCTGTTGTCCATGGAGTCCCACGTTGATTCACAGCACATCCGTACCGGCAACATGTCGGACATGGACTGGGAGAACCTCATCGAGAGCGCTGATGTAGTGGGAAAGAGCAGACTTATCATCGACGATACTCCCGGTATCTCAATCCAGGAGCTCCGTTCAAAGTGCAGAAAGTACAAGATGGAGTTTGGCCTTCAGGTAATCATGATCGACTACCTGCAGCTCATGACAGGAGGAACAGGAAGAAGTTCTGAATCAAGACAGCAGGAGATTTCAGACATTTCACGTGCCCTTAAGGCACTTGCCAGAGAACTAAACGTTCCTGTTGTAGCCCTCTCACAGCTCTCCCGTGCGGTTGAGCAAAGACCCGATCACAGGCCCATGCTTTCAGACCTTCGTGAGTCCGGAGCCATCGAGCAGGATGCGGATATGGTAATGTTCATCTACAGAGATGACTACTACAATAAAGACACCGAGAAGAAGGGCGTTGCTGACATCATTATTGCCAAGCAGAGAAACGGCCCAATCGGAACGGTAGAGCTTATGTGGCTTCCGCAGTTCACTAAGTTCGCCAATCTTGAAAAAGGAAGATAAAAAAAGAGCCTTTCGGCAGATGCCGAAAGGCTCATGTTTTTGTATTCAATTAACCCTGAGAGATAGCTGAAACAGGGCACTGAGCAGCACATGATCCGCAATCGATACATGTGTCAGCGTCGATAACGTACTGTGTGTCTCCCTGAGAAATAGCTGAAACAGGGCACTGAGCAGCGCATGATCCGCAGCTGATGCAACCATCACTAATAACGTATGCCATAATAAATTCTCCTTCCATAAATAAAAAAGTTACTACTAATGTGTAGCATAACAAAGCGGCTTAGCCATACCTGCCTTTGTTACTTATTTATCATAATATAGAAAAAGTGATTAATCAATAACAATAACGAAAACTTTTATCAGATTAATTGATAAAAATATTATAAATTGGCTGACAATCTTTTATAAAAATGGTACTATGGAAGACGGCAGAATACGTGCATTTCATCCGTACACAGCTGTTTTCTATGGGAGGAAAAAGAGTGTGGACGGTGTTTTTGCGCGTTTTTGATTCTAATCAAGTTTTTACAACACTTATTGTCGTATACTGACAATTGTGTAAAAAGCCAAGAACTCACAATATAATAAGGTAGGAGGAATTAAAATGGCAAGAAACATGAAAACCATGGACGGTAACGAAGCTGCTGCATATGCTTCATATGCATTCACTGAAGTTGCCGCTATGTACCCAATCACACCATCATCTGTTATGCCTGAGCATGTAGATGAGTGGGCAACAGCCGGAAAGAAAAACATTTTCGGCCGTACAGTTCAGATTACTGAGATGCAGTCTGAGGCTGGTGCAGCAGGTGCTGTACACGGATCACTGGTAGTAGGTGCTCTTACATCTACATACACAGCTTCTCAGGGACTTCTTCTTATGATCCCTGATATCTACAAGGTAGCTGGTGAGAGACTTCCAGGCGTATTCAACGTATCAGCTCGTTGCGTAGCTTCTCACGCTCTTAACATCTTCGGTGATCACTCTGACGTATATGCTTGCCGCCAGACTGGTGCTGCTATGCTCTGCGATTCTAGTGTACAGGAGGTTATGGACTTAACACCTGTTGCTTACTGCGCAGCAATCGAAGGCAGAATTCCTTTTATTAACTTCTTTGATGGATTCCGTACTTCACACGAGATTCAGAAGATCGAAGTATGGGATTATAAGGATCTCGATGAGATGGTTAACCATGAAGCAATCGATGCTTTCAAGGCTGGCGCTCTCAATCCTAATCATCCTTGTCAGATGGGCTCAGCTCAGAACCCTGATATCTTCTTCCAGACAAGAGAAGCTTGTAACACAGGTTACAACGAGCTTCCTGCAATTGTTCAGAAGTACATGGACAAGGTTAATGCTAAGATTGGTACAGATTACAAGCTCTTCAACTACTACGGCGATCCTAACGCAGAGGTAGTTATCGTAGCTATGGGTTCTGTAAACGATACAATCGAAGAGACAATCGATTACCTTGAGAAGCAGGGCAAGAAGGTTGGTGTTGTAAAGGTTAGACTTTACAGACCTTTCTCAGCTAAGGCTCTTGTTGATGCTATCCCTGATTCAGTTAAGAGAATCGAAGTTCTCGACAGAACTAAGGAGCCCGGTTCATACCGTGAGCCTCTTGCTCTTGATGTTATCGCAGCTCTTAAGGGAACAAAGTTTGAGTCAGTTCCTGTATTCTGCGGACGTTACGGCCTTGGTTCAAAGGATACAACTCCTGCTCAGATCGTTGCTGTATTCAACAACGATACTAAGGAAGAGTTCACAATCGGTATCGAAGATGATGTAACAAATCTTTCACTTGATGCCGGTGCACCTCTCGTTACAACACCTGAGGGAACAACAAACTGCAAGTTCTGGGGTCTTGGTGCTGACGGTACTGTTGGTGCTAACAAGAACTCCATCAAGATCATTGGTGATAACACAGACATGTATGCTCAGGCATACTTCGATTATGACTCTAAGAAGTCAGGCGGTGTTACAATGTCTCACCTTAGATTTGGTAAGAAGCCTATCAAGTCAACTTACCTCATCAAGAAGGCAGACTTCGTAGCTTGCCACAATCCTTCATACATCCGCAAGTTCAACATGGTTCAGGAGCTTGTTGATGGAGGATCATTCCTTCTTAACTGCCCTTGGACAGTAGATCAGCTTGAGACTGAGATCCCCGGCCAGGTTAAGAAGTTCATGTATGACCACAAGATCAACTTCTACATCATGAACGGTTCTAAGATCGGTGTTGAGGTTGGAATGGGACCTACAAGAATTAACACAATTCTTCAGTCAGCATTCTTCAATATCACAAAGATCATTCCTGAGGAAGACGCTATCAAGTTCATGAAGGACGCTGCTCAGAAGACATACGGCCGTAAGGGTGAAGATGTTGTTAAGAAGAACTGGGATGCTATCGATGCCGGTGCAGATCCTAAGAACCTTATCAAGGTAGAGATTCCTGAGTCATGGGCTAACGCACAGGATGAGGGTCTTGAGTTCAAGAAGGCAGAAGGATCAAGAAAGGATGTTATCGACTTTGTTAACAACATCCAGTCAAAGGTTAACGCTCAGGAAGGTAACACTCTTAAGGTTTCAGAGGTTCTTCCTTACGTTGCAGGTGATACACCTTCAGGATCAGCTGCATACGAGAAGAGAGGTATCGCAGTAAATGTTCCTAAGTGGAATGCTGAGAAGTGCGTACAGTGTGG
This sequence comes from Butyrivibrio sp. NC2007, assembly GCF_000421405.1. GTDB lineage: Bacteria > Bacillota > Clostridia > Lachnospirales > Lachnospiraceae > Butyrivibrio. The sequence goes on from NZ_ATWY01000030.1 coordinate 14,718, forward strand.
CTTCTGCTCACTCGTATGTCCTCACGCTGCAATCCGTACAGTTGCTCTTACAGACGACGAAGTTGCTAAGGCTCCTGCAGGTCTTGAGACTAAGGACCTTAACGGCGTTCCCGGATACAAGTTCTCAGTTGTTATCTCTGCTCTTGATTGTACAGGTTGCGGATCTTGCGCAAATGTATGTCTTGGAAACAAGCAGGGTGAGACCCTTAAGATGGGTGCTATTGCAGACAACAAGGACGAGCAGGTTTACTTCGATTATGCAGTAACTCTTCCTATCAAGGATGAAGTTGTTGAGAAGCTTAAAGAGACATCTATCAGAGGTTCACAGTTCAAGCAGCCTCTCCTTGAGTTCTCAGGCGCATGTGCTGGTTGTGGTGAGACACCTTACGTTAAACTTGTTACTCAGCTCTTTGGTGAGAGAATGTACGTTGCAAACGCTACAGGATGTACATCAATCTGGGGTAACTCTTCACCTTCAACACCTTACACAGTAAATGCTAAGGGACAGGGTCCTGCATGGGATAACTCACTGTTCGAGGATAATGCTGAGTTTGGTATGGGTATGGTACTCGCTCAGAACGCTCTCCGTGATGCAATCAAGGAGAAGGTTGAGGAGATCGTTGCTGCTGGTGGCGCTGCTAAGGATGCTGCTCAGAAGTGGCTCGATACATTCTCAAATGGTGCTGAGAACTTCGCTGCTACAGATGCTCTTGTTGAGGCTCTTGCAGGCGATAACTCAGACGCAGCTAAGTATGTTCTTAAGAACAAAGACTTTGCAGCTAAGAAGTCACAGTGGATCTTCGGTGGTGACGGATGGGCATTCGATATCGGATTCGGTGGTCTCGATCACGTACTTGCTTCCGGTAAGGATGTAAACGTACTCGTTGTAAACACTGAGGTTTACTCAAATACAGGCGGACAGTCATCTAAGGCTACACCTACAGGTGCTGTTGCACAGTTCGCTGCAGGCGGAAAAGAGATCAAGCAGAAGGATCTTGCTTCTATCGCAATGAGCTATGGTTATGTATATGTTGCACAGATCGCTATGGGTGCTAACATGCAGCAGACCATCAACGCAATCAAAGAGGCAGAGGCTTATCCTGGACCTTCACTTATCATCGCTTATGCTCCTTGTATCAACCAGGGTCTTAAGGCCGGCATGAACAAGGTTATGGATGAGGAGAAGAAGGCTGTAGCTACAGGATACTGGGATATGTTCAGATTCAATCCTGAGGCAGAGAACAAGTTCACTCTTGATTCCAAGCCTGCTACAGAGGACTTCCAGAGCTTCCTTGATGGTGAGGTTAGATACCTTTCACTTAAGCTCAAGAATCCTGAGAGAGCTGCTAAGCTCAATGCAGCTGCTGCAGAGCACGCTAAGGAGCACAGAGCTTATCTTGAGAAGCTGGTTGCTCTTTACGGAAAAGATTGATCTTTCGATCATCTGAGAGTTAAACAGATATAATAAAAACCCCATGGCCGATGGCCATGGGGTTTTTTTATATACATCGTTAAATTTTTGAAAGAGTCTGCACTGCGTTATCCTTGATAACTACAGTGAAGTGCTCAGCCAGATAGTGCTCATCTGCTGTATTGCCGATCTCTGTCTGACCGTACTCGGTAAGAAGAGAGCAGATGTTTGCAAATACTGCACTGTCTATGTCACCCTGATGAAGTATCAGGTAGTACTTACCTTTTGCTTCGTTCTTGTAGAGAGTATTTACTCCACAGAACTTGCGATTAACTATTGCTGCGAATTTAGTAACCTCGTGAAGGGAATTGAATGAGAAGATTCTCGATCCCTTTCTGCTTGGAACGCCCTTTTTCTTGGGACCGGATGTTTTCTCTTTAACCTTCTTGGAATCTGACTGTGATCCGAAAGGAGTATCGATGAAGTCGCTCATGTTACTGTGCTGAAGTCTCTTGAAAAGACTCATCACATCCTCTTCATCATCCTCTTCTTCCTCATCGTACTCGTAGTCTTCATCCTCATCGTCCTCATCCTCGTCCTCTTCATGAACGGAAGGAGCGAAATTGGAGAACCTGGTATCAAGTTCATCCGGATCCTCTACCTTGGTTATTATAAGGACAATACATTCTGAGTTGATGGGAATGGCCTCGATCATAAGCGGAGTATCTTCGGCGTCAAATCCAAACTCTATATTTGCCTGCTGCATCATGTCCTGGAAAAGCTCTTTTGCCTTGTCCGTTCCATATGCAAGCTCAGTAATCTTGAGGTCTCTCTTCGCAAGGTCATCTCTGGTAAGTGTACATCTGATCTGGTGATCGTTTACTTTTTCAATCTTCATGATGCATACCTCCTCTCCTGACTTTGGAATACATAGATATTAAGTGCTTAAATATACTATGTCAATAGGTATATCGTCATTTTAATGCTAAAAACCTACCATCTACATAAAATCTTAAGAATTCTACAAAAAATCTTAAGAAATTTCGACGGTAAATCTTAAGATTTTGCTGTTATCATTGTTTCTTGTGAGGCGCTCCTGCGAGACTTAAGTCCGGAAAGGAGGCGTGATAGGGAAATTTTAAACTTCTATTTTTCTTTTTTCTTACCAATGCGGTAAGATGTCTTAGTAGTTTCAAATATGATTCCCCTAAGAACAAACAACAAACAAAATTCAGACAAACAAAATCTTTTATTTCTACTTAAATTATACCATATTTTGTACGAGTCAAAATATGTGGCGGAAGGATTTGTGGTTGGGCGCTTCTAAATATTAAAATATGTCAACATCAAAAACGGGTATCTGAACTGTTCACTTGAGGAATTTATCACGTGTATTGCCTTTTGGGAATCTGGTATCCGAATGGCGAAAGGAAAATCCATAATAACAATCAACCTTTGCAAAATGGACCCCACCATGCACAACAAGTTAGTTTTAACATAGATTGTTAACAGGATAGGAGTACTTTCATTAATGACGTAAACTTAATAGTCTGTTATAATATAGGGCGATTGTAAAGGAGCTAGGATATGAAGAAAAAGATACTTCCGGCGATTATTATAATCGTCCTTATTTTTATTTTTGCAGGTATTTACGTGGGTCAGGAGATGCTCAAGAAGTACTCCTACAGCACAGAGAAGGCTGATCTTGAGGCCTATTTCGGAGTAGAAGGCGATAATGACGTTCCCATCATTTTAGGCAATGAGAAGATCGAAGAGCACGCTAAGCTCTTTGACGGCTACTACTACATGGATTTTGCTTCTGTTCAGAAGTACCTCAATGACCGCTTTTATTACGGAGTAGAGGATGGAACACTTCTCTACACAACACCCACAGCGGTTATTACAAATGTCATCGGCACAAACGCCTGGTCTGACAGCGATGGAGGAAGCTCTGAAGAGAGCTACGTAATCTCAAGGCTCGAGGGAGAGACTCTCTACATTGCCCTTGATTATGTAAAGAAATACGCAAACTTCTATTATGAAGGTTTTGATAACCCTAATCACTTACAGCTCAACACAAGCTGGGAGGATGAAGAGGTTGCAACTATTTCCAAGAACACTCAGATTCGCATAAGAGGCGGAGTAAAGAGTGAAGTCCTTGAGGAAGTAAAAAAGGGTGATCAGGTAATCGTTCTTGAGGAGCTTGAGAACTGGACCAAGGTTAAGAGCGCAGACTCCTTCATCGGTTATGTCGAGAACAAGAGACTTAAGGATAAGACCACAAAGAGCCCTATCCCTGTTGAGGATTATGTAGAGCCTGAATTTACAGGAATCTCCAAGGATGGAATGGTCAACCTGGGCTTCCATAACATCGGAGGCGTAGCAGGTAATGATACCATAACTGATGTTTTATCAAATGCTAAGAGCCTTAATGTTCTTTGCCCAACATGGCTTGCAGTAACAGATAACGATGGAACGATCAGAAGCTTTGCGACATCTTCTTATGTCAACACTGCCCATGACAGGGGCATTGATGTGTGGGTGCTTCTTGATAACTTCACCGGAGGAAGCGAAGTTTCATCCCATGAGTTCTTATCACACGCATCCAGCAGAGCAGCCATCATCAGCAAGGCAGTTGAGGAGACACAGGCAGTCGGAGCAGACGGTATCAACCTTGACTTTGAGCTTATCGCAACAGAGGATGGTCAGTCCTTTGTTCAGTTCATGAGAGAGCTGTCCATCGCCTGCAGAAAGGCAGGGCTTGTTTTCTCAGTAGATAACTATGTACCTATGAATTTCAACGATCACTATGATCTTGAGGAACAGGGGATTTTCGCTGATTATGTTATCATCATGGGATATGATGAGCACTACGGCGGATCTCAGGAGGCCGGTTCCGTTGCTTCTCTTAAATATGTAGAGAACGGTATCATCAAGACTCTTGAGGATGTACCGGCGCAGAAGGTCATCAACGCAGTTCCTTTCTACACAAGAATCTGGCGCACCACAGACGGCAAGGTTTCCAGCGAAGCTGTTGCCATGAAGACTGCCAAGGAATTTATTGCAAACCACAACATCGACATGCAGTGGAATGCAGAGGCAGGACAGAACTACGGCGAATACACACAGGACGGAACCCTGGTTCAGATCTGGATGGAAGATGAGACAAGTCTCGGACAGAAGATCGACTCCATGAAAGCCAATAATATAGCAGGAATCGCAGAGTGGTCACTTGGCATGGAATCCCCTGAAGTATGGGATCTCATCGCTTCATATGTAGGTGGCTGATAAGAATTATGAATACAGAGCTTTATAAGATAGACGAACACAATATTGATGCTGCGGCAAAAGAGATCTTGAAAAAGGCCGGAGATATTATAAAAGAAGGCGGGCTTGTTGCCTTTCCTACCGAGACGGTTTACGGTCTTGGCGGAGATGCCTTAAATCCCGAGTCTTCAAAGAAGATCTACGCAGCAAAGGGAAGGCCTTCAGACAACCCCCTGATAGTCCACGTGGCAACCATGGAGGATGTGGAGGCAATAGTAGACGAGGTACCTGAGGCAGCTTACAAGCTGGCAGAGGCCTATTGGCCCGGCCCCCTTACCATGATAATGAACAAGAATGAGAAGGTTCCCCACGAGACCACAGGAGGCCTTGATACTGTAGCAATCCGTATGCCAAACAATGAGATTGCCCTTGAGCTTATAAGACAGTCCGGTGGATATATCGCAGCACCCAGTGCAAATACATCGGGACGCCCAAGTCCCACCCTGGCAAGATACTGCGTAGAAGATTTATCCGGCAAGATTGAGATGATCATCGACGGTGGTCAGGTCGGTATAGGTCTTGAGTCAACCATCGTGGACCTCACATCAGAAGAGCCCATGATCCTTCGCCCCGGCTACATCACTCAGGATATGTTAAAAGAGGTTTTGGGAGAAGTTACAATTGACAGGACCATTATAGATGCAGCTTCAACCGAGAAACCCAAGGCTCCCGGAATGAAATACAGACACTACGCTCCCAAGGGAAGCCTTACAATAGTTCAGGGAAGCCAGCAGGAAGTAGTGGACTATATAAATGCCAAGGCAAAAGAGGCTATGGCAGAGGGCAAGAGAGTCGGCATCATCGGAACGGATGCGACCAGTACTCTCTACAGTGCAGATGTCATTAAGAGCGTAGGCAACAGAGAAGATGAAGCGACCATCGCCCACGAACTCTTTAAGGTCCTCAGGGAATTTGATGATGAGAATATTGATATCATGTTCTCAGAGTCTTTTGACGAGAGCGGAATCGGCCAGGCAATAATGAATAGGCTTTTGAAGGCCGCAGGCCATAATGTTATAATACTATAAGTGGAAGGAAGAAGAGAGAAATGATAGCTATTGCAAGTGATCACGGCGGATTTGATCTTAAGGAATCAGTTAAGAAGCACCTCACAGAGAGAGGTTTTGAGGTCAAGGATTTCGGAACTTATGACAAGAATTCCTGCGACTATCCTGACTTCGGAAGGGCAGCAGCAGAGGCTGTAGCTTCAGGCGAGTGCGAGAAGGGAATCGTTATCTGCACAACAGGTATCGGAATCTCAATCGTAGCCAACAAGGTTCCCGGAATCAGATGCGCTCTTTGCAGCGAGACAACAACAGCAAGACTTACAAGAGAGCATAACGATGCCAACGTTCTTGCCATGGGCGGCGGAATGACAGGCGAGCTCCTTGGTAATGAAATCGTAGATGTTTTCCTGGATACTCCTTTTTCAGGCCTTGAGAAGCATGCAAGAAGAATATCCAAGATAGAAAAATAATAATTTTAATCAGGAGGATGCGTATGAGCAAAGTAGTAATTATGGATCATCCTTTGATCCAGCACAAGATTGGATTTATCAGAAGAACAACAACAGGAACAAGAGATTTCAGAGAGACCATCAGCGAGATCGCTATGCTGATCTGCTATGAGGCAACAAGAGATCTTAAGCTTCAGGATGTAGAGGTAGAGACACCTATCTGCAAGACAACAGTCAAGGAGCTTAAGGGCAGAAAGCTCTGCGTTGTACCTATCCTTCGTGCAGGACTTGGTATGGTAGACGGAATGCTTACACTTATTCCTACAGCCAAGGTTGGTCACATCGGTCTTTACAGAGATCCCGAGACTTTAAAGCCTGTAGAGTACTACTGCAAGATGCCTGCAGATGTTTCCGAGAGAGAGATTTTCGTAGTTGACCCTATGCTGGCAACAGGCGGATCATCAGTTGCAGCTATTCAGATGCTCAAGGACAGAGGATGCAAGCACATTCACTTCATGTGCATCATTGCAGCTCCTGAGGGACTTAAGGCTATGCAGGAAGCACATCCTGACGTAGACATTTACGTTGGAGCACTTGACGAGCATCTTAACGAGCACGGATACATAGTTCCCGGACTTGGAGATGCAGGAGACAGAATTTTCGGAACCAAGTAATAGTAGGATTGTAGCAAATATGGGGGGAGATCATATGAAGCGTGAAGACTACATTTCCTGGGATGAATATTTCATGGGTGTTGCAAAGCTTGCAGCCATGCGTTCCAAGGACCCTAATACTCAGGTTGGAAGCTGCATTGTAAGCGAAGATAACAACATCCTTTCCATGGGATATAACGGCTTTCCGAAAGGGTGCTCAGATGAGGAGTTTCCCTGGGACAGAGAAAGCGATGATGAGCTTTGCACCAAGTATCCGTACGTTACCCACAGCGAGCTTAACGCCATCTTAAACTACCGTGGCGGAAGTCTTGTGGGTGCCAAGATTTATGTATCTCTTTTCCCGTGTAATGAATGTGCCAAGGCTATAATACAGTCCGGCATTAAAACGGTTGTATATGACGATGACAAATACAGCCAGACACCGTCAACAAGGGCATCCAAGAAGATGTTCGACGCTGCCGGTGTGAGATATTATCAGTACACAAGAAGCGGAAGGGCCATCAAGATCACTATCTGACACCATGAATCACAGGAAGAGCTTTTTTGCAAAAGACAATTTCATAACCGGAGTTCTTTTGAAGACGACAGCTCTTTTCTGTGTGGTCATCATGCTCTTTGTAAGCATGCCAATAACTGCAGGCGCCACGGATTCTACCAAGCAGCAGCTTGAGAATGCCAAGAAGGCCAAGGAGCAGACTCAGGGTCAGCTCGAGGATACCAAGGATGACATTGCCGAGATGAATGAGGAGAAATCCTCACTTCAGGGGCAGCTGAACAACTTGAACTCTCAGCTGACTGAGGTCAGTAACAATCTTGAGTCTTTGGAAGAGCAGATCGGCGATAAGGAAACCGAGATCGAGAACACCCTGGCTGAGCTGGAAGCAGCAAGGAACATTGAAGAAGAACAGTATGCTTCCATGAAGAAGCGCATTCAGTTCATGTATGAGAAGCAGAATAACATGATGCTTGGAATGTTCTTCGGAGCCAACAATTTCGCGGATTTCCTTAACAAGAACAACTATATTGAACAGCTTTCGGCCTACGACCGCAAGATGTTCAATGAATACGTTGAGACCAGGCAGCTCATCGAGGAAAAAGAGGCTGTTCTGGAACAGGAAAGAGAGCAGCTTGAGGATTATAAGGTCAAGGAACAGGCCGAGCAGAGCAGAGTTTCAGGCCTAGTGAATCAGACCTCCGGATCCATCAAGCAATATGCCAACGATATCTCAGATGCCGAAGCCAAGGCCCAGGCACTTGAGGATCAGATAAAGGCGCAGGAAGCGGACATCAAAAAGCTTGAGGCCAAGCTTGCCGAAGAGATGAGGATGTCCAGACTTGCCAAGAACTCCACCTGGAGGAATATTTCGGAAGTTACCTTTGCCGAGGGAGACAGATATCTTTTGGCAAACCTTATATACTGTGAGGCCGGGTCAGAACCCTACGATGGTATGCTGGCCGTTGGTGCAGTTGTTATCAACAGGGTATTATCTTCAGTTTATCCGGATACGGTGGTTGGAGTTATTTATCAGAACAAGCAGTTTTCACCGGCATCAAGCGGAAGGCTTGCACTGGCACTTGCCGATGGAAAAGCAACAGCAGCCTGTTACCAGGCTGCCGATGAAGCAATGAAAGGTTATTCGAATGTAGGCAACTGCGTATATTTCAGAACGCCGGTGCCGGGACTTTCAGGAATCAACATTGGTGGGCATGTATTCTACTGATCTTTGCCTTCAGCTTTTATAAGTTCTTCAATAGGGGCCGCAAGTGGCTCTATACCATCTGTATAGATTTCATTCAGGAGCCTGTTCAGAGAGAGCAGGCTCTTTTTAAGAAGAGTCTCGTTTATGAGGCGCTTCTCAAAGGCCTCGGACAGCTCGTCCAGGTCCACAACCCTGATCTTACCTGAGGGGTAAACAACAACGTCAGCAAGAAGGTCTATGATATGAAGCTCGTTTTTGGCTTCGTTTAGCTCATAGTCAACCACGTCGAAGTACCAGAAGAGAAGTTCGCCGTCTCTTTTTAAAAACTTGCTGATCCTGTAGCCTCTGTCCAGGTAAAAACAGGAATAGCCATCAGAAAAATCGCGGCGCTCCTTGATAACGTGCCACTTGGTCACGATCATGGAATCCGTCCGCTTTAGAATAATATCATCCTTAAGTTCCACGCATTCATCCGGGATGAAGCGCCTGCGAAATAGCGTTAAATTATTCATACAAAAATAATATACTAGCGAAAATTGAAAGTCAATTATGCAGGATAAATCGATTAGACTAACAATATTAAAAACAATCTACTTTATAGTAGTTCTTGTCATAGCGATGCTTGTCGTAAGTCACTTCTCCAATGGGGACAATGCAGATATGTCTGCCCCCATGTCTGAGGCCACACTTCCCATGGTGACGCTTGTCAGTGGGGACAGAGAGGTAAATCCTCTTCACGGCTACACTTCAGAGATTGATCTAAGCTACCTGCGCGGCACTATAATGCCGATCGGAGCAGCAAGGGATGTTCACTACAAGGTAAATACTTTCGGAAACAAGGTCTGGAATCTGGGCTTTGAAGTAAGGAGCATAGACGGCAAGAGCCTTGTCGAGAACACAGAGATCACAGATTACAGGGAAAACGCGGATTACATCGAAGGCTCTTTTGTCCTGAAAGACCTTATAAACCCGGGCCAGGAGTACATGCTTGTTATCCTCATGGACACTGAGATCGGAAAGGCCAGATACTACTCAAGGTTTGTGTGGACTGAGGACGATTCCAAGTACTACATGGATGAGGAGCTGGATTTCGTTCTGGGATTTTCCGAGGCGACCTTCAGTAAGACGGAGGCCCAGGAGTACACCAAGTATCTTGAGTCCAACGGTGATGGCGACAACACTACCTTCAATAAGGTGAACATTCACTCGAGCTTTAACCAGGTGACCTGGGGAGATATGACGGTTACAAAGCATACAGAGCCGGAGGTTTTTGTTAAGGACCTTCATGGACAGACCGGTATCTACGAGCTCATGTACAGGGTTAATATCAAAGATGGTACTGCCAGCAGGCTCTACAATGTGACGGAGTGCTACAGGGTAAGATATACGTCGGACAGAATGTACCTTCTCAACTTTGAGAGGACCATGAACTATGTGTTTGATTCATCTTCCTATGCGCTTGGAACCAACACTATTGCAATGAATATTTCAAGTCCTGACCTTCAGCTGGTGGAGAGCAGCGGCGGAAGCGCCTTTGCTTTTGTCAGTGAGAACAGGCTTTACATGTTCAACAACTCAGAGAGTAAGCTCGCTTACCTCTTTGGCTTCTACGATACAAATAACGATGACCCAAGGACCAGATGGCAGGATCATTCCATCAAGATCTTGAAGGTGGATGAGGCAGGAAACGTAAGGTTTGCTGTTGCAGGTTATATGAACCGAGGAATCCATGAAGGTGCTGTGGGAATCGCAGTCTATGACTATGATTCGGCTATGAATTCAGTGGAGGAGCAGGCTTTTGTAGAGAGCGTGCAGTCTGCGGAGATCCTTTGTAACTACGTTTCGAACATAGCCTACGCAAGCAGCGCAGATATCTTTTACGTAATGCTGGATCAGAATATTTACGCCATAGATCTGCTTGGCAAGTCAGCCAGCCTCGTGGCTCAGAACATCGGAGCAGGTGAATACAAGATCTCAAGGTCTGAGAGCACCATAGCATGGCAGAGTGATCTAAAGAGCCTTAAGCTCATGAACCTCAGTAACAGAGTGGAATCAGAGATAAAGGCGGATCCGGGTGATCACATAATCCTGCTGGGATTTATGGGAGAGGATCTTGTATATGGTTTGTGCCATGCATCGGACGTTGGCGTAGATACCATGGGCAATCCTCTTTATGCGATGTACAATATAAGGATTGGTGACCTTGATGGAAACATCCTTGAAAACTACCATCCAAGCGATATTTATGTGACAGGTGTGTCAATCGGAGAGAATCAGATTAAGCTCACCAGAGTTGTAAAGGATGAATCCGGTGAGAATTATATTTCAACCTACGACGATCAGATAACCAGCACACTCAAACCGGAGACCGGAAGCAACCTGGTAACAGTTGTTTCTGTAGATGTATTTGAGAAAATTGTTCAGATCACAACTAAGAGTGACATTAAGTCCAAACAGCTAAGAGTTCTTACACCTAATCAAACGCTGTTTGAGGGCAGCAGAAATGTTAAGCCCGATATAGAAAGAGATACCAAGGAAAAGCCCTTTTACTATGTATATGGCATGGATGGAATCAGGGCTATCTATACCAATCCGGCGGATGCTGTCAAGCTTGCAAACGATGCGCCGGGCATGGTTGTCGGTGATGATAATGATTATGTATGGCTCAAGGGAAATCTCCTTCGCTCAAACCAGAACATGACCATAACAAGAACCGCCGAGAGCTATGAGGGTATGGACGAGATCAGTTCAACTGCTGTCTGCATCGATCTGATGCTCAGGTATGAGGGCATCAACAGGAATGTTCAGTCACTTCTTGATGAGGGCGAGAGCGTAGTCAGCATCTTAAAGAGCTCGCTCCCGGATGCCCAGATATTGGAACTGGATGGTTGTCCGCTGTCAGCTATGTTATACTATGTCAATCAGGACATACCGGTTCTGGCAATGTTAAATGACGGATCATCGATGCTGGTGATCGGTTTCAATGACCTCAACACGGTGCTTATGAATCCGCAGACAGGTCAGGTTTATAAGTATGGAATGAATGATTCGGACAAGCTCTTTTCCGATAATGGTTACCATTTCATCACTTATATAAAATGAAAGGATAGGCAATGACAGATAACAGAAACGACGATCTCGATTTCAGAGAGGTCAATGAAGAAGGGGAGAAGCTGACATCTGAAGAAAAAGATGTTAAGGATGCTTCTGCTAAGGATGCTTCAGGCGATGATAAGAAGACAGAGCAGCCTCAGTACGAGGATGTGTGCTTTGTCTGCAGAAGGCCTGAGAGCAAGGCGGGCAAGATGTTCCACCTTCCCAACAATATATGTATATGTGATGACTGCATGCACAAGACCATGGAGGCAGTCAGCCAGTTTGATTACAATAATCTCTTGAACAACCCGAATCTTATGAATGAACTCAACAAGAATTCAGGAGGCTTTCCTAACTTCGGATTCTTTAACATGGACGGGTTTAATGGCGGAAATAACTTAGGCGGAGGAATCCCCAACTCACAGAAGATCAAGAAAAAGAGTGAGAAGGCTGAAAAGCCCGTCATCAACATCAAGGATATTCCCGCTCCTCACAAGATAAAGGCCAAGCTCGATGAGTACGTCATCGGACAGGATAAGGCCAAGAAGGTCATGAGTGTTGCTGTTTACAACCACTACAAGAGAGTTGCGACAGACACTATGGACGAGATCGAGATTGAGAAGTCTAACATCCTGCTTCTTGGACCTACTGGAAGCGGTAAGACATATCTGGTCAAGACACTGGCAAGACTCCTTGATGTGCCGCTTGCCATCGCAGATGCCACATCACTGACAGAAGCCGGATACATCGGTGATGATATCGAGAGCGTAGTAAGTAAGCTCCTGGCAGCAGCCGGCAACGATGTAGAGAAGACCGAGCACGGTATCATCTTCATCGACGAGATAGACAAGATTGCCAAGAAGAAGAACACCACATCCCGTGATGTCAGCGGAGAGTCCGTTCAGCAGGGAATGCTCAAGCTCCTTGAGGGATCCAATGTGGAAGTTCCGGTAGGTGCCGGCAGCAAGAACGCCATGGTTCCTCTTGCAACCGTTAATACCAGAAATATCCTCTTTATCTGCGGAGGTGCATTCCCGGATCTTGAGGAGATCATAACCCAGAGACTCAACAAGCAGACTTCCATCGGTTTTGATGCCGACCTTAAGGACAAGTACGAGAATGATCCGGATATTCTTACCAACGTAACCATTGAGGATCTCAAGAAGTTTGGTATGATCCCGGAGTTCCTGGGAAGACTTCCTATCATCTGCACACTGCGTGCCCTTGATAAAGACATGCTGGTTCAGATCTTGAAGGAGCCCAAGAACGCTATCCTCAAGCAGTACCAGAAGCTTCTTGCGCTTGATGAAGTTGATCTTAGATTTGATGATTCCGCTCTTGAAGCTATTGCCGAGAAGGCTATGGAAAAAGAGACCGGAGCAAGAGCTCTTCGTGCGATCATCGAGGAGTTCATGCTGGATATCATGTATGAGATTCCCAAGGATGAGAACATCGGTCGCGTGACCATCACCAGGGATTATATAGAAGGAAAGGCTTCGCCGATCATTGAGATAAGGGGCGAGAGCGTGCCAAAGCTTCCGAAACTCAATACGGAAGAGGCAAAAGAAGTATAAAAAAGAACCCCGTTAAGGGCAATGTCATTAAGATAAGATGACAACAAAAAGAAATAGAGAACTGAGAACCTGAATAAGGTAATCAGTTCTCTTTTTTTGATGGTTTTTAAACCTTCAGGGCATAGAAAATAGGCAGATGTCCATCTGCCGAAATGATAGTATAATTAGTTTGTTAAGCTACTCTGTACAGAAAGCTTATAGCGGTTTGGACTTTGACTTTGCGAGGGTCTTTGCGTCCAGGTCGGATTGGAAGAAGCTCTTTACTGATGAGGAATTCCACGTCAGGAGGAGCTTCCTTCTTTATTGATAGAAAATGGCGACATATGTGGATAGCCCTCGTGTAGTTTAATTGATAAGCATGCTTTCGGTG
>NZ_ATWY01000031.1 GCF_000421405.1 Butyrivibrio sp. NC2007
GAATCAAATTATTTTGATCTGTGGCTTGGAAAAGAGCTTGTAATTTCCAACTATTTTTTTATATAGCTATTTTTGTGATGCATTTCAAAAACAAGCTCCAACCAACATAACTTTATAGAAGGTTTTGTGATGCACTTTCCGTCCCATAATTCCCCGCACATAAAAATAAGTCAAAAGAACCGTCCTCCTGACTTAAAAAGGAGTCAAAGAGAACCGTCCCCATTGACTCAAAATGAGACAAAGTGAACCGTCCCCATTGACTCAAAATGAGACAAAGTGAAACGTCCCCATTGACTCAAAATGAGTCAAAGTGAACCGTCCCCATTGACTCAAAATGAGTCAAAGTGAAACGTCCCCGGTGACTCATGTTTGACAAAATTCCATAATACATCAGATAATTGAATATATATAAGTACTTGGAGAAAAACATGGCAAATATCAGAGAAATAGTTCTGGGTATCCTTATTGAATACGACAGGGATGGCGTTAGAAAGCCATCCCTTTTAAAGGACTGCCTGAATAAATATGATTACCTTGAGAGCAGGGATAAGGCTTTCATGAAGAGGGTGGTGGACGGATGCATCGAGAGACAGATTCAGATCGATTACGTCTTAAACTCTTTTTCCAAGACCAAAGTGGACAAGATGCAGCCCCTTATCAGAAGCCTTCTTCGCATGAGCGTTTATCAGATCATGTTTATGGACAGCGTTCCTGATTCTGCTGCATGTAACGAGGCGGTTAAGCTTGCGCAGAAGCACAAGTTTGCGGGGCTGAAAGGCTTTGTTAACGGAGTCCTTCGCAACATATCAAGAAATAAGGACAAGATTGAATATCCTTCCAAGGATGAAAATAACGGTATAGACTACCTCAATGCGCTTTATTCCATGCCGAAGTGGCTGTGCGAGATGTGGGTTTCTACCTATGGCTTTGAGAAGACAGAAGAAATCCTTAAGTTTTTCTTAGAAGCGCGTCCTACAACCATCAGGCTTGTAGCAGGGTGCGACAAAGAGAAATTTGTAAAAGAGCTGACGCAGGCCGGAGTTATCGTAACAGAAAGCGATATTCTTCCCTATGCCTTAAATCTTGAAAAGACCGACAACATCAGATTCCTTCCGGGATATGATGAGGGCATGTTCTTTGTGCAGGATGTGAGCTCAATGATGGTCACAGAGATTGCAGATCCAAAGCCCTCTCAGGTTGTTATTGATGTCTGCGCAGCTCCCGGTGGAAAGACCCTTCACGCTGCCGAGAGAGTAAAGGAAACAGAAGCAGCTGACCACACTGATGATGCAGGAGTTGTTATTTCAAGAGACGTATCTGATAGAAAATGCGAACTGATCAGGGAAAATTCAGAACGTATGGGCATGACAAATGTGAAAGTAAAAGTTCACGATGCCAGGATACACGATAGCAACCTCGAGAATAAAGCAGATATATTATATTTAGATTTACCCTGTTCAGGTCTTGGGATAATCGGAAGAAAGAACGATATAAAATATAACGTAACAAAACAGAGTCTTACGGATGTTTCAAAACTTCAGTGGGAAATCATAAAGACTGCCTGGGACTATGTTAAGCCCGGAGGAATCCTTATGTACTCCACCTGCACTGTAAACAGGGAAGAGAACGAAGAGATGCTTAGCAGGATCTGCAGTGAACTTCCTTTTGAGCCCGTAAGCTTTAAGGACAAGCTTCCTCCTAAAATGCAGGAGAAAGCTCTTTTGCAGACCGCTGAAAGCGGCTATATTCAGTTGCTTCCAGGCGAATTTGGAACTGACGGATTCTTTATCTCAAAGCTCAGAAGAAAAGCAGAGTAACAAAACAAGAGGAGTAAAGACATGCTTTTTATGATCTTAAAAATGTCAGGTATAACCTTGGCTATCACAATTCTTACGGTGCTCCTGTGGATATATCTTCGCGACAAGAAGATAACCTGGCCCATAAGGATTCTTTTGGCTGCGGTTTATGCCGGATGCGCAATACTCTCTACTCATTATGGTGTTGACTACAGCCATATGCTGATAAATGTCAGGGATATGGGCCCTCTTTGCGCAGGACTTTTCTTTGATCCTCTGGCCGGAATAATCGCAGGAGTTATAGGTGGTATAGAGAGATATATTGCTGGTGCGTACTGGGGTATCGGCTCTTATACCAAGGTTGCCTGCAGCGTTTCAACCGGACTTTCGGGCTTTGTTGCAGCCTTCATGAGCATATTTATTTTTAAGAGGAAAAAGCCTTCCGCAACCTATGCGTTTTTCATGGGCGCGGTAATGGAAGTTTTCCATATGTATGTTGTGTTCGTCACACACAGAGATGACCTGAAGATGGCCTTTTATGTTGTAAAGGTCTGCGCGCCTCCTATGATCATATTCACCGGAATAGGACTTGCTCTTTGTGCCAATGCACTTAAGATTTATGCAGGAGAATGGAAGAACCCGTTTAAGAGACGCAAGGATTCTGAAATTCAGGTAGCTCAGAAATTCCAGCGCTGGCTGTTTCTGGTAAGCGCCATCATCATTGTTGTCAGCTTTGCCTTTTCTTTTGCTGTTCAGACTGCATCAGCTGTTCAGAATACAGCTGAGAGACTTGCAACTGCTTCAGCGGATATTATTGAGACATACAACGAAGTCCGTGAAAAGAACTATAACATTAATGTTCTGCACTCCCATGTCGGAGAGACCGGAGACTTTAACATTTTAAGGGAATCGGGACTTAGTATTACCGGCGGACATAAGGGAGATCTTTTGTCGGATCCGGAGCTGGCTGCTATGCAGACAAACGTTGATAAGGGAATGTACAGAGCAACGGCGTATGGGGTGGATTCGTTCTGCAGAGCAGACACACTTGCAAACGGTGAGATACTTCTGGTCAGCCTTCCTTCTGAAGAGGTTTACGACGACAGAGATGCAGCATCTTATGAGACAGCTCTTGCTGACATTATTTTGTTTACGGTCATATATGTCCTTATATCAATGCTGGTTCAGGAAATAGTTGTTAACAACCTGAATCTTGTCAATGAGTCACTCAACAAGATCACCAACGGAGATCTCAACGAGACAGTAGATGTCTATAACTCATCTGAGTTTGCATCACTTTCAGATGACATTAATCAGACCGTTAATGTTTTGAAGGGCTATATTGATGCTGCTGAAAAGCGCATAGCCCAGGAACTGGAATTTGCGAAATCCATTCAGGAATCAGCTCTTCCTCAGAACTTCCATATTCCGAGAAAAGATGTTGAGATATTTGCCACCATGGATCCGGCAAAAGAGGTCGGTGGAGACTTCTACGATTTCTTCTTCATTGATGCTGATAACCTGGCACTGGTCATTGCCGATGTATCAGGAAAAGGTATTCCAGCATCCCTGTTCATGATGAGGAGTAAGGCTGCCATCATAAGTACTGCAGTTCAGGGCTCAAACCCTTCCGATATCCTCGAGAAGGTTAATGAGGTTCTGTGCGAAGGCAATGATGCGGATATGTTCGTTACAGTCTGGATCGGAATCATGAATCTTAAGACCGGAGTCATGAGATGCTCAAATGCCGGACATGAATATCCTATAATCAGGCATAAGGACGGGGACTATGAGCTGCTTAAGGATAAGCACTTCCTGGCGCTTGCAACCATAGAGGGAATTAAGTTCAAAGATTACGAGATTGATCTTAAGTACGGAGATGAGATCTTTGTTTACACCGATGGTATTCCTGAGGCTATAGATAAAGACATTAAGCAGTATGGCACAGAAAGACTTCTGTCTGCCCTTAATGCAAACAAGGATATTCCTCTGGACAGACTTCTTCCAAGAGTAAGAAATGATCTTGCTCAGTTTGTCGGAGAAGCAGATCAGTTTGATGATGTCACCATGCTTGGCTTTAAGTATAAAGACCCGGTGGCGTAAATTAAATTTACAGGAGATATAGATGTACGATTTAAAAAGAGATATTAAGTCTCTGAATCTTGATGAGCTTACAGCGGTTATCAAGGATTTGGGAGAGCCGGCCTTCAGGGCTAAGCAACTCTATCAGTGGATGCATGTGAAGATGGCAAGAAGCTATGACGAGATGACCAACATTCCGGCAGCGCTAAAAAACAAGCTCCTTGAAAACTTCGATTATACATCACTTAAGCAGGTTGATCTCCAGGAGTCTAAACTCGACGACACTAAGAAGTTCTTATTTGCACTCTCCGATGGCAATGTCATCGAGAGTGTTTTCATGAAGTATAAATTCGGAGTCAGCGTATGT
The DNA here is from genome assembly GCF_000421405.1 of Butyrivibrio sp. NC2007. Classification (GTDB taxonomy): domain Bacteria; phylum Bacillota; class Clostridia; order Lachnospirales; family Lachnospiraceae; genus Butyrivibrio. The sequence goes on from NZ_ATWY01000031.1 coordinate 4,246, forward strand.
ATCTCATCTCAGGTTGGATGCAGGATGGGATGCAAGTTCTGCGCCTCGACAATTGACGGAGTGGTGAGAGGTCTTTTACCATCGGAGATGCTGGACCAGATATATGCAATATCCAGGATTACAGGGGAGAAGGTTGCAAGAGTAGTAGTTATGGGAAGTGGAGAACCACTTGATAACTACGACAACGTAGTGAAATTCGTAAGGCTCCTAAGTGATCCTGACGGTCACAACCTGGGACAGAGGAATCTTACCATATCCACCTGCGGAATCGTCCCCAACATATATAAGCTTGCAGACGAAGATTTTGCCATTAATCTGGCTCTCTCCCTTCATGCATCTAACGATGAGAAGAGAAAAGAGCTTATGCCCATAGCTAACAAGTATACAATCAATGAAGTACTGGATGCCTGCAAGGCATACTTTGACAAGACGGGAAGACAGCTAACTTTCGAATATTCCCTTGTTAGTGGGGTGAATGACACTGATAAAGACGCAGCAGAATTGTCGGACCTTCTAAAAGGTCTTAATGCAGTTGTTAACCTGATTCCGGTCAATCCAATCAAGGAGAGAACCTTTAAACCCACTGACCGCAAAGGCGCTGAGCAGTTCAAAAATAAGCTTGAAAAAAACCATATAAATGCTACTATTAGAAGAGAAATGGGCAGGGACATAGACGGAGCCTGTGGACAGTTGCGCAGGCGCCATTTGGAAGAGAAATAGTACCACCTGCTTTTTTTCCATGAATAAATGTACTCTTAGGAGGCAGTTTTGCTTAAGACTTTTTCCATTACGGATATAGGAAAAAAGAGAAAACTAAATCAGGATTATGTCTTTTCCTCAGACACCAGGATAGGTAATCTCTCCAACGTCTTTATTGTTGCTGACGGAATGGGAGGTCACAATGCAGGTGATTATGCATCGAGATTTACCGTTGATACCATGGTGGAGGAGATCGAGAGGTCTTTTGAACAGAGCCCTGTTAAGATATTGGAGAATGCTATCAAGATAGCCAACAGGAAGCTTCGCGAGAAGGCAGCAGAGGATCCCAGCCTCTTTGGAATGGGAACAACAGTTGTTGCAGCCACTGTGCTTGGAAGATTTTTGCAGGTTGCAAATGTCGGAGACTCAAGGCTCTATGTCATCAATGACAAGATCACACAGATTACCAGAGACCATTCTCTTGTGGAAGAGATGGTTCGCATGGGCGGAATTGACAGAGAAACTGCAAGGACTCACCTTGATAAGAATATAATTACCAGGGCTATCGGTGCCACTGAAACAGTAGACATCGACTTTTTTAATGTGGAATTAAATCGTGGGGACATTGTGCTCATGTGCTCTGACGGACTTACAAACATGCTTGAGGATGAAGAGATCCGCATGATAGTAAGTGGGCAGAGAGATATTATTGAAAAGGCGCAAAGATTAGTTGAACAGGCCAACAACAACGGAGGCAAGGACAACATAGCTGTTATTTTGATTGAGCCTTACGCAGATGAGCATGGGCACACCGGAGGAATAGATGGTTAAGATTGGAATGGTGATCGGGGATCGCTATGAGGTGCTTGAAAAGATCGGCACCGGCGGAATGTCCGACGTTTACAAAGCAAAAGATCATAAGCTTAATAGACTTGTAGCTGTTAAAGTGCTCAAGCAGGAGTTTTCAGAGAATGAGAACTTCGTATCCAAGTTCAGGGTAGAAGCGCAGTCAACAGCAGGTCTCTTACACCCCAATACCGTTAATGTATATGACGTAGGAGACGAGGACGGCATCAACTACATAGTAATGGAGCTTGTTGATGGTATCACTCTCAAGAAATACATTGAGAAGAAGTCAAGGCTCTCCGTCAAGGAGGCAGTCAGCATAGCTATCCAGGTGGCTATGGGACTTGAGGCTGCTCACAACAACGGTATCATACACAGAGATATTAAGCCGCAGAATATAATGATCTCAAGGGATGGTAAGGTTAAGGTAACAGACTTTGGTATCGCCAAGGCTGCCACCAGTAACACCATTACCTCCAATGTTATGGGATCGGTTCACTATACATCTCCTGAGCAGGCAAGAGGCGGATACAGCGATGCCAAGAGTGATATCTACTCACTTGGTATTACGCTCTTTGAGATGCTCACAGGAAGAGTTCCTTTCAACGGTGACACAACCGTTGCAATTGCGATAAAGCATATCCAAGAGGAGCTTCCAAGCCCTGCTGAGTTCAATGATGAGATACCTATAAGTGTAGAGAAGATTGTCCTTAAGTGTTGCCAGAAGAGCCCTGACAGACGTTATCAGAGTGCCCAGGAGCTTATAGCTGACCTTAAGAGATCTCTTATCACTCCCGACAAGGACTTCGTTTCACTTGTGGATCCCGATGAAGAGGGCGCTACAAGGGTTGCTTCCGAGGAAGAGGAAGAGATGCTTCACAGCGGAACAGGCAAGCTCTCTGATACAGAGCAGATGAGGCTTAAGTCCGATGTGATGGGTGATTACGACAGAGACGATCACTACGACGATTATGATAAAAAGAGACCTAAGAGAAGAACCTATGACGATGATGACGATTTCTACGGTCGTCCAAAGTCATCAAACAGACGCAGAACAGGTTCAGGCTCCGGCTCTAATTCCACACAGTCCAAGGTTGAGAAGATGACCATTGTAATGGCAATCATTTCAGCTGCTCTTGTAGGATTTATAGTACTTCTCCTTCTTGGAAGAAGCCTTGGAATATTCGGTGGATCGCAGGAACCTTCAGAGGGTGCAAGCACAGAGCTTTCAAGCACTGAATCAGCTTCTGATGCATCGGATGGGATTGAGGTTCCGGACGTTGTAGGCAAGACATTGGCTGAGGCAGTTTCAATCCTTCACGACGACAAGGGGTTTGATGTTGAGAAGGCAGCAGATTCGGCAAATACTGCAGCCAAGGACACAGTTGTTTCCATGAATCCTTCATCAGGAAGCAAGGTAAAGAGCGGATCCAAGGTTACGATCTACATAAGTGACGGATCAAATTACAATGCTCAGGCAGCAGCTGCTACAACTGAGGTTTCAACTGCCAAGTCAGAGGGACAGGTTAAAGTGCCCAACATTATCGGCATGACTTCTGAAGATGCTGTTATCACTTTGGTAGAAGCAGGCCTTGAAGCCGGTAAGGTTGTAGAGACCACCAATGAGGATTCAAACCTTACAGGTCTTATCTGCGCTCAGAGCATCGCTCCTCAGACACCTGTTTCACAGGGCACGGTTATCAATATGGAGCTTTCAACAGGTCCTGCCAAGGTAACTTACAGCTACAATGCAGAGATATCAGCTCCCACTGAGGGAGAGAATTTTACATATGGAATTCCTGTAAAGGTGACGCTGGTTACATCAGACGGAACAACGCTTCTTAGCACTACAACCACTGATTTCCCGGTACAGGGTACTTACAAGGGAATTACAGCTCCTACAGGTACCATCACCTTTGTTTACACAGCAACTACTCCAACCTCCACCAATCCTGAGACGGGTGAGACCACAGGTGGACAGAGCCAGGAGTACACGGTAACCAGAGCGGTTACTTTCACGCAGGAGAACTAACCCTTATGCGAGGTAGAATTCTTAAGGGCATCGCCGGGTTTTACTATGTGGAAACAATAGATCTTAAGGTCTATGAATGCAAGGCCAAGGGAATCTTTAGAAAGTCCGGAATAAAACCCATAGTCGGCGATAATGTAGAGATTGAAATAATTGATGAAGATAACAGGCAGGGAAATCTAACCGATATCCTGCCTAGAAAAAACTGTCTATACAGACCGCCTGTTGCAAATGTTGACCAGGCGGTTATTTTGTTCGCTATTGTCAAGCCTGACCCCAATTACAATCTGTTGGACCGCTTTCTTATCATGATGAGGCAGCAGAATCTCCCTGTTATCATCTGCTTCAACAAGCAGGATATAGCAACTAAGGAGGAGCAAAAAGAGCTTCATGATGCCTATGAGAAATGCGGCTATAAGGTCCTGTTTGTCAGTGTCAAAGAAGAGAGAGGCCTTGATGAACTAAAGGCACTTCTCAAGGGTAAGACCTCCACTCTTGCAGGTCCCAGCGGCGTTGGCAAGTCATCTCTTTTAAACAAGCTGGTTCCCGATGCGGATATGCAGATAGGCGAGCTGAGCAGAAAGATTGACAGAGGCAAGAACACTACAAGACATTCAGAGCTCTTTTACGTAAAAGAGCTTTCTGAGGGCGGAGAGGATACCTTCATAATTGACACTCCCGGCTTTACATCATTAGAGCTTCGTGATGTCACAGCCGACGAACTTATGGGATACTACCCTGAGTTTGAGCAGTTTGAACCTTCCTGCAGGTTTGGTGGCTGCTCTCATATAGCAGAGCCCGACTGCGGCGTTAAGGCTGCACTGGAAGCGGGAGAACTCTCAAACGTCAGATATGACAATTACAGGATAATCTACAAGGACTTAAAGAACGCCCGTCCTGATTATTCAAAAAAGAAGAACTCGGAGAAATGATTTTAGAATGAAGATTTATGTAACAAGACATGGCCAGACAGACTACAACAAAAAGAGAATGATGCAGGGAAGAAGCGACATTCCCTTAAATGAAGTCGGCATTGCTCAGGCAACGGCAAGAAGAAAGACGCTGGGAGATATTAAGTTTGATGCAGTATATTCAAGCCCCCTTATAAGGGCGGTCAAGACTGCGCAGATCATCGGAAATGTTTCGGAAGAAGAGATCATAAAGGATGAGCGCATCATCGAGGCAAACTTTGGCAAGTATGAGCTGATGAACTATTACGCAACAGGAGTTCCAATGATGCTGTACTGGAGCTTCCCGGAACTGTTTAAGGCTCCGAAGGGTGTTGAGACCATTCAGGAGATGATAGACAGGACAAGTTCTTTTCTTAAGGAGCTGGAACAGAAGGACTACGAGAACGTACTGGTTGCCTGTCATGGAGGAATAATAAGACCCATAAGAGGTTATCTTGAAAACAAAAAGAGCGGAATCATCTGGAGACCAAGGCCCAAGAACTGCGAGATTTTTGTCTATGAATGCATAGACGGTAAACACAGACTGGTAGAGGATATTCAGTAAAGACAAGGAGACTAAAGCATGAACGTATCTGAACTTGTTTCAAAAATGACATTGCAGGAAAAGGCATCACTTCTTTCGGGAGGCGATTTCTGGCATACTCAGGCCATCGACAGGCTTGGCATCAAGGGATATATGATGTGTGACGGCCCTAACGGTCTAAGAAAGCAGGAAGGTGATCCGGACCATCTTGGCAAGAAAGAGAGTATCAAGACGGTTTGCTATCCTTCTGCAAACACTCTTGCATCAAGCTTTGATGTGGATATGGAGAAAAAGCTCGGAGAAAGACTCGGTGAAGAGTGCATCCGCGAGCACATCAGCATGCTTCTTGGCCCGGGCCTTAACATGAAAAGGAGTCCTGTCTGCGGAAGAAACTTTGAGTATTTCTCAGAGGATCCTTACCTTGCAGGTAAGCTCGCTGCTGCATTTGTAAGTGGTGTTCAGTCAAAGGGTGTAGCTGCCTGCCCCAAGCATTTTGCGACGAACAATCAGGAATACAGGAGAATGTCCGGCAATTCAATCGTTGATGAGAGGACACTTCATGAGATATATCTTCAGGCGTTTGAAATTCTGGTAAAAGAGGCTCGTCCAAAGTCCATCATGTGTGCCTACAACCAGTTAAACGGAACCTATCTATCCGAGAACAAATACATGCTCACCGATGTTCTCAGGGATAAATGGGGATTTGATGGTTTTGTTGTAACCGACTGGGGCGCAGGTAAGGGACCGGCAAAGGGTGTACAGGCAGGACTTGACCTCGTTATGCCCGGTGGACACGAAGACCACGAAAAGGCCATCATCGCTGCAGTAGAAGCAGGTGAGCTGGATGAAGCGCTGGTTGATAAGGCAGTTACTCGCATTCTTAACGTGTTCTTCTGGAATGAGGAGAGCGTTCCTGCTGATCCCAAGCCTTCAGATGAAGCTACAAGAGCAGCTGACTACGCTCTGGCAAAAGAGCTTGCGGAGAACAGTGCAGTTCTTTTGAAGAATAATAAGGTACTTCCCCTTAAGGGCGACAAGAAAGTATTGTTTGTGGGAGAGTTTGCTACAAAGCCCAGATATCAGGGCTCAGGCTCATCACACATAAACAGCATCTGTGTATCAAGTGCTTTGGATGCTGCGAAGGACAAGGGAGTTTCTTTTGTACGCGGATATGATACTGCAGATGCAAAGAACGATTATGTCCTCAGGGAAGAGGCCATGAAGGCAGCAGAGAATGCAGATGTTATCGTTGTATTTGCAGGACTTCCGGCTTCGTACGAGTCAGAAGGTTTTGACAGAGATGATATCAATCTTCCGCAGGATCAGAACAAGCTCATTGCAGACCTTTCAAATCTTGGCAAGAAGGTAGTGGTTGTGCTGCACAACGGCGGAGCAGTTGCAATGCCATGGATTGACAGTGTGGATGCTGTACTTGATATGATGCTTGCCGGAGATGCTGTGGGAGAAGCGACAGTAAGGCTTCTCTGGGGGGATGTCAATCCTTCTGGAAAGCTTGCAGAGACATATCCCATCAAGCTTTCAGACAACCCAAGCTTTTTGAACTTCCCGGGAGATCATGGAAATCCTGTATATGCAGAAGGAATCTACATCGGCTATAGATACTATGAGAAGAAGAGAATGTCTGTGTTGTTCCCATTCGGACACGGTCTGACATACACTGAGTTTGAATACTCAAATATGAAGATAGATAAAGTCAGCATAACAGACAATGATACTGTTAATGTCAGCATCGATGTATGGAATGTTGGCAGATACGCCGGCAAGGAAGTAGTTCAGCTCTATGTTTCAGAGAATGATCCAAGGGTATCAAGACCTCACAAGGAGCTCAAGGGCTTTAAGAAGATTGAGCTTAAACCAGGTGAGAGTCAGACGGTAACCTTTGCGCTGGATAAGAGATCTTTTGCCTACTACAATGACAAGCTCCATGACTTCTATGTTGAGAGCGGAGACTACAGCGTGATGATCGGAGCTTCCTCCAATGACATCAGACACACAGTAAATGTACATGTTGAGGGAACAGTCGAGCTTCCTTATAGCTTCACGACCTTTACACCTATCGAGGATATCCTTGAGAGCAGAAAGGGAAAAGAGGTCCTTGGACCTATGATCGCCAAGGTCCTTGCCGAGAATGACAAAGAGGGCGGAAACGATGAATCCCTCGGTGAAGCAGGCAAAAAGATGTTTGAGAAGATGATCAAGGAGATGCCTGTTCTCAGTCTTGCAAGCTTCGGTATGATGAGCGTGGATGATGTTCAGAAATTGCTGGATGAGATAAACCTATGATAAAATCTATATTAGGTTAATATGCGCTAACAATGGAGACATTCTATGGATGAGAGAAGTGTAAAAGACCTTTTGAATCTGGTAAAGAGCGGTGATATATCAGTTGATGATGCACTGCTTAGCCTTAAGGAAGAGCCTTTTGAAGATATGGGGTTTGCAAGGCCTGATTTCCACAGGGGAATTAGGCAGGGTAAGCCTGAGGTCATCTATGGCGCGGGCAAGACACCGGAGCAGATCCTTGAGATCTCAAGAGCGCTTCTTTCCCACAGCCAGGACAGAGTGCTGATAACCAGAATGTCCGCTGAAGCAGCGAACTACTATCAGAGTAATGTAAAAGAAGATGAAGAGAACTTCTTTCTCTATGATGAGATCAGCAAGGTGGGTATAGCCTATAAAGAGTCCGGAAAGCCTGAGTTCGCGGTTCCGCATACAGGAAAATCGGAGAGCTATGAAGGTGAGGGCAAGATTGTAATTGCCACCGGAGGAACCAGTGATATTCCCATTGCTGAGGAGGCGGCTCTTACAGCCGAGTTTTTCGGCAATAAAGTCGTAAGGCTCTATGATGTCGGAGTTTCCGGAATACACAGGCTCCTGGCCAAGGAACCTATGGAAGAGATCATGACTGCCCGTGTCATCATAGCCATAGCGGGAATGGAAGGCGCGCTGCCAAGTGTAATCGGAGGCCTATCTTCCGTGCCTGTTATTGCAGTTCCTACCAGTGTCGGATACGGAGCTTCTTTCGGAGGTATAGCAGCTCTTTTGTCCATGCTCAATTCCTGCGCAAGCGGAGTCAGCGTGGTCAACATAGATAACGGTTTTGGTGCCGGGTATCTCGCAGGCATGATAAACCAAAAAAAATAAGACTGGAGTATTAGACAAAAATGCAAACAACTAAATCAAAGAGAGTATTGTCAATCATTGCACTGGTACTTATCCTTGCAATCATCCTCGGAACAGTGGCAAGTGCACTTATGGGCTGCGGAGCTGTCGAGAAAAAGGATGATACAACAATCCGAATAGGAGCCATGAAGGGCGCAACAACCATCGGACTTGTTAACCTTGTGGACAAGATAAATAAAGGCGAAGCAGATGGCAATTATACTTTTGAGATGTACACAGCAGGCTCTGATGTAATGGCAGCCATGGTTGCAGGAGAAGTTGACATCGCCCTGGTACCTGCCAATGTGGCATGCGTAATGAATACCAAGGTGGAGGGCGGCGTATCGGTTATCGATATCAACACCCTGGGAGTTTTAAACTGCATATCTGCAGGTGATGAGATCAAATCTGTTTCTGACCTTTCAGGCAAGACTGTATATGCAACAGGTCAGGGAGCAGTTCCTGAATATACAATCAGATATCTGCTTGAGGCAAACGGCGTAACGGACTGCAATCTTGAGTTCAAGTCAGAGCCAACAGAGATTGTTTCAATCTTTGCGGAAAATGCCGACGCGGTAGCTATTCTTCCACAGCCCTTTGTGACTGCAACTCTTGCTCAGAACGAGGCTCTCAAGATCTCTTTTGACTTAAATGATGAGTGGGCTAAGGTCAATTCAGACTGCAAGATCGTAACAGGTGTAACCGTTGCAACCAATTCCTTTATAAAGGAGCACGGAGGCCTTGTTGAGGCGTTCCTTACTGCTCACAAAGAGAGTGCTGACAAGGCTCTTTCAGATGTTGATACCACAGCGGCACTTGTAGTTGAGCAGGGCATCATAGCCAAGGAGCCACTTGCCAAGAAGGCTATTCCAAACTGCAACATTACATGTATTACGGGAAAAGAGATGAAGCAAGCCCTCGAAGGGTATCTCAAGGTTTTATTTGAGCAGGATCCCAAGTCTGTAGGCGGAAGTCTTCCCGGCGATGAGTTTTACTACGGGGTATGATTGGGAGAGAAAACCTGGTGAAAAAAGTTTTGCGTAAGGTCATTCCGGTGATCGCCTGGCTTTTAATCTGGCAGCTGGTGGCTTTTATAATCCACAATAAAATACTTTTGGCAGGACCTTTGGAGACATTAAAAGCGCTGATAAGCCTGTCACAGACTTCTGACTTCTGGGAGTCGATAGCAGAGAGCAGCACAAGAATTCTTCTTGGATTCCTGATAGGCTCAGTCCTTGGAATAGCTGCAGCTTATCTGGCATATACAAACGAAGTGGCAAGGGACTTTCTAAAGCCCTTTGTTGTAACCCTTAAGTCAGTTCCTGTAGCCAGCTTTGTAATCCTTCTTCTGATATGGTTTGGAAGCAGGAATATCTCTGTGATAATATGTGCAATGGTGGTCTTTCCAATCCTGTATCTGAGCACTCTTGAAGGGTTCCTGAGCACTGACGTCAAAATGCTGGAGATGGCACAGGTTTTCAGAATGCCGAGACTAAGGACAGTGAGATATATCTTTTTGCCGCAGCTAAAGCCTTTTTTTCAGAGTGCCTTTAAACTCGCAATTGGAATGAGCTTTAAGAGCGGAATTGCAGCGGAAGTAATCGGACAGCCCCTTCACACTATGGGGAACGGTCTGTATCTTGCCAAGGTATATCTTGAGACCGGAGAACTTTTTGCCTGGACAATAGTGATCGTCCTGATCTCTTTTATCTGTGAAAAGATACTTGCCCTGGCTATCGGGAGAGCAAAATGACAATTGAAGTAAAGGATATAAAGAAGTCATATGACGGCAGGACCGTACTTGATAACTTTAATCTGAATATAGAAGAAGAACACAGCTACATAATAACCGGGCCTTCGGGCTGCGGAAAGACAACGCTCCTTAGGCTGATCCTGGGACTTGAAAAGCCTGATGAAGGGACGGTCAAGCTCCTTGGCGATTACAAATACCCCTATATAAATTCAGGAACGGTATTTCAGGAGGATCGCCTGTGCGAGGACGCAGATGCTATCACCAACGTGACCATGGTCAGCAGAAAGGTCTTTAAGGAGACGGTGACGCAGGAGCTACTGCAGCTCCTTCCGGAGGAAGCAATCCATAAACCGGTAAAAGAGCTGTCGGGAGGCCAGAGAAGGCGAGTGGCAATCGTCAGAGCCTGTGCTATTCCCAGTGATATTTTAATAATGGATGAACCTTTTACGGGGCTTGATGATGAGTCCAGAGAAAAGTGCATCGAATATATAAGGCATAAACAAGGGTCCGGGGCACTGGTACTTACAACTCATGACACCAGAGGACTGGAATTTGGCAGAGTAATTCAAATGGAATGAAAAGGAGATTTTTATGGTAACGAATGATGCGAGTATGAACAGCTTCAAGCACAAGATCATGGAGGAAGTGTGCAGACTTGAGTGGAACGGCGAAAACGATCAGGAGCACATTGAGCAGCTTGTCCTTAAGATGATACCGGGACCAAAGCCTGAGTATCGCTGCTGCGTTTATAAGGAGAGGGAGATCGTAAGGCAGAGGATCAATCTGGCAAATGCCAAGGCTCCCAGCTACAATCCCGATTCTGAGAACATAGTACAGGTTATTGATCCTGCTTGTGACGAGTGTCCGATTGCTGCTTACTCAGTAACTGATAACTGCAGATTCTGTATGGGTAAGGCATGTATCAGTTCCTGTAAGTTCGGGGCAATAACACCCGGTGATACTCACATGCATATTGATCCTGCAAAATGCAAAGAGTGTGGAATGTGCGCAAATGCATGCCCTTATAATGCCATCGTGCATCTTGAAAGACCTTGTAAGAAGGCATGCCCTGTCGGTGCGATCACCTATGATGAGTATGGCTACTGCAAGATCGATGAGGATAAATGCATACAGTGCGGACATTGTATCCACAGCTGTCCTTTCGCAGCTATCGGAAGTAAGACCTTCCTGGTTGATATCATAAAAGAGATCAAGGCAGGCAAGGAAGTTATCGCTATGTGCGCACCTGCAACCGAAGGACAGTTTGGTGAGGAGATCACCATGGGCTCCATCAGAGAAGGCCTTAAGAAGATCGGTTTTGCTGACATGGTAGAGGTAGGCCTTGGCGGTGATATGACTGCTGCTTACGAGTCAGCCGAGTGGTCAGAGGCATACAAAGAGGGCAGAAAGATGACAACTTCCTGCTGTCCTGCATTCATCAACATGTTAAAGAAACATTTCCCTGAGCAGTACAAGGAGAACATGTCATCAACAGTATCTCCTATGTGCGCTATTTCAAGATATTTAAAGGCTACAAGACCAGGATGTGTAACCGTATTTATCGGACCATGCATCGCCAAGAAGTCTGAGGCTCAGGATAAGTCAGTTCCGGATAATGCAGATTACGTTGTAACCTACGGCGAGCTCAGAGCATTAATGAGATCAAAGGATGCCAAGTTCGAGCCCGTTCCCGAGAACTATCAGGAGTCTTCAATCTGGGGTAAGAGATTTGCTGCCAGCGGCGGAGTTGCAAATGCAGTTATCGAGTGTATGCAAGAGAGAGGCGAAGATACTGAAGGCATCAAGCTCCTCAGAGCAGCCGGAGGAGCAGAGTGTAAAAAGGCACTTACTCTCCTTAAGGTTGGCAAGCTCCCTGAGGACTTCATCGAGGGTATGGTTTGTCCCGGAGGCTGCGTAGGCGGTCCTTCAAGACACAAGAATATCAGCGATATCAATAAGCCAAGAGAAGCACTTCTTGCGAAGGCGGATGACAGAAAAGTTCTTGAGAACCTTAAGAATTATCCAATGGACAAGTTTTCAATGCACAGAGACGGTCATATGTAATACACAAGAGGGCGCCATATATGGAAATTGATGGATTGTTCAAACGACCCAAAAATCCGAGACAGGTCAAGAAATGGATCATAACTGCTCTGATGGTGGTGTTTACTGCATTCTTCATCATAAAATACAACGAGAAGGTATTTTATGTTGAGAATTCAGGCTTCTTAACTGCGGGGCTTTCATATGCCATCAGATACATCCCACTGGTTATTATTACCGCCGTTGGCGGTAATATACCGGGGGTCATATGCGTCCTTTTAGTTTTCCTTCACAGATCTTATGCCAGCAGTTCTTTTTCCTATATGACATTTATTTACCTTCTTGTTGTTTGTGTAGTTGATATACTGGCGAGAAAAAGGTTCTTTGGTAAGTGGCAAAAAGTTCTTTTAGCATCGGTGTTCCTGCAGATTTTGGCAGGCAATTTCTGGGGCATTATCCTCATATTTTTGAGCAATGAGGGGGTAGAAGCCTTAAGCCTTAAGCAGCAGCTGTTTTTCTTTCTTAATGAGATGCCCGGAAGTCTTTTGGCATGCTTTATTGTCTTTTTTATCTTTAAAAAACTTCCGGACAGAATCAAAGTTCTTTTTGGTAACGGTAAGTACTATGTGGATCCTTCGATTTTATCCGAAGACGACAGATATACCGTTGAGGGCAGATCCAGGATCGGTCTTATCGTTATGAATATCATTATATTTGAAGCTTTGCTCATTGGCATTGCAGCAGAGCTGGCTTCAAACACAATTCTTCCCATAATAAAATATGAGGACGATGCGCATCCTTTTGTCAGTGAGGTTTCGCTTGCGGAGTTAGGCAGTGCCAACAGAATAGAGGCAGTTGTCAGCAGGCAGATGGAAAGGGAATTCAGATCGGAGAGAAATGTCTTTGCAGAGCAGGTCAGCGGACAGCGAAAGTTCGATTACAGATTCAGTGTTCAGCTGGCTATGCTTATTTCCGTTGTTGTAATTCCTCTGGCTACCTTTTTAAACAGATATGCCCAGTGGAGAATTGCAAAACCCATAAGAAGACTGTCCAAGGCCATGTCAAATATCTACAATTCAAAGGATAGCGATCTGAATGCGGCCGTTGCCGGCATTCATAATCTTGAAGTTACAACCAAGGACGAGATAGAGGACCTCTATCACACAGCTGACCTTACGGTGTACAGACTTGTGGAATACATTGAACTGGTAAAGACAAGGCAGAACATCGAGGACCAGCTTCAGATAGCAAAGTCTGCAAGTGAAGCCAAATCAAGGTTCTTGTCAAGTGTATCCCATGAGATCAGAACTCCTATCAATGCCGTTCTTGGCTTTGATGAGATGATCCTGCGTGAAGCGACGGATGAGAATATCTTAAATTATGCCAGGGATATCCAGGGGTCCGGTAAGACTCTTTTGGCACTTATCAATGATATCCTTGACTTTTCCAAGATCGAGGCCGGCAAAATGGAGATCATACCTGTGGAGTATGAGCTTTCATCCTTACTAAATGACGTTTATAACATGTCGGATGTAAGGGCCAAGGAAAAGAATCTTGAGCTGAATATCCACGTAAATGAGAATATTCCTCATATTCTTTTTGGCGACGAGATAAGGATAAAACAGTGTATCATCAACATTGTCACAAACGCTGTTAAATACACTGAAGTCGGATCTGTTCTGATAGATGTTGACTATGAGGAAGTTGAGCCGGAGAATCCTGAATTTAATGACGTAGAAGATATCCTCCTTAAGGTCAGAGTTCGCGATACCGGAATTGGCATAAAAGATGAGGATATGGGTAAACTCACTTCTGCATTTGAGAGAATTGATACCAGGAAGAACAGGACAATTGAAGGAAGCGGTCTTGGAATAAACATTGTTGTTAGCCTTCTGAAAATGATGAATTCAAAGCTTGATGTTGAAAGCAAATACGGTGAGGGCAGCGAATTCTCTTTTGCAATAAAACAGCGCGTAGTGGAATGGGAACCTGTAGGTGACTTCGCAAAGAGAGCCGGAGAAGCTTCAAAAGAGGCAGGTAGGTATCAGGAAACCTTCCATGCTGAAAATGCAAGGATACTGGTGGTTGATGATACCAGAACAAATCTTACGGTAATAAAAGGTCTTTTAAAGCAGACGCTGATGCAGGTTGATACGGCAACCAGTGGAATGGAGGCCTTAGAACTTGTAAGGCATAATAAGTACAACGTCATTTTCCTTGATCACAGAATGCCCGAGATGGACGGCATCCAGACCTTCCATGCAATGGGCGAGATGGAGGACAATCTGAACAAGGATACTCCTGTTGTGGCGCTTACGGCCAATGCAATCTCTGGATCAAGAGAGATGTATCTGGGTGAAGGCTTCGCAAATTATATGTCTAAGCCTGTTGATCCTGCCAAACTCGAAGAGATGATCCTGAATTATCTGCCAAAAGACCTGGTTACAATGTCTACGGATAAGGAATTTGAGGCAGCAGATACAGGGGTAGATGAAGAAGATAAAGGCGCTTTCCAGGATCTTTTAAAGATCACCGGTATCGATATCAATGCAGCCATTGAAAGGTGCGGTTCTGCGGCTCTTGCCAAAGACGTAATGAAGGATTTCTGGCTGGCCATCGATGAGAGAGCAGGTGCTATTGAGAAATATTTTACAGAAAAAGATATTAAGAACTACACCATTTATGTTCACGGCTTAAAGAGTTCAGCCAGAGCAATCGGTGCGCTTGATCTTTCAGAAAAAGCTGAATATCTGGAGAGCTGCGGAAACAGCCAGAATATGGATGAGATAAATGCTCTGACGCCGGATCTTCTATCTTTGTACAGAAGTTATATAAAAAGATTTGAACCGCTTTTTGCAGAGGATGATGAGCAAAAGCCGGAAATTAGCATAGAAGACCTTGAGGGAGCCTTTGCCTCAATAAAAGAATTTGTATCGGCTTCATACTTCGACAGTGCGGACGATATCATGCAAATGCTTGATGGATACGCCATTCCGGAGGATTATAAGGAGAAATATCACGATGTAAAAAGACTTCTGGCAGCAGTTGACAGAGATGGACTTTTAAATATATTGTAGAGTAAATATAAGTGAGAGGCACTTGATGATGGATAAGAGAGTACTGCTTATAGGAACAGTAAAGAGCTTCATGGTTAATGCTATCATGGTTGGACTTGAGAAAGAGGACTTCCAGGTGGAGTTTGTATTGCCTGATGACAAGGCTATCATGGCAATGGAAGATAAACCTAAGGTATATCTTCTCTATCTTGGAGACTTTAGAGTTGATAAGGCCGAATTCTTGAATTACCTCAACGTGGCAATAGACTCTGAACGCTTCATGCTCTATCTCATTGGTAATCAGGAGGAGCTTCAGTTTGCATCATCCATCATTCCAAAGGAGAAGATTCAGGAGACTTATCAAAGACCTCTTGACGTCAAGCTTCTTGCTCAGAATCTGAATGTAGTATTTGACTACAGCGCTCTTGATGAGAGCCAGAGGAAAAAAATCCTCATCATCGATGACGACGGCGCTATGCTTAGAATGATGAAGACATGGCTCTCTGTTAAGTATCACGTTTATATGGCAACTTCAGGTAAGATTGCACTTTCCTTCCTGGCACAGACCCCGGTGGATCTGGTCCTTTTAGACTATGAGATGCCCGTCATGAACGGCCCGGAGGTTTTAAAGTCAATAAGAGAGATGCCTGCTATCAAGGACACCCCGGTTATCTTCCTTACAGCCAAGGATGACAAGGAAAGCGTAATGAAAGTTATAAGCCTTAAGCCTGCCAAATATCTTTTAAAATCTATGCCGAAAGATAAGCTCATCAGCTCAATCGATGACTTCTTTACAGTCCTGGAAAACAGGAAAAAATCTAATTAAGGGAAAAGGTAAATTTTCATGGTCTCCAAACTTATTGACAAGATTCAAAAGACAAACGCCCCGATTGTGGTGGGGCTGGATCCAAAGCTCGATTTTATCCCGGACAGGATAAAGGACAAGTGCTTTGAAGAAAAGGGAAAAAATCTTGAAGGCGCAGCAGAAGCCTTCTGGCAGTATAATAAGGAGATCGTAGACAATATTTATGATATTGTTCCGGCAGTTAAGCCCCAGATAGCCATGTACGAGGAACTGGGAATTCCGGGACTTATAACCTACAAGAAGACTGTTGACTACTGCAAGGAAAAGGGACTTGTTGTAATTGCGGATGTAAAGAGAGGAGACATCGGTTCAACCTCACTTTCATACGCACAGGCACATTTGGGAGGAGTAAAAATCGGGGATTCTACCTTCAGTGGCTTCGATGCAGATTTCGCCACAGTAAACCCCTATCTTGGAACAGACGGCGTTAAGCCTTTCATAGATGTATGCAACACTGCAGACAAGGGAATCTTTGTGCTGGTCAAGACTTCCAATCCATCCAGCGGAGAATTCCAGGACAGACTTATAGATGGAAGACCACTCTATGAGATAGTCGGTGAGCAGGTGGAGAAGTGGGGCCTTGAGTCCATGGACGGTTCCTACAGCAACGTCGGTGCAGTGGTTGGTGCTACATATCCCGAAATGGGCAAGATACTAAGAGAGATCATGCCTCATGCCTATATCCTTGTTCCCGGCTATGGCGCACAGGGCGGTAAGGGAAAAGACCTTGTTCATTTCTTTAACAAGGACGGACTTGGAGCAATCGTCAACTCCTCAAGAGGTATAATCGCCGCTTGGAAGAGCGATTCTTATAAAGAGTTTTCTGACGGAAGAGTTGGAGAAGCTGCAAGAGCAGCTGCTCTTGATATGAAAAAAGACATTGAAGAAGCATTACAAAGGAGAGTATAGTTATGGAGAGGTACAAGGAAGAATTTATCGAGTTTATGGTGGACAGCAATGTCCTTAAGTTTGGGGATTTCACACTTAAGAGCGGAAGAAAGTCACCATTTTTCATGAATGCCGGAGCATATGTAACAGGCGCTCAGCTTCGTAAGCTTGGCGAGTACTATGCAAGAGCAATCCATGACACCTATGGTCTTGAGTTTGATGTACTGTTCGGACCTGCTTATAAGGGAATTCCGCTTGCTGTAGCTACAAGCGTTGCTATCAGCGAGCTCTACGGAAGAGAGATCAGATACTGTTCTAACAGAAAAGAGATCAAGGACCACGGCGATAAGGGTATCCTTCTTGGATCAAAGCTTCGTGACGGCGACAGAGTCCTGATCATCGAGGATGTTACAACATCAGGTAAGTCCATCGAGGAGACGGTTCCCATCATCCAGGCTCAGGCTGACTGTGATATAGTTGGTCTTATGGTTTCCTTAAACAGACAGGAAAAGGGACAGGACTCAGACATGAGTGCTCTTGATGAGATCAAGGAAAGATATGGTTTTGGCGCTCATGCTATTGTTAACATGTCCGATGTTGTTGAATATCTCTACAACAGACCGATTGATGGAGAAGTTCTTTTAACAAAAGACATTAAGAAACAGATTGACGAATACTACGCTGAATACGGCGCTAAATAATCAGGAGGCTTTTTATGGACGAGCATGTATATAAGGTTTTGGGAGGATCAGGGGCTCTTAATATTGCCTTTGGAATCATCTCTATCACAGTAGGACTTGCAACAGGAGTTCTTCTTATCATCAGTGGAGCCAAGCTCCTTGGATCAAGGAAGAAGATCATTTTCTGATATGAAAAAGTTTAAGTTTCGCATCAAAAAATTTGAACCGGTCAGAGACCGTTATATGTTTACCGATAACAGACATCCCGAGAAGGGCGTAATGTCCGCAATCTTGGGATGTATATCGGTTACAACACTGGCTTTTGCCGTTGTATTTACATACAGGGACGGAGGCCAGGCGCAGATCAGATACGCCGCAGCGGCTTTAGTTGCGGCCATTTTTTCTGTTGTGGGAATTGTTCTCGGAATAATGTCAAGATTTGAACGAGATATCTTTAAATTGTTTCCCAATCTGGGAATAATACTGAATCTGATATCAATCATATTTGTTGTTTTTTTGTTAATTTTGAGCTTTTTGTAGTGCACAATATTTAGTATTATGGTATGATACGTGTGACTAGATATAGGAGGATACAATGCCAAAAGTAGGAATTGTAATGGGCAGCGATTCAGATATGCCCGTAATGAGTAAGGCAGCAGAGGTTCTTGACAAGCTCGGTGTTTCTTATGAGATGCGCATCATTTCAGCGCACAGAGAGCCTGATGAGTTCTTTGAGTATGCCAAGACCGCTGAGGAAAAGGGCTTTAAAGTTATCATTGCAGGAGCAGGTATGGCAGCTCATCTGCCGGGTATGTGCGCTGCAATCTTTCCGATGCCTGTTATCGGAATACCTATGCACACCACTTCCCTTGGAGGAAGAGATTCTTTGTACAGCATAGTTCAGATGCCTTCGGGTATTCCTGTTGCAACTGTTGCTATTAATGGCGGAGCAAATGCAGGACTGCTTGCTGCTAAGATTCTGGCAACATCTGATGATGAGCTTTTGGGCAGGCTCAAAGACTACTCAGCTTCCCTTAAGGATGCGGTTGTTGAGAAGGACAAGAGACTGCAGGAAGTTGGATACAAAAATTATTAATTTGAATATGAGGAGTGAATGATGGCACTGGATTACAAATCAGCTGGGGTAGACATTGAAGCGGGCTACAAGTCCGTTGAACTTATCAAGGATTATGTTAAACAGACAAACAGGCCCGAGGTATTAGGCGGACTTGGAGGATTTTCAGGAGCCTTTTCCATGGCTGCGATCAAGGACATGGAGGATCCGGTTCTTTTATCCGGAACAGACGGTGTCGGCACCAAGATCAAGCTGGCATTTCTTCTGGACAAACATGACACTATCGGAATTGATGCCGTAGCAATGTGTGTTAACGATGTTGCCTGCGCAGGCGGCGAGCCATTATTCTTCCTTGACTATATTGCCTGCGGAAGAAACATTCCGGAGAAGATAGCTGCAATCGTTAAGGGTGTTGCTGAGGGCTGCAAGCAGTCTGAATGTGCACTTATCGGTGGCGAGACAGCTGAGCATCCGGGACTTATGCCGGAGGATGAGTACGACGTAGCAGGATTTACTGTAGGCGTTGTAGACAGAAAAGACATGATAGACGGCAGCAGCATCAAGGCCGGAGATGTACTTATCGGCGTTGCAAGCAGCGGCGTTCACTCAAACGGATTTTCACTGGTCCGCAAGGTCTTTGACATGACCAAAGAAAACCTTGAGACTTACGTGGATGAACTTGGACAGACACTTGGCGAGTGCCTTCTTACACCCACAAGAATATATGTAAAGATGATGAAGTCCCTTAAGACTTCAGGTGTTAAGGTTAAGGGCTGCTCACATATCACCGGAGGCGGATTCTATGAGAATATTCCGAGAATGCTTCCCGATGGTATCAAGGCAGTTGTTAAAAAAGACAGTTACGATATCCCGCCTATCTTCACTCTTATGCAGAAGAAGGGCGGAATCGATGAGAAGATGATGTACAACACTTTCAACATGGGACTTGGAATGGTCCTTGCTGTTGATAAGAATGACGCAGAGGCTGCTCTGAAGGCTATTGAGGCTTCCGGAGAGAAGGCATGGATCGTAGGCTCCTGTGAGAGCGGCGATAAGTGTGCAGAGCTGGTTTAAGAGGAAGAAGCCAATGAAAATTGCAGTTCTGGTGTCTGGGGGCGGTACTAATCTTCAGGCTATTATAGATGCTATAGAGAATAAAACCATTACCAATACTGAGATTTGCCTTGTATACAGCAACAATCCAAATGCTTATGCTCTTGAGAGAGCTAAGAAGGCAGGGATAAAGAGTGTATGCAAGAGCCCTAAGGAATTCGAAAACAGAGAGGACTTTAACAAAGCTCTTTTACAGATTCTGAAAGATGCTGCTCCTGACCTGGTAGTACTGGCAGGATGCCTTGTTGTAATTCCGGATATTGTTGTCAGGGAATTTGAGGGAAGGATCATAAACATTCATCCTTCACTGATACCATCCTTCTGCGGAACAGGCTACTATGGCCTTAAGGTTCATGAGAAGGCTCTGGAGAGAGGTGTAAGAGTATCGGGAGCGACGGTTCACTTTGTGGATGAAGGCACAGATACAGGACCTATCATTTTACAGAAACCTGTCATGATCAGACAGGACGATACACCGGAAGCTCTTCAGAAGCGTATCATGGAACAGGCTGAGTGGAAGATACTTCCCATGGCGATTGATCTGATCGCCAATAATAAGGTTCAGATCAGGGGAAACAAAGTATTTATAGAAGGGTATGAAGAGGAGACAGTTTTCTGATGAAAGTTTTGATTGTTGGCGGAGGTGGACGTGAACATGCAATTGCCGAGGCGGTTTCAAGATCAGCCAAGGTGGACAAGATCTACTGCGCACCGGGTAACGGTGGAATAGCAGAGCTTGCAGAGTGTGTGCCCATCACTCCAATGGAATTTGATAAGCTCACTTCTTTTGCTAAGGAAAAAGAGATCGATCTTACCATTGTCGGAATGGATGATCCGCTGGTTGGCGGTATTGTAGATGCATTTGAGGCTGAGGGACTAAGGGTATTCGGACCTCGCAAGAATGCAGCTATCCTTGAGGGAAGCAAAGCTTTTTCCAAGGACCTTATGAAGAAATATAACATTCCTACCGCAGCTTATGAGACCTTTGATAATGCGGAGGATGCTCTTAAATATCTTGAGAGTGCCAAGTTCCCGATTGTTCTTAAGGCCGATGGTCTTGCTCTTGGAAAAGGCGTTCTCATCTGCCAGGACCTTGAGGAAGCAAAGGCCGGCGTTAAAGAGATAATGCAGGATAAGAAATTCGGAGATGCAGGAAATCACATGGTCATCGAAGAATTCATGACAGGCAGAGAGGTTTCTGTACTGTCTTTTGTGGATGGTAAGACCTATAAACTCATGAGCAGTGCCCAGGATCACAAGAGAGCCGGCGATGGGGACACAGGTCTTAACACAGGTGGAATGGGTAACTTCTCACCAAGCCCCTTCTACACAGAGGAAATTGACAAGTTCTGCCGCGAGAATATCTATGGCAGGACAGTTGAAGCCATGGCCAAAGAGGGCAGAGAGTTCAAGGGAGTTATCTTCTTCGGACTTATGCTGACAGAGGATGGACCTAAGGTTTTAGAGTATAACGCAAGATTTGGAGATCCGGAAGCTCAGGTAGT
Organism: Butyrivibrio sp. NC2007; assembly: GCF_000421405.1. Taxonomy (GTDB): domain Bacteria; phylum Bacillota; class Clostridia; order Lachnospirales; family Lachnospiraceae; genus Butyrivibrio. The sequence continues at coordinate 25,475 of NZ_ATWY01000031.1, forward strand.
GCTTCCGAGACTTAAAACTGATATAATAGATGTTTGTAATGCCTGCATAGACGGAACACTGGAAGACCTTGACCTTGAGTTTGAGGACAAGGCAGCAGTATGTGTTGTCCTTGCAAGTGACGGATATCCACTTAGCTACGAGAAGGGCAAGCTCATCAAGGGACTTGAGAACTTTAAGGGGAAGGATGGATATTACTGTTTCCATGCAGGAACAAAAAAGACAGCCGAAGGCATTGTTACAAATGGCGGTAGAGTACTTGGCATAACAGCTAAAGGGGACACTCTCTCAGAAGCCCGTAAGAAGGCTTATGAGGCTACAGAGTGGGTAGACTTTGAGAATAAATACATGCGTCATGACATTGGTAAGGCGATTGATGAAATGGAGGAGTAAAAAATGAAAAGACTAGGAAAGAGACTTATGTCGCTTGGGCTTTCAGCCATATTATCAGCGACAATGTTCGTATCAATGGGTGTTCAGGCACTTGCCTACACAGAGACTACAGGAACAGTTGCAACCTCAAATGTTAAGGTAAGATCTGAGGCAAGCACAACTGCTTCCCAGATTTCAAGCCTTAGAGAGGGAGACACAGTTGAGATCATCGATGAGGCTACGGATGCTTCCGGATATGTATGGTACAAGATCCGTGTAAACAAGACGGATAAGGGCTATGTAAGAAGCGACCTTATCAAGAAGTCCGGTGATTCATCAGCTAAGGCTACAACCACTACTACAACAAATACTACACAGAACAATGCTGCTGCAGCTTCACTTCCTGCAACAACAGTAACTGCAACAGATACAAAGACTGCAACCATCACACAGGACAGCGTTAATGTCCGTGAGGGTGCAGGAACAGCTTACAACTCAGTTGGTAAGGTTACAAAGGGCGATACAGTAACCATTACCGGCGAGGCAACAGGCTCAGATAACAAGACCTGGTATCAGGTAACCTTCGGAAGCAGCAACAAGACAGGCTTTATCAGAAGCGATCTCTTAGAGGTAAACGCTGATGCTCCTGCAGAGAACCCAGAAGGTGCTGAGGGCGAAACTCCTGAAGCAGTAGAGGGTGAGAACCCTGAAGGAACTGAGGAAGGCCAGTCAGAAGAGGGCTCACAGCCTGCAGCATCAAATGATGCAGGTGACGGACATTACTCACTTGTATATCTTGAGGACGGTGAGAATGGTTCAGTTTGGTACCTCTATGACAACGTTGAAGGCTACAGAGTTAAGGTAAATGAACTCATCGATGCAGCTAAGAGCAGTGATGAGGTTAACAAGCTCGTTAAGACAAACAACAACTACAAGACAATCCTTATCATCCTTGCAGTTGTTATCGCAGCACTTGTAGTAGGACTTATCCTTCTCGCACTTAAGCTTCGTGATTCTCTCTACTATGAGGATGAAGAAGAGGAAGAGTACGATCGTTATTCACAGTCTTCCAGAAGAAGAGCTCGTGAGGAAGATGACGAGGAAGAGCGCAGACCTGCAAGAAGAGCTACAGCTGAAGAGAGAACAGTAAGACCAAACAGGGAAGAAGCTACAGCAAGACCTACAAGAAGACCCGCAAGAGAAGAAGATGCTGAGGAACGTCCTGTAAGACCAAGAAGACAGGCAGCTGAGTATGATGAGGAGCGCCCGGCAAGAAGAACAGCCGAGGAGAGACCTGTAAGAAGACCTGCAAGAGAAGAGGCTGAGGAGCGTCCCGTAAGAAGACCTTCAAGACCTGAGGCAGATGAGCCCAGAAGAGAAGAAGCTCCAAGACGTAAGACAAAGAACTTCATCGGCGATGATGACGACTTCGAGTTTGAGTTCCTTGATCTTGACGATGATAAGTAAATAATGCGACAGATGATCTGTCTGCTGAATAAAAGACCCTCCGCTGGTGCGGAGGGTCTTTTTGCGCCTTGCGGCTGAGGTGAGAAGACGGTGATATAGCTGATATCCTGATAGCCCCGCTGTGCGTGCATTGTAGTTTATATATACGCCAAAGTCCAGAGCTGCCCGGGCACTTGAGGGGCAGCGCCCAGCGTACTGCCTCCGGACTTCGGCGCATATATAAACATTACGGTCTGTAAGCGGGGCTTGGGATATGGGGATTGAGGAGGAGCGCGATTTATGGCAGGAGGAAGGGTGTTGGCAGATTGACAGGTAAAAGCTTGCACAAGGTACTGTTCCGGGCTGAAATTTATGGCAGGGAGGAAGGCTTGTGGCAGATTGACAGGTAAAAAGCTTGCACAAAACCTTTTCTCAAGCTTTGTTTTATGG
>NZ_ATWY01000032.1 GCF_000421405.1 Butyrivibrio sp. NC2007
GAAGTACTTATATTGGAATAGATAGTCTCCGAAAGTATACACATAAAGATCTCTGGTCGTGTAATCAAGGGCTATAGCCTGCTTTTTGGTTTCAGGAATAGCTGCAATTCCTTCGTTCAGAAGTTCAATGCGTTTTCTTCCCTCGGGGGTTTCAAGAGTTCCGGCACGAAAATCCATGGAAAACATGGCAGAAGGCTGTACTTTAAAATCATTATAGGATGGCTTTTGAAGCACATAGCTCCACGCATATGAGTTATGTAAAAGTGCATCTACCTCTTCATTTCTAAGCGCTTTAATGCAATCAGCCATGGAATTGTAAAGGTTTATCGTTATTCCAGGGTATAACTGCTTTACAGTTTCTGCTACTCCGCCCTGTGATTTTAGCATGCCTACTCTGATGGTATTTATGTCAGAAATAGAGTGCTTATCTGTAGTCACAAGGGTAAATGGGGTCTGGATGAGATTGTCCGATACGATGGTCGCTTGACCAGATGCACTTGAAACAGCACTTCCAAAGGGCATAACAAGATCGTACTCAGTACTATCAAGGGCTTCCTTAAGATTTGATTCACTTATAGCTTTGAATGCGACATTGAAACCAGCTTCTTTGGCAGCGGATTCCATAAGATCAACGCCGATTCCTGCAATCTTGCCGTTGTCTTTATCAATGTAAAACATAGGACATCTGTCTACAGGCACACCGACTGTAAATTCTGTAGCAGGAGAATCAGACGAGGCATAAACAGGCGTCAAAAAGACTCCCAGATAGATTACCAGGAAAAGGAGGGCTATGCTGATAGTAGTATGGATCCTTTTTGATTTCATGATACACTCGCCTTATTGTTTGTTCTTTGCTTTAGATACTCACACTTAATTCTAACATTATTATGTTAAAATACGATAAATAATAAATAACAAATCGATAAAGGCGACTTCTAGTATTCCGGCATTGCTAACTTATGCGCATACGGGACTTGAACCAGGGATTCACGGAGCACCATTAGAACATAAAAAAAGTGTTCCGACGCTATATGAGTCATCGGAACACCATAGACCGACGCAGCATGGCATTTCCATCCTTGCAATAGTAACATCCCTTATGTCCTTGTTACTGATAACTTCTGTCAGTTTCTCAGTGTAATCTCCCTCATCCGGTTTGGGACATCCGATCATTGTAAACCTGCCTTGCATCAGAAAAAGAAAAGTATAAAACTTTATTCGACAGGGTAAATGAAACAACAATACTATATAATTCGAGGCATTTAAGCTCTCTTATGTTTAAAGTGATGCTGTCTGGGTTTGTGCTTAAATGCAACTATGTTTAGAGGCTTTTCATCCTTTTTTGCATAATTCTCATATGCCTTCTTATAGTGTTTCTGTCCGGCCCAGATATCGTCAGCTACAGGCGCCCACTCTTTTGCGTAATCATCACACTTTGCACACAGATGTTCAACACTTTCTTCAGACTCTTCATTGGTACCATGAGCTCCGGATATTTCAACCATGTCCCTTAAAAGAGCCGGATTTTCAAGCATTGGGCATGGCCTTAAATGATTCTTATTAAATGGCTGCCCCTTATGATATTCCATGAAAAGAGGACTTTGAAGCATCTCAAGTATTGAATGTGTATGTATATTCGTGTTGGAGAAGTGGATAAATACGCATGGCTCAGCATCTCCGCTTGAATTGATGTGGAAGTAATTTCTTCCGCCTGCTATGCATCCGCCAACTGCTTCGCCATCATTCTGGAAATCCATAGGGAAGAATCCCAGGTCACATTTGTCACTTCTCAGGAATCTAATCTGATCCACCATCTTCTTTCTCTGTTCTACCGTTGGCATAAGCTCAGGAACAGCATTGTTTCCAACCGGCATATAGTGAAAGAAGAATCCAAATCTTGCTCCTTTTTCAGCTATAAACTCGATGAACTTAGGATCAGTAACTGCCTTGATGTTGTTTCTTGTATAGCAGATGGAAGTTCCATAAACTATTCCGTACTTTTTGAGTAGATCCATGGCATTCATTACTGCATCATAATGACCAAGGCCACGTCTTGCGTCATTAGTCTCAGGAGTTCCCTCGATAGAAAGCTGGAATGTGAGATTTCCAAGCCTTACAACTTCTTTACAGAAATCCTCATCAATAAGTGTTGAATTGGTATAGATAGAGAACTCAACATCATTGTGCTTTTCTGCCAGTTTCAAGATATCTTTCTTCCTTACAAGAGGTTCTCCTCCTGTCATCATGTAAAGATATACTCCCAGCTCTTTTCCCTGGGTAACGATTTTGTCCATATCTTCAAAAGACAGATTGTGCTTAGGTCCATAAGTACCTGACCAGCATCCCGCACAGTGCATATTGCAGGCGCTTGTAGGATCAAAAAGGATAAGCCATGGGATATTGCATCCGTATTTTTCCCTGTTCGCTCTGATCATTTTTGTGCCTCTGAAAAATGCCTCATAGCCAAGATTGAGCATCATCATCTTTGCGACATGCGGATCTGTCTCATCTATTACTTTATTCAAAAACTTAACCCATCTGTTATCCGGATCTTTAAATGCCGCTCTTACTTTATCAAGGTTTTCTTTTCTGGCTCCGTCTTTACCCCAGAATTTCTCTGCCTGGTCAACAAGCTTAAGATAAGTAGCAGTCCTGTTCTCCGTTTTATCGAGATTTGCAAGGAACCTGTCAATCAGTATGCTAAAAGCCTGTCTTTGTACTTTGTGAGAAATGTTTTTTGCTAATTCCATACTTGTTATGCCTCCCCAAACGATGCTACAATTATTCTGATGTAACAAGTGTAACGCCACAGCATATTAATAACAATGGCTCTACCATCGGACATGACAATATTTCGTTTAAGTGAACCGATGTTACATTCTTGCATTTTTTGTAACGTCGAGAGGGAGAAAAAATGAAAAGCTCAAAAGAATCTTTAACAGAAATGCAAAAAAAAGAAGTTCTGAGGATGAATAATAAGGAGTCCAATCAGCTGACAAGAGAGTGTCTGCAGCTTTCGCTTATGCATCTAATGAGCGAACACCCTTATGAGAAGATCACCATCAGCGAGATAGTACGCCGTGCAGGAGTATCAAGGACGGCGTTCTATCGAAACTATACAGATAAAGAAGATATCCTGCATGAGCTTGGGGATGAAATAATAAAGCGTATAGCGGAGATCAGCGAAAAGCCCGAACTGCACGAAAACCCACATCTGTGGTTCGAAGATATTTTTCGGGCTGTCAAAAACGATAAAGATATAATATCTCTGTTTGACCAAGCCGGAATTCTTCAGAATGAACTCTTTCTTGAAAAAGCGGTCTCAGAGCGGCTCTATCCTACAGCTGACCCAGAAAAGAAGTATCTCAGACTTGCTGCCGAAGCTGCCATTTTACAAATACTCATAAGCTGGTTCAGGGATGGGATGCAGGAAGACGAAAAACAAATGGCTGATATCTGCGTAAATATCTTTGATAACGCTTTGAGCAGACTGCCATAATTAACAAGGACCTCTTCTAACATGAGAAATGATCCTTCCTGGCGTAAACGAAGTAATTCTTGCGCATATGAAGCTTGACCCCGGAATTCCCTTAGCACCAATAGAACATAAAATTCCGATATAATGCTCATTCCAGCAAACTGGAATTGTTAGCACTCTGTCTTATTGCACCGGAGGCATAAAACATAAAATGCAATCGCCAGAAACTGTGATACCACAGACACAGTGACAAGATACACAGGATTCAAATCATACAGGGCACCGAGAAGCCAACTGCCCAGAAACCACGCAATACCAAATCCTGTCTCAAATATTCCGAAACCGGTGCTTCGCATGGAACGCGGGACGATTCCGCTGACAGCTGCTTTCATAATACTTTCCTGCGCACCCATTCCAATCCCCCACAGAATTATCCCAGCTCCGATCAACCAGGCATTTCCAGTCATAAAAACAAAATATGAGAAGAATGTGCTGCATAGTGTGGAAATGATCAGAGCCTTCAGCCCGACCTTATCATAAAGCCAGCCAAAGAATAGTGCAGCAAAGGCATCCACAGCCATTGCCCCAGCATATAGCAGGCTGAGCATGGATTCATTAAATGCTCCGGTATTAGCCGAATGAAGTGTGATCAGGGTGAAGTCTGCAAAGCCAAAAGCAAAAAAGCAGATGGCCGCCATGAACAGAACAAATGACTTCCTGAATTCAAAGCTTGCCGGTTTATCTTCCTGCTTTTCAAAGATCTCCGGATCAGGGTATCTTATCTTTGCTGTCAAAACAAGAGCTATGGTGATCATTGCAGGAACAAGCAGTATCGCAAAAGAGATTCTATATGTTGTAAAAAGGTCGTCTGTACCTTTTACAAGAGCTGTTACAAAAAGCAGTACCGGTCCGAGAAACGCGCCAAGCTGATCCAGAAACTCCTGATAGGCAAAGCCTTTTCCGGTTCCGATCTCGCTTGCCGCAAAGCTTACCAATGTGTTTTTGGCAGGCTTTTTTATCGCTTTTCCGATACGCTCCAGGATCACAAGACCGCAGGCCCAAATCCAGCCATGTTCAGGTACGAGTGCCAGTGCAGGAATCGCCAGAGCCTGTATTACATAGCCTGTGATAACAAATGTCCAGTATTTCTTCGTTTTATCTGCTATAAATCCGGATATGAGCCTTAGTGAATACCCGCACAATTCTCCTATACCGGACACAAATCCGATGGTTGTAGCGGATGCCCCTGCGAGGTTCAGATATTCGCCCAATATGCTTCTGGCGCCTTCATGAGTCATGTCCGAAAACAGACTTACGATTCCCATCAGGGTTATAAATATTATGGCGCCAGACAAAGCCCTTTTTTTATCCATGTTCTACTCCACTAATCCCGATTCGCTTATTTCATTATCCTGAAATTCAAAGTTTTATTATCGTCGCAAGTTTCTTTCCGCATAGAATTCCAAATATGCAGCAACAACAACTCAGTACCACATATAATCCGCCATTCATATATTGTTTCTTCTCAAACAAATTAAAAGCTTCAAGGGAAAATGTAGAGAATGTGGTAAAACCTCCACACACCCCTGTCTTCCAGAAAAGAATGGTATTATCAGATACACTTTCTCGGTTACTGGTAATTCCAACAACGAATCCAATTAGTATGGCACCGAGGATATTTGTAATCAGAGTTAATATCGGAAAATAAGTCTTAACAGGAATCAGACTTATTGCATATCGCGCTACTGCACCCAAGGCACCACCAAGTGCTACAAATAGAAAATTCATATCAACCTCTCTATTGTCATATATACTGAAATCTAATCAGCGAAATGAATCACTTCTACAGATTATAATGTCCTAATTTTCTCCACAACTTTTTTAAACTCATCATATCTAATTTGCTCAGAAAAGGTTTCATACCCTTATATTTTAATAGTTGAAACAAATAAGGAAAAGCCTTGTCATCAAGGCCTTTCCATTATAAAATCCATCTTTAGTTATCAGTTCTCGAATCGGCGAATTAACAAAAATATTGCGTCTTTGGGCTAACCTTCTAGGATGTCCAGTTCATCATCAATAGCTCTGGATACAAACTGGTTTATTGTGATTCCTTCATTGGCAGCATATAATGCAATTTTCTTGTGCTGTTCGGGTTTAATACGGACATTGAAGGAGCCTTTAAACTCACGCTCAGGCTCTTTACCAATCTTTTTGCAGTAATCCAGGTAATTATCTATACAGTCATGCATTGACTGGGAAAGCTCTTTTACCGATTCTCCATGAAAGTTCAGAGAATCATTGATTCCGAGAACATGACCGATAAAAATCTGATCTTCCTGGTCAAATTCTACCTTTGCATGATATCCGTTGTATTCCATCAGTGAACTTATCATTCTATCTCACCTACTTCCTTAAGAAATGCTATGACCATCTTTACATGATACCTGTACAGCTCATTGCCTGGGTGTGGACCGTCAAATTGAAGGATGCGCTTGGTTTCAACATGATAATAGCCTATTCCTGATCCTCTTCCGCCCTCGAACTTTTCGCAGCCACATTGCTTCATAAGTGCGTCCAGTTCTCTTATTGTAAAACTTGTCGGTGCGGGTTTGGACAGTATTTTTTCTAGTAATTTTGATTTCTTTGGCACAGTAATTCCTCTTGCAACTATTTTCTAGTTACAATATAACACTTTAGCCCTACCTCGTCAATTCCAACAGAGTAACAGCTAGCATTTCCTTATTTCATACATATCTTCATGTTTCAGATACAATACCTGATATGTCGGGATTATTAGTGTGTTCCATGGATCAGATATATATACTCCGCCTGTAGACGTTGCTGATTTCTTGAACTGGATCCATAGGTCATCTATCATATCTGACATGATGAAAAGTTTAAGATAAACTTTATCTGCTTCAGATTCGCCAATTTCGTAAAAACGTATCCCACCTACACAAGTAACATCTTCCAGAGTATATGACCGTAAATTTCTTTGCATTACAGGCCGGATGTTGTGTCCAAGGCAGGCTGCGCTGATAGCATCACCGGGCTCTTCGAAGCCCTGCATTATCCATGTGAAGCATATTGCGAGCAGTGTCATATCCGAATCACGGATACTGTCCACGTAATGTAAGGTGTTAACATCGTTTTCTGACAGTGAGAAAATGCCCTTGCCTATGATAGACATATATTTTGCGAATAAAAAGCAGTCAACCATATCATAAGAGTCATACTCTGCAGGCATAATACGGAAGAACTTCTTTATGCGCTCAAATGGGTTATATACTACATTCTGCTGATTAAACCACGTGAAGAAACTCGCTTGAAAACAATCATATGTTTCCGGGCGTCGATCAACATACATTTTCGATATTATAGGCGTTTTATCTGCTTCTTTAGAAAGAATAGGTGAATAAAGATAACTTATATTTGAAGTGTACACTTTCCCATATTTTTCAAAAGATCTATTGATCACATCTGTATCATAAAAGTCATTTGGATTAGTCCTGCAACAAGGAAGGGGTAATAAATAAGCATTAAATCCTGTCCCTTTCTCATACGGACTGCATCTGATTCCTTCAGCGTGATAGAAATTATGTTCAAAAACAAATCTCCCATCCGTCCCTGTTCCCGGGTGGAAAGGGCAGGTCTTTACATAATGGAACTGATGGATTATGCTATGATATCCATCTTTCAGGCATTTGGGGCATATTCGCATATGATATGTACCAAAATAAGATCTTGCAGTGTTATAATCCATATGCGCAAAGATTTCCATTTTGTCTATATACCACTGGGGCAAAATTTTATTAAGGCACTCGATTGTTTCTAAACTGTTTCTGCAATGTCCATCCATCTGAAATCCTTCTATATATTTCTTCTCGTTGGTCGCTTCAGCTCCAAGCATTTTGAGCGCATGTTTACTTGAACATATGTTGACCCTGCAAAAGTTTGCAAGAATGCTGAATATGGATTCATAAGGTCTCACCCATTTTTTATCCCATCTGTATTTTCTGGAAAAAAGTAAATCCTCTTTATTTAGTGTATTCATCATCTGATTCACCATAGCCCGAAAGCGCTACACAACTTTCAAGTTCCTTTCTCGTAGGGAATGCAATTGGACTGCTTCCCAGTTTTCCATGCTTATTGAGGCAGATCACCAGTGAATCTATGAAATATTTCATGGGAATATCTTCTGCCGCAATCCTCTTTTGGATCCTTACACTCTGAAATGCTTCCCAGAAGTCATTGCTGATATCAAAAAAGGTCTTACCATCTGCGTAAGGAAAATAAAAATCCACAAGTCCATCCGATAATATTTCATAGTCTGTCATGCAAACATGAAGTTTATCTACCGAAGCCATGCAGAACTGGAGCTCTTTGGGATCCTGTATACCAAAGAACTGGCTTTCATTGATCATGAAACGTCCAACTATCTGATCTTTGCCCTGAAGTTTAAAGGAATGCTTAAGATCCTTAAGTTCCCTTGTCCCGTACATGAACACAGATAACTGGATATCTTTTCCGCTAAGATTGTTATATAAATCCATAAGCCAGTAAAAATCCTTTTCCCTTAGTTTCCATGCTTCATCAATGAACATGACTGCTTTCTTAAAGGGGGTCTCGTGAGCACGTAATATAAGCTCATTAAGAACTCGTTCTTTTAGTATTAGTGCGGTACTGTATCTGGGACATTCATAGCCCATAGCCATAAGTATCGAGGCATAGAAGTTTCTCTCAGTTTCGGGGTGGTCAGTCACATTCCATATAATGACCATTTCACGGCTCCCATATTGATTTCTTATGGATTCAGCTACATAGTTCATGCACACCGTCTTGCCTATCCTGGCTCTTCCATAAGTAATACTCCCACAAGCTCCTATGCCGAGCCATGAATTGATTCTCCGTTCTTCATCAAGGATGCTCTTAGTCGGAAATACAAGCTTACGGGAAGTAAGATAGCGGATAGTCATCTGTGATATGAACTGTTCTGATATATTATTAGCTGATACAGCTTCTTTAGTAGAATACACGCATTAACCCTCCTTTCTGCTTTGGAACATCAACGTATAAAGGTCTTCCGGTGAAAGACCTTTAATATCTTCATATCTTAGTACAGCCCCAGTTTCCTGTTTTTTACGTACAGTCTCCAGGTTAAATGTATTATCACTTTGCTGTTCTGCTGCTATGCCCTTGCTAATCTCACGTCTGACTATATCTGCCCTGGTAGCGTTTCTCCGGCTTTTCTTTCCTTTGACATCAAGGCTTGATATATATGCATCTATCGGTGTATCAAATATTAGTTTTGATCTCCCACGCTCTCTGGCAAGCTTCAGGGCATTCTTTCTCGTCCTGACGGAATGTGATTTTGTACCGAATTCCCCACTTGCCTTAAGCGTGTCTATATATCTGCCATCCTGATCATATGCCTCAATACTGGAAATATCCCTGGGGTCATAAAGGATGGTCAGTGACTGTCCAAGGTAGAGTTCAGTGGCAGAGAGTATCTTGCTACGATACTCAGTACCCATAAACTGAATATATGCGTGTTTGCCATGTGCTGCCCTACCTCTGACAGTGCGTTTGTCCATCCTCATGTTCAGACGTTCTATGACTGATATGATCATATCTTCGTCAGCCACATATGGGTAAAGCCCTGCTTGAAACAGTTTGCAGCTCATGCACTCTAAGGGTGAAAGTCCATCTACCCCTTTATGGGGTGTGTTATTATACTCAGCTATGAGAACATCTATCAGTTCAGTCATCTGTTCATATGTGACATCATATTTTATTGCATTTTTTTCAGGGTTTTTTCTGACAGGATCTTTGGTATCTGACCCGGTTGTTGATGGCAGCATATGGAATCCTCTGGACTCTAGCGTTCCGAAAAATCTTTCAACAATTCCTCTTGTTTCGGGAGTTGCAACAGATCCATAGTTAACGCAGCAGCCAAGCTCATCTACAAGTTTTCCTACCGTGTATGCTGACAGATGCGATTTTGCATTATCCAGCATTATTGAATCAAAGACTGCATATTTGAAATCAGAAAACGCGGTTGAATAGAAACCGCCATTAGATGGATACTGAAGTCCTTCGATGGTCAGATCCAGCAGAGTTTTCGGTATGATGGCATTTTTAATAGCATCCATGACATCATACTGGTCGTAATTAAATTCCTGAGAAAGGGAATATCCAAGGATACATCTTGTTGCTATATCTATCACGGCTATTAACCACGCCCTTGTAGCAACAACCTTGCTAACAGTGCCGTCTGTATTGGGTACATCAATTACATATTCGATATCTATGATGTGGCCGTCAATCTGTACTGTAGCAAAAGGAGCCACCGGATTGACTGTAAGCCTGTGCCCAATCCCTGTAGACGCAAGCTTCTGGGCAGTATTTTTATCAAATCTTCTGGCATTTAAAGAAATGTTATCAGCTTCAAGTTTATGGACATAGGCACACATGCTGACATATCCACGGTTTTCTGTAGTAAATGGGTACTGCCACTCTGTGATGCCAAGATTGCGGCATTCTTTAAGAAATAACCTATGAAGTGATGTTATGTTCATGTTCCTGACAAGCGTATATTTCCTGTCACCAAAATAACACCCTATTATGAACTCTTTCAATTGAGGATACTTCTCCAGAAGCTGATCAAACTCTCTGCCATGTCCTGATCTCGTTTCTCTAAAGGGTTTACTTCCTGTTAAAAGGCCGTGATATCCAAGAATATTCCCTGCATCATTTGAAGAAAGACATCTTTCTATCAGCGATACCATCCTCGAACCGGGGATACCTGTCATTTCAGTAATCTTTTTTACAGATTCGCCATCTATGTACATATCTACAGCCTGCTTTTTTAGCATATATCTACTTCTTTTAGATTCAGGGACAGTACTGATAAGCGGTTCAGTCCACATGCTCCTTGCCTGGCGGAGTTCTTCGATATTATATTTTTTATTAGCCAATGGAGATCACCTCCGTATCTGCAGAGATGCAGTCTGTATTCATATTGCTCAGTGTGACCAATCCTCTATAGTACAGATCTGAAATATAATCCAGCGCTCTGTACTTTTCTAGGCACCCCATCTTTTCAAGTTCACCGATACATATATGCCTTTTTGCCTGGATAAAACTTAGGAAGATCCTGTCTGCATTTAATCCACAAGCTGTGAATCTTCTGGCCCTGGCTGCAAGAAGCGATATATTTCGGATATAGAAAGGTCCTATTTCAATATTCTTTTCGTTTCGGAATACAAAATTGACATCATTCTGTAAGCACCACGCCGACTGGCAGGCAACCTTCACATGATCCTTACTATCATCAGAACTGCAAAGATATGCAACACCTTGATATTCTTCTGTTCCGTCTTTATATTTTACCCATGCATTGAACAGAACCTTTGACTCCTTCCCTCCTATATAGACAGTAGTTTCCAAAGGATATTCACAGTACCACTCCACATCAGGATTCATCTCAAGAGTAAGAATATTCTCATATTCAAGGTTAGAAAATACTGCTACTCTTCTCCGAAGTTTTCTGCTGTGAAATACCCAATAGTTACTGCCATAGCTTGAACTTCTCAGCCTGAAAATAGGTTCCTCGTATCGATACATTTTTAGTGCACCTCCTATCGATAAAATTAAGTTTATATAACGATAATATTATCGGCATAATTATATCCTTGGCACTCATATTCGGCTTTTTACACTTTTATCTTTAAAATTACGGCTTTTTACAAAAATAGCTTAAATGGTACGGCTTTTTACGATTCTTAGCTTTAAAAATTTAACCTAAATGGAGAGTAATGTAAAATGTGAAAAAAAAGAAAGCCCATGGTTGTGAGCTTTCTCGTATATGTATATTTTACTGTTTTAGGTTAATCTGACAAATGCCATGCCTGAGAGAACACCCGCTAAGACAAATACACAGAAACTGCGAGAAATCACGGATTCTTTACCTGAATTTACCCATCAGTATTTTTATTCGGGAACATCGAGTAAAGCCATACTTACAAGGCTTTCTTATGCGCTTGATATAAGGTATTTTCTTGAATATGCAGTGAATTTCCTGCCATATTTTCCTGATAAGCAGGTAAAAGACCTTTCCCTTGCGGATATTAAGCAGATAAAAGCCACAGATATCGATAATTTTCTCACCTGGATGGATGAGGACCAAAAGCTCTCGGAAAGAACCAGAGCAAGGCGCAGATCCTCAGTATCGGGGCTTTTTGAGTATCTGATAAATACTGAGAGAAAGCTTGATTATAATCCGGTTTCCGGCTCACAATCCGTGGAAATCCCTGAAAATGAGTATGTTACATACCTAAATCTCGATGAGCAGGAACAGCTCCTTAATTGCATCAAATATGGCACGGGACTTACCAAAAGGCAGCTTGCTTTCCATGAAAAATACAAAAAACGTGACCTTGCGATAATTTTCCTTTTCCTGGATACTGGCCTTAGAATCTCTGAATTACAGGCCCTAGATGTCAATGACGTGGTTATTTACGAAGACCCTTTTGATGAAGAAAAAAACGAGTGTTATGTTTTGGCACTGCGCAAAGGCAAGAAAAAAGCCGGCGTTGCTTCAAAGGTCTTTTTCTCCGATGAATCAAAGGAATATATTCAGGATTATCTCGAATCAAGGAAAATCCACGGCGAAAAGTTCACGGAAGACACTCCCCTCTTCTCTACTACTGCCGGAGAGCGCCTATCCATCCGTGAAATACAGCAGATGCTCAAAAAGTATGTAAATGCATCTCTGAAACGCAGTGATATCAGCGTCCACAAGCTTCGCTCCAGCTTTGCCATGGAGTTTTATAAGCATGAAAAGAATATTCTGGTGCTTCAGCAGCGAATGGGCCACAGGTCCATCAATGCCACCAATATCTACGCCAGAGCCAGTGACAAGGAAGAAGCTGTCAAGAGCTCAAGAAATTGGCGAAAAAAATAGAGCGCTGTTAGCGCTCTATTCTTCCGGAATATTTCCGTATGAAGCAATTGCTTCATCGACTGTCATTTTGCCGTTTCCAACAGCATAGATAGCAGCTCTGAACTGTCTTACTGCAGGGTCCAAAAGACCTGTTTCCTTATCGCTGAAACTCCGCTTATCAGGTACATCTGCCAGCGCTGAATAACGTTCGTCAGATGAGAAATCATCGGTTGGTGTGATCAATCGCTTTAATCCTGCCATGTTATTAAGCTCTTTTTTGGTGATCAAAAAGCGCATGAATTCATTGGCCATATCGAGATTCCCGCTGTTTTTGTTGACTGAGAAGCAAATACTGATCGAATTGATGAAATATCCGCCGTCGTCACCTGCAGGTACGGTAAAGAATCTGTATTTAAAGGGATTGGCGGTAAAAACATCCGACTTACTCTCTCTCTTGGCTGTTCCTGATACTACATCTCCTGTAGCAAACATCATTGGAACATCGCCCTCAAAGAATCTCATGATAACCTGATCATATTCATCTGTGATCTCTTCCTGGCATTTTGCGATATCTATGGCGTCAGATTTTATAAATTCATCAAGCCTCTCAAGTGCCGGACGCATCAGCTCTCCTGATCCCGGCTCAAAATTATTGAGAGCATCTACCTTATCACTGTTCTGTATTACATTGTAGGCAAACATAGGATATGCAAAGCAGTTAAACAGACCGGATCCGCTGAATTTGTCTGCTCCCATCATGGGGGACTCATATCCCGCACTCTTAAGCTTCTCGCAGACGCTCACAAGCTCTTTATAATTTGTCGGAACCTTTAATCCCTCTTTTTCAAAGATATCCATATTTACGAGCATTCCGTAGGACGTGGTAAATATCGGGAGCATGAGGACATCACCGGAATCCGTGGTACGTATCAGTGAATCTCTGATGCAGGAATAGTCGATATCAAGCGATGAATCGGACAAAACCTCGCAGGCTTCAAACATGGTGTCATACTTCTCATTTCCGATCATCGCACTGTTTGTCGTAAAGATATCCGGGGGCTCGCTACCCACAAGAGCACTGGAGATTACGTTATTGTAGTCATCCATTGTCACATACTGCAGGCTTGCGTTGGGATAATATTCGTAGAAACGCTCAAACTCTGCTTCCAGCGACTCGAAGTTACCGTAACTTCCGGCAACAGTCAGGGAGAATTCGGTATCTTTGTCATATTTTGGGACAAAGGCCTTATCCGCACTTTTTCCACTGCCACAGCCCGGTAAAAGAAGCATAACAGCGATGCTCAAAGCAAGTACCATCCTAAAGTTCTTTTTCATGATCATTCCTCCTTTTTATTTAGAGGCTCCAGGTCATTCGCCAGTTGCCTGTATCTGGAAAGTAGTTCTTCAAGTTCTTTATCAAGCGTATCTAAATCACCGTTTTTCCCGGCTTCTTCAAGCCTTGCGGCGAGTTCGCCCAGCTCCAGCGCGCCTATTGAGCGAGATGCACTCTTAAGCGCATGAACCTTTATGGTTGTGTTCTTTATATCTTTCTCAGCCCAGTATTTTTCAATTTCTTCGGCCTTCTTTTGGGCACTGCCCGAGTACATCTTAAGAGTTTCGATATAATCCTCGGCATCGCCACAATATGAAAGACCTGAGTCCAAATCCAGCTCCGTGAGGCTGTTTAGGAAGTCCGGAAGTTCCTGATCGGGCGCTGTATTGTTATCGGAAACAACTGTTACCTTGTCCTTCGGAAGATATTGCAGTAACGTCATTTCCAGTCGCTCTGCGTCAATTGGCTTGGTGAGATAGTCATCAAATCCGGCATTGGTGTACATCTCGCGCATTCCCGATATCGCATTGGCGGTAAGACAGATTATCGGCGTTTCTCTATTTGAAGTGTCAGCTATGCCCTTCATCTCCTTAAGGGTCTCAATGCCGTCTTTTTCAGGCATCATATGATCCAGGAAGATAACATCATAGTGATTTTGGGTGAAAAGAGCTATTCCTTCATCGCCGCTTCCTGCCGTATCTATCTGCAATTCGGTGCGCTTTAGCAGATTTACAAATACCGTGAGATTAATGGCAGTATCATCAACCACAAGTACCCTTGCATCAGGCGCTGTGAATTTCTCGCGGTAATTTGCCCGCTCGTTGAGTGAACGTCTGAAGGCTTCCTCGAAATCGCCAATGGGATCCCACTTAACGACCTTCTGCTCAAGTTCAAAAGAAAATACCGAACCCTTACCATATTCGCTCTCAACCTCAAGATGACTGCCCATCATGTCAAGGAATCTCTGGGTGATGGCCATACCAAGGCCTGTGCCTTCGATATTCCTGTTCTTCTTTTCCTCTATTCGTTCAAAGGCAACGAAAAGCTTATCAATGTCTTCGGGTTTTATTCCTATACCGGTATCTGCAACACTCACTCTGAGAATGACACGATCCGGATTATCCTCGGGCTTATGAGTATGAACTGAGAAGGTAACAGATCCTTCCTTGGTATACTTCACGGCATTTGAGAGGATGTTGGTGATAACCTGCTTTATCCTGATCTCATCGCCGCAAAGAGTTGTCGGAATATTCCTGTCTATATCCAGGTCAAAAGCAAGGCCTTTTTCTTCTGCCTTCTGTTGCACCATATTCACAAGATCATTGAGAAGTGAAGCAACACTGTAATCTACGTTTATGATTTCCATCTTCCCCGCCTCTATCTTGGAGAAATCCAGAATATCGTTGATGATGCCAAGAAGCGTACTTCCCGCAGATCTTATGCTCTCTGAATACATTCTGATACTGTCATCTTTTGAATCCCTGAGTACCATCTCATTTAAGCCGAGTATCGCATTCATAGGCGTACGGATGTCATGAGACATGGTGGACAGGAAGTAGGACTTGGCCTCATTTGCCTGATTTGCTTGCTGCGCAGCCTCTGATAGCTTGCGGTTGTAGGTCATCATGACAGTCGAATTGAATATCAAAAGAGCTATGAACCCAAGGGATGTTATTCCCAGGAGCAGCCAGTCTATGGACCTGTTTGCCACAAGGTCTTTTGCCGGAATATAAGCCAGTAAGAACCACGTTGTCATAGTCTCAAGGGGCGTGTAAGACAGCACACAGTCCTCTCCCTTATAGTTCTTGATGGTCATAGTGCCTGTTCCGCCGGCTATTTCATTTATTACATTCCCATATTCCTCTGACGAGGTCGTATTATATGACTTGAAGTATTCAAAGAAATTGCTGTTTTTAAAGGATTTACCGTGGACAACGTAATTACCTTCCTTGTCTACGATACTTATTTCGACATTTTCATATTCGCCTTTTAAAAAGACAAGCTTCTGTTCAAGACGGCTGAGTGGAACAACTCGCATCAGCAGCCCATCCTTCTGCATTCCGCTTTCTTTATCAAGCACAGTCACATGATTTAAGAACGCGATGGACTGTACACCGTTCATGGGATTTGTATAGGCCCTTGTAAGGTGAACAACTTCGCCTGAGCTGCTCTCGCTGTCGATATTGTCAAAGATATTTATGTTTTTGTAGGAAACTGTATAGTCATCAGGGGCAGATACTTTGGCTGTTGTGGAGATACCTGTCCTCTCAGGGCTGTCAAGAAAGATCAGATGAGCCACAACCTCCGGGAAGATCCTGGTTTTCCCGACAAAGGATATGGCTTCCTCTGCTGTCATCGGGGTTCCGGCTTCTGCAGAACGATTGATATAGTTGGCCCATATATCACAAAGGTGTTGTTCATCTTCAAGGTAGTTGGCGATGATCTGATTGGTGGTCACGGTCATCTTTTCAAAGGCGATGATGCCATTTCTGTTGCTCTCCTTCGCCATTGTATTGGCATACCTGATGATGAAGAACAGAATGAACCCCATTATGAGAAGATTTATTGTTATTATCAGGCTTCTTTTCAACCTCTGCCCTCCGGGTTACAGCAAAGATAGTTACTCGTTATTACTAATTATATCATTTATAAATGTTAAATCGCACATTTCATCAGGCAGTCACTCCTTTTGAGGACCGCGATATCGCAGGATCATCATTGTAAGGTCATCAAACTGAGGTGCATCCCCTACAAACGCATCAACCTCTTTTGCAACATCAGGTAACAGCTCTGTAACACCATCATCCTTGTGCTTGTTGATAGCGGCCAGCATGCGAGGATTTTCGAGTCTGTTGCCTTCTGCATTGGTAGCCTCCGGCAATCCGTCGGTATAGACGAATAGTGCATCTCCGGGATTCAAGGTAAATGTATCGTCTTCATATTTGAAATCACTCATTGCTCCAAGAACAAGACTGTGTGGAGCTTTGTACAACTCGTAATCGCCATCTCCTCTTTGAATGATAGGATCCTCATGTCCTGCATTTGACTCAATGACTTCACCGGTCGAAACCGTAAGAATTCCGAGCCAGACCGTAACGAACATGTGCTGCTTGTTGCCGTCACAGAGTCTGTTATTTGCATCTGTGAGTATTTCTGCCGGTGTTCCGCCCATCTGCGCGCGGTGTTTGATGATAGTCTTGGAAATCACCATAAACAGGGCTGCCGGAACTCCTTTGCCCGATACATCTGCAATGACCATGCACAGGTGATCATCATCAAGGAAAAAGACATCGTAGAAATCGCCGCCAACCTCTTTTGCCGGGGTCATCGAAGCAAAGAGCTCAAACTCGTTTCTATTCGGGAAAAGAGGGAAATCTGTCGGAAGCATGTCGGCCTGGATCTTGGTAGCAACATTTAGCTCCGCTCCGATCCTCTCTTTTTCTGCCGTAACTTCCATGATCTCTTTGATATAACCTTTGGTTCGTTCCGAAAGCTCTCCAAAGGTATTGGCCAGAACCTCAATCTCATCGCCCGTACGGAAGGCGTCATCCATCTCGAATGTGAAATTATCCTTTGAAATCTCCCCTACCTTTTGTGTCATAGTGTTGATAGGGCCGGTTAACCTGTCTGAGAACATAAGTGCAACCAGTATGGCATTTACTATGAGAAGTATCATAATGATGGCCGTAATTACTATTGACTGGTTGAAATGCTTGGTATATTGACTCAGCGCTTTCTCTGTTGTCGCATCCATCTGTGACAATAGAACTTCTGTCGGATGCTCAAGCTCTGACTTACTTACAAACAACATCTGTGTCCAATGAACTGTTTCCATCGGGCCATAGGCGACGCAGTAATTCTCGCCATCGATCTTTATCTCTGAAAATCCAATCTCACCTGTCAGAGCCTTGTCCACTACAGCATTAAGCTCTGCATTTCCTGATTCGCGGATATCTCTTGAGAGCATCTCATCCATTTCCAGATCGCCCTCTGTTCTGGGAGAATAGATCAGCTTTCCGTCATCACTGACAACAATTGAAAAGCCTGTTTTTCCATAAGAAACCTTGGATACGATCTCACCAATCGAATCCATACCCATTGAGCCTTCAACTACTGCGACAAGCTTACCGTCTACGTATACCGGTACTCCAAGTTCTACATCCGCCATTTTCAGGATCTCGCTGTAAACTGCAGGAGCAAAATAGGGTTCGCCTGTCTCTATTGCGCCTATCCACCACGGGCGCTCTCTGGGATCGTAGGAACGAAGCGTTCCATCAGCTTCAAATTTTCGGTCAGAGTGTGTATCCATTGCAACGCTCATACCATTTGGAAGTGATATATACAGATCAAGAGTAATGTAGTCATTATCCCGGATCATCTCTTCCATGGCAGGTCCGATTCCGGCAAGCTTTCGTGCAATTGCCATGTCCTCTTCTGTAGGGTTCGTGTTATCCGCGATCAGAAGCTGCAGGGCAAGCTTTCCGCCGTTTTCCTTTTTTGGTGCCTCTATATCATGCTCCTCATAGGCATCGGGGTTTTCCAAAATGGCCTATACCTGATTGGCAATGATCATTGTTTCATGGGACATAGACCAGATTTCCCAGTCTGTATTATCCGCTGCCTGAAAAGCGAGGTTCTCCATATTGTCTTTTGTCAAAGCCATCATGGAATTCTCTGAATATTCCTTGATTGCTTTGGCCTGTGACTGACCGGTCTCGTTGGCCATTCGAAGAAGTGTGTTTAGCTGCAGCATACCCAGGATGGCAAATCCGCAGATAGCGGTAATTACAAGCATGATGCACAGCTTAAAGACCTTGCTCCTTAGGCCGCCTCTGCGAATAGAGTTACTTTTAGATTTCTTCTGTGTCGATTTCTCCATTGGGCACCTCACACGAATATATAATCCACCAATATAATTGTAACATCATTTCGACAACGAAATTCCTAAATAACAATAAAACAATTATTAAAAAGAGCCCTGAACAGAATCATATAATTCTGCTCAGAGCCCTTAATTATTTACAAAATATTTATGCCAATTTTTGATGAATGAGTTAAAATTCATCAAGGTCAGACATATAAAACTCTGACCAGCTGTACTGTTTCATAAAATCGCCCATATACTTATATTTTGAGGAAGCCCCCTTCTCAAGCCAGTCATAGAGATCGCACTCTATCCTGTCTTTTGCAATGGCAAGGCTTCCCCGCTGTTTGAGGATAATTCCCTCAAGACCCAGGCGAGTAAAAGTATTCTGCAGATCCTGTCTCAGATTCTTAAGGTATGATGTTTTCTTTTCAGGGTCGCCCTCGTCCTCCCAGAGGTTTGCCATAAGCTCCCCGTTTGTGGTCTGGACACCTTTGTTGGCCACAAGGACTGCCACAATCTCTTTTGTCTTTTTGTACTTAAACTCCACAGGCTTTCCGTCTACAAAAAACTCAAAGCTTCCGAAAGTCTGTGCGAAAACTCTTTTATGGTTGTTGAATTTCTCGGCAAATCTCAGCTCTGCCAGCTCTCTTCTCATACCGGTATCTGTTGCCGGCTTTATCAGATATCCACTGGCATGCATATCCATTGCTTCAAATCCGTGCTCCTTATGTGCTGAAAGAAAAATGATATTAATGAACGGATTAAGCTCGCGCAAATACCGCCCCAGTAGTATACCGTCAAGTTCGGGCATATTTATATCCAGAATAGCCATATCTATCTCATTTTTCCTGGCCCTGGCAAGTGCGGAAAGCGGATTATCAAAGGCTGCAAATGTTGCATCCGGCAAAAGACTCTTCATAAGATCTGTTATGTTCTTCAGATCTTTTTTATTATCATCAACTGCGATAATATTCATTAGATGTCACCTCCCGGAAGAGTAACAGCCTGCAAGTGCTGCTTCTGCCTCTGTTCCATTGTCATGTCCAGAGGATCTGCTTCACCTACAATCAGCATCTTACGCTCAGTTTGAGCAAGATCATGGAGATTTCCGCACCTGAGATCCGCTATAACAAGCGCAGCAAATCTATCATAATTATCCTCATCTATCACGTGAAAATTATGCTTTATCCTGTACCAGTGATCCGGGTCATAGCCGACTTCCCCGATATAGAGCCTGTCAGCCGTTTCAGCCACATCCTCAACACCGGCATTTTCGCCTATCCGAAGTCCTGTATCCTCGCAAAACAGAAGGCCGTAGACCTTGAGAACCCTGTCTCGTACAGTCTCTTTTTCTCCGTTTTTGTTAACCTTACCGGTCTCAGAGTCCATCACCTCATAGAAGTAATCCTGAGCCTCTACGCTACCGGTAAAATTCACTATGGCATCATAAAACTTCCTATCTATCCTTGACTCTGACATTCTTTTGCCTCCATAATCATATTATAGCGGTTTAAATTATTACGATATACAGTTTGACGGACTGAAAGGAGCCCTTATGGATTTTAGTGTGAGCAAAACTACTGATGGAAATAAAGTCACAGCCAAGATCTGTGGTGCACTCAACACCAATACTTCTCCCACTTTGTTAAAAGAGCTTGAAGCAGACCTTGATAATATCGACGAACTCATACTTGATCTTAAAGATATGCCCTACACCTCATCTGCAGGCGTAAGGGTGATCCTTCTGCTGCTCAAGAACATGGAGACTCATGGCAGTATGAAGCTTATAAATGTCAACGAAGAGGTAAAAGAGCTTCTGGACACCATAGGATTTCTTGATATGCTACCCGTTGAATGAATTATATTTCAGGCACAGCATCGTAATGTCGTCATACTGCTCGGCATCACCTATAAAAGAACTTATGCCATTCCTTACATTCTCAACAATGTCTTTGCTAAGACCTGTATTCCGGCTATTAAGGGTTTTAAGAAGGTGCTCTCCACCAAAGAACTCCTCTTTATCATTTTGGGCTTCCGTTACACCATCTGTGTACAGAAAGACCTTATCACCGGGCAAAAGAGCTATCTCCTGCTCCAGGTACTTCATTCCCTGCCAAATTCCAATGGCAGGCTTCTTCTGTCCTTTTACAAATTCAAATTCACCATTTCCTCTTTGAATAGCTACCGGTTCATGACCTGCATTTGCGTATGTTAAAAGACCTGTGGAAAGCTCCAATATTCCGAGCCAAACCGTAACAAACATCTCAAGTTTGTTGTTTGATCTGATCGCCGAATTGGTATCTGTAAGAACATCTGCCGGTGACTTGCCCATCATGGCATTGTTTCTGATCACCGCCTGGACTGACATCATGAATAAAGCTGCAGGCATTCCCTTATCGGAAACATCCGCAATGATTACGCACAGATGATCGTCATCTACAAGGAAAAAGTCATAGAAGTCTCCTCCCACAACCTTGGCCGGTTCCATGGTTGCGTAAATGTCAAAATCATTCCTGTCAGTATAAGCCCCGGATACATCCGGAAGTGCTGCCTTTTGAATCTGTGCAGCTGTATCAAGCTCTGCTTTGGCGCGTTCCTCCCTGGCTGTCATTTCAGTGAGCTTTTTGACATATGCGCCAATGTTCTCCTCCATCTGCTTCATGACGTCAGCAAGAATTTCAACCTCATCATCTGTATGAATATCAAGCGAAGAAAAGCATCCCTCACCTGCTTCACCGAATGCTGTCTTCTCCCCATAACTTCCTGCAGCACTCGCAATCTCATTGATCGGTTTTACAAGCCTGCGCTTTAGATATCTGCTAAAGAGCAGCCCGAAGATTATCATAACAATGACTATCGCCACCATAAAACGTGTCAAAAACATCAAGACATCATAGTGCATGTCATCCATTACATAGTCGGTGAGAATAAATCCCAGTGTTTCATCATCAATTACAGGAAAGCAAATCCCTGTGGTAAAAAGCAAATGATTATCTGCAGAGCGGTGCAAATAGCATGGAATTTCTCTAATACTTAAAAGCTCTTCTATATCCCTTTTTTTAATGTACTCCCATTCACCTGTCTTAAATCCCAGTTCATCCATCCTGTCAGTATCTATTATATGTACCAGTGATGAGCTGTCTTTGTCATAAATAACAAAATAGATATTATCTAAAGCGTTAAGCAGCCTGAAACGCATCAAAAGATCAAATGATTCCCGGTAGATTTCACTCTCAGTGATTTTTGCAAAACGCTCTCGATATGCCTCTGTTCCGGTCTTGGCGCGCTCCTCTTCTGTCATTGAATCATAAACAGCCATAACTTCTTTTGCCATTCCATCAAACGCCGGATCATCTTTCAAAAAGGACTTTGCAGTTACCGCAACATACAATAGATCCCTGTTATTCTCATTAATAAGCGTGCGGACATAAACAAGTAGCCCCACCATAAGACCTACAAATCCTATGATGAGCATACCGATTATGGTAACAAATGAAACCTTTGCAGCCAGGGATTTATTCTTTTGTCGCTTTTTTCCTTTATTTGCCATATATACATTATAACAGAGAGTTTTCACTAAATAACGATAATCATGTTATAATCTTTTTATGGAAAACAAAAAATCCCGCGTGCTTATCGTCGATGATATGCGCATAAACAGAATAGTGCTGGCATCTATACTGGCGACACATGGAATCACCTCTGATCAGGCCGAAAGCGGCATAGAATGTATCGATCTGTGCAAGGCAAATGACTACGACCTGGTCCTGTTAGACCATCGCATGCCCGAGCTTGACGGAGTAGATACTCTTGTCAGGCTAAAAGAGATGTTTAAAGAGCGCGGAAAAGATGTTCCCATAATCTGTCACACAACAGAGGAAGGCCGAAGCAATGTAAATCTCTACAAAGCTGCCGGGTTTGCCGATGTTTTGATAAAGCCCGTTGATCCAAGGGAACTCTACGAAGCTATCATGATGTACCTTGGGGATGAAGAGCATTCCTCTGATCCGGAAGAAGATACTCCTTACGACTCCGGCTTATCTGATGCTAAGACTGTAAGCGGCGAAGGGTCCGGAGATTATGAAATTGATGTCAAAAAAGAAATAGAAAAGCTGCCTGTTTGGCTCAAGATCATTCCACAGCTTGATCTGGGCGCAGGCATTACCAATTGTGGCGACTATGAGGATTATCTGGACGCCCTATATATCTTTTACTCTTCTGTGGATGAAAAAGCTGACGAGCTGGGATTCTTCCTTGAGTACGAAGACTGGACCATGTATGCCTTAAGAGTCCACTCTTTAAAGAGCATGGCAAGACTTATTGGTGCCAAGAAACTCGGAAAAACCGCAGCAATGCTGGAAGCAGCTGCAAGAGAAGAAAACTACAGCCTCATAAAAAGAGAAACAGGCGACTTTCTAAAGGCCTACAGAGAATTTAAGAATTCCCTCTGTCCTATTGAAAATGAGGAGATATTTGCCAATAAAGCAAAAGACTCTGAACAGATATCACCTGTTATTTCTAATGAAAATAACCCCTTCCATCACCCTTCTATTCTATATATCCAAAGCGGCGAGGGAATCGTCAAAAAAGGTATCGTAAATAATCTTACTGAGGCTAAGTTTAATGTCATTACAATACCTGATGAGCCCGACAGGATCATTACCGGCAGAAATGAAGCTGACATTGTGATCTACAATCCCGGGTCCAATGACGCATCCAATATCAGCATAACTATGAATCTTCTGGGAGAAATATGTCAGGATGATTCCAAGATACTGTGCCTTACAGGAGAACTTACCGACATCAACAAAGCTATGGCGTCAAATGGCTCACACAGAGTCTCAAGGACCTATCCAAGGCCGGTTGATATCGGGACTTTTGTAAATGATATGGTCTTTTTTACCGAGCTGGAAACTGATTTCCACAGAAAAAAGACCATCTTTGTAGTTGATGATGATCCTGCGTATCTGTCAGTTATCCATCACTGGCTAAGTTCTCTTTACAACGTTCAGTGCTTTAACAGCGGAAGCGAGATGCTATCGGGGCTCTCCACGGTTACTCCTGACCTGTTATTGCTTGATCTGGAGATGCCCAAAATGGATGGCTTTGACCTTATGAAGATCATCCGCACAGATTATACTGATCCCAGAATCCCTATAATACTCCTTACAGGCAATAGCAATAAGGATATCGTATTCCACGTTCTTGAGTACAAACCGGATGGATATCTTCTGAAA
Source organism: Butyrivibrio sp. NC2007 (assembly GCF_000421405.1). GTDB lineage: Bacteria > Bacillota > Clostridia > Lachnospirales > Lachnospiraceae > Butyrivibrio. The sequence continues at coordinate 23,863 of NZ_ATWY01000032.1, forward strand.
ACCTCACCCAAGGAAAATATCCTTGACGTGATACACAGGTTTTTTGCTGAATCTATGTTTAAGCTGGCCCATGAGGGTAAGGCTGTTAATGACGAGAATACATAAGAATCAGGCATATTTATGGTGATGCTCTTATTCATTAATTAGTGTATAATTTTATTATATATTGACAATTTTTACAATCGGAATATTCTCGCAGGAGGGAATATGCAAACAGATTTAATCATAAAAGAGAATGAATTGATCGATCCGGCGATCTATCCTGAAGACCAGCGCGGTCTGGTTGAGGATTTTAATGCGCGTATCAAGCGCTTGACAGGTATTATTACCGGAATTGGAAAAGAGTATCATACAATCTGGGTCATCAATTCCAAAACAATGGACATGGATCTGTACCGCTCCACCGGAGAGAATACAAATCGCTCTGCGATGGCACTGGGATTTCAATTTGACAAATACGACCGTTTTATTGAGGAATACGTAGACCGTTTCGTGGTAACCAACATTGAGAGCATCCAGCGTGATGTGAAGATGGACTTCGTACTTTCCAGGATCAAAGACGGAGATCTGTTTACGCTTGATTATATGCGTCTGGCTGATGACGGAAATATGTCCTATCATCAGATGGCATTTGCACTGGCCGGACAGCCGGGTGAAACGGATAATTTCATTCTGGCTTTCAGGGACATTGATAAAACCATTCGTAAGCATATTGCTGATAAGCGTTATTTGAGGGAACAGCTTGATATCGTGGAAACCTTAAGCCGCGATTACTACAATATCTTCAAAATAAATCCCAAGACCGGTGATGTGGTGATCCTGAAGCTGGACGGCTATGTTACCAAAGGTATGGAAGGTGCCGGAGAAAAGGTATATTCCTACGATGTACTCTATAAACAGTACGTAAAGGACCGTGTGTATTCAGAGGATCAGGAATGGATGTATGATGCCATCTCTCTTGAGACGATTAAAAGCAAGCTTAAAGATAATTCGGAGTATGTGTCCAGTTACCGAGTTATGGATAAAGGCGAGGTACACTACTATCAGTTTACGTATATTCTCATCAATGCCAATGTGCCAAACAGTGATCTGCTTGCCGGTTTCAAAAATGTAGATGACATTGTGGCTTCAGCAAAGGAGCGACAGAATCTTGAGATTCTTGCCAGCACCGATTTAATGACCGGTATTTTAAACAGGGGCAGCGGCGAGCGTAAAGTGATCGACGCTATGGCGAACAATAAGGCAGGAATGCTCTGCATTCTGGATATTGACAAGTTTAAAGAATTCAATGATAAACTGGGCCATAATGTCGGTGATAAGGTGCTTCGAGGAATCGCTGATGTTTTAAAAATCACCTTTAGGGATGAGGATATCATCTTCCGCTTGGGTGGTGACGAATATGCTGCATATGTTATGAACTTGAATGATGAAGAGGCCGGAAAAGTCGTATTGGAGCGTCTTTTTAGTGAGATTGCTAAAATGGATTTTCCTGAACTCGAAGAGAGAAAAGTCTGTGTCAGCGCCGGTGCTGCGTTCTACAAAGCAGGCGGGAAACAATCCTTCGAAGAACTCTATAAACTGGCGGACAGCGGTGTATATGAGAGTAAAAAGATCGATGGAAGCGCAGTGACTTTCCGCTAAGATAAGCAAAAAATAATCCAGGCAATGCCTGGATTATTCTTTTTTATCCACCAAAATTCCTCTAGACTATATCTTTTATTATTGCATCTAACTCTTTTGCGTATAAATAGTGTTCTTTTGCATCCATTTCACAGTCATAAAACAAAGCAACCACTTGTCCTTCTGCTTTTTGGCAAAGAATGCACTTTGATTTTCCTTGTGTCCAGATTCTTGGTAAAATCTGCCCTTCAACATTT
>NZ_ATWY01000033.1 GCF_000421405.1 Butyrivibrio sp. NC2007
TACTTTCTTCTGGAAGGCTTGATTATATTGGTTGCGTAAATGTCTAAATATTGACATATGATGTTTAGACCGCTATCCCGGAGACAGGGATTTTAAGATGTGGATGGAATATGAACATTAATGAATTTATCGAAAAATATAATATAGCAATAGTCGCAGAAGCAGATATAGAAAACAAAAGATTTGAGATTATAAAAAGAGATAAAGAGCTTGAATCCTATGATTTGTTTGAGCAACTAATTCTCTTTGGGAATGTTAAGAGTTTAGTTGAAAATGTTGAAGGGCAGATTTTACCAAGAATCTGGACACAAGGAAAATCAAAGTGTATTCTTTGCCAAAAAGCAGAAGGACAAGTGGTTGCTTTGTTTTATGACTGTGAAATGGATGCAAAAGAACACTATCTATACGCAAAAGAGTTAGATGCAATAATAAAAGATATTCAATGTTAGTGAGCTTATTGAAATGGGCATGATAAATAAGATTGTGAGGTAATGACATGACAATTAAAGAAATGGAAGCGAAACTAGCGCATGAAGGCCTGCTAGAGGCGCATGTTGGAATGAACTTAAAGAAGTATGTAAATGGAGAACTTATTTATAGGGATTCTCAATGGGATAATTGTGTGGATGTATTCGGAATATGTAGAGGAGAAGATGGAAGTGATTGCTTCTTTATAACTGAATCCGAAAGGGGAATACCGCTGTATACAGATGTGTATACGACAGAAAGCGAAGCATGTGATGCTCTTATTAAAAAAATTTCCAGGGGAGAAAAAATTTATCAGGAAAAGATGATGAGAAAATGATTTCGGATGGGAAATAGCAGTAAGCTACCAGTGCAAACCAGATTGGCAAATTTTATGATACGTAGGATTGGGAAAGAATAAATATATGAATAATGTACAGTTTGCCTAGTATCATTTGGCGATTTGGGTGTTGATGAAATGGTTTTTATTGCTGATTCATTGGGAGCATTTTTCGTAAACGGTGAGGGTATAGATATTTTTAATAATATTTGGTGAATGATTGAGAATTGTTTCCTTGGTGATAATGCATGGTGGAATATACACCCAGCTAGATTTCCGAATGAACATCAGCTAGGAATTCATCTTCCAGAGTCCTCGGCTAGTATATTATTTAAGTGAGAGGAAAAAATTAAATTCGACCAATTTAAGAAAGAAGAAAATAAGTTTTATAAAGTTAGTGAATCTGAAATAGCTACTTGCAAAAAAGAACTTGGAGAAATCCCGTCTGATTTGATGGATTTTTGGACAAATGTTGGATATGGATTTATCAAGTCAACTAATCATAATATCAATAGAATTCTTGATCCTATATCAGTTGTTGACTTTAGATTGGGACAAGGAGATTTCGAGTTTCTTCCAGATATTGAGCTATATAAAAAGTTTCAGGATAATAAGCTAATATTTTTTGAGGGAAACGAGAGTGCTTATTTATCAATTGGTATATCAGGAGAAATTGTTGGCAAAGTGTTTTATTATGATGTTGAGGTGGCCGGTAGTTTGGAAGAATTCTTGGAAAAAATAATTGTCAATGATATGTATTATATTGACCTATTTGATTGAGTTTAATTTAAATTCGTTTAGTGATGAAAAAACAAGTATAGGGGATTTATTATGTATGGATTTTAACGAGAGCTTAGGACAGTTTGTATGTGAAAAGGATGGCTTGATATTTGCCTGGGACGAGGAACCGGGAGAAGACGTAAAAGATGTTATCAACATGCTTACAGAAAACTATCATTCCCATGTTGATCAAATAGCAGAGTTTATGCTGCCTGACTTACAACAGATGTATGGAGATATAGATATTGAAACTGTTAAAGAGAAGCTGGGCAAACCGGTCATAGATTATGACAATGGAAGAGTTTCATATCTTGAGCAGAGTTTTGATACCATGCACATCTTTGAATTTGAATTCTTAGATGATGCGTTTGAAGAACTGCAGTATTTTTCAATTGATGGTTGATTGGAGTCTTTAACACAAATGGTGCTGGCGGAGAACCAAGAAAACAGCTTCTATGAAGTAAAAGAGGAAGAGCTGGACACACTAAAGAAGATTAAAAAGCTGACTGCTAATGACATGTACTACACAGAATTGATGAAATAAATCTGAGCAAACACGCATATGTTAAACTTGTTTGTACAACTTGAGCAAATATGTGTATGAGAAAAAGGGCATATATTTATGATTAAAGTGGAATCGAATAAACTAAATAAAATTATAAGTTGTTTGAGGGGAATTATCTGCGTAGCAGTAGTTGTTGCCATGGTAATTCTCTTCCGGGATATGTATGAATACTTTTCCGGGGCTTTAGCTAAGATGGCTGCATCTGTAATATACCTGGCCCTTATGATTATTATGATTATGTGTGTTTATACTGCCTTTGATGAAGCAGTTATGTATATGATCGTTGAACGTAAGGAGTTCAGGGTCAAGCATCTTTTCAGAAAAGAAGTCATATATACTTGGGACCAGCTTACCAAATGGAAATGTTATACGCAGTATATACGAAACGGCACAACTAGCGAAAACATTGTTATTTATTTTGACAATAAAACCAAAGTGGAATTTGGTATTAATGCCAACACAAATTTTGAGAGGCTATTGAATCATTTACAAGTACACTTCAAAGAGAAAGAGCAATAAAAGAAAAGGGGCTGAATAGGAGAAGCTATATGGAATTGAAGAGTTTTAAAACACGAAGGAGAGGTATATATATAGTTGGATATGTATCATGTCTTTTGATGATCTTAATAGCCATTTATATGCTTATAGTTATCTATCCGGAGCCTTATATTGAAGGGCCTGTGATATTATTACTGATCTTTCTTTTCTGTTTCATAATATTTTTTGCTGTTCAACACATGACAATTCAGATATCAGATGCAGAGATGATCAGCAAGGTTCTCTTTTTTAAATCCACAATCAGATTTAAGGATGTAAAAGAGTGTTACGTGGTAAATAACAGAATCCTAAGTTTTTATACGTATGATGGCAAAGAACATAAGTATGCGCTATATGCGTATGAAGACCCTGTTGGAATCTGCACAGAGCTTCGTAAGCATATAAAGGTGATAAGCAATATCTGAGGCAAATAAAAAGTGGGGGAGCAAGTATCCTGTAATAATGAATCAGCTGTACTCCGGAGAACTGGAAGCGGCTGAGATTGAAGCTGCTATGAGAGAACTGGATTCGATTGAACAGGAATTGAAGAAGTACCCACCGGACAAGGTTGTTTGGGACATTGAGGATCTATCCAAGCAGCCACCATGGGGATCAAAAATTAGCAGCGACATCACAGATTTGTCCAATTACTTTGTTACCAGTGATGGTGAGAATCTCATTGACGTACTGCGACGCGCCCTGGCAAAGGGATTGGAATTAAAAATGAATGTTAAGATATCAACGCTGTAACTGAGGTTGAAGGATAAGAAAAAAGAGCATTTCCTCAATTTGTACCGACTCCCAAAAGTTAGACCAAAAATCTAACTTTTGGGAGGTCGGCATTTTTATGGCAAAATATGATTTTGAATTTAAGAAAAAGGTAGTCCTAGCATACTAATGAGTATGGTTGCATCTGATTTAAGACTAAACAATTAGGAGGAAAATAAAAATGACCAAGGAATACATAGACAAAATTGAGGAGATAATGGATGATACTGTCATCAAAATCAGTAAAAAACAGCGTAAACAAGTTGAAGAGTTCTTCTTGGCTAACGATATTGAAATTGATGAATGCTATGCATATTTTCTCGAAAATCATGGAAATGACTATGTCAATGACGAATACTGGTTTGACTGTAAGGAGAAAGAAGGATTTGGAGATGATATTTACCAAACAGATATGTTCTTTGGTTTAGAGGAAGATACAGGAAATATAGTTAATGAGAGCAAGCGATATGAGGGAATTATTCCTAGAGATCTTTTCCCTATTGCGGATTTACCGGGCGGAGATTTGGTGTGTATTCAAAAGAAAGGTGGAAAAGTCTGCTTGTGGTTTCATGACGTGGCAGATAAGAATATAAGAATAGTAGCAGACTCTTTTGAAGAGTTTATTATGAGGTTTGAGAGGAATACTGAGAATAAGAAAAATGTTGAGCCTATAAGCTTCTCCTTAGATCCTGAAATTGATAAAAGGTTCAGAGAAGCAGCAAAGAAGTTTCAGAAATGAGCATATAAAAATATTCGTTGCCATATGTCAGTGCAAAGCGGTTAGATGACTCTACTGAGTTTATTCGTATAGGAAATTCACCTGTAGTGACAGTATAATGGTTTTCGAAAATACAATTTTAGAAAAGAGGTAAATGTACCCAAATTCTAAAATGATGAGAAATTTAAATTGTGGTTGACTGAGAATGAGTGGGTAATAGAGTGTAATTTAAACAAGTATAATAATGAACCATGAAACAGGAGGAATTAATACAATGCCACAAATAAACATAGCAACACTTTTGTTGCCGCTTGTAATATCAATAGCGTTGGGATTTATCCCGGGGATTATTGCAGGTAAGAAGGGGTATAATCGGGTAGGATTTACTATCTATGGAGTTTTCCTGTTCCTGCCGGCACTTATTCATTCTCTGATAATTCCTGACGTAATTGATACTACTAAGAAGCAATATAAGGGACGGGCGCTTGGGTACTCAATTCTTGCAACCGTAACACTCATATATGCGACTGCTATTGGAGCGGTTCATGGATTTGACTGGTTGTGGGGATATCTTTTTAACTACGGGAACAAAGTGATCGTTTTTCTTATGCCATTTCTTATATTGGTAGCACTTCTCGGTAGAAAATATATCTTTTCCATTGTTGTGTACTGCGCATTTATAGTCTTACAGATATATGATGTCATCATGCATATTTTGCCTATATTCGGCGGAAGATATGTAAAGATATTTATGCTGGCTCTTGTGCTGACCGTGATAGTAAGCGCTGTTTCAATAGCGGGGATTATCGCAGGAATAGTGCTGACAGTCAAATACGGTGTCAAAGGTCAGGTTATCGAAGCTGGAAAAGGGAAGTTTTTATTTGCGCTTCCGGCAATCCTCCAGTGTATCTCTTTTGTGTTGGACAACATAATAAGCAGGAGATACTTTGTTGACTTTGACCTGATTATCACTATAATAATAGAGATTCTTATGGTGGCTGCAATTTACGCATTAGGTAGATTCTTATACGAAGAAGCCGGATGAGCATTGCGATATGACCAATGAGTTAATATAAATATAAGGGAGTATAAATCAGTGAAAAAGTTTAAGACGGCAGCAGTGTTTCCACTGCTGATAATTACCATGATCATGAGCGTTGCCTGCGCATCTGACAGAGTAGAGGAAACTGTAGCAACAACTACTCAGGTTGAAGAGAATGTTGAACAACCTAAGCAGGAGGCTGTAGCAGAGACTACACAGACAGAGAGTATTGCGACAGACAATGCAGAACAGGAGCAGACCGAAGCGGCTCCAAAGTACGAAGTCGATGAATGGGTTCAGGTGCTTGATACTTTAGTTCCTGCAAATGGCAAGAAATACGATTTCCTTGGTTCCAAGTGGGGAGATAGTATGGATGATGTTAAAAAGGCCATGGGAAAAGAGCCTGATGCAACAAGGGGCGATTCGCAGGTTGGTTATTACTATCCCATCTTCGATTATGACACGATGCTTTCTATTGATGTACGCGATTTTGGCTTCTCTGATGCTAATATAATCATTCGCGAGAAGTCAAAAGATGAGCAGATGAAACTGCTGAATCCTATGAATAAGGCTGCAGCGCAGTTATATGGAGATCCTATTGAGCAGATTAACGGAAGAATAGTGTATGAAACAAAGACGTCTCACGTTGAACTGAGAAGGACAAACGAAACAGTTGAGATATATGTTAACGACATAAACTTTGTTGATGATCCGAATCCCCAGCTATTCAAAGGTGTGAGTTATACCGTTGAATGATAAGAAAAAGAGCATTTCCTCAAATTTGGAGATGCTCTTTTTTAAAATTTGCAACATTTTGGGTTGATGAACTGTTATTAAAGAAGAGGAAGGAGTGGTGACAGATAAATGGTAAAAAATGAGAAAACCGAAAAGCTTAAAATTGGATTTTATCTGTATGTGTTTTTTACGTATGCGCATTTATTTATTCGCATCATAAACTACAGAATGGGCTTTTTGAGTGATCATGCGGATCACGTATTATATACAGCTAAACTTTTGATTTGCATCTTGACAGTGTTTCTACTAAGAAACAAAATTCCGGAAAGGTATCGAGGAGTGCTGCTTATCATGAAGTTCATAATCGCTTTCAGTGTTTGGGAGCTTCTGGTATCGGTATTGGGCACAGACCCGGGGTATGCCTTGGGGCTCACTCTTTTTCTGATTCCGGTGATTGCTAACACCATTCTGGATTTTTTCTTATATTTGGAATTATGTAATAGCGATAAAGACCAAAAGACTTGGGTGACAATCAATGTTGCACTACTTGTGAGTATAGTGCTTAGTACTTATGTTTTAGGATTATTTATTCTTTTGGTATGTCTTGTGTTTGTCAGATTTTTGATGGCTCTGGTGATTGTATTGGCGAGCCCTTTTCCTGATATTGAGGGAAGTGACGTTATCAGTAAATGGAATGTCTGGAGCAAGTTTGCTAACAAGAAGATCAGTAAACGGGTTTGGATTGCGCTTATCGGTGCATATGCTTTTGTTTTGTTCGTGGTTACATTTAACGGCATTCATAAATCAAGAGAGAATAATGTGCTTAAATACGATGATACTGGTATCGCCTGGGACAATAAAGGACATTTCATTGATCAGGAAGGTAATATTGTGATCACAATGCCATGGATAGTTTCCGCGAAAACTTCAACCATGACAAAGGTCTTCAATCCTATTTATGCATTGGTGAAGAGTGGTAAAGGCTACTATCATAAGTATGTCCCTGATTACAAAAGAAGTCTTAATGTGTTGCTGGGAGCTGATGATTCATATATTGCATGGCATAATTCGGATGATAAGTTTTACGAGTTTGATTATTATGATAGCGATGAAATTGAACACAAGCAGTATTTTTATAATCACGTCACAGCTTTTTATTCTGATGTAAAAGGCGGCTACGGACTAGTAAATGATCAGGGGCAGATAATAGTGGAGCCGGTGTTTTATAGTTATAAGTTCAAAAGTCCCAATGTATTGAGAGTGCGTATGCGTAGGACAGGTGAAGAAAATGCATTCACACTGGATGGAAATGAGGTATATGAAAACGAATAGTATAAAGATATTTATTCTTCTGACATTTATACTTGCGATTTCAAGCGCTTTTGCAGGATATGTCGGGACATTACAGAATCAGCATGGTGAGATTATTGATGAAAGAATTGTTATCAACAAGGGAACAGCTGCTAATAAGTCGAAAGTACATCTGTGTGAAGTGACTGAAATTGATGAGAAAGAAATCTGGCTTTCCGAAGAGGATATGATTTATAGAATGCCCGTCGAAGGTAACGAATGGGTGCGCGAAGGTGATAAACTTCTTATGGAATGCAAAGATGATGCACTTGAAGAGGAAGCAGAGAATGTGTACTTTGTTACAGATGGCTTACTATCAAAACTTGAAAGGAGCATAATGTGATATTTAAAAGCAGAAAACTAATTAATTTAATAGCCCTGTTTTCTACTATATTGCTTCTGACAGGCTGTACCGGATCCGCAGATTCAGATCGGACAGTATCAGTGTTGGTTACGGGCCCCAATGATCAGACGACTTCATCGTTTTACAGAATTGTAAAAAATGCAGATGAATTTAAATATGGAGCCATTGTGAAGATGGATGTGAATACTGCGTCAGACACGGTTGTTTACCAGCCGGAAAATGATCGATACATATATGATGTTGTAGAGTGTGGGGACGGTATTCTTTTCGCGCTCACACGATCTGAGAAAGTGCCCGAATATTCATTGATGTATCTTAATGGTGATGAAGAAACAAGACAGGTATTTGATTCAGAACACGAGATGTTGATAGAAAATGTAAACGGTAGAGTGATTGTATCAGATAACTATACCGACAAATATATTTTTGATCCGAATACCTGTGAAATCACAAAGACTGAAATTGATGCTGTAGAGGAAAATATGCTAAACGCAGCATATGGCGCAGTTTCAAGTATGTACTATTCGATGCAGGATGGTACAGTGGCCACACTCCAAAAGGTCTTTGGAGAAGACAGCTTTACCTATAAGGTGGATGACAAAGAGTTACCGATTGAATGCATTTCCGGAGATGAGTTTAAGTACGTCCAGTGGGGAAACATTACAGATAATGCCGGGATAATTTCTGGTGTTGCAGCAGTTCCTGTTTATAAGAACAATCATAGATTAATGGAAGTTGGACTTGGAGGGCTGTCTATTGAAGATGTCAGCAAAGAGTTACTGTTCTCATTGGATGTGACAAGCGGTAAGAGTAAAGTTCTCTTTGAAACTAGCGGCGAACGAATCATTGGTTACACAAATAAAGAAGTATATCTTTATAGAAATAGTTCGGTTTATAAAAGAAATATCGATTCCGGCAAAGAGGAAGAAATAGGAAAGATTTCAGCTAAACGCCAAGCACAATTAGCATTCCGCTGGATTGGAATGAAATTGTTTGTATTTGATAAGTTTGAAGGGACTCTAATAACAACAATACAAGATAAAACCCAAAATGAAGAAGCAATAAAGAATCCAAGCAATAACATGGACGCAATAGCAAAGATGTTTCCTTCATTAGAAGGAGCGCTTGAAACTCAGTGGGAGCAGATCAAATGAGGCAGTGGAGATGACAGAGTCCCCGGTCCTACAGACTACATGTACCAGGGATACATTGTTCTGTCAGATGAGGCAGCTGAGAAGTATGCTTCATCTTATGAATGGAAAGAAGTTGATCCCGATGTGACATTCGAGAGTATTGAAAAGCCTGAAGGTAACTGGAAATATTCATATGACTTTTGTAAGGATATTATTCCCGGGTACTATGGAGGAGCAGCATGGATAGACGGGAACACAATCATCTTTTCTATAACAACAACTTGATAATGGAAGAGCTATAAATTAGCGCTATCATCCCAGCTTGATAATAATTTCCTGATCGTCTGTAAGAGTCGCATCTGCGCACATATCGCCGGCGGTCAATTCGTATTCTCCCTTAAAGCCAGTGAAGTGTACACGGCCGTTTTCGTCAGTCTTTAATGTGGTGTCAGTCCACCACTCGTTCTTCACGAGTCTTTTAAGCATCTCATAAGATGGCTTCTTCGAGAGGTCTTTTCTGAGGAACCCACTTGGTGCATTGAGCCATGCGCCGTCCTTGAAATCCCAGGTTGTAATAGCCTCAACAAGAGGATGTGAAAAGAGAATTCGGTACATTTCCTCGATTTCTCTTGCCTGTCGCTCTTCACCCTCCGGAGTGCTTGGCCATTCATCTACCTGCCAGTCGTTAAGGTCAACGATATGCGCGGGCATGATCTCGCCGGAGATCAGCGTATTCTCCGTGAAGTGGATAGGAAGACCAAAGGATGAGAAACGATCCAGAACTTCTTCCAGTTTCTCTTTTCCCCAGTAGCCCTGATGCTGGTGGGACTGGATTCCTATGGCGCTAATCGGTACACCTGCATTGAGACATCCGTCAATGAGGATCTCGTAGCCTACGGATGTGTTGAAGTCGTTAAGGAGCAGAGTCGCCTCGGGATTACACTCGTGAGCCTTTTCAAAGACTTCGCGGATAAGGCATACTCGCCCCTTCTCCTTGCAGATTCTTGTAATGGCGTTGTCGTACTTATCAAAAATGGGCATGATAACAACTTCGTTGATGACATCCCACATGTCAATAACGCCCTTAAAACCTACGACTTCACGCTCGATTCTCGCAAGCTGCTTTTTTAGTATGGTCTCGTTGTCATATTTCATGAGCCAGTCGGCGCATACAGTGTGCCAACAGAGGGGGTGGCCCTTGACCTTGACGTTTTTACCCTGAAGGTATTTTGCTGTATTCATGAGCACTTCTTTATTTGGCTTACCTTCCTCGGGTTCGTAATTACCCCAGTAAAAGGGAAGCGTTCCGTAATTAAAGATATCGAGCCAACTCTCCGTTATCTCTTTTGTCCTGTCATCATCGTTCATGACGTGTGGGATAAAATCAAAGGCTCCGCAGCCGAATAAAAAGCTGTGGTTAGTCTGCCGGATATGTACCTCTTTATTGGCAATCGGTGCGCCGTTTTTATTTGTAAGAACCAGAACTTTGTTTACTTTTCTGTGTGAAATGCTCATGGTAACCTCCTGCAACCGGGTGAATCATTTTCAGCGTTTTGCTTATTATATGTGATGAAAATGACAGAGTCTCCTTAAATATTGTGCATAGACTAATCAATATATGCGGAAATCATTTGAAAAATAGTGCGTTGATATTCGGCAGGGAATGCAAAAACGTGATACAATAGATTTGTATACGATATGTAAATGGCCTTGGGTTAAAAGGAGAAAGAGCAAATGGTTCTTTATCTAACCGGCAGTTTCATCCCTTATCAGGAGATGGGATCTGTAGAGAAGATTCCACCTGAGGACTGCTATGGCCTTTTTGAGGATATGAGGAGTGAGTGGCCGGAGTCTGCAAGGCTCCTTTATATTCCCTGCGACCCTAAGGCTGCATCAGAGAATGAACATCAGAAGCAGCAACTGCTCAATGCGTTTGAGTTTAAAGAGCTTCCGGTAAGCGAAGTAAAAATACTGGGAGAACAGTCAGGCGATGCTCTGTCGGATATTATTGCGTGGTCAAACGTAATATATCTGGCAGGTGGTCATGTGCCTACGCAGCTGGCATACATGAAGAAAATAGGGCTAAAGGAGGCGCTCCTTGATTACGAGGGCGTTATTATAGGACTTAGCTCGGGATCCATGAATGCGGCTTATAATGTATATCTTTTGCCGGAGCTTGAGGGAGAAGCTGCGGATCCTAACTTTGTCCACTTTTCAGACGGACTTGATCTGACCAATATTGAGATAATACCCCACGCAGATTACATAAAAACCATGAAGATTGATGGCATGGATGTCATCAATGACATTGTGCTGCCTGACAGCTTCGGAAGCAGATTCTATATGATCACCGACGGAAGTTATTTCAAGGTGAAAAATGGCAGGACAAGATTTAAAGGTACCGGTGAAGTTATAGAGGACGGCGTCAGAAGCACGCTTAAAGAAGGGCCTGTCATTCCTTACATGGGCATTTACGAGCAGCCTGTAATAAAGGCTATTCTTGCAGACGGTTTCGACATGGTTGTAACAGTAAACATGAAGAACGAGAACTGCGAGGTTTATTATCTGTGCGAGACGCTATGGGAAGTATTTGAGAGTACCAAGCTCAAATACAGTGATGTTTGCTTCAAACTCTCACAGAAAGTTGTCGAGGAAGAACGTGAAAACTTTCTGAAAGGAATGAAGTTAAAAGAGATCTTCCGCGAGATTGAAGAGAAGGGCAATTTTGTCAGAACCATAAATGTTGAGTCCCCAAGGGGAAGAAGAGCCAAGAATATCAGGGTGAGAAAGGTTCCCGGATATCCCGACTGGCTGCTGTTTGCGTACTTTGATATTACGACTACATTGGATCATGACCTTTTGACAGAAGAATATACAAGATCAGGATTTATGGACAGGGCAAGGCTCTTTATATCCGAGTTTTCCGATCAGGGAGATTACTCCCTTGTCTATACAAATGTTAAGGGCTTTAAGGCGGTAAACGAGCTCTTTGGCGACAACAGCGGAGATATGGTCATCTTCCAGACCAGGGATGTGCTGAGGAAGTATCTTAAGCCTGTTCTTTTGGGGCGTCTTGAAAGTGATCACTTTGCGCTGATAACTGCTGATGAAAACTTAAAAGACAAGAGGCTTAAGGCAGTGTGCAGCCAGACCTTCAAAGTTGAAAACAAGGAATTCAACTATGAGATAAGATGCGGAATCTATTCCATAAAACATTCCGGTGTGGAGATAGGACAGCTCCTTGCAGGGGCCAAGCTTGCCGAGAAGAATATTAAGACTGGAAAAGGAAATCCTCTCTACGCCTACTATGATGACGTTATGAAGGAGAACTATGTAAAGCAGCGATTCCTTCTGGCTGATTTTGAGAGAGCGCTTGATGAAAACGAATTCAAGCCGTATTACCAGCCAATAGTTGATGCCAAGACCGGTGAGATCGTCAGTGCCGAGATGCTTATCAGATGGCGGCACAAAGATATGGGTATGGTTTCTCCCGGCGATTTCATTCCTGTCATTGAAGCCGAGGGTAAGATCCCGTCTCTGGATAACTTTATTATTAAACGGGGCATGGAGTTCATAGCAAGACGCACGGGCAACAAGCAAAGGATTGTTCCCTGCGCCATGAATCTCTCAAGAGTGGATTTCTACGATACCTCTTTTATCGAGAGTATCTTTGACAGGATAAATGCCATGGAGCTCGACCCTACCATGGTAAGGTTCGAGGTTACGGAGTCGGCTTATGCGGATCTTGAAGCAAAGGCCATGGACTATCTTAACAAGATGCAGAAGCAGGGTATAAAGATCCTTCTTGATGACTACGGAAGCGGAATGAGTTCCCTCTCAATGCTGGAGAACTTCAGCTTTGACATCATTAAACTGGATCTGGGCTTTATCCGAAAGATTGGAATCAACGATAAGGCGGAGTCCATTATCATTACAACCATAGGACTCGCCCACATGATAGGCGCCAAGGTTACGGCCGAGGGCGTTGAAACTGAAGAGCAGCTGAAGTTCCTAAGGGACTATGACTGTGATTTTATTCAGGGCTATTATTTCTACAAGCCGATGCCCGAGAAGGAATTCGAGAAAATACTGGATAAATAAATAATGCGCGGTGCACTGTACACCGCGCATTTTTTGACTCTTAAGGACTTGTCACTTTCTCCACGTGACAAAGTTAAAGATGTATGAATTGAAAATTAAATTGCGTACAAATATAATGACCTTACAACAAACGAATGCGTTCGGATTATACACTTGAAATACCGGCAGACGTGTCGGGACGTACCTATCGCATAGGTTGGAAGGGGAAATCCAAATGAAAGAAAAAATACAAAGCTTCGGCCGTTTCCTTAGTGGAATGGTCATGCCGAATATCGGCGCGTTTATTGCTTGGGGTCTTTTGACCGCATTATTTATAGCAACCGGTTGGCTTCCTAATGAACAGCTCAGTTCAATGGTTGACCCGATGATCAAATATGTACTGCCTCTGCTTATAGCTTATCAGGGTGGTAAGATGGTCGGAGGACAAAGAGGAGCAGTTATGGGCGCCATCATGGCAGTCGGTGTTATCTGCGGAACAGATTACGTTATGTTCATGGGCGCAATGATCGCCGGACCTCTTGCCGGATGGGTTATCAAGAAGTTCGACAAGGCAATCGAGGGTAAGATCCCTTCAGGATTTGAGATGCTTGTCAACAACTTCTCAATCGGAATCCTTGGTCTTTTACTTGCAATCGTTGGATTCTATGTAATCGGACCTTTCATGGGCGGAGTACTTGCAGTTCTTAACGGTGGTGTAGACTTCCTTGTAAGCCACAGCATTCTGCCTCTTGTTTCAATATTTGTTGAGCCTGCTAAGGTTCTTTTCCTTAACAACGCTATTAACCACGGTATCTTCACTCCTCTTGGAGCAGAGCAGGTTAGCCAGGCCGGAAAGTCAATCTTCTACATGATCGAGACAAACCCTGGTGCAGGTACAGGCGTACTTGTTGCTTACTGGCTCTTTGCTAAGGATAAGGTAACAAAGGATTCAGCTCCCGGAGCACTTATAGTACATCTCCTTGGTGGTATCCACGAGATCTACTTCCCATATGTACTTATGAATCCACTTCTTCTCCTTGCTACAATCGGTGGATCAGTAGCAGCCATGATCTTCAACACAGCATTTAAGCTTGGTCTTGCAGGACCTCCATCACCCGGATCAATTTTTGCTTATGTTGGAATGGCACCTAAGGGATCAACCTTCATGGTTCTTCTCTCAGTAGTAGTTGCAGCAGCTGTTTCATTTGTTATCGCAGCTCCTATCATCAAGCTTTCAAATGCAAAGCAGTCTCTTGAGGAGTCAACAAACCAGATGAAAGAGATGAAGGCTGAGTCAAAGGGTGTTGCAGCAAGCGAAGTGCAGACAGTAGCTGACACACTTGTAAACACTGCAGCAGCAGATGTTAAGCACATCGTATTTGCCTGCGATGCAGGAATGGGATCATCAGCAATGGGTGCAACAGTACTCAGAAAGAAACTCGCTGATGTCGGAAGAAGAGATATCGAAGTAACACACGCTTCAGTTTCTGAGATTCCTGAGGGAACTCAGATAGTAGTAACTCATCAGGATCTTGCAGCAAGAGCAAAAAAGAGCGCTCCAAACGCAAGACTGATAACAATCAGCAACTTCATGTCTGCTCCTGAGTATGATCAGCTCGCTGAGGAACTCAGAGCATAAGACGGAGATTAAATGGAACTTACACCTCGCATTAGACAAATCTTAATATATTTGTTGGAAGCAGAGCAGTCGGCGACAGATTCGGAAGTCGCTGATGCTCTGGGTGTAAGCAAGCGCACTATTTTAAGGGAAGCGGATTACATCTCGAGTATTTTAAAGAGCTATGATCTGACCCTTGTAAGAAAAAAGGGCGAAGGATCTTTGATAGTCGGCGACGAAAGCAAAAAGGCCGAGCTTTTAAAGATCGTAAAAGCCCGCAAAGAACAGGTGATATCCGACAAGGACCAGAGAAGGAATCTGCTTAAGCTTGAACTTCTTAGAAATCGCGAGCCTCAAAAGCTCTTTTACTACAGCGATATGTTCGGAGTGAGTGAAGCTACCATCAGCACGGACCTTGAAGCCATCAGTGAATGGGCAAGCGAGTGCCACCTGGATATCATAAGAAAACCCGGCTACGGGATCATGCTCTCAGGAAGTGAAAAGAGCTATCGAATAGCGATGCAGCGCTACGTCACTGAGAACATGAAGAGCAAAAAAGTCACGGTAGAGGGAGATAATATCTATCTTCTTATGAATGAAGAGATACTCTCTGAAGTGGAATCGGTTTTGGAAAAACTTGAAGAACCGTATCTGAATCTTTTGACCAACGATGCATTTGTGGGGCTTTTGGTCCACCTTGCAGTTGCGGTTGAGAGAATAAGCCAGGGCGAGCTTGTGGATGAGCAGACCTACGATGCAAGATTTGACAAGGGGTATGACATCGCCAAGAATATCGCAACGGCACTTGAGAATGAGTTCTCCATTGAGATTCCGGAATCGGAAGTTAACAACATACTGCTTCATATAAACGGAGCAAAACTTAATTACACCAGCGAAACCATCGGCGAGAGCGGCATTAATACCGATGAACTTATGGTAATAATCGATGGCATGATAGATGTCTTTGACCCGGAACTGGCAAGGGAACTTAAGGTTGATGATGACTTCATTAGAGGCCTTATGGTACATCTTGAGCCGGCTCTTTACAGGATGAAGAACGACATGACTATCAGCAATCCGCTGCTTTTGCAGATAAAGCAGGAGTATCCGGAGGTGTTTGAAAAATGCGAAAAGGCAGCAGAGGTAATTGGGGAAAAGACAGGTCTTGTTGCTAACGAGGCCGAGATCGGCTACCTCGCAATGCACTTTGGAGCAGCAAAAGAGAGGATCGACTCAAGAAAGCGTAAGAAGCGCACGGTAACGATAGGTGTCATCTGTGCCAGCGGATTTGGGGTAGCGCAGCTGATGATGGCCAAGCTAAAGAGTCACTTCTCGGACTGGGACATCGTGCTAAAGGCATACGGTGTTGATGAGATCACGCAACATACCGTATCCAGAACAGACTTTTTTATATCAAGTATAAATGTGGATGACCTGGGCGTTGACTATTGCCAGGTTAGTCCCCTGATCACAAACAGAGATGTTTTGCAGATCAGCGTTAAGATAGACGAATATGCATCAATGCCGGCAAGGCAGGAAAACAATGACTTCACAAGGCAGCTTGATGAGATCAACAACGTTATTACAAGGGTGAAAGGTGTTATCAGAAGGTATCATCACCTGATAGTTTCAAAAGATACGACCCTTGAATCACTGATCAAACTTTTGGCTACAGATATTACTGACACACCAAGGGCAGCAGCGGTACTTGCGGCGGACATCATCGCAAGAGAACAGGTTATGAGCCAGCTCTTTCCGGAGATTGGGATAGCTCTTTTCCACTGCAGGTCAAAGGCGGTAAAAGAGTGTCAGATAATAACAGGGGGACTGGGAGGAGAAAGCTCTTTTACAGATCCAAAGCTAAATGGCATTAAGGCAGTGCTCTGCATGACAATGCCGATAGATGAGCACAGGCAGCAGAATGCTGAGATGCTTGGACGGGTGTCCGGAGCCATCATTGAGGACGAGAAGTTTCTTGAGGTTCTCAAAGGGGGAGATGAAGAAGGCATTCAGGACAAGCTACAGGAGATACTAAGGGCCTATTTTAGTGAACAGTTAGGCGCGTTTTAAACCGGAGGTACACATGATACTGGAAACTAAGAATATCTTTATAAATCAGGCAAGCGGTGAAAAGGAAGATATCATAAGAAGAATCGGAGATATCTTTGCATCACAGGGGTATACAAATGAGTATTACACTCAGGCAATGCTGGATAAAGAGAAGGTGTTTAATACATATATTGGGAATGAGGTAGCAATACCTCATGGTATTGAGGAAGCTAAGAAACATATTTTAAAGACAGGACTTGTACTCATGACATTTCCTGAGGGTCAGGACTGGGGCGCTCCCGAGAAGGTTAAGGTTGTTATCGGGATCGCAGCGGTTGGAGATGAGCACCTTGATGTGCTCCAGAAGATCGCAATGACATTCTGCGACAAAGCAGGTGTTGAGAAGGTTTTGACCATGAGTGAACAGGAAATCAGTGAGCTTTTTGAAGGAGAGGAATAATGAAAACCAGAGCAGTTAGAATGTACGGAGAAATGGATCTTAGACTTGAGGAGTTTGAGCTCCCCGAGATCAAGGACGATGAGATACTTGTTAAGGTAATCAGTGACAGCATCTGCATGTCAACATATAAGCTTGCCAAGCAGGGCAAGAAGCATAAGAGAGCACCTCAGGATATCGATGTAAATCCTATCATCACAGGACATGAGTGCTCAGGTGTTATCGTTGAAGTTGGCGATAAGTGGAAGGACAAGTACAAGGTAGGCGATAAGTGGGCGCTTCAGCCTGCACTTAACTACCAGGGCAAGCTTGATTCTCCCGGATATTCATATCGTTTCTGCGGCGGAGATGCTACTTACTGCATCATGCCTCACGAAGTAATGGAGCTGGATGCTCTTCTTCCTTACAACGGCGAGAGCTTCTACCAGGCATCTCTCGGAGAGCCTATGAGCTGCATCATCGGTGGATATCATGCAAACTACCACACCAACAAGCAGAATTACAACCACGCTATGGGAACAAAAGAGGGCGGAAACATCCTTATCATGGGTGGCTGCGGACCTATGGGTCTGGGCGCTGTAAGCTATGGCCTTCGTTTCGAGAACAAACCTAAGAGAATCGTAGTAACAGATCTTGATGATGCCAAGCTTGCAAGGGCAGCACAGGTTATCAGCCCTGAGTTTGCAAAAGAGAAAGGCATCGAGCTTATATACTTCAATGCGTCAGGTGATGATGCGGAGCAGAAGCTCATGGACATCACAGAGGGACACGGATATGACGACGTATTCGTTTATGTTCCTGTAAGAAGCGTTGCCGAGATGGGCGACAGACTTATGGCGTTTGACGGCTGCATGAACTTCTTTGCAGGTCCTACAGACAACCAGTTCAAGGCTGACATCAACCTCTACAATGCTCACTATACAAGCACTCATATTCTGGGTACAACAGGCGGAAATAATGATGACCTCTTAGAGGCTCTTCAGCTTGCTGCCAAGGGAGAGATCAATCCCTCAGTTATGGTTACTCACATCGGAGGACTTGACGCAGCAGCAGAGACTACCTGCAATCTGCCCGGAATTCCCGGAGGTAAGAAGCTGATCTATACACAGATCGATATGCCTCTTACAGCAATTGATGATTTTGAGAAGCTTGGGGAGAGCGATCCTCTCTTTGCAAAGCTTAATGAGAGCTGCAAGGCTCACCAGGGACTTTGGAACCCTGAAGCTGAAAAGATTCTTTTCGAGCACTTTGGAGTAGAGATTTAATTTTTTAGTAACGTGATTTATGGCATCCCGGATCGGATGTGCATGCAGGAGGCTTTATATGAAGGTATTTGATTATACTGTAAAAGACCCCGAGGGGATCCATGCACTTCCGGCAGGAGGTCTCATAAAACTCGCCGGCACGTTTAACTGCAGCATTACAGCGCAGGGGAACGGCAGCAGCGTTGACCTTAAGCATCTGTTTGGCGTTATGTCTCTTGGCATTAAATGCGGAGAGACTATCACCATCACCTGCGACGGCGAGGACGAAGAAAGAGCAGAAGCAGCTCTTTTGAGATACATGCAGGATAATCTTTGATGCCAACAGGCCTCACCCTCTAATAGTATCCTTTTTTTCCTCTTTAATAAATCATTAAGGCACCGACTTCCTCACACTTCGTCGGTGCCTTAATGGCGTGTTTATGGTATTATTTAGTTGGATATGGGAAACTTTGATATTCAGGAAGAGTTAAAAAAGCTCCCGAAGAACCCGGGAGTCTATATCATGCGTGATGAGAACGATACCATCATGTATGTCGGAAAAGCCATAAACCTGCACAACCGTGTCAGGTCTTATTTTCGTGCAAATATTGGTCGCGGACCTCAGATTGACCGCATGGTTAAGCAGATCGCGAGGTTTGAATATATTGTTACGGACTCAGAGCTCGAGGCTCTGGTTCTGGAGAACAACCTTATTAAGGAGCATTGTCCGAGGTACAATACGCTTCTTAAGGATGACAAGACTTATCCTTATATAAAGGTGACCGTTGCAGAAGATTATCCGCGAATTCTCTTTTCCCGCCTTATGAAGAAGGACAAGTCAAGGTACTTCGGGCCATTTACAAGTGCTGCGGCGGTTAAGGATACGATTGAACTGATAAATAAGTTGTATGGGCTAAGGACCTGCAATCGCGTACTGCCGAGGGACATCGGGCTTGAGAGACCTTGTCTTAATTATCACATGAAGCAGTGCTGCGGACCTTGCAACGGACATGTGACCAAGGAAGAGTATCGCGAGAGGATCGACAAGGCGCTGGATTTCCTTAATGGCAATTATTCTGTGATCCTGAAGGATCTTCAGGAGAAGATGGAGGCTGCTTCCGAGGAGCTTGATTTCGAGAATGCAGCAAGATACAGGGACCTTATCGCCTCGGTCAAGGTGGTGGCACAGAAGCAGAAGATGACTGATTCCTCCATGGAGGATAAAGATATAGTAGCGATTGCGGCGGATGATAAAGACGCCGTTGTTCAGGTGTTCTTTGTCAGGGATGGAAGGCTGATAGGGCGCGAGCACTTCTACATGACGCATGTTTCGGATACGCCCAAGGAGGAGATTCTTGGGAATTTCGTCAAGCAGTTCTACGCCGGAACGCCGTTTATTCCGAGGCAGCTTCTGCTTCCCGATGAGATCGAGGACATGGACATCATCGAGAAGTGGCTGACCCAGAGAAAGGGAAGCCGTGTGTATATCACCGTGCCTGAGCGTGGCCAGAAGGAGAAGCTCATGGAGCTTGCTGCCCAGAATGCAGAGCTGGTTCTCTCCAAGGACAAGGAGAGGATCAAGCGCGAGGAAGGCAGGACCATCGGCGCGGTCAAGGAGATTGAGAGTCTGCTCGGAATCAAGGGACTGACCAGGATGGAGGCCTACGATATTTCCAATATCAGTGGTTTTGCCAATGTAGGTTCCATGGTTGTCTATGAAAAGGGCAAGCCCAAGAAGAGTGATTATCGTAAGTTCAGGATCAAGACCGTTGCAGGTCCTGATGATTATGCATGCATGAAGGAGGTTCTGACCAGAAGACTCCTTCACGGAATAGAGGAGCGCCACGACCTGGAGGTCAGGGACATTGACGCTCAGTACGGAAGCTTTACCAAGTTCCCGGATCTTATCCTCATGGACGGCGGACGCGGACAGGTCAACATCTGTCTTCAGGTCCTTGAGGAACTTGGCATCACCATTCCCGTCTGCGGAATGGTCAAGGATGACAACCACAGGACAAGGGGTCTCTACTATAATAATGTAGAGCTTCCCATCGACACCAGATCCGAGGGCTTTAAGCTCATCACCAGGATCCAGGACGAGGCTCACCGTTTCGCCATCGAGTACCACAGATCCCTTCGCAGCAAGGCCCAGGTCAAGAGCTCTTTAGACGACATCCCGGGCATCGGCCCTGCAAGGCGCAAGGCCCTCATGAAAGCCTTCAAATCAATTGAGGATATCCGGCAGGCTTCAGTTGAAGACCTCAGCGCCGTACCCGAGATCCCTCTCAGTACCGCGCAGCAGATCTACGACTTCTTCCACACCGAAGGAGTCACCGGGGACGTTTCAGATTGACTCATTTTGAGACACCGGGGACGTTTCAGTTTGACTCATTTTGAGACACCGGGGACGTTTCAGTTTGACTCACTTTGAGACACTGGGGACGTTTCACTTTGACTCACTTTGTGAGTCAAGGGGATGAGTCAAGGGGACGGTTCTTGTGACTCGCTATGCGAGTGGGGCAGGCGTAAGTGTATATAGGCCCGCCGCCATGGGATTGTAGCTCACATAAATACCGGACCCAAGGGCTGCCCGGGCGCCAAAGGGCGGCGCCCAGCGTACTGTCCCTTGACTCCGGTATTTATATGAGCGGTCGGTCACTAAGGCGGGCCGGTAAGATGGGGCACGGGTTATGCAGAGACTATGACGTTTATCTTGAATTGATGAGGAGTACATCACAAAGGATCTGTAGTCTGGTAGTTGTTATGTCGAAGAAATTTTAAGGATGGAATTTTCTACATATAGCAGAAAAAGTGTCCTTTGGGCATAGAAAATATTTGAGACGAAAA
>NZ_ATWY01000034.1 GCF_000421405.1 Butyrivibrio sp. NC2007
GCCTGGTCAACTTCGTATTGAGATAACGGAAAGCGCATATGTCGAAAACTCCGATACCATCATCAAAACAACAACCAAACTTCGTGAAGCAGGCTTTGAAGTTGAAATGGACGACTTTGGAAGTGGTTACTCATCACTGAATATGTTAAAAGAAGTTATCCTTGATCGCATAAAGCTTGATCTTCGATTTATTACCGGTTCAGGCGACCAAAAGATGGGTCGGACAATACTTAGCTACATGGTCCAGATGATCCATGCTATTGGAACTTCTATTATCGCAGAAGGTGTTGAGACACTGGAACAGGCTGATTTCCTCGGAAGTCTTGGATGTGAGGAAATGCAGGGATATTATTTCTACAAGCCTATGCCGGTAGATGAGTTTGAAGAATTAACGGCATATCCAACAAAGAAATAAAGCCAATAAAGAACGATGTCAGACAGGGGGTTCACCTCCCGCTGGAACGCGCTGCTAACGCAAATATCTTTGCACAAAATTCCTCTTTTGTGATACGATTATTTTAGAAAAAGCGGAGGGGTTAAGTCATGGGTGAAAATTCAGAATATTACAATTCATTGAGGCAGAAACGCCGTAAAGATACTGAAAGCATTAAAAACATTCTTCCTCAGCATACACATGGATTTGTTGAGGAATGTCTTCTCAAATATCAGGAAAGCACCGCTTTTAATTATGCGCAGGATATTCTATTTTTCTACGGATTTCTCAAGGAAAAGAATCCCCTGTGCAAGAATCTTGAAATCAAAGATATCCCCTTTGAAGTTGTCGAAAATCTTGGTCCTCAGGACATCAATGAATTCCAAAATTATGTTGCATCAGGCCACAAACCGGATAAAAAAGGCAATGTAAAGCCTGCTAAAGAACGTGCAATTGCAAGAAAAATGGCGGCTGTGCGGAATTACTATAAATATCTGATCAAATATGACTATCTTAAGATTGATCCCACAGTGAAAGCTGCTGTAAAGAAGAAAGAAAAGGTAAAGAAAGATATCCGAAGGCTGTATCCTGACCAGGTTCAGCTTCTAATGGATTCTGTCGCAGCTGTGAATTCTGCTAGTTACCATTCCAAAGTCATGTCTGAACCTACTGCAAAAAGAGATCTGGCAATTGTAACTCTTCTGTTAAATACTGGAATCCGCGTCTCGGAATGTGCAGGGCTTGATCTTTCAGATATAAATTTTGATGAAAATACAATTACTATCGTCAGAAAAGGCGGCGATGAAGATCATCTCTACATAAACGAGATTATCCGGAATACGCTGAGGGATTATATCAATCATGAACGCCCTTCCCTACTCAATGATTCTGAAGAACCTGCTCTCTTCATATCTCTTCAGCATAAGCGTTTATCGATAAGAAGCATCCAATATATGATTTCAAAATATGGAAAAAACACAGGACTTACTCAAAAACTCACCCCTCATAAGCTCCGTAGAACTTATGGTACAGCGCTTTATAACAGGACAAGTGATATTTATATGGTCGCTGATGTTCTGGGACATAAAGACGTAAATACAACTGTTAAACACTATGCTGCTATAGAAGAAGAACATAAAAGACAGGCATCCCAGGTAGACGTTTATGGAACTGATGATAACCAGGATAATGATTAAATTGCACACACTACAGTGCCCGTTTTTTACAATTTTAGCTTTAATCCATTCGGCTTTTTACAGATTTTTCTTTAAAAGTACGGCTTTTTACATTTTCAAGCTTTATTTTTTTAAGTTAAAAAGTGTAAAAAGCCGTATTTTTGACTTTTTACACTCCTATCTTTAAACATATTACAAGTTTAGCTTAAACCGACAGCATTCTCCATATCAAATATAGCTACTCTTCTGCATTTTGGCGTTGTATTTTACTACATAACTTAAATTATACGCATAGATAAATCTCATGTCAATGTGCTGCTCTGCCATTTCCCTATGCTTTTCCTTTAATACCAAAATTTTCGCGGATAGTCATTATTCCACACCTTAGCATATATGCAGAAACCAGTATTGAACCAATAATATCGAGATAAAATGAGAATTTCGACGACGGCATGATAACAACTGTAAAAAGCGTCAGCGTAACGCATACATCCACAATGGATTTGGCACCGTAGAGCCTGGCTTGGATACCAAGTATAGCATTATGCTCCGACTTATATAAAGAACGATATTTCAAATAAAAAAGCGTATTTGCAATAGCGCCGAACAACGCTATACAAAATGCGGGAAGTACATTGCCCTTTTCCTGCGTATCGGACGCAAAGGTAAGTATCAGCATACTGATGCCACTGACGCACATTATAAATCCCACAAATACATTGCTCTTTCGCTCAACATCTGATTTCCAGGCAGCATCACGCCCCTCTTCTTTGTTTGTGATAGTGTATACCACAAAGGCTGCAATCAAAGCCAGTAATTCAGCTGTCCTTCTGGTGAAATCGGAAATCTGCGTTGAGCTTCTCCCAAGTGTCAGTCCATAGCCAAGGATAAGTGGTCCGGGAGAGCTTAAAATAACCGAAAGCAGCAGGGTTTTGTATCCACTCTTCTTTTCCTTTTTCATTCACTTCCAATCCTTACATTATTATCTGAGTATCAGTTCGAATAGTGATAGTACCACCATAGCCGTCACCGGACAAAAGAATGTGTCCAGTCCCTTTTCATCCAAAAGCTCTGCTACAGTAGTGCATATAGCGGTAATTAAAGAAATCACTATAGTCCAAAAGCTGCTGTAGAGATTAAAGTACGTCAATACGCACAGGACTGCGAAAAAGCTAAAAAATGCCATGGCTCCTGATCCTTCCGCGGACTTTTTCTTCAATATACCTATCTTGTGCTCTCCGAATGTCTTACCTATCAGCGCTGCTGCAGCATCTCCAGGTGCCCATGCAAAAAAGCTTGCCACCACGAGTTCTCTTTTCCCCAAAAACCCCCAAAGAACTGTGGAAGTCACAATATACGCCATTGCATATGCAAAAAAGCTGTATGCAAATTCGCCTCTTCTTCGTGCTACAAATACTTCCGTTATTCCGGGAATTTTGGACAACAATAACAGGCATGGACAAATTACAGGAATAGCACCGGCGGCAATCAAAACGGAATGTCTCCAGTCATCCAATGCATAAAGCCACGCAATCAAGCCTGCAAAAGCCAGTATATGAAGAATTTTTCTAAAGATTTCCTTAGCAAGCATACTATAGCTCTTCTATCATGTTCATCATATCTCTGTCTATGATGTACTGATTGGTGAAGGCGTTTATGACTATTCCGGTGATTTCTCTCTGGTTGTTACGGGCAAGTTTTATGGTATCCATGAAGTTTCGCTGAATTCTGGAGAAGTTTTCGCCATATTCGCCCATCTCAGCTGCAGTAGAAAATACCGGAAAGTAGAATTTGCCGTCCTCCTCAAGGATGTCGGGAACCATATTGAGCCTTCCCTCTACTTTCTCATCGGGAAGCGCAACACACGGAACCCAGACATCGCTTTGACGCAGGATTTTCATAAGTTTAAGTTCGTTTAGCTCAGTATTGTTTCTGACGCAGATTTCCACGGCTCTTGTAAGGAATGACCCATCAGCCAGGAGCTCTTTTGTTATAGGATCCTCAGGAACTGAGTATTCAACTCCTCCATCCGCATCAAGTATCGCCTGGATCAGCTCTTTTGACAGCATAAAAGCATCGTTGCTCCAGGGATTTACGATAAAGCCCCTGACATCAGCTTCGGCGCAGGCCTTGAGCGCAGCATCGATAAAGTGCGATATCACCTGACTTGGCTGGCCTTTCTCGAACTCCTCTTTTGAAGTGAACACGACATTCCAGGTGTTTCCGTCATTGGTATTAATGCCCCTGAAGGAGTAAGTCATATCCTCTTCATTGATCACAACAGGGATCACAAAATGCCCGTCAGCGTGCATTCTTGTTCTTATTCCCTCAAGAACGGCAATGAGGTTTTCATTGCTCTGATCCTCATGGAATTTAGCGATAGTCTCCTCTATTATCTCGTTTCCTTCAAGAAATGGATCTCTTACTTCACGACTCACAGCAGTGCTCCTTTCTATGCTAAATATGCCCTATCCTGCCATTTTATATTTTAGCATACTTTTGTGAGTCAACGGGGACGTTTCACTTTGTCTCATTTTGAGTCACTGGGGACGTTTCAGTTTGTCTCATTTTTTCCAGGCTGTTGCCATAATATATGCTGCCTGGGCTTCTGCAGAAGTTCCTTCGCTTGTGAAATCCGGACATCCGCAGACTTCTTGCAAAAGGCCGTACTCATCTATTGCCTGCGATACTGTCTCGTAGGCCTTATCTGCAGCGGCTTTCCTGGCTGCCGGAATATATCCACCCTTTATGCCGCGATATACTGTCGCAGCCATCATCATTGAGGACGTTCCGTCAGCAAAAGACATTTCGTCATCGAGAATGTCACCAAATCTGCCATCATCACGGGCATATTTAAGCATACTTCCCAGTAGCTCATTAAGAAGAGGCATCAGTTCATCGCTGATGTCCGTCCTTCCCCTCTTCTCTGCTTCTTCTATCACGCGGGCAAGACCCATCAGAGCCCATCCGTTACCCGTTGCCCAGTGAAGTTTTCTTACAAACTTATCCAAGGCCACATCTTTTATGTGGAAGAAAAGAGAATTCTCCGGGTCGTAGAGATGTCTTTTGTACCCACGTATCTGTCTAAGGGCCTCATCAAGCTCTCCCATTGCAGCAAGAAACGGCGGAACCATGTATATTCCGTCTATCCACAGCTGATACTTGGTAAATCCTTCGTAGTATGATTCGTCGTTGTGGCAGATGATACCATCATCCGTCCTCGGCGCGCGATGGAGCAAGTATTCAAGCATGCTCTTAGCCCCATGAAGGAAAAACTCATCACCGGTCTTCTCATAGGCTCTAAGGCACACTTCTCCGCAAGATGCCGGATCCGAGACAGCCTCTCCGCCGCCTGCCATCGCAAGGCGTCCATTCTTGTCCATCCTTTTTACGGCATCATACGCCATGGGAATATACAGGTCCTCTCTCCCATACTCGTATAGCGCCTGCGCACAGACTCCCTGCTCCCACGGATATCTCTGCATGGCCAGCATGGCATTTATTACTTTTGTCGGTTCAGCTGATTTTGTCATGGCTCTTTTGACTCCTTTATTACATTGTCCCTTAGATGCAAAAATGAGTCAATCTGAAACGTCCCCAGTGTCTCAAAATGAGTCAATGTGAAACGTCCCCGGTGACACAAAATGAGTCAATGTGAAACGTCCCCAGTGACTCACATTGACTCATGTATGATTAATCTTCAAATATTTCTTCGATGGCGTCCTTGAGCGTCTCGGATACGTCTGCACCGGAGAGCCAGGTCAGGAAATCGGCGTCGTTCATGCGACCAAGCGCATCAAATACCATGTCCTTGACCATGTTGCTGATCCAGGCTCTGTCAAGGAGCTTGAATACTTCAGACTTGTGATCGTTACCGACAAGCTTTATGCCTGTAACCTCGGCAAAAGACCCTTTTGAAGCATCCACATCCTTTAACTCTATAACAATCTCCTCCCCCTCGGAAGAAACCGCGCCAAGAACCTTAACCGTATAATCCCTCTTCTCAGGTACAAGTGAAAGATCGCCTGCCACAGGATTAACAGTAAACTTCAGGCTATCACCGCCAAAGGAAACCTCAAAAAGCGTTGTGGCAAACTTGCCGCCAAGGAAATCCATGCTCACGCCGTCATCCTCGTAGAGCTCGTACTTGCCGTCAGCACCGGCCACAACAACAATCTCCATCTCTGAAGGATTGGCTGTAGTATTGCTGCGATCATCCTTCGCAAGTGGTAGGATTCCACCTTCCTTCATAAGAACCGGAATCGTGTTTATATCTCTGTAGAGCTTTCTTCTCTTACCGCCCTTATACACTCTTCCGGTCAGGATATCAGCGTATCTACCCTCCGGAATCAGCATATTCACGCTTCCAAGCTTCAGGCCCTCATCGACAGGCTCAGTAATTGCGCCAACCAAAAGCTCCTCGCCATATCCATACTCAGAGCCCACCGAATATGCATCCGCATTGTTCGGATTGTCATAGTACATAGGCCTTACCAGGGGCTTGTCTTCCTTATAAGCCCTGTAATTCTCGGTATAAAGATATGGCACCAGTCTGTGCCTGAGCCTTAAGAACTCCTGCATTACTGTATGATAAGGCTCTTCAATGGTCCAGGGCTCCTTGTTAAAGAAGGCGCTGCTGGTACTGTGAAGCCTCATGATAGGTGAAAATACGCCGTACTGTATCCATCTGATTAGCCTCTCATTGCTCTTATCTCCCATCATGTGTCCGCCGATATCGTGGCTCCACCAGCCGTAACCTATATTACTGGCTGTGCTGGTAAAGAAAGGCTGGAACTGAAGGCTCTTCCAGGTGCAGACCGTGTCACCTGAAAATCCGATCGGATATCTGTGGCTTCCGGGGCCTGCGTATCTGGAGAAGATCATGGGCCTAATATTTCTGCCCTCCTGATCCTTGTAGTGGTAGTGATTAAGGAGGATCAGCGGATCCACATCTCCCGCCTTTCTGCCGGTTCCCTGTTGCCAGTCGATCCACCAGAAATCCACGCCGTCCTTCTCATAGGGATGCATGATCTTGTCAAAATAGGCATCTCTGAAGGCCGGATCCTCGAAATCAAACTCAACAGCCTCCTCCGTCTCAGGATCAATGCCCATGGAAGTAGCCACCTCTTTATACATATCCTCAAAAGCCCTGACTCCGTCAGCCGGATGGAGGTTTAACGTAACTGAAAGTCCACAGTCATGCAGGTGCTTAAGAAATCTCTTATAATCAGGGAACAGCTTCTTATCCCAGGTATATCCGGTCCAGCCGGTTCCATACTTGGGATCAACCTCTGTCACATGCCAGTCCATATCAATGACCGCCACGGAAAGAGGGATCTGCTCCTTCTCAAAGTTCTCCAGAACCTCGTTATAGCTCTCTTCGGTGTACTTAAAATACCTGCTCCACCAGTTTCCAAGCGCATATCTTGGAATCATCGGAGTCTTGCCACAGAGCGCATAGAAGTCCTTCAGTGCGCCGTAGAAGTCCTTTCCATATCCAAAGAAATACAGATCCAGCGCTCCGGTTTCTCTCTGAACAAACTTCCCGTCCTTGTTATCCTCGTCATAGACAATAACAGGGCTGGCAGAATCATTTATTATTGCATATCCGTCTCTTCCGAATATACCGGCCTCAAGCTCGCATCCGCCGTCCTTGTTGTCGAGAGTTCTGGCCGTACCACGCATATTTCTGCCGCTGCCGGTATATTCGTGGCTGTAATGCCAGCAGGTTCCAAAGTTCTTCAGCTCAATTGAAAGACCGTTTGATGCAAACTCCTTTTCATTGTAGGTAAGAAGCAGCTCTTTTGTCTCCACAAAAAGAAGTCCATCCTCGCGCCTTACGCTCTGCGCCTCGCACTTTAAATCTCTGCCGGCCACCATCATTGTAAGGCGGTCCTCAAACTGCCCGTTTTCGCTGTATTCAAGCCTTATCAGCCTGTCTGTCAGCACGGAAATCCTGTATTTATCGCCGCAAACCATGTAGTCCATTACGTTTTCTCCCCAAATCTAGTCAAGCTTTATGATATATGCTCCGAAGGCCGGAACCTTTATCTTCAAATCTCCGTTATCGCTCTTTGCGTCAAAAGACCTGCCGAACTCATCCACGTCACTTGCAGCCCCGGATGCACCGATTTCCCACACAGGAACGGTAACTTCCCTTTCCTCATCCTCCATGGAAATGATACCGAGATATCTCTCACCACCAAGGAATCTGGCTATGGCAAGGATACGACCGTCTGCAAGAAGCACCTTTCTTCCACCTTTTGCAAAGGCAGGTACTGTCCTTCTAAGCTCTATCATACGCTTATACAGACCATATCGCTCGTTATCTTTATCCGTAGCCTTATCCCAAGGCATAGGATATCTGCAGCCGGCATCGCTTATGGTGTGTCCGTCGATTCCCAGCTCATCACCGTAGTAAACACAGGGAATTCCCGTAAAGAGCAGGTACGAAAGAACTACGCCCCTGTACTTCTCATCAGTGATCTCCCCGTAGTTGTGAACTCTTGAAACATCATGAGAATCAAAGAGATTCATCTGACAGTCAGCCACGGCTTGAGGAAGGCAATTGTAGTGATCATCACTTCTCTTAACCACATCTCCGGCCGTCATGACGTATTTTGCCTTCATGATGGTCTCATTTCTCTGTAAAAAGAGATCCGGAAGTCCGGCAAACTGTCTGATAACGCGCCCATATCCGTAGTAATTCATAGGTGTGTTCCAGAGATCTCCCTGAAGATACTCAAAGCAGTCGCCCCAGTGCTCTCCTATGATGAAAGCATCACGCTTCTCCTGCCTTATAGCTTCGCAGATCTCCTTCCAGACTTCATCGGCAACCTGAACGTCATTATTCTTGCCAAGTACATCCGCAACGTCAAAGCGCCAGCCATCGATGTTATATGGCGGGCGAAGCCATTTCCTTAAAACGCTGTCCTCTCTGCGATAGATCAGGTCCCTAAGCTCTTCATTTCGATAGTCCATGAAAGGAAGGCTCTTGACTCCTGCCCAGCCCTTGAGATTACCGTCCTCATCCTTAAAATAGAACTCTCTCTTGGTCCTGGTCCACTCATGCTCGCTGCCCGTGTGATTTACAGAAATATCCAGGATCAGCTTCATATCGTTTTTGTGAAGCTCATCAGACAGCTCAGCAAGAGCCTCATCTCCGCCAAAGTGCGGATCAACATGGAAATAATCTATGCAGTCGTACTTGTGGGTAGAATATGCGGTAAATATGGGGTTTAGATAAATGACATTGACTCCAAGTTCCTTCAGATATGGAATCTTGTCTTTTACCCCCTTCAAATCTCCCCCGAAGAAATCCATGCCCCAGGACTCCTCCACAGGAAGCGGAGCCATATTCCAATCCGGCATCTTGATGCACTTGCGGCCGAAATACTCGTATTCTCCGTCCTTCACATCATTTGAAGGATCTCCGTTGCAGAATCTCTCAGGAAATATCTGGTAAAAGACTGCGCCGTCCACCCAGTCGGGTTTGACATAGTCTGTTCTTATGACGAAATCATGTCTGTAGTCAGGAACAGTGGTCTGAGCGCCTTCCTGCGTATAAAAGAAAGCCGCATCTTCCGTAACCAGCACAAAATGGTACTTCAAAATGGGCTCATTAAGCGTGGTCTTAGCACAATAGTAGTCAAGGCCGCCACAGCTCTTTTCCCTCTCCATGGGGATGTAAGTCTCAGCGCCGTTGACGATCCTCCATAACAATACATCGCTCACGGGAGCTCCGCTCATTAGGCTCAGGCGGATAGTTATCTCTTCGCCCAGCACGGGGGAAGGGTTACTTACGTACCCTTCCGTTCCGTCGCTGTATATACTTTTAGTCCAATCTCTCATTAAAAACCTCGTAAATACTGTAATTAGCCCTTAACTGAACCTGACAGACCTTCAACGTAGAATCTCTGAAGCCAGATGAACAGTATAACTATAGGAAGTGCAATAATTACTGCACCGGCTGCGAACTGTGTATAGTAGGAATCAATTCTTCTAAAGTCAGTCATCCAGAAAAGACCTACAGCAACCGTGTAAGAGCTCTGTCTGTCGCCAAAGAGCAGCCTTGGGAAGATGTAATCTGACCATGCTCCAAGGAAAGTACCAAGCACCTGATAAACGATGATGGACTTGGACAGAGGAATGGTGATCCTTGTAAATATCTGAAGTCTTGAAGCTCCGTCAATGATAGCTGCCTCATCGATAGCCTTGGGGATTGTATCAAAGTATCCCTTTGTGATGTGATAGCCCATTGCTGCTCCTGCAGCTCCAACTATGATCAGAGCGCCGATGCTCTGGTTAAGTCCAAGGCCCTTTAAGATGTTGTACAAAGCTACCATGGACATGAAGCCCGGGAACATTCCGATGATCATAAGGATGTTCATGAAAGGCTTTCTGCCGCTGAATCTTGTACGGCTAAGTACAAATGCAGTACCTAAAACGATCAGTGTGTTAAGAACGCATCCGCAGATTGCAACTATCATGGTGTTAACCCACCATTTCCCGAAAGGCACTGCAGAGTTGTGGAACAGATCGTAAAAGTTCTTAAGTGTCAGGTGCTTGGGGAAGAAATATCCCACATAGTAGCCCTGCTCTGCACGGAGTGCTGTAAGGAGAATCCAGAGAATCGGGAACATCCACATTACTCCGAGAATTGTAAGCACTATGTAGCCTACATTTACCTCTGCCAGCTTCATGATAAAAACAAGGCTGCAGTAAGCTGTAACAAGGCCGGTCCAGAAGCCGATTCCGGCGCTCTTTAAGAGGAAATTGTCCTCAATTCCGCCCTCTTCAAGGATGATCTTGACTGCAAACAGAAGTGTTGTCCAGAAGAAAGTTGCAAATATCTGAACAAACATCCATGCCTTTACAATCTTCACACCGGTCTTGAAGTAAGAGATCACTCCAAGAACCAGGGAAGCTACAGTAAGTATTACTGCAAGGTAAAGGAAGAAAGATATCTTAGCAGCACCCTCTGCTGATAAAAGAGAAAGCGCTGTGCTTATCATGTTTTTGCTGCCCGCTTCTTTACTTGTAAAAGGAATGAGCAGTGAAATAAAGCTAAGTATTACTGCCACAAGGGCTCTAAGGAAGTACTCCAGCTTAAGTCCTATAACTGTTTTATTCATCATTATTGGAAGCCCTCCTCATTCTTCATGGATCCTGATCTCTGGAAGGTTATCAGTGTAAATGTCGCTGAAATTATAAAGATAAGGATACCGATCGTAGCTGCCAGGTTATAGTCGTTGGTATCAGCCGTCAGCTTGTACAGCCAGGTTACCAGAAGGTCCGTCTTACCTGCGCCCTTATAGTAATCAAGGGTCATCGGGCCACCACCTGTCAGGAAGTAAATAGCACTGAAGTTATTGAAGTTACCGATCAGATTTGCGATCAGGTAAGGTGTTGTAACAAAGAGCATGTAAGGGAAGGTTATCTTCCTGAAAATTACGAAGGGATTTGCTCCGTCAATCCTGGCGCTCTCATAGAGCTCTGCCGGAATATTCATAAGAATTCCGCTGACCATCAGCATGGTAACAGGAACACCGATCCAGAAGTTGACTAAAATTACTGATACTCTTGCGTAATTGGCCTGAGTGAGGAACGGAACTGCAGAAGCTGTCCAGCCCCATTTCTGAATGAGTACGTTGAAGATACCCTTTTCTCCAAGCATTGTTCCCACAACCTTAAGTGAGATAAATGCAGGAATACCCATGGTTACTACAAAGATTGTTCTCCAGAATTTCTTGAACTCAATGCCCTTTGAATTGATGATCATAGCAAGGATCATTCCGCCAAAGTAGCAGCTGAAGGTTGCAAAGATACCCCAGATAAAGGTCCAGCCCAGTACCGGCCAGAATGTCTGTGAAAGCTTGTCGCTTGATAAAAGAAGTGTCTTAAAGTTATCAAGGGCAACCCAGTCAAAGAGGTGTCCGGGTGGCTGATGCTCATTGTCGTAGTTGGTGAACGCCATGAGGATCATATAGATCAGAGGCGTAAAGGTAAATATTAAAAGTCCTACTGCAGGTATTGCAAGAAGCAGGAAATGAATATTCTCATTGGTTAATGACTTAACGTCTTCAAAAAAGTTATTGATATGATGTCCGTGATCGTGGTTAAATCTGGCATTTTCTCCTGATGAGATCGAGAAGAGCCATATTGCAACAAAGCAGACTGTGACAACTATCGCTACTACTCCGGTAAGGAGGATGATCATTGAGTTGTCACCTGCCTGCATCTCATAGATGCCAAGTGCCTCATTGTAGGCCATACCCTGCTCATGTTCTCCCAGGGTTGTTAAGTTGTGAATCAGGTTAATACCGGTGGTAAACAAAAAGACAAAGTAACATACTTCAAGTAAAAGGAACAGAAGTCCCTTTACAACCTGGCCATATCTGATATTTGCAAGTCCGCAAAAGATATAGCTGAGTTTAGAAAAGATGTCCCCTTTTGTAAAAGTCGTGATGAAATTTCTGCGCTTATACTCTCTATCCATTTTAAGCTCCCTATATTGAAAATATCGGGGCTGCAGATGCAGCCCCGATAAAGAAGTCACTTCAGATCATTACTCTGCAAGTGTTCCTGTGATGCTGTCTACAAGTGCATCAAGCTTCTCCTGAGCATTTGCCTTTGTGATCTCGCCGGAAACAACGCCCTCACCAAATGCCTGTGCAGGTGTCCAGTAATCACCCATCTTGGAGATTGAAGGCTGGTTAGTAGCCTTTGAAGCCTGTATGTTAAGTGCTGCTGCAACCTCATCGTTTGCGATCTCTGCAGAAGATGCAAGTGAGTTAAGTACAGGAACATCACCCTGGTTCTGGTATCTGATAAGGCTGTTCTCAGGGTTTGCAAGGAATACTGCAAGCTGCTGAGCTGCAAGAGGGTAAGCTGTTGTTGACTTAACTGTGATTGTCTTGAAGTCAACGAAGTTTGAAAGCTGTACGTCCTTGCCACCGATGTTTGCTGTAGGAAGTGCTACTGCGCCGAGCTTGTCACCGAGTGACTCTCTGTAAGAAGGAGCGCTCCAAGCACCGTCTGTGATAGCTGCAAGGTTTCCATCCTTGAACTCTGCTCCGCCAACGCCGTCCTTGTTCTCAAGGTACTTAGGGTTGTTTACAAGATCAATGATGTACTCTGCTGCTGCAAGACCTGTCTCATTGTTCCATGAGCACTCTGAAGGGTCTTTTCCGTCAGGTCCAAAGAGTGTGCATCCTGCGCCGAGGAAGAAGCTCTCGATGTACCATGAGTTTGTTACGTTAGTACTGAAGTTGTACTTAGCACCTGTGTCCTTTGAAAGGATTGTCTCAAGGCTCTTAACATCATCTGCTGTAAGAAGATCCTTGTTGTAGTACATAAAGTATGTATTAGGTGAGAAAGGTGCTGCATATGTAAGACCGTCTACTGTTACTGCTGTAAGAGCACTCTCAGGAAGGTCAGATGCGATTGTCTCGAAATCCTTGGTGATAGGAAGAAGAAGTCCCTTGTTTACAAGGTCTGCAACTCCGCCTGAAGGTGTGTAGAAAATATCAGCTGCTGTATCAGGATCTGTGTTGAGCTGCTGAGGAGCCTCATCGATACCTACAACTGCAATCTCGTATGTGATGTTGAACTCATCGTGGAGATCATCGAATGCCTGAACTGCTGCGTCTGTGTCATCAACAGCCTCTTCAGGTACCCAGATCTTAAGTGTTACATCCTGAGTCTCAACAGGTGCTGCCTCTGTTGAAGTGGTTGTGTCAGCTTGAGCTGTCTGAGTCTGAGCAGTGCTATCTGTCTGTGTCGCTCCGCCCTGTGCGCTGTCTCCGCATCCTACAAGTGCAGAAGCTGCTAATACTCCGCTCATAAGTAGTGCGCTTAACTTTTTCATTTTCATTGTCGTAATCCTCCTAATTAACTATTCCCCAAAGCACTGGGTTTTTGTATTGGTTAATCGCTTTACGTAGACTATAAACCAACGGCCGCCTTGGGTCAATCCCTCAGCGGCCGTTTCTATGTTTTGTATAAAAAATGAGGTTAACAAAAGGTTAACGTTTTTTACTGCTCAAGTAAATTACGGACGGAGAACCTCTCCGCAACCCTGATTGGAAGCCTTTCATCCACTGCAAGGTCCTTTTCTCCGTTGATCATCCTAAGAAGGTATTCCCAGGCCTTCTCAGCCTTGACATCGAAGTTCTGTGCCACGGAAGTCAGCTTGGGAGTCATATATTCGCAATTGGGCAAATTGTCAAAACCAATTACAGAGACATCGTAAGGAACTCTGATTCCGCACTGGGAAAGTCCTTCGATAACACCAAATGCAACTATATCCGACAAACAGGCAACTGCTGTGTAGCCACCGTTTGAAAATCCGATATTCTGCCCGGCTTCAACCGCATTTATATATGTGGTATCCGTGTAAAAGATATTGCTCTCCCCGAAAGAGACACCGCTTTCCTTGCATGCTGTTGCAAAGCCTTTGTATCTCTCCATGATTACGCCCTCTTCTCCAATGACAGGTGTAACCAGCGCAAGGTTTTTATGCCCTTTACCTATAAGATATCTTGCAGAAAGGTATCCTCCGCGATAATCCTCAATTCCGACGTTAACAATCCCCTCTCCCGGAGCGTAAGTATCGATAAATACCACCGGTGAGTCGATAAGCTTCTTAATCTCTTTTACCTCGTCAGGGAAAATGCCCAAAAAGAAGGCTCCGTCTACATTCCAGGACGACAAAAGAGGTATGATCTCCCTCGGATCGTGTACGCATCTCATCATGAGATAGTAATCTTCGTTTCTTACGCATCTCTCTATAGCAGCAATAATATGGGCGTTATAGGGATTGGTAAAAAAGTCTTCATCCGCGCCCAGATACGGGATAACAAGGCCGATGATACGGCTCTCCTTCTTGGCAAGGGATCTCGCCATGGCATTTGGTTTATAATTGGTTTCTTTGATGATCTCGTTAACCCTGCGTCTGGTCTCCTCGGAAACCTTGTGGTTATTACCGTTAATAACATTTGAAACGGTCGCAGTGCTAACCCCTGCTCTTTGAGCAATTGTCTTTAAGTTCATTTTTTCCTCCGATGCGGCCTTTGCGGTTATTTGGTCGCAATAATGTAAAACTCCCAGGGTGAGAAGGTGTAAACCCCTGTAGGAAGCTCTCCCGTAGCATTATAACTGTCCATTTTGCCGGAAAAGACAACTTCCTCTTCCCCTGTTATCACGCTGCTAAGATCAATGTCTTTCTGCTCTCTCTTTGACATATTGAAAATGCAGATAAGTTCATCGTCTCCCGCTACTCTCTTAAATGCAAATACATTTTTGTTTTCAAGGTTTAGGATTTCAAATCCGTCGCCTGTGTTATCACTGTAAAGAGCCGGGTGCTGCGATTTGATCTGAGAAAGATTACTTATCAGATCCCTGTAATCCTTGCCTGTCCTATCCCAGTCTATAGTGTCTTTTTCCATAAAAGCTATATTCTTATTATATGCTATCTCGTCTCCCGAATAAATCATGGGGATTCCGGGAAGAGTAAACATAAGAGTAAACATGGAAGGAAGCGTTTCCTCAGAAAATGCCTCATCTATGGTCCTGTCCCAGGAGTTAACGTCGTGGTTATCAAGGTAATACATAGGAAATGTATTGTTATCAGTAGATGGCATGTAGAGCTTTATCTTGTCTGCTGTCTTGCCATCCTTGGCAACGGCTAAAAGCGTCTCATAGACCTTTGTTGCGTAATTGGAATCGAAGCCGTACTCGAGATTCGCAGCCGCCTGACCTCCGAGATCTTCTTCGAGCATGTAGATGTCTTTTACCTTATCAAGCTCAATCCTGGCTTCTCTCCAGAAATCCTCGGGAACTCCGGGTGCATAATCGCACCTGAAACCATCCACGTCGTACTCTGTTACCCAGTACTTCATGCACTCTATCATCTCTTTTCGCATATCGGCGTTGTCGTAGTTAAGATCTGCAACATCGGGCCATCCCATGCCCTCAGGTGAGATGATCTTGCCATCCTTCTGGGTGTACCAGTCGGGATGCTCGGTTATCCAGGCATTATCCCAGCCTGTGTGGTTGGCAACCCAGTCCAGCATCACGTGAAATCCCATGTCGTGGGCCTTATCCACAAGTGCCTTAAAGTCTTCTTTTGTCCCGAATTCGGGGTTAACATCTCGGTAATCGCTGACAGAATAATATGAGCCCAGCCTGCCTGATCTGTTGGTAACAGAAATAGGATGAATGGGCATAAACCAAAGGGTGTTAACGCCCATATTTTTTAAGGTATCGAGGTGTTCAGCAAACTCGTTAATAGTTCCCGACTTCGTGTACTGACGCAGGTTAACCTCGTAAAGAACTGCAGTCCTTGTCCACTCCGGAGCCCTTGTTTCCGTTGGAATCTCATAAGGTTTCGCAGCAGAACAGCCTGCACAAAAAACAGTTACCACAAGTAAAACCCATGCGGCAACAAATTTATTAACGTACTTCATATAATATCGCTCCTTGTAAATGTGATAAAAACATTACATTAAGCGATTAACCTCTTTCACTATACAAAAAAAGGGACTCTATTTCAAGTCCCTAAAATGATATGTTTTATTACTTTTCAAGCATGGCCTCAAAATCCGCTACAGGTATAGGTTTTGAGAAATAATAGCCCTGGAAAAGATGGCATCCGAGCTCACCGAGCCTGTCGAACTGCTCCACTGTCTCTACGCCCTCTGCAAGGGAAACAATGTGAAGATCCTCTGTAAGCCTGATGACGTTTTTAACTATAATGTCTGACTTCTCCTGATCACTACTCTTTCCGAGGAAATTCATGTCGATCTTAAGAACGTCAACCGGCATGTCTTTTAACATGTTAAGAGATGAATAACCGCTGCCGAAATCGTCCATTTCAACGATGAAGCCCTGCTTTCTGAACTCCTCAAGGATCCTCATCTTGTCATCGGTATCCCTCATCATGCTGGACTCTGTAACCTCGATCCTGAGGTTACGAGGATCAATGTCGTACTTCATGACATAACTCATGATCTCCGAAAGGACATCCGTCATGTAGAAATCCTTGGGAGAAACATTGATTGAGATAAAAGCACCCGGGAATTTCTCATCCCAGTTCGAGAGAAGCTCGCAGGCCGATTTCCATATATGCTTATCCAGGTCTGTGATCATTCCGTTTTCTTCAAACAGTGGTATGAAGTCGGCAGGCGACATAAAGCCGTATTCGGGGTGGATCCATCTTGCAAGAGCCTCCGCTCCCACAATCTTTCCGCTCTTATCAGCTATAGGCTGCAGATATGGCACAATCTGGTTCTCCTCAATGGCGACATCAAGCTGTGCTGAAATTTTCTGATTCCACAGCATCTTTTCCCTTATCTTCTTATCGAAGAACGCAACGTGTCTTCTGTAATCATCTCTGATAGAATCGAGGGCAGACATAGCCCTGTCAAAGAGAACAGCTACATCAGTATCGTCCTCTTCTATCTCGCAGAATCCAACATGTACCACAAGATGCTGCTCGATATCTCCAAGCCTTACCTTAAAGCGCGACAGATCTCGCTCTACGATTTCCTGAGAAAAGGCCTGCTTGGGAAGACACGAACCGAATGCATCACCTGCTATACGTCCGTAGACACAGGATTTATCCGAATAGCTTCTCATCCAGTCCGAAATCTGCACAAGCGCTGCATCTCCGAACTCACGTCCAAACACATCATTGAACATCTTAAAATCGCAGATATATATGCACGCAACGTAATAATCCTTCAGCGCATGCTGTTTTAACCTATCCGATATCACTTTAACGGTGTATTCCTTGTTATAAACACCGGTAAGCGCATCGTGATTGGCAGCATACATCTCCATCTCAATGCGGTGCTTTTCCTCTGTAATATCTCTGACTCTGACATATGAGCCAACAGGCCTGTTGTTCCTGTCGTAGAACTTTCCGTGAGCCACCATATAGTAGCGCTCATTTCCAAGTGCACCCAGGGTAATCTCAGTGTCTTTTTCCTCAGGGAATTTTCTTATATCACCAAAAAGAGATATAAGCGTATTGGAAACTTCCTCAAAATCATCATGATTTATCCCGGTAAGCTTCCTGGCAGGGTTGTTTGCCCATATACATATGCCTTCCGGTCCATAAAGTACTACAGCTTCTTTTGAATCGGATACAATATCAGCAAGCATCTTGTCCAAAAGACGAAGGGGTCTGTAATAAATTGAGAAGTAAAAGATCAAGAGGCCAATTACTCCAAATCCCAGCATTGACCTGTCAATCGGGGTCCTCGAAATAAGATAATAAGACTGCCAGAGTGCGCCGATGATCATGCTGATGAGTATTACTATATAACGCTCCTTATAAAGCAGGGATACCTTCATGCTCCTGTTAAGGAAGACGATCATTACGATTGCTATTACTGCATAGCAGACCAGGATATGTCCGGTCAGTCCCCAGAGCGGTTTCATAAGGAAATAAGGCCGTCCGTAGGACTCAACTTCCTGCAATATAAAGGCGTGTCCGGTGACTATACTGATAAGTATCTGGATTACATCAACAGCAAGAACATAGTTAATCCAGATTGGCATAATGCGTTTTTTCTTTTCTTTATAATTCTGAACACTACAATATTCGTTGGTAAACCTTATCAGTGCGTACATGATAAGATCCATACCAATGTAATAGATATAACAGCCAACCAGCGCAACACTTTTTGTGGTGGTTCCAATGATCAGCATATTTCCGAGATCAGGGGGAATAAGTGCCAGACAAAGAAGGCATACCGATTTGCCTATTGGCTTATTTGAGCGCAGAGAGGCCCAACTACAGAGCAGTAATATAACGATCAATAATGCAAATATAAAAACAATCGTATATCTGATCAATTCGCGCAGCCTCCAAATCATTGTATAAGGGCATACCTATACACTTAAATTCTATACTTAATTTGGAAAAATATGTGTCAAAATTGCGCGAATTAATCAAACTTTAATGAATTTCAGATATTAGTTATACCTGTCGTCCTCTTCTACCAGAACACCTAAAACAACAAACTGAAGATCATCTTTTCTGGTGCAGGTTGAGAGGGTAACAACTTTACTGTCTTCCTTTACGGGAATCTCAGAATCCATGTAGGACTTAATCCTTACGGGCTCTGCATCTTTTACAAATTCAAGAGCAGCATCTGAGACATAATCATATAGAACATAGTTCTCAGCGACGTCCATGTACTCAAAGATCAGGTATCTGTAGGCCTTTTCAGGCGTAATTACCTGGAAATACATATGGTCGTTGTAATATGCAGGATCTTTTCTGTATTCTCTGAGGGAGCCAAACATCGTGCCATCCTTCATATTATGGCCATAGATGATGGAATTGGCATCGGTAAAGTCCGCTGCTGAACGATAATCCAGGAAAATGGCGCCTGTGGGCGCTTCGTCTCCCATGTAATCGAGGTTTTTGTATTTCTCATTATCGCTTGTTTGCATGATAGGATAGCTGATGTGTCCATCCTCAAAATATACCCAGCCAACCATCTCCGGGTATGCTTCCATGAGCTGCGCCAGGTCTATGTCGGCAGTGTTCCAGGACACTGAGGGGGTAGGGGTAGGTTCTGTCTCAGAAGGAGCTGTTGCAGAGGTTGTGGTTTCAGAGCTAGTCATATTCTGCTCTTCAGAAGCGCTGGCATTCGCTACGTTTTGTTCGGTAGTTATTGTTGCACTCTCATTACCTGTTTGTTCTTCAGAAGTGTAAGAATCTGCCCCATTTGTTGCCTCTCCGATGGCAGCAACTACTTCCTGCTCAGTTACTGCAGGTTCTTTTTCTTCTGAGGCAATAGTAGTCTGTAATGCTTTCTTACCGGATTCTGTTGCTACATGCTTCTCAAACCCAGTAAACTTCTGCGATGCAAAAATCGCCACACACAGCAGCACTACAGCCATCGCAATTCCTGCAATTCTCTTACCTGTAGACGTTGTCCTATCAAAAAGAGAGCACACGAATATAGCGCACGTAAACAAAGCACTAAGGAGCGCGATCAGCACCAGCGCAAGGAATGTAACAGCCTTGGCGATTGATCTATGCTCCGCATTGAAGCCCTTAACAGCAAGCATAAATCCTAGTATTAAGCTCTTTTTCGTTTCTTCTAATCTACTTACTATATGCAAAACTTATAACCTCTCATTTCAACCTGACAATCATATCACATGAGCGCCTGAAATCAAAATGAAAATTATGTGACCCTCTCTCGCCGAATTCTGTGGCAAATATCCACTTTTTATCCTCCGGGACATGATAAATATTTGCACAAGAGGCCTTCCCTCGCCAGATTTTGTGGCAAATATCCACTTTTCATCCTTCAGGACATGATAAATATTTGCACAAGAGGCCTTCCCTCGCCAGATTTTGTGGCAAATATCCACTTTTCATCCTCCGGGACATGATAAATATTTGCACAAAGGGCTTTCCCTCGTTAGATTTTGTGGCAGATAGGCCCTTTTTACCCTCTTTGACATGAAAATCCATTGCGCAAAACCTTTTTTTGAGCCAAATTTTGTGGCAGGATGCCACTTTTACCTCTCCTTGACATGTAAATCAAT
>NZ_ATWY01000035.1 GCF_000421405.1 Butyrivibrio sp. NC2007
AGATAAAACGAGCTACTTAAGGCATACAAATGCAAATCAAAGATCAATAATATTAGAAAAAATATGCCTTCAGAAAACAAAAACACCTTGTTAAGACATATTTCTAAAATTCCGTGTCATCGTACATAATTCTGAAATTTAAATGTTCTTACAAAAATCAATTATTTCAAATTTCCTCGGCTCAACATTCTCCTTATACTCAATCGAAGTAAGTCCAAGATGGCCTGAACATTCAATATGTAAATGTCCATAGAAATGCTCAATACTCTGAATTATCCTGTCGCACTCATGCATACCGGGGCCTGTTCTGAGAGCAATCGTATATCCCTTTTTCCCTTCCCTGATAGATGCATGCGGTTCATGCGTATCACACCATGGAGTGCATCTGTCTATGAATGCCTTATACTGTCCCGGGATATCTGCCCAGTATGATGGAGAAACGGAGACAATAATATCCGCTGCATCATACTCATCCATTATATTTTCGATTACCGTCGCATCACTCATAACACATTTCGCTGTATTGTGGCATGAACGACAACCTCTACAAAATGCATAGGCATAATCATCTATGCAAATACATTTAACGCTGTATCTGGTCGATAGCTGTTCTGAAACTAATTTAACTATTTCAGCAGTTGCCCCTGTCCGAACAGGGCTGCAGTTAATGATCAATGCTTTCATTTCATGCTCCTTTACCTATGGATCTTGATTATCTCATCAAAACAAGCATCTCCATCGGACAGATCGGAATGGCGAACAAACTTCACATGCCTCGTTAATCCGGAGTATGCTATCCGATCTGTATTGCAGAATATCTTGCAAAGCGGCCTGATACCGTAACTTGAGAACATATCTACATACATGCATTTGCTGATATAGTATTCAACTTTTTCTTTTCCAAGCTCAAAGTGATCGTATGTAACGCTTCCATCTTTTACCCTGTCTGCGTGATCGGATTTGTTCCACTTGCGTACAGCAGAAAAGCAGAATGGAAAAAGGTCAATGAATTTGAGAATCTTAACA
This sequence comes from Butyrivibrio sp. NC2007, assembly GCF_000421405.1. Lineage (GTDB taxonomy): Bacteria > Bacillota > Clostridia > Lachnospirales > Lachnospiraceae > Butyrivibrio. The sequence continues at coordinate 1,027 of NZ_ATWY01000035.1, forward strand.
AAAGCATCCCACCTGCTTGCCATGCATTTTTCAACTACAGGAACGATTCTTTCATCCGTATACCCTGCTTCCTTTAGTTCAAGACACATTGCTATAACGGCGTATACAAAAGAAACATTGGTTGACGGATAGACATTGTGAGCCTTGAACTCTTTGGAGTTATACATCTCCTTGAGTCTCTTTTCATATGATGACATCCTCTCGTCAACATCTTTTATTCCCTCGTTTACCAATAGATTCTTATAATATTTTGAATAAGCCTTGTATTTTTTATCAATTTCTTTTGTGTTCATTTTCATTCCCTTTTTCGATATTCATCCAGAAATATCTTCAGCGATATCATTTCAAAGACATCACATAGATCTGGCAAGGATTTGCCTCATCCCAAAGGAGTGGGAATACTTCAAACTCCTTGAAGCCACAGCTTTGGTAAAACAGATTTGTCCTGTCATAATCCTCATACACGCCCATCTTCACAGTTTTAACCTGCAAGAATTCATATCCCTGAGCCTTAGCAGCTTCTTTTGCCATTTCCAACAGCTGCCGGCCAACTCCGCTCCTGTGATGTTCTTTTAAAACTCCCATGACAGCAAGTTCAACAGTGGCCTTTCCTGTTTCTTTTAAGCAAAGGAATCCAACAGCCTCATCTTCTTCCTTCGCCGCAAAAAATGTCCAGTCGGCACTGCCCGAGATGTATTCCTCTCTGCTCTCTTCTATCCCGAACCAGTCAGTGAGAGCTTCCAGCACTTTTCTTGCGATAGTCTGTTTTTCATTTGAATTTATAATCTCAACAACCATTATTCTCTATCCTTTTCACCCTTTTAAAATCCCATTGCAGTGGCAACAATCCCAGCCTTTTCCTTACCTACAAGCATTTCCAGTAAGGAAATTGCAACATGCGGAGCTGTTTCAGGGCAAAAACTTGTTATTATGTTCTGATCAATCACAACGCTCTGATCAGGTATTACCTCTGCTCCAAACTCAGCAAGCTGCTTCTGTCTTCTGCCATCTCCCAAATGATAAGTTGTAGCTTTCCTTCCCTTTAGCACGCCACTTGCGCCAATCGGAAGCGCCCCAACACAGATAGAAGCTATATATTTGTGAGCACTGTCAAATTCTCGAATGAGATTCAAAAAACGTTCATCATATGCATCTTCGTAAAATCCGAATTCTTCGAATCCACCGGGAATTGCAAGTGCATCGTATTCGGAGATATCTATCTCATCATAGGTCTTATCAACAATAACCGGGATTCCAAAAGTAGATACAACAGTCTTAGTAAAACCTGCAGTAACCACTTCAACCTTCATGCCATGATCATTTCTTGCCCATCCCATCACATCGACAAATGGCGCAAACTCCATGGTTTCAAATCCCTTACAACAAAACAACAATACTTTCATACGTCTTCTCCTACCGCAGACCACTTTTCAAGAACCGAATATAGTTCGTCAAAAGAGGCAGCCACATAATCTATTTCATATTCAATCATAGATTTCTCAATATCCCCTGAAGGCATAAACCAGACGGAATCTATGGAAGCATTTTTCGCACCTAGCATATCTGAAGAGAGCGAATCTCCAATCATAATGCATGATGATTTTGGTTCCGCAATCCTCTCCAAGCATATGTCGAAGAATGCTGCATCCGGCTTTGTTACTCCCATATCTTCGCTGATAAACAAATAATCTATATACTTATCAAGCCCCGTAGAAGCTATTCTGCCCTTGGCATTTATGGTTGCACCGTTGGAGGCGATATAGATCCTTGCATCCGGAATATTGTCTTTTACTCTTCTAATAAATTCCAATGCGCCATCCATTAAGACACCATTCACAGACATGGTCCTGATGAAATCATCGTTAATCTTCAGAGGATCAATGCTCGTCGCATCTCCTTCGCACAGCGAAAAGATGTATTGAAATCTTTTAGTAAAGAGCTCCGGCCTTGTGATAGCTCCTTTTTCCAGTTCCAGCCAAAGGGCTTTGTTATAATCTTTAAACGCTTGATATATCTTTTCCGAAAAAGACAATCCATTAGCCTTCAGTACAATTCCGAGTGCTTTATGTTCAGATGCATGGAAATCCAGCAATGTCTGATCCAGGTCAAACAGAAAATTATGATGCATTTATTTACTCCTATGTCATCCTAAATATAAACCGTAATATATTCCCATATAACTTATCATTCGCAAATAAATTTCCTTATTCATTTAATTTAACAAATATGCAAAAATGACTAGAGTACAGTATTTTGCATACTTTAGTCACTTGAATCAAACAATTTCACCATCAAATTGAAGAAAAAATTGACTAAATCAACCGAAACCTATCTCCAGAGTCACTCAAGCATCACAAGATACGTCAAAAAAAGTGACTAAATTAGGGACTCATTAATTGTTTAGTCAAAAACCGAAAATATTTCACTGTATGCCTTTTATAAGTAAAAATATATCTATAGGGCATACATTTTGGTGTCAGTGAAGGTTTTTCATATGCAATGTATGCCTTTAGTAGATAATAATTGCTATTTAAGGCATACAAAGCCAAATCAAAGATCAATAATATGAAAAAAATATGCCTTTAAAAAACAAAAAGCTCCTTGTTAAGGCATATTTCGAAAATTCTGCCCCGCGCTTTGTCATCGTACATAATACTGAGCATCAATCTTCCTGCTTTGCAAAGTAATGTTCCTTGGCGTAAGCAAACATCTCATTGAAATTCTTTATTGCCTCTTTTCCTGTCGGATGCTCCGGTTCGCTCATATCAAATGCATGATACATTCCTTCGTAGACATCTGCTTTCGCCTCTACGCCTGCAGCCTTAAGATCATCTATGTACTTCAGTGCCTCACAATAGAAGGGCTCTGCTGTACATACAAAAGTATAAGCAGGTGGAAGGTTTGAATAATCCGTTTGCCTTGAAGGAGCTGCATATGGCGACACCTCTTTCTTAGCGTCTTTTCTCAAATATACAGCCCAGGCTTGATGGTTTCTTCTGGTGTTCCAGACCTTAGCGTGATTATCTCTAGAGCTTTCTGTATCGAAATTGTCGATCATTGGATACAGTGGCATTTGAAAAGCGATTTTCACTTCGCCCTTATCTCTTGCCAGCATTGAGATAGCAGCAGCAAGTCCTCCGCCGGCGCTTTCTCCGCCAACCATTATCTGGTCCGGGTTTATTCCCAGCTCTTTTGCATGGTCCTTGATGTACAAGAGCGTGGCATAGCAATCGTTAAGTGCTGTCGGATAAGGATGAAACAGCGACAGATGATAACCCGGAGCTATCACAACCGCGCCGTGATTTCTCACAAGGTCTGCTGCCCTTCCGACATAAGCCATCTCCTTCATGCCTGTCATGTATCCGCCGCCATGGATCCACATAACCCCTGGAGCATTTTCCGGCTCAGATAAGGGCTTTAATATCAAAAGAGGAATCCTAAGCCCGTTTGCATCGATATGAATTCGCTTACTGCGAATCCCTTTAGTGCTAAAACTGTACATTCAGTAATTCACCTTTCTGACATTTTTCTATATAGTCTGACTGCAATAACTACACTTACCACAGTCCAGAATGCAGACCAGACTTCAACTGACCAAAGCGGAACAACGCCCCTTTGATATAGCGCAGCAAAAGTATCCATCAGCATATGCAAGACAATTGCCAGTGGAAGATATCTCTTTTCCTCACTAACCACACCGTAGAATACAATAACAGTGAGCGAAATATGTAAAAGCATTGCAAGTAATCTCTCGATAACATTCATGGCCATCATACCGTAATCAAAGGCCGCAGCAGCCTTAACTGTAGGAAGCGCAGCTGCAGCGGTTTCTTCTGTGATATTAAGTGAAGCCAGCGCTACATCTAAAGGTCCATTAGTGAACATTACTGCAACCACAAGACATGTAATTATTGAAGGAAGAATGACTCCCAATATCTCTATACCGCCATGACCTATGCCGTACAAAACCGCATTTTCACAGGTGCGATTCTTTTTCATAACATATTTGAGAACAATATGCCTACCGCACTCTTCAAAGACGCCTGCCATCGTGACTCCGTAAAGTACGTATGCAGCTGTGCTTCCGCTGATAAACCTTGAAACAGGATTGTCCATGATGATGCAGAAATAGTGCACTCCAAGCTCCAAGACACGTGCCGAAACCATAAAGCCGAGAGCTCCGGCTATAAGATAACTGATATTCGTCTTCTGCTTATTTTTTAATAGCCAATAAATGCAAAAAACAACGGTCATCGCAACCATCAGGATGATAGTGATGCTAAGAGCAGGAATGCTGCTCTTCCCTATTATGACATTCTCAAATTCTTTCATCATTTTTTCCTCCCCTTAAACAAACTCATATCTCTCCAAAAAAACATCTATATGTTTCTCAATTGTCAAAAGAGCCTCTTTCTTTTTCCTTGGCTCTCTATCCAAGAGCTGTACCATGATCGTAATCGGGGATATAAATTCAAGCGCAATAATATCTGCATCCCCTTGCATCATCTGTCCGCGCTCCATCATCTTTTTGAAAATGGATGCATAGATGCTCTGAAGGTACGTGAGCTGATGCCTGGTTGTGAGCTTCGCCAATGTGGCATTTCTATACTGCTCCATGGTTATGAGCCTTCGCATCTTTTTAGCCGTGTCATTTTTCAGCGTGAACTGCAAAGCTTTCAAAACATATGCCTTAAGCTCAGCTCCTGAATTAATCATGTCAGGCAATTTTTCGTTTATTCCCATGCCTTTTTTGTACTCATCTTCCGCACAGTCAATAACTGCTTTTAAGAGATCTTCTTTGTTCTTGAAGTATTTATATATGGTCGGCCCCTTAATTCCGATGGACTCAGCGATCTCATCAACACCTGTCCCGTCATATCCCTTTTCAGAGAAAAGATCTCTGGCTGCCCGAATCAAAGGTTCCTTAGCGTTAGTTCTTGCCATATAGCCCCCTTTATTGCCCCGTGTTTTCTAACTATCGTTACCAATTATATTCTAACGACCGTTCACTGTCAAACAACTCGGCACATTTAGCCATTCCTCATAATAAAAAAGTCCGCAGCTCTATAAAAGAACTGCGAACTTTATCAGTCCAATATCCTTCCAATGAAATCCATGATGCATTTCTCTTTTTCTGCCGGCTTCATTTTATTAAATGCTTCTGAATGAATAGTTGCAGACAATCCAAATAAAACCTGCCCTGCAAGGATTTCAGGATCGGCCTTATTTCCTACATCCCACTTTTCTATGAGTGATTTAATAGCAGGCTTCAGCGCTAAAAGAGTTCCTTCATGCATCGCAGACTGAACCGTCCAGTGGATGTTTCCCTTAAGCTTATCGAAATCCTCCATGGATTTCTCGTAAATCGGAGTCAGCATCTTCACCAAATCCTCACGCGTGTTACATGTCAAAAGAGCTGTTTCAAACTTTTCACGATATTCCTTAAAAAATCGTTCGACGACCATGTCAAACAACATGTCTTTTGACTTGAAATAGTGATAGAACATTCCTATCTCGCCGCCGACCTCATTCATTATCATCCTGACTGAAGTCGATTCGTATCCATGTTCAAAAAACAGTTTCATTGCGGTCATTATAATCTCATCTCGTTTGCCGCCTTCAAGTACTGCTTTCCTTGCCATCTGTTTTCTCCTCAATCCATCCTGCGATGGTATCAAGCAAAAGCCCCATGTTGCCAATCTGACAGTGGTGGTCTGCCTGATCCTCTTTTGTAAAAAGCCTTCCCGTTACACTGCGTGCATTAACCAGTGCATCCAGCTGATCCTGATAGAATACGGTATAGAGATCAGCTTCACCCGCAAGCACCAGTGTATCCTGAGTGATCAGCTTAGATATTTCTCTCGTGTTATAGAGCTTTATATGATTGAAATACTCACAAGGCGTATGCACATTCTCATAGATAGCATAGCCCTGTAAGAGAAGCCATTTGGTAAAGTATTTCTGATCAAACTTCTTGTTCAATGACTTCCATAAAATATTCTTTGGATGCCTTGTCAGATAATCAAAGAGCTTTGCGAAGTTCCCCATTTTGCTTAGAATTGCGCCGTAAAAATCATAGATAAGATCATACATTACAAGGCGGGAAATTCTCTTTTCATAAGCAGCTGCTCTTGTTGCAAGATATCCCCCAAGCGAAACGCCAATTAGCGTTACATCATCCAATCCAAAATAGTCAAGAACTGCGCCGGTGCAATGTTCCCATTCCGGTGTCATCCTGACATCATGACGCATCAGGACTTCACCCTGCCCCGGTCCTTCAAAGAAATATACGTTATATGACAATTCATAGAAGTACGGAAGCATAGCTAATAGGTCCTGTGCTATGCTGTCATATCCGCCGTGGATCACAATGGTCCCCTTGGAATGCTCACACTCTGCATAATATACCGGCAGTTCATAGTTCTTGTACGGAATCCTTACCACCTTAAGATAAGGAATCTGCTCATAGTACTCATTATAAAGTTTCATGCATTTGTCGTACAGCACATGTTTAAGGTTTCTCCCCTCTGAATCCTTCTCTCCGCTTAGTGTGTAAAACTGAGCTGCCCGATAACATGTGGCTGCCTTAAGAAGTTCGCCTTCTTGTTCCGCCTTTTCTCCGGTTTCCATGAAAATAGAAATCCACTTCTCGAAGCTGTCTATCCTACCTCCAATATCCATCAGCTCATCCTTGGAAAATACTCCGTAGGTATAGAATCTGTTGAGCTGGAAGTTCAGCCCTGCGTCCTTGTTAAACTCGTAGTATCCTGCCTGAAACAGTACTTTTTCATTTGCCATTTTCTCCACCTCCATAAACCGAATATCGTTCTGTTAATTCAATATAACCTTATAATGAATCTGATGTCAAGAATAAAAAGAACATTATTCGTTTTATTTAGTGGTGAGTCACTGGGGACGTTTCAGATTGACTCAAAATGAGTCAATCTGAAACGTCCCCAGTGACTCATTTTAATTTTGCAATCATACCGGCTAGTGACAGGAAACTTTCAGCTTTGACTAAGGCAATTCCCTGTCCTTCATCTCCGAGAACAACCAGCTGATCTCCGGCAGATATATCAAACAGCTTTCTGGCCTTGACCGGAATTACTATCTGTCCCTTGTCTCCCACTGTCACAAGACCAAAGAGGTGCTTGCCCTTAGGTGGAACAGCGAATCCCATATTGTCCTCAGGCTCGTAATTAGCTAGGTCATCTAAAGACACTCCGAAAATATCTGCAAGCTGTTTGCATTTATCAAGATCAGGAATGCTCTCTCCGGCTTCCCATTTGGCAACAGATTGCCTCGTGACACCAAGCTTTTCTGCAACATCCTCCTGAGTCATCTGTGAAAACTTTCGCAACTGAACCAGATTGTCCTTAAACATAGTTTATTTCTCCTTCTTAATTCCCAGCACTGCCCATCTGAAAAACGGAATCCGTGAAATTATGGCATATAGACCGTATCCGAAAACGAATCCTGCCACAAGGCTTAAAATGTAACATACAGGTGCAGGTAAAAGCCCCGGTTTTGCAATAAACAGAGCCACGGAAGAGATTCCAAGGTAATGGAATACGTATAATCCGAAGCTGTGAGCTGACATCCATTTGGTAAAAGAACTGGCAGAGTCGCCAAAGCGTGCCATTCCAGCCAGCATTGCCAGTGATCCCACATATGCATCAAGTGCATATAAAAATCCTCTGTTAATTGGCTTATCTGCATAGTTATCACCAAAATACAAGGCTGCAAAAGCCACACATATCACTACTGCTGCCACTATCAAAGGTGCTGCTATCTTCTTCAGTCTTTCGATCACCTCAACATTTGAGAACACGAAGTAACCAAGCATAAAGAAAACAAAATAAAATGCGATTCTGTAAACTGAAACAATAGGAGTATTAAGAATCTGCGCTGCCCCCCAGATTGGAATAGCAAACAGTGCGATCAGCCACAAAGGAGTTTTAGCCCCGGCTGCCAATAGCTTGCCTTTTTCAATTTTTCTGATAAGCACAAGTATCACGCAGTAAACCCACAGAAGATGCATAAACCAGAGCACTCCGCTTCCTGAGGCAACCATGATCAAATAGATAATCGGCTTCGGAACTCCCTCAGACACAAGTCCGTCAAATCCGCCTCCAAGTGACATGCTCACATACCCTTGTATGAATTGAAATGCAAAAAGACCTATCGTAGATGGTACCAGAAGTTTTAAAGTTCTGGACTTTATGAACTCTTTATCTGTATGCGAATCCAATGCCAGTCTGGCACTTATTCCGGAAACCACGAAAAGAACAGGCATAAACCACGGATAAACCAGATACTGATATATGTCGTAATACTGAACCGAAAGATTTGTGATCTTTCCAAGACCGCCAAGAACCCCCTCAGCGTTATACATATAAAGCACATGATAGATCACAACGATAACAACGGTGATCCAGCGAATGTTGTCCAAATAGTGTTTTCTCATACTTATCCCACCTTTGCAATTTATTTTAACATAATTCTATTGCACTGATAAGTATGAGTCCACCAATCAGAATTAACATTTAAGAGGCATTTGTGTTAAGAATTGTTGCTTTAGTTTTCCTTCAGATTGTATCTCCATCTGAATACAGCAACTCCGATGATCACCGCATAGCCGATAAAAGATAGAACTGTCGGAACTTCACCGAGAAACAGCATTCCAAGTATTGCTGCAAAAATCACCTGTGTATAATCGAACACCGAAATCTCTTTTGCCGGAGCATACTTATATGCAGATGTTATTCCGAATTGTCCGACAGTGGCTGAAAGCCCTGCCATAACAAGGCATAGAAGCTGCCATGGCTTTAAGACAACAAAATTCATTGCTATAAACGGAATGGTTACAAGAGTTGAGAAAGCTGAAAAGCAGAGAACAATGATCGGTGTTCTCTCACCTTTCTTGCCAAGTCTTCTGACAAATACGTAGGCTGTTCCAGCGCCGAAGCCTCCATATAATCCTAACAGTCCCGGAACAAGCTGCATGTTATTTCCCGACGGTCTTACAATCAGCATAGCTCCAAGGAAGGCTATTATTACTGCAGCGATGTCTATTTTCTTTGGTTTTTCTTTTAGTATTGGTATAGAAATGAGAATCGCGAAAAAGGGCGATAGTTTATTGAGCATATTCGCATCTGCAATGTTGAGTCTGTCTATCGCATAGAAATTTGCTATTAGTCCACTGGTCCCAAACAGGCACCTGAAAAAGATATCTCCACCGCACCCTTTCTTTATGCTGATCTTCTCTTTTGTCCTCACAAGCATAAAAAGAGAAACGACGATAGCAACAGCATTCCTGAAGAATGCCTTTTCCATCGTCGGTATATCTCCTGATATTCTGACAAAAAACGTCATAAACGAAAAGCCAAGTGCGGCAAATAAAATGCAAATTATGCCTTTTGATTTATTACTGATGGCGTTTAATCTCTTGAAGTCCATTGTTTTTCCTTATCTCTTCCAAATTCTTCAAACAAGTATACTCCAAGAACAACATTAATTCCATTGCATCAATTAATGCTTAATGTGATAGTAACATCGCCTTTAGATAAAAGAGCTTCTATCTCCGCATCAGTTTTATCGGAAATATGTCCAAGTCTTGTGTATGCCCAGCTGTTTGAGCCATAGAATACCACCAGCTGATTGCCAGAATAAAGAACAATGTCTCCGGATGCAGTCGTGGTCTGCTTATCTTCCCTTGGTAGACTCTGTCCAATTGAGCCCACCTGCTCAAAGCCGCCATACATTGACATGTCTATCGACAGCGGTCCGGAAGAAACAAGCTCTTTTAACGCATCAACAGAACTGTTAGCTTCCCAGTCCACATTTACTTTTGTATCACCGATTGTCATTGTCATAGCTGTTTCTCTAACCTCCATCTTATTCTCTGAACTTTCCACATCGACATTTTCCGATTGCGATGTTACTGATTTCATATTCTGATCTTCGTTTGAAGCTTTTCCTTCATCCGAACAGGCACTTATGCTCAGCATCATAGCAACACAAATTGCTGATATTATAATGTTCTTCTTCATTGCACATACCCTTTATTTCAAAGCTTTACCAAACTCATAGGCTTCATTTAATTCTTCGGTTTTCTTTGATGCTTCGCCCATATCGCCTATTCCGCCACAGAACAATGAATCTGCAAGCTTTGCCTTACCAAAGCAATCCACCCAGCCTTGAAGTCCACTGACAGCCTTTTCAGGCACGAACTCTTCATCCTCAGCTGCAACAGAGAGCATATAAACATTCCTGAACTTATAATCAGACGGATAGAGAGGATTAAGCCTGTCCAAAAGAGTCTTCATCTGCCCGCTCATTTCATAGTAATATATAGGTGTAGCAAAGACCAATGTATCTGCGTTCTTTACCTTTTCAGCAATTTCCACTGCATCATCATTTATAACACACTGCTGCGTTTTCTGGCAGGCAAGGCATCCGATGCAAAACCCAATTTTCTTTCCCTTAAGGCTTATGTGCTCAACATCATGTCCTACAGCCTTGGCACCTTCTATAAGTTTTTCTGTCAGTATATCGGAATTACTCTTTGCGCGAAGGCTTGTTGAAATCACTAATACTCTGCTCATATCGTCACCATCCTTATTTCAAGTATTCCTCAAAAAAGCTCTGCAGTTTGTAAAACGGGATGTAATCCTTATTTCCGCCATCGTAGAGATCTGTGTGCACTGCATCCGGAATTATCATTAGTTCCTTGTTATCCGCATACTTACTGTCTTTGATCATATCTGCATACGCATCTTTAGAAAAATAGCATGAATGAGCTTTTTCTCCGTGAACAAGAAGGGCAGCACTTCTGATCTCATTGCTATACTTTAATATTGGCTGATTTACAAAGGATTCGCAACCTATCACATTCCATCCACCGTTGGAATTAAGGCTTCTTCCATGATATCCTCTGGTAGTCTTGTAATAGTCATAATAGTCTTTTACAAAGAAAGGTGCATCGTCAGGAAGAGGATCAACCACTCCACCGCCAAGCTTGTACTCGCCTGCTTTCAGATCCTCAAGTCTCTGCGCACACATGGCAGCTTTCTTCTGATATCTTGCTTCTTCGCTGTCCTCGGAATCAAAATATCCCTTGGCATTTACTCTTGTCATGTCATACATTGTCATAGCTGCCGTAGCTTTGATCCTGGTATCAAGAGCTGCAGTGTTAAGCGCCATTCCGCCCCATCCGCAAATGCCTATTATGCCGATTCTCTCCGGGTCTACCTTGTCGTTTAATGAGAGAAAATCAACCGCAGCCATGAAATCTTCAGTATTGATATCCGGTGATGCCATGTATCTCACATTGCCTCCGGACTCTCCTGTAAATGAGGGATCGAACGCAATTGTCAAAAAACCTCTCTCCGCCATTGTCTGTGCATAAAGGCCTGAGCACTGCTCTTTTACCGCGCCGAAAGGGCCTGATACAGCGATGGCAGGAAGCTTTCCTTCAGCATTCTTTGGAACATACATGTCTGCTGCAAGCGTAATCCCGTATCTATTTACAAATGTAACTTTGCTGTGATCTACCTTCTCACTCTTTTTAAAGGTCTTATCCCATACTGTTGCAAGGTTGAGTTCTTCTTTTCTGATCATTTGGTTTTCCTCCTGAAATATCATTTTTCTTTCTGAATCTGTCTTATCAAAAAATCCATATTGTCTACTTTTTTCTGGCTATCATGAAGCTCATCCATCAAATGACATCGGCATTGTCTCAGATTGCGTAGTAAGGTCTCTTTGTCACCTTCTTCATACAGTTTTTTCATAGATGATGTCTGTCTCTCATCACAGCCCATATCTGAAAGGTTTTCAAGAATATTTATTGTTTCCATCTTTAGTGCTCCTTCCAATTTCAATACTAAGGCCTTGACCTGAATTTCGCTAATGAATAAAATAAATATCATGATATTCATTTTTGGAATATCATATTATCCTTCTCAATAGAAAGGAGCTTTCATGGAAATCAGGAATCTCAAGTACTTTCTTGCAGTCGCAAGGGAAGAGAATATGTCAAAGGCCGCAGAGCAACTCCACGTTTCTCAGCCCACTCTTTCAAAGACACTCAAAGCTTTAGAAGAAGAACTGGGAAAAAAGCTTTTCACAAGGCACAGCTTTAGCATCTCCCTCACAGATGAAGGAATGCTCCTTCGCGACCGCGCTCAGGATCTTGTTGCTATGTCAGATAAGATAGAGCAGGAATTCAATACTCTGGACGACATAACCGGTGGTGATATTTATTTTGGTCTGGCTGAGAGCTATCAGATCAGATATCTTGCGAGAGAGATTCATAAGTTAAAAGACAAATACCCTAATTTCACCTATCACATAACCAGCGGAGATACTGAGCAGGTAACAGAGAAGCTCGACAAGGGCATTCTTGATTTTGCCGTGCTGTGCGAAACACCTGACAGCAATAAATATGAGTTTGTAAAATTCCCACAGGCCGATGTATGGGGCGCAATAATATCTGCCTCGCATCCGCTGTCCAAAAAGAAAACCATCAGAGTTTCCGATCTTGTGGGGCAACCTCTTTTTGTATCTGAACAGAGTTGGAATAACGAGATCAAAGCCTGGGCAAAAGACAGATTCTCTGAGCTTAAACTTGAAGGCTCTTTTAGACTTTCATACAATGCCAGTGTATTTGCCAAAGAGAACCTCGGCATACTTCTAACCTTTAAAGATCTGATCAACACAGAAAAAAGTGACCTGGTATTCAGGCCACTTTCTCCAAAGCTCACTTCCGATCTTTATCTTATATGGAACAAGTACCAGACCTTTACTCCTATTGCAGAGAAGTTCCTGGATCAGATTAAGAAATCATTTGAATAAGGCTTTCTCAAATCTGTCTAATATAAGCGAAATTCTTCCTCATCACCATAAAACACGTTCATGTCGATATACCGCTCTGTTCCTGAATACCCGGAGAGCACATGCCTGTTGGAATACTGCCAAAATGTCCAGTTTGTAGCAGGATTGGGTTTACCGTAAACGTTTCTGATCCACAGATCATAATCACTGAATTGCACCTGCAAAACAGGCAGCCACTCTTCTGTGGTATAGATGATTGGTTTCAAGCCGTAATATGACTCAACGCCTACTAGAAAGTCACTCAGCTCAGCAAGCATTTTCTCTTTATCAAGCTGCCCCGGATCCTGATAATTCCCATATGGTTCAACATCAACCACCGGTGGAAACATGTCTTTTACCGCTTCTACCGTATTGCAAAAGTTCTCAGCCTGATCGGCTCCGGGTGAATCCAGACTGAAGAAATGATACGCTCCGATCCTTAAGTCTGTGGCTGCTGCCTCGCTCCAGTTCCTGTCAAACTGCTCGTCTTTATGCTTCGAGCCTTCGGTTGCTTTTATAAAGGCAAAAGAAATATCCTCCTTCGACAGCTTGTCCCAGTCAACTTCTCCCTGATGATGAGAAACATCAACTCCGCGAACCGGATAGTTTGATCTTGAAGGATTATTTATATGTATCACTCCGGTATATAAAAGAGCGCTCGTAAGTCCCGACAGCAAAACCAACAATATAAGTGAAATGAGCAGGATCAGTATTTTTCTTTTCATTCAGTCTTTACTCTCTTCAAAAAAGCTATGATCATCAAGATGTAGCAGATTGTCTTTGGAAGCATGAGCATTCCAAGCATTGGAACGAGCCCTGCAAACACTGCTACCGGGATATAGAACAGGAATGACAACAGAATATACAGCCACATCAGGCGAAAGATTCTGTCTTCTGATTTATTAACGAAGTACAGATAACAGATCACAGCCCCAAGGATTACAAACGGAATATTCCTGATGATGCCCCAAGTCATGCTGCTTTCATTTTGAAACCATCCGTTTTGTGGAAACAGACACAGGATGATCCTGATTGCAGAAAGCGTCCATACTGCCACAGTCAGTTTCTTATTCTCATTGATCTTATATACGCGTATCCACAGATAATAAACCAGCACATAAAAGACTGTCATGGTAATCGAAGTTACAAGTTTACCAACACCAAGAGCCACAGTAAAATCACTGTTCACAAAGTAATTCAGCACTCTTGGAACAAGGTGGAACGCATCACCACAGCCTAGTATCAGCGCAGCATATCCCATGAGCTTCCCTGTGGCATCTTTAGATCTTTTCAGAATAATGCAGCCACTTATTATCGCGAACAACAGGTAGCAAATATCAAATAATGATTCTCCGTATTTCATCTTTCCTCCTTAATTGGCACTTTGATCCATTTTCTCAAATGCCATCCTTGGGTTATCGTCTTCATCTACATGAATGGTTCCACAGTGGACAAATCCGTTCTTTTTAAGCATATTCTGCATAACCTTGTTGTCTCCGTGGGTATCAATCCGTAGATTTCCGCATTTATCAAATGCCCATTTCAAGCAAAAAGAACCTACGCCTTTTTCAGAACCGTCGGATGCAATCCTGTGCACAACTCCGTATGTACTGCTGCCGGTCCAGTTGCCATCTTCAATATCAATGTAATTTGGCTCAATCTCTTTTCCCTGGTTAAAAAAGAAAGTTCCTATCACGCTGCCGTTATCGCTCTCGCACACGTAACTGCAGCCCTTTTCTATATCTTCCTTAATCAGCCATTCCGGAGGCCAGTATGTAGGCCCCCACTGATTGGGATTACCATGTTCAGCCATGAATTTCCTGGCATAGGCATATATTTCCATTATTCTTGTTAAGTCATTGTTAGTCGAATTTCTTATCTTCATTCTCTTTGAGTTATCTTTCCTCCACCCAGTTAAAGAACTTATCAACGCTCTTATTTTCTTCACGTCTCTTGGCAAACACTCCTGCAGTATACCAGGAATGCGTGTTGAGCTCATCAGTCACTTCATAGAGTTCACACTGCATGCCAAGCCCCAGCGCCTTATCGCGAAAGTCTTCCGCAAACGAGAAATCCACAAGTCCGTCATGCCTGCTCTGTATCAGCAACATGGGGATATGGTTATTTGTCAAAAGAGCTATCGGCTCAGCCTTCTTTCTGTCATACCCCTTTGGGAACAGCTGGTTCTCAAGAATCCTGAGCACAAGTGAAGATTTATCATTGAAGCAATATGGTCCTCCCCAGCCGACATAGCCTATAACTCCGGATATATCTACTTTATACTTTTCCTGATCAGCTTTGCTGAAAGTCAATATCGATGACAGATGCGCTCCTGCACTGGGTCCGCAAATAATGACCTTGGATGTATCAATAGTCTTTTGATTCAAGTACTCAATTGCATGATTGTATCCGGCGCATACATCCTCAATCTGCGCCGGGTACTTCTTCTGAGTCGAGAGCCTATAGCCCATTGATATAAATCGGTAGCCCTCATCTGCGAAGCGCTGCCCCATGTAATCAAAGTCCTCAGGTGTACCGGCATTCCAGCCACCTCCATGGATCCAGACTATGATCTTATCTGTTTGAACCTTAGTCGGCTCATAATAGTAATAATACTGATTTTTATCTGAGCCGTAAGATATTTTCTCAGGAGTGATTATTTTGGGGACTTTCCCAGTCTCTTTATAAATCGCTGAATAGCTGAAGCTTTCTCTCAAAAAATCATTCATAGCTAAGATAGTCCTCTTTGGTAATCTCTAAATGAACAATCCCGTCAGCCCTACCGATTTCCTTAAAGCCGACAGCTTTATGTATGTTATACGCTGCGCTGCGAGTCTCTTCAAAATCATTGTGTAAACAGGTTACTTCGTCCACATTAAACGCACGATCCAGAAGCAGGCAAAGGCCCTGTTTTCCATAGTCTTTTCCTCTCTCAGATGCGTAAATTACGATTCCCATATCACACCAATCCTGATCCGGATTTTTGTGATAATTCACGTCTCCGACAAAAGCACCATCACTCTTTCTTTGAAGAAAAGCATAGAATCTCTCAGGCTCTTTTCCAATCCAGGACTTCTGTAAATCAAGCCACTCGGATTCCGGCTCTGGGATGCATCCGTCAGGCGGAAACCAAGGCGCGTTATAAGCCATAGTCTCCGGGTCGAACATCATTTTTACATAAAACCATCCGTCTTCAGGACGGGGTATAAATAACTGTAGATCACTGATCAATTTTCTATCTTTCTCCATCTGTGTTATTAAGTTGAATGGTTCTAACCAACTGTCTTTCTACGAGTCATGAATACAATACACGCGCCAATCGCCACGCCAAACGTATTTAATATCAAGTCGTCAACATCTGTATGTCGTCCCAGGCAGAACAGTTGAGTCAATTCGATGAACAGAGTAAAACCGGCTCCGGCCAATATGGTTTTTTTAATCGTATCGAGTTTTTTGAAGCAAATAGGCCACACAATCCCAACAGGAATGAACATTGCTATATTTCCAATTATGTTCATCTGCCAACCATCATACCGATCTACCAGGAAGTAAAATGGAATGACATTAATCATATCATGAATATTATCTTCAAAGCCCAACCCTAAAAGTTGTATCTTTCCATTCACCGTGTGAAATTCGAAATATGTGAATCTGAAGATAACAACGATACAGACGTAAACTAAAAGCAGCTGAATTTCACGTTTTAATGAAAATGACTTTGTTTTAATTGCTGCTACCAAACGGGTAATAATCCATATTATTGTTGTAAAAAGAAATAGTTGAAGAAATGAAATCACAATCATTGTCTAGTATTAGTATTCCTTTTTTATCTCTTCTATTTTGTATGTTTCCTTAAACTTGTCCAGATCCTTAGCATCTCTGATCAGCATTACCTCGGTGAAATGACCGTCTTCTTTACTCTTAAAACCTGCCACTTGCTCTCCGGTACAGATACTACACTTAATTACAGCTATCTGTTTGTCGGAGTCAAAAGGAATGTTTTTACTAAGAGATTGCTGTTTCTTACCAAAATGAATAAACCCCATTTTCAAATCCTCACTAATATTTTTCTATTGTCCTTACAACAGCTGACAGGTACGTGCTTCCGAAAAGGTTAAGATGGTTAGTAAGATGATACAGGTTGTATAAGTCTCTTCTCTCACTATATCCCGGCACCTGATCGATCACACTGAAATATGACTCGTAAAACCGTCTGTCGAAACCGCCAAAAAGCTCAGTCATGGCAATATCTGCTTCATTACATCCTACATAGACCGCCGGATCAATCAGCAGTGAATCTCCTTTTTCATCCGTCATGAAATTACCTGACCACAGGTCTCCATGTAAAAGAGATGGCTTTTCAGGTTCGAACAAGTATCTGTCCAGATTATCAAGAAGTTTGCTTGCATGCTTTATGGTGTCATTATCAAAATATTTACTTGCCAGCTCAAACTGAGGCCGAAGCCTGCATTCAGAAAAGAACTCTATCCAACCGGATTTAGGAGTGTTCTTCTGTGCTCCTGCTCCGATGTAATTATCACTTTGAAAGCCATACTTTCCTCCAGTCACAAAAGCGGACGCATCTGCCATGTGCATGTTTGCGAGACAGATTCCAAGGTTTTCCCAAAAGTCCGGCGCATAATAGGCTCTTTCTATATACTCCATCAGAAGAAATGAATACCCATCATCTGTTCCAACTGCATAGATTTCAGGTACACGAACAGCCTTGGTTGACTTTATCGCAGCAATTCCTTCCGCTTCAGCTCTGAAGAAGTCAGCATTTGAAATGCTGTTGGCTTTCAGGAAAAGAGATCCTCCATCCGAAAGTATCAGCCTATATGCTTCATTTGCATCTCCACCATGGACTACCTGCCTGTCCACCACAGTGACGTCTTTTCCCCTGGCTAAATGTACAGCTTCTTTTAAAGAACTAAACATCGACAAATCAAATAATCCCACAATCATTTACCTTCAATCGCAGTTTATCATCAATTACATACTTTGGAATATATTTCGTTTACAATCTCATCCTTGCTCTTATCTTCTGTGATAGTAGTTTCTTTTATCATGTCCAGATAATCCTTTTCTTTCCACCACTTGCGCATCTCATCCGCACCAAACTCAGCTGCTTTGGATCTGGTATTATGGCGCCTTACAGTTTCTTCAAAAGAAATGTCAAAATAATACGCAGATATGTCAGAACCATACAGTTCGATTGCAGTTTCAAACAGCTCACGGTACCAATCTGCAATAAATATCCCTTCCAATATGACTACTTCGCAGTGTTCACTTCCGTATTCAAGCATCTGCTTTATCAGTGGCAATGCAGGCGTATCTGTTCCATCCCTCTCTTTGAGCACTTCTCTTCTGATCATATCCTGTGACAGGACCATAGTGCCTCGTCCAAAAAGTTCCTGCAGCGCCTTAGCCACCGTTGTTTTGCCGCTTCCGGAGTTTCCGCGAAGCATGATCAATTTATGCATATTCGTACCTCACGCCCTCCTTGGGCACATAAAATTCCGAGATAACTTATCATCCGTAATTAAATCTCTTATTCGTTAATTTAGCAAATTTGCAAAAAATGACTAGAGTACAGTATTTTGCATGCTTTAGTCACTTGAATCAGACAATTTGCACTTTCAATTTGAAGAAAATTTGACTAAATCAGCTGAAATCCATCACCTGAGTCACTCAAGCATCATTAGAAGCTCCAAA
>NZ_ATWY01000036.1 GCF_000421405.1 Butyrivibrio sp. NC2007
TCCTACCATTCTGCCACAAATTCCAGCTTGAAGAGTGACGCTCTGGGCACTTATCCATGCTTTGTTACGGTATTTTAAGAGTTTTTCTTTTGGGACAGTAATCACTTAGACACCCATCTCGCCTTTGCTACTGTCTTTTGAGCATTTTTGTTCTAGGACAGTAGTCCTCTATGAATCACTTCATTTTTTATTACGGTCTTTTTGAAGTTTTTGCTCTAGGACAGTAGTCCTTAATGAATCTCTTCATTTTTTATTACGGTCTTTTTGAAGTTTTTGCTCTAGGACAGTAGTCCTTAATGAATCTCTTCATTTTCTATTACGGTCTTTTTGACATTTTTGCTCTAGGACAGTAGTCCTCTATGAATCACTTCATTTTCTATTACGGTCTTTTTGACATTTTTGCTCTAGGACAGTAACGCTCCATGCTTCCAACAACCTATTCATATTCCAGGCTGCGTTTGCAGGGCTGGTTGATGGAAGGCAGATAGCAGGTCTTTTGATGACCGGCTCAGTATACTTCTCGTAATACTTGAGTGCTGTCTTGCCGTTGACGTAGATTGCTCTGATATCTGCCATGTCAAGAATAACCGAAAGGTCATTTGTAACAACGTTACTGATGCTGGAGTCCGATGATCCAACGATGTCGCAGGACTTTATCACATCCCACAGCGCAATATGATTTCTTAGCAAAAGATCTTTCTTCTCCTCGATACTCTTCGGCTCTTCTTCGCTAAAAACCGCAGATATCACTTTCCAGAATCTGTTCTGCTTATGCCCATAAAAGAAGCCTTCCTCCCTGGATTTCACAGAAGGAAAACTTCCTAGGATCAGTATCTTGGAATCCTTGTCGTATACTGGTTCAATTGGGTGAACTACCATATTCATCATCCCCACGTCAATATTCATAGAATTCAAGCGCGAACAGGATCGCCAGAATTGAAATTCCGTCTTTGGTCCTGTTTTCCTTCAAAAGCTCTTTTACCTCTGAAACGGGCATCCACTGCTTGTAGGCGACTTCGTCCACATCCTTAATGCTGCTCTCAGAGTCGACCTTGGCAGCAAATACATGCGCTGTGCAGTCTGACATTCCGTTAGTTGGGTTCTGCGAACCCAGGAATTTCAGGTCTTTCACAGTACATCCGGTTTCTTCCATAGCTTCTCTTCTGGCCGCTTCCTCTTTTGTCTCGCCGTCCTCAATTCGACCTGCAGGGATCTCCCACTCAAGTCTATGAACAGTATATCTCTTTTCACGGATCATCAGTATCTCATTCTTCTCATTGAATATGACGATACTGACCGCCTCGTGCGGATAGTGGATCTGATGGTACTTATCGATCACCTGTCCGCTGGGGAGCTTGACCTTGTCTGTATATAAACATACATAATCACTTTCATATATTGTCGTACGCTCTAGCCTTTCAGGGAGCGCCACGTTCTCATCATCCGGTGCTGTCTGCTCAATCTCTGAAGCCGCATTCTTATTGCCTTCATCTGACTCTTCAGTTGTACACATTACCACGCCCGTTGATTTATGAATGAAGAAATATCCGTCGTCATTCATCTTCGACTGAACATGTTTGTAAAAAGACTCTTTGTCGCAATTTACCATTTTACTAGCTTCCTCGGAATAAGAAGCAACGTAATTAAGGATCAGCTCTTCGTCCGGAACATAAAGGTCATTTTTTTGTTCTTCAACAGACATGACATTAAAATAGGGATCAAGTTCATCCTTCGCAGTCTCAAGCCAGATGTCAAATCCACTTGAAGGATATTTCACGCTTGGATAATACTCATTTATAAAGTCATGGAGCTCGCGCATGTGCTGCTGCCCGATAAGTGTACATGAGAACCTTCCGCCCTTTGCAAGCAAGCTCTTAATTTTCTTATACAATTCAAGTCTGCTCTCACGCGCCACATGATAGAGCATATGGTTGGCCATGATAAGGTCAAAACCCGATGTTGGATAAGAGAAATCCGCAGCATCTCGCTTTTCAATCATGAACCGAAGGTTCTTTTCAGGATATTTCTCCAGGATCTCTTTTGCCACATTTCTTGCACTTGCCAGCATTCCATCCGAATAATCCACCAGATGAATCTCAAGGTCATTCGGCAAAAGATCTGCAACCCGGCTCCAAAATGTCGCAGCTCCGCAGCCGATGTCCAAAATCTTCATTCCGGCCTTTATCTGTTCCCTCTCGAAAAGCCAGTGAAACCACTCGGTGTCGGCGGTGCTGTAATCGTGAATGGATATTCTCTTTTTCAAGTTAGTGTCGCTCTTGTACTGCTCAATGACTTCTTCCCTGTCTCTCGTAAGCTCGATGACATGGCGGAGGTTGTCCCAAAACTCCTCATCCCCGGAATCATTTGTTTTCCTGATGGCATCGATCAGTCTTGTGATGTGCTCTTTCTTATCCAGAAGCAGTGCTTCCTGTTCCTTCAAGGATTTCTGCATGTCGGAGCTGTCATCTCGCATCATCTCAGATATCTGCTCCAGTGAAAAATCCATGTACTTGAGCATCAGGATCTTCTGCAAGCGGACAACGCTGTCCTCGTCATAAAGCCTGTATCCGGCTTCGGAGTACTCACACGGCCTTAGCAATTTCTTTTCATCATAGAATCTTACAGTACGCGCAGAAACACCAAGTTGTTTAGCCAATTCCCCAGCTGTATACCTCATCTTTCATACCTCTCCTTGTCCTGTTTTTTCTGATTCTATGCCTTTACGTTACGTCAAAGTCAACACTTTAATTTATAGCTGTGCTATTGCTGAATTGTTTCTGTAGTTTCTCGTAGAAACTTATGTAATATGCGATTCGCTCAGCCCAGATTTTTTCTGCTGTTTTAGTGCCCAGCTCCATTTGCATCGCTTTCCCCAGCTTCTCAATCCTGGTGTTTACGAAATTCACTTTTTCTTCGAAGCTCTTTTCCAGAAATTTCTCAAAGACAAGGCCTTCGTGAATACGGTATGCGTCAAACCTGTCGATGTTGTCAGCGTCCCCTACCGACAACGCAAAAGGAGTTCTCTCTCCATCAAAATCAGCCTCGTCGTCAACATGAATCGCAATTCCGTAGCACATATCATTCACCCTGTCTTCAGGCAGGCCAAGCTCCAGCAGGAACGGACGCGCTATCTTAGCAGCGTTTCTCCCATGATCCTTCCAGCCATCATCATCGAAATCCTCGCAGTAAGACACATCATGCAAAAGACATGCCATCACCATCTCAGTTACATCAAAGCCTTCTCTCTCCGCGATTTCTTTTCCTATATTCGCAACCCTGTATGAATGCTCAAGCCTGTAGGCCTTCTCATCCGGATGGTCCTTGAAATATGCGCCGTTATCGAATTTCTGCTTGAGGAAATTCTCGGTCTTAGTAATAAGTTCTGTGTTCATGTTTAATCCCCTTTTCACTTATTCGGATTAGGCCACTGCATTTATGCAAATATTGAATTTGCAGTGGAACTCCTTTTCATTTTTCTAGGCCTTCCTCCACTGCATTTTTACTAATGTTAAATTTGCAGTGGAACTCCTCTGCATTTTTCTAAGCCTTCCTCCACTGCATTTTTGCAAATATTGAAGTTGAAATGGAGCCCATCTTCAATTTCCTTAGAAATTCTCCACTGCATTTATATAAATATCCAATTTGCAGCGAACCCCATCTTCAATTTCCCTGAAAATTCTCCACTGCATTTTTTCAAATATTGGGTTTGCAGTGGACCACATCTTCAATTTCCCTGGAAATTCTTCACCGCATTTACGCAAATAACACATATACAGTGGAGCTTATCCCATAAAATCCAATAGATATCGGATATCACAATTGCAAAACCATATAGATATCATCGCTGTACGTGCCGTCATCATATTTGTTGGCATTGGGCATACGTCCGCATTCCTTGAAGCCCAGGCTCTCGTACAGATGATATGCCTTATCGTTGCCGCTTACGACTGTAAGCTCTGCCTGCTCATAGCCGCAGCCTTTTATCTTTTGGATCAGCCTCTCAAGCATCAGTCTGCCAAGGCCGAAACCAGTATACTTCTGGAAAAGAGCTATCCCGATATCCGCCCTGTGTCTGGCTCTTCTACTGCTTCCTCTGCTGGTAAAAGAGCAATTCCCTGCATATACGCCGTCTACAAAAGCACACATTACAAGTTCATTATCCGACTCGTTATGGCTCTTAATGAACTTGATCTCATCTTCTGTTGTGTACTTAACTTCATCAGGATTAACCAGAAGAAAATTTGTCTCTCCGCACACTGTCTTAAGATAATCTATGAGCATGTCAGCTTCATCTTCATGAGCGCTGCGCAGTACGATATCTCTTTTCCCCAAAGTATACTTTTCTTCTTCAAAAATCATTGTTGTTCCTCCCTATGTCTGCCATTAAATTCCATAAACCGCCACTCCCACTACTGCTGCGATGCATATGAGCCCTATTGGTGATATGCCGTTTTTCCTAATTTTTCTCATGCCGTAATATACAATCGCAAGACCTATAGTTATAAGGATCGCCGTAACATCGATACCATTCTCATTCATAAAACCGCAGTTGCCAACAATCATATACGCTCCGGTCGCCAGAATGACGCCGATAACGCAGGACTTAAGCCCCGTCAGTATTGCCTGTGCGTAAGGGTTCTTTAACAGATTCTTCGCAAGCCCCAGTATGATCAATATTATAAAGAACGCAGGAAGTACAACCGCCGTCGTTGCGATAACAGCACCCAAGAGTCCGCCTTTGTTGCTTCCAATGTACGTCGCAAGGTTCACCATGATGGGACCGGGCGTACTCTCGCTGACAGCTATCATGTAAGAGATCATCTCATCATCCATCCAGCCGTGGGCCAGCACTACATCTCTGATAAGAGGAATCGCTGCATATGCGCCGCCAAAGGAGAACAGTCCGACTTCCAGAAATCCAATCAAAAGATCAAGGTAGATCATACCTGTTCCTCCTTTCTCCTGAACTTACCAATCTGAAAGAAGGTCAGGCTTACAAGCGCTGCAGCCAGCATGATCAATATGGATGACACATGTATCTTAAGCACATTAACAAGCATGAGCACAGCAAAGGTAACGATAAGAATCCCCACTTGCAAGGGCTTCTTCTGCATCTTTTTTATCATCTTAAGAGCAGCATCAAGTATCAGTATGCCTACAGCTATCTTGATTCCCTGAAAAGCATGCGCGATCCATGTAATCTCCAAAAAGTCCTCGAGGAACATAGATATTGCAAAGATTATGAAAAAAGAAGGTAACACCACGCCGAGCGTTGCCAGGACAGCCCCGGGTACCTTGCCTTTTTTATACCCGACAAATGTGGCGCAGTTGATCGCTATCGGCCCGGGCGTCGACTCCGCAATAACCGTGACATTCATCATCTCATCATGAGTGATCCAGTTTTTCTTTTCAACACAGATGTTCTCAATGATCGAGAGCATCGCATACCCTCCGCCAAAAGTAAAAAGTCCAATCCTTACGAAGGTCAAAAATAATTCAATAAGTATAGGCATGGCTACGATCTTTCTGTCATTTTTCCAATTAGTTTTTACATACTCTTCTATAGTACAGGATGACAACAAAAAAGAGAACCGTATTGCTACGATTCTCTTGTCTTTGCTCCCATGTTTTTCAATTCTTTTTTGCGGTCATACATCATATGATCCGCTCGTTCAAACAGATCATGTACCTGTTCATCATTCGGCTGAAGCGTTGTATAACCGATAGAAACAACAGGCTCATTTGTCTTGATGTTCTCTTCCACCTGCCTGTTAAAGTCAGCAATCGTTTCATCCTTGGTATCATAGCCTTTTCCTGACAAAAGAACTACGAACTCATCACCACCGGTTCGATAAACCGAACCATGACTGAAAACATTGCAGATAAGAGAACATGCGTCTTTGATAAGCTTGTCACCGGCAGCATGTCCCTGCGTATCATTGACATATTTAAGACCGTTTATATCACATACTATAAGTGCCAGCTTATCAACAGCACCTTCGCGAATCCAGCTGTTTAGCTGGGCTTCCGTTTCCATGTAGGCATGTTTATTTCTGACTCCCGTAAGCGAATCAGTATTTGCCATGCTCTTGAACACTTTGCTGTTTTCTTTTTCTTCTTTCAGTTTATCGTTGGCGATACGCCTCATCATGTAGAATAATAAAGTCGAGAATAAAGAAGCCACTACAAGGATGAATATTATTTGCCTACGATTAGCAGTAAGACTCTTTTTGCTGATCTCCTGAAACTGATCCTGAATAACACTCTCGCGAATCATTACAACCAGTTCCCATCCAGTGTCAGGCACAGGTTCATAGAATATAGTATCTACTACATCATTTATGGTAAAAGTCAGAGTTCCTTTTTTACCATTCGCAAAATCATCGCGAAATGAATTCCACTCTTCCTCGGATACATTCCCGTTTGTGGCATCAAAAATGTTTTTTGTTCCAATAAATTGGCCAAGCTCTGTTTCTGATATATTTCCACCATTTTCCGAATACAGCGCAAAATGTGTACTTTCCTGATCATCAAAAGCAAGCAGACCAACTATGTCATTGATATCTATCTGGACAAAACATGCTTTAAACTGTTTGCCCATTATCTTGATATCTATCGGGATTGCCAGACACAGATCCTTGGATGAACCATAACGAAAAACAGTGCTTATCATTCTGCCATCCAGGGTCTTATTCGCAAGGAAAGGATGCCTGCTACGGCCGGTATACGTGGTGTACTGCGTATAAACTATATCTTCCTCATCTACCAGTGCAAAACGGCTAAGAGACAAAAGATTCTTCATTCTACCAATAGCCGCACGAAGTTCCTCCTGCGATTCTATCTGCTCATCATCTATTACGCTTACAGCCTTTTCCATGTAGTCAAAATTATTGTTGATCAGGTTTGTTATTGTCTTGGCACGTCTGTCTGCCATCGATTCGAGATAAAAAGCACTGACAGCAGAAACTGCCTGATTTGTAGACGCAATAGACTGCTCATAAGCCCAGTAAGTATTGGCGATCAGCATTATCAAGATAAGAACCCCACCTATCGCCGCAGTTATAATCACTGCCTTTTCAGTAATCTTCCTGCTCTTCATTGCGTAACATCTCCATACAAGACTTCAAGCATTAGTTCTGCATCTTCCTGATAAATTATAGTTGTACTTTCATCAGTCTTGTCAGGGAAAAGATCTCCCGGCAGATTTCCATCTGCAATCTTCACCGCTACTTGCAGCGTATCAAATCCAATTGAATAACAATCCTGTACACCAAGGCAATAGATAACACCATCTTTGAGATAATGGAGCGCCTCCTGATCATGATCCATTCCCACAATCACTGCGCTGCTTCCGAGCTCAGTAACTGCTCTTGCTGTTCCGACAGGATTACTCATATTGCAGCATACAAAACCTGCAATATCAGGGTTGTCCCCAAGCATCTGCTTAGCCAGATTGTATGCCATATCAATGGAGTCCTGGTCATACTCAACTGCAACTATCTCCATATTTTTATATTTGGCAATAGTGTCTTTTGCTCCCTTTGCTCTGTCTTCGTGACAGGGAGCTCCGTTACTTCCTACCAGTATGCCCACTTTGCCCTTGTAGCCTAGCTTTTTGCAAAGTGCTTCTGTTAAATCTGCTCCGTCCTGATAGTTATGAGTGTTTCCAACGTAGGCAATCCTCTTGCAATCAGTAGCTGCATCAGAGCTGGAAAACGTCATGACCTTGTTTCCAGCAGCGACCATTTCGTCCAGTACAGGAGATATCTTCTCCTCATCTGCCACATCCACTCCGATTACATCATAATCACCCTTCTGCGCCTCTAATAATCTCTTTGTCTGATCCTCATAAGAAGCTGCATCCGGAGCCATATACTCATAAGTAATGACTATTCCCTTATCGAGGTATTTTTTCTGAGCATCCTCCATTCCAAGTGCAACAGCATCCCACCATGGATGAACTATCTTGTAAGTAAAGTAGAAATTATATCTATTCTTAGCCGGCACATAATCATCGAGGCTATGCACAAAATCTACAACGCCCTCGGTATCGTCCGCTTTTATCTCAGTATCATTGGAATATCCACTACTGGTACCTGCAATCACAATAGAAAATGCCACAATCAGGAACTTGCGAAATATATTATTTATCTTCTCGGACATAACATTCCTCCTAAAAGACATATTTTTCTCAAAAAAACAATCACCTACTATAAATAATACTATATTTCGCAAATTTTTATTCTTAAATATATATTAAAGATTTAGCTTTTCAATTACTCTTTACCCATGCTTCTCGGTGAAATACCATAAAACTTCTTGAATACATTTGAAAAATAACTCACATCATTATAGCCCACCCTCTCAGCTACCTCTGTAAGTTTATAGTCGGTACTCGTTATCAGCCTCTTCGCTTCCTGCATACGCAGCTGTGTAATATATTCTGTAAGAGTCATGTCCATCTCGCTCTTGAACATCTTTCTGAGATATGTCTGATTAACACAGAGTTTTTCCGAGATATCCGAGATTGAAAGCTCATTGTTACCATAGTTTTCTTCAATATACTGTTTTGCAGCCTGTGCCGTTGAATGTGTCTTTGACTCTCTTTTCCCCTTTTCAAACTCGATGCGCTTTTTATAAAGATATATCACATTGTCGCGCATTTCTTCGGAAGACTTGGCATCAGCCATAAATTTCTCGGGAGAAAAACCTTCGCCGTAAATTCTCTCAATAGAAAAACCTGAGCTTATTATATTTGTCATCAAAATACTGATGGCGCTTGTGAGAAGATTCATGTCAGAAATAGAAACTTTGCCATCCACAGACTCTTCATGAAGCCTCGTCCATAGCGTATTTATCACAAGCTCAGCATCGTCAGCCTGAAGCGTCTCAATGTCCTTGTTGAGCCTGATGATTGCATCGAGGGAAGCATATCCCTTTTCATCATTACTCTTACGAAGATCCCATAACTGGCCATAGCCCTTTTGTGACAAAAAGCTAAGACACCTTTCATAGGCTTTTTTAATATCTCCTAAACCGGCCGCCTTCTCGATAGCCACAGAACTGCTGATCTCAAGCTGACTTTTTACTATCTGTATGATATCTGTAAACTCATAACCCTTATAGTTATCAAGCGCTGTATCCGAATCGAAATCCATTAAAACAACAATATTGTTCTCGAAATCATGGAATATCCTGAAAGACCCTTCAAGCTCAAGCATATCGCCAAGAAGCTTTGCGATAAGGTTTTCCCAGTTCATGAGTTTTTCTCTTGCATTTGTCCTGCCTTTGGAATATCCGGCAGTATCAAATCTGAATAAAGCCAAAAGGTATGCACTTCCGATTTCTTTTTTAGGAAAAAGATGCTTCTCAATCCCGACCAGTACATCCTTGTCATTATTACCGGCGTAGATTACAGTCTTTAGTTCTTCATCAAGTTCTTTTTCTGCTTCTTCATCCTGAATTATCTGGGTTTCAACCGCCTTCCCGATATTGTCATGCAGTTTAAGAAGGCTAAGTATCAGTTCTTCTTTTTCAAATGGTTTGACAATGTAATCGCAAACTCCGATCTTAACAGCTTTTCTGGCATACTCAAATTCATTGTTTCCTGTTATGAGTATTACAGATATGTCCGGGTAGTCTGAAGTTATGCGTTCAGCAAGTTCAAGACCATTTATATAAGGCATGGTTATATCTGTCAGAACCACATCAGGATAGAACTCTTCAATTTTCTCAAGTGCCTCTTTTCCATCACGTGCTTCACAGCAAATCTCAAAGCCGTATGAATTCCAATCTATACAGCCTCTTAGATATTCCAGGAAAATAGGCATATCATCGACAATCATAATTTTGATCATGCAACAACGCTCCCTGTGGTACACGAATTATTATTGTGGTACCAATGTTTTCTTTACTCTCTATTGATACGCCAAATTCTCTTCCGAAGTAGAGCTTTATTCTTCGCGCTACTGAATAAAGTCCAAAATGAGAACCGCCTTTTGTTGAGTCATGAGAGGTTATCTCCGCTTCCTGACGAAGCTTTTTCTTTTCATCATCAAAAAGCTTATCATCTTCAAGAAGTCGTTCCAGTTTATCTCGCTCATCTTCGCTCATTCCAATGCCGTCATCGGAAACCTTTATCAGAGCCGCCTCTCCGTCTGCTCTTCCTGTCACGGTAATTTTGCCCCAGCCTTCTTTGTTTTTCAGACCATGATATATTGCATTCTCAACAAGCGGCTGAAGTGTCATCTTGGGAATACTTGCATTTTTTATTGCATCCTCAACATCAATCTCATAGCTGAATTTATCATTGTAGCGCATTGTCTGAAGGTCCAGATAATCCTGTATTATCTGAATTTCCCTCTCGATAGTCACTATCTCTTCACTTCCGGAAAGAGAATTCCTGTAATAGTTGGCAAGCTTTTTGGTGACGCGTGAAGCCTCTTTTGCCCTGTTCATCTCTATAAGCATAATTATTATGTCCAGGGTATTATAGAGAAAATGAGGTTTAACCTGCTCCTGTATCAGCGCAAGCTCATATTCACGCTTCTTTTTGGCCTCCTCATCAACCTGTTGCAAGAGTTCTAAATTGCGCTGTGTCATATAGTTAAAAATCCTGCCGAGCCTTCCTATCTCATCCTTGTACTTAAATCTGAATCTGAAGCTCATGTCTCCCTCAGCAATCTGCTCAGCACCGTCATGAAGGATCTTTAGCGGATGGGTAACATAATTAGTCGAGAAAAGAACTGATATAAGAAGCAGGATTGCAGTCACAGTACCTGTCGTCAAAAGAATGAACTGCAAATCCTTACCGGTAACATTAAACCTGTTGAGATTAGTGATACCTATTATTGTCCATGTAAATCCCTTCACCTCATCCTTGGCTATCAGATAGGACTCGTTTTTGTACTTGATAAGGTTCTGCTCTGCGCTAAAAAGACTTTCAATGAGCTGTGTATCTTCATAAATTTTGTCTTTCTTTTCTGTTTCCGAAACAAAATTCCCATCAGTATCATAAAGAAAATAATAGCTTATCTCACTTTGCGAAGACTCAATGAGGTAATTCTTATCCATGTTTATAAAAATGTAACCAATAGGTACACCTGTCACAATATTTATCACATGTTTCCCCATTGTAATAATCTCTTTACCCTCACGGTTCATGGGATTTTTTGCCTGTTCCATCATTATGGTCTTGCCACCCTCGCCGGAGAGCTTTTTCACATAATCCGAATCAAGTATATCCATCTTTAAATCTGTAAGCGCAGGATCAGTCGCATACATTCTGCCATATTTGTCCAAAAAGACTATAGAAGAAATCCCGTTATAAATAAGCAGTGACTGAGAAAGCTGGCTTATGATCTTATTGTCTCTTGTGACCTGCTTCATAGATTTGTCATTGTAATATCCGCTGAATTCAATAGTGAGATTGTTGGAACAGAGTTCACCATTAGCAAGAACTGAAGATATTCTGTCAGACATTATGCGGATATTTTCATTGATCTGATTATCCGCTCTCTGCATTATCGCTCTGTTATAGAAAAAAAGCATCAAAACAGTAAGCACTATCATAGGTATCAGTGCCACCAGAATTGTCATTGATGCAATTTTATACTTGATGGACATGTTCCTTGCCTTTTCTCTTCCGGAAATCTTACGGCCGGCGTCGAAGGCTTCCATGTCCCTGATTGTCATATCTTTTGGATTCTTGTTTTCCATAAAACTAATTTTAACATACAAAGGGCCTTCTATCAGCTTTTTAGCCAATAGAAGGTCTTGTAAGTGTCTGTTTTGATCACCCTTTTACTGCGCCACCGATTGTCATAGCGTTCTCAACCTGCTCGGAAAAGATTGAGTATACTAAGATTGCCGGGAATGATGCTATAACCATTGTTGCGCCCATTCCGCCCCAATCCGTAGTGAACTCTCCCTGGAAGAACAAGACTCCAAGAGGAAGTGTCTTAAGCGCCGGAATACTTCCTACTACTACATTTGCAAGAATGAACTCATTCCATGCATTGAGGAAAATGTAGATTACAAGTGTAACAGTTGCAGGACGAACAAGCGGCTCGATGATCCTAAAGAAAGTCTGGTAGATTGTTGCTCCGTCCATACATGCAGCTTCTTCAAGCTCAATCGGAATTCCTTTAAAGAATCCGTAATAAACCATACATGCAAATGCCAGATTGATCGCTACATAAGGGAAGACCAGTGACCATCTTGTTCCCATCAGGTTAAACTTCTGTACAACCTTAACAACAGGGATCATAATGGCCTGAACCGGAATAAACATTCCAAGTCCCAGGAAAAGTCTTGTAAATGTCTTCATTTTCCACACCATACGGCTTGTGGCATATGAGAAAAGAAGCGCACATACAATAGTTATTGCAACTGTTCCAATTGAAACAAGTAAGCTGTTCAGAAAATAAAGCGGCACATCATACTTGGTCCATGCTGTTATATAGTTCTCATAATGAAGAGGCCATGGAAATCCAAATGGATTAGTAACAAATATTTCCTGATTTGTCTTGAATGAATAAAAAAGCATCCATATCAGTGGGTAAAGTGAAAACGCTGCATAAATCCAGCAGAATACCACGAATATATAATGCAAAGCTGATTTTTTGCCTTCTTTACGCATTTCGTCTCCTCCTTGATTTCTCTTCTTCTTTCTTCTGGTTCTTTTCTCTGAAAATGAAGTTGATCACCAGCATTACAAGCATACACTCAATTACCATTACGGAAGCAGCTGCAAGACCGTATCCATAATCTGATTTCTTAAACGCTGCATTGTACATCATATATGTGAGCGTGAAAGTTGACTTGTTTGGACCGCCGCCTGTCAGGATATTCATCTCAGTAAAGGCCTTGATACCTCCTGTAAGTGAAATGATAAGGCAGAACTTGTAGGTTTCTGCAAGAAGCGGAATTGTGATCTTAAGGTGTGCAAGAACATTTGAACATCCATCAATTTTTGCAGCCTCATAGTAGTCAGCAGGGATTGACTTGATACCTGCAACAATAAGCGCAAACTGATAGCCCATCCATTGCCATGCATTAACAAAGGCAATTACATATATGGCTTTATATCTGTCTCCAAGCCAGTTCTGTGAAAAACCGGAGCCTGCAGCTTCAAAGAGCTTATTAAGAAGTCCCTCTCCGCTGAGAATTGCACTCCAGAGCTGGCAGACTACTGTAACAGACAATATAACCGGGATGAAATATGCAACTCTCAGAAACTTTCTGCCCTTCATCTTTTTATCAGAAATTGTAATAGCAAATACTGTAGCAAAAAATATCTGATAAACGGTAATCACAATAGCAAAGATCAGCTGGTTCCTATTTGACGTGTAAAATACTCTATCTGTGAACAGATCTAAGTAGTTTTTTAGACCTGTAAAATTCGGCATCGTAAGACCATTCCAGTCTGTAAAACTGTATGCAAATACCTGAATGATCGGAATAAAATCGAATGTAATAAATATTGCAAGAGCCGGCAAAACAAAAAGAAGGATAGCCAGCTTATTTCCCATGTATTTTTTCATTGGGTATCTCCCATTTTTTCTCATAAACATGGGGCGGACTTTTTCCCGCCCCACGTAATTACAGTCATTATGTAATCTATATTCTTAACATATATAGACTATGTTTTTTATCACTCCATAATGTCGTTCATATCCTCAATGAATTCATCAGCTGTGAACTGTCCAGAAACAAGTCCCTGTGACTCTGACTGAATGCCATCGTTGAATGTAGAATTTGTAAGTCCCCATGTGAACTTTGTTGTTGATGTTACTGAAGGAAGTGTATCAGAAAGCTTCTTCATCATTGCAGGATACTCTGAATCAGGCTCTTTGCCTGTGTTAAGTGCTACAAGAGGATTGTGTCTGTACATAACCTTAGCTTCGCAGTACTTCTCTGTGATGAACTCAGCAACTTCTGCAGCAAGTTCAGCATTAGCTGAATCAGGATTTACAGCAAAGCCTGAAGCAGAACCACCGCCTGAGAATGCAGCCTTACCGGCTTCGTATGAAGCAGCATCCTCTGCAGGATAGAACATCCAGTCAACATTTTCACCAAGTGCCTTAGTTGCATCCTCGATGTACCACTGTCCGTTGATGAACATAGCAGCCTCACCTGAAAGGAATTTCTCAGAAGCCTGGTCATAGTTTGTTGTTGTAGCATCTTCCTGGAAAAGACCTGCTGCAACGAGCTCCTCAAGTTTCTTTGCTGCTTTTACATAACCTTCGTCAGTAACCTTTGCAGTTCCTTCATCAAGAGCCTTTATTCCGCCTGCAGCATATCTTGTAGCAACTACGTCATAAGCTGCTGCTGTGTTCCAGCCTTCCTGTCCGAAAAGTGCAAGAGGTGTGATTCCCTTTGACTTGAATACTTCGATGCAGTTCAAAAGATCATCGTATGTCTCAGGAACTGATAATCCATTCTCCTCGAAAAGAGCTTTGTTGTAGTACCAAAGAACATATTCCTGACCTGAGAATGGGAATGCATAAATGTTGCCATCCTCTGCATAAGCAAGATCCTTATTTGCATCATAAAGCTTATCAAGGAATCCTGTTGACTTTGCAACATCGTTGAGTACCATGATCTGGTTTGACTCACGGAATGTGTTGATAAGATCTGTACTTGCCTGGTAAATATCAGGCAGCTGACCTGTAGCAGCAAGAGTCTTGAGTGTCTGTCCGTCATCCTGTGCCTGTACGATAAGGTTGAGCTCAACGTTTGGATAAGCCTCTTTAAGCTGCTCTACTGCGTAATCATAAGGAACCTTTGTGTCATCATCTGCATACTGTGTATAGATTGAAAGTGTAACCTTATCCCCTGAAGCATCAGCTGTTGTATCTGCAGCCTTCTCTTCTGTCTCTGTTTCTGCAGCTGCAGGTGCCTCTGTGGCTGCAGGCGCATCAGTTGTTGTCTGTGTCTCTGTGCTGCCGCATCCGATAAGAGATGTTACTGCAACAGTAGCACACATAAGAGTACTGAGTATTCTCTTTTTCATAATATATATCCTTCCCTTCTCTTAATCAGGTTTCAAAATCACTGGCGAAACCTGTTTGCTATTTACAGTACTCATTATAGAAATCTTATACAGTCAAAAAAATGAGGAATTCAAAATTGTTTTTGTAAATTTCGAATTCCTCACCATTATAATTCCGGCGACCGGGATAGAACTTTCCTGCGCCTTTCAAATATAGATAGAAAGGAGGCTGGCGGTTTCACTTTAATTTCTGAACCCACTTTTGAACCCAGTTATGGATATACATCATAAGTGCATATCAATCCTCATAATTGCCCTTGCAGGTGTAATTATAATTATTTGAAAATCATTCATCCAGCATTATATTCCCCTTTTTTGCTTTTGCCTTGAGCCTTGCCATCTGTTCCTGCTCAATCTGCTGAATACTTTTCTCTGGAGTTGGTAAGTCTTCTGGCATCGTACCACCTATTTTCTCAATAGCAGACCTTACTTCTCTTCCAACGTTATAATGGACACTTGTAGCAGCTCCTGCTTCAACGATTTTCCTGACCTCAGGAAAATCGTCAGAAACACTATGTCATTCATAAGAACATATGTTTTGCTGTTTTGTCATAAAAAATCGCAACCATAGATTTCTCTATGATTGCGACTCATTCATTCTTACAGCCCACGCTTCATTAAACTATTATTATTTCTTTTTTTGTATCTATAGCGTATACATACCTTTCTTCATCAGTTTTTATAAATCCAATTGATTGAAACATCTTCTGGCTCTGAGTATTAAATGCATAGATATTGGCTTTCACCTTATCCATCCCCTTCTCCTTAGCAAGCTCTATCATGTCAAGTATGCATTTTCTGCCAATATGCCTATTCTGGTACTCCTTACACACCACTATTGCCATTTCTGCATTATCCCTAAGAGATACATCTCCCACAAGTTTTCCCTGATATTGTATGTAATAGCAGTTACCATGCGCACTAAGATAATCATACATAGCATGTAGTGTTTCAATATCATAAGCATGATCAATATTGTCAACTTGCTTACAAACATCTAAATCTTGGTACCAAGGAAACGATTCCGCATCATTTCTATAGTACGGAGTCAGAAGTAAGTCATCATCGATTATCCTGTTACACCTAAGCCTAAATACATCGCATCCATCAACATTTCCCTCATAAATAAAACCAAACTTCTCAGCGATATGCTTTGTTATCTGTTGTTCAGGATTGCATTCAATAACTGCGTTCTTTCCGTCCAGCTTGGCTCTCTTTATCAGTTCTTCCGTTAATTTGCTTGCATAGCCTTTTCCCCATGCTGATTTATCCAGGATCCAACCTAGCTCCACAGTATTCTGTTCATAATCATGATAAATTACATAGCCAATATAATTTCCTGTTTCATCCTCTGCCGTATAAACAAGCGGTGGTTCAGATAGACCGGCACTATGAATGAATTCTTTTGTTTTCTCAAGCGTATATGGTTCCTCTATATATTTCATTACAACCGGATCAGATAATGTCCCATATAGGCTCATTAGATCTGATTCGCTCATTCTTCTTATGTTCATACTTCTCCACAAACTGATTAAATAATATATTTGAGATGCCAAATTGGCATCTCATATTCTGTGCTTTCCAATCTTTTATTATGATTTTTCCAAGCGATAATACCTAAAGTATCCCTCTTCTTTCAAAAACTGAAATCCAATTTTTACAAGGATATGCTGACTCCTTGTGTTCTTCACAACAGTGTCCGCATTAACTGCCACCATTCCCAGTTCATCAAATGCATACTTTATAGCAAGTTTCTCTGCCTCTGTTCCATACCCTTTACCTTTAAAATTATCATTTTGCATATGAATACTTAAGGTGCATTCTCTCTTATCCATATCAATCTGCTTTAACTGTAATTCTCCAATAGGTCTGTCCTCAAGTATGATTGCAAAAATTCTGCGTGACGTTCCCTGCTTTGAATCGAAATAGTGATCAACTGATTCCTCGTTGTAAACATATTCCTTAAATATGGACATATCCATGTATATAGAGTCATCATTCTCCCAAGACTTATAAAGCTCATGACAGAGCTCCCTTGTCATTGGACGAAGTCCAACTATATTATTACTCTGCATAAATCCTCCCCTTTTAGCATATGCAAATACTCTTAATCAATCATACAAGCTCTTAATTATATCAACATCCAATTAGGAGCATCAAGCCATGTTTATATAAAAAAAGAAAAGCATCACTGCTTCTCTCTTACTGCCGGCGACCGGGATCGAACTTTCCTGCGCCTTTCAAATACCAATGGAAAGGAGGCTGGCGATTTCACTTTATTTTCTGAACCCATTTCTGAACCCAGTTATTGATATACATCAAATGTTTCACCATTATGTGTATCCGCATAAATACTGTATTCTTTTCCAATCATGATAGCCTTAGCATCAAGGCCATGTCCTATATCTCTTGTACATGCTACGGGAAGCACCTCTGAGATATGCATTTTCAAAAGATCATATACAGTATGCGATAGTCCTGCTTTTTCATAACCCGTGAAAGTCCCAAGCAATACACCTGATATTTGGTCAAACACACCTATATCATCCAATTGGTTAAAAAGAGTCCCTATCTGCCCGGATTCTCCACCAAGTGCCTCAAGAAGCAATATCTTCCCATTCATATCAGGCCAGTACCTGGTCCCTGCAAGCTTGGTAAAACAGCGGATATTGCCACCTACAACCACACCTTGCATGTCGTTTCCTTGCAAAAAGCTGTATTTTATATCAAACAGGTCATTATTCTTTCCTGAAATGTAATCTGAAAACCTCTGCTTTTGAACATCTCTGCATGACCAGATTATATTTTTTATCTGATAAAGAACTCCCGGTTTGCCCGTCATTGTGTATATGGCATTGATAACAGTAGTAAGATCACTATATCCCCAGAAAGTCTTACCAACCTTTGATATGGTGTCATAGTCTAAATATTTTAACACTCCATTAGCCAGGTCTCCGCCGGAAATGTCGTAGATTGCATCTATCGCATCATCAGTGTAAAACTTCATGAGATCTTCGGCTCTTTCCTTATCAGTCCCGCTATATTCATCTATAGTTCTCTTGAACTACCACCACCGTCTATGACGGAAGTGGATTCCTGCTTCAGCCACCCAGGTTATTATCTCGCACAGGAAATATCCTGGTGAGTTTTCCCCCACGGTGTCCACAGGCGTTTGGTTCCCGTAGTCCCTACGGTACCTTTATTTCGTTTATGCTACTGAAGGCAGCAAGGTTTTCCCTTTACTCAGGATATT
>NZ_ATWY01000037.1 GCF_000421405.1 Butyrivibrio sp. NC2007
ATTATGCTGGATTTCAGAATAGATACTTTCCTCTGCGTTTGCAGACACCTCAATTTCACCAAGGCGTCTAAGGAGCTGAATATTACTCAGCCCGCTGTTTCTCAGCACATACATCATCTTGAAAATGAATACGGGACAAAGCTGTTTACTCAGGATGGAAAAAAACTTTTTCTAACTGACAACGGAAAACTCCTGTATAAAAAAATGAATCAGATAAAAAATGATGATGAAAGTCTCAAAGAAATACTTTCACAGAATAACCATGGCTTAAAAGACATCTCTTTTGGTGTCACCATGACCATAGGAGAATACATAATTGCTGATCCGATCAGTGATTACATAAAAAATCACCCGGATACTAATCTTAAGATTACATTTGGCAACACATCGGAGCTTCTTAAAAAACTCTCCGAGGGGGTTATAGATTTTGCACTTGTAGAAGGATATTTTCCTGAAAATGATTATGAAACGCTGCTTTTTAGCAAAGAAGAGTTCGTTTCTGTCTGTTCGGCAAAGCACTCTTTCACTCAGAAGCCGCGCGTGATAAAAGATCTCTTTCCCGAGCGAATTCTTATAAGAGAACCCGGTTCAGGAACGCGCAATATATTAGAAAGAGCTCTTGCCCTGAACAATTACTCTACAAGTGATTTTAGGAATTTTATCCAGGTGGAGAACATGCATGCCATAATAAGCCTTATTGAAAAAGACTGTGGCATCACCTTTTTATATAAAGCAGCGGTTGCATCCGGACTGCAGTCCGGATATCTGAAAACAATCCCCCTTGACGACTTTAGGGTAAAACATGATTTTACCTTCATCTGGCCAAAAGATACTGTTTTCAGTGAAGAGATCCGTGCAATATGTGAGGAAATCCTACCGGTGGCATAAACATTTTAGTAAAATGAATAACGATAAGCATACCTATTCTTAAAAAAGCATGCAAGCAGTCTGAAAAAGAGCAGGAAGAACGGATCAGGAAGCTTTTTGAAGATAGAAACAAGCCTGCCTACCAAACGTCACTAAAAATGCCAAAACGTCACTAAGATGCATGAAATTTGCATGGTTTTTGCGTTGAAAGCCGATTTTCGATGTGATATTGTTATAATGCGCCAAGAAATGAGCAGCAGGGAAGCAGCTCATCTCCTGGCTTTTTCTTTTGCAAAAGAATAACCATTAACCAAAGACGCATGTCTCTGATCGAAGGATTGGAGCTGCGTCTTTTTCTATGCTCAAAAATACAAAAGAAAGCGAGAAAACAAAATGGATTTTGAGACATTTAGAGAAAACCTTGCCAGAGATATTAAGGAAACACTTGAGGCTAGGACCGGAACAGACTTTGAAGTCGAGCACCGTACAGCGGAAAGAATGAACGGTAGCTATGAGGCAATCGTAGTAAAGCCTGCAGACAGCGAAGTAGGAGTCAGCCTTAATGCAACCACTCTTTATCAGGACTACGAGAGCGGCGTTTCTTACGAAAACATTGCAAAGGGAGCAACTGATCTGGCGGACAGATCTCTTAGAAACCAGCCGGAGTTTGATGTGGATTCTTTCAAGGACTATGACAAGATGAAAGGTACACTTGCAATGGAGGTCGTCTCCAAGGAGAGAAACGCTGAGCTTCTTGATACAGTTCCTCATAAAGATATTGAGGATATGTCAGTGGTTTATCGCTTTGTACTTGGCGAAACACCTGCGGGTTCAGGAACAATCCTTGTTACGAATCAGATGCTTGAGAATTATGGGATTACCGCAGATCAGCTTCATGCGGACGCAATGAAGACAGCACCTGAGGTGAGACCTCTTGTAATTGAGGGCATGTGCGAAGTTCTTGCAAAGCAGATGGGGGTTCAGGATCTTGAGATGTTGGGGCTTAACATCCCACCTGAGCAGGAGCAGATTTTTGTTGCATCTGTGGAAGGCAATGTACATGGCGCCGGAGTCCTTGCTTACGAAAATTTCATGGAGAAAGCTTCGGAGAGGGTTGGAGGTGAGTCCTTCTTCATTTTACCCAGCAGCATCCATGAAATTTTGATCGTGCCTGACAACGGCATAATGGATCTTCGTCATCTTGAGTCGATGGTAAGAGAAGTAAACGCTACTACAGTGGATCCTTCCGAGCAGCTGACAGACAACGTTTATCACTACGATGCCAAGGAAAAGGTCTTTGAGCTTGGTGAGAAGTATGTGGAGCGTCAGGCTGCTAAGGAGGCCAGAGGGCATGAGGCTTCGGAAAAGAAAT
This sequence comes from Butyrivibrio sp. NC2007, assembly GCF_000421405.1. Lineage (GTDB taxonomy): Bacteria > Bacillota > Clostridia > Lachnospirales > Lachnospiraceae > Butyrivibrio. Next base: position 2,240 of record NZ_ATWY01000037.1, read on the forward strand.
CTCTCCTGGGAGATCTTAAAGCGGCAAAGGATGAGGCTTCCAAGACACCTCACAAGGATGCTGACATCGGAGAAAAGTCCAAAGACGGTAAGAGTCTTGGCTGATTACAGAAGATAGAAAAGGTATGATCGGCACTGGCCTGTGGTATATCCCGGACTGGTGCCTTTCTTTTACCAAATACATTTTCATAGAACAAGGAGAAACTCAAATGCATAAAGGAAAACCAAGCAAGCATAAACTCAGCTGTGCAAGAAACAGCTCAAGAGAAATGAATCCTATCCCGGTTGGGAATCTTAAACCACATAATTGCAAAACTCCATGTCCTTACGGAAATGGAACTACCTTTTGTTTTCCATGTATGGCCAAGATCATGAACGAGCATAATGCATTAAGAAAGGCTGGATAACTGTCTATGACAGATGAAACATCAAGAGATGTTGTGAGATTCGTGATAAGGACAGGCAAGGTGTCGGCTAAGGCTCTCTGGAAGGGGCTTTGCGCAGTTGTTCGTGCTTACAAACACCATAAGCAGACCGGAAAGCAGAGCGTGAAAACACTTATAAGGCAGGGGCAGGGTGCAACCAGTATGGAGGTGAGCGGCGAGAGCCTTAGGACTTTCAAGCGCATTGCCAACAAGTATGGAGTGGATTTTGCCATCGTAAAAGACAAAACTTCTGATCCAGTGCGCTACAACTGCTTTTTCAAAGCTAAGGACATGGACGCTATAACTGCCGTGGTAAAAGAGTACTCGGATAAAGTTGTAAAACGTGAGCAGAGGAAAGAAAAGCCCAGTCTCATCAATCAGATCCGTAAGCTCAAGGAGGAAATAGCAAAGCATCCCCGCAAGGAGAAAGTAAAGAACAAGGAGATTGTCAGATGACCTCAAAGATAAAAAAGAAGATCATACTAAACATCCCTTACTTTGCTGTAGGACTCTTTTGCACGAATCTTGGTGAAGCCTGGCGAATCGCCTGGGGCAGCAATATGTCTGAGAAGGTTCAGGGACTTATATTGTACGGAGGCTTTAAAACTGCCTTTGCCAACATGCTTCCAAGCTTTCATCCATTAGACCTGGCTGTTGGCATTGCTTGTGGAGCAGGACTTCGTCTTGCAGTTTATATCAAAAGCAAGAATGCCAAGAAGTTTCGCCATGGAGAAGAGCATGGCTCAGCAAGGTGGGGAAAACATGAGGATATAGAGCCTTTTGAGGACCCGGTCTTTGCAAATAATGTGATCCTGTCACAGACAGAGAAGATCACTATGAATTCAAGACCTCCTGATCCAAAGTACGCCAGAAACAAGAACGTTCTTGTGATTGGCGGTTCCGGTTCAGGTAAGACAAGGTTTTTTATTAAGCCGAATCTTTTACAGTTTCACAGTTCCTATGTTTTAACTGATCCAAAGGGAACGCTCATTGGAGAGGTCGGGAACGCTTTTGTGAAGGCCGGGTATAGGATAAAGGTCTTTAATACCATCAATTTCAAGAAGAGCATGCATTTTAATCCCTTCGAATACATCCATTCAGAGTCGGACATCTTAAAGTTGGTAACCACGCTTATGGCTAACACCAAGGGTGATGGTTCGCCCACCGATCCGTTTTGGGAGAAAGCTGAAAGGCTTCTTTACACGGCGCTGATCGGCATGATCTATTATGAGGCCCCTGCAGAGGAGAGGAATTTCAATACGCTGATTGAGATGATCAACTCAATGGAGGTCAGAGAGGATGATGAATCCTTCAAAAATGCGGTGGATATCCTGTTTGAAAGGCTTGAGAAAAAAGATCCAAACCACTTTGCAGTAAGGCAATATTCCAAGTACAAACTCGCTGCCGGCAAGACAGCTAAATCGATTCTTGTGAGTTGTGGTGCAAGACTTGCTCCTTTTGACATTGCCCAGGTAAGGGAAATTATGAGTTATGACGAGCTGGAGCTTGATACCATCGGAGATGAAAAGACAATTCTGTTCCTTATCATGTCTGATAATGACAGTACTTTCAACTTTATGATCAGTATCATCTACAGCCAGCTATTTAATCTCTTATGCGAAAAAGCAGATGATGTATATGGCGGAAAGCTCCCTGTCCACGTGCGCTGCCTCATTGATGAGGCGGCGAACATCGGACAGATACCAAATCTGGAGAAGCTTATGGCAACAATCCGAAGTCGTGAGATATCGGCGGCGCTTGTGCTTCAGGCTAAATCTCAGCTGAAAGCTATCTACAAAGATAATGCAGAGACCATCTGCGCCAACTGCGATTCACAGATATTCCTGGGTGGTACAGAGCAGTCTACCTTAAAGGATATCAACGCTACTTTGGGAAAAGAGACAATCGACCACTATTACACAGGTGAGACCAGAGGAAATCAGCCCACCTACAATCTGACTTATCAGAAACTGGGCCGTGACCTTATGAGTATTGATGAGCTCTCTGTAATGGACGGTTCAAAGTGCGTTGTACAGGTTAGGGGAGTGAGACCCTTCCTGTCGGACAAATACGATCTTACACAGCATCCAAATTACAAACTAACTGCGGATGCAGACAAAAAGAACTGGTTTGATGTGGAGAAATTCCTTAGCCACAAAGTGGTGCTTAAACCGGATGATGAGTATGAAGTAATTGAAGTAACAGATGAGGATTAAGACTCAAAAGGTCTTTTCCTATAAATGCCTGGAAACAGGCATGTGCGATCGCACGCCAGAAGCCAGTCGACGGGCTCTGGCAGTAACTATCAACCGGCATCCCGGAATACGAGGGGTGTCGCTAACCAACAAAAAATATTGGAAGGAGGATAACCAAGAATGCAGGCGGCATAGAGCTGCTTGCGTTTTTGGTTTTCACAATTATGGCATTTTTTCAGAGTGCAGTAGGATCACTGCAGACAATCGTTATCGCATTAGGCGCAGGCCTTGGAGTGTGGGGCGCCATCAACCTTTTGGAAGGATATGGCAATGACAATCCTGGCGCGAAGTCACAGGGAATGAAGCAGCTCATGGCTGGCGGTGGTGTTGCCCTCGTTGGCACAACACTTGTACCTCTTCTTGCAGGACTTTTCTGATCTGCGAAAAGAGAAGCAAAAAAGACAACTGAATATTGAGAAAGTACAGGCTGGCGGGAGAGAACTCCTGACCAGCCTTTCTTTAACTACATCCAGCGATAAGCTGGCAAAGATATGGGAGGGATGTTGTGGATAGAGTAATCCAGCAAATTGAAGAACATATCAAAGAATTTATAATCCCTGTCCTAATGCAGTATTTTCAGAGTATGTTTGGATACGTTAATGATCAGGTGGCAGGCATAGCTTCAGATGTGGCTGTGACGCCATCAGCTTTTTCGCCGGGAGTTTTCAGTATGGTGAGGAACGTGTCTGAGACGGTGATAATGCCCATAGCGGGTATAATACTGACCTTTGTGGCCTGCTATGAGCTGATACAGCTGATCATCAGTTATAACAACCTGGCAAGCTTTGAGACCTGGTTTATCTTCAAATGGATATTTAAGACATTTGTTGCAGTTGAGCTCATTACGCATACATTCGATTTTGCGCTGGCTGTCTTTGATGTTGCCGGGCATGTGATTGCAAGTGCCGGTGGAGTCATTGGTGCATCAACAGCAATTGATTCATCAGCTCTTTCAAGCCTTCAGTCCACATTGGAAACGATGAACGTATTTGAATTGTTTGGCCTGTTTCTGCAGGTATCAATTATTTATGTGACTATCCTGGTCCTTTCAAGGATCATTTTTGTCATTATCTATGTGAGGATGATTGAAATATACATGTATGTTTCTATGGCGCCAATTCCTTTTGCAACATTTGGAAACAGGGATCAGAGCACAATGGGTATGAACTATGTAAAGAGTCTTTTCGCTCTTGGTTTTCAGGGCTTCCTGATCATGATCTGTGTAGGAATATATGCAGTATTGATCCAGTCAGTAGCTTTTTCAAGCGATATAGTCGGATCCCTTTGGGGAGTTGTAGGATATACGATCCTTCTGGCATTCTCGCTCTTTAAGACAAGTTCAGTATCCAAGTCAATCTTACAATGCATTTAACAGGGAAGGAGAAAAAATGGCAGCTTCGTACGTAAGCGTGCCGAGAGATCTTACGAAGGTCAAAAGCAAAGTTATTTTCAATCTGACAAAAAGACAGATCATATGCTTTTCGGTGGCGGCGCTCATAGGAGTACCGTCTTTTTTTCTGATAAAAAGCGTGGCTGAGATAAACGTGGCAGTCATGGGAATGATGGTTGTTATGATGCCAATATTCTTTTTTGCCATGTATGAAAAGAATGGAAGACCTTTGGAAGTCTATCTCGGGCATTTCATAGAGGCCGTATTCATAAGGCCAAAGAAACGTCCGTACAGAACGGATAATTACTACGCGGCGCTTCATAGATGTGCTGCAGTAAAAGAGGAGGTGGAAGAAATTGTTCGTGCTTCCGTGGAGGAATAATAAAAATACCAGGGAATTTATCATGCCTGAGGGTCTTAACAGAAAGCAGCAGGAAGAGGTAAAAGAGATAATCAAAAACGCCCAGAAAAACGATGGGACGCCGAGAACATCCCAGCAGACAATTCCTTTAGAGAGAATGTTTCCGGATGGAATCTGCAGAGTGGGGGAGGACTATTACACCAAGACCATTCAGTTCCAGGATATCAACTACCAGCTGGCACAGCAGGAGGATAAGACGGAAATCTTTGAGGAATGGTGTGGATTTCTTAACTTTTTTGACAGCTCGGTTCATTTCCAGCTGTCCTTTATGAACTTCGCAACTGAAGTAGGAGATTTTGAGAAAAAGATTGCGATTCCTCATCAGGCAGACAGATTCAATGATGTAAGGGATGAATATTCCGGAATCTTATTAAAGAACATGCAGGCAGGAAATAATGGTCTGACCAAGGTGAAGTACATAACTTTCGGAATTCATGCGGATTCCATGAAGTCTGCAAAGCCAAGGCTTACACATATTGAGGTGGATATCCTCAATAACTTCAAGCGACTTGGTGTAATTGCCGAGACTCTTAATGGGGCTCAGCGCCTTGAACTCATGCACAGACAGATGCATATGGGTGAGACGGGTAAATTCCGCTTCGATTGGAAGTATCTTGTAAACTCAGGACTTTCGGTAAAAGACTTTATTGCTCCAAGTTCCTTTGAATTTCCTAATGGCAGATACTTCAAGATGGGAGATACCTGGTGTGCCATGAGCTTTTTGTCCATAGATGCTTCTGATATAAGTGATAGGATGCTGGCGGATTTCCTGGGAATGGAATCAAGTCAGATCGTCACAATGCATCTGCAGTCCGTGGACCAGAATGAGGCAATCAAGACCATCAAGCACACCATAACTGAGCTGGACCGCTCCAAGATTGAGGAACAGAAGAAGGCGGTCCGCGCCGGATATGACATGGAGATAATTCCCTCAGACCTTGCTACATATGGCAAGGATGCGAAGGCTCTTTTAAAAGAGCTGCAGTCTCAGAATGAGAGAATGTTCCTGCTTACGTTCATTGTGATGAATACGGGAAAGACAAAAGAAGAGCTGGATAATAATATTTTTCAGGCTTCTTCTATAGCACAGAAACACTCATGCAATCTAGTGAGACTTGATTTCCAACAGGAGCAGGGACTTGTCAGTACGCTTCCTCTTGCTTATAACGAGGTGGATATACAGCGTGGTATGACAACCTCAAGTACAGCGATCTTTGTGCCTTTCACGACACAGGAACTGTTTCAGGATCACAGAGGAGTACTGTATTATGGGCTCAATGCTCTTTCCAACAACCTTATCATGGTGGATAGAAAACTCCTTAAGAATCCCAACGGCCTTATCCTTGGAACACCCGGATCCGGTAAGTCTTTTGCCGCAAAGAGGGAAATAGTAAATTCCTTCCTGGTAACAGACGATGACATCATCATATCGGACCCGGAAGCAGAATACAGACCAATGGTTGAGTACCTTGGAGGGCAGGTTATCAGGATAAGTCCAACATCGGATCAGTACATAAATCCAATGGACATCAACATGAATTATTCTGAAGACGATAATCCGGTGATGCTGAAGGTGGATTTCATCCTGTCTCTTTGCGAGCTTATCATGGGTTCAAAAGATGGTCTGCAGCCTGCGGAAAAGACAATCATAGACAGATGTGTAAGGCAGGTCTACAGAAAATATCTTGAGAATCCATGTCCTGAGAATATTCCGATACTGGAAGATCTCTACAATCTGCTCCTACAACAGGAGGAGCCAGAGGCTAAGTATGTAGCAACCGCCCTTGAAATCTATGTTACAGGATCTCTTAACGTCTTTAACCACAGGACAAACGTGGAACTTCACAACAGGCTTGTTTGTTTTGATATCAAGGATCTTGGCAAGCAGCTTAAAAAGATAGGCATGCTCATTATCGAGGACCAGGTCTGGGGCAGAGTATCCGAGAACAGAGAGGCAGGAAAGTCCACAAGATACATAATGGATGAGATGCACCTGCTACTTCGTGAGGAACAGACTGCGGCCTACACAGTTGAGATCTGGAAGAGATTTCGTAAGTGGGGAGGCATGCCGACCGGCGTTACTCAGAACGTCAAAGATCTGCTTGCTTCCAGGGAAGTAGAGAACATATTTGAGAATTCCGACTTTATCCTGATGCTCAATCAGGCGGTCGGAGACAGGGCAATCCTGGCTAAACAGCTTAACATAAGTCCGCACCAGCTTTCGTATGTAACACATTCGGGAGAGGGTGAAGGGCTTATTTTTTATGGCAATGTCATCCTGCCATTCGTTGACAGATTCCCTAAGGAAACAAAACTCTACAAGGTTCTTACAACCAAGTTTGCGGAAAAAGAAAATGCGGTTTAACCAAAGGAGATGAGCATGGCTGAAGGATTATATACAAGAAATCCTCCAAGGGATAAGAATCCCGGAGACCAGAAGGATAATGCACCAAGAGTGCATGCAAATAAATTAAAGAACAAGGATTCAGCCAGCAAATACTACGGACAAAAACTAAGGACCGGTAAGGCTGACAATAGCGAGACGCTTGAGGAAAAGAATCATCGTGAAAAGCTCAGAAAGCAGACTCAGAAGAAAGCATCTGAAGTCGAAAAGGTGAGAAAATCCCAGGAAGCTGCAAAGAAAGAACGAACTGTGAGTAAAAGTTCGGTAAGTATTTCTGAGACGGCATCAAGAGTAGTAGCTGCAGCTGACATTATGTCGGATGTGGTTAATTCATCGGAAGATAACAGAGGCGAGAGCGCTGTATCTGAAGAAGTCTTCGAGGCAGGAGGCTATGTGGCCAGTGGTGCAGCAAGCCATGTTACATCCAAAGTAAAGAATGGCAAGTACAGCAGTAAAGTTCATGGCCGGAAGGAAGTAAGTGCTGAAACCAAAGAAGCAGCCAGGGAAAAGGCCCGTCGAGAAATTCAGAGAAAAATGATGGAAAGACAGGCTAAAGCTGCTGAGAATGGCGGAAAGATCGGAAGGAAGATAACTGAGAAGGCAGAAGACGTTGTTGGAGCTATCGGTGAATTCATTACTGAATTTGTTCAGGACAATCCTGCGATAAGCATCATTATTGTGCTGGTTCTTCTGATAGTACTTATCTGCTTTGGACTTCTTAGTTCCTGCGGAGCTATTGCTTCCGGCGGCGGAGATGTCACTGTCATAACATCCTACACCGCGGAGGACACAGATATCCTTGCGGTGGAAGATGATTATAAAGAACTGGAAGAGGGTCTGCAGGATGAGATCGATGAGATAGCTGAGGACCATGCGGACTATGACGAGATCAACTACTACCTTGATGAGGTTGGTCATAATCCCTATGAACTTGCAGCTCTTTTAACAGTGATATTCGAGGCCTACAGAGAAGATGAGGTACAGGAAAAATTACAGGAGATCCTTGAGCTGCAGTATGAAATCACCTATGAGGAAGAGGTTGAAACCAGGGAAAGAGAAGTAGAAGACACCAGATGGGTAGAAGATGATTCCTACGCTGAAGGCGGATACTACGAAGACTACACCTACACAGAGGAATATGAGTATTACATCTGCAATATCTATCTTGTTAATCACGGCCTTGACTATGTGACAGAGCACCTGGGACTCACTGACGATGATATAGCCCGATACGAAGTTCTAAAAGAAACCTACGGTAACAGGATGTATCTCTTCGGCGAGGATGATATCTACAGTATTCCCGGAAGCAGAGAAGGCGACAGTGATGAACATCACGTTCCCGGAGAGTATCTCTCAGATGAAGAATTTGCAAGGATGCTTCATGAGGCTGAGAAATATTTGGGCGTGGAATATGTCTGGGGTGGATACAGTCCTGACGGCTTTGACTGTTCAGGATTTGTCAGCTGGGTCATCAATCACTGTGGTAACGGATGGAACTTTGGAAGACTTACGGCTAATGGTCTTAGGGCAAGAACAGATTATGTTCCGTCTTCAGAGGCAAAGCCCGGAGATCTTGTCTTTTTCCAGGGAACCTATGAAGTGTCCGGAGCCAGTCATGTTGGAATCTATGTGGGTGGTGGCTGGATGATTCACGCCGGAAATCCGGTGCATTACTCAAATATCAATACGCCCTACTGGCAATCACACTTTTTAGAATATGGGCGTATACCGTAAGGAGGAAAAGTTATGTTTGAAAAGTTAAAACGACTCAGGGCCGACCGGGACAGGGCGCAGGCCAGACTGAATGAAGCCAAGGCAAAACTTGATGAAGTCAATGAAAGGCTCAAGGCAGAAGAGGCCAGCAGCATGGTCGGTATTGTTGAAAGGCTTGGGCTTTCTCCTGAGCAGCTTGCAGAATACCTGGGAGTTGAGGAAAAACCGGCAGCTCCTGCAAAAAAAGAAAACAAAGGAATTGTGGAGGATATCTTAGATGAAAGCTTTTAAGTTAATAGCTGCCAAGGCTAAAGTCCTTGGATGTTCAGTGGCTCTTATGGGGTCACTTTTTTGTTTTACACCTGTAACTGCCATGGCGGGTGGATATGACTGCACCTGCGAGACGAAGTGTACAGAGGATCACGTGGATGAAAACTGCAAGCTCTGTAAACAGGACTATCACAACTGTGAGGGAAAAGAGCCTGAGATAGAGGAAAAGTGGGGACCACTTACTCCTGACGGCAACATGGAGCTTGTGGATGATTATGGATCTCTTGAAGCAGGAGGCAAGCAGTTCATAACTGTAATGACCAAGAACGGCAACTACTTCTACATCATCATCGACCGTGATGATGACGGCAATGAGAAGGTTCATTTCCTGAACATGGTGGATGAGTCAGATCTTTTGTCCCTCATGGATGATGACCAGGTCAGCGAATATATAAAAGTTACAGGGATAGGCAAGGAAGAGGAAAAAGAGCCTGAAGTGGTGACACCACAGCCTCAGCCTACACCGGAACCTGAACCTGAGCCCAAGGAAGAACCTGAACCCAAGAAAGACCCGGTCAATGTAAATGGAATTATGGCGATCATACTTGTGATCGGACTTGGAATTGCCGGCGGATTCATGTATTACACCTCAACCAAGAACTCCAAGAAGAAGTCCAAGGCGATAGATCCTGATCAGGACTATACCGATGATGATTATCTCAGGAGCATAAGTGCCGAGGATGATGAGATAGAGCTTGAAGAGGAAAAAGAGCCTGAGGATGCGGAAAGCGATAAGGAGGATGAGTGATGGGAGTAACTGAAAAAGAGTTTTCAAAAGAAAAGCTAAAGGTAACGCTGGCAAAGCTCTTCGGATTCCTGGAATATGATCAGCTGATTGAAGGTTTTTATAACGAAGATGATTACAACAAATATAAGGATGAAGATGAGGACGTCATCATAAACGCGCTGGCAGAAGAGTATGCCAATAATCTTTATCCTGAAATCCTTGGTCAGTTCAAGGCATTTGTTCCAAACATCTTCGGATATGATTCGGAAGGGGAACTCCTTAGCTCAGAGCTGTTCTATCTTCCTGCAGTGAAGATCTATGAAGACATAGATACTTCCTACAATGATGGCGTAACCGTAGTTTATGACACCAACGAGATTTACATGCTTACAAATGGCGATATCATTCAGGTTATGTCACTGGTGGTTCAGACAAAAGAATTTATGATGAACTACAGGGGATATGTCCAGGAGCTTAAGGGCGATATCAGCTTTGCATTTGAAGAGGAGGATCTCTTCGGAAGATTGTGGGATATCGCAGCAGGGTATCGCGACGAGGAGGATGAGTGATGGCACGAAAAAGCAGATTAACTATCTTTGCAGTAAAAATAAGTAAAGACATGAAGAAGGAGCCTGACAAAAAGGCTCCTTCTTCAGTTAACGGGGACAAGACAAAGAAGTGAGGAGGTGACTTGAATGCCTGAAACAGCAACAGAAAAGAAATCATATGAGCAGAAAGCTGATTTTAAGAGCCGGGAGGACAGGCTTAAAGAACTGACAGATCAGCTTGAGGTTGGCGTTAAAGGTGTAAGAAATAGCGCAGAGTTTAAAAACCTTCTAGCTACAATGGCCAAGTTTCCGCACTACTCAGTTAATAACTGCATCCTGATCACCATGCAAAAGCCTGATGCAACTCTCTGTCAGAGCTATACCGGCTGGAAGAATATGGGGCGTTATGTGAAGAAAGGCGAGCGGGGTATCAGGGTCATCGCACCCGCGCCTTACAAGATTGAGAAAGAAGTGGACAAGGTTGATGCCAACGGAAAAGTCATTCTTGATAGAGATGGAGAGCCTGTGAAAGAGACCAGGGAGATCAATGTCATGAGCTATAAGGCAGAGACTACCTTTGATGTTTCACAGACTGAGGGAAAAGAGCTTCCGCAGCTTGCTATCAATGAGCTTAAGGGTGATGTAAACAAGTTCACTATTCTCATGGATATCATCAAAGATATTAGTCCTGTACCTATTGGTTTTGAAGATATTAAGACCGGAGCCAAAGGTTATTACCATGTGCAGGATAAGAGGATTGCAATCCAGGAAGGGATGAGTGATCTGCAGACTCTCAAGACCTGCCTTCACGAAGTTGTTCATGCCAAGCTTCATGCTGATCCGGGAAAAGAAATCAATAAGAACAGGAAAGAGATTGAGGCAGAAGGAACTGCAGCAGTTGTCCTTAACTTCTTTGGCTATGATACAAGCTCCTACAGCTTTCCATATCTGGCATCCTATTCCACGGATGAAGGTCTTAAGGAACTAAAGAGTGCTCTTGGAACCATCAGGTCAACATCTTCCATGATCATCAAATCTGTGGAAGACATGATGATCGATAAAGAAAAGACTCAGGAGATGAGTCCGGAGCAGGGGGCGCTCCTGGAACAATATGCGAAGGAACAGGCAGGTGTTAAGTCCAAAGAAGGGATTGAGAAGAGCCATCATGAGGGTGACACGCCACTGAAAAATGCAGATGGAGTTGTTGCCGATAAGTCAGGAATTACAGGAAATGTTGGCAGAAAGATACTGGGTACAGTCCGTATCCTTCCTGATGGATGGGGCGGAGTTAAGCAGTCTCTTCTGGATAACCTGAATATCCGAAAGGATCAGATAAAAAACGAAACGGCAGAGAAAGCTGCCGGTAAAGAGAAGGAGGTAGTCACGAAATGAGTGGTATAGATGATGGATGGAAGGATGCTGCCGATTTTGGAGACGAACTTCCATTTGGAAATTTTGAGGACGGCAGTGGAACTAAACAGGCCTATGCGAACGATGATGTAGTTGGCAACTGTCCTGTATGCGGCGCTCACATTGTTGCAAGAGAGAAAGGTTTTCTTTGTAACAATATGGAGTGCCGTTTTGGTTTGTGGAAGAACAACAGATTCTTTGAGGCAATTGGAAAAGAAATGACCAGGGAAGTAGCAGATGAGCTTCTTAACTGCGGGACAGTCAAGCTTGATGGATGTAAATCCAAGAGAACCGGGAACTCTTTTAACTGCTACGTGGATCTGACTGTGGATGAGGAGCAGAGGCCTCACTTCGAGATCCGATTTCCTCAAAGGAAAAAGAAAGAAGGGGAGTGATGATTGTATGGAAAGAAAAACAGGAACACCGATAGAAAAGTGGGACGACGTTAACGGAAAAGTACCTGAACCGGAACCCGAGGTAGTGGAGCAGCCGGTGAAACTTCCACAGGAACAGGACCCTAACATCATCGGAAATGTCAGAAGGGGCCTTGAAGATCAGCTGGAGCAGAACGACAACATGATCGGAGATGGTGTTATCAATAATCTCCCTGAGGACGCTCATAAAAATGAGCCCATGATTGATAACAACGCCAACGGCATTCCGGATGAAGATGAGAAGCCAATTGGGAAAGATCATTTCCATGAAGTTATCACGGAGAGGGAAGAGAAGACTTCTCTTTTAAAAGAACTCCACGAGTGTAAGCACGAACCCGATGATCATCCCTGCAAGTCTTTTGCTCCTGAGCTGGTGCTGTGATATGAAAGAACCATCTCAGGGAAGGATCTTTGTCCGGGTTACTCCTGAAGAACGGATGAAGATCATGCAGAAAATGGAACTGGCCGGTGTCAGAAAAATCAGCGCTTACATGAGAAAGATGGCCATCGATGGTCATGTCATCATGCTGGATCTGTCAGACATAAAAGAAGTGGAAAGGCTTCTTGGCGAATACACTGATACGCTTAAAAAGTTTGAAAAGAAAGCAGAAGAGACCGGCTGTATATATCTTCAGGACATAAAACAGCTCCGGGCAGAGCTGGATGAAATATGGGAAACACTAAAGGAAATTCTTTTCAGATTATCATTTATCAAGTAAGGGAATCGCTATGGCAGCAACAAGACTAATTGCACTTCACGCCACCAAGGGAAGGACTTTGGCGAAGTGCCTCAAGGAAAGAACGGATTACGCAATGAATCCGGACAAGACGGAAAAAGGGAATCTGGTTACAGCTTATGCCTGTAATCCAAGGACTGTTAACGAGGACTTTCTTTTGTCCAAAAGAGATTACGAAGTGGCAAACGGAAAAGAAAAGGGAGACGTGATCGCTTATCAGATCAGGCAGTCCTTCAAGCCCGGGGAGATCACGCCGGAGGAAGCAAATCGAATCGGATATGAGACAGCCATGAGATTTACCAAGGGCAGTCATGCATTTATTGTGGCCACACATACCGACAGAAATCATATTCACAACCATGTGATCTTCAACTCCACGACTCTTAAGGGCGACAGGAAGTTTACCAATTTTTCTTATTCCGGCATTGCCCTGGGGAGACTTTCCAATCTTATCTGTATGGAAAATGGTCTGTCAGTTATAGCGCCTCAGCCTTATCACAGTAAGACAACTTACATACATGCTGAGCGAGGACCCACATTCCGCGATGGAATTAGAGAAGCAATCGACACGGCTCTTTCCAAAAAGCCAGGCTCATTTGATGAGCTGCTGTCGAAGCTCTCCGAGCAGGGGTATGAGATCAAGAGAGGCAAGCACACTTCCGTCAGAGGAAATGGTCAGACCAGATTCATCAGGTTCCGTTCACTTGGAGATGGCTATACGGAAAAAGATCTGCATCAGAAACTTGAAGGTGTGGCAAGAGGAGTAGAAGAGAGAAAAGACACTTCTCCAAAAGAAAAAGCCAAGCCCTCCTACAGAGAGGATAGCTTCGACCTTCTCCTTAACATGCAGGAGGTTATTGCAAAGGGAAAAGGTCCCGGCTATGAACTCTGGGCGAAAAAGTACAACGTCAAAAATGTCATGAAGGCACTTCTCTTTTTCCAGGAGCAGGGACTTAGGACTTACAATGAACTTGAGAAAAGAGCCGGAGATACTTCCGATAGATTCTCTGAGCTCAGTGATCAGATCAAGGGTTACGAGAAACGTCTTAAGGAAATCTCAGAACTTAAGAGTAAGATCATTGACTACTCCAAGACAAAAGACATCTATCAGCAGTACAGACAGTCTGGTTACAGCAGACAGTTTTTTGCTGAGCACAAGGAAGAGATCATGACTCACAAGGCAGCCAAAGATTCTTTTAACAGGCACAAGGGAAAACTTCCTTCTGTAAAAGAACTCAGCGATGAGTACGGAAAAGTTTTGGCAAAAAAGAAAGCGGCCTACTCCGAATACAAGGAAGTCAGAAAAAATATGCAGACATATCAGACTGCAAAATATGACATCGATAAGATCCTGGGGATCGAAAAGACTCCGGATCAGAACAGGACACGCGAACAGACGCGATGATTTTTTTAGGGACATTACTATCAGAAAGATGATGGTAGTGTCCCTTCTTTTTTTGTGCCTTTAGCTCGCGAAGAGAGCTTAGTCAGATTGAAAATCTGATGCGAGGGGATTGGGGATACGCCCCAACAAGTGAGTACGACGGAGCATTTATGCGCAGGAATACACCACTTGCCACTTTACTTACTACCGTTAGGACACGGCTCAGCCACGGGTCGGCGCGCCGGAACGTGGGCCGGGATTTTTTTCAGATACTCAATATTTTGTGTCTGAATGGACAAGATCTTCCTTGGTGTTACTATTCACAGCCAAATAATGAGTGTTGAGCGACTCTGCAATTGTCAAAATGATGATTGCAGAGTTTTTCTATGTGTGTCATTCTTAATAATATCATATTTGAAGAGGTGATGTTTTTGAAAGCACTTAGCCTAACACAGCCATATGCTGAACTAATAAAAAATGGGGTTAAGTCTATTGAAACCCGTAGCTGGAAAACTGATTATAGGGGCATCATGTACATACATGCAAGTTCCACAAAAATTCCTAAAGGAAGCAGGGAGAATACCGAGTTAATGAAGCTGGCTGGAGGCAATGATATGGATTATGGTGCTATCATCTGTTCATGTAATC
>NZ_ATWY01000038.1 GCF_000421405.1 Butyrivibrio sp. NC2007
TTACCGGCCCGCCTTAGTGACCGACCGCTCATATAAATACCGGAGTCAAGGGACAGTACGCTGGGCGCCGCCCTTTGGCGCCCGGGCAGCCCTTGGGGCCGGTATTTATGTGAGCTACAATCCCATGGCGGCGGGCCTATATCCCCAACGCCCGTCACCACTCGCATAATGAGTCAACAGAACCGTCCCCTTGACTCACAAAGTGAGTCAAAGTGAAACGTCCCCACTGACTCAGAATGAGTCAATCTGAAACGTCCCCACTGACTCAAAATGAGTCAATGTGAAACGTCCCCAGTGTCTCATAATGAGTCAATCTGAAACGTCCCCGGTGACTCAAAAAGGAGTCAAAGAGAACCGTCCCCATTGACTCCTACTTTGGAAGTACCACATATCCACAGTCTTCGATCAGCCTCTGGCCTTCGTCTGATAAGAGCCACTCCACAAGTTCTTTTATATTCTTATTATCATTGTCCTTACGGTAGACAACATAGAAGCTGGCAGTCAAAGGATATGTACCGTTTCTGATGTTCTCTGCATCAGGGTATACTCCGTCAACTGCTAGCATCTTAACACCGGTATCGGCGACCATGCCCGACAAATAATATCTGAAGGAATATCCGATGGAACCCCCGAGGATGTTCATCGGGTTGTGGGTAAGGACAATGTCTTTTCCCATGAACTTCTCCATCATGGTCTGCGATCCCGAGCCCTTGATCCTGACAAGGGGATTTATGAGCTTTGACGGGCCTCCGACTTCGTTCCAATTTGTGATCTTACCGGTGTAGATATCCCGGATCTGGTCAGCTGTCAGGCCATCTACCGGGTTCTTTGAGTTTACAAAGAAGACAAATGCCTCAAGTCCAACCGGAACAATCTCCAGCTCAACACCTTTTTCTGCTGCCGACTCCAGCTGCTCCTTCGATGGATGAGCTGTAAAGAACAGATCCACCGAGCCGTCAACCATGGCATCAAAGCCTCGTATCGTGTTCTGATACTGCATCACGCTGTCATCAGCAAAGTTCTCGCCATAGAAATTTTCATCGGAAAACTCTCCGCCTTCATAGGTAACGCTGCCTTCGGGATAGCAGTTATCTATGACCGATGCGTAAACCGGAACCAGAGCAGCTGCGCCGTCCAGTACCGGAAGATCGTCTCCTTCTTCAAACTTCAAAGAAGAATCCACCCTGGCAAGGTCAGAACCTTCCTCAAAAGGCAGGTACCTCGATACATCGATCATCTTCCTCTGTGAGGCGCTGCTGAAATTGTTGCCGACTCGCCTTGTTACAGTCATAAAAATAAAGCCATTTACCAGCACTGTGACCAGCACCACTGATAAAATGGCCATTATCCGTCCCTTCATCACCATATCTCCTGTGATATCAAATGTATAATTGATGAATTCTCATAAGCTTTGTAAGCATATATGCAATGTGATAACGTGAGTAGTATCGCCAATATGCTTACTATGATCAAAACCTTCAGAAATCTCTTGTCTTCCATAGTATTCAGCCTTGTCTTTTTACATATTTGCCACTATTGCCCAAGTGATCAGGAACAGGAATGTTCTCCCAATTATGTAAACTACTACACAGGCAACAACTACGCCAAAACCGACTGCATACCAGGGGTTCATTTTTCTGTTCTCTTTTTTGGCGGCGCGGTATTCCTTGATAAACAAAACAATAGAAGTAACCAACGCTACAATTAAGAGTATACTTACAATTTCCATTAAATCTTTCCTTGTCTTATTACGCGAAAACTCTTATTCCATTTCTGCTCTATTCCGCGCCAGCTGTATGTAAGCTCTCCGTTTGGATAAAGGCAGACAGATTTGGATGTTATCTCCGAAGGGTTGTCATAGGAGTCATAATATGCACCTCCGCTAACCCTCTGTGACATTTTCTTATAAACGAAACCATCGATTGTTATTACTTCCGGAAACTGTGTGATCATAAGCTCTCTCCATTAGTATAAATACGGTTGACGGGTTCTTATACATTATATTGTAGAACGATTGGATTCACAATACAAGATAATGTATTTAATCATTTTACATAATATTGAGTATAATTAACTATAAATACGTCAACCGCCTTGGAGAATGCGATGAAAAAGAATTTTCTTTGCTGCTTAATCCTCGCCGTAGCAATGCTTACCTTGGCAGAATGCAGCTCTTTTAAAATAGACAAGTCCAGATACTATCTCTATACACCAAAAGATACCAAAAACCAGCCTCTGGTCATTGTCTTCCATGGCTATGGCGAAGCAGAAAATGCCGAAAGCACCATGGTCGTCTCTACCCTGACCTCGACCGAGAGCCAGAGCAAGCACCCCTGCTATGTTTTAGCACCGCACATTGATGACAATACCTTTTTGGCTGAATCAAGCCGCCGAGGTCTGTACAACGAGGTAAAAGACATCTCGGACCACCTCATAGCTGAAGGAAAAGTTAACCCTTCCGCCATCTATTGTATGGGTAATTCCTTTGGCGGACTTGCAACCGTGGAATTTCTTGAAGCCTATCCTGAGGATATCGCCGGCGCCATTGTCATGTGCCCTGCACTAACTTACTCACGGGATTCCACCACTAATCTCTCTAAGATAAAAGACATTCCGATATGGTTTGCACATGCTACAAACGACAATGTAATTCCTGTTGATGTCAGCAGATCTGCCGTTTCAACCCTAAAGGCCATGGGCTCAGAAAACGTATCTCTAACTGAATTCAGTGACCGGGAAATGCTCTCAGCCGGCGCTCTTTCCGGCTTTCATCAGGCAGACTTTGCCGTGATGGCAGATGAGAGCTTTATGGAATGGCTCTTTTCCCAAAGCTGCACTCCCCGTCCTTAGATGTTAGAATCTTGAATTGTATACTTTGCAAGTATTCGGGAAAATAATAGTAAACCGTTAAAAGGAGAGTTTAAATACTCTCCTTTTTTGTTACAATTAATTCGGATACGTTGTTCAAGCCTTACACGGAGGATGCTATGTACACTGAAACCACGATCAGAGAGATAGTTGATAAGCAACGTAAATTCTTTTATTCCGGGAAAACTCTGGATGTCGAATTCAGGCTCAGACAGCTGAAAAGACTTAAGGCTGCTATCATCAAAAATCAGCAGGTCCTTGAGGATGTTCTGTACAGAGATCTTGGAAGAGCCCCTATGGAAGCATACTTCTGCGACATAGGAAGCGTCATTCTCGAGATCAACGAGACCATGAAAGGTCTTCGAGGATGGGCCAAGCCTGAGACGCATTTTAGCGGTCTTCACTGCTTTCCAAGCGTGACCACCAAGGTCTACAAGGTTCCTTACGGCGTATCTCTCATCATAAGCCCCTTCAACTTCCCCTTCATTTTGTCCCTTGGGGTCTTAATTGCTGCCATCGCCGGCGGAAACACAGCTGTTATCAAGGCAAGTTCCAAGTCACAGCACTGCACGCAGCTTATGAAGAAGATCATCTCTGAAATATATCCCCCAAAATATGTGACCGTTATAGACGGCGGACACGATGTGGCTGACATGTGCCTTGCTCAGAAATTCGACAAGATCTTTTACACAGGCTCTCCCAAGGTCGGTGTCCATGTCCTTGAACAGGCAGCCAAGAATCTGACCTCTACTGCCCTTGAGCTTGGCGGAGAGACAGGTAACTGGTGCATCATCAGGAAAGATGCAAACCTTAAGGACGCTGCCAGAAAGATTGCTTTCTTCAAGGCCTTAAACAGCGGCCAGATCTGCATCAACATAAATCAGGTTGCTGTGGCAAGCGAGGTCGCAGAGGATTTTGTAAAAGAGCTTATCAAAGCCTTCAATAAACAGTTGGGCGCTGAGCCCCATGAAAATCCAGAGTATCCTCGCCTGATAAACCGGTCAGCTTATGATAAATGCAAGAATCTCGCTGATGAATACAGGAACAAGATCGTATATGGCGGATCCGGAAACGATACGACTTTAAAGTATGATCCGACCATAATTTACCCTGTTGATATAGGTGACAGTATAGTGCAGAAAGAGCTCTTTTGCCCGCTTCTGCCGATTGTAACGTACAAAGATGATGAAATCGGCGCTCTTCTTGATACTATTTCAAGGCGCGAGCATGGCCTGTCGCTCTACATCTTCACGAAAAATATCACCTGGGCGAAGAAAGTCATGCAGAGAATGCAATACGGCGGAGGCTGTATCAATGAAGTCTGCCTTCACATGATGGTAAAGGGCGCTCCATTTAATGGCACCGGTCACTCTGGAATGGGTGCATATCACGGCAAGTGGGGATTTATGGAGTTTACACATCCATCTACGGTTCTCATCGGCTCTACAAAGTTTAACCTGAGCATGAGAGAACATCCATACACAAGCGCCGGACGAAAACTTGTTGGATTATTGGAGAGGTAAAGGATACTAAGCGCAGCTATATAAAAAAACCGCATCACTTTTTTAGAGTGATGCGGTCCATTTTTTGTCCCAAAGGTCACGGGCAATATCAATATTCTTTTGCTTCTTGGCATAATATACTACATATACAAACATGCCTATCGCTATTATCAGTTCTATGATAGTACCGGCAGTAACACTTCCGGTCATCAGACCCGAACTGTTTACATCATTGGAAAAGCAAATCGCAATTACATCATGGAAAGTATGTATAGCAATAACCACTGCGAGATTTCCTGTCAGAATGTATATAGCCCCAAGAGCCATACCGACAGCTACAGAACCTAAGCTCTGAAAGAACGCCACCAGTATATCTGCGCCGGAAAAAGCATTAGTGAGGTGAACGAAACCAAACAATATTGCCGGGAAAAGCAGCTGTATCATGATGCTGTCTTTGTTTTTTCTCTTGCGCATAAGCGTACTCGTCATGATTCCTCTGAACATAAATTCCTCAATCACTCCTGCATACAGAGCGGTTAAAACCCCTGAGACGTTGAATTTAAATGACACATCTCCTTCGAATGCATCATACGCAAGACAAAGAGCGAGATAGATCATATATACCACAATAAGCGGAACACCCGGACCAATCTTTCCATACCTGAAAAAGCTTGTGAACTCTCCTTTAAACCATAGCTTATAGAACAAAAGTCCTGCTGCCAAACCCACAAGCAATCCTATAGGACCGTATAGTCTTGGATAATCGGGAATAGGAATAGCAATGATCACATTAAGAACTCCTGACACAAGCGACAAAATAAAGAAGCCCACTATAACCAGTAGTATTGAACTGATATAAGGATTCTTGTCCGTAAGCTTATGCTGTCTAACCTTCTTTTCTTTCATAGAAAAACCTCCAAAGCTTCTTTTTTAGGAAACGCATATATATATTATGTCAGTTTAAATGCCAAAATTCTACAACAAAAACAGAAACTGGATAGTTAATTTGTATGCATTAATGCTAAAATGTTAGCATGAAGTAAAATCTCGTAAAGACTTCTAAGTTGGGGGGAATTCAATATGGGTCTATTCGACAAACTTTTCCAGGGTAACAAAATCACACTGGTTTCTCCGGTCAATGGAGAAATTGTGCCTATCACTCAGGTAAAGGATGACACCTTTGCGCAGGAAATGGTGGGCAAGGGCGTAGCCATCATTCCTTCAGACGGCAAATTCTTTGCGCCTGCTGACGGAGCTCTTATAGCTCTTTTCCCAACAGGACATGCATTCTGCATTAATTCTACTGACGGAGCAGAGATCCTTGTTCACATCGGCATCGACACAGTTAAGCTTGGAGGCGAGCACTACGCCATCCATGCAAAACAGGGCGATACCGTTAAAAAGGGTGACCTCATCGTTGAGGTTGATCTCGAGGGCGTAAAGAACGCCGGCTACGATATCATCACTCCTATGATCGTATCTAACCATTCCAAGTTTTCAGGTTTTGAGAAAAAGAGCGGAAAGGTAGCAGTGGGCGATGCTGCTATCGTGCTGAGCAAATGAATGTAATTGCGGAAAGCAATTCATAAATAAAGGAGGACAAATGTATGATGAAGTATCTACAAAAGATCGGTAAATCTCTGATGCTTCCTGTCGCAGTTCTTCCAGCAGCAGGTATTCTCTACGGTATCGGATATTGGATCGATCCATCAGGTTGGGGTGCCAACAGTGTTTTGGCAGCATTTTGTATAAAAGCTGCATCGGCGATCATTGATCAGATCCCGATTCTTTTTGCCATCGGTGTATCAGTAGGTATGGCTAAAGACCATGACGGAACCAGTGCTCTGGCAGGTCTTGTTTCATTCCTTATGATCACCACACTTCTTAGCACAGGCGCTGTTGCAATGTACAAGGGCGTTGACGCTTCAGAAGTTCCTGCAGCATTCGGTAAGATCCAGAATGCATTTATCGGTATCTTAGCCGGTATCATCGGATCAAGCTGCTACAACAGATTCAAGGATACTAAGCTTCCTGACTGGCTTGCATTCTTCAGCGGTAAAAGATCTGTTGCCATTGTTACAGCGATTGTTTCAGCCGTTACAGCAGCAATCCTGTACTTCGTATGGCCGGTAATCTTCGCAGCACTCGTAGCTTTCGGTAAAGCAATCCTCGGCCTCGGCGCTCTTGGATCAGGTATCTATGCAATGCTTAACCGTGCACTTATTCCTTTGGGACTGCACCACGCACTCAACGCCGTATTCTGGTTTGATACAGCAGGTATCAACGACCTCGGCCTCTTCTGGTCAGGCGCAGAAGGCGCAGTTAAGGGCGTTACAGGACAGTACATGACAGGATTCTTCCCTATCATGATGTTCGGTCTTCCAGGCGGTGCACTTGCAATGTATCACACAGCAAAGGATTCCAAGAAGAAATCAGCTGCATCTCTCCTGCTTGCAGGATCACTTGCTTCAATCTTCACAGGAATCACAGAACCCCTTGAGTTCGCATTCATGTTCATGGCTCCCGGCCTTTACCTTGTACATGCGCTCCTCACAGGTGTTTCTGCAGCAATCTGCACACTGCTTCCTTTGAGACTTGGATTTAACTTCTCAGCAGGACTTGTTGACTACATCCTTAGCTTCAAGGCTCCTATGGCTGTTAACCCTTGGCTCCTTATTCCTATCGGCCTTGTATTCGCAGTTATCTACTACTTCGTATTCCGTTTCGTTATCACCAAGTTCGACCTTAAGACTCCGGGACGAACAGATGACGAGGATGAGGAAGAAGAGAAGCTCGAGCTTGCAAACGACGACTTCACAGCAATCGCTGAGCGTGTTCTTGCAGGACTTGGCGGAAAAGACAACATCGTTGAAGTTGACTACTGTGCAACAAGACTTCGTACAGAGATCAAGGACTACACACTTGTTGATGAGAAGGCCATCAAGAATGCCGGAGTTGCCGGTGTTATCAGACCTTCCAAGACAGCCGTTCAGGTTATCATTGGACCTAAGGTTCAGTTTGTACATGATGAGCTTAAGAAACTGCTCTGATAAGTCTAGATAATAAAAAGTCCTAGGTGCTAAATTGCACCTAGGATTTTTTTTGCATTTTCTATTCGTTCCTGTGTTGGTGATTCCACACCTTCAAGGCGGTATGGAATTCCCAGCTCCTTGTATTTTGGAACTCCCAGCGTGTGATACGGGAGTACCTCTACTTTCTCTACAGATGACAGCGTATCAATAAACTCTCTGGTACGGCGGAGGTAATCATCATTATCACTTCCTCCGGGAACCAGTACGTGGCGTATCCAGATTGGAATGCCCAAATCCGATATCTCTTTTGCCATCTGAAGGATATTTCCGTTATCGACACCTGTAAGCTCCTTGTGAGCCTCAGGATCGATATTCTTGATATCTAAAAGAACTGTGTCTGTAAGCGCCATCAGCTCTTTCCACTTGGAATAAAAAGGTTCTTCATGAGTGAAAGGCTCTCCTGCAGTATCTATACAGGTACTTACGCCGGCTGCTTTTGCTTTTTTAAATAAATCCAGCAGAAAATCTATCTGAAGGAGTGGTTCTCCACCACTTACAGTAATACCACCGCCGTTTTTCCAATACGGCTTAAAACGCAAAGCCTTCTTTAAAAGCTCATCAGCTGTATACTGCTCTCCCTCACCTTCCTTCCAGGTCTCTGGATTGTGGCAAAAGGCACATCTCATCCTGCATCCGCTAAGGAAAATGAGGTATCTGACACCGGGTCCGTCCACGGCGCCAAAACTCTCCAGCTTATTTACATATCCTATAATTTCACTCATTAAAAAACTCCAAAACTCTGGTACTGATTACAGTGCCTCGTGGCAAGTACGAGAAATTACGTCGAGCTGCTGCTCCTTTGTCAAGTCGATGAACTTAACAGCATATCCTGATACACGGATAGTGAAGTTAGCATACTCAGGCTTCTCAGGATGCTCCATAGCATCGATGAGCTTCTCCTTACCAAATACATTTACGTTAAGGTGGTGTGCACCTTGATCAAAGTATCCGTCAAGTACGTTTACAAGGTTATTAACACGCTCTTCCTCTGTGTGACCAAGGGCACCTGGGTTGATTGTCTGTGTGTTTGAAATTCCATCAAGAGCCTCTTCGTAAGGAAGCTTAGCGACAGAGTTAAGTGATGCAATAAGACCATTTACTTCTGCGCCGTATGCAGGGTTAGCACCGGGTGAAAGTGGCTCACCTGCAGGACGTCCATCAGGAAGTGCTCCTGTTGCCTTACCATAAACAACGTTTGATGTGATGGTAAGGATTGATGTTGTAGGCTCTGAATCTCTGTAGGTATGGATGTGACGAAGCTTGCCCATGAATGTGCGAAGAAGCCAGATAGCGATCTCATCAGCTCTGTCATCATCATTACCGTAACGAGGGAAGTCACCCTCAATCTCAAAGTCCTTAGCGATTCCGTTCTCATCACGGATAGCCTTTACCTTAGCATACTTGATTGCTGAGAGTGAGTCTACACAGTGTGAGAATCCTGCGATACCTGTAGCAAATGAACGACGTACATGTGTATCAATAAGGGCCATCTGGCAAGCCTCATAGTAGTACTTGTCGTGCATGTAGTGGATCATGTTAAGTGTTCCAACATAGAGGTGAGCAAGCCAATCCATCATCTGGTCGAACTTGTGCATAACCTCATCATAGTCAAGGTACTCGGAAGTGATTGCCTTGTACTCAGGTCCAACCTGATCGCCTGACTTCTCATCAACACCACCGTTGATAGCGTAAAGAAGGCACTTAGCAAGGTTTGCACGAGCACCGAAGAACTGAAGCTCTTTACCTGTCTCTGTTGCAGATACGCAGCAGCAGATTGAGTAATCATCGCCCCATGTAACACGCATTACATCATCGTTCTCATACTGGATTGAAGATGTAGTAACTGAAATCTTGGAAGCGTACTTCTTGAAGTTCTCAGGAAGACGGCTTGAATACATAACTGTAAGGTTTGGCTCAGGTGAAGGTCCCATGTTCTCAAGTGTGTGAAGGAATCTGTAGCAGGTCTTTGTAACCTGGTGACGTCCGTCAAGACCGATACCACCAACCTCAAGAGTAGCCCAAACAGGATCGCCTGAGAAGAGCTGGTTGTAAGACTCAATACGAGCGAACTTAACCATACGGCACTTCATTGTGAAGTGGTCGATGATCTCCTGAGCTTCTTTCTCTGTGATGATACCCTTTGCAAGGTCACGTGAGAAGTAGATATCAAGGAATGTAGAAACACGTCCAACTGACATAGCAGCACCGTTCTGTGTCTTGATAGCTGCAAGATATCCAAAGTAGAGCCACTGAACAGCTTCCTTGGCAGTTCCTGCAGGCTTTGAAATGTCGATGCCATAGATAGCAGCCATTTCCTTCATGCCCTTAAGAGCATTGATCTGGTCTGTGATCTCCTCACGAAGCTGGAAATCATAACGACGCATACCCTGACGCTCTGTTGCTGCAAAATCAGCCTGTTTCTTCTCGATGAGGTAATCGATACCGTAAAGGGCAACTCTTCTGTAATCGCCTACGATACGGCCACGACCGTATGTATCAGGAAGACCTGTGAGGATCTTGTTGTGACGAGCCTTCTTCATCTCAGGTGTGTAGATGTCGAATACGCCCTGGTTGTGTGTCTTGTGATATTTTGTAAAGATCTCGTGAAGCTTCTCACTAGGCTCGTAGCCATACATTCTGCATGACTGCTCTGCCATTGTGATACCACCGAAAGGCATGAAAGCTCTCTTAAGTGGCTTGTCTGTCTGAAGACCAACAATCTGCTCTAAATCCTTTGTTTCTTCTGAAATGTATCCTGCACCATGTGAAGTAAGAGAAGATACGATGTCGGTATCCATATCAAGAACACCGCCCTTGGCACGTTCCTGTGCCTGAAGTTCCTGGAGCTTGCCCCAAAGCATATTGGTAGCTTCTGTTGGCTCTGCAAGGAAAGACTCATCTCCGTCATATGGAGTATAGTTGTTCTGAATGAAGTCACGTACGTCAACATTGTCTTTCCAGACACGACCTACGAAACCGTCCCACTGTGAAAATTCGTGATTTGCCATAGTGATTCCCTTTCTATTTATAAAAATTCTGTAAAATAGCCACTACATACTATACCATAAGGGTGTCAAATAATTAACAATATATTTAACAACTTTTCTCATTTTGGCGAAAGTGACAAATTCTCTCAAAATTCATGAAACTTCTTGTAGGCTTTTACCTTATCTTTTGAGCATAAAAAAGACACTTCTTAGAATCTCTTCTAAAAAGTGTCTCTGATTGTTTGTCTTATTACTGATTACTCAGCTACGTAAGGCATAAGAGCCAGATGTCTAGCACGCTTTACAGCTGATGTAAGCTCTCTCTGGTGCTTAGCGCAGTTTCCTGTGATTCTTCTTGGAAGAATCTTGCCGCTCTCAGAAACGAACTTCTTAAGCTTAGCTGTATCCTTGTAATCAATTACATTATCCTTGCCACAGAAAACGCAAACTTTCTTTCTTCTGTGCATTCCGCCCTTTCTCCTTACTGGAGAATCGGATCTATCAGACTTTGTGAAAGCCATTGTATATTCCTCCTTTTAGTTAAAAGGCAGCTCCTCTTCGATTCCATCCGGAATGTTCATGAAGCCATCGCCTGCTGCAGCGGGAGTGGGATCATTTGATGGTGCACTTGCAGGTGCAGGTGCGCTGTTTGCGCTGTAGTCAAAGTTTCCGCCGTTTGATGCGTTGTTCTTAGACTCTGCAAACTCCTGATCTTCCACAACCACCTCGGTTGTGTAGACCTTAACGCCATCCTTGTTGGTATAACTACCTGTCTGGATACGTCCTGTAATAAGCATCTTGGTACCTTTCTTAAGGTACTTCTCAGCAAACTCGCCAGCCTTACCAAAAGCTACGATGCTGATAAAATCAGCTGACTGCTCGTTAGGGTCATTGCTTCTGCCTCTTCTGCGGTCAACAGCAAGTGTGTATCTTGCGATTGCCATAGGCTCAGCGCCCTGTGAATATCTTACTTCAGGATCTCTTGTTAAACGTCCACATAAAATTACTTTGTTCATTATTCGTCCTCTTCTATTTAGGCCTCGTTCTTAACGCATAAATATCTGATGACGCCGTCCATGATTCTCATGCGAGCTTCGATCTCAGCTGGAGAAGTAGGCTCACCATCGAACTGGATGAAATAGTAGAAGCCTTCTGTCATCTTCTCGATCTCATAAGCGAGCTTCTTCTTGCCCCACTCATCGATGTTGGTAATCTGACCACCATGCTTCTCGATAGTTCTCTTTACCTTCTCGATGACAGCAGTTCTTGCGTCGTCTTCGATCTTTGCACTAACAACAACGGCTAATTCGTATTTGTTCATGCTATTTGTTACCTCCTTTTGGTCTCTGGCCACTTGTTTCAGTCAAGTGACAAGGAATTTATCACAGGATGATATGTTATCATAAATCCAGGAACTATGCAAGTCCTTTTTTACAATTCAATCCCCTGGAGAGCTGCAAGCTCTGTGAAGACCTTACCGATCTTTTCCCTTATAATAAGGGTGTTCTGAGCTCCGCTTATCTGTATTTCACTCTGATTAATTACAACAACGGTTTTTCCCCTGAAATAATTAATGAATGAAGCTGCCGGATATACTGTAAGTGATGTACCTCCAATTATCAGCATATCTGCGCTGGCTATTGCGCTGATTGCACCATCAACCTGATCATCGGGAAGTCCCTCTTCATAAAGAGTGATATCAGGCCTTATAGTGCCTCCACAGGAACACTTTGGGATCGGCTCTGTGGATTCAAAAATATAATCAGCCGGATACTCTTTTCCACAGCTCATGCAGTAGTTTCTAAGAGCACTTCCGTGAATCTCATAGACCACCTTGCTTCCGGCCTTCTGATGAAGTCCATCGATGTTCTGAGTAACGATAGCTTTAAGCTTACCGGTCTTCTCTAAAGCCGCAAGATATTTGTGGGCATTGTTTGGCTCAATATTCCTGGTATCCATCTTCTGTCGGTGGAACTCATAATATACCTTGGGCTCATACACAAGACATGAATGGCTAAGCAGGTATTCGGGCTGATACATGTCGAATCTTACATCGTGCTGGTTATACAGGCCGTCTTTACTTCTAAAGTCGGGAATTCCGCTCTCTGTTGAAACACCTGCACCGCCAAAGAATACTATCTTATCAGACTCATCAATAAGTTCTTTTAACCTTTTGATTTCCTCCATACAACGCCTCCTTTTGGCATTTAGAAACCTGCCTTCTTAAGAAGATCTGCTAAGGATGTTGTAGCCTCTCCTTCGCTCTCAAACTCGATTTTCTCCTCTGTTACTTCTTCTGCACCGATTTCCTCAAGGGCTTTCATGCTAAGACTAAGCTTGCCGTCTTTGATAGCTGTTACCTTAACCTTAACTGTCTGTCCGACCTTAAGAACTGCTGAAGGATGTGCAATTCTCTGATTGCAGATCTGAGAGATGTGCAAAAGACCTGATGTACCATTTTCAAGCTTAACAAAAGCTCCGTAGTTCTGAATGCTCTCAACAACACCTTCTGTTACGAGTCCAACCTGAACCTTGGCGATAGCCTCTGCCTTCTTTTTCTCAGCCTCTTCCTTAAGATAATCCTTTGCGGATAAAACAAGCTTGTCATCCTCTTCATCAACTGTGATTACCTTAACCTTGAGAGTCTTACCTACAAACTCGGGAAGCTTCTCTTCATCTATATATGAAAGAGAAAGCTTGGATGCAGGAATAAATCCCCTCTTCTCCTCAAGGAAAGCTACTACGCCTCCCTTAACAGCTTCAGTAACCTCTACATCCACATACTCTCCGGAATCAAGAAGTGCATGAAGCTTGTCCCAGATGAAACCATCCCCATCCTTGCCCTTGGCAAGTGACTTGTCGATCTCATCCATAAAATCTTTCATTGTTTCTTCTGCCATACCGTACCTCCAATAAAGACTATTGAATAAATTATAGCACAAAAAAACCTATGAACAACGAATGTTCATAGGTTTTTAGAGGTGACAGGCGGATTTGAACCGCCGCTCGAGGTGTTGCAGACCTGTGCCTTACCGCTTGGCTATGTCACCAAATAAAGGTATTTTCGATGAAATGACTCCGACGAGAATCGAACTCGTGTTACCGCCGTGAAAGGGCGATGTCTTGACCGCTTGACCACGGAGCCAAGTGCTTAGCGACCGTGTTTCGGTGCTTCTAGCTCCCCCTGTCGGACTCGAACCAACGACACTTCGGTTAACAGCCGAATGCTCTACCGACTGAGCTAAGGAGGATTATAATAAAAAATTTTGTACCTTCAAAACCGAACACTGAAATCTCTTAGATCCGTCTCTAACCTTTGCTTTTTTGGATAAGCCCTCGACCTATTAGTACACATCAGCTGAACACGTTACCATGCTTACACCTTGTGCCTATCTAACCTCGTACTCTCCAAGGGGTCTTACTCCATAAAGGAGGGATATCTCATCTTGAGGGGGGCTTCACGCTTAGATGCCTTCAGCGTTTATCCCTTCCGGACGTGGCTACCCAGCCTTATGCACCTGGCGGTGCAGCTGATACACCAGCGGTCCGTCCATCCCGGTCCTCTCGTACTAAGGACAGCTCCTCTCAGATATCCTACGCCCG
>NZ_ATWY01000039.1 GCF_000421405.1 Butyrivibrio sp. NC2007
GGTCAAATGAAAAACTGAATTCCGGTTTATAGTTGCAAAAAATGCATGTGAGGCTTTTTTAGGAGTTTTTTTATAAAAATGGTACTTTGACATGCCCCAAAAACATGCTAAAATCGGTTTACCAATTCTGTTTGTTTGCATAGCAAACAGATGGCTGGAGCAGATTGAGAAAAATTAAATTCCACCCATCAAAAGAGATTTTATGATCTTCGGGTGGTTATCTGTCTGCTGATTTATTAGTCTACGTGATTATTTATCACGGTATTCAATGAGTGCCGGTTTTAGCAGGACTTCGTCTGGGGAGACTTTTTTCAGTCCTGTTAAAGTCGGTATCTTTTTATCTAAAAGGAGCTCCGCTAGGTCAAAAGGTGTAGCCCCATTGAGACTGTCACGCCCTACAGAGTTTATGTGGCTTGCAAGAAGATTGATGTCATCCTGCGTATACTTGGACATGCTTCTTCCCTTAGGTATCACATAACGTATGTACTCATGATTCTTTTCTATGCGCGCTTTCTGATTTGAAACGTATGGATCGCAATAAAATACTTTTGTCCGTGGAGTTCCGGTTTGCGTATTTTCTATGTCCCAGGGATTCTTAAACTCTGAGCCATTGTCAGTAAGAATTATGGGAAAGTACTTTTTAAAAGTGTGTAATCCGATGGCGTCGCAAAGGCTGTTTATGGCAGCTACAACACTCTTCTGGGTACAATTCGGAAGTAGGATTATGATCATGAAACTGCAGCTTCTGAACAGAAGAGTTAACAGGCATTTTCCTGCTTTATTGGTACCCTTTACTGTGTCCATTTCAACGACATCAAGCTCCGGAAATGCCTTTGTATATTTTTCAAAATCAACATAAGTACGCTTTGAACGGTATGCTTGCTTGACATTTTTTATACGTGGTTCAGAACGCCTTTTTCTCTTTTTGTAGCGAACTCTTCTTGGTAGATCAATGTTCCTTGCCGTAAAGACTCGTTGATCAAAGTAGTTATATAAAGTCCTGCGAGAGACGGGAATCTCATCACCATGAACTGCAAATATATGGCTTAATGGTTGCCCTTTAAGGGCCAGAGGAGAAATGAGTTCATTAAGTTCATCCAGTTCTTCAGGAGTCATGTTGATGCCCTTTCTAGAATCGGAAAGCTTTTGTTCATACATTTTTTGAGCCTTTTTTGCATCGTAAATCCTTTGCTCAAGAGTGCATAAATTTGTATGCTCACAGCCATTGCATACGTATGGAGGTTTATCTCTTTTGTTGCAGTAACGATCAAAAGGAAGATAACTAATACAGTGATCAGTAGGGTGCCCCCAAACACATAACCTACATACAGATTTACACTTAAGATCACCACATACATTTCTCCTGCGGCATTCAATATAGTGCAGACAACCTCGACACTTTCTAAAGTGCTGTAAAGGAGGTTTTGACATGGTATGATTCCGTATTTCTTTAGATATAGTAGTAGGATCTTTGTTGAGCATTTCTCCAATATATTTAAAAGAAGAATGTTGTAATAGCTCCTGCTCAATAAAACTTCTGTCAGACAATGAGAGATGTCTTTGGTTATGAAAGCTGTTTTTCTTATCCATGGTAATCCTTTCTGACAGATAACCTTGGATATAGTAACAAAAAATATGTGCAGGAGTAAATTCCAGATTAATGCATCTGAACAGGAATTTAGTTTTTCATATTACGGTAAAAGGAGCGTCTTGACGCGATTTTCTCATGCTTTTTATTGGATATTTGGCGACAAGCGATGACAACGAAATTGCAACGCAATTTTGTTGTATGATCTGATTCAGCACAGTAGAGGGAAACACCCCAAAATGTAAAAAAAATGCTTCAAAAATTTGCTACTTCTTTTTCGTCTAATTTGCTTTTCTTTGCTGTATAATATTAAAGGGTAAAAACAGCTCATAATGAGCTGATCTGGCGGGGTATAAGCATGATAAACAAAGCAATTGAGGACTACACTAAGGAAGACCTGTTAAGCATCCTTGACGAGACAGTCGATGCGATCGTAATTGTCGATTCAAAGCTTAACACCTACAGAAGCATCACAAGAAAAGGGGTATTTGCTGAGCTTCTTGGTGAAACAGGCATCTACGAGGATCTGATCCAGAAGATCTGGTTCCATCTGGAAAATTCCAATGAAGAAATAAACGATGATTACAAGGCGTTCATCTCATATTACCGGGAGTTTAAGGGTAAATACAGCAGAAGAACCAAGGTATTTGTAGATGGAGACGATACCCCTCACCATGTTCAGATGAATGTTTATCCGATAGATGGTACAGGGCAGTATATATTTGCCATGGATGAGCTCAATGATGGGGAAAACGTTGAGGAACACGCTACATCAAGTAAAGTAAATACTATTCAGAGTACCTATCTGTTCTCAATGTATGTGGATCTTATAAGGGATACCACCAGCAGTATCTGTGTTACCGAGATATCTGATGATACTGTTAATGCCACCATCAAGTACTCCCAGTGGAGACTTATGACCGTAAATATGATATGGCCTGAGGATCAGAAGCAGTTTATGACTATTACAGATCCCGAATATCTTAAGGCTAATCTGAGTACCGGTCGAACAACCTCATTTGACTGCAAGATGAAGAATCTTGAAGGTGTGTTCATCTGGGTTAAGCTTGTTTTCATTAAAGCCGAGACATCTGATGATGAGTTCAGATTTGTCTTCATGGTTCAGGACATCAACGAGAATGTAAAAGAGCTGATGACCACTATGAAGAAATATGAGAGCCTTGCTCTTAAGGATCCTTTGACAGGACTCTTTAACAGGGGCGGTATCGAAACAGAAATCAGCAATGCCATTGATCTGTTTAAAAAGGGTGGATCCGATGTGGCGCTTCTTATGCTGGACCTTGACTTCTTCAAGCAGGTAAATGATACATATGGTCATTCTGCAGGTGATATGGCACTTAAGAGTTTTGCGGCAGTTTTGATGAATTCTGTAGAGGGAAAGAGTGCTTCTGTAGGACGCTGGGGTGGAGAGGAATTTGTTATCCTGATCCGCAACATGTCAGGAAATGAAGCATATAAATTTGCCGAGGACCTTCGAAAGAGCGTAGAAGAATCTCATTTTGGCGAAGTAGGAAAGCTTACCTGTTCAATAGGACTTAGCCGTGTTAAGCCTGAGGACACCTTTGATGATGTTTTTAAGCGAATTGACAAAGCTATGTATTCATCCAAGGATTCCGGAAGAAATAAAGTAACTGAAGAATAATACAAAAAGGAATAATTGTTTAAAACGCTTTAATTTCAAACAATTATATAGTATGATTAAGTGCGGTCAAATTAGATATAACAAGGGGTAGCATGAGAGAAATCTCATGCCACTCCTTTTCGCGTGTTTACAAGAGCGAATGGTTGGAGGAAGCGTAGTTGGATTTAGAACAGCAGAGAAGAGCCCCTATATATGAAGCACTGGAGCGTTTCAGAAAGCAGAGAGTAGTTCCTTTTGACGTGCCGGGGCATAAGAGGGGCAGAGGAAATGCCGAGCTGGTGCGGTTTTTGGGAGAGAGATGCGTAGGCATTGACGTCAATTCCATGAAACCGCTTGATAATCTATGTCACCCGGTTTCGGTTATAAAAGAAGCAGAAGAGCTCATGGCTGATGCCTTTGGTGCAGCCCATGCTTTTATGATGGTAAACGGAACAACAAGTGCCGTGCAGGCAATGGTTCTTTCCCATGTGAAGATGGGAGAGAAGATCATCATGCCCAGAAACGTTCATAAGAGTGCGATCAACGCCCTTATTTTGTGCGGAGCAGTTCCTGTATATATTGATCCTAAGGTTGATGTGAACCTGGGGATTCCTCTGGGAATGGAGATAGCTGACGTTGAGAGGGCCGTCAAGGAAAACCCCGATGCGAAAGCTATCCTTATCAACAATCCTTCCTACTACGGAATCTGTTCGGACCTTAAGGCAATCGTTGATCTTGCTCACAGACATGGCATGAAAGCCCTGGTGGATGAGGCACATGGCACTCACCTTTACTTCGGACCGGGACTTCCTCTAAACGGTATGGCTGCAGGAGCAGATATGGCTGCCATCAGTATGCACAAGTCAGGAGGAAGTCTGACCCAGAGTTCCATCCTTTTATGCGGACCAGATGCAAATGTTGGCTACATCAGCAGGATCGTTAACCTTACACAGACCACATCTGCAAGCTATCTTCTTCTGGGAAGCCTTGATATATCAAGAAGAAACCTTGCCCTTAACGGACATGACAGCTTCGAGAAGGTTACCAAGATGGCGCAGTATGCAAGAGAAGAGATCAATGATATAGGCGGCTATTACGCTTACGGCAATGAGCTGAAAAATGGCGGAAGCATCTTTGATTTCGACGAGACGAAACTCGTTGTAAACACCAGGAAAATAGGACTTACAGGAATCGAGGTCTATGACCTCTTAAGAGACGAGTACGATATCCAGATGGAATTTGGAGACCTCTCCAATGTTATGGCCTACATCTCAATCGGAGACAGGATACAGGATATCGAGAGACTGGCCGGGGCTTTGGCTGATATCAGAAGACTCTACAGTAAGCCTGAGCAGCAGTTTTTCTCAGCAGAGTATGTCACACCTATCGTTAAGGCTACTCCGCAGGAAGCTTTCTATGCAGAAAAAGAGTCACTGCCTATAGATCAGTGCGTCGGCAGAATAAGCGCAGAATCGGTTATGTGCTATCCACCCGGAATCCCGATCCTTTCACCCGGAGAGATGATAACCGAGGAGATTCTGGAATATATAAAGACTGCCATGGAGAAGGGATGTTCCATGCAGGGACCGGAGAGTGAAGATATCTCCGAGCTTTTTGTACTAAAATAATAAGGGAGAATGACAATGGCAGAGATGGATTATTGGTTCAGTGATATGCATACCGGCAATGTTAAGATAAGCATAAGGCTGTCCAAACAGCTCTTTTCCGGAACCAGTGAGTTTCAGAGGATAGACGTGTTTGATTCACCGGAGTTTGGAAAGTTCTTAACATCGGACGGAAATATCATATTTTCAGAGAAGGATGAGTTTACCTATGACGAGATGATCGTTCATGTACCCATGGCTGTTCATCCAAAGGTCCAGAGAGTACTGGTTCTTGGTGGCGGCGACGGAGGAGTTGCCAGAGAGCTTACTCACTACGATGAAATTAAGGTCATCGACGTGGTTGAGCCCGATTCAATGTTTGTGGATGTCTGCAAGCAGTACTTCCCGGACAATGCTATCGGCCTTGAAGATGACAGAGTCCATATCTTTTATCAGGACGGACTTAAGTACTTAAGGAAATGCGAGGATATGTACGACCTGATCATCAATGATGCTACAGAACCTTTGGGTCATGAGGCAGGTCTTTTTACAAAAGAGTTCTACGGAAGCTGCTACAAGGCGCTTCACGATGACGGAATAATGGTTTATCAGCACGGAAGCCCATTCTATGATGAGGATGAGGAGAGCTGCAGAGCCATGCACAGGAAGGCTTACAGAGTTTTCCCGGTAAACAGGGTTTATCAGGCGCATATTCCGACGTGCCCGGCCGGTTACTGGCTCTTTGGCTTTGCCAGCAAGAAGTACCATCCACTCAAGGACTTCAATCCCGACAGATGGGATGAGAGAGGGATCAAGACCTGGTATTACACAACGCATTTGCACAAGGGAGCGTTTATGCTGCCTAAGTATGTAGAAGATTTATTACAGGAAGAGGAGGATATGTCTAGATGAGTAGACTTTTAGTTATCGGATGTGGAGGAGTAGCACAGGTTGCTATTCAGAAATGCGCACAGAACAGCAAGGTTTTCACAGAGATGTGCCTTGCAAGCCGCACAGTAAGTAAGTGCGACGCCCTTAAAGAGAAATTGGAGAAGAACGGTACTCCTGTTAAGATCACAACAGCAACTGTTAATGCTGATGATGTAAATGACCTTGTTAAGCTGATCAAGGAGTATCAGCCTGATGCGGTACTTAATGTAGCGCTTCCTTATCAGAATCTGACTATCATGGATGCCTGCCTTGAGTGCAAGGTTGACTACATCGACACAGCCAACTACGAGCCTGAGGACACTGACGAGCCCGTTTGGCGCGCAGCTTATGAGAAGAGATGCAAGGAGAAGGGCTTTACAGCTTATTTTGATTACAGCTATCAGTGGGCATATATGGACAAGTTCAAGGAGGCTGGGATCACAGGTCTTCTCGGAACAGGCTTTGATCCCGGTGTAACCAGCGTATTTGTCTCTTATGCCAAGAAGCATTATTTCGATGAGATCCATACCGTTGATATCCTTGACTGCAACGGCGGAGATCACGGCTATGCCTTTGCTACAAACTTTAATCCTGAGATCAACCTTCGTGAAGTATCAGCCAACGGAAGCTACTGGGAGGATGGACACTGGGTTGAGACAAAGCCCATGGAGATAAAGAGAGAGTACAACTTCCCTGAGGTTGGACAGAAGGACATGTACCTTCTTCACCACGAGGAGATCGAGGCCCTTGGAAAGAACTTTCCTGAGATCAAGAGAATCCGTTTCTTCATGACCTTTGGCCAGAGCTATCTTGATCATATGAGATGCCTTGAGGATGTGGGAATGCTCTCAACAACTCCTATCAAGTTTGAGGGAAAAGACATTGTTCCTATCCAGTTCTTAAAGGCTCTTTTACCTGATCCTGCAAGCCTTGGACCAAGGACAGTCGGCAAGACCAACATCGGCTGCATCATCCGCGGAATCAAGGATGGCAAGGAAAAGGTTATTTATATCTACAACGTATGCGACCACCAGGAGTGCTACAAGGAGCTTGGAAGCCAGGCTATCAGCTACACAACCGGTGTTCCTGCCATGATCGGTACAGCTCTTGTACTTTCCGGACAGTGGAAGAAGCCCGGTGTATACACAACTGATGAGTTTGATCCCGATCCATACATGGATATGCTGAATGAATTCGGACTTCCATGGGTTGTTGACGAGAATCCTGTAGAGGTAGAATAAGCGAGAGCAAGACTTCATACTTCATTGTGAGGGGCACTGTTTATGAGATTTGAAGATATTCCGACACCATCCTATGTGCTGGATGAGAAGAAATTAAAGCAAAACCTTGAGATACTAAAGGAAGTAAGGGAGAAGTCCGGGGCCAAGATCCTTCTTGCCCAGAAGGCCTATTCGGCATATCAGACTTATCCGCTGATTGCTCAGTATCTGGATGGTACAACAGCTTCAGGTATATATGAAGCAAGGCTTGCCCATGAGGAGTTTAAGGTTCCTACAACGGACAGGCTGGTTCATGATGAGATCAGAAAAACTCTTGATGTAAATGCCTCAAAGCCTGAAAACCACGTATTTGAGCCGGCATTTAAAGAGGATGAGCTCAGGGACCTTTGTAAAATGTGTGATCACATTGTCTTTAACTCACTTAGCCAGCTTGAATATCACAGACCAACATGGGAGAAAGCCGTCTCAGAGGGCAAGGTTTCAGTTGGCATAAGGATAAATCCTGAGATCAGTACCGAAGATTCACATGAGATTTATGATCCCTGTGCTCCGGGTTCAAGACTTGGAGTAAGAAATGATGACATGCCTGAGGCTCTTCCTAAGGGCGTTGAGGGACTTCATGTTCACAATCTCTGCGAGCAGGGCTTTGAGCCGCTTGAGGATACATTCCTTAAGGTTGAGAGGGAGTTTGCAAGGTTCTTTCCAAGTCCTCTTATTCCTGACGATTACGATACGTTTATTTTCAAAGAGTTTGAGAGGAATATGCGCATCCGTGATAGGGAGGAGTATAACGCCAATTACGGTGATAATGCTGATAATACAGAACCGGCAGCGCCTGCTCCTGATGAAAACATTGGAAAGATCAAGTGGATCAATCTCGGCGGTGGTCACCACATCACAAGATCTGATTATGATATTGATGCGCTTATTGGACTTGTGTCCTATATCAGGGCCAAGTACGGTATTGACGTTTATTTAGAGCCGGGTGAGGCTATAGCATTAAACGCAGGTTACCTTGTTACCACAGTCCTTGATGTTGTTGAGACTGACAGGATGCCTGTGCTCATCCTTGATACATCCGCTGCCTGTCATATGCCGGATGTACTTGAGATGCCATACAGACCACCTCTTCGCGATTCTGAAGAGCCTGGTGAGATGAACTACACCTATAGGCTTTCATCAAGGACATGTCTTGCCGGGGATATCATCGGAGATTACAGCTTCAATGATGAGAAAAAGCCCGGAGACAGGCTCGTCTTTGAGGATATGGCAATCTACAGCTTTGTTAAGAACAACACCTTCAACGGAATGGCGCTTCCAAGCATTTCGCTTATGCACGAAGACGGAGAGGTGGAGATTCTTAGAAGCTTTAACTATTACGACTTCAAGACAAGGCTCTGATAACAGAGCCTTTTTTGAAAAGGAGACATATTGGAGAAGTTTAAGTCAAAACCAATTGAAGATGGCTTTTCTATGCCTGCTGAGTTTTCGCAGCATCTTGGCACAATCATGATCTATCCGACGCGCCCGGGTAGCTGGGGGAAGGACCGGAGAGATACACTTAAGTCCTTTGGAGAGGTCTTTTTGGAGATCCTAAAGCGAGAGGACTTGTATCTGCTTGCCTCTAAGGATTTTGTAAAAGAGGCGGATGCCTTCATGGACAATCTGATAACAACTCATTGTCATGGGGATGAAGATCTGGAAAAAGAGCTTTCGGATAGGTGCTTTATTTTTGAAATCGATAGCGATGATGCCTGGGCCAGAGACGTAGGACCCACATTTGTGACAGGAAGCGGGAGAGACATTCGCGCAGTCAATTGGAGCTTTAATGCCTGGGGAGGAGAAGTAGACGGGCTTTACGCCTCCTGGGATAAGGATGACAAGGTTGCACTTTCGTTCCTTGAGACTATGGAAGTTGATGGGTATGATGCTTCACCTTTTGTACTTGAAGGGGGATCCATACACTGTGACGGCGAGGGAACGGTGATAGTGACTGAGAGCTGTCTTTTGAGCAAGGGAAGAAATCCTTCGCTGTCCAAAGAGCAGATTGAAGATAAACTAAAAGAGTACCTCGGGGCTGAGAAGGTTTTATGGCTCCCAAGAGGAATCTACAATGACGAGACCAATGAGCATGTGGACAATGTCTGCGCCTTTATAAGGCCCGGAGAAGTGGTGCTTGCCTGGACAGATGATGAGAGCGATCCTCAATATGAGATGTCAAAGGCTGACCTTGACTATCTCGAGAGTGTAACGGATGCAAAGGGTAGGAAGCTCAAGGTTCATAAGCTCTATATTCCCGATAACCCTGTTCTTGTTAAAGAGGAGGATCTTGCTAACTACGAGTTTGAAGAGGGCGAGGATATGCGTGAAGTAGGAGAAAGACTGGCTGCAAGCTATGTCAATTTCTATTTTGTAAACGGCGCAGCTCTGGTACCTCAGTTTGGAGATGAGAACGCAGAAAGCGATAAAAGAGCTTTGGATACGCTAAAAGCTCTTTTACCCGAAAAGGAGATCATCGGCATTGATGCAAGGCCCATACTTCTGGGAGGCGGAAACATCCACTGCATTACGCAGCAGGTGCCGGTAGGAGGAACAAAGGCATGAGTGAGAAGATAAAGGTTGCCTGCGTGCAGTTTGAGTGCGGAAACAGTGCCCTTACTGACGCAGAGCTGGTTAAGAGAAATATAGAAAAGGCCGGGGAGCTGACCAGGAAGGCGGCCAAGGAAGGCGCGAAGATCATTCTTTTGTCTGAACTTTTTGAGAGGCAGTATTTCTGCCAGGAGAGAAGATACGACTACTACGAGTATGCCACGGAGATTTTGGAGAATCCTGCAGTTAAGTACTTTTCAGACCTGTGCAGAGAGCTGGAAGTCGTGATGCCCATCAGTATTTACGAGAAGGATGGGAACGAACTCTACAACTCAGTTGTCATGATAGATGCAGACGGAAAGCTCCTTGGAATATATAGAAAGACTCATATTCCGGATGACCACTATTATCAGGAGAAGTTCTACTTCACACCCGGAAATACAGGCTTTAGGGTGTTTGAGACAAGATACGGAAAAGTTGGTGTCGGAATCTGCTGGGATCAGTGGTTCCCTGAGACTGCAAGGTGTCTTGCACTTAAGGGAGCGGACATTATTCTCTATCCCACAGCAATCGGCTCAGAGCCAATACTTAATGTTGACAGCTCAGGCCACTGGATGAGGACCATGCAGGGACATTCGGCGGCAAACATTATTCCTGTGGCTGCTGCTAACAGGATCGGCACGGAAACGGTTGAGCCCTCTGAGGAGAATGGCGGACAAAAGTCATCTCTTTGTTTCTACGGAACGAGCTTTCTTACAGATGAGACGGGAGAGTGCGTAGCAAAGGCTTCCAGGGATAAAGAGGAGATCATCTATGCGGAGTATGACTTTAGTGAGATACGCAGAAACAGACTCTCCTGGGGACTGTTCAGGGACAGAAGGCCTGAGTGCTACAGTGATATTACAGGATAAGAAAAGAGGAAAAAGAATTGGCTTATAAAGATTATATGGTAAGAGCGACTGCAGGAAATGCCCAGATAAGGGCTTTCGCCGCAACAACAAAGGATCTTGCGGAGTACGGAAGAAAGGCTCACGGCCTTTCACCCATCGCAGCTGCAGCCCTTGGAAGACTTATGACTGGCACAGTTATGATGGGAACAATGATGGACAATGAGAGCGACCTTATAACCGTCAAGATGGACGGTGACGGACCACTTCGCTCTGTTCTGGCAACAGCTGATAACAAGGGAAATGTAAAGGGATATGTAAGTAATCCTTACGTCATAATGGAGCCCAATGAATCCGGCCATTTAAATGTCGGCGGCGGAATCGGTGAGGGCACACTTACCGTTATCAGAGATATGGGAATGAAAGAACCCTATGTGGGACAGGTTCCTCTCTATACAGGAGAGGTGGCAGAGGACCTGACTTACTATTTCACCAAGTCAGAGCAGACACCTTCTTCAGTCGGACTTGGAGTTTTGGTTGAGAGGGAGAATCTCTCTGTTATCGCTGCAGGAGGTTTCATCATACAGCTTCTTCCTTTTGCCGATGAAGCTACCATATCCCATCTTGAGGAGAATCTTCAGAAGTTTACATCCGTTACGGATATCTTAAAAGCCGGCAAGACACCTGAGGAGCTTCTGAATATCGTACTTGATGGATTTGATGTAGAAATAACCGACAGAGTGGACCTCAATTTCTACTGCAATTGCGATAAGGACAGAGTAGAGAGAGCCCTGATGCTCATCGGAGAAAAAGAAATCCAGGAAATGATCGATGAAGGCAAGGAAGTGGAACTCAAGTGCCATTTCTGCAATAAATCTTATATGTTCAGCGTAGATGAGCTTAAGAAAGTTAAAGAGATGGCCAAGATCAGGAAGAAGTGATCATCAAAAAATGAGCCCTGGGGACGGAGTCAGGGGCTCATTTTTTTGTGATATCGATTTCAATCTGTAGCAATGGACGCCATCCTTGACACTTAAAAATCAGTATGCTGTCTCTTTATCACCGACGCTGATGGACTCATGAGCAGCTGATTAGTATCACCATCGGTCGTCCCAGCTTAGCATCCTGATTTATAAGTATCAAGGACAAGCCCTGCCAGGGGCATGGTGGCTGGTTTATTACCTCGGGCTCCGGATCTATGAGCAGCTGATGCTTCTAACCATTAAAGTGAACCCCATGTCAAGGACACACGCAATTATTTTGGGCTGTATTTCATTGTTAATGCTGATGGTAGTTGATTGGTTACTTTATAGTGATAGTATTCATTTGGTGCCATTCCTTGCAACTGCACCTGATACCTATCGTTATTATAGTAATTGATCCAGTCATTTATTCTGTCCTGGACATCATCAAATGCCTCCCAGGCCTTTATATAAGGGCTAAGTTCGTCTTTCATATGTCCGAAGAAGCTCTCTTGTGGAGCATTATCCCAACAGTTTCCTCTTCTGGACAT
>NZ_ATWY01000040.1 GCF_000421405.1 Butyrivibrio sp. NC2007
CCCTTAACAGCAAGCATAAATCCTAGTATTAAGCTCTTTTTCGTTTCTTCTAATCTACTTACTATATGCAAAACTTATAACCTCTCATTTCAACCTGACAATCATATCACATGAGCGCCTGAAATCAAAATGAAAATTATGTGACCCTCTCTCGCCGAATTCTGTGGCAAATATCCACTTTTTATCCTCCGGGACATGATAAATATTTGCACAAGAGGCCTTCCCTCGCCAGATTTTGTGGCAAATATCCACTTTTCATCCTTCAGGACATGATAAATATTTGCACAAGAGGCCTTCCCTCGCCAGATTTTGTGGCAAATATCCACTTTTCATCCTCCGGGACATGATAAATATTTGCACAAAGGGCTTTCCCTCGTTAGATTTTGTGGCAGATAGGCCCTTTTTACCCTCTTTGACATGAAAATCCATTGCGCAAAACCTTTTTTTGAGCCAAATTTTGTGGCAGGATGCCACTTTTACCTCTCCTTGACATGTAAATCAATTGCACAAAACTCTTTTCCTACCTTAATTTTATGGCATACAGGGCACTTTACACCCTTTTGACATGCAAAAAGCCTAGCGCAAGCATCTTTCCCCAGCCCCGCTTAGTGACTAATACGCGCAAAAAGAGAAGGACGCATGGGACAGTACGCTGAACGCCGCTTTTTGGCGCTCGGGCAGCCCTTGCATCCTTCTCTTTTTGTGCTACAATGCCCTATCTGCGGGGCTGACTTAAGCTCCCGGAAGAATTGGCACATTATTCATCTCTCACGAAATGTGCTCATAAATCTTCACAAAATCCACAGACGCTTCCCTTGCCATGTCGGAATCCTTGCCGTCGAAGCCGTGACCTGCGCCCTTTACCTCGCGCAGCGTTGCGTAGCCGTAGTTGGCAGCTGCAGTCCTGGAGTACTCTATCGGCACAACGTCGTCTTTGTTACCGTGGATCAGGAGTACCGGTTTCCCAAAGCCTGTCTGCAGGTCTTTTACATCGATATCCACTGCGACCTTGTCGTAATCGGGACTGAGCTTCATGCCGAACACCTCGGTATCGCCTCTCTCCAGGCGCTTTTTGGAATCATCCGGAATGACAAACGCCGGATACCAGAGAATTAGGCCCTTGACGTCTTCCGTATAAGCACGGCCAACAATCGCGGAAACAAGCCCTCCCTGGGACTCGCCCTGAAGATACAGACTATCTTTGTTCACATAAGGCAGGCACTTTACGCTCTCCATGACTGCCACGAGGTCCGCAGCCTCAGTCATGACGGTCATCTCCTGCATGGTTCCGTCGCTTGCAGACTCCATTCCGCCGCCACAGAAGTCAAAGAACACGCATACAATACCGTTTTCCGCATATCCTGCGCCGTGGTGCATCAGCTCTCTATAGTTTGACCCAAAGCCATGAGCAAATATGACCGTGGGAAAAGAGCCTTCGTCATCCGGTCTGTATATCAACCCCCTGATGACCCGGCCATTCTCCTTGGTTACTTCAAGTTCTTCTTTAATTGATGTATAAGTTTTATTTTCCATATCATCAATCTTACCACCATTTGCAAAAATCTTCCAAATCAGCAAGCAAAAAACTCCCTCCGCCCCTAAAACGAGCGAAGGAAGTCTTTGCTTACTATTTACTCTTTCCCTTATTTCTTATTCCATAAATCCGTATGCCAGATTTACTGCGTCGAGAGTTGCTTCCATGATCCTTCCGGGAACATTTGCATCACCTGCAGCAAGAACCGGGATTCCGAGCTCTTTAAGAGGCTTAAGAAGCGCATTCTCGGATTTTACACCAAGTGCAACGATAACATTGTCTGCATCAACTCTTGCTTCTGTGTGGTCCTTGGTACTCTGGATAACAATTCCCTTATCATCTACAGAAAGAACCTTCTGACCTGTGCAGATCTTCTCGCCCTGCTTGGTCACTCTTGTGATGTAGTCCACAAGAACTGAAGGGTAAAGACCTCTTCCGATCTGGTCAAGCATCTCGACAAGAGTTACTTCTCTTCCCTTGTAGCAAAGGGTCTCTGCAACTTCCATACCGGTGTTTCCGCCGCCGATAACCACAACAGAGCCGTCTTTTACATCTTTTGCTCCGCTCAGGAACTCTTCAGCTGTGATAACATTGCTTCCGTCGATTCCAGGGATTGGAGGAATGATAGGTGTTCCGCCGCTTGTAAGGAATACGCCCACAGGATCTACATCCTTGACATTCTCTACTGTAGCCTCTGTTCCAAGCCTTACCTCTATTCCGGAATTCTCAACTCTTGCAATAAGTCCGTTCTTGTAAGCACCAAGCTTGTCCTTAAGAACAGGCTTGTCTGCCAGATTAAGCTGTCCGCCGAGTACGTTTTCTTTTTCAAAAATAACAGGCTTAAAACCTCTCTCTTTAAGCGTGAGCGCCGCTTCCATTCCGGCCGGACCTCCGCCGATTACTGCTACAGTTCTGCCATCACCGTTTCTGTTTATCTTGTCAAACTCAACTTCTCTTCCGCATCTTGGGTTCACTGTGCATTTGATATGGCCATTTGCTCCGATTGCTCCAAAGCAGTTAAGACAGCCTATGCAACGGTTGATTTCTGCTTCTTTTCCGCACTCAGCCTTTCTGGACCACTCGGGATCTGCAAGATTTGCTCTGGCAACACCAATGAAGTCACATACGCCTTCTTCAAGGAGTGCTTCGGCAACTGAAGGCTCTTTTATATTATTAACAGCAATAACAGGAATGCTTACAGCTCCCTTGATTGCAAGTGCAAGATGCTTCTTCCAGCCCTGAGCAAATGAAGCAGGCTCTACGATAGTAGTTGATGACTCGTATATACCTGTTGAAACGTTGATAACATTGATTCCCCAGCTCTCAAGGCACTTTGCGATCTCGACTGTATCCTCTATCTTAAGTCCGCCATCTACGAATTCATCGGCACTGATTCTTACTGATATAGGATAGTCAGGTCCGCACTGCTCCCTGATTCCTGCGATAATCTCCTGCATAATGGTAAGTCTCTTTTCAAAAGAGCCGCCGTACTTATCCTCACGTTTGTTTGTATATGGGGACATAAATTCATTGAGCAAATATCCGTGTGCACCATGAAGTTCTACACCGTCCATTCCACCTGCCTTTGCAATAACTGCGCCGTTCACAAAGGCTTTAACAAGACCTTCAACCTCTTCTGTTGAAAGAGCTCTCGGCATCTCCTGGCATACCTTACACATTACTTCGGATGGTGCAACAATCTGTCTTCCTTCTATCTGAATTGCGTGATTCTCTCTTCCCGGATGATGAAGTTGCATAAATATTCTTGCTCCATGGCGATGAACTCTGTCTGTGAGCCTCTGAATTCCGGTAATATGAGAGAGCTTATAAGCTCCAAGCTGGCACGGACAAGCTGTTCCGTACATAGGCTCAACTCTGGTAACCTCAGTGATAATAAGGCCTACGCCACCTCTTGCCCTCTCCTCATAGTAGCGGATGATATGCTCATTGGCATGACCGTCTGGCTCAGCAAGACCAACTCCCATAGCCGGCATAACTACACGATTCTTAAGTGTAAGTTTGCCAATCTTCCCCTCTTCAAATAGTTTTGTAAAAGCCATAAAAGAAATCCTCCTTCTGCATAAATATAAGTTATGCTTATTATATGATAGCGCACTATATAATAGCGCACAATCATTATAATCGACAAACTTGCCTCGCCATATTT
This sequence comes from Butyrivibrio sp. NC2007, assembly GCF_000421405.1. GTDB lineage: Bacteria > Bacillota > Clostridia > Lachnospirales > Lachnospiraceae > Butyrivibrio. The sequence continues at coordinate 3,702 of NZ_ATWY01000040.1, forward strand.
GTCTATTTTTTTGGTAAAAAAAATGACCCTCACCTTTAAGTGGAGGTCAAAATTATATGTTGCTGCTTTTCTTAAATCTGATACAGCACTGAGCTGTCGATGTCTGAAACATTCTCAAATCCTGTGGAACTCATTATATATCTGAGCTCATTTCCAACGCCCTTTATGAACTCACATACGCCGGCTGTTCCCTGACTCTCAAGGGATGGAAGCATTGATCTTCCAACAGCTGCTGCGTCTGCGCCAAGTGCCAGAGCTTTGAACACATCTGCGCCTGTTGCGATTCCGCAGTCGACGATTATCTTAACGTCCCTGCCCTCCAAAGCGTCTTTTATCTCAGGAAGGACAACCATCGGAGGTACGGCGTAAGGCACGCGGCCGTGATGATGGCTGACAATGATGGCCTTTGCTCCGATATCAGCGCTCTTTACTGCATCTGCGACACTGAGGACGCCCTTTACAACGAAAGGAAGCTTTGTCAGCTCAACATAGGAATGCAGCATTTCTGAGGTCTGGAAGCTCATTTCCTCACCCACAACCACGTCATAGCCGTCATTTCCAAAGATATGGTCAATATCCATACCGATTCCAAACGCGCCAACCGACTCCGCAAACTGCATCTGGTCTTTTACCTTACCATTGTCCGCATAGGGCTTAACGATCCTGATGGTCTTTGCGCCGGTATCGACAAGCTTTTTGAACTGATCGTTTTCCATCATTCCGCAGAAATTCAGGATATTTAAGTCTCTTGCAGCTTCCGAATATTCTTCCAGCCCGGTCTTTTCGCGGCCGTTGTAGTAACTAAGATGCGAAAAAGCCGGTGTCATAACGGGCATGGAAAAAGACTCCCCCAGAAACTCTATTTCCGTATTTGCTTTGACTGAATCGATGTACCTTGACTCAATGAGTATTGAATCCATGTACTGCTGTGTTATCACGTTAGCATCTGCTTGCCTGGTATAAGCCATTTTCTTCCTCCTTTTTATCTTCCATTTTCTTCATTTTATCAACATACTTGATTTCGTACTTTAGCTCTTTTGCCAGATATAATAAGCCGCCGAATTTCTCAACGTCACCATTCTCATGTGCAAGCTTTGCATAGTACTCAATTCGCTCCTCGCGAACCTTTTTAGGGTAAATCTTTAAAACCTCTACTGCCATGAAAAAGTACGGCTCATCAACGTCTCCCAGACAGTCAAAAAGAAAGTCAACCCCCTCGACGTTTTTGGGATATCCAAGCAGCCTTAAGAGCTCAACACCGTTGCATACGCTCTGATCGTTCTTGTACCTGTCAAAATTCAGATAGGTTAAAAGATCTTCATTCCCTGCTTTGACATCCCTGACTATCCTATTGATCTCCTTATCTGAAAGAACCCTCTCATAAATATCAGTGCTGCTACCGGCTTTTTTCTTATGCTTGTTCAGGAGATTCTTTTCCCAGAGATATCGAAATGCACCCCAGTCTTTCTTTGCAAGAGCCTCATCTATCGCCCCGTTGGTACCCGCAAATTCAAGCCATGCATGTTCAGGTACAGCTGTATAATACTCGCCTTTTTCTTTGAAAAAGTTCTCAAGTTCTCTGCTAAAAATGGTGCTATGAGCAATGAACGGAAGCAAGATAGTGTTTCCATCAACAGTATATAGTTCGGCTTTCCTTTTGTTGTAACCGATTATCAGGTCTATCGGAAGATATCCTCCCCAAAAAGAAATCCACTTTCCCGACTCACTGACCTTCAGAAAACGGGCTTCTTTTCCCGACTGGTAGGTATAGCGATGAAATACCTCATCTCGCAAAAGCTCTTTTAACCACAAGGAACCAAACATTTTTCCAAAATGTGGCAATTCGCCGAATTTATTGGGTTTGAGCGGCAAGCTGGTAGAAAAAACAGAATAATCTTCCTTTTCTTCTTCCTTTTCTTCCTCCTTGCTCTTATGCTTTCCGGGAAGTCCATATGCCAAAAGAAATATCGGTCCCAGACCTCCTATTGGCAAAAGCGTAAATATAGATAACATCGTAAGCGCAGCCGATCCTATCGTTTCATCTATAATCGCGCACAAGTAAAGCGAAACAAGAAAACCGATTGCAAAACTTCCAAATATGAGCACTAAAGATGCCACAAAGGCCAGTATTTTTCTTATAATGCCTCCGCGCTCACCAAATTCATTTAATTTTTTAAGCATGTACTACTAATATCCCTATTCCTTATAATTTGGCTATCATCCAATAGCCTTATGATATATCCTGTTAACATCCTCAGCTGACAGCGGTCTTATTCTTGAAAGCTTCAGTGTGTCCTGCATGGTCGCATCCAGCGAAAGAGCCTTAAGATCTTCTTCAGTGGGGTTAATGCCCAGGTCCTTCAGACTTACAGGCATTCCGATTGACTTAAAGAATTCCACGGTCTTTTCTATTCCTAAAAGAGCTGCCTTCTCATCATCAGTCTCCGAAACCTCCCACACTTTCCTTGCGTAGCGGGCAAATCTGGGAAGTGCCTCCCTGTAAAGCTCTTTTGCCCAGGAGCCCCATACTGCCGCTAGGGAATCACCGTGGGTTACGTCGAAGCGCGCCGAGAGTGCATGCCCCAGCTTGTGAACTGAGAAATCCTTGTCTCTTCCGCATTCTGTGAGGTTGTTATGTGAAAGGCTTGATGCCCAGAAAACTTCGCACATTGCATCATAGTTGGCCGGATCTCCCACAGCAATCTTGCCGTTCTTTATGACTGTCCTGAGAAGCCCCTCTGCAATCTCGTCTGTCATATCGCAGTGGCTGTCCGGGATAAAATACCTCTCCATGGTGTGCATCATGATATCTGTAACACCTGCAGCTATCTGATTCTTAGGGAGAGTTGCACCAAGTGCAGGGTTTACAATAGCAAATCTGCATCTGTTAAAGTCAGTATTTATGCCGGCTTTCTTGCCGATCTCCTCGTTGGTCAGAACTGCGGAGTTGCTCATTTCGCTGCCTGCAGCTGCGATTGTAAGAACCGCTCCGACAGGAAGGGATCTGGTAAGCGGTACCTTCTTAGTCCAGAGCTCCCACAGGTCGTTTTCAGGATTTGCAGTTCCGTGGGCGATGGCTTTTGCAGTGTCGATGGCACTTCCGCCACCTACTCCGATTATCATATCTGCGCCAAAGGCAAGAGCCTCTTTTACGCCCTCTTTAGCATGGGCCAGGGTGGGATTTGGCTTGGCTCCGCCGAATTCCTTATATTCAATGCCGGCTGTAGACAGAGATTTTTCTACTCTCTCAAGAAGTCCGCTCTTTATTACGCTCCCTTTTCCGAATACGAGGAGCGCCTTGTTTCCGTACTTTTTGGCAGTTTCCCCGGTCTCCTTCTCAACTTCTTTTCCAAAAATCACTTCTGTTGGTGTATAATATCGAAAGTTGTCCATTCCTGACCTCCTTATAAGCTAAACAATCACACTTACAATCGTATCTAAGGGCTAAGGCGTGGTCAAGATTTTTTGCAACAATATCTGCCTCTTAGTTGTATACATATTAGAAAGGCAGATAAGCACTAAAGGAGAAGATCATGAGCACAACAGATTATGCTAATGGCGGAATCCCAAAAACAATTGAAGAATTAAAAGACTATTGCGAAAGAAACGGCTTTACACCCAGCAAAACCAGGTTTTTCGTAGGCTTCGATTATACCGGTGCCAAGGCTTTTGGTATTTACAAGGATGATAAAACCGGAGAATTTGTGGTTTACAAGAATAAAGCAGACGGAAGCCGTGCGATTCGCTACCGCGGAACAGACGAAGAGTTTGCCGTTGTGGAGCTTTACGACCGTCTTCAGTCCGAGATTGCGAACCAGAAACTCAGATACGCAGCTGAAATGGCCGAAAGAGAACGCAACAAATACGAGAGCTCCTCATCATATACCGGAATGCCCGAGAGCATCAGAAACTTCCATATCGAGGATCATCCGGTAAGCTCCGGCTTTGACTTCGGCATGGATGAAAGCTATGAAGGTTCTTCAAGCGGACGCTCCGGAAATGGCGGTAATGGCGATGGATCCTCACGTGTACTTACTGCGATCATTTCCATTATTGTTTGGATACTGGTTGTGATCTTCGGTGTCGGAGGCGGCGGAAGCAGTAGCTACGGCGGTTCCAGATATGAGTCCAGCTACGACTACGATTCAGGCTGGAGCTCCGACAGCTGGGACTCAGGATATACAGACTGGGATTCAGACTGGTAAAAAGAGCCTTGTTATCATCTTTACCAGTTTCAGATAAAACGGTTTCACATTGACCCTCTTTGTAAGACCTCCCTGTAGGGACATGTGATCGCCCGTTGTGGCAGGCATTAAGTTCCAAACGCCGGGATTTATAGTCTGCCCCTCCTTATACTCCGCGGAGGGCGCTCCTATAGGCGCTCCGGCCGAAACCGTATTGACGAGGCCGTCGTTTGGCTGCCAGGACTCATCAACTATAAATCCGCCTGCCGTCGTTCCGGTATACCTGCTCATGTAGGTTGAGCCCTTTATGAAAAGACCTTCCGTAATCTCCGGATCGGGCTCCAAAAGGCCATTTTCTCCCACTTTTGTCGATACACAGGGGTAAGCAAAATAATATACGTCGTCAAACGTTGTTATAGTCTCATTCATGGCCAGTGCATTGTCTATATGCATGTCAAAGGCCGCATAATCCCAGAGCTGACGTCCGTCATACACAGGCGTTGATACGCCCGACATGCGCTTGCTCTTCTCTATGTACTCCTCAGGCACATAAATTTCAGATACGTCAAAAGACTCATCCTCGTACAGGTCATATGCTGTCGTGCCATTGGTGGGCGCTGCCAGCGTAACTACCGCATATAGCCCGTCTCCTCCGCCTCCCTTAAAGAAGTCCGAGAGATCATCCGGATCAGTTGCGGCAATTTCCTCCTGAGAGCCGTTTCTGATGAGCTCGGAAAAAAGTCTTACCGTAGCCCCTCCAAATGAGTGACCGATAAGTACGAACCTAGAATCTGCGAAATTATTTAATAACGGTTGTTTTGAATAATCCGTTCCAAAGCGCTCGTGGCCTGCTTTTTCGCTGTGAGCCTTTCCGTAATCCACCCTTGTTCCCGTAAGCTGAGCATATAGCTCACAGGCTCTGTCCCAGGCACTTCCCTTAGGGGCAACCGAGGCAGCGTAGCTCTCATAGCCTTTTTCATTCAGGTACCTGATGATATCTCCGTGAGAAGTCCCCCAGTACGGGAAGTACTCGTACTGCGTATCATAACTTCCCCAGCCCGAGAGCCCATGCACGAATATGAACTTCAGATCAGACTTCTTGGGGCTGTGGTATCCTACGGCAAAAGAGATTGCGCTAACGACCAGTAACAGACAAGTCATCCACACAACGGTCATTTTCACACCGTTGCTCCTTATCAGGAAGAAAGGATACGGGCCTTCCAGGCGCTTTGTATAGTTGAAATAAAGCATTACCAGGCCATAAGCGAGTGTTACAGTGGCCGGAAGCCACATCCACTTAAGGCTTACCCGCTTTTCAATCAGCATATATGAAAATGTAGAAATTATGGGAATTAACAGATGATGGAAAAGACCGCTTCCCGAAAACAGCAGCTCTTTCAGCATTCCGGACATCGGAACCAAGATGCATGCTGTCACAAAGAAGGTCATGATGAGCATGCAAACGCTGATAAACCTTAGCACCTCCACAGGCTCTTTTCCCCCAAAGATCACCAGAAGAATTGACGAAACCAGCGTCAGCAGGTTGGAAATCTGCGTGTAGTAGATAAAGTTCTTCTTAAGACCATGCCACTTAAATGCCTTTTTGAAAGCAATCAGCTCCAGGATAATTATCAGGAAATTTAAGACTCTTGCCATTTTTGTTTCCTCATTTTGAGCCCCGGGGACGGAGTCAGGGGCTCATTTTTTGAGTCACTGGGGACGTTTCAGTTTGTCTCATTTTGAGTCACCGGGGACGTTTCAGTTTGTCTCATTTTGAGTCACCGGGGACGTTTCAGTTTGTCTCATTTTG
>NZ_ATWY01000041.1 GCF_000421405.1 Butyrivibrio sp. NC2007
ATTATTAAGAATGACACACATAGAAAAACTCTGCAATCATCATTTTGACAATTGCAGAGTCGCTCAACACTCATTATTTGGCTGTGAATAGTAACGCCTAAACCGTAATCTCTATCTGGTTGCCCTCAACAGCAACTATACAGCTCTCATAGTAGCCATCACCTGTAGTACGTGGACCACTTACAACTTCGTATCCATCAGTCCTCAGGCGTTCCGTGAGCTCATCAACTCTTTCTTTACTTCCAACTGAAAATGCAATGTGCGCATAGCCCGTTCTATTCAAAGGCTTATCCGCATCAATAATTTCAGGCTTAGTCATTAGTTCAAGTCTCGCTCCATCATCAAAAGAAATAAAGTACGACCTGAAATCTGTCTTCACATTGTGGTATCCATCATTTGATTTTCCGCCCAGATACTTAACAAAAAAGTCCCTAGCCTTCTCCAACTCAGCCACATACATTGCTATATGCTCAATTTTCATCAGCTCAACCTTCCATCATCTCTGGCGCATCTCAGCAGTCCTTCAGACACTTCACTAAATACAACGCCATATTTCCTAGCTTTACTGCAATCCATCCAAAGATTGTGCAACAAAGGTGCATCCTCCACTTTGACATCAAGTCTGAGAGAATCTACAAAATCCCTTGTAACTTCGTACATGCTCTTAGTTGTCTCACTGCCAAAGTTATAAGCCCCGCCCGGAAGTTTCATCACGTTCTCCATGTTTTCAGCAACTTCTTTTACATAGGTAACTCCTCTGAAATTGCCGGAGCCAAAGCTGACCGAACCGGTTGCATTGACCACATTTCGATAGTAATTAGGCCTGCCTTCTCCGCAGTCATACATCCACTCAGCGCGCAGCATTACTGCATCAGGGCATATATCAAGGACTCTTTCTTCCATCTCAATCTTGTGCTTAGCATAAGTATTCGCCGCCTTTACGCGCTCTTCCGTGTATGGACCATCATCCTCAAGCCCCGTGTAAACCTGATCGGAGCTGAAGCATATGAGCTTTCTGCCCTCTGCTGCTCTTGCCAGATAAACAGGTAGCAGCACATTAGCCCTATATGAAGCCTCAGGATCTTTCTCACAAGTCCCGATATCAGAAATCGCAGCCGTGTGAATTATCGCGTCCGCTCCGCTCTCACACACCACACGCCTCACATCATCCTCTGAAACATCCCGTAACGACGGAGCTGCCACAACATCCTTGCATAGCTCCATTATTTTACTTCCAACAAAACCCTTCGCACCGGTTACTAAGATCATAATTAAGTACCTTTCTTATACTCAAATATATCCATATCTGCTATAACAGCTATTCCCCTTTGAATTGCCTCGTTATATGGTACATCCTCATAAAGAAGTCTCTTAGTGATATTATTATAGTCTGACTCATAAAACCTGCTTGTGATAATCTCATGAAGCATTTCAGGAATATCATATTCAAGTTGAGCTGATGGATTATTCTTAGATAACATCCTATCATCTCTGACATCATCTATAAGTTCATCTAACTCTCCATTAATATCAAGATGCGGAAGAATCTTGGCTATATCATACAAATGCCTGGAATCCCTATCCTGCATGTCTTGAATTCTATAATCGCATATAGCAAAAACCTTATCTATAAATGTTCTTTCCAGCGATTGAAGATTCATTGTTACAAAATCAGCATCAAATGGTATCGGCAATGTTATATTATTCTTTTGACAGAAGTTTCCCACAAAGCTGCAAATCACATGCTTTTCAACAGGATATACAGTTTGGTAAAAACTTGTTTCTACAATCAGCTCAAGTGGAATATCACTAAAAAGAGAATCGTATTCATATTCATATTTATTATAGCTATGCCTAGATTGAATATCCTCCGGATTCTCTAATACCAATCCAAGTTCATCCGCAATTCTCTCTATTTCATTCTTGGACTTTCTTTTATCAGATTCCGTTGCCTTTACGTTCATCGAAAGGTCAATATCCTCAGAAAATCTGTCTATCAATCCATATCCTTTTGAAAGGGATGTGCCACCTTTGAACACAAATGGAAGCTCCGTTTTAGATAATCCCATCAGAAACATGGACTGTATTGTATCTTTCTCAATCATCTGCGGAGTTCTGTTCACTTCACGTGATACAGTTTCAATTATCTCCTTCCACTCCTGCTTATACCCCTTATACCAACTCACCCATCAATCCTCCTTCATAAATGTTTCTATATACCTTGTCCGGATAAAATGGGAGATACTCCTTTACAACAGAAAAATCCAAACCTGTATTCTTCACATATTTCTTCAATTTCCTAAGAAGCTCACCACCTTTGAGCTCACTGTACTTATCTATATTTGTCATAAGATCAAGGAACTGTAATGCACATTTATTGCGCTCAGTCACAGTGTCAACCGGTTTGTATACGATAATGGTATTGCCATCAAAATCCTGCTTTCTCTGCTTAGTGGTAGCCTCATTACTGCAAATCTCATAACATGAGGGGTTCTGTGTAGTAAAGCCGTACTTATTCGCAAGCTGAAGTCCTGTAATGTACCCTGAAACCACTCCATTAGCATTTAAGTATTTTTTATCCAAATACTTATCCACCGATATCCTACCCTTAGTTCCAAGTATAGTTATGTATGGCAAATAATAAACACCATTATATAGTCTTTCAAGCTTACCTTCGTCGACAAGTTTTTTCATCTCCTGACGAAGATAATCCTTAGATCTTCCCGGAAGTTCATCTATAAAAATAGGCTCGCCATTTGTATAGTTTTCAATAATATAATCCATTACCATTGTGTCGCCTCATATATTTGAAATTATCTATTTCACTTTTATGATACAACACCACATCAAGCATTTCAAGAGGTATAAAAATAGCAGCATTTCTGCTGCTATTTCATCCTTCTTCAGCACCCTTTCCCGCTCTTATGATCCTCAATCGAGCAGGCGCCTTCCGTTCCATACTCAACAAGTCCCACAACTGCCGGGTCCAGCGTAATGCTGCCATCTTCAAGAACAAATGCCGGTATCCCGACATCGCCGATCTCCTTGGAGTGGTCAAAGGCCGGATTAGTATCGCGGAGCCTTGTGAAAGCACTCATATTCCTGATGTTCTCGCCGATGTTAATGTACTCAAACTCACTCTCGCGCCCGACGATCTGCTCATGAATATAGTCGCAGTATGGGCATGTAGGCATTCCGTAAATTTTGATCATCCTCGTTCACCTTATCCTTTCCAGCAATTCTCTGTTCCGCTCAAGTGCATCATAGATCCCGTCTTCAGAAAGCACTCCGCGTTTTAGATTCTTTGGCAAAAGCCCCTCTTCGTCAAGCGCAAAGTCCGCCTTCCAGTCAGGACCTGAGTAATACTCCGAAAGCTCTTTTACCTCAGATTGATAGTCAAGCAGGGCTAGCGGACGTTCCCCGGCTGCATCCATCCTTCTCAAAGCCTCGTCCAGGATCTCTTCCATCGCAGTGATCCGCGCCACAGCCGCCTCGACGCCCTTGTTAGCCGCAGAGTCACGGCGTCTGCGCTCCATCTGCACGTGCGGAATTCCGTCCTCCAGGAACTCATCCGAGGTCACTTCGAAGCCCTCTTTTGCATAATATCCGATAGCATACTTCTGGGCCTCGAGATAGATTCTGTCTGCGTCAAAAGACCTTTCGGCAACCTCCACGCCTTCCCTGAGCAGCTTTCGTCCCAGCCCCTTGCCGTGTTCGAGGGTGACCACTCTGCCAATCTGGGCGACCTTGTTCTCTTCATCCTTCATGAAAACACGAAGGCAGCCGGCCACTCGCCCTTTATCATTCCAGCAAAAGACATGGATGGCATCCTGATCCTTGTCGTCAAGGTCCTGATACACGCAGTCCTGCTCGACAACAAAGATTTCTGCTCTCGTCTTTAAGATCTCATAAAGCTCTTTTGTGCTGAGCTCGTCAAAGTGCTTAACTATCAGTTCCATAAGGCTCTCCTCAAACCACTGACTCCCTGTGATAATCCGTAACATCCGACTGCAGCTTGTTGTAGAGTGCTTCAACAGAAGCCCTGTCGGACAATGTCTTAAGCTCGGCGTCAGTCATTCCAATGAGCTCCAGGAACTCAACCTTGCCGTTAGGTGTGTCGATGGTCTCAACTGTAGGATCCTTAATCGTGATAAATCCGGTCAGGTTGGACTTTCTGTACGCATCAATGCCCTCTGTCTGTCCGGTGTAAAGATACTCAAACGGCTGGAACACATCACCGTTCTTAAATACCATTCTGGCAACCATCTGGAGAATGCCACAAATGCATCTGATTTCAGCCTCTTCATCCTCAAACTGATTCTTCTTGAGCTTGAAGGTCAGCTCGTAGCCGTAGCCACTGATATCGGGATCTTCACATTCCTTTTCGTATATCTCAGTAAGTCCGAAGGATACAAAGTGCCAGAAATCGCCACCATCGTAAACGCTGATTCCATCCAGCGGATCGTCTCCACCCATGATCCATTTAATGATTGTTCCATAGTGCTTGGGATTGGTCTGTCCGGGATAAACCCTCAAAAACTCTTTTTCAATAGCGTCCCAACCAACTGCCTCGGCCTCTTCGGCCTGTGGCTCCGGCGCATTGGTCTGCTCTGGTGCTGTCGTTGGCTCTGCCTTTGGTCCTTCTTTCAGTTCGCCTTTTTTAAATAACTTGTCAAAAATTCCCATTTCATTCCTCCTATTCTACTAACACATCATACTATATTTCCGGGCATAAGAAAAAGCCATGTAACGGCATATTTTCAAACCGAAACATGGCTTTTGTACCATCTCAATATTAACAGTTCTCTGCGCCAAACTTCTTGGCTGCGTCTATTTTTCCGTCTATGTTCAGCATGTGCGCATAGAAATAATCCTCGGAGACTGTAATTCCCTTGCCCTTGAATATCTTCTTAAGCGCAAGCACTGTTCTCCTCGACCAGTTAGATGTGGTGAAAAGAACTATCCGCCCCACCATAGCCGGATCAAGATTCTCCGCATACTCTCTAAGCTCAGGTGCCATGATATTTGCATATGGAGCTCCGCCCAGGAAAAGAATGTCTGCCTTCTCGGTAAGCTTTGGCTCACAATCTATGCTGATTGCCTTTGCTCCGGCGCCCTCAGCTATGGCCTCGGCAATTCTTCTGGTGTTGCCGAACTTTGTTCTTGAACAGTAACGGACTTCTATCTTGCTCATCGTATTCCTTCTTTCAATCTTCTGTTCTATGATTCTTAACCCAGAAATGGCTTGCAGGAGCTTCAGGCATTGGACTGCCTGTGATAACAGCCTTGATCACTCTTCTGTGGATTCCGATCATTACTCCGAATACAAATGCGCATGCTACTAATAAACCTGTATTTTTCAATTTAAGTTACCTCCTACTTGTCGTTCGCGTTGTTCACGTTATACGTTTTGTGCAATATAATTGTGTACAATTGTTATTATAATATAGTATCAAAAAAAATCAAGCCCCCGACTTCAAAAAAGTCAGGGGCTCTATTAGCTCTGATATCTTCAGAATCTAGTTCCGCACTTGGGGCAGAAATCAAAGTCTTCCGTTGTCTCATATCCACACTGTCTGCACTTCTTGTATCCGGTAGTAAAGCCTCTGCCCTCCATTACTCTGGTCAGATGGCTCTGCTGAATCTCAACCTCTTCGCCTCTTGCGATAGCCCTTCCGATCTCCGGATCAAGCTCGTAAACAGTTCCGCAGCAGCTGGTCTGCACATAGTAGCGCTTGTTCCACTTGAACGTCGGTATGAAGAAAAGCGACAGCACCGTGTATGTCATGAACACGTTGAATCGCCCATATCTTCCACAGATAGCGCAGGTCACAAGCTGGTTAAAAGTAAAGTCCTTCCTGCCATCAGTTATTCCCATGATAAAAAACATAACGTCACATTACTCCTATACTAGATTCCGGCCTTCTTCCTGATCCAGATGTAGCTGGTCGGAAAGAATATTAACCTTGATATCCAAAAGCAGACATAGGCTAAAACGCCATGCCTGGTAAACAGACCTATTATTGCGATTGCGAAAAACAAAGCTGACACTAACATTATAATACGCCTTTCCTAAAATGTATGTGACTTAATCCTGTCTGCTTTTCAAAATGCTCCGGACAGCTTCCCGGACAAAACAATCAGGACGTAGAAGAACAACACGGCCGGTGAATCCCACGTCGCTATTGCTATGATTATGCCGATGATCCATATGATTGCAGACGTGGACTTCTTAGACTTGCGAGGGCCACTCATCTTGCCATAATAGTCCTCATGCATTACTTCTTCATGAAAATATCTGTCGTCATCATCGTGGATGAAATCATTATTGTTCATTGTATCTGCCTCACTTATACTTGAACGCTTCGTAACAGCCTTTTTTGATACTTTCTGGGTATTTACTTGGATATTTACTTTGGTATTTCTTTGGGTATCTTTATTCTGCCACAAATTGAGTCCAATAAAAATGCCTGTTCTCTTCTGCCGCCCCCTGATTGTTACTATTCACAGCCTATCTGCATTCCGGACTCATTTTTTCACCACAAGGAAAATACATAACCATTAATTCACCACAGCATCAAA
>NZ_ATWY01000042.1 GCF_000421405.1 Butyrivibrio sp. NC2007
TATCATTATAAAGTAACCAATCAACTACCATCAGCATTGGCAATAAATACTGCCAAAAATATGAGTGTGTGTCCTTGACACGGGGTTCACTTTAACGAATCGCTCAAATTCTCTTACGGTATTTTTGCAATTTCCCCTTCAGGACAGTAATTGACCAGCCATACACTAGGCCAATACTTGCACAACAGGATTCTCCCTGCCTCAACGCGCATCCCTTCCCGGCAGCACCCTCCTGCCTTCCCCTTTAGTGACCTAAACGCACAAAACGACAAGATTTCAAGGATGCGCTGCTTTTTAGCGCACTTTAGCTTGTCCTTGATAGCTTGGCGTTTTGTGCTAGAATCCCCTATCCGGGGAAGGCAGGAGGCGAAGCACCTCCACTATATTCAATTCATAAAACAAATCACAGCAGATCTATAAGCCCCTGAATTCCCTTCTGCTCATATATCTTTCTGTAATATGAAACTTCATCCTTAATGATCAGGTCGATCTGCTTCATTCCAAGAAGCTCTACAGGGGCCTTGTCATCGGTCATGATGTGGCCTTTTCCCATATAGCTCTGGCTTGTATCCATGACCTTCTTCATCATAGCGCTAAGGTCTGGATTATCTTCCATGGCAGCGTTGGTACCAAGCCTTACCATGAAATCATCAGAATCTGTTGCAAAGAGTTCCTTATTGGTTGCATTCGGTACATCTACCACAACAACATTTTCAAATACATGACCAATAGTATCAGCAAGATATGTATTGATGCTAGCTTCACCCTCAGAATCTCCATCAGTAAATCCATCATCGCTATACATGTTCATGTTAACGACCATAACTCCGCCCGGAGCCAAATGCTCTTTTACCATGGTGAAGAACTCTACAGATGACATCTGGAAAGGAATGGTAATATCCTGATAGGCATCGACCATGATAACATCGTACAGATCCTTGTCTGCTGCCAGATACGCTCTTCCGTCATAGGTTGTAACCTTCGCATCCTCGGGAAGCTGGAAGTACTCATGCGCAAGGGCTGTGATCTTATCATCAATCTCAACACCCTCAACCTTAACATTGTCAAAATATCTTGAGAGCTGAGTCGCATAGGTTCCGGAACCCATGCCGAGGATCAGAACGTTGCAGTCCTCTCCTGCTGCCTGCTTCTCCTTGATGCCTGCCATATACGGAGCAGCAAGAGCATAATCGTAATACATTCCGGTAAGCGCTCCGTCCTTGATCAGGATAGACTGAACGCCAAACAGAACATTTGTAGAAAGGATCACTGTTCTGTCTGTTTCCTTAACCTGAAGGTAGTTGTAAACCGACTCACCTTCATAGGTAAGTCCGTTCTCCCAAAATGCAAAGCTGGTATTGTGGCCAAAAGCAACGCAAAGTACGAAAACCAGGATACCAGCTATGATCCTTGTCATATCACCTTTGGCCAGAGATTTTTTTCCTTCTGCCGGACTTAAGAAATAAACAACAGCCAGTGCAAGTAAAACACCTGCAAAGATCAGGAATGTCACGGCTGTTCCCACGGCCGGGATTGTCACGAATGTGGGCACGAAAGTACCGATGATACTTCCAACAGTGTTTGATGCACCAAGAGTACCGATGATCTTTCCGTTATCATCCAGTGAATCCGTGGTGTATTTTGCAAGGCTCGGTGTTACTGTTCCCAGAAGAAACAGCGGGAATACAAACACCACCATACATGCTGCAAAAGCTGCTATAACCAGGAAATTGCTGTTAACCGTAAAAATTATCAGCGCTGAAATTCCAATAATAATATACTTGCCAACAACGGGTATCAGGCCGATCCAGATAGCTGCGATAAGTATCCTGCGATAGAGCTTGTCGGGATTTGGATCTTTATCTGCCTTCCTTCCGCCGTAGATATTACCCAGTGCCATGGCGATCATGATGGTTCCGATGATAATGGTCCAAACGATCTGCGAGGAACTGAAGTAAGGTGCCAGGAGCCTAGATGCACCCAGCTCTACTGCCATAACGGACATTCCGGCAAAGAATTCCGTCAGGTACAAAAACAATTTGTTCTTTAGAATATTTCTGTTGTTCAAAACTGTAACCTCCCCCTGTTTCGGGCTTATCTTTCCTCGAATATTTATACCACATTTGAAGGCTAAATGTAACCTTACCACGCCAAGTATTATAATAGAATTATCAATATTTTAGGGAGGCAAACATGAAAACAGGTAAAAAGACAAATCCCGCAAAATTCTGGATACTGGTATGGCTCCTTGGCCTTGCCGGACAGCTGTGCTGGAACATTGAGAATCAGTGGTTTAACACCTTCGTGTACGCCAAGATTGCCAAGGATCCCACCATCATATCCTGGATGCTTGCAATATCAGCTCTTGCCACTACGATATCCACGTTCCTCTTCGGCTGCGTTTCCGACAGAAAGGGCAATCGTAAGACTCTTATTTCCCTGGGCTATATTTTCTGGGGTGTCTTCACTATTCTCTTTGGAACGACTGAGTTTTTGGGCAAAAGAAACAGTGACACAGCTGCTTTTATCGGAATTGCCTTCGCTGTTATCGCTGCCGATGCCATAATGAGTTTCTTTGGTTCCATGGGCAATGATATCGGATTTAACGCCTGGATCAACGACCACATGACACCGGAAAACTCCGGTTCTCTTGGCGCTGCTCTGGCAGTTCAGCCGGTTATCGGAACCATTGCAGGAACTGTGCTTGGCGGACTACTGGTCGGAGCTAACGACAATTATATGCGCCTGTTTGTAGTTATCGGCGGTAGTGTGATTGTCCTTGGACTTGTGTCACTCTTCGGCATGAAGGATGTGGAAACTCTGCGCCCTTCGATCAAGGGCAGTTTTAGCCAGCAGTTCTTTTCCATATTCAATGTAAAAGAGTATTTAAAGCATCGCGAGCTTGTCTTCGTCAACCTGATGCTGGCCGTTTACTTTATTTCATTTAATGTATACTTCTCTCACCTTGGTAATTTCATGATCTATTACCTTGGTTTTACCGCAGATACCATGGGCCTTATTGAAGGTGTGGGACTTTTACTTGCCATGTTCACGTCAATTCCGGCCATTAAGTTTATCCGTGAAGATAAATCTTCTCTGATCATTTTGTTTGCGGTTGTGATCAACGCCATAGGCCTTCTGGTTATCGGGCTTTTGGTTTCACCGGAAAACGTAAACCCATCTACCATCTGGAATCCCGTACTCCTTATCGGAGTCCTCCTCGTAGGTATAGGCTACATTCTCTTTTTACAGACCATTACCGTATGGTCCAAGAGGCTTTATCCCGAGGACGCCAGAGGCCAGTTTGAAGGCATCCGCATCATTTTCTATGTGCTGATTCCTATGGTAGTTGCCCCTCTCATCTCAAACCCTATCATCAAAAACAACGGCGAGATCATTGACGAGAACGGCTTTACAGCCTATCTTCCCACAAATACGCTGTTCCTGGCTGGCGTCGTCATTGTGCTCCTGACTTTGATTCCTCTCTGGGCTGCAAACAAAGCACACAAGTGAGTCACAATTTTTTTATCCTTCTTTAAGTTTGGATTTAGGTAGCCATGCAATAATGACTTCAGAACAAAGAAAACCACGTGCACTTACGGTGCATATAATCCAAAAATAAAGTGAGGGAAACAAAAATGCTTAAAAGAGATAAAATCACAGTAGCCTTAATGACCGTATTCATTGCATCAGCGCTTACACTTACAGCTTGTGCAACAACTGATATTGAAGATAAAGTTTCATCTATGATCGGAACGGAGTCGTCCGCAGATACAGCTGAGCCTTCCATGGAAAAAGAGCTTTCGGAGTCCGGAGCAAGCACCCAGGAAGAAAATCTTTCTTCATCATCAGCTTCAGCCAGTTCCGATACACTGATTGATACTTCAGATTTCTTTTCCGAAAGAGATCTCGAACAGGAGGCTGATCTCACAGATGCCTACTATATGACACTTGAGGATGGTCAGGACATCAGCATCACACAGGAAGGTGTATATGTAATAAGCGGAACAGCTACCGATGTATCAATTATCGTAGAGGCTGCAGATACAGACAAAGTACAGATCGTACTTGATGGCGCAAGCATTACTAACACAACAGATCCGGCAATCTACGTAAAGAGCGCAGACAAGGTATTTGTAACTACAGCAGATGGTACCAGCACACTTAAGGTCACAGGAACCTTTACAGCTGACGGCACAACAAACTTAGACGCAGTTATCTATTCAAAGTCAGACCTTGTTCTCAACGGAACAGGAACACTTAACATCGAGTCAACAGCAAACGGAATTTCTGCCAAGGACGACCTCAAGGTTACAGGCGGAACCTATAACATCACATCAGCTGAAGATACTGTAGAGGCTAACGATTCCATCAGGATCTACGATGGCTCTTTTGATATAACAAGTAAAAAAGACGCTTTCCACAGCGAAAATTCAGATGACAATACTCTTGGATATATCTACATCCAGGACGGCAATTTCACAATTAACGCTACAGAGGATGGCATTCAGGCAACAACAGTTCTCATGATTGACGGCGGAACCTTCGATATCACTGCTTCAGAGGGACTTGAAGCAACTTACGTGCAGATCAACGACGGAACCATCAAGATTGAAGCTTCCGATGATGGAATCAATGCAACTCAGAAGAGCACTGCCTACGATGTTGTTATAGAGGTTAACGGTGGCGATATCACAGTAAACATGGGTGCCGGAGACACAGACGGTTTTGATGCCAACGGAAATATCTACATCAACGGCGGAACAATCTCAGTTACCGGAAACTCAGCCTTTGACTGGGACGGCGAGGCTCAGTTAAATGGCGGAACAGTTACAGTTAACGGCGAGGAAGTTACAGAGCTCACCAACCAGATGATGGGCGGAATGGGCGGATTCGGCGGAGGCCACGGAGGAATGGGTGGTCAGATGCCTCAGGATGGCCAGATGCCAGACGGCTTTGACGGACAGATGCCTGAAGGTGGCCAGATGCCGGAAGGCGGTCAGATGCCTCAGGATGGTCAGATGCCAAATGGTCAGTTCCGTGGTGACAAAGGCGGCAGAATGAACGGCCAGATGCCAAGTGATCAGAATACAACAGAAAGCAGTTCAAGCAGTAGCCAGGGCTAATTTCATAGATAAACAAAAAAAGGCGCAGCCATCAGGCCAATGTCATTAAGATAAGATGACAACAAAAAGAAATAGAGAACTGAGAACCTGAATAAGGTAATCAGTTCTCTTTTTTTGATGGTTTTTAAACCTTCAGGGCATAGAAAATAGGCAGATGTCCATCTGCCGAAATGATAGTATAATTAGTTTGTTAAGCTACTCTGTACAGAAAGCTTATAGCGGTTTGGACTTTGACTTTGCGAGGGTCTTTGCGTCCAGGTCGGATTGGAAGAAGCTCTTTACTGATGAGGAATTCCACGTCAGGAGGAGCTTCCTTCTTTATTGATAGAAAATGGCGACATATGTGGATAGCCCTCGTGTAGTTTAATTGATAAGCATGCTTTCG
>NZ_ATWY01000043.1 GCF_000421405.1 Butyrivibrio sp. NC2007
GAAGACTTTAACGATTACAAGGATTATGTAAAGAATTACTGGGGAAAAGACATCCCGACCAGAATAGTAACTTTTGAACTCGACAATGACCAGCAATATTACGCAAGGGTTCCTTTAGAAAACAAGCTGTCAAACATTTACGAGGTTACAGTTATGGAATTATGAAATCAAAAATAAAACTTTTATTGCTAATATCATTGAGGTGAACATGCTTATTTCAAAATTCAAAACTGATATAGACCAAATTGATATCAAAAGAATAGAAAAAACGTTGGGGATCGAACTGCCAAAGGAATATGCAAGTTTTATTGAAAGATATAATGGGGGCGAGACTCCTAATACAGAATGGCACGGAAAAAACAGAAGTGATGTGAGAGGCTTTTTCGGAGTTGATGTATCTGATAGAAATTGGGATTTATTAGAACAAGTAAAAAGTGAAACGGGTACAACACTTTTTGAAAATGGATTATTGCCTATTGCATGTAATGTGTTTGGAGATTATTTTTGTTTGAATTATAAGGACGGAACTATTTGGCTCATGTATCATGATGCCGATAGAAAAGAGCTTTTGGCAGATGATTTCTCTTCTTTCATCTCAAAATGCAAAAGCGAGAGGATTAGAAAAGAAGCAATGCTTTCAATTGAAGAGAGAGAGCAGATGATGATTGCTAAAGGAAAAGCGGACAAGATTACAGATGGATTAAGAAAAATGTGGCAAGCTGAAATAGATAAATATTTTGGAATGAATCAAGAAGAAGTTAGGAATTTGAGATCATGCTAGAAAACTATGTAAAGTTCAGCGACATAACTGAAGAGATAAAAACAAAATATGAAAGCGCCTTACCATCAGAGCTTCTCACCATATGGAAAGAGCAGGGCTTTGGAAGCTTTATGAATGGCTTTTTCAAAGTGATAAATCCAGATGAGTATTCGAATCAGGTGAAAGCTCTTTTTCCAAAAGAGGATATCGTGGCTCCGGTAATGATTACCGGATTGGGGGATGTTGTCTATCTGGACAGCTTGGGAGCTGTGGGACTGCTTAAGTGTGGTTATGGAACGCGCAGACCCATGGCATCTGATATCAGTGAATTCCTTGAGGGACTTAAGAGTGAGAACTTTGATCCTGAACTTTGGGATTACAGGTCCTTCAGATCAATAGACAGGATCAGAGGAAAGCTTAATTACAGTCAGTGCTACTACTACGACCCGCTGGTAAGAGCCTGTGGTTACAGAAGAGTAGTACATCTGAAGAAGATAGAGCTAAAAGAATACTTTGATCTTCTGCTGCGCCAGGATAATTCTGTTGCATATGAGGACAGGCCTAAGCGTATGTCACGAGAAGATTTCCTTGCACAGAAAAAAGCATATGAAGAAAAAGTTTGCCAGAACATAGTGATCGATGAGGATTACAGAGGACAGACAGAGTTTGTATACGGGGTATTCTTTGACGAGAGGATTCAGGAATGGATAATTTACCATACTGAAGACAGGGGAAGAACCGGTTTTGAAATGGGTTGTATGGATGAGGATATTGCCTTTGGCATGCTGGCCCGGGAAATAGAAGTCAGGAAGGACGGGAAAATGCTTAAGTATAGTAAATCATCAAAAATAGCTTTTTGGATTCTGTTTGCATTTTTTGCTGTATTAGTAGCTGTTATTTTTATGATTTTTGCTTTTGCTTTGAAAAAGTATTATCTGCTTCTGGTTTTGGCGGCGATAATAGCATTGAGTATCTATATTTATAATATTTTTATATCAAAGTATTATCGCATCTTTGAGGATTGCATTGTTTACTATTCTAATAACAAAGAGAAACTTCGAATTGCTTACAGTTCAATCGATCATGCAGAACTGATCAAGAGAAGGGAAAGAAATGTCGAGTTTGAGCAGCTGAAGCTTTTCTTTGAAAACAAAAAGCGCAGTATTCGTATCAGCTATTATGATAATGTTGAAGAACTGCTGGACGAATTATATGAGCACGGGGTAAGATTTGACCTCCCTGCGGATTCTATCAGAGATAAATACATTGACTATATGCGCGCCAAGAATTAAGAGGATATTGGGAATGGCAGATTACAGACTGGACATTGATTGTGATGGAATAAAACTGAATTCGTATTTGGATATGCCCAAGAGGAACCCTGAAAAGTGCCCTTTGGGCATCATAATTCATGGCTTTACAGGTCATAGTGAGGAAAGACATATTGTTGCTGTTCAACAGACTCTTAATGAGATTGGAGTGGCGACTCTTCGAGCAGACATGTACGGACACGGAAAGAGCGATGGTAAATTTGAGGATCATACACTCTTTAAGTGGCTTACAAATATACTGGCTGTTGTTGACTATGCAAGGAAACTTGATTTTGTTACGGACATTTACATGGTAGGTCATTCACAGGGCGGTCTATCAATAATGCTTGCAGCAGCCATGGAAAGAGATATCATCAAGGCAATCATGCCGTTGTCACCGGCTGCTATGATTCCGGAAATCGCAAGAAAAGGCGAACTTCTCGGCTTGAAATTCGATCCAGAGAACATTCCCGATGAAATGGAAGCCTGGGACGGAAGAAAGCTCAAGGGTAATTACGCCAGAGTCGCACAGACAATAAGGGTTGAAGATTTTGTGGACAAATATCAAAAGCCTGTACTTATCGTTCACGGAGATCAGGATGAAGCTGTACCGTATGAGGTTTCCGTCAAGTTTTCCAAGCAGTACAAGAACTGCAAGTTTGTGACGATTCCTGGAGATAATCATTGCTATGACTATCATCTGGAACTTGTTACTGAGGCGGTAAAAGAGTTCATGGAGGAATTAATACAATGCCACAAATAAATATAGGAGTGCCTCTAGGTATGACATTTTCAGAATTGGTAGAAATGACAAAAGATATTGATTTAGAGAGTTTAGGAATCTATTTAGGTAAACGATCAAATATGGCTGATACAATAAGTTGCTGGAAAGACGGTGATGAATGGGTAATCTTAGAGGTGGATGATAGGCAAAAAGAATATGAAACTAGAGGGCCTGAAGAGGAAATTATTAGCCAGTTATACGGAACAATACATTTCAGATTAAGGCCTGAATGGCAAAAGTAGAGTCTTATTGCAGCTAACAGCGTAGAGGACGTACAGAGTGAAATGGATCCAAAATTTGAAGTAGATGAATCTCATATTGAGATCAGGAAGACCAATGAAGATAGCGAGATATACGTGGATGATGTTTCATATATTGACGATCCGGCAATTAATGCTACATGGGTATGATAAAAGAGATTGTGAGGTGATAAAAATGTTAATTAATGAACTGGAAGCACAATTAGCACAAGAGGGACTCTTTATGGCGCATGTAGGTATGAGCATAAAGAAGTACGTAAGGGGTGACCTTGTTTACAAGGATTCTCAATGGGATAACTGTGTTGATGTATATGGTATTTTCAAAGGAGAAGACGGAAAATATTGCATCTTCATAACCGATTCTGAAAGGGGAATACCACAGTATAGAAGGGTGTTTTCTACAGAAAGTGAAGCTTGTCAGGCCCTTAAGAGGAAGATTTCCTTAGAAGAAAGAATCTATCAGGAAAAGATGATGGGAAAATAATTTCTGATGCAGATATCCAAAAACAACACTAAGAGGAGAAATAATGTCAGATTTTGTAATTAAAGATACAGTTTTTACTGATATGAGTGTAAAGAGAGCAGAAGAGGCACTTTTGAATGTGAGTCTTAAAACTCTGCTTACGGGATATGATGAAAAGTATCGATTTTATAAACGGGATTCCTATTACTTAGATGTAACTGATGCAGATGTTATGTTTGAAAATGTTGTTTACCCAATTTATGAAAGTGGGAATAAAAACATTAATCTGCAAATGTTGGACGCTATTGATGACATGATAGATAATGGAGATGCTGCTCAGTTGTTCCAGGTCTATGATTATGTCATTAGTGAGCAGTTAATGAAGAGAAAATTCCCGAGTTTACCTTTTATAGTCTTTGATAGTGGTAGGATAAAAAGATTAGTACAGAAAACTAATGATATGGAACTTAAGCTAAAGCAGTATAGAGGCAAAATGTATGCTAGCGATAACAATACATTTTGGGATAGGGTGCAACGAACTATCAAAAGAAATTCCATCTTTTCTAGTAGTATAAATTGATAAAATGAAATATGAGTTTATTGAAGATGATAGAAAGATATATCGTGAAAACATCTTTAGCTCTTTTGATGAAATACCTGAGGAATTAGCTTTTGTGATTGCTGAAGAAAGGCAAAAAATAATAAGAATGGATAAAACAGGAAGATATGCTATATATGAAGGGAAGGAATATCACGCTTCTCTTGAGGATGATAAAAGGCATGTAGAAATATGGTC
>NZ_ATWY01000044.1 GCF_000421405.1 Butyrivibrio sp. NC2007
GTTACTATTCACAGCCTATCTGCATTCCGGACTCATTTTTTCACCACAAGGAAAATACATAACCATTAATTCACCACAGCATCAAATGCCAAAAACCTAGATTTTTCCTATGCTTTTTGGCATTTTTCTATTGTGTTAAATATCGTCATGTGTTATACTATATACATGACGATATAGGAGGTGAAATCATGTCTATAATTCATCAAAAAGATAAAAGATCCGGAATCACGTATGTCTATGAATGCAAATCTTTTTGGGACAAAGAAAAGAAACAATCCCGGTCAAAGAGAACTCTTATAGGCAGGCTAAACGAAGAAACAGGGGAAATTATTCCAACCGACGGTCGCGGAAAAAAACGAAGTCCTAATTATGTTCCATCCCCCGATGACTATGAAATGCCCAAGACTATGAAAGGGCTTAAAGATGAAGTCAGGCGGCTGCTTGAAGAAAACGCAATGCTGAAGCAGGAACTAAAAGAATTAAAATCAAAAAGGACTAAACAGGGCTGAAAATGACTTTAGAGCAGGCTTACGAGTATAGACGCAAAGAAAACTTACAACTCCAAAACGAAAACAGAAAACTGCAGAAAAAACTTGACCAGCTTGCTGCAGGAACTTACACCAATGAAGAGAAAGCCAAAAATATCAGAACCATCAATAGACTGACGCAGGAAAACCAGCATTTGAAAAACCAGCTGGAAAGATATAAGGATTTATATCACAGGCAGGTTATCATTACAGAAAACTTTGATGCAAAGGCAATGGACTCCGTCTTTGATCAGGAAGATATGGCCAAAGAGCTTGATGAGTATAAGGAAAAATGCGCCGAACTCCAGTCTCGTATGGATGCCATACTTGGGACAAATAACGATGCATCAGATTCTGAAAGCGATAAATTAAGAGCTCAGGTAGAAGCACTAAAGGATGCTCTGGCAAAAGAAAAAGCAAAGAATAATACTGATGGCACCAACAGCTCTCTTCCCACCAGCCAGACTCCCATAGGCAAGAAAAAAGTAATTCCTAACTCTCGGGTAAAATCCGGAAAGAAGCGTGGCGGACAGCCCGGTCACAAAAAACACACCCTTGCTCCGCTTTCGGAAAGTGAAATTACTGACCGCGAAAAGCACACATTAAAAAATTGTCCTGACTGCGGGAGCGATGACCTTACCCTTATAGAGAAACGTACAAAAGATGTTATCGACTACGAGGTAAAGCTCGTCAAAAAGCGCCATTATATCTACGTCTATAAATGCAACTCTTGTGGTCATGTAGTCCACTCTCCGATACCGCTCTCAATTAAGGAGCCCGTTCAATACGGAAATGCACTACAGGCCATGTGTCTTGCGCTTTTGGATCTTGGCTACGTCAGCATAAACCGGGTTAAAAAGATTGTTGATGGTTTCCTTGAAAATAGGATTTCCATTAGTGAAGGATATATCAGCAAGCTTCAAAAGCGGGCATCCCGCGGTCTTAAACAATTCATGATTGATCTCAAGCTTGAATGCATCAAGCAGAAAATCCTTCACTGGGATGACACCGTGATCTTTGTGGATACCAAAAGATGCTGCGTTCGTTTTTATGGCAACGAGCATATCGCTATGTTTGTCGCACATAAAAAGAAAGACCGAAAGAGCCTTGATGAAGATGGTATCCTTGCTGCGCTAGGTTCAGACACCACTGTGGTTCATGACCATGTGACTGTCAATTATAACAAGGACTTTCATTTCAAAAATGCAGAATGCTCTGGTCATCTCTCTAGGGATATGCAGAAGATAGTCGATTATTCTGACCATCCCTGGACCAAGGAGTTGAAGAATTACCTTGCAGGCATACTTCATGAACGGAACATACTTGTGGAAAATGGCGTAGAATCCTTCGGAACCAGGTATTATACAATCATGGAAGAAATCGATAGAATCCTGAAAAGAGCCGACGAGCAGTTCGCTACATCAAAGGGCAAATATTATGAGTCTGATGAAAGGAAACTGATAAATCGCCTTAGGAAGTTCAAGAAAAGTAACTTCCTCTGGATAAAGGACTTTTCAGTGCCACCCACAAATAACCTTGCAGAAAGAAGCCTTCGCGGTATTAAGGTAAAACAGAAAGTATCCGGGCAATATCAAGATATCAAAAATGCAGGTTTCTTTGCTGATGTAAAAAGCTATATCGATACCTGCAGCAGAAATGACATTCCACCATTTCTGGCTCTTACCAGACTGATGGAAGGAAATCCATATACCCTAAAGGAAATTTTAGGCGGAGCATAACTCCGCCTGATTAGAATACTTACATATCATTCCACAATGCAGTAGTCCAGGTAATCATCTACGTTGATTTCAATAACTTCATCCGGGATTATTTCCTGATAGCATACCCACTGCGTTCCCATAGCATGGGAGAACTTTTCTTTATCCAAGAGGTATATAAATCCCTTCCCACCATAGTTAGGATGGCAGTTCCTAAACACCATTTTATCTCCATATTGAGGAAGCATTATGCGTTCAGCATCTCCGTTTTCCTCTATACACCCCAGAGCAAAGCAAACAGCCATTTTCTTGTTGCTTGTAGCGTAAACAGCGTACTGACATCCTGATTCAAAGCCTGTATCATATGCCTGATTGGGCACAAGTTTATCCACTTTGACAGGACTGCCATGATACAAATACTCTTTATTCATATTGGTTCTCCGACAATTTAAAATTCCACAGTCCAAGATGTCCCTTCATTTTTATAGGCTCTTCTAAGATCTTGATATCTTCAAATATCCAAGCATATCTTCCAGGCATATAAATCCCCGCCAAATATTCATTGCTGTGATTCTGTTTCATATCCTCAACAAAAGTATCCGTCATTTGAACACAGTCTACAAGATTACATGAACAGATGATAGCACCATAATCCATATCATTGCCTCCAGCCAGCTTCATTAACTCGGTATTCTCCCTGCTTCCTTTAGGAATTTTTGTGGAACTTGCATGTATGTACATGATGCCCCTATAATCAGTTTTCCAGCTACGGGTTTCAATAGACTTAACCCCATTTTTTATTAGTTCAGCATATGGCTGTGTTAGGCTAAGTGCTTTCAAAAACATCACCTCTTCAAATATGATATTATTAAGAATGACACACATAGAAAAACTCTGCAATCATCATTTTGACAATTGCAGAGTCGCTCAACACTCATTATTTGGCTGTGAATAGTAAC
>NZ_ATWY01000045.1 GCF_000421405.1 Butyrivibrio sp. NC2007
CACTTTGATTTTCCTTGTGTCCAGATTCTTGGTAAAATCTGCCCTTCAACATTTTCAACTAAACTCTTAACATTCCCAAAGAGAATTAGTTGCTCAAACAAATCATAGGATTCAAGCTCTTTATCTCTTTTTATAATCTCAAATCTTTTGTTTTCTATATCTGCTTCTGCGACTATTGCTATATTATATTTTTCGATAAATTCATTAATGTTCATATTCCATCCACATCTTAAAATCCCTGTCTCCGGGATAGCGGTCTAAACATCATATGTCAATATTTAGACATTTACGCAACCAATATAATCAAGCCTTCCAGAAGAAAGTATCGAACTATCATATTCAAAGTTATACAACAGTACAATACAGTTATAGTTTTGAATCTCCGTATCTCCCAAAATGATTTCAAATTGCGGGATTATTACGTCATCAGCAGTGAATCCCATCAGCAAAGACCGCACATCACGCGTTCTATCTTTTATCCAATCTACTTCACTTGCGTCCATATCGTATTTGCATATCCTAAAATCACGTTGAAATGATGACTGAAGCTGGTTGCCATCTTTATCATACTTAACATCCATATAGCCATCTAATTCTTCTTTGCTTTTAAATCTTCCAAGCCAAAGAGACACTCTGATATTTTTAACCATGTTCATATATGCTCCAAAATGATTATTTGGCTCTAGTTTCTGCTTTTCTTTCTTCAGCAATCACAAGAGCCAATTCCTCAGGTATTTCATCAAGATCACAATCTCCTCCAATGAATTTTGTAAGGAGATCCTTTCTTTCCTCCCACTCCCCGGCTTTGCTTAAAAGCTCAACACGAAGTCCATCTCTGCGCAGCACTCCACTGCCAATATGAGATTTATAGTACTTGTATTTTACCTGATCAGATCTAGGGCTTATGTAACTGACACCGACCTTTTCTTCGTAATACTTATCAATTTCATCAAAAGAGCTAAAGATGTTTTCACGATATATCTTTCTTTCATCTTCAGTAAACTCATATTTCATCAGCTCTTTATAAACATTTAATCTCACTGCAAGCGCAAACAAACATTTTTCTGCGCTATATGGTCCGTTAAACATTGTGTTCGGCATTCTATCATCGTTAATGTAGAGAAACCAATCATTATTATACTCAAAGCATCCTATAACTCCGGGCCTTGATGTGAATTCTCCCAAGCATATATGGTTAAGGTAGCTCTCTCCTCGCTTGGCCGTAATTAGCGGTAATAATTCACTTTGTAGCATTTCTAACTCAGTCATACTCCATCCTTATTCTTTCTGCTTTGAGCGATAGCTTCAGCCTCAGCTTCTGTTATTTCATAGAATCCAGTATCTAACCCTATAAATTTTCTCAAAAGCTCAATATTCTCGACCCAATTACCATTTTTATCAATATATTCTACCAAGTATCCTTTTTTTCTCATTGCGCCATTACCAATATCAAACTTGTAATATGTGTACTTTTCGTTTTCTATTGATTGAACGCTTTGGGGAACAACATTGTTAGCAAAAGTATTATTCTCATTCAAGAACGTTACCTTGCTGGTTTGAGCTCTTTTTATTATATACTCGCATGCTTCTTCCTCAGTTGAAAACACCTCATTATGGCATCGCATTCCTCTTTCTGAGTCAGTTATAAAAAAGACGCAGGCTTCACTTTCGGCGACTCTATAAACACCAAATACATCAGGTAAGTTGTTTGTTCTCCCAATATTACATATATCAGCTCCTGAGACGTAATGCTTAGGACATCCATAATAGTTCATTGGTAACAGCCCTTCTTTTTCCAAGAATGACTTTAATTCATCTATTTTCATGAACACTCACCTGCCTCTTTCCTCTTCAAGCCCTCTAGTTTCATCCATTTATTGCCATATTTAACCATTCATCTACTACATCCCAAAATCCGACGTTTTTTGCTGATTCTCCATCTTTAAAATACAAATACGCATTATTTGAATTATTATCTATTGCCACATAATCACCCATTCCATTGGAAAAATAACCTAAATAGTCTTGAAGATTATCATTATGTGAATTATGGTCTACCAGTTCTTTAAGGTTCTTGATTTTGTTACTCTCTATTAGTCCCATTGCCTTATAACAATAATCATAAAACCCGTCATGCAGATTTGTATAAAAAGGCTTTACAGTTGAAGCAAGTCCGCATTCATCCAAATGAACGTTATATGGATTTCCACCTATATAATATATTTCTTCACCGACAGGACTCTGAATTACATAGAGCAAATAATATTTATTCCCCACTTTAAGAAGATTAATATCTCGTAGATTAGACTTAAGCGAGTTTATAACTAACGATAACTCATTCCCAACTACTCTTTCCCATAATGAGATGGCGATGTTGATTCTCTTTTCTGGGGACTTTTCATTTACCAACGAAATCCATTCTCTGGGAACAATTCCTTTAAGGTCCTGTTCTTCCAATTCACGGATTACAGTTATGTCTTCATTACACAAATTGTAAGCTTGAATCACTGATAATTTACTCATTATTTAATCTCTCTAAAAATTCCTCTAGACTATACATATTATTAAGTTCCCTATTCTATACTGCCTCTTTTAGTCATAAAGCATGGGTTGCTAATTATCCAAGATCAATCGAGGTCTTAATATAATGTACTTCTAACTCAGACATCTTAAAGTCTTTAAAATATCCCAATAATAATCCACGGT
>NZ_ATWY01000046.1 GCF_000421405.1 Butyrivibrio sp. NC2007
TTTTGAGACACCGGGGACGTTTCAGTTTGACTCATTTTGAGACACCGGGGACGGTTCTCTTTGACTCCCTTATGGACGAGAATTGTGCTAACATGGATGTATGGGCGGATTGCCCTATGACCTGTGGTATGGAGGAGGCGTAGATATGTGGTTCTGGTTAGCACTGGGGTCGGCGATATTTGCTGCACTTACATCAATACTTGCGAAGATTGGAATTGAAGGGGTAGGATCAAATCTGGCTACGGCAATCCGCACCATGGTGGTGGTTGTCATGGCCTGGGGAATGGTCTTTATAACAAATCAGCAATCCGGCATACGATCAATTTCTCAAAAGAGCTGGATTTTCTTAATTCTATCGGGCCTGGCGACGGGAGCTTCCTGGCTGTGCTACTACAAGGCACTGCAGATGGGAGATGCTTCCAAGGTCGTGCCCATCGACAAACTTTCCGTTGTAATTACACTTGTTTTGGCATTCGTTTTTCTGCACGAGGATTTTACTGCAAAGTCAGCAATCGGATGCGTGCTAATAGGGGCAGGAACTCTGCTAATGGTGGTGTGATATGAAGGTATTTGAGGGGAACATTTTAACAGTTAACAGGAACAATGATGTCGCAAGGTTTCTGGTTGAAGATGGCGGCAGAATAGTATTTGTGGGAAAAGAGCTCCCGGAGAAATTCACTGATGTGGATAGAATTAACCTCGGAAATAAGGCCCTGATCCCGTCTTTTTGTGATACGCATCAGCATTTTGCTTCTTTTTCGCAGTTTCATGCAGGCCTCAATGTCATGGAATGCAGCACGAATAAAGAGATCCTTGAGGGAATAAGAGAGTTTAAGGGCAGATGCAAGGAGAAGATCATGATCGCCTTCGGCGCATCGCCGTATTCTGTTGAGGAAAAGAGACTTGTAAGCAGGGAAGAGATAGACTCTGTCTGCTCCGAAAAGCCCGTTTTCATGGTCAAATACGATGGTCATGCGTGCGTGGTCAACAGCGCACTTCTAAAACTAGTTGACAGTAAAGTCAAGAATCTGCGCGGCTATCATCCTGATACCGGAGAAATGAATCAGGAAGCCTTTTTCGCGGTTTCTGACTACATTACAAATTCTATTCAGATCCCAACACTTATTAAAAACATGCAGCGCGCGGTTGATTACCAGGCTTCAAAGGGTATAGGAATGATACATACCGTCAGCGGCGTTGGATTCCCGCTAAACATGGACATAACCATGGAAAAGCTGGTTGCAAAGGGCATACAGCATGGATTTCAGATAAGAGTCTTTCCGCAGTCACTTAACGTAAAGGTTGCGACCAGCAGAAATCTCCCAAGAATAGGAGGGTGCTTTGAGTGCGCTCTTGATGGATGCTTTGGCTCGCATGATGCGTCGATGAACGAGCCATATGTTGATGAAATTGGCGGAAATGGCGTTCTTTATTACTCGGATGAGAAGGTGACTGAGTTCTGCAAGGCTGCCAACAGAGCAGGCCTTCAGATTGAAATGCATGCGATTGGAGATAAGGCCTTTGATCAGGCTACAAGAGCGATAAAGGCAGCGCTTGACGACTTCCCAAGGGATGACCACAGACATGGCATTATCCATGATTGTCTCCCGACCAAGGAAGGCATTGCCATTTGCAAGGAGTATCACATTCAGCTGCCTATGCAGATAGCCTTCGATAACTGGAAACAGGAGCCACCGGAATATACTGAGAGCATTCTTGGCAAAGAGAGAAATTCCCGCCTTAACCCGGTTAGAACCTTCATGGAAGCCGGCTGCATAGTGTCCTTTGGCAGTGACGGCCCATGCACGGATCCGGACCCGATTGTCTGGCTGCACAAGGCTGTAAATCATAGCAATCCGTCGGAGGCAGTTTCCGTACAGGACGCCCTTCGTATGTGCACTTACAACGGTTATTACACAACCTTTGATGAGAAGGAGCGAGGCTCACTGGAAGAAGGCAAGATAGCTGATATGGTAATACTATCAGAGAATCCGTACTCTGTACCGGCGGATAAGCTGATTAACCTTAAGGTAGAAAAACTGTTTCTTGGCGGAAAAGAGTATAGACCACAGGCTGGATCTGTGGCAGGCACAGTTCTGAGCGGACTTTTTTCGAACAAGAAAGCCTGATTGCGTGAGTCACTGGGGACGTTTCAGTTTGTCTCATTTTGAGACAAACTGAAACGTCCCCGGTGACTCAAAATGAGACAAACTGAAACGTCCCCGGTGACTCAAAATGAGACAAACTGAAACGTCCCC
>NZ_ATWY01000047.1 GCF_000421405.1 Butyrivibrio sp. NC2007
GCAAACATATGTTCTCGTATTACAAAATTTAAACATCAGTGCGATTCATCCCACAACCGACTTCATCGGAAGGGGTTTTCTCGCACGTTATTATAATATGCGGTGAAAGAGCTGTTTCAATATTCATGTTGTCAAGAACCTGTTCAAGTTCAGTTATCTGATCCTGCCACTCCGGCAAATGTCCGTTTGAACAAGCTGAAATACCAATTTTCATTATCTTTTCCCTGTTTTTATATAGCTTATCAGTTCCTCTAAATCATCAAAGTCGTCATAGTCTCCCATAATTCCTTCCCGATGATAAACTATACCTGCCTTTTCATTGCGTTCAAGGCAATCCAATAGCTCTTCTACTCCAAACCTTCGTGCATATTCCGCAAATGCCCTTGCTTTAATCTTGTCTGCATATAAGCCTTTGCGACAATTCGCCGGTTTGCATTCATAACATCCATTCAGATTTTTATCAATACCACACCTGCGGACCTCACACCACTCGGCATCTTTACACCAGGATAGCTCCATAAAGCCATCTCTTTTACATCCCTTACAGGTTACATTTTCAGAACACAGGCAACATGCTAATCCGCAACGCGCTATTCCAAGTTCTCTTTTCATCTTCCCTCCCAGGGTTAGTCTAAAAAAATACTATAGTTTCAACCGCATATCCTTATATTTTTGATTTCTTTCTTCAAAGCCAATCTTTTTATAAAGAGAATAACCTTCTTCTGTAGCCTTCAGGTCAATATAACACAGACGATTCTCCTTGGCATATTTTACCAGATCGTTCATTAAGCGTGTGCTGATGCCTTGTCCACGATACTCTTTCTCAGTGAATACGCTCAGCACTTCACCAACTAGTCCATTTTGCATAGATGGATTAGCTGGTTTTTCTATAAGCAAAAGATATGCCGTGGCAACCAGCTGTCCATCAGCTCTTGCTACAAAAGCAATAAGCTCTTTGCCCAGTTTTCTCTCAAAATAACCAGGTAATTGCTCTTCCATGGCATATTTATCAGCTTCGCTGATAGTTCCATAATCATCCATGATATATGCAATTCGAAGCCTGGTCAGTTCTGAAATATCTTTTTTATTTGCAGTATCAAATGTTACATTCATCATATTTTCACCCCTCTATCAATACACCTATTATATCAGACAAAAAGCAGACGGTACATATGTTCGGTATGATCTTCAAAAAAAGAGAAGCATCTCTGCTTCTCTTCTTTACTGCCGGCGACCGGGATCGAACCGGTACGGGTATTACTACCCACGGGATTTTAAGTCCCGGGCGTCTGCCAGTTCCGCCACGCCGGCATTTACCATATTATGCTGTGGTAAAAAATACGCGATATGCAAATATTACATATCGCGTTAGTGGGGCCTACAGGGCTCGAACCTGTGACCCTCTGCTTGTAAGGCAGATGCTCTCCCAGCTGAGCTAAGACCCCTTTTTAATGAATACTGGGTATTACGCGGTTCTTCAATATACTATTAAAAAACCATAGTGGAGCTTCAGGGACTTGAACCCGGGACCGACCGGTTATGAGCCGGTTGCTCTAACCAACTGAGCTAAAGCTCCTGATAAATGACTCCGACGAGAATCGAACTCGTGTTACCGCCGTGAAAGGGCGATGTCTTGACCGCTTGACCACGGAGCCTAGTGCTTAGCGGGCGTCTTGTGACCGCTTAGCAATAGGCCCTGCTGGAGTTCTTAGCGAGGTTCTCTCGAGCTTAGAACTTCAGTTGAGCCTGGCCTTAAGACGACCTCTCGCGCTCCCCCTGTCGGACTCGAACCAACGACACTTCGGTTAACAGCCGAATGCTCTACCGACTGAGCTAAGGAGGATTATAATAAAAAATTTTGTAC
>NZ_ATWY01000048.1 GCF_000421405.1 Butyrivibrio sp. NC2007
CAATGTCATTAAGATAAGATGACGGAATAAGATCTCTATATCAGAAATGGTATAGAGGTCTTTTTTTATTAAAAAATAGTTGACAGATGACTGAAAAAGTGCGGCCGCTTTCGCTACGAATTGTATTTAGAAGTAGCGAAAGCGGCCCTTGAAATTAAAGACAAATCTTTTTTCAAGGAGGCACTAAATGAACTATTCTAAAACTGTTAAAAACAAGCTGCTGTCAATTATTGATCAAATGGACCGAGTTCATTGGCTATTTACCCGGAACCCAAATACGGATTTTTGCCGCACTAAGAAATGGTCGTTTACAGATATAATGAGATTTATCTTAGCCATGGAGGGTAAAGCTATTAAAGATGAATTGCTGGAGCATTTTAACTTCAGCAAGAATACTCCTTCCGGTGCTTCCTTTAATCAACGCCGTGCACAGATTCTTCCAGAAGCATTTGAATTCCTTTTCAATGAATTCACTCATACCATATCCCAGCCCAAGCTTTATCATGGATATCGCTTATTAGCATGTGATGGATCTGATTTGAACATTGCTCATAATCCAGATGATGAAACAACTTACTTTCAATCAACTCCTGATTCAAAGGGCTTTAACCAGATTCACCTTAACGCTCTTTATGATTTACGCTCAAGGACATATATAGATGCCATTATTCAACCATCTCGAATGGAAAATGAATGCAAAGCCATGTGCGATATGGTTGATTGCTACGTCAGTGAATACAAGACTATTTTCATTGCCGACAGGGGATATGAAAACTATAACATCTTTGCACACATCAATGAAAAACATCATTTCTACCTGATCCGTGTGAAGGATTTGCGTAGTAATGGAATTGCTTCTTCTGCAAGGTCACTACTCCCCAAGAACAAGGAATGTTTTGATGAAACTATTTCAATTACCCTGACAAGGAAGCAAACAAAGGAAGTGAAAGCTAACCCTGAGAAATACCGAATCATCATGAAAGAAACTCCTTTTGATTTTCTGGATTTATACGATAACAAGTTCTACGAAATACGCATGCGAATTGTCAGGTTTCCCATATCTGAAGACAACTATGAATGCATTATCACTAATCTTCCTAAGGATGAGTTCTCATCAGAAAAGATCAAAGAACTATATCATATGCGATGGGGTATAGAGACATCATTCAGAGAACTGAAATATGCTATTGGCTTAGTAAACTTTCACGCCAAAAAGCTGGACTATATAAAACAGGAAATATGGGCCCGGATGATCCTTTACAATTTCTGCGAAGCGATAACAATGCACACCATAGTGAATCAAAAAGTAGCGCACCGAAAGCATGCTTATCAATTAAACTACACGAGGGCTATCCACATATGTCGCCATTTTCTATCAATAAAGAAGGAAGCTCCTCCTGACGTGGAATTCCTCATCAGTAAAGAGCTTCTTCCAATCCGACCTGGACGCAAAGACCCTCGCAAAGTCAAAGTCCAAACCGCTATAAGCTTTCTGTACAGAGTAGCTTAACAAACTAATTATACTATCATTTCGGCAGATGGACATCTGCCTATTTTCTATGCCCTGAAGGTTTAAAAACCATCAAAAAAAGAGAACTGATTACCTTATTCAGGTTCTCAGTTCTCTATTTCTTTTTGTTGTCATCTTATCTTAATGACATTG
>NZ_ATWY01000049.1 GCF_000421405.1 Butyrivibrio sp. NC2007
GGTATTCCTGGTCTGTATTCCCAAATCATTTTGCATAACTCATCAATATCGTCATCAAGCATGTTGAAAACAACAACCTGCTCAAGGCCATCAATGTTCTGCAATATCTCAAGATCTTTCTTTGAAATATGAGTCCCATAGGATTGATAAATTGAGACAACAGAAGCATTAAAATGAATCCCTTCGTCACACAGCACTTCCGCGTTTTGTAATGTGTCCAGGTCCAAATATTCAAGCCGCTTAGTCTTTTCTCTTTTCAAATCATCACCAAGATCTATCGAATACGAATCAATGCCTTCGTTATAATATGTAAGTAGAACGTTCTTTACTTTGCTATTTCCCTCTACTACTTGAATGCATATCTTCTCATCTCCAAAATAATCTTTGTTGTTATCAACAAAACTATTATGGGCTACTATCAGTGAATTTAACTCGCTATATCCTTCTATGTTCGTACATGAAATCTCTAGTATAACTGCATTATTTTCTTCAATGTAATCTTCTAGCCTAATATTCTTTTTCCCATAAAGATCTATGGCTTCGATCCATTCTTCATATGGAGTATCTGCCGTAAGTTTGTTGCCATAATTATCCGCACATCCGACAAAAATAAAAGCCAAACAAATCATGCTGATCATTATTAATAGTTTCAGTTTATGTTTCATAAATCTCCTCAGTTATCATTAAAAACAGTTTGGGTGATACTCGAACATGGCTGATTTAATAGATTAACCGATACAAAATCCACATATTTATCGTAATCAATATATAGTGGCTTATCTCCCCCTGATGACACCTCAACCCTTCTTGTTACATTCCCATTACTATCGATGTTCTCATAAATTGCGGTTACTGTCATGTAATGACTTGCGATTGTTTATCTCGCTTATTAAAAATTTCTTCTTAGTTCATTAAGTGCATCATCTATGTCCAATTCAGGATACATTTGTCCAATCATTTTTATAGTCTCGGTATACTTCTGTTTCCCACTACGTGCCATTATTGTGATTATATAATCCAGTACCTCTTCACTAAAGCATTCCAGTTTTTCCAAAATTAAATCGATATCAATCTTACTTGCAATATCACGATGAGAAACTCCCATGTATACTGCGTGAAACATTGACTCTAATACAATGTCATCTGTTTCAGTCAGACTCTCTTTCAAAATATTGTCACACATTTCTATTGCTTCATTGTCAGAGATGGCACCATATTCTAATACATCACCAAGATCATCGTAATTCACATTCATGTTTTAACTCCTGCATACTCATTTCCTTTATATATGCATCAGAAAAGGATCCCTTCCCTAACTGTAACCTCGTAAATGTTTGACAGCTTGTTTTCTAAAGGAACCCTTGCGTAATACTGCTGGTCATTGTCGAGTTCAAAAGTTACTATTCTGGTCGGGATGTCTTTTCCCCAGTAATTCTTTACATAATCCTTGTAATCGTTAAAGTCTTC
>NZ_ATWY01000051.1 GCF_000421405.1 Butyrivibrio sp. NC2007
GTATAACAAAGTGAAACATTAGCTGGTATCAAATTGATACCAGCTTGTTTTATAATAGCGCAGAGAGGGAAAAATCTTTACTTTTATGTATAAAAGCCAACTTGCATTTTTTCTCTAGATTGACTAATCCACTTCTACCGTATACAATACGTTTGAGGACTTTGAATTTGTTGTTGTTTCCTTCAACAAATCCAGAACTTATAGAGAAGGATATCGCATTCTTGACCGGAAGGATATCCTTTTTTATTCCATTACAAAACGATTGTATTTCGCTCTCGCTATATTTTCTAAGATATTCATCTAATTTTTCTTCATCTTTTCCCATTAGCAAGGAATGGAATTCTTTGAACATTTTTTCAACTTTTGTAACAACAGGATAACTGCTTTTTATCTGACCAATATATTTTTCAATGACAGAATCTCGCTTTGTTTTAGGATTACACGTCAATATATATTTAAGTAAATCTGCTCTGCTGATTACAGTCACTTCTGGCGGTAATACCCATTCCATAGTTGTTTTTCTATTGAATAGGGCTCGGTCTGGAAAATTATTTTTCCCAATAATATAAATATAATTTTCGAGTTTGCGGTCAGAATCATGAAAGGATTCTTGATGCTTGATGTAAAAATAAATTATTTCGTTACTGAAACCGTCAGCCATCATTTTATAAATAACATTGAGCCATGCATTCATAGACGAATCCCGTTTCTTGTAATTCGTAGGATGGTCCAATGCAGCAATAGCCTCTTTCGTCATAAAAATATATTTTTTTGCTGTAAGAGAGGCGATTCCGAAAATTTCAGCTACTTCTTTTATCTGCGGCTTCTCCTGCTTTTTCCAATAAGCTTGTATCTCCCGAATTAATTGTTGTTTTTTTTCCTCTTTTCTTTCTGATGTTGATACTGTGGTGAATTCAGATCATGCTTTTTGTTATCATAAATCACTTCATTTCCATTGCAATCTACAGGTGGAGTATTATCGTAATGCAGACTGTCAAGAAATGGGAAATCCGGTGTCTTCTCTTTTAATATTTTTTCTGGTGCTTTTTCAGATATTTCTCCGTTTTGAATATATAGGCGGGGTGGCATTTCTTCCTTGAAAATATTTTTCATATATTCGAGAAGATTCTGCAATAAATGAAATCTGTCCGCTACCTGGATACATTCTGGAAGTACTTCGTTGATTGCGGAGGCATATGCACTTGCTCTATCTCTTGCAACAAGCCGTACTTTTTTATGTGATTTCAGCCATTCTTTTAATGGTACTCCATCCCGACCA
>NZ_ATWY01000052.1 GCF_000421405.1 Butyrivibrio sp. NC2007
CGCCGGATAGGGACCGAACTGTCTCACGACGTTCTGAACCCAGCTCGCGTACCGCTTTAATGGGCGAACAGCCCAACCCTTGGGACCTGCTACAGCCCCAGGATGCGATGAGCCGACATCGAGGTGCCAAACCACTCCGTCGATGTGAACTCTTGGGAGTGATAAGCCTGTTATCCCCAGGGTAGCTTTTATCCGTTGAGCGATGGCAATCCCACTTTCATACCACCGGATCACTAAGTCCTACTTTCGTATCTGTTCCACCCGTCGGTGTCACAGTCAGGCTCCCTTATGCCTTTGCACTCTGCGAATGGTTTCCGTCCATTCTGAAGGAACCTTTGAGCGCCTCCGATACCCTTTCGGAGGCGACCGCCCCAGTCAAACTCCCCGGCAGACATTGTCCCCGGACCAGATAATGGTCCTTGGTTAGAAAACCAGCATCATAAGGGTGGTATCCCAACAGCGACTCCACTGCAACTGACGTCACAGCTTCTTAGTCTCCCACCTATCCTGTACATATAATACCGGCTCCCAGTATCAACCTGGAGTAAAGCTCCATGGGGTCTTTCCGTCCTGGCGCGGGTAACCAGCATCTTCACTGGTACTTCAATTTCACCGGGTGCATTGCC
Source organism: Butyrivibrio sp. NC2007 (assembly GCF_000421405.1). Taxonomy (GTDB): domain Bacteria; phylum Bacillota; class Clostridia; order Lachnospirales; family Lachnospiraceae; genus Butyrivibrio. The sequence goes on from NZ_ATWY01000052.1 coordinate 627, forward strand.
GAGACAGTGCTCAAATCATTACGCCTTTCGTGCGGGTCGGAACTTACCCGACAAGGAATTTCGCTACCTTAGGACCGTTATAGTTACGGCCGCCGTTTACTGGGGCTTAAATTCAAAGCTTCGCTTGCGCTAACCTCTCCTCTTAACCTTCCAGCACCGGGCAGGCGTCAGCCCATATACTTCACCTTTCGGTTTCGCATAGACCTGTGTTTTTGCTAAACAGTTGCTTGAGCCTCTTCTCTGCGGCCCACGTCTTAGGTGGGCTCCCCTTATCCCGAAGTTACGGGGACATTTTGCCGAGTTCCTTAACAATGCTTCTCCCGTCGGCCTTAGGATTCTCTCCTCATCCACCTGTGTCGGTTTACGGTACGGGTTATACATACGCAATAGTGGCTTTTCTTGGCAGTCATATCTAGTGCTTCACTACTTTAGTTCGTTCCCCCTTGCGGGACCGGGCTTTCCTTTCCCGGCTCACTCCTTTTGCCTGCGTCCCCACAGTTCTGATATGCATAAGTGCAGGAATATCAACCTGCTGTCCATCGACTACGCCTT
>NZ_ATWY01000053.1 GCF_000421405.1 Butyrivibrio sp. NC2007
CCTTTAGGTAATCATCAAGGTCAAAGTATATTTCACCAAGTTCATACTTGTCATAAAACTCTTCATCTGAAAGCTGGCCAAAATCTGCAATAAGTCCGTTGACCTTGGCATGGAACTTAGGCGCAATTATTTTCTCAAACTCCGGGGCAAGCGGAATTCCAACAATGTACTCCTCTTCAACCTCTTCCTCAACAACCGGTGTGACAGGTTCGATATTTCCCTGTGCAACTACTCCGCTCTTGTAATGGGCAAGATCATACGGATAGTTGGGATTGTCTTTCAGCTCACTATCATCAATTTCAAAGAGCTTGGCAATGGCTGCTGCTTCATAGGACCAAAGACCATTATATGGTTCCCATGTTTCTGCAGCTTTTGGCCAGCCAAAATCAGCATGCCCCTTAAGGTACTCTTTTATAATGTACTCATTAAGCATGTCTTTCGCTTTATTCTTATCACTCTGAGCCACTTCACATATCTTGCCCGCGATAATATAAGGGTTTTCTCTGAGGTACTTGTCAGACTTAAATTCACGTTTGATTCCGTATGCGTTTAAAAGATAATCGATCAGTATATCGTTGTACTCGTCCTTGTCGAGCTTATCCACCAATACCTGAAGTTTTTCTTTTTCCATTTCCAAAAGAATTGCCTGAGATATCTGTTTTAAGACGCCTATATATCCTCTTTGCGTGAGCTCATTTTGAACTGTGTATTCGATTATCATACTGACAATGTCTTCATAGGACATAACTACTTTGTCAGCAGAATATTGAACATCGAAAAGATTCCTCAAATCAACAGGTATATCCATTTTTTCAAGCTTAATTATATCCATGTTTTTATTTGGATAACGCTGAATACCCTGCTTCTCATCTTCAAGCAGTTGATCTATCTTCTCAATTGTGTAATTAATATTCTCTGGCAGAAGCTCTAGTTCTGCTTCCAAAAGTTCTATATCGCAACGTTTATCTCTCATGAACAGCCTCCTTATGGATTGTGCGTTCGATATTCTCCGTTTATATCACATTCGCATACCGGTATTCCTGGTCTGTATTCC
>NZ_ATWY01000054.1 GCF_000421405.1 Butyrivibrio sp. NC2007
CCTTTAGGTAATCATCAAGGTCAAAGTATATTTCACCAAGTTCATACTTGTCATAAAACTCTTCATCTGAAAGCTGGCCAAAATCTGCAATAAGTTCGTTGACTTTGGCATGGAACTTAGGCGCAATGAATTTCTCAAATTCCGGGGCAAGTGGAATTCCGGCAATGTACTCCTCTTCAACCTCTTCCTCAACAGCCGGTGTGACAGGTTCGATATTTCCCTGTGCAACTACTCCGCTCTTGTAATGGGCAAGATCATACGGATAGTTGGGATTGCCTTTCAGCTCACTATCATCAATTTCAAAGAGCTTGGCAATGGCTGCTGCTTCGTAGGACCAGAGGCCATTATATGGTTCCCATGTCTCTGCAGCTTTTGGCCAGCCCAAATCAGCATGTCCCTTAAGATATTCTTTTGTAATGTACTCCTCAAGCATCTCTTTAGCTTTATTCTTATCGGTCTGAGCAGTTTCGCATATCTTGCCCGCGATAATATATGGTCTCTCCCTGAGATACTTGTCAGACTCAAATGCACGATTGATTCCGTATGCGCTTAAAAGATAGTCAATCAGTATATCGTTGTACTTGTCCTTATCAAGCTTGTCTACAAATTCCTGAAGCTTTTCTTTTTCAATCTCTAAAAGGATAGCTTGCGCTATAAGCTTTATAATACTAATGTAATCGCTCTCCGTTAGATGATTGTTAATAGTGTGCTCAATAATCATACTGACAATATCTTCATATGCCATCACTACTTTGTCAGCTGAATACTGCACATCAAAAATATTGCTTAAGTCTACTGGTATTCTCTGTTTTTTCATTTCAACGATATCTATATTCTTCCTTGGATATCGCTGAATCCCTTGCTTTTCATCTTCAAGCAATTCTTCTATTTTCTTAACAGATTGTTCTACATACGATGGTAGATACTTAAGTTCTGCCTCGAGTGTTTTTATATTGCATCGTTTATCTCTCATGAACAGCCTCCTTATGGATTGTGCGTTCGATATTCTCCGTTTATATCACATTCGCATACCGGTATTCCTGGTCTGTATTCC